>QDFX01000038.1 GCA_003347645.1 Rhizobiaceae bacterium CPCC 101076 | reverse complement strand
GACGATGTGCCTTCGGTGACGGATACGGTGGTATCGCGGACGGTTGACGAAGGTGACATCGACAGCAAATTTTCGCGCGGCACGACGCCGGATGACGATGTCTATGGCGATGGCTCGTATACGGGGTCGGCCAATTATTCGGCTCCGTTCGGAGGGCCGGCCTATGTGTTTGGCTCCGCCGGCAGCCTTGTTAGTTTTGGAGCAGACGGGGCGGGCGGGTTTTCAATCTCGCCTGACGCCGTGGCTGCGTTCGGCGCACTTAACCTGACCTCGAAGGGGACGGAGCCGAGCTATTCGATCTCTGAGATTGTCGTCAGCGGGACGACGTGGGCTGTGTTCTCGGCGAAGATCGGCAACGATCCGGTCTTTGAATTCCGGGTCGACAAGTCCGATGGCGACTTCGAGTTCCGCCTTTACGATCAGCTCGATCATGAGGCGGTGGCGGGCAAGAACTTTGACCTGGTGGGTGGAAGCTCGACCCTCGATTTTGGCTCGATCATCCGTGCGACCGATAGCGACGGCGATTATGTCGATCTCGACGGCCGGATAACGATCGAGATCCGCGACGACATCCCGCAATGGGTCGCGGGCAAGAGCAGCACCGGAGTTGTCGAGGAAGAGCAACTCCCGGGCGGCAATGAAGACACCAACAGCGCTTCTCCTGGGCTGGATGCGGATACCGCCGACCAGGCTGGCAACACATCGACGCTGGCCAGCGGTACCCTTGCTGCTCTGATTGCATCCAAGGCACATGCGCCGGGTCTGTCGGTGGGCGCCGATGACGGGGGCGAATTTACGTTCCGCGAGGGCGTGACGTCGGTCACGACGACGAGCGGCGCGGCCGTGACCTCGGCCGGTATCGCCGTCACAGTCGCCTCGATCAGCGAAGCTGCCGATGCCGGCGGCGTGTATCGCGTTCTCACTGCGAAAGCTGGCGCCGAGGAGGTGTTCTCTCTCAAGGTCTACGAGAACGGGGCCTGGTCGTTCGAACTGGAGGGCCGGCTCGACCATCTGCCAGGAGACGAGGGCGGTCTTGCTCTCGATTTGTCGAAGCTGATGAAGTTCACCGACTTTGACGGCGACGCCATCGACCTTGCCGCCGGCTCGTTCACCGTCAACGTCATCGACGA
>QDFX01000037.1 GCA_003347645.1 Rhizobiaceae bacterium CPCC 101076 | reverse complement strand
GGACCGGCCTTTGGTTACGCCTGGGGTTGGGGGATCAGGCGGCCTGGACGTTGGAGAGGAAGGAGTTGACCTCGCCGCCGAGATTGGCGGAGTGGCGGGCGAGTTCCTGCGCCGCCGCCAGCACCTGGGCGGAGGCGGCGCCGGTGGTGCCGGCCGCTTCCTTCACCTGCTCGATGTTCATCGTCACCTGCTGGGTGCCCTGCGCCGCCTGCTGGACGTTGCGGGCGATCTCGTTGGTCGCCGCCCCCTGCTCCTCGACCGCGGCGGCCACCGTGTAGGTGATCTTGTTGATCGTATCGATCGTGCCGCCGATGCCGCGGATCGCCGCCACCGCTTCCTCGGTCGCGGTCTGGATCTCGGCGATCTGGTTGGAGATGTCGCTCGTCGCCTTCGAGGTCTGGCTGGCCAGTTCCTTCACCTCGGAAGCGACCACCGCGAAGCCGCGGCCGGCCTCGCCGGCGCGCGCCGCCTCGATCGTGGCGTTGAGCGCCAGGAGATTGGTCTGCGCCGCGATGTCGGCGATCAGCGAGACGACGTCGCCGATCTTGTGCGCGCTCTGCGCCAGCGACTGGACGATCTGATCGGCCTTCTTCGCCTCGTCGACCGCGGCTTCGGCGATCCGCGCGCTCTCGCCGACCTGGCGGCTGATCTCGCCGACCGAGGAGGCGAGCTCCTCGGTCGAGGCCGCCACCGTCTGCACATTGGCCGAGGTCTGCTCCGCCGCCGAGGCCACCACCACCGCCTGCTGGTTGGTCTCCTCCGCCGTCGCCGACATCGAGCCCGACGTCGCCTCCATCTCCGACGCCGCCGCCGACAGCGACCGCACCAGTTCCGACGACGAGGCCTGGAAGGTCCGGGTCAGCTCGTCGAGGCGCTGGGCGCGCTTCATCTTCGCCTGGTTCTCGATCTCGGCGAGTTCGCCCAGACGCCGCGCCTCGATCGCATTGTCCTTGAACACCTGCAGCGCCCGGGCCAGAGCGCCGACCTCGTCGCCGCGCTCGGTGCCGGTCACATCGACCGCCAGATCGCCCGAGGCCAGACGGCTCATCGATCCCGTCATCTCCCCGATCGGCTTCACGACACCCTTCAACGCAATCAGCACCAGCAATCCAACGCCAAGAAGAAGGCCGGC
>QDFX01000036.1 GCA_003347645.1 Rhizobiaceae bacterium CPCC 101076 | reverse complement strand
CGATATAGCCGGCGCCGCCGGTAACGAGGACCGTCATGAAGTCATCCTTCTGGAGCGTGGCTGCGAGGTGGATTCGCGCAAAGCAACGGCTGATACTGCGAGCGCATGAACATACGCTCACGTGCGGCGCTATCGCACTGAAAAATAATCTAAATACCAGTCGACGAATGTGCTGACGCCCTTCTCTACCCGCGTCTCGGGACGGTATTGTGTCAGCGCTTCCAGGAGCGTCGGATCGGCGACTGTTGCCTCCACGTCGCCTTGCTGCATCGGCAGCATGTTGCGTTTGGCCGATCGGCCGAGCGCCTGCTCAATCGTCTCGACGAACGACATCAGCCCGACCGGCTCGCCGCCGCCAATATTGACGACACGCCACGGCGCGACAGGTGATAGCGTGTCCGCTGTGGAGACCGTCTTGCCCACCTCAGGCACCGCTTCAATTAGCCGGACGATCGCCTCGACGAGATCATCGACGTAGGTGAAGTCGCGCTTCATCCGGCCTTCGCCGTAGATGTCAATCGGACGGTCATTCAGGATCCCCTCGACGAACTTGAACAGCGCCATGTCCGGCCGGCCCCAGGGTCCGTAGACGGTGAAGAACCGGAAACAGGTCGTCGGGATGCCGAACAGATGGGCATAGGAGTGCGACATCGCTTCCATCGCCTTCTTGGTCGCGGCGTAGAAGGTCAGCGGGTGGTCGGCCTTGTCGCTCTCGCGGAACGGCATCTCCTCATTGGCGCCGTAGACCGAACTCGTAGACGCCATCAGCAAATGCTGCGGCTGTAGGGCACGGGCGAGTTCGAGGACGTTGAACGAGCCGGTGAGATTGGAATCCGCGTATGTACGCGGTGCCTCGATCGAATAGCGGACGCCGGCTTGGGCCGCGAGGTGGATGATGACGTCGGGTTCGGCAATTTCGGCCGCGCGGGTCAGCGCGGCCGAGTCCTCGAGCATGCCGATCTCGGCCCGGAAGCCATTGGAGCGCGCGAGGATCGCATGCCGCGCCTGTTTGAGGCGAACGTCGTAATAGGACGTCATCCCGTCGAAACCGGTCACGAAGTGACTCTCGTCGAGCAGGCGGCGTGCGAGATGGAAACCGATGAATCCGGCGGTGCCGGTGATCAGGAACTTCACTCGGCAGCCATCCCGACCCTGTAGTCTCGGCGGGTCGAGGTGCCGATACCGGTATAGCTGAAACCGAGCCGCTCGA
>QDFX01000035.1 GCA_003347645.1 Rhizobiaceae bacterium CPCC 101076 | reverse complement strand
ACTCGGCAGCCATCCCGACCCTGTAGTCTCGGCGGGTCGAGGTGCCGATACCGGTATAGCTGAAACCGAGCCGCTCGACATCGTCGCGGGCATAGATGTTGCGGAGATCGACCAGGATCGGCTTCGCCATCACCTCGCCGAGGCGGCGCAGATCAAGCGCGCGGAACTGGTTCCATTCGGTGACGATGACGAGGGCGTCGGCGCCTTCGGCGCAGTCGTACGGGCCCGTCGCATAGACCACGCTCGGATCGAGGAGGTGCTTTGCATGCGCCATGCCTTCGGGGTCATAGGCCTTCACCCTGGCGCCGAGATCCTGCAGGGCCTGAATGATGGCGAGCGACGGCGCATCGCGCATGTCGTCTGTATTCGGCTTGAAGGTCAGGCCAAGGATCGCGATCGTCTTGCCGCGGACATCGCCGCCACAGGCCGCCACGACCTTGCGCGCCATCGCCCGCTTCCGGGTGTCGTTGATCGCGACGGTGGCCTCGATCAGGCGGACCGGCGTGCCGGAATCCTGCGCGGTCTTGACCAGCGCAAGCGTGTCCTTCGGGAAGCAGGAGCCGCCGTAACCGGGACCCGCATGCAGGAACTTCGAGCCGATGCGGTTGTCGAGACCGATGCCGCGCGAGACTTCCTGGACGTTCGCGCCGACGCTTTCGCAGAGATCGGCGATCTCGTTGATGAAGGTGATCTTCATCGCGAGGAAGGCGTTGGCGGCGTATTTGATCAGTTCGGACGTGCGGCGCTGGGTGAAGAGAAGCGGCGCGCTGTTCAAGTAAAGCGGGCGATAGACCTCGCTCATGACGTCGCGGGCACGTTCGTCCTCAAGACCGACGACGATGCGGTCAGGTCGCTTGAAGTCGTCGATCGCCGCGCCTTCGCGCAGGAATTCCGGGTTCGAGACGACCGCGAAATCCGCGTTCGGCCGTTCCTGAAGGATGATGCGCTCGACCTCGTCGCCGGTGCCGACCGGCACCGTCGACTTCGTGACGACGACGGTGAAGCCCTGCATCGACCGGGCGATCTCGCGCGCGGCGGCGAAGACATAGGAGAGATCGGCGTGGCCGTCGCCGCGACGGGACGGCGTGCCGACCCCGATGAAGACGACGTCAGCCCAGGCGACCGGCTCCGCAAGCTCCGTCGAGAACGACAGGCGGCCCGCTTCGACATTGCTGGCGACGAGCTCGTCGAGACCCGGCTCAAAGATCGGAATCCGGCCCTCTTTCAGGGCCGCGATCTTGTCCGCCGCCTTGTCGACGCAGATCACATCATGGCCGAAATCGGCGAAACAGGCCCCGGAGACCAGGCCCACATAGCCCGAGCCAATCATCGCGATACGCATGG
>QDFX01000034.1 GCA_003347645.1 Rhizobiaceae bacterium CPCC 101076 | reverse complement strand
GCCGTGGCGAACGGCGCGGCGGGTTCCGGTCTTGCCAACGGCAGCGGTACCGACACCTACACCGCCAAGACGGTCGACGCGCTCGTCAACGAGATCAACAACAACGACGATCTCGAGGGCAAGATCCGCGCCTCGAACGACAACGGCAAGCTCCGCATCGAGAACCTCTCGACCCAGGACCTGTCGGTCGTCGGCGCCACCGCCACCGGCCTCACCGGCGGCACGGGTACCGCGAACACGCAGACGATCGGCGGCAACACCGTTCGTGCCGGCCTGGCCGACCAGTTCAACGAACTGCGCGACCAGCTCGACAAGTTCGCTGACGACGCCTCGTTCAACGGCATCAACCTGCTGCGCGGCGACAACCTGAAGCTGACCTTCAACGAGACCGGTACGTCCAGCATCGACATCTCGACGAAGGACCAGAAGGCGGTCAACTCGACGGAACTCGGCATCAGCAACATCGAAGCCGAAGACCTCGACAGCGACGCGAACATCGACACGCTGCTCAACGGCGTGAAGGAATCGCTCAGCACGATCCGTTCGCAGTCCTCGAGCTTCGGCTCGAACCTGTCGGTCGTCCAGAACCGCACGGACTTCACCAAGTCGATGGTCAATACGCTGCAGACCGGCGCCGACAAGCTCGTTCTTGCCGACACCAACGAAGAGGCCGCAAACCTCCTCGCCCTGCAAACCCGCCAGCAGCTGTCCTCGACGGCCCTGTCGATGGCCTCGCAGGCCGACCAGGCGGTCCTCCGCCTGTTCTGATCCAGAAGGATCATCCCCTCTCGAAGGCGGCGGAGCGAAAGCTCCGCCGCTTTTCTTTTTGGCGTCCTCTCTTCAGCCTCATCCTGAGCCGGATGCGCAGCATCCGTGTCGAAGGGTGGTCGCGGACTCAGAACTTGTGGCCATCCTTCGACGCGGCTCGCTTCGCGAGTCCGGCTCAGGATGAGGCTGGAAATGGCGGTAATCCCCCGTTAACCGCGCTTCTCAGCATTCCGTTAACCATATTTTAGAAGCCGCCATGTGAAATCGGTTATCGCTTCCATGAGGAAGCCTGACCGTTCACGACCTCTGGAAGAGGGAAACATGGCTTCGAACATCACGCTCTCGGCAGGCGTCCGCCAGAACCTGCTCTCGCTGCAGGGCACCGCGGATCTTATGGCGAAGACCCAGAACCGTCTCGCCACCGGCAAGAAGGTCAACTCGGCCCTCGACAACCCGACCAACTTCTTCACGTCGTCCGCACTGTCCAGCCGAGCCGGTGACATGTCCGCGCTGCTCGACAACATGACTTCCGGCATCAAGACGCTCGAAGCAGCCGACAACGGCCTGTCCTCGATCACCAAGACGGTCGAGTCCATGCAGTCGACGCTGCGTCAGGCTCGCCAGGACAAGACCTTCCAGACGGCTTCCTACGCTGCCATCCCGTCCACGGCGACCATTGCTGGCACGGAA
>QDFX01000033.1 GCA_003347645.1 Rhizobiaceae bacterium CPCC 101076 | reverse complement strand
GCGGCGAGGTCAACTCCTTCCTCTCCAACGTCCAGGCCGCCTGATCCCCCAACCCCAGGCGTAACCAAAGGCCGGTCCCGAACGGACCGGCCTTTTCGTACGGAACGACTCTTGCAAGCCATGACACGGAGCGGAAAGGGCGTCGACGCCGTACGGCGCCGTTACTAAGCTCATGATTTATGGAGGGGTCATGCGGACCAAATTCATCGTGTCATCGGCGTTCATCACGACGCTTCTCATTCCAAGCCTTGCCTTCGCGCATACCGGTGTCGGTGACACCACCGGCTTCTTTCACGGCTTCGAGCACCCGGTATCCGGTCTGGACCACGTCCTGGCGATGGTTCTCGTAGGTGTTTTCGCCTGGCAACTCGGCGGGCGCGCGCTCTGGCTCGTCCCGGCAACGTTCGTTGCCATCATGGCCGGCGGCGGTGCGCTGGGTCTCGCGGGTATCGATGTTCCTTTCGTCGAGACCGGAATCGCTCTTTCCGTCATCATTCTAGGTGCGGCCGTCGCGCTGAATGTCAGGGCACCCGTCGCTATCGCGATGGGACTCGTCGGCCTGTTCGCGATCTTCCACGGCCATGCGCATGGCTCCGAGATGCCGGAAGACGCGGGTGGTTTTGCCTATGGTGGGGGCTTCATGCTCGCCACCGCGCTGCTCCATGTCCTCGGCATCGCGATCGGGTTCTCGATCGTGAAGGCGGAAGAACGTCACGGATTAATCGCGGTTCGTTCGGCGGGCGGTCTGGCAGCCGTTGCGGGTATCGGCCTGCTGACCGGTCTTTTGTGATCTCGATCTCTCAGGCGCGAAATATGGGGCCTTTCGTTAAAAAGAAGCCCCATATCTATCCCTAAGTATAACCACGGAAACTTTTCGAAAGACATCATTAACCATACTCGCGACAGGCTCCCGCAGGTTGCCGAGGGGGCAGCTCAGCTGGGGACTGCACGATGTCGCTGAACAATCTGAAGATATTGACCAAGCTGCTTATTCCGACAGGCATAGTCGTCGCGGTTGTTCTCTGTCTGGTGGGGTTGTCTGCCTACGAGCTGAGCGGGCTGGCCGCGCAGACTCAAGACATCGTCAATGGAACCGCCGCGCGGCGAGCGGCCGCCCAGCAGATCGAGGCATCGGTCAACGACGCGACGATCCAGGAAAAGAACCTGATCATCGTGCAGGATACGACGCAGCACCCGGGCTTCAAGGAACGCTACGACGAGGCCAAGGAAGAGGCGCTGAAGAACGCCGATGCCATGATCGCGCTTTCCAGCACCCCCGAGCGCAAGGCGATCAACGGCCAGCTGAAGCAGGTCATCGAGAACTACTTCGAGACAGCCGACAAAAGCACGGCGCTCGCCATGGCAGGCGACCGGGACGGCGCATTGAAGATATCGACCGGCGAAGGCCGCAAGGCGCGCGCGAAGGCCTCCGACCTGATCGGCAAGCGTGTCGATGTCATGGGTGAGGATCTGGAGACCGCCCGCGAGGAAGCCGCCGAGCAGGCGAGCTTGGCCTCAACCATCCTTATCTCAGCCGGCGGGGCCGGCCTTCTTCTTGGCGTTGGATTGCTGGTGCTGATTGCGTTGAAGGGTGTCGTGAAGCCGATCGGGGAGATGACG
>QDFX01000032.1 GCA_003347645.1 Rhizobiaceae bacterium CPCC 101076 | reverse complement strand
CGACACGGTCGACGCCGGTTCGGGCGTGGACCGGATCGAGGGCGGCGCGGGCGACGACCTGCTGAAGGGCGGTTCGGGTCAGGACACCTTCGTCTTCGCGGCCGGCTTCGGCCACGACACGATCTCCGACTTCGCGACGTCGGGCGCCAGCGCCGACGTGCTGGAGTTCTCGATCGACGTGTTCGCCGACTTCGCCTCGGCGATGGCCTCGGCGACGCAGGTCGGCTCGGACGTGGTGTTCACGATCGACGGGGACACCACGCTGACCCTCGACCACGTCAAGCTCGCCAATCTCGGCGCGGACGACTTCCGCTTCGTCTGAGCATTGAAGCGGGGCGGCCCGGCCGCCCCGCCACACGACCCGCTCTACTGAGGAAAGACCGTCTTTTCCGCCGCCGCACCTCGTGCGGCGGTGGCTTCCGCACGCCTGAACGGGCGTCCCTTCCAGGCCGGTCATGAACGGAGCCGGTCCGGTCGTTCAATTCGATTCCGTTCGCTCGCGTCGCGATGCTGCTGTCGCGGCTCATGCCATCATTGTTTGAGGATTCATCATGTCCGATATCGATATTTACGCCCATCGCGGAACCAACCCGTACCCGGATCACTCGCGCGAAGCCCATGTCTGGGGCGTCAATTGGGGCGCGGACGTCATCGAGCCGGATCTGTGGCTGACCAAGGACGGCGTGCTCGTCGTCAGCCACGACAACCACAACTATTCGAACCTGACCTATGAAGAGGCGAAGGCACTCGAGCCTGCGCTCCAGACCTTCGGCGAGGTCATCGAGATCGTCAAAACCATGTCGATCGAGACCGGTCGCTCCATCGGCATCATTCCCGAGACCAAGAGCACCGACTACGCGACCAGCGAGGCCGTCGTTAAGGAGCTGATCGCGCACGAGTTCACCGATCCGGACCGTGTCGTCATCCAGAGCTTCTCCTCTGCGAACCTGCAGATGCTGAACGATACCATCATGCCGCAATACGGCCTGGACATTCCGCTCGCTTTCCTCGGCGCCACCAATCTGAGTACGGCGACCCTGGAGCAGGTCGCGGCCTATGCCGACATCATCGCGCCCCATCAGAGTCTCCTGACGGCGGAGGGCGTCGCCGCCGCTCACGCGCTCGGACTCGAAGTCGTCACCTGGACGATCACCGGTACCCGTGACCAGATCCAGAGGCTCGTCGACCTCAATGTCGACGGCGTCTTCGTCGACGAGACCAATACTGCCCGCGAGAGCATCTCGAACATCAACAACGTGACCGTTGCCTACGGCACGGAAGGCGACGACGAGATCTCCGGCACGGCCGGCGACGACCTCGCCTATGGCATGAAGGGCGACGACACCATCAGCCTCGGTGACGGCAACGACGTGGCGTACGGCGATGCCGGCGACGATGTGATCGACGGCGAGGCCGGAAACGACGTCCTCTTTGGTGGTTCGGGCGACGACGATCTCGCCGGCGGCGAAGGTGATGACGTGCTGGTCGGCGGCGTGGGCGACGACGTGCTCGATGGCGGCGACGGCATCGATACCGTCTCCTATCTGGCCGGACTCAGCGACACCACGGGCGTCACCGTCGACCTTTCGACGGGGAGCGCCTACGGCGACGAAGCGGGCGCGGATGAGCTCGTCGGAATCGAGAATGTTATCGGCGGCAAGGGCGACGACACGCTGACCGGCGACGATGCCGCAAACGTTCTCGACGGCAGCGCCGGCAACGACACGATCGATGGTGGTGCCGGCGACGACACGCTGAAGGGCGGCGCCGGCGACGACACGATCGCCGGCGGAGCGGGCGTCGACACGCTCGACCTTTCCGATGCCACCGGCGCGATCAATCTCAATGTCGGGGCCGGCACGGCCTCGGGCGCCGGCATCGGCACCGACACGTTCTCCGGCATCGAAGCGTTCCGGTTCGGCGCGGGCGACGACGTCGTCACCGGCGGCAACGGCAATGACGTGTTCGACGGCGGCCTCGGCAACGACACGCTGAAGGGCGGCGCGGGCGACGACCTCGTCGCCGGCGGCGCCGGCAACGACAATGTCGACGGCGGTTCGGGCGACGACTCGGTCTCCGGCGGCATCGGCAACGACACGCTGAAGGGCGGTTCGGGCAACGATCTCGTCGACGGCGGCGAGGGCGATGATCTGATCGACGCCGGTTCTGGCGACGACGTGATCACCGCCGGCGCCGGCAACGACACGGTCGACGCCGGTTCGG
>QDFX01000031.1 GCA_003347645.1 Rhizobiaceae bacterium CPCC 101076 | reverse complement strand
CTGTGGCTACGGGCAGGGCTATTCGGTGCTGGAGGTGATCGACGCGGTGAAGCGCGTCTCCGGCGTCGATTTCAAGGTGAACCTGTCGCCCCGTCGCCCGGGCGATCCAGCGAAGATCGTCGCCGCGGCCGACCGCATCCGTCGCAATCTTCACTGGGAGCCGTCCTATGACGATCTCGACACCATCGTCGCCCAGGCACTCGCCTGGGAGAAGCATCTCGGCGAACTCGGATCGACGGGGAACGCCCGCCGAGGCTGATGCTTCTGACCGGTCAGTAAGGCGTCACACGGATCATTTTGCGAAAACGCAAAAGAGCATAGCCCACATAGCCAAGCTAATTTCGAACGCAAAGAGTGGAAAGCGGTACTCAGTCATCGAAATCGCCGACAGCAACTGTGGCCTTAAGACCTTCTGATTTAATCCGGCTTGATGGATCAGCAAATTTTTTGCATCAAAAAGTCAATTGGTGCTTTCGGAGTTCCGGTTATAGACATCCTCCAAACGAATAATGTCATCTTCTCCGAGATAGGAGCCTGTTTGAACCTCTATCAGTTCGATGTCGATTTTCCCGGGGTTTTCTAGTCTATGAACGGCGCCGATAGGAATATAGATTGACTCATTTTCATGAACCATGCGCTGGACAGCGTCTAAGGTGACCTTCGCCGTTCCGCGAACGACCACCCAGTGCTCCGAGCGATGATGATGCTTTTGAAGCGACAATTGACCGCCCGGTTTAACAACGATCCTTTTGACCTGATAGCGCTCTCCGACGTCTAGCGACTGATACGATCCCCAAGGGCGGTGAACGCGTGCGCCGAGTTCAGCGATGTTTGGGAATGTTTGGCGGATTTTTCCGACCAACCGCTTCAGTGCGGTTGCGTCTTCTCTCTTGGCGACTAGGACAGCGTCTTCGGTCGCGATGATCGCGAGGTCTTCTACGCCAACGACGGCCGTCAGGAGCTTATCCGAGACGACCAAGTTGTTCCTAGCATCCGATAACACCACCGGACCTTTCAAGACATTGTGTTGTCCGTCCTGCGGGGAGAGTGCCCAAACCGAATTCCAGCTGCCAACGTCCGACCAGCCAAAGTGAACCGGTAAAACAGCCGCAAGGCTCGTTTTCTCCATAACCGCGTAGTCAATCGACTTGGCCGCCGTTTTGGAGAAAGCGCTATCGTCCAAGATCAGGAAGTTGAGGTCTGGCGTGGCGTTGTCGACAGCCTCGCCCGCTGCCATTTCCGTTTCAGGGTCTTGTTTCGCGTATTCCTGGAGAAGGACATCCGGGCTGAAAACGAAGTTGCCGGAATTCCAAAGATAGCCTTGTGCGATGAAGATTTCCGCATTCTGAGTGTCTGGTTTCTCGACAAACCTCTCCAGTATTCTTACCTCAGACCCGTCAATTTCTGGCCCTGGCGCCAAGTAACCGTACGCCGCGGATGGGTGGTCGGGGGTGATGCCGAAAGTTACAATCAGTCCGTTCTTGGCTGCTTCAGCGGCGGTTTTGCAGGCTTGAGAGAATACGTCCGGATTGTCGATCATGTGATCGGCCGCAACGACGACGATGATGACCTCGGAACCGTGCAACTTCCTTGCCAAATGTGCTCCTGCAGCAATCGCTGGTCCCGAGTCCCGCCGTGTCAATTCCAGGACGATGTCGGCTTCAATTCCCAATTCGGACAACTGCTCGCTGACTAAAAAGCGATGATCCCTGTTGGTCATGATGATTGGCCGACCGAAACTGGAATCCCCCTTGAACCGCAATAGGGTGCTCTGAAAGGTCGACCGATCACCGAAGAGCGGTAGAAATTGTTTGGGACGAGCTTCCCTGGAGGCTGGCCAAAGCCTCGTGCCGGAACCGCCTGACAGAACCAGTGGAATAATCATAGGCGAACCATTCCGTTGATAAGAGGGAGAAATCGGCATTGAGGACAACGTAATCTGTCCGCTCAATTTAGGGGCAATGCCGTTTTGTCGCGGCTATAGAAGTCCGAGAGCCGATCAGTCAAATTGCAAACAGTTTGTAAAATCGCTCCTCAAGCACAGATGCGTCGCACCCCCGTCACACCTTCGCCGAGATAGTAAGGTTACCATGCAATAAACGCATGCCAGAGATCATTTTGCGCAGTGTCAAATTGACTCGAAAACCCCTTTAGTTACATCACCGGGGTTAGGAATTTCGAAACCGTTGCGGGGGTGCCATGAAGTACGTCGACCTGCAAGCTGACAACCTAACTTTCCGGCCTGTCGGATGGCGATATCCATTCTCGGCACGCAGCCTCAGTGCAATTATCGCTCTTAGCGACGGAATCCTTATTTTCGGGGCTAGCTTTGCCGCCGAAACTTTGCAGGCCAGGGAATTGGCGTCGGCCGATATCGGCCGTGGGTTTGCGGTCGCCGCCGGTACTTGCGCGCTTCTAATCCCGCTGTTGCACATGCGCCAACTGTATGACTTGGAAGCGCTATTGGCGCTTCGTCGGCAGATCGCGCAAACGTTGTTCGGTTGGATTGCAACTTTATGTTTTCTGTCCGCGCTCGTGTTCGCCCTGAAGGTGGGTAGTACTTTCTCGCGTGTTGCAGTCTCATACTATCTCCTCGGCGGAGGCCTTGCTCTCGTAGCGCATAGGGTGTGGGTTCGAGCGATCATCCGGCGAGCTTTCGAGAGAGGGGCACTTAAGGGGCCAAGAATTGCCTTGATCGAGTGTTCGGTTGCTGCGGCAGCTTCCACTCGCGCCGAGATGAGGCGTTTCGGCCTCAATATCGCTCGCCGCTTCGATGTTCCTGCCGATCCGACACCATCTCATCTGGCACAGGTCGCTGAAACAGCGCTGGCTGAGATCCACGGCTCCGATATCGATGAAATTTACATCGCGGCGGATTGCTTCAGCCTCCGGCATGCTCGGCCGCTGCTTGGATTTTTGTCCGCAGCTCCGCTTCCGGTACGGCTCGTCTTGAACGAGAAAACGACAGAACTATTTACCAATAACCAACAGCGTATTGGCAAGCTTTCTTCGTTCGAAATACGCCGTCCGCCTTTATCCTGGCAGGAGCGCGCAGCAAAGCGAATTATCGATGTTGCCGTTGCGAGCATTGCTATACTGATTCTTCTACCTCTGCTGGTGATTACGGCGCTCGCGGTTAAATTAGACTCGGCGGGCCCCGTTTTTTTCTTACAGAAACGCAAAGGGTTTAACGGCCGCGCCTTCAAAATCTTCAAGTTCCGATCGATGATCGTTTTGGAGGACGGCGCAAAGATTGTGCAGGCGCAGCGAAACGACGATCGCGTGACCCGCATTGGCCGTTTTCTGAGGAAAACAAGTATCGATGAGTTGCCTCAGCTGATTAACGTTCTGATCGGCGACATGTCTTTGATCGGCCCGAGGCCGCACGCGATTTCCCACGATGAGTATTACTCGACAGAGCTTGCCGACTATGCATTCCGGCAGCACGTCAAGCCGGGAATAACCGGCTGGGCACAGATCCACGGATTTCGTGGTGAAACCGCTACCGTTGATCTGATGCAGCAGCGCATTCAACACGACATTTGGTACATCAATCACTGGAGCCTTTGGCTCGACATTTCGATCATGTTCCGAACGGTTTTTGAGGTCGTCAGGACGCGCAACGCGTTTTGACGGAAATCGACGAGTACAATCGGCGAGCGGCAACAGACCCGACCTCGATTATCCATAGTCAAAAGGAAAGCCCATGCGTATCGCGATGATTGGCTCGGGCTATGTGGGCCTGGTCTCCGGGGCCTGTTTCGCCGATTTCGGCCATGATG
>QDFX01000030.1 GCA_003347645.1 Rhizobiaceae bacterium CPCC 101076 | reverse complement strand
CGCTCTTCTTTTTGACGACGGATTGCGGGTTGAGGTTTCCGATATTGCCGGATTCGGAACCTGCTTCCGGGTCGATGGCGGCGTTGATCAGGGTCGGCTTGCCCGAGTCCATCGCTTCGTCGACGGCGCGCTTGAGCTCGTCGGGGGTGGTGACGTGGACGCCCTTGCCGCCGAACGCCTCCATCATCAGGTCGTAGCGACTGTCCTTGACGAACACGGTGGTGCCGGGATCACGGCCGTGCGGGTCGGTGTCGGTGCCGCGGTAGATGCCGTTGTTGTTGAACACCACGATCGTCACCGGCAGGTCGTAGCGGCAGATCGTCTCGACCTCCATGCCGGAGAAGCCGAACGCACTGTCGCCCTCGATCGCCAGCACCGGCTTGCCGGTCTCGACCGCGGCGCCGACGGCGAAGCCCATGCCGATGCCCATCACCCCCCAGGTGCCGACGTCGAGGCGCTTGCGCGGCTCGTACATGTCGATGATGCCGCGGGCGAGGTCGAGCGTGTTGGCGCCCTCGTTGACCAGGATCGCGTCGGGACGCTCCTTGATCACCGTCCTGAGCGCGCCGAGCGCCGAGTGGAAGTCCATCGGCGCCGAGTTCTTCATCAGCTTCGGCGCCATCTTGGCGATGTTGGCGTCCTTCTTCGAGCGGATCGCCTCGATCCAGTCGGCCGGCGGCGCCTGCCATTTGCCGTCGATGCCATCGAGCAAAGCTGAGATGCACGAGCCGATATCGCCGACCACCGGGGCGACGATCTCGACGTTGGAATCCATCTCCTTCGGCTCGATGTCGATCTGGATGAACTGCTTCGAGCCCGGCTCGCCCCAGGTCTTGCCCTTGCCGTGGCTCAAGAGCCAGTTGAGGCGGGCGCCGACCAAGAGCACGACGTCCGAATCCTTCAGCGCGGTCGAGCGCGCCGCGCCGGCCGATTGCGGATGGGTGTCCGGCAACAGGCCCTTGGCCATGCTCATCTGCAGGAACGGAATGCCGGACTTCTCGACGAACGAGCGGATCTCCTGATCGGCCTGGGCATAGGCGGCGCCCTTGCCGAGGATGATCAGCGGCCGCTTGGCCGATTTCAGGACGTCGAGCGCACGCTTGATCGCCGACGGCGCCGGCAGCTGCGCCGGCGCGGCGTCGATCACCTTGACCAGCGATTTGGCGCCCTTGTCGGCGTCGAGCACCTGGCTGAACAGTTTCGCCGGCAGATCGAGATAGACGCCGCCGGGACGGCCGGAGACCGCGGCGCGGATCGCGCGGGCGACCGCGATGCCGATGTCCTCGGCGTGCAGGACGCGGAACGCCGCCTTGCACAGCGGCTTGGCGATCGCCAGCTGGTCCATCTCCTCATAGTCGCCCTGCTGCAGGTCGACGATCTCGCGCTCCGAGGAGCCCGAGATCAGGATCATCGGGAAGCAATTGGTGGTGGCGTTGGCGAGCGCGGTCAGGCCGTTGAGGAAGCCCGGTGCCGACACCGTCAGGCAGATGCCCGGCTTCTTGGTCAAAAAGCCGGCGATCGCCGCCGCATTGCCGGCGTTCTGCTCGTGGCGGAACGAGATCACCCGCATCCCCTCGGCCTGCGCGAGGCGGCCGAGATCGGTGATCGGAATGCCCGGCACACCATAGATGTTGGTGATGCCGTTCAGCTTCAGCGCGTCGATGACGAGATGGAAGCCATCCGTCAGCTCCTGGCCGGAATCCGCCTCGGCCATCGCCATCTCTTTTACCTTCTCCACAGTCGTCACCATGGACGCCCTCCTTCAAAAACCGTTTCCCTTGGTCCCTGATGCGCTCGGGCTTCGTCGCCCCTGGCCGGAAGCCCCTGCCCGTGCCGCTCGATCCGGACCAGCCGTTCGAAGCGCCGGGCGCGGGGCCGTCAGGCCTCGCTCACTCCGGGAACACTCCATGCCGCTCGACATGAGCGGCCAAGCCCAATGTATGCTCGCGCACCAGAAGCTCGGCGCGGTCGGCGTCGCGCTCTTCCAGCGCCGCGATGATCCCGGCATGCTCGCGCCGCGAGGTCTCGAGCCGGCCCTCCTGGCGCACCGACACCGCCCGGATCGCCCGCATGTGCAGGATCAGGTTCTGCGCCAGGTCGACGATCAGGCTGTTGCCGCCGAGCCGGATCACCGTCTGGTGGAAGGCGATGTTCTTCTGCGAATAATCGTTGACGTCGGCGCCGTCGGGATCGTTCTCCGAGCCGTAGAGCTTGCGCAGGCCCTTGAGGTCCTTGTCGGAGGCCGCCGTGCAGGCGAGCCGCGCCGCCATGCTCTCGAGCGCCGCCCACACCGTGATCGTCTCGAGGATCTCGGCCTTGGTCTTCCTGACCACGAAGATGCCGCGCCTGGGCACCGAGCGGACGAAGCCCTCCTGCTCCAGCAGCGTGATCGCCTCGCGGATCGGGGTGCGGCTGACCCCGAGCCCCTGCGACAGCTGCCGCTCGTCGAGCCGGATCGGCTGTTCGTGGCCGTAGATGTCCATCTCCATGATCGCCTTCTTCAAGGCGTCATAGGCGAGCGTCCGCAGGCTGACGTTGACGCCGAGCGGTTCGATGCGAAGCATGGGTGACGCCAGGTTCTGCAACCGGGTTACTTCCCTAGACCTTCATGGACCGGGCACCGCGCCGCGCGCGGCGGGCACCTGTTAAAATACCGTCTACTGTATGCCAGATGACGGTGCAATGGAGATTTCATCAGCGCGTCACGCCCCGCCCCTCTCCTCGGCGCCGAAGCGCGCGAATCCGCCCCGATATCGGCGTCGCCGCGCCGATTGACAGCCTTTCCGCCGCCGCCCACGCTCGTCGCCGGGCGACCGGCCGCAGAGCCAATGGCGCCAAGGGGATACGACCAAGGGAACCCAGTGATGAGCATGACCGTCGCCGACCTCCTGCGGACCAAGCCGACCCGCATCCTGACCGCGCGCATGGACGAGACCGTCGAGACCGCCGCCCGGCTGATGAGCCGCGAGAACATCGGCGCCCTCGTCGTCAAGGACGAGGTCGGCAACGAGGGCGACACCCTCGTCGGCGTCTTCTCCGAGCGCGACCTCCTCCACGCCATCGTCGCCCACGGCCCCGCCGTCCTCAAACGGCCGGTCGCGGCGCTGATGTCGAAGGGCGTCGTCGCCTGCCGCCCGGCCGACGATCTCGCGACCGTGCTCGCCCTGATGCAGGACCACCAGATCCGCCATGTCCCCGTCGTCGACGGCACAACCCTCATCGGCGTCGTCTCCATCCGCGATTTCATCGGCCTCACGCTCGCCGAGCTGAAGGCCTGAGCCTCGCAAAAAGGGCGCGGATCGCTCCGCGCCCTTCGTCAATCCGGGCCGGATCCGGCCGTCGCTCAGTGGCTGGCGACCGTCTCGACCTCGCCGTCGTCCTCGTCCTTCTTGCCGCGCACCCGGGCGATCAGCATCGAGATCAGCGGCCACACCAGCATCAGCAGCGCCAGGGTCACCAGCGTGCCGACCAGCCAGTTCGACCAGAACACCCGCACATCGCCGTTCGACACCAGCATCGACTGGCGGAACGCCGATTCAGCCATGTCGCCGAGGACGAGCGCGAGCACCAAAGGCGCCAGCGGATAGTTCAGCTTCTTGAACAGATAGCCGAGCACGCCGAACACCAGCATCACCGCGATGTCGCCGAACGCGTTGTGCACCGTGTAGGCGCCGACCGCGCAGATGACCAGGATGACCGGCGCGATGATCGAGAACGGAATGCGCAGGATCGAGGCGAAGATCGGCACCGTCGTCAACACCACGATCAGGCCGGCCAGATTGCCGAGATAGATCGAGGCGATCAGGCCCCAGACGAACTCCTTCTGCTCGACGAACAGCAGCGGACCCGGCTGCAGACCCCAGATCAAGAGGCCGCCGAGCATCACCGCCGCCGTCGGCGAACCGGGAATGCCGAGCGTCAGCATCGGCAGCAGCGCCGAGGTGCCCGCCGCATGCGCCGCGCATTCCGGCGCCACCACGCCCTCGATCTCGCCGGTGCCGAAGAACCGGCCGCGCTTCGAGAACCGTTTGGCCAGACCGTAGGACATGAACGAGGCCGGCGTCGCGCCGCCCGGCGTGATGCCCATCCAGCAGCCGACGATCGAACCGCGGATCGCCGTCGCCCAGAACTTCGGCAGCGTCTTCCAGGTCTGCCACACGATCGTCGGCGAGATCTTCGCCGTCTTGCCCTTGAACGCCAGGCCCTCCTCGATCGTCAGCAGGATCTCGCCGACGCCGAACAGGCCGATCACCGCGATCAGGAAGTCGAAGCCGCGCAACAGCTCGATCGAGCCGAAGGTCATGCGCAGCTGGCCGGTCACCGTGTCGATGCCGACCGCCGCCAGCGCAAAGCCCAGCATCATCGCCGAGATCACCTTGAACGGCGATTCCTTGCCCATGCCGACGAACGAGCAGAACGTCAGGAGATAGACCGCGAAGAACTCCGCCGGACCGAATTCCAGCGCAAAATCGGCGATCACCGGCGCCAGGAAGGTCAAGAGCAGCACCGCGATCGTGCCGCCGAAGAACGACGAGGTGAACGCCGCCGTCAGCGCCTGGCCGGCCTGGCCCTTCTGCGCCATCGGATGGCCGTCGAAGGTGGTCGCCACCGACCACGGCTCGCCCGGGATGTTGAACAGCACCGAGGTGATCGCGCCGCCGAACAGCGCCCCCCAGTAGATCGACGACAGCATGATGATCGCCGACACCGGCGACATCGCGAACGTCAGCGGCAACAGGATCGCAACGCCGTTGGCGCCGCCAAGACCCGGCAGAACGCCGATCAGAACACCGAGCGTAACGCCCAGGAACATGTAGAAGATGTTCATCGGGTCGCCCAGGACCCCGAACCCTTCGATAAGTGACATGAACGCGTCCAACGGCCCCTCCCACGCGCCCGCCCCTCAACGGAGGCCGGGCTGAAGTTTCTTGTGTTGTTGACCTAAGGCGCGGGCGGACGTGAAGCCCGCGCCGTCCTTCTCAAAATCAATAGCCGAGCAGGTTCTCGACCGGGCCCTTCGGCAGCGGAACCAGGAACCAGATCTCGAACAAGACGAACAGGAACACCGGAACCCCGATCGCCACCGGGACGATCGTCACCGGGCCGTATTTGCCGATCCATGCCATGAAGAAGGCGATGAAGATCGCCGACGCCGCGTAAAGCCCGAGGAACGGGATCAGCGCCACGTAGATCACCGTCGGAACGAGCACCTTCAGCACCATGCCGAGCTGACCGCGCTCGACGAAGCTCGACAGGTCCGGCGTCTTCGTCACCACCGCCATCACCGCCGTCGCCGCCGACGACAAAAACATCAACAGACCGATATAGAACGGGAAGTAGCCCGCATCCGGACCGTCCACCCCCCAGACCGCGCCGATCCTCAGCGCGTCCCACATCACCACCGCCGCGACGACCATGAACAGGACCGCCACCACCACGTCCACGGTGCGCACCGACACCGTGTGCTCGGACCGATCGCCCGCTGCTTCATGCGACATCATACGCCCCCTGATCCCGGCTCTTTGAGACCGGTGCTTGGCATTGCAAAACTGGATACTCGAACACAACGCGCCCCGGAGCCGCCCATGAGGCTCCGGGGCGCGGGATCATCAGATCACTTCACGAAGCCGGCCTTGACCATCAGGTCCTTGTGCCGCGTCGCCGCGTCGGACACCCAGGTCTTGTATTCGTCGCCGGTCAGGAACGTCGTGTTGAACGCGCCCTTGGCCATGAAGTCCTTCCACTCCGGCGTCTCGCGCACCTTCTGGAACAGGTCGACATAGTACTTGACCTGGTCCGGCGTCACGCCCGGCGGCATGAAGATGCCGCGCAGCATCAGGTATTCGACGTCGATGCCCGATTCCTTGCAGGTCGGAATGTCGCCCCAGCTCTGGCCGTTCGCCACCTCGTCCTTGTAGTCGAGCCGCTTGCTGTCGAACACGCACAGCGGACGCAGCTTGCCGGCGCGCCAGTGCGCCACCGCCTCGATCGGATTGTTCACCGACGAGGTCACGTGGTTGCCGACCAGCTGCGCCGCGACGTCGCCGCCGCCCTTGTACGGAACATAGGTGAACTTCGCGCCAGACGCCTGCTCCAGCGCCGCCGTGATGATCTGGTCTTCCTGCTTCGAGCCGGTGCCGGCCATCTTGAACTGCTCTTTGCCCGACTTCAGCGCGTCCATGTACTCCGCCGCCGTCTTGTACGGGCTCTCCGCGTTCACCCACAGCACGAACTCGTCGAGCGCCAGCATCGCCACCGGCGTCAGGTCCTGCCACGAGAACGGAACCCCCGTCGCCAACGGCGTCGTGAACAGGTTCGACAAAGTGATGATGATCTTGTTGGCGTTGCCCGCCGAGCCCTTGGCGTCCATGAAGCCCTCGGCGCCAGCGCCGCCCGACTTGTTGATCACCACCAAAGGCTGGTTCATCAGCTCGTGCTTCTGGATCACGCCCTGAAGCATCCGCGCCATCTGGTCCGCGCCGCCGCCCGTCCCAGCCGGTACTATAAACTCAACCGTCTTCGTCGGCTCCCAGGCCAATGCGGCC
>QDFX01000003.1 GCA_003347645.1 Rhizobiaceae bacterium CPCC 101076 | reverse complement strand
CGTGTCGAGCGCGCCATTCGCATGAAACGGCGTCGTGGCGATCGCATAAACGCCGGATGCAGCGGGACCGAAGGTCATGTCTGGTTGGATTTCCAGGCGTCGTATCGCGCGCGGGTTTCCGCGTTCATGGGATAGAGGCCGGGGAGAGGCACGTCCTTGTCGACTTCGGCCATGATCCAGGCTTCCATCCGCTCCTGTTCCGGAGCCTCCGCCAGGATGACGTCGAGATAGGCAGCGGGAATGACGACCGCGCCATCCTGATCGACGACGATGACGTCGTCTGGAAACACCGCCACGCCGCCGCAGGCGATCGGCTCCTGCCATCCGACGAAGGTCAGGCCGGCAACCGAGGGCGGAGCTGCCGCACCATCGCACCAGATCGGCAGGCCGGTGCCCAGCACGCCCTCGACGTCGCGCATCACGCCGTCGGTGATCAGCGCGACTACGCCACGCCGCACCATGCGGGCGCAGAGGATGTCGCCGAAAATGCCAGCGTCGAGGACACCCATCGCATCGGCGACCGCGATCACGCCGTCCGGCATGGCCTCGATCGCGCCACGCGTCGAGATGGGCTTCGACCAGCTTTCGGGCGTCGCCAGATCCTCACGCGCGGGCACGAAGCGGAGTGTGAAGGCGCGGCCCACGAGACGCGGCTGCCCGGGACGGATCGGCTTCGTGCCGCGCAGCCAGACATTGCGCAGTCCCTTCTTGAGAAGGATCGTGGTCAGCGTTGCAGTGGAGACGCCCTTGAGCGTCCGGACGACCTCTGGATCAAGGCTCATCAATAAATCCTCAGATGCTGGGAATGAGGCCGCCGTCGATGCGGATAACGGAGCCGGTGATGTAGGACGCGCGGGGGCTGGCGAGGAAGGCGACTGTGTCGCCGTATTCGTGGGGATCGCCGTAGCGCCCGACGGGAATGGCCGCAGTGCTTTCGGCGGTGACGTCAGCCACCGGCCGGTTCTCCCGCGACGCTTTCTGCTCGTCGAGAAAGACAATGCGATTGGTGGCAATACGACCTGGCAGGACGATGTTCGCGGTGATGCCGTCGCGACCCACTTCCCGGGCCAAAGTCTTCGACCAGCCGACGAGAGCGAGCCTGAGCGCGTTCGAAATACCGAGATTGGGGATCGGCGCGACGACGCCCGACGAGGTCGAGGTGATGACCCTGCCCCATTTGCGCGCGCGCATTCCTGGAAGGACCAGATCGGTCACGCCGATCACCGACCGCACCATCTGGTCGAAATGCTTCGACCAAAGCTCTGGTGTTTGCCCGCTGGCTGGCGTCGGCGGCGGACCGCCGGTGTTGTTGATTAGGATGTCGACCGGGCCGAGTTCGGCCTCGATGCGGCGGATACGCTCCGGCGCCACAGGCAGATCAGCAATATCCCAGCCGATTGCGATTGCACGAGCCAGACCCTGTGCGGTCTTCTCTGCCGCGCTCTCGTCGATATCGGCAACGGCGACGTTGGCTCCCTCGGCCGAGAGGGCTCGTGCGATGGCCCCGCCTAAACCGCCGCCCCCTCCGAACACCAGGGCTGTCCGTTCCTTTAGGTCGAGATCCATGCTTCCTCCGGCTCGCGGCCAATATGCCGATGTGGTCGGAGGAGAGAAAAGCTTGTGAATTCTAGGTTCACTCCATAGAAATTCTTCTGATGGAAACGCGCTTTCTCGAAACCTTCCTCCTCGTCGTCGAACATGGTTCGCTGGCGGAAGCGTCGCGCCGGCTCGGCATAACACCGGCAGCCGTCGCCCAGCGCATGCAGGCCGTCGAAGAGGAAATTGGGGTACCGCTTCTCATCCGCGCCGGGCGACAGGTACGCCCCACCGAAGCCGGCCTCGCAATCCTTGAGCAGAGCCGGCGTATCCTCTCGGATGTCCGTCATTTGCGCACCTTGGCGGCAAAGGACGAGCCGTCCGGCGAGCTTCGCCTTGGCGCCATTTCCACCGCGCTGATGGGGCTGCTGCCGTCCGCCCTGCAGCGCCTTCGCGGAACGGTGCCGGACGTCGAAGTTTTCCTCCTACCAGGAACTTCTACGAGCCTCTACCAGAGTCTCAACGAGGGCACGATTGACGCTGCGATCGTGGTGCAACCGCCTTTTCCGATCCCGAAAAGCTTCGACTGGACTCTTCTGCGATCCGAACGCCTCATCCTCCTTTGCCCAACCATCTGGTCGGAAGAAGACGCCCATACGCTACTCGCGACCCGTCCGTTCCTTCGCTATGACCGCAACAATTGGGGCGGCCGGCTCGCCGACCAATACTTGCAGAAATCCGGGATTACGCCGCGCGAATGGCTGGAACTGGATTCGCTGGAAGCTATCGCGGTCATGGTTGGCAGCGGTCTGGGTGTGGCCCTGGTGCCGGACTGGTCCCGTCCTTGGCCGGACCTCGGAAACTTCGTCCGGCTAGAGCTTCCCCTTCCCGCCGAACCGCGCGAGATCGGAATGCTATGGCCGCGGAGCTCCCCTGTTCGGCGCCTTGTCCTGGTTCTCCTCGATGCACTTTGCGCCACTCCGAGGGCGTCCTTGTCCGACAATAGGGATATGGCCTCGAGATAGTGCTTCAGGCCGATCGTCACCGGCTGTCGTCTTCATCGGACTCCGATCTTCGGTGGAGATCGTCACCGACTACAGCTCCATGCAGGTCAAGAGCGCAAACTCATCGAACAGGGCGCTCCTGTTCCTGCCTGACTGGATCGTGCAAATGCCGATTACCTCGGTGTCAACAATCTCTCGAGTGGAGGCTTGTTAATGTCACGCGGCAAATAATTTAATTAAATGGCCGCGGTCGAAAACTTTCAGACACGCTAACCAGATCGGGTGAGGACATTGCAGAGCTTAGGAGTGAAGAAGCGGACGCGGTGACGTCGTCTATGCGATCGACGGAAATCAACGCAGCCACCATCTCTACGATGTGATGATCCTCCGCGCGGATCGCTACGTTCAGAGCGGGTAGAGCTGGCATCTCGGCCACGATACGATTGGCAAACCGGCTAGCCTTGTTCAGTACGCAGGGAGTGAAACCAATTCCCCCTGCGGCAAGCTCGTAGGCGTGGAGGCTGCTGTTGACGTCGATGATACGTTCGATCTGGATTTTTGCCTTGCGCAATTCCGTGAAGGCGAGATCCCACACCCCACGTTCTTCGGTAGACTGGATGAAGGTGCCGTTTCTCGCACCTATCCATCCAAGCTCCACGTTTATGAGCTCGTCGGTGGGCGCCTCGACGGCCGGTATGTACATCGTCAAATCCAGGTCATCACGAGCCCAGAGCGTCTCCGACGGCGCGAACGTGATCTCCAGTTCATAACCGCTCGACTGCTGTAATGCCCGGATGATGGAAACGATGTCACTTGCACCAAGAAGGCTGGACAGTCCAATTTTAAGTCGTCGATGTGCTGTCCTGCCGCTGAGCGAGTTCTGGAAGATATCGTTTATCTTGCGGACAGCGTGAAGGACGTGCTCTCCGTCTTTGGACACCCTCACCGTGTGCCCATGCCGCTCAAAGATCCTGATGCCGAGGCCCTGCTCGAACCGTTTTACGGCAAGAGAAATGGCCGGCTGAGATAGTCGCAGCAGATCGGCAGCTTTGGTGAATGAAGCGCTGTCCGCCACCGCCAGGAGAATCTGTATGTCTCGCATACGCATAGCGAAGAGCTCCTTGAATCAGAGTCTACTCCCTCGCCGCACTCATGGGTTGCTGACTGAACTTAAATGATGGGTCGCGGGTTCCGCACCCGATGAGTTCTCTCAGCAGCTGGCGCGAGAATTTTTCCAAGGACACATCGCCCCAACGGAAAATGGCCGAATAGTTTTTTTTAATTTTACGTCAAATTTCCGCCATCGTATCATCGCAGCGAAGACCAATCTAATAAATAAAAACTAAATTGAGGTCGAGACGTGTTCAACCACAGAAACTCGTCCCTGTATTGGCAACATCAAAATAAGTTCCACGGAAAAAGAACGGCCGTAGGAGTGAAAGCTCGCGAGAAGTTGCGAGTGTCTTCCTGTACACATTTGTTCATTGCCGTACTGACATTGCTGTTTTCGCTGGCCGGAGTCCGTCGAAGCGTTTTGGTCCAGAGATATCAACTGGCCGCGCAGGACCGGATACGCGCCAGAATTGTGGAGTGGTTCCATGAACTCAGATCGCCAATAGACGGTCAGTTCATATGCCGGCGTCAGGGGGGCTAATATGCAACAGATGCCTTTTGAAACTGTTCTCGCTGGGCAAAACGTCCTACTAAGGGAAGGTTTGGCCCGTGTTCTGCCCCCTTCTGATTTCAAGATAGTCGCATCGACAACCTGTATCGACGATCATGTGGTTGCTTTGGTGACGCGGGAGAATGCCGCTTTGCTTATCATCGACGTTAGCGATGATTTCGATGCTGCGATCGCTCAAATTGAATGTTTCAAACGGCAGTGTCCACTGGGTCGGGTCGTTGTGCTGGCGCATCAGCATCTGTTTCCCGAGATTGTGTCCGCACTCCGCGCCGGCGCGAACGCTTACCTAGTCAACATCGCTACGTGCGAAGCATTCATCAAATCCCTCGAACTGGTGATGCTTGGCGAAACGGTTCTGCCCCCGGCGATGTTGACCGCCATTTTCGATCATGAAAGCGACCGTCTGGTTGGACACCGCATCTGCTACAACAACCAGAAATGCATCGAAGATAGGCTCGCAGGGCCACGTCATTTGGACGATGACGATGCTGACACGTCCTATGATAACGGCGCGGCTGTGCGAGAGCTTCCCCCAGTCGGCGGCGGTTGCACGCCGCGTCTGTCGATCAGGCAAAAATCCATTCTGAGCTGCCTGACCGAGGGCGATTCAAACAAGGTCATCGCGCGCAAGATGAATATTGCCGAGGCCACCGTGAAGGTGCACGTCAAAGCAATCCTACGCCGGATTCACGTTCATAATCGCACGCAAGCGGCAATCTGGGCGATGAACAGCGGCTTATTTTTCTCGGCGAAGGATGTCCACCGATCCCCGGGCCTGTTGAATGAAACCCCGGCCGACTTGGATGTTGCGAACGTCTCGCCGTCGGGGCTCATCAAGAGATCGCCGCCAGCGCGCGAGCCCAATGGAGCTGGACGCGCCGCCCTGTCGAACCTCGGTTTGCTGCTCCGCAACGGCGTTCACCGGAGCGGTCATTGAGGACTGTCACGATGCAACCGGAGAGTTATCATTATGTGGCGATTTCGATTGCTCATCGACCTCTTCGAGCCCGAGGGATCTCTCATGAGGAAGGTCCGCCGTGTTGGGGCGGGCTTGGCTATGGCCAGCCTGACCACGGTCGGTCCGGCAATGGCCGAGTATCGGGTGGACGTCGGTGACGTCATCGAAATTCAGGTCGCAAGAGTTCGCGAACTGCAACGACGTGTGACGGTCACGCCGGAGGGCCGCATATCTTTCCCAGTACTGGGCAGCGTGTCGGTGGCAGGTCTTTATCCCTCAGAGATGGAAGCGAGAATCCAGGCGATGATGGGCACCAAGGTGTTCAGGCAGTTATCGACGGACGGACGCGAATATGCGGTGGAGATAGAGGCCGATGAGGTCACGGCGAGCGTAGCGCAATACAGGCCCCTCTATATCAATGGTGACGTCTTGAGGCCCGGCGAGTTGCCTTTCCGCCCATTGATGACCGTGCGCCAACTGGTGGCCGTGGCGGGGGGCTACGATCTGTTGCGGCAGCGGGCGGGCAACCCGGCAGTCCTCGCGGCGGATCTGCGGAGTGAATATCAGTCGCTTTGGATGGAGCTCGCCAGAGAGGAAGCGCGGGTTTTGCGGCTCAAGGCTGCGTTGGGCGGCAAGGACTTCATTGAGGCCGAACTCTTGACGCCGTCGACCGTTCCTTCACTCAGAATCGCGGAAATCGTCGAGGTCGAATCCGATCATCTGAAGACCGAAAATTCGGACCATGAACGCGAGAGATCTTATCTCACCCGGTCCATCAAGCAGGCGGACGAGCAGATCAAGATGCTCGCGGCGCAGGAGGCGAAGGAGGAACAGGGAACACAGGCCGATATGGAGGAACTGCAAAAGGTCGAAGAGATGTTCGGCAGGGGCTCCTTGCCGAGCACCCGCGTGACCGAGGCGCGGCGGGCCGTGTTGCTGTCGTCCACTCGGAAGTTGCAGACCGGTGCGCAGTTGATGGAGGTCAAGAAGCAGCAGGACCAATCCGCGAGGCAGCTGGAACGGCTTGAGGACCAACGCAAGATTAAGCTGCTGCAGGAGTTGCAGGACGCACGCATGGCGCTCGACCGCACTCAAGCCAAGCTGCAAGGGACTGGCGAGAAACTGCAATACACAGGACAAAAACCGCATCTCCCTCGCGATCAGGAACCCAAGCCAAGTTTTTCGATCGTCAGAAAGGGTGAAAAGGACCGTCAACGCATCGTCGCGAACGAGGATTCCGAGCTCCAGCCGGGTGACGTGGTCGAAGTAGCCCTGCGGTCGGAATATACGACGGGAATGGACGTGCAGTCGCCCGCCCCCGACGCGCAAGCGCATGCGCTGGCGACGCCATAATCCTTATTCGGGCTTTGAACGTGTGCTCGCAGGAATGTCGGGAGCCTTAGTGATATCTCGGCCCTTGGACGACGGCACCGAAGCGATCTTCAACTCGCTTTCAATCCCGAACCACCGGGGAACGCGCCCGCCAGCAAGTAGCATGACGGTCGTAAGGATTATCCGCAGGTCGTTTAGCAGGCCGATTTCCCGGCAGTAACGCTCGTAGTAACCGAATTTGATCGGCATGATCTTGTGCCGGTAAAGGATAACCGGATCGTCGTCCCGATCGAGCAGGGAACTCTCGTCTCGAAACAGGATCGCGGCATAATCCGTCATTCCAGGACGTACGGAGAGGATGATGGCCCTCTGCTCCGAGGAGTAGAATTTCATGAACTCGGGCACCTCGGGACGGGGGCCGACAAGGGACATGTCGCCGAACAGAACGTTGATGAGTTGCGGCAGCTCGTCGAGCTTGGTCTTCCTGAGAACGGCACCGACACGCGTAACCCGCTTGTCCGCGCGCACCGTGAGTGCCGTGTCGCCCGCCGCCCTCCGGACACCCATCGACCGGAATTTGTAGATTCGGAATTCGCGGCCGTCGCGCCCCACGCGATCCTGCCGAAAGAAGACCGGGCCGGGACTGTCTCGTTTGATCGCGATCGCGACGATCAGAAATATCATCGATAGTATGACGAGGCCGAGAGCTGACCCAACGACATCCAGAGCGCGCTTGAGTGCAAGCGTCACCAATGACGGCCGAGCGATCGTCGGACGATCGTCGCGAGCAGACATGGCGTGTCACTCCAAGATGTTTCGTACCACGGCCACGACGCGATCGATCTCGTCGTCGGTCATGCCTGGAAACAGTGGCAACGTCACTGCGCCGGCGAAATAGCGGCTGGCGACGGGGAAGTCATCGGGCTCGCAGCGATAGCGCTCCTTCCAATAGGTCATCTCGTGCAAGGGTCGGTAGTGGACCGACGTGCCGATGCTTTCGGCGGTCAGACCCGCGATCAACATATCACGGTTGGCGCGCGCGGTTTCGTTGACCCGTATCGGGAACATGTGCCAGGCATGAAGGCCACCCTGAGGTGCGGGCGTCGGACATTCGACGGGCAGGCCTGCCAGCTTTTCGAGATAGCGTTCCGCTGCCCTTTGTCGCGACAACTGGAAGCTCTCCGCCCGCGAAAGCTGGACCACGCCGACAGCGGCCGCGACGTCGGTGAGGTTGTATTTGAATCCTGGAGCAACGACGTCATAGGACCAGGAGGCGCCAACCTTGCGGAACCGGTCGAAGGCATCACGATCGAGTCCGTGTGTGCGCATGGTGCGCGCCCGCACGGCAATCTTCGGATCCCGGGTTACGATCATGCCGCCTTCGCCGGTGGTGATCGGCTTGCTCGCGTAGAAGCTGAACACGGTTGCGTCGGAATCCCAGGATCCGATCAAACGGCCATCGCGGCGCGTCGGCAATGCATGAGCAGCATCCTCGATCACTCTCAGGCCGTGACGGCGGGCAAAAGCCAACACCTCGACCATGTCACAGGGATAGCCCGCGAAATGAACCGGCATAATCGCCTTGCAGCGCGGCGTCAGACGCCGCTCGGCCTGATCGAGATCGATGCAGCGCGTACCTTCCTCGACATCGACCAGCACGATTTCCGCCCCGAGATAACGGATGACCGAAGCGGTCGCCGTGAAGGTCAGCGTCGGCACGAGGACTTCATCGCCGGGGCCGATGCCGCAAGCTTCTGCGGCGAGATGAAGCCCGGCGGTAGCCGAATTGACTGCTACCGCCTCCACATCGCCGCCCATGAAAGCGGCGAAGCTTTGCTCGAATTCGCGCGCCTTGGCGCCGGTCGTGAGCCAACCCGATCGGAGCACCTCGGTCACGGCTTCGATCTCCGCCTCCCCGATGATCGGCCGGAAACATGGGATGCTGGTGGGAGCGGGCCGGACCTCTGGTTCTCGTGGTCCTGACGGAGGTTCGTCTTTCGTTGGCCGACGGGATTGCGTCAGTGTTTCGAGAGGCTGCCGGTACCGCATAGCTTCACCTCGATGCTGAAGATCAATTCACCGTGCTGCGGAGGCAATTCGATTCAGGTGCATGAATTCGGTTTCCCAACCGGTGATGTTGAAGTCAGCAAAGCTCTCGGTTCCGTGCTCCTTCAGATAAAGGACGTTGCTGTATGTCGGCAGGGAATAGTCGCCAACCTGGTTGGAGCGTACGAGCCCAACGACCTGTGCGATGCCACGTTCGATTGTCCAGGCCGGCTCAAATCCGAGCTGAGACCGGATCTTTGCGAATGAGACCCGATAATTGCGTTTATCGACGAACGTATCGTCTGAGGTGATGACTGCATCCGGGACTTGTCTGTTGATGAGCTCGGCAATCTCGCCCAGCGTGTAGTTCTGCTCATCGCTTCCGACATTGAAGGATTCACCCGCCACCAATTGGGTTGTGGCCCGCAGTGTCATGGCTATGGCACGCGCGACGTCATCGACGTGTACGAAGGGGCGCCACTGATCCGCGCCGTAGACGGTGATCATTCCGTCTCGGACAGCCTTGGCGCAGAGCAGGTTGACGACCAGGTCGAACCGCGTCCGGCCGGAGATGCCGTAAATGGTGGCAAATCGCAGGCAGGTTACGGAGAAATTGGGATCGTTGAGGCCGCGCAGAACGGCTTCGGACGCGACCTTGCTTTGTGCGTAGAGCGACTGCGGATTAAAGTTCGACTCTTCGTCCACGATGTCGTCGCATGCTCCATAGACGGAGCAGGAACTGGCGAAGATAAACCTGCGTACGCCGCGAGCCTTGGCGATCTCACCGATCACCTTGGTTGCCGTCACATTGATGTCGACCGTCAGATCGGCATCGACCGCACAGGCCGGGTCGCCCACGAGCCCACCGAGATGGATAACCGAACCCATTCCGCTCACGGCGCGTGTGAGTGCCTCGATGTGGCGGAAATCCTCGCGGATCAGAGTGAAGTTCGGGTGGCCCGACACCCGGGACAGCGTCTCATCGCCGAAATGCATGGCATCCAGAACCGAAACCTGGAGGCCCTGGTTCAGCAATTTCTCAACGAGCGCCGAACCGATATAGCCCCCGCCCCCGATCACAAGGACTTTGTCCTGGGAAGTATCGACCCGAATATTACTGATAGTAAGGTCACTCGCACGTCGATCTTCCGAACGCACTTCCGACCGCAGAACAAAGGAAAGCACGCGCGAAAGCGAATGCAGGATCATCGATCCCAGGATCGTCGCGATCAACAAACTGAATGTGAGTTCGCTGGGTGGTTCCTCAATCAACAGGACCGAGCCCGCAGCGATGAAGAGTGCAATGTTGAGCCAGCCGATACGGCGAAGCTTCGTCCACAGACCATAGCTATAGGTCCGGGTATAGAATCCAAACCCGGTGAACGCGAGAAGCGCCAATATCGTGCACAGACCGACAACGAATGCCGTATCTGCTGACTCGGCTGAGGTCAGCGAAGAAATATTGCGGCCCTCGACGATGGTCCAGCTGAACAAAAACGCCGCCCAGATTGACGCAATATCGACGGCGATACGCAGGATCGTCCCCAGGGGCGGAACGAACGAGAGGAGATAATGAGGCATTGCCGGTGCCTCGAGCCAAGATCTCGTCGGTGTCGTCATGGACATCGTCTATCTCCGCGGCATCGGATTTCGCTCGATCGCACGGCCCGGTTCCATCTCGCGTTGGCGATCCGGAAAGTGTCCGTACGTCGCATTGATGCGCGGAAATGATAGTCTTACCCGTCCTCCGGGCGCGTGACTAAACCGTGTTATGACCAGTATGCGTCAGGCGAGCGAGCGCCGAAGTTGTGCATGCGCGCATGCCGATCCCTGCTGCCGCCGTCAGTGTCACTACGCATCTTGGCAGCGCCCGCGAGAACGATGCCGCGATGATCTCAGCGCGACTTCGCGCAGACCCAATGTCGCTGAAATCGCGTACCCCCATGTAGGTATACTCCGTCATACGCGGACGCCCGTTACTGCGCTGTGGTACTCATCTCGGAAGTAGAGCCGTGCTGTCGGACCCGAGTGATACCGGAGGGCATGACGCGAAATGAATGCACTTCCAAAACCACAGGGTATTCGCACGAGACCGCACGTGCTTTGCATCGGCGGAGAGGACCATGCTCTTCGTGTTCCGTTCCTGCTTGCTCTGCGTGAGCGCGGCTTTCAGGTTAGCGCGGCGGCTACCGCCGATCCGGCGCCGTTCGCGCGTGCGGGGATCGACTACTATCCATTTCAGTTCGACCGGTTTATCGCACCGCTGGCTGACCTGACGGCGTGCAAGGCGCTTGCGAAGCTAATCGCCGATGTTCGCCCGGAGATTGTGCAGAGCTTCGACACGAAGCCGGACCTGTTGGTACCCTTGGCTGCAGGACGCATTCCGGGGGTCAATATCGTCTGTACGATTAACGGCCTAGCTTATCTCTATTCATCGCGTTCGCCGAAGGCACTGTTGCTTCGCCCGATTTGGCGCGCGCTTCAACGGATTGCGGCGCGTTCGACAACGGTGACTGTATTCCAGAACGTCGATGACCAGACGTTCTTCGAACGGTATGGCATGACAGGTCGGAGCGCCAAGCGGTTGATCCCGGGGTCCGGTGTCGATGTCGACAGGTTCGACCAGGCTGTCGCGACCGGGCCGTCTCCGGAAGAGCTCCGCCACACGCTTGGCCTCGGCGGCTGCGAAACGATCGTCACGGTATCGCGCATGACGCGGCAGAAGGGAATTCCGACCTTGCTCGAGGCGGCAGCGGAGGTCCATCGGCATCGTCCGGGCGTCCGATTTCTGTTGGTGGGGCCGCGGGACAGCGAGGGCCCGCTCGCCGTAACGCAAAACGAGATCGACCGACATAAGCCCTACGTGCTCGCACTCGGTCCGCGCTCCGACGTACCGTCATTGCTCGCTATTGCGGACGTGTTTGCTCTCCCGACCGAATACCGCGAAGGCATTCCGCGCGCACTGCTGGAGGCAGCCGCCGCGTCACGCCCGATCGTGACAACCCGGATGCCTGGTTGCCGCGACGTAATTCGCGACGGCTGGAATGGTTATCTGGTTGCGCCGCATTCGCCACGGCAACTGGCGGGCAGAATTCTCGATCTGCTCCGCGATCGCGAAACTGCCGGGGTGATGGGCACACGGGCCGCAACGTTGGTCCGAAGCGAATTCAGTCTCGAGGTGATCGTCGAGCGATACGCCTCGCTCTACGAGGAGTTGATCAACCGTTCGCTTCAGAAGCGGATGAAACTGGGTGTGGAAGGGCTCGAACGCGACCTTTGCCAAGATAGTGCGCCGCAGTTCGGCATAGCCCATTTGGACATTACGCTAGCCTGCCGATCTGGCGCGCGGTTTTGACATGCTGCGGGATCTTCTCCTCGCATCCGGCCTTCTACTGTCGACCGCATCTCAACTGAGACTGGCGGGTCTTCCGGTCGGACCGGGCGAGCTTTTCCTATTGACCTGGGTCCTTCTGATGTTGGGCCGTGAGGCAGCTCGGCTCGGACCGCCAATTACGCCGCCGCTCACTGTATTGGTGATGTTCTGGGCGGCTTTTGCTGTGGCCCAGAGCATAGGCACGATGACGGGATACGTAATCGGGGATGTTCACGACCCGAGCCTGTTCCGGCACGACATTATGGCTTACGCCCTTCTGGCGATTGTCAGTTGTCTGTTAGTAGTAGGACCCGGAGCCGGCCCGCATCTACATCGAGTCAGTTGGCTTCTGGTCTCGCTGGGTGCCGGATTTCTCCTGATCCAGGTCGCCGGCGGTTTTGACGTGATCGATATCGGCACGATCGATCCCTGGTACTGGGAACGCTTCCGCGGTTGGTCGTCGAACGCCAACCAGCTTGCCCTGCTCTGCGTAGTGCTCGCGTTGCTGTCGCTTCATTTGGCTGAGGTGGCATCCCGAACCGGAGAGAGGATTGCTGCGATCGCGTGTGCCATCGTGCCGGTCTATGTGGGCCGGCTTTCGATGAGCGATTCATTCGCCCTCGTCCTGCTCTTCAGCGTGCCGATCTTTCTCGCGCTCAAACTCCGGACATGGACGCGAGAGGGCAGACCCACTTTTCGATCCGCATTTGCATGGATCGTTATTCTGGCTCTTCCGGCTGTGGTGGTTTCTGTCGTTCCGCTGGTCAACTCGATCGCGGTCGAAGCCAAGGATATTGCCAAGGAGATAACCAGGGGAGAGGACGCCGATACGGAGCGCTCGGCGTCCATCCGGTTTGCCATCTGGGGCGATGCGATCGACCGGGGTCTCGAATCTGCAATGCTGGGGCTCGGTCCGGGGCCCCACCTCGAGAATCCGTTTCGGATAGGCATGGGACCGCTTTCGGAGGAAGCTCGAAAAAATCCCACTACACCACAACCATCATCGCTGCCGAATTTCGAGGCCCACAACACACTACTCGATCTGTTCATGCAATCCGGTTTGCTCGGGATCCTGAGCGTCGTTGGGCTCGGAGCGATGACGCTCGCAGGCACCTGTAGGGCGAAACTGGACGGCCTCACGACCTTGCTCTGCGGCCTGGCAATATTCAGCTGTTTCCACCTCATTGTTCGCCATCCGATTTTCTGGTTCGCGATCGCCGTGTGCTTGGTTGCGGGGGACGCAGTCCGCCGTGCGCCCTACAGGCGAACCTGGAGCTGAGGACATGCTGCGATCTCTCATCGATGAGCATGCCAAGGGTGAGCGGGGCGAACCGAGTCGGCGGCCAGCCGTACACGGGAGCAGGCGTTTGTGGGCGGTCCGCCCGCCACCTGTCGATCAGGACCGGCATTTTCTTGATGTAGTCCGGGTGCTGTATCGCCGAAGGTGGATGATCCTGACAGTTGCGATCATAGGCGCAATGCTGGCGGCCGCTGTCGGCTTGTTGATCGCGCCAAAGTATACGGCAATCGCCAAAATTGCGGTTGAGCCGCCGCAGGGCTCCTTCGATGGTCGGGGGCCATCTCTCGGAGAGGAAATAATTATCGACACTCACATCGCCACGCTGGACTCGCGCGGTCAGATGGAACGGGTTCTCGACAGCCTGTCGTCCGGAACTGATGCGAAGACTGTATCGCCGACCAGTGTAGGTTCCGATGCAGATCCGACGTCGAACCAAGGGCGTGGATTGAGTTTGGCAGAATTAGCGCGCCGCCTGAAAACGTGGAGCCGGATCGGAGTGCAACGTGACAAGGGTCTGAACCTCGACCAGCTCGAACGCGGCTCAAAAATCACCCAAGCGGGCCGTTCACGCATCATCAGGGTGGCATTTACGTCAAAGAACCCGCAGCAAGCGGCCGCATTGGCCAACCGGATAGTCCAGCTTTACGTCGACGCCCAGTATGAGCAGAAACGCACGTCGATGAACCGGGAACTGACGAGGCTCGGCAAGCGAGTTGCTGAACTTAAGAACGAGGCCGAGGGTACGCGGTCGGAGGCGCAAGTGCTGGTCGAACTCCAGCGACGGCAGGACGAGCTCCGCAGCCAGATCGAGTTCATCTCAGCCGATGTCGGCGTCGCTTCACTCGCGAACACGCCGGAACGGCCTAGCTCTTCCAATCCGCTCCTCTTCATCCTTCCGGCGTCGCTCATCTGTGCGATTGGCGCCAGTTTGTTTGCTGTGATCGTTGACCGACTCGATCGCAGATTCCGCAGCGAACGCGATGTCGGTGATGCGCTCGGCATCCCCTGCATCGGACTCGTGCCAAAGATCGCATCAAGGCGTAGAGTGCGCCCTCACCGATATCTGTTGGCTGAGCCATTTTCGGCCTATTCGGAAGCGATAAAGTCGGCGGCTGCGACGCTGAAGATCGTGGCGAACAACGAAGAATCCAAAGTTGTTCTGATCAGTTCAAGCGTTCCGATGGAAGGAAGATCGACACTTGCCCTGAGCCTCGCCGCATACGTCGCCGTTCTAGGCCGTCGCGTGGTTTTGGTTGACCTCGATTTTCGGAGGGCATCGTTACTCGGAAAGCTTTCCGGCCGGACTGACCGTGAGATCCGTGATCTCCATTCCCAAAATCGACCACCAGGCGAAATCATCCAGCCTATCCCGGGCCTCGGCCTCGACTACCTCCCGATGCCGCGCCGCCAAGCCGATCCGTTGGCGCTCGTTGCCAATGAGCAGATGTCGAGCCTCCTACAGGAGCTGCGGGACAGCTATGACTGCGTGATCATCGATGGCCCACCGGTGCTCGGCGCGACGGAGGCCCGCCTCCTCCCCGCCCTGGCGGACAGAGTGCTATTCGTCGTGAAATGGGGGGACACCAGACGGGACGTGGCGCAAAATGCACTTCGCCTGCTCCGCGATGCTGGCTGCCTCGACAAGGAATGGGACGAACTGCCCGTTGCCATCATCACCCAGGTCAATCTGAAGCAGCACGCCCGATACGGATTCGGAGATACCGGCGAACTGAGGATGAGATACCGGAAGTATTACGCTCGTTCCATGAAGGCGTGGCGATCGGCGGGGCCAGCGGCGCGTTCGACCTCGAACAGTGGGCGTCGCTCCGTTTCGCCAGACGCCCCTGCCGCTTCGCCTGTCGAATGACAGATGCCCGTCATGCCTAGAGGCGACCTCGAAAACCAGTCGGCCAATCGTATCGCCCGCGGCGCCTTTGCCGCTTTCATCATCTACAGCGCGGGTGTTGGGCTCGCGTATTGCTCCCAACTCGTCATCGCACGGTTCCTGGCCGTCGATGCTTATGGCGTGTACGCATACGTCATGGCTTGGGTCACTGTCCTTGCGTATTTCTCGGCGCTTGGCTTTGATATAGCGCTGCTGCGTTTTCTGCCCGCTTATGAGGCGGAGAGCGCATGGCCCCTTTTTCGGGGGGTGATCCAGTACGCGGAACGACGCGCGCTGGCCGTCGGCATTCTCATTATTCTCGCCGGCGCTTACATCGTCCTGGTTCGAGATATCTCAACGCAGCTCAGAGACACCTTTCTCGTCGGTCTCTTTTTGGTGCCGGTGTTGGCGCTGTTGTGGATCCGCAGTTCCGTCGTTCGAGCATTCGGCGGCGTGCTGTGGGCGGTGGCGCCCAACCGCGTGGTGCGAGAGGGAATAGTGATTGGATTGGTCAGTCTCGCAAGCGTGGGTCTGGGCTGGAGCCTCGACGCATCAAGGGTGATGATGGCGACGCTGGCAGGCGCCGTCGTCGGGCTGCTATTAGCCACCCTCGGGATGCACAAGCTGCGTCCTCACGTCATAGACAGCGCCTCGCCGGAATACGATGCAGAGGTTTGGCGCCGGGCGGCTCTGCCGCTCGTTATCATGGCTGCGATCGAAGCCCTTCTGAACCGGACCGGGGTCATATTGTTGGGCTGGTTCGGGGACACGAACGCGGCTGGAATATACAGCTTGGCATTCAATATTGCCTTCGTCGTCGCGCTGCCGCTGGTCGCGATCAATACTCTGTTCGCGCCGACCATCTCGGGCCTGTTCGCTAGAAACGAGCAAGTGACGCTGCAGAAGCTCATTACGAAGGCAGCAACATGGACGCTCGCCGCGTCGAGTTTCATCGGCGTGGCACTGTTCGTCCTCGCCGCAGAGCTTTTTGCCTGGTTCGGCCCGGGTTACGAGGCCGGTGTGCCGGCGCTTCGTATCCTTCTCATCGCCCAAGTGATTGTAGCCGCGGGCGGCTCGCAGCTTCACGTCATGATGATGACAGGACATGAGCGCAGCGCGGCTGTACTGCTCGTGTCCAGTACGATCGGCAATTTGGTCGCGAGCGCCGGGTTGATCGGCGCGTTTGGCCTGAACGGCGCGGCGATCGGCACTGCGGCGACCCTGATCATATGGAACTTGGCGATGGCGCTGTTTCTCTGGCGTCGGTTGGGATTGATGGCGGGTGTGCTTGCCTTCTTTCAGGTCGGGCTCGCGAGGACGGGATGGCTATTAGCCAGGGCCCCGCCACCTCTGCGGCGCGCGCTCGGTCGGCTCCGGCATTCCTTCCGGTTCTGAGGTTCAGGCGACGCTAGCTCTTCTGCAGGCTGGTAGAGGGGTCGTGTGGCGCATCAGGGCGGCCTCGTCGAAATCAGACGCTCAGCATGATCCGGCCGCAATCGATTGGCTCAAATTGTGCTCCCGCACATCCGGCGCCTCGATCCTACGCCAAACCTCTCTCCTGCAGCATCAACTTGCCGAACGTCGCGGCGTCGCATCACGATCCGCGTATCCTTCGTTGATCAGGTCGTGGATCGTGGTCCATGGGAATGCGCCGGCAAGCGCCGTGAAGCGCCCCTCGCACCGGCCAAGATTGACGCGATGGCGAAACACTTCGGTGGCCTTCATTCCAGGAATGCGCGGCTGGCCTGCATCGATCTCCCAGGGATGGATGTAAAAAACGTAAGGTCGCCCGGAGCGCAGGATGGCGCGCATGCCCTGGACCCACAGCGCATAGGGAGCCAACCGAAAGTATCCGCCCCCACCCCACGGGATTCCGCGCTTGTCGAGCCGGAGGCACGATATGGACACCTCATGGAAACCGTCGCGCAGCAAAGTCACCGGCCTGCCCGCATGCACCCCCGTCAGCTTGCCATACCGGTCATGGGCAATCGTCGGTACGACCGAAGAGTCGTACTCGAAGCCTAGCTCCTGCAAGATCGGGATGGCCCAGTCCGTTATGGAGAAGGACGGCGCGCGATAGCCGCGCACCGGCATGCCAAGCAGGTCTTCGAGGTATTGCTTGGCGCGAGAGACGTCGGCCCGAAACTCGCTGGGCTGGAGCGAATAGACGAGCTGGTGACCGTGCCCATGACACGCGACCTCATGACCCGCTTCAGCGATCGTGCGGACGAGCTTTGGGCATCGCTCGGCGACCCAACCCAGCACGAAGAAAGTTGCACGGGCGTTGGATGCATCGAGTATTTCCAACATCCGCATGGTGTTGCGTTCCACCCGCAGTTCGCATTCGTCCCATGCCTCCCGTGGAATCACGCCTGCCAGGTTGGCGGCATGGAACCAGTCCTCAACGTCGATGGAGAGCGCGGTTTTCCCAGCGTCGGCCCTGCCTTGGCCCGCGGCGGAGGTTCCCCTCACCTCTCGACTCTTTGCGACCGCCGGGGAGCCGCTCTGGTAGCGCGCCATGGTGCTCTCGGAGCTCGCAAAAACGCGATGGGGCGGACACGTCGAGCGATCGGCCGCCTGAGCCTGTTTCATCGATCCGCCCACTCAACGTCTGGATGCAGAACGCAGAATTATCCCTACCACGGCAGCTGAAAGGCACATGAGTAACCCTGACGGGGTACACCCAAGGGTGGGTATGCGGCCCTCACCTTGATGCGTTTCGTCTAAGGCGCAGACCGGCGCATTATGTTCCCCGATCCAGCGGGCTGACTGAACTTCGCGAACTGGGACAACGGCGGCGACATCCAAGTCTGGTGGTCCGGCGATTCGGAGCGACGATCGAAGATGCAGCACCTCGAGGTTGTCGATCTTTCGCAGACGGGCCGCGACGACGAGTGGCAGGCCTATGTCGACAGCGTTCCGGGCGCTTCGCAGTATCACGCGCTTGAATGGCGGGAGATTTCGCAGCGCACGTTTGGCCACCGAAGCTGGTACTTGATGGCGCGGGACAGCGGTCGCGTGCGCGGAGTCCTTCCGCTTGTCGAGATGCAAAGCCCGTTGTTCGGGCACTTCTTCGTATCGCTGCCCTTTCTGGACTATGGCGGCATCCTGGCCGACACGCCGGAATGCGAGGCGGCGCTGGCAACCGCTGCAGCGGACCTCGCCGTGAAGAGAGGGGTGGGCCACGTCGAGCTTCGGCAACCACGTGCGGCGGCTAACCTGACAGACGCGGGATGGACCCTGCGGCAACACAAGGCCGCGCTCGTTGTCAATCTCAGTCCCAATCAAGAGAAGATTTGGTCTGACTTCAGCTCGCGCCTGCGCGGTAAGATAAGAAAGGCCGCCAAATCCGGAGCCGTATTCTCGGTGGAAGGTAGCGAAGCGCTCGGCGACTTCTACCGCGTTTTCGGCCTGAACATGCGCGATCTCGGAACACCGGTTTACAGCCCGGTTTTCTTCCAAAATATCCTGCGGTCGGTGAAGGACGCGGTGATCCTTCTGGTACGCCGCGAGGGGCGTGCAGTTGCCGGCGCTCTAGCGCTTCGTCGCGCCGAGAGGATCGAGCTGCCGTGGATTTGCTCCGACTACGCGCAGGCCTCACATCAGGTGAACGAGTTTCTTTACTGGAATGCAATCGAGTGGGCATTCAGCATGGGCGCGCGGGAACTGGACCTCGGCCGCTGTTCGATCGATTCAGGAACCTATCGTTTCAAGATGCAATGGAATCCCGAGGTGCGTCCGTTGTTCTGGTACTATTGGCTGGCGTCGGGAACCACGCTGCCGGAGTTAAGTCCCAGCAATCCGAAATATGCTCTCGCGATCCGCTGCTGGAAGAGAATGCCGGTGGCGCTCGCAAACCGGCTGGGACCGTGGATTGTCCGGAATATTCCCTGAGTTTCCCGCTCCGCCGGAGCGCGAAAACGGACCGCGCTGCCGGTCCCGTCGGTCCAATACGGCCATCGCAGTCTTAGTTACTCCTTCGGCCAGGACACGCGGGAGACGTAGTCTGCCACGGGTCCGCCGGCGGTGCCCCAGTTGCTAGACCAGATCACCTGCGATCCATCCGGCGATGGCGAGGCGTGCGTTTCGCTGATGTAGTCTCCCACAACGTTGCGCGTCTGGCCGATGCGTCGAATTTCGCCGCTCCCGTCGATGCGGAGCGCGATGACCTCCTGATAAAATGGTGCCCGGCCGACGCCGCCGGCGATCTTCTCATACGTGCCCTCATAACTCACAAATACCCAACCTGGACGGTTGATGTTGCGGGCCGAGACATGCGCGCCATAGCCGGCGGGCACCAGGTCGGTGATCACGCCGTCTGACAACCTGCGTTTGATGACGTGCCATTTGTCGGGATCAGCCTTGCTGATGCCCACATAGACGTCGTTGCCGTCGGCATCGATCGCCATGTCACCATGTCCCGGACGATGGTGTTCCGTCCAGCTCTGCACCAATTTGCCGTCTACAGTCAGAATATATGCGACGTCGAACTGATCGTCCTTCGTGCTCGAACAGAGGATATAACGTCCGCTAGGCGAGATGCCGCAGTAATCATTGAGTCCTGGCAGCGCGGCGAGCTCAATGTCCGGATATTTTCTTTTTTCCATCATATCGTAGGCGAAAGCGACCAGCGCGCCTGTCCGGGTGGTGGCGCGCAGCACCAGCCGATTGCCGTCCTGAGATAGATTGCCCTTATTGGGGCCGAACTGGATGTTGGCGTAACCCCTTGCCACGTAGACGATTGTTCTGACGTTGGTTCGGGGCTCCCAGGCGTAGACTTGGCTGGCGCGTACACAGATCATGAGTGCCGGGTCCGTGGGATGCCATTTGCAATCGTCGTCCACGAGGCGATGGAAAAGGGGCTCGTAGCTCTGACCGTCCAGGAAGCAGATTCCGTTGCAGCCCTTGAAGATTGCCAGCAGCGTCTGATCGGCGTTCCAGGCCTGCGCGCTGGAATACCGGTGTCTGCAGAAGTCCTGGCGGCAGACAATGCCTGTCTTCATACGCTGGCCCGGGTCCGTTACCCGAGTGAAACTTGTGTCCAGCGCGGGATCTATGACCGATTGACGATAAGCTGGGCGATCCATTGGTGGCGCGACCAGGATGTGCGCATTTGCCAGTCGGTCATCCGCCGATGTGCTGCCGTCCAAGGCCAACAGCAGTAGAGCCGCGCCAAAAACTCCCTTTGAGATCAACGAGGGAAGTTTGCTCACGCGTCCTCACTCTGGCTCTTTCAGAAGTCCGGCAACCCGCGGACGACCGCTCCGGCGATCCATCGCATCTTGGCAATTATCGTGATGATAGTCCTGCGATCGACCCTACCCACTCGTAGGTAGCGCCCATTCGGGCGCGCGCGCTCTCACCCTTTCTGGTTCATAACATTGGCTGGCCCAGCGGCGCGCCGACGCACGACGGAACGACGACATGACAGCAGTTTCTCGGGCCGAAACGGTTTCCGCAGACAAATGGAGCCTTCCACGCCTCGGCCGGCAGGCCTCATCCAAGCTGATGCTCGTCCAGGTCCTTCGGGCCTTCGCGGCGCTGGCGGTCGTCCTCTACCATGCGCAATACGACGCCGAAGCGCTGGCTGCCCGCTTCGGCCGCGCCTATCACGGCAGTGATCTCCTGCCCTGGCCCGCCGGTGTGGACGTGTTCTTCGTCATCTCCGGCTTCATCATGGTCCATACTTCGCGGAAGCTGTTTACGACCGCCGACGGCCCACGCATCTTTCTCGCACGTCGCATCGCGCGCGTCGTCCCGATCTATTGGGCTATCGTCACCGTCTACCTCATTCTCGGCCAATTGATTCCAGCGGCGCTCAATCGGGATGCGCCGAGCCTGACTGCGATACTGACATCCTACCTGTTCATCCCCTACCCGCTGCCGAGCGGCGTGATCCATCCGGTTTATTCGCTCGGTTGGACGCTCAACTACGAAATGTTCTTCTACGTCGTTTTTGGGGGCGCCCTCCTGCTGCCGCGCCCAAGGGCGGTTCTGGCCGTCGCGGTCATGCTTTTAGGCCTCGTGGCGTTCGGACGCTTCTCGCAAGCCATGCCGGCGCCGATTTTGTTCTGGAGCGACCCGATCGTGCTCGAATTCGTTTTCGGCATGGCCATCGCTTTGCTGGTGGAAAAAGGCTGCTCGCTGCAGCCAATCGGCCGCATCGGCCTTGCCGCCATCGCGCTGCTGCTTCTGCACTTCGATCTCGCCCGGCCAGACGGAGCTCTCATGCTGCCGCGGGTCCTCGCCTATGGGGTACCCGCGGCGATGCTGGTCGCCGCCGCAGTTCTTGGTCCTCTCTCTTCGACATGGTCCGCCGTGGAACTTCCCGTGGCCGCGCTGGGCGATGCCTCTTACGCGCTTTACCTCGTGCATCCCTTCGCTATCCGCGCCCTGCGCGAAGCGTTTGCATATAGCGGTCTCGCAACGGCGATGGGCCTCGAAGTCTTCGTCATCTCGGCCGTGCTAGCAGCGGTAATCCTCGCCCTCCTCGTCTACCAATTCGCCGAAAAGCCTATGACGAACGTCGTTCGCGGCTGGCTCCGGGTATAAAATAAGAAATTTTACCCACCGATGCCGCTCTCCAGCGCGCTGGCTGTCACCGTCTCTTGTTGTACACGTCGAGACATACCGCGCCGAGCAGAACCAATCCCTTGATGACCTGCTGATAGTCGATACCGATACCCATGATCGACATGCCGTTATTCATCACACCCATGATCAGCGCGCCGATCACCGCGCCGCCGACGCGGCCGACGCCGCCATAGGCCGAGGCGCCGCCGATGAAGCAGGCGGCGATGACGTCGAGCTCGAAGCCGAGGCCGGCCTTCGGCGTCGCCGTGTTCAACCGCGCCGCGAAGACGAGGCCGGCCAAAGCCGCCAGCACGCCCATGTTGACGAAAGTCAGGAAGGTCAGCCGCTCCGTCATGATGCCCGACAGCTTCGCCGCCTTCTCGTTGCCGCCCACCGCGTAGATCTGCCGGCCGATCGTCGTGCGGCCGGTGACGAAGGAATAGAGCGCGATCAAGGCCGCCATGATGATGAGGACATTCGGCAGACCGCGGTGCGAGGCGATCAGATAGGTGAAGTAGAGGAGGACGCCACAGAGAAGCGCGTTCTTGAGGATGAAAACGCCCTGCGGCTCCACGTCGAGGCCGTGCTGTTGCTGCCGGGCCCGGGTCTTGAAGTTGACGTAGACGAGCGCAAGCGCAACCAAGGCGCCGAGCAGGATCGATGTCGGATAGAGTACGCCTACGCCCGGGAACAATTCGGGGATGAAGCCCGAAGACAGGCGCTGGAACATGACCGGGAACGGACCGACCGACTGACCGCCGAGGAGCGCAAGCGACAGCCCCTTGAATACCAGCATTCCGGCCAGCGTGACGATGAAGGAAGGGATACGGAAATAGGCGACCCAGTATCCTTGCGCCGCACCGATCAGTCCGCCGACTGCGAGGCAGATAAGGGCCGCGGGCACGAACGGCAGTTCGTAGCGCACGATCATCACCGCCGCGAGCGCGCCGATGAAGCCGGCCACCGACCCCACGGACAGATCGATATGCCCGGTCACGATGACCAGCAGCATGCCGAGCGCCATGATGACGATGTAGCTGTTCTGCAGGACGAGATTGGTGAGGTTGAGGGGTCGCAGAAGTGTGCCGTTGGTCACGATCTCGAAAAACACCATGATCGCGAACAGCGAGAGCAGCATTCCGTATTCGCGCAGATTATTCTTTAGCAGACCGCCATGCGCGCGCTCGTCGAGAGCGACCGTCTTGTCCGTCATTGCAGGCCTCCCTTGCGCATGATCGAGCGCATTATCTTTTCTTGCGTGGCTTCGGCCGCCGCGAACTCGCCGACGAACATGCCGTGATCCATCACGCAGATCCGGTCGCAGATGCCGAGGAGTTCCGGCATTTCCGACGATATGACGATCACGCCGCGCCCGCTGTCGGCCAGTTCGTTGATGATAGCGTAGATCTCGTATTTGGCGCCGACATCAATGCCCCGGGTCGGCTCATCGAGGATCAGCACCTTGGGGTCGGTGAACAGCCATTTCGACAGCACCACCTTCTGCTGGTTGCCGCCCGAGAGCTTGCCCGCCTCCTGATACACATCGGCGCTGCGAATGCGCATGCGCTTGCGATAATCGCTCGCAACGGTCAGCTCGCGAATGTCGTCGAGCACGCTGCGATTGGATACGTCGTCCAGGTTCGCCAACGTGATGTTCTTGCGGATATCCTCCTCGAGGAGCAGGCCGAGCTGCTTGCGATCCTCCGTCACGTAGGCAAGACCCGCATCGATCGCGCGGGTCACAGTGGAGACGTCGATCTCCTGCCCCTCCAGCGTAACGCGGCCGCTGATCCTGCGGCCATAGGAATGGCCGAACAGACTCATCGCGAATTCGGTTCGCCCGGCTCCCATCAGTCCTGCAACGCCGACGATCTCGCCGCGCTTTACATGGAAGTTCACATTCCTGATGACCTGCCGATCGGTGTGGATCGGGTGGTAGACCGACCAGTCTTCGACGGTGAGGATCGTCTCGCCGATTTTCGGCGTGTGCTCCGGGTAGCGGTGCTCGAGGTCGCGGTCGACCATCATCCGGATGATGCGATCCTCCTCGACCGGCTCCTCATGGGTATCGAGCATACCGATGGTGCGGCCGTCGCGCAGAACGGTGATCCGGTCCGCGACGCGGGAAATCTCGTTCAGCTTGTGCGAGATCAGGATCGAGGAAATACCCTGCCGCCGAAACTCCACGAGGAGATCGAGAAGCGCCTGGCTGTCGCGCTCGTTGAGGCTGGCCGTCGGCTCGTCGAGGATCAGGAGGCGCACCTTCTTCGACAGCGCCTTGGCGATCTCGACGAGTTGCTGCTTGCCCACTCCGATATTCGTGATCAGCGTATCGGGCGCCTCGTCCAGCCCCACCTTCGCCAGGAGTTCCTTCGAGCGGCGATGAACCTCCGTACGATCGATGATGCCGAAGCGGGATGGCGGGTTGGCGAGGAAGATGTTCTCCGCGATCGACATCAGCGGGATCAGCGCCAATTCCTGGTGGATGATGATGATGCCGAGCGCCTCGGAATCGTTGAGGGTGCGGAAGCGCCGCTCCTCGCCCTCATAGACGATGTCGCCTTCGTAGCTGCCGTGCGGGTAGACCCCGCTCAGCACCTTCATGAGCGTGGATTTGCCGGCGCCGTTCTCGCCGACGAGCGCATGGATCTCGCCAGGGCGGACAAAAAGATTGACGTCGTTCAGCGCCTTCACTCCGGTGAAGGACTTGCTGATACCGCGCATCTCAAGGATCGCGTCCATCCCTGGATTCCCTATCCCTAATAGAACGATCGCGGCCGCGCATTTCACGCGGCCGCCGCTCGCGGGTGGCCGTTAGTTGATCTGCTCTTTCTTGTAGTAGCCGCTGCCGACCAGAACCTGTTCCCAGTTGGTCTTGTCGACCACGACCGGTTTCAGGAGATAGGCAGGCACGACCTTGACGCCGTTGTTGTAGGTCTTGGTATCGTTGACCTTGACCTCCTTGCCGCTGAGGACCGCGTCGACCATGTCGGCTGTGACCCTGGCGAGATCGCGGGTGTCCTTGAAGATCGACGAATATTGCTCGCCGGCGATCATGGATTTGACCGACGGGACCTCCGCATCCTGACCGCTGACGATCGGCATCTTCATGTCGCCGGAGCCGTAGCCGACGCCCTTGAGCGAGGACAGAATGCCGATCGACAGGCCGTCATAGGGTGACAGAACGGCGTCGACGCGCTTATCGGTGTAGAAGGCGCTGAGAAGGTTATCCATGCGCGCCTGGGCGGTCGCGCCGTCCCAGCGGAGCGTCGACACCTTCTGCATGCCGGTCTGACCGCTCCGTACGACGAGCTTCTTCTGGTCGATGTAGGGCTGCAAGACCGACATCGCGCCGTCGTAGAAGAAGTAGGCATTGTTGTCGTCTGGCGAACCGCCGAACAGCTCGATGTTGAACGGCCCCTTGCCGTCCTTGAGGCCGAGCGCATCGACGATCGATGCGGCCTGCAGCACGCCCACCTGGAAGTTGTCGAAGGTCGCGTAATAGTCGACGTTCGGTGTGTCGCGGATCAGCCTGTCATAGGCGATGACCTTGATGCCCTTGTCGGCGGCCTGCTTCAGCGCGTCCGACAAAGTGGTGCCGTCGATCGAGGCGATCACCAGAACCTTGGCACCTTTGGTCACCATGTTCTCGATCTGCGCGAGCTGGTTCGGGATGTCGTCTTCTGCGTATTGCAGGTCGGTCTTGTAGCCGCGCTCCTGCAGCACCTTGACCATGTTGTTGCCGTCGTCGATCCAGCGGGCGGAAGCCTTGGTCGGCATTGCGATGCCTATCGATGCGCCGGTCTGCGAGAATGCGGGCGCGGCAAGGGCCATGGCATTGAGCGCCAGGGCCGACAGGACTGTCGTGAGAATGCGCATTGTCGTTCCCTCCTGTTATGAGCAGCTTTTGCTGCCGTTTATCGCTGTCATGCTTGCGCCGGTTGCGTCGAAACTACCCGGCGTCCAAAGGCTGACGGGCCCTCCTCTCCTGAAAGACGCCGTCATATGCGGCGACGGTCATTCGCGCTCGAGCGCGTACCCCGTCGGCCGTCATTCCGGGTTTATAGAGGCTCGAGCCGAGGCCGAAGGTGCGGATGCCTGCGGCCGCATAGGCCGGAAAATCCATCTCGGAGACGCCTCCGACGGCGCCGACCTCAGTATCTGCCGGCAAGACGACGCGGATGGCCTGGATGATCGCCGGTCCGAGCAGGTTCGCCGGGAAGAATTTCAGAGCCGAGGCGCCGGCGCGGAGCGCGGTGAACGCCTCCGTCGGTGTCATCACACCCGGCATCGTGACCATGCCGTGTCCTGCCGCCCGGCGAAGAACATCGACGTCCACATTGGGGCTCACCAGAAGGCGCGCTCCGAGATCCGCCAACCGGTCGACGTCACCTGTATCGAGCACAGTACCCGCGCCTATCCAGCAGGCTGCCGGCGCGATCTTCACCGCACTTTCGATGGACCGGAACGGCTGCGGCGAGTTCAACGGTATCTCGATGGCTTCGATGCCGGCCTCGATCAGCGCGCCGACCACTGCTTCGGTCTCGCGGGGCTCGATGCCGCGCAGGATGGCCACGATCGAGCGGCGCAGGCCGGGCCATGGGATACGGGGCGCCGTCATGATGCGAACCCCTCTGCGTTGGCGAAGGCCGAGCGGGCGGCGATGTGCAGCCCAATCCGGACGCAGTCCTCGGCATCACGCAAGGTCACCGTTCCAGCCCCCGCGATCTCTAGCGCGCGCTTGTACAACGCGGAAAGAGGATCCGAGGCGACGAGCACGACTTCAAACGCGGGGCTGCCGAGACGGCGCGCACCGGCGAGTTCGACGCCGATCAGCAGACCCGACAGCCGGGCTAGCAGTGCCTCGGGCGGCGTGCCGGAAAGCAGCCATTCGGCGCGAAGGGTGAACGGCAGATTTGTCGCGAGCGCAGGATTGGCAAGCGCCGCTTCGACTCCGGCCGTGAAGTGCTCGTTCGGCTGGATCGTCTCCGCTCTCTCCACCGCCCCCGCGACGATCGACGAGGTGCGCAGCCAGTGGAACATCTCGCCGGTCATGAACGTCGCGAAGCTCTCAACGACGCGGCCGTCGAGCCTGGTCCATTTCGAATGGGTGCCGGGCAGGCAGACGAGATGCGCATCCTCATCCGCCACGGCCAGCAGGATCGTCTCCTCGCCGCGGATCACATCAGGCTCCCCCTTGCGCTGGGCGATGCCCGGCAGAATGCGGACGGGCCGTCGCGCCGAGGGCACGCCGGCGGCTCGTTCGACCAACAGATCGAGCTGCGCCGGCGTGTCCAGATATGTCGCTTCGATCCAACCGGCACGCGAGCCGGCCATGCCGCAGATCATCACCGGGACGTGTGCCGGAACGGCGAGCGCGGCGAGATGGCTTTCCAGCACCGTCTCGAAACCCAGCTTTGCTGCCACGACGGCGCCCTCGCCGCTACGGCGTTCCGCAAGGATGCGGCCGTTGGAATCCAGCGCCCACAGCCGGAAGCTCGACGTGCCCCAGTCGATGGCTACGTGAGCGATGGATGATAGATCGCGGTCCATGATCAAGCCGCCAATCTGACGTGTGGCTCGACGCGGCCACGCGCGCCGGGCCGCAAAACGAACGTGCGGCCATGGTTGGGATCGACGGCGCGCATCGCATCATCCATCCCCTGCCAGGCAGAGGTCACCAGCAGGCGGTCAAGGGCGGCACCAATGAACACCGGGCAGCTCGGCTGCAAGACGGGCACGGTGATGCTACGTGCCCGCTCGCCTGCCGGCGTGTAGACATCGAGGCGGGACGCGCCCCACCGAGCGTTCCAGATCAGTCCGTCGGCATCGACCACGGAGCCATCGAGATCACCCGGTTCCCCGGTGCCATAAAGAGGCTGGGGTTCTTCCGTCGGCGTGCCGTCGGCCGGATCGACCGACACGCGCATCAGCACGTTCTCGCGGGAATCCGTGAAGTAAGCGGTACGGCCGTCCGGTGAGAAACAGATCGAATTCGGGATGGACAAACCGGGATAGAGGCGGCGCAGCCGGCCCTCGAAGAAGTGATAGATCGCGCCGAGGCTTCGTTCGCCTCCCCGCCCCATCGTTCCGATCCATAGCGCGCCCGAAGGGTGGACGCGTCCGTCGTTCGAGCGGGTGGCCGCGCTATCGGCTTCAAGGGGGGTGTGGAGCGCCATCCGCCCCGTCGCGATCTCCCGGACATACAGTCCGTCCTCTCCGGCGATCAGCTGGCGCCTGTCATCGATGGGCGCGAGCATGCTGCACATCACGGGCAAGCTGTGGCGGATGATCTCGCGGGTGGCGAGACGCGCCTCGAACAGTTCGCGCTCGATGATGTCGAACCACCAGGCGGTGTCGGTCGCGGCGTCGTAGGCCGGCCCCTCGCCGAGATGGCAACGATGGTCGCTGAGGATGGAAACGCCGAGATCCTCCAAGACCGCCTCCTAATGATTGTCCCGCGGCATGCCCTTGGTCTGGGCGATGCGCTGGTAGGCAACAGCGGATTCGAGCACGGCACCGGTCTCAAGCTGACCGACCAGGCCACGCTGAATTTCCTGCCAGGGTGTTTGATGCTCGGGATAACGGTAGCCGCCTTGCTCGTTCAGCTTCGCTCTGCGGGCGGTCAGCTCTTCATCCGAGATCAGGATATTGGCCGTGCCACGCTCGAGATCGATCCGGACCCGATCCCCCGTCTTGAGCAAAGCCAGCCCGCCGTTCAGCGCCGCTTCCGGCGAGGCATTGAGGATGGACGGGGAGCCCGATGTGCCGGACTGGCGCCCGTCGCCGATGCAGGGCAGCGTGGTTATCCCGGCTTTGATGAGATAATCGGGCGCCCGCATGTTCACGACTTCCGCGGCTCCCGGGTAACCGACGGGTCCCGCGCCGCGCATGAACAGGATGGTGTGGGCATCGATCCTGAGCTCCGGATCGTCGATGCGCGCGTGGTAGTCCTCGGGTCCGTCGAAAACCACAGCCGACCCTTCGAACGCATCAGGGTCGTCGGGGTTCGAAAGATAGCGATCGCGGAATTCCGGCGAGATCACGCTCGTCTTCATGATCGCAGACGAGAACAGGTTGCCACGCAAGACGCGGAAGCCGGCGCGCTCTTTCAGCGGTCGGTGGAATGGCCGGATCACCGCCTCGTCGAGAATGGTCGCGCCCAGGCAGTTTTCGCCGATGGTGCGGCCATTCACCGTCATCGCATCCTTGGCTATGAGGCCCTGCCCCATCAGCTCCGCAACGACAGCAGGCACCCCACCTGCGTGGTAGTAATCCTCGCCGAGATATTCGCCGGCCGGCTGCAGGTTGACGAGGAGCGGGATGTCCTCGCCATAAGTCTGCCAGTCATCGATCGACAGCTCGACGCCGACATGGCGCGCAAGGGCATTCAGATGTATCGGCGCATTGGTGGAGCCGCCGATGGCCGAGTTGACGCAGATTGCATTCAGAAACGCATCGCGGGTCAGAATATCGGAGGGTTTCAGATCCTCGCGCACCATGTCGACTATCCTGAGGCCGGTTCGATAGGCAATCTCCTGCCGGTCGCGGTAAGGCGCCGGGATCGCGGCCGAACCCGGCAATTGCATGCCGAGCGCTTCGGCCAGCGAGTTCATCGTCGTCGCCGTGCCCATCGTGTTGCAATAACCGGTCGAGGGTGCCGAGGAGGCGACGAGTTTCACGAAGCCGGCATAGTCGATCTCGCCTTTGGCAAGGAGCTCCCGCGCCTTCCAGACGATCGTGCCGGAGCCAGTGCGCTCGCCGCGGAACCAGCCGTTGAGCATCGGCCCCACCGACAGCGCGATAGCCGGGATGTTCACCGTCGCCGCCGCCATCAAGCAGGCTGGCGTGGTCTTGTCACAGCCGATCGTCAGAACCACGCCGTCGAGCGGATACCCGTACAGCACTTCCACCAGACCCAGATAAGCAAGGTTCCGGTCGAGCCCGGCAGTTGGGCGCTTGCCCGTCTCCTGGATCGGATGCACCGGAAACTCGATCGCAATGCCGCCGGCCTCCCGAATTCCTTCGCGAACGCGGTTGGCGAGCTCGAGGTGATGACGGTTGCACGGCGAAAGGTCCGAGCCGGTCTGGGCTATGCCGATGATCGGCCGTCCGCTTTGCAGTTCCTCCTGGCTAAGCCCGAAATTCATGTAGCGCTCGAGGTAGAGCGCAGTCATGTCGATATTGTCAGCGTTGTCGAACCAGGCTCGCGAGCGAAGCTCGGAAGAGGAGTTCTTGGCGGGACCGTGCATTCTATCCTCCACCGTCAAGCCGCTGAGAACCGGTAGATCGACCGGTGCGAATAGACGTCGCCTGGGTCTAGCCGGCATGAGGGGTAATCCTGCCGGTTCGGCGCGTTCGGGAAGCCCTGGGGCTCAAGGCAAAGCGCGTCCGATTGGCGGTGAAGCCGGCCGCCTTTGCCGCGGGCCGTGCCGTCAAGGTAATTCCCGGAATAGAGCTGGAGGCCCGGCTGGTCGGTGAGGAGGTCGAGGGCACGACCGGATACGGGATCTTCCAGACGCGCGGCGAGGCGCACCACGCCGGGCTGGGTGGTCCTCAGGCGAAAGGTGTGGTCGTAGCCGCGCCCGAGCAGAAGCTGCTCATGATCTTCGCGAATGCGTTCGCCGACCGGCCGAGGTGACCGGAAGTCGAACGGCGTCCCATCCACCGGCGCAGGCGGACCGAGAGGGATCGTACCTGCGTCCACCGGCAGATATTGATCGGCGTGGAGCGTCAGCCGATGGTTCAGCACGTCGCCCGACGCTTCTCCGGCCAAATTGAAGAAGCTGTGATGGGTGAGATTGATCACCGTCGGCCGGGCAGTCGTCGCGGAATACTCGACCGTGAGCTCGCGTGGCCCCGAGACGCGATAGGTCACCCTCACGTCCAGCGTTCCGGGATAACCCTCTTCGCCGTCGGGGCTGATGCGCGAGAGCGTGACGAACGGCTCGGGCTGCGACCCGAGCGCCTCGACGCTCCAAATCTGCCGGTCGAACCCCTCATCGCCGCCATGGAGCGCATGCGAGCGATCGTTGCAGATCAGTGCGTGAACCTGTCCGTCAATGGCAAAGCGACCATGCGCGATGCGGCCAGCGAACCGACCGATCGTGGCGCCGAAGAAACTGCGGTCCCGGTAGTAGCCGGCGGCGCTATCGTGGCCGAGCACGACATCGGCGAGACGCCCCTCCGTGTCCGGCACCAATAGTGTCTGAAGGCCGGCGCCATAGGTGATGACACGCGCCTGGAAGCCATCCTCGCCATAGAGGCGCAGAATCTCAACCACCCGCCCGCCGGGCAGTCGGCCGAACACATCGCGTTCGAGCGCCGGTTGGCGATCAGTCATCTGGAGGACGGGCGCGTTCATGCCGCTTCCTCAACGAAGGCTTCGACGGTCTTGCGCCGGCCGAGCATGAAGGCATCCGCGACGTGCGCCAGTGGCGTCAGGTCGACGTCCGACTGGCCGGTGCGGATGAGATCGACGAACCGCCGGTAGATGCCGCGGTATTCGGCATCCTCTCCGTCGACTAGGATTCGACCGTCGTGGAACAGACGGGCTCCTCCGGAGGACAAAGTCAGCCGCCCCTGGTCCGTGTCCACATGGATGTCCCAGGTTTGGGGGCCGGTCTGGAGGAAGTCGAACTCGGCCCGGATCAGCGTTCCCGCCTCGTCCGAAAAGTCGAGATCGGCCGCGATCGGCGCCGCGCAGTTCTCCGGAAACCGCAGTTCCGCAGCGGTGAGAAATATCGGCTGCGGCAGAATACGCGTCAGAATGGACAGAGCATTGATGCCGGGGTCGAACACGCCGAGCCCGCCCGGCTCCCATATCCAGGTCTGGCCAGGATGCCAGACGCGCACATCCTCCTTCCACTCAATCCGGACCGAACGGATTTCCCGCTCCGCAAGGAAGATGCGCGCCGGCTCGACACCAGCAGCGAAGCGCGAATGCCACGTCGCGAAGAGCGTGCGCTTGCCGATTTCGGCGGCGGCGATCAGGACCGGCAGTTCGGAAACGCTGGCGCCCGGCGGCTTTTCCAGCAGCACATGCTTGCCTGCTCTCAGCGCCGAGGCGGCCTGTGCCCGCCGCACCTGGGGAGGAGTGCAGAGAGCGACCGCGTCCACTTCCGGCGCGCCGGCCAAGAGGTCGTCGATCGTGGCGAAGTGCGCCACAGCACCGAGCTTGGCGTTCCGGCTGGCGATTGCCGTGAGCTCGATTCCTTCCGTGGCTGCGATCGCCGGAATGTGCTGGTCGCGGGCGATCTTTCCGAGACCGACGATGGCGAGACGAATATCACCCATGGTCAGTCCTCCCCGAAACGCCGTCGACGAGCCGCCGCAGGCCCAGAGGATTTGCCGCTTTCAAAGCCTCCGGCAGAAGGTCGTCAGAGAGGTCCTGATAGCAGACCGGCCTGAGGAAGCGCCGGATCGCCAGCGTGCCGACTGAGGTCGAACGGGGATCGGAGGTGGCAGGAAACGGCCCGCCATGCACCATCGCCTGTCCGACTTCGACACCGGTCGGCCATCCATTGGCGAGCACCCGGCCGGCGCGTTCCTCCAGCAATGGCAACAGGCGGCGCGCGAGCGCGTGGTCACCGGCATCGATGTGGATCGTCGCCGTCAGCTGACCTTCGAGTCGTTCGGCTGCCTGAATCATCTCGGCCTCGTCCGCGCAGCGCACGATGATCGAGGAGGCGCCGAACACCTCGCCCGCCAGGGCGTGGTCGCCGATAAACGTCTTCGCATCCGTCGCGAACAGCGCCGCGCGGCACATATTCGCGCCCTCCCCTGGCAAACCACGGGCAAGAAGCTCCGTGCTCGAATGCTTTTCGAGTTCAGCGACACTCCTGCCGAAAGCCTGATGGATGCCCGGCGTCAGCATGGTTGCGGCGTTGATCTCGCCGAGAGCCGCCCTAGCTGCAGCGATGAAGCGATCAAGCGCAGGCCCGTCGAGAGCGATGACGAGGCCAGGATTGGTGCAGAACTGCCCTGCCCCCAGAACAAGCGAACCTACGAATGCCCTGCCAAGCGTCTCCGCCCGCGCGTCAAGCGCGCTCGGCAGCAGAAAGACCGGGTTGATGCTGCTCATCTCGGCATAGACCGGTATCGGCACAGGCCTCGCCGCGGCGATGCGCATCAGCGCGAGGCCGCCCGCCCGAGAACCGGTGAAGCCCACGGCCATAATGCGTGGATCGGCTACCAGCGCTCCACCAAGCTCATTCGACGTACCAGTCAGAAGCGAGAATACGCCCTCGGGAAGGCCAGACTGGGCCACGGCCTCGCGGATCGCGCGCCCGACCAGCTCCGACGTGCCCGGGTGTGCCGGATGTCCCTTGACGACGACTGGGCAGCCGGCGGCGAGCGCCGAGGCCGTGTCTCCGCCCGCCACGGAAAAGGCGAGCGGAAAATTGCTGGCGCCGAATACCGCAACCGGGCCTATGCCGACGTGGCGCAGGCGCAGATCGGGACGTGGCAATGGCTTCCGGTCTGGCAACGCCGTGTCGATTCGCGCCTCGACCCAATCGCCGCCGCGCACCATCTGGGCGAACAGGCGCAATTGCCCGGTCGTGCGTGCCCCTTCGCCGTTGAGCCGCCCCTTCGGCAGGGCCGTCTCGCTCATCGCCCGGCTGATCAATGTGTCGCCGAGCGCCTCGATCCTGTCGGCGATGTTTTCGAGAAACCGCGCGCGCTCCTCGGGCTGCGTTTCGCGGAAGGTCGGGAACGCAGCGGCGGCCAGCGCGGCTGCACGTTCGACCTCGCCCGGACCGGCATCGGCGAAGACCGGTTCGATTGCCTCTCCGCGGGCTGGATCGATCGCGCGGAAGCCTGCCTTCGCCGGAACGTCGCGAGCACCGATCAAGAGATCGCCTGTGATCGTCATGTCCACCTCAATACCAAGGGATCGAGACGCCGCGCGGTCTCGATCAAACCGGCGCGGGTTGCCGGGTGGAGCGGCTGCAGCGGGTGACGTACCGCTTCGGATGCGATCACACCCCCCTCCTTCATCAGCACCTTGCAGGTTGAGAGGCCGCACTGGCGGTTCTCGTAATTGATCAGCGGCAGCCAGCGCTGATAGGCGGCGAAGGCGTCGTCGCGACGACCCTCAAAGAAGGAGTCGGTGATCTCTCGAATGCCGTCCGGATAGCCGCCGCCGGTCATCGCTCCGGTCGCCCCGGCTTCGAGATCGGAGATCAGCGTAATCGCCTCTTCGCCGTCCCAGGGCCCTTCTATGTCCTCGCCGCCGATCTCGATCAGGGTCCTGAGCTTGGCAGCCGCCTGTGGCACCTCGATTTTGAAATAGGAAAGGTTGTCGATCTCCCGCGCCATCCTCGCGAGGAACGGCGCCGACAAAGGCGTGCCGGCAACAGGCGCGTCCTGCACCATGATCGGAATGGAGATCGCATCGGAGATGCGGCGGAAGAACTCGTAGATGCCGTCTTCGGGCACGCGGATCGTGGCGCCGTGATAGGGCGGCATGATCATCACCATGGCGGCCCCCGCCTCCTGCGCCCGGCGAGACCGCTCCGCACAGACCGCGCTCGAGAAATGAGTGGTGGTGACGATGACTGGCACGCGCCCAGCCACGTGCTCGAGCGCGGTTCTCATCACGAGGTCGCGCTCGGCGTCGCTGAGCACGAACTGCTCCGAGAAATTGGCGAGGACGCAGATGCCCTGCGAGCCCGCATCGATCATGAAGTCGAGGGCCCGCTTCTGCCCGTCGAGATCGAGTTCGCCATGGTCGTCGAAGACGGTGGGCGCCACTGGGAACACGCCCTTGAATGGTCGGCGCGCAGTCATCTGGCGGCGGCTCCTTCGCCATCCACCCCCTGGCGGCGGAGTCCGTTGAAGATCACGTCGGTCATCGCCGCGCCTGCCAGTTCCGGCGAGCGTTGGGCGATCGCCTCGACGATCCGCGAATGCGCGGCGATCGCGATCTCTCGCTCCACGTCCTCAACCGGAGCGCTGAGCAGGAACGAGGCTCGAAGCGCCGCCTCTATGACCGCGCCGATCGAGCGCATGAACGGATTGTCCGAGGCGTTGGCGATAGCGATATGCAGGCGGAGGTCGGCCTCAGCGAACGCCACCGAATAAGGATCCGCCTCGCGCATTTCCTGCATCGCCGCTTCGATCAGCGCCAGCGCCTCGGGAGTACGCCGTTCGGCTGCGAGCGCGGCCGAACGCGGCTCCACCGCGAGGCGAATATCGGCGAGATCGCGCAGGAAGCGGCGGTCGATGCCGGCGTCAAGGTGCCAGGCCAGCACGTCGGGATCGAACATGTTCCATGCGGAACGCTCCCGCACCACCGTGCCGACCTTCGCCTTGGTGCTGAGCAGGCCCTTTGCCACCAGCGTCTTGACGCTTTCCCGGACGACGGGTCGCGAGACACCGAACTGAGCAGTGAACTCCGCATCGCCGGGCAGTTTGCCGTGCTCGGGATAGCGCCCGGCGATGATGTCGATGCCGATCTGGCGGGCGATCTCCGCGTGGTTCGAGCGAGCGCGGCCGACGGGAATGACGATGAGCTGCGTGTTCACCAGCGGCCTCGCGCATCCAGGGCGTGGCGCGTGGATGTGGAACGGTCTGCAGCAAGCTCGTGAAGTCCGAGAGACGAAGATGTGTTCGCCCTCGGCAGCGTTGCCGTTCGACTCATGGCCGGCCTCCCTTTTCACCGCCGTCTTCTGATGGACGGTCGGTCCCGCTTCAGCAGCATCCAATAGTCATATTATATAGCTATTGAGATGAGCAAGGGATTTAATCGAATGCCAGCCACTGTCCTTGTTTCGACGACTGGACTGCGCGTTCGATGAAGCGCACGCCGCGAGCGCCGTCCTGAACAGTCGGATAATCGGCTTCGATGGGATCGGCGGTGCCGGCGGATTCTTTCGCTTTGATAGCGGCGAAGACGCCGCGATAGATGTTCGCAAACGCTTCGATAAATCCTTCTGGATGACCAGCCGGGATGCGGCTTGCCCTCTTCGCCGAGGCGCTCAGCCAGGGCGAACCGCGCGTCAGTACGATCTTCGGGCCATCATGCCGGTGATGGATCAGCCGGCTGGGCCGTTCCTGCCGCCACTCCAGCGTTCCCAGTGTTCCCGACACGTGAAGACGGAGATCGTTTTCGAGACCGGTATTGATCTGCGAGGCGACCAGCACGCCGCGAGCCCCACCTCGAAAGCGCAGCAACATATTGGCGTCGTCATCGAGGGCTCGGCCGGGAACCAATGCGCCCAGATCAGCGACGAGCGACTCGATTTCGAGCCCGGTCACGGCCGAGACGAGGTTCTCGGCATGGGATCCGATATCGCCGATCGCGCCGCCGATGCCGCTCATCGCCGGGTCGGTGCGCCAGCTCGCCTGCTTCTGCCCTTCCCGCTCCAGCGCGGTGGCTAGCCAGCCCTGATTATATTCGACAACGATCTTCCGCACCGTACCGATCGTGCCGTCGCGCACCATGTCGCGCGCCTGACGGACCATGGGATAACCCGTATAGTTGTAGGTGACGCCGAACACGCTTCCCTGATCCGCGACGGCTTGGACGAGAGTCTCCGCCTGCTCCGAGGACTGCACCAACGGCTTGTCACAGACGACATGAAAGCCTGCGGTGACGAATGCTTCAGCAATCGAAAAATGTGTGTCGGTCGGCGTGACGATCGTGACGAAATCGACGCGTTCGTCGGAGGGACGCCGTAGTTCGTCGTCGAGCAGCGCTCGCCAATCGCCATGATTGCGCGCGGGTGGAAGGCCGAGCATGCGGCCGGATTCCAGCGCGCGTTCGGGCGTCGACGAGAGGGCTCCGGCCGTGAATTCGGCCATGCCGTCCAGCGCAATCGCATGCCGGTGCACCGCCCCGATGAAGGCATCGCGCCCACCACCGATCATCGCATAGCGCAGCTTGCGCGGGGATTCCTCGCTCATGATCTTATCCGTGGGGAAAGCGGCCGCCGCCATCGCGGCGACCGTTGCGGGAGAGCGCCGGCTCAGAACGGCGAGTCGGGATAGTAGAAGTCCTTGGCGTTGCCCTTATCGATCAGCACCGAGGGAATGATCGTCGTCGGCGGCAGCTTCTCGCCCTTCAGCCGCGCCTCGGCGGTCAGCTTGATCGCGTCGTAGATGAATTTCGGCGAATAGCTGACATTGGCCTCGATCCGTGGATCGGACCCGTCGAGGATCACCTTCACCATGTCCTTCGCGCCGGCGCCGCCGAAGATCAGCTTGATGTCCTTGCGGCCAGCCTGGTTGATCGCACGCATGGCACCGAACGCCATGTCGTCGTCGGCCGCCCAGAACGCATCGATCTCCTTGAAGCGCGTCAGGAAGTCCTGTGTGACCTTGAAGGCGTCGTCCCGGTTCCAGTTTCCATACTTGGCATCAAGCAGTTTGACGTCGGGATGCGCCTTCAGGACGGCTGTGAAGGCATCCATGCGTTCGTTGTCGAGCGTCGTCGGGATGCCGCGCAGGGCGACGACGTTGCCTTTGCCGTTGAGCTTCTTGACGATGTACTCGGCGGGAATTCGGCCGAACGCGGTGTTGTCGCCAGCGACATAGGCGTCCTGCGCACTCGTATCGGTCAGGCCGCGATCGACCACGGTGACGTAGGCGCCCTTCGCCTTCACGTTTGCGACCGGCTTCGTCAGCGCGGCCGACTCGAAGGGGAAGACCACGAGCGCGTTGATCTTGTTGACCGTGCTCAGATCCTGAAGCTGGTTCGCCTGCTCGGTTGCGTTCGCGGCCGTCCTGATGGTGATCTTCAGGTCCTTGTGCTGCGCCTCGAGATTCTTCTTCGCCTGGTTCGCCCAGTAGTTGATGCCGCCCATGAAGCTGTGGGTGGCGGCCGGGATCGACACGCCGAGATTGACGGTCTCTGCCGCGAGTGAGGGCGACGCGCCCACGGCCGCGAAGGCGACGGCCGCGACCGCCGACTTCAGCATGTCACGCCGGTTCGTTTCTGACATTTCATTACCTCCCTGTTGGCGGGTCGCTCTAACGGCGCCCCTTCTGCAAATACGCGACGGCGATGATGACGAAGCCCTGCACGGCGGCATTCAGGTAGACGCTGATGATGCTCGTGAGATTGAGGATGTTGCTGATCACCGAGAGCAGGATCGCGCCGACCACCGTTCCGGTGATGCTGCCTTGGCCGCCCTTGAGCGCCGCGCCGCCGACGATGACGGATGCGATCGCCTCCAGTTCCCACAAAAGTCCGGTCGTCGGCGAGGCCGAGCCGAGACGCGGGACATAGAGCAGCGTCGCGATGCCGACGCAGGCGCCGAGCAGCATGTAGGTCAGTATCTTGATGCGATCGACGTCGACGGCGGCATAGCGGGCGACCGCCTCGTTGGAGCCGATCGCCTGAACGTAGCGTCCATAGGCGGTCTTGTTGAGAATCAGAGCGCCGACCAGCGCGACCATGAGAAACACCCAGACCGGCACCGGAACGCCGAGCCAGCTGCCGTAGTAGACCGGCGCGTAGAGATCCGCGGTATCGTTGGCGAGGGTCAGCGCACCGCCATCCGCGAAATAGGTCAGATAGGCACGAAAAATGCCGAGTGTGCCGAGCGTGACGATGAAGGGTTCGATCCGCCCTTTCGCGATCAGAACGCCGTGGATCAGCCCGAAAGCCGCTCCGAGGACGACGGCCAGCGCCGCGCCGAGCAGCACCGCCAGAAGCGGCGATCCGAGCGCCGGTCCTGCCCAGTTGATGAACATGATCACGCAGCCAGCGATCAACGCGGCCATCGACCCGACCGAGAGGTCGATGCCTCCGAGAATGATCACGAAACACATGCCGACCGCGATGATGCCGATGAAGGCCGTGCGCGTCAGGACGTTCGTCAGGTTGTCGACCGTGGCGAAGTCGCTGTTGAGCGCCGTCCCGACCGCGCAGAGGAGAATCAGCCCGAGGACCGGCCCCAGGCTTGCCAACCGCTCGGAGAGGGATGACTTCGCGTTGGCACTCCGGCGTCCGGCCTTGCCCACGCTGGTCGTGCTGGTGTTGATGTCAGGCTGCGACATGCCGCGTCCCCGTGGCGTAAGCGATCATGGTTTCTTCATTCAGCTCTTCACCCGAAAGCGTCGCGACGATCCGGCCCGCGCGCATGACGGCGACCCGATTTGCGAGCCCGATCAGCTCGATTAGCTCGGACGAGATGACGATCACCGCCAGGCCCTGCTGGGCCAGCCGATGGATCAAGAAATAGATTTCGCGCTTGGCGCCGACGTCGACGCCGCGCGTCGGCTCATCGAGAACGACGACCTTCGGTTCGGGATGGAGCACCTTGGCGAGCGCAAGCTTCTGCTGATTGCCGCCCGACAATGATGATGCCTTGACCGAGAGCGATCCGGCGCGGATGCCGAATTCGTCGACCGCGCCTTCGAGCGCCCGTCTCTCCGCCGACGGGTCGAGCCAGGGTTTCGCATAACGCTCGAGCGCCATCAGGGTCAGGTTTGGACCGAGCGGGAAATCGACATGCAGGCCTTTGCCTTTGCGGTCCTCGCTCAGATAGGTGAGTCCGTATTTGGCTGCGTCGCGCAGCGAGCGGAACTTTACCGCCCTCCCCTGCAGCTCGATTGTTCCGCTCGCCGGGCGCAATCCGAGAATGCCCTCGAACAACTCGGTGCGGCCTGCCCCAACGAGCCCGGCGAAGCCGAGGATTTCGCCGGGACGGACCTCGAAGCTGGCCTCATACGCCCAGCCGGGAACGCTGACTTTGCGGACGCCAAGAGCCGGAGCGCGGGTTTCATCCACCGTCAGACGGGGCGGGAACTGATCGGCGATCTCGCGGCCGACCATCATCGTGGCCATCGCATGGCGCGTGACCGTATGCGTCGGCGCGCGGCCGACGAACCGCCCGTCTCGCATGACGATCACCTCGTCGGTGATCCGCTCCACCTCGTCGAGCTTGTGCGAGATGTAGATCACGGTCACGCCATCTGCGCGCATTCGCGCGATCAGAGCGAAGAGCCTGGCGGCCTCGGACGGTGTCAGGGTCGCCGTCGGCTCGTCCATGATCAGGAGCCGCGCGCGACGCGCCACCGCCTTCGCGATTTCGACGAGCTGCTTCTCCGCGACGATCAGGCGGCGAACGGGAGTCGCCGGATCGATGTCGAGCCCGACCTGCCGCATCGCCGCGAGTGCGCCTTCCCGCATCGCCGCCTCGTTCAGGAACCAGCCCCTCTTCTTTTCGTGGCCGAGGAAGATGTTGCCGGCGACGGTGAGGTCTTCGGCCAGGTTGAACTCCTGATGGATCAGCACGATTCCGAGCGTCTCGGCATCGCGGGAAGTTCTGAACGAGACCGGCTCGCCATTGATCAGCACGCTGCCCGCGCTCGGCGCCTCATAGCCCGCGAGGATCTTCATCAGCGTCGACTTGCCGGCGCCGTTCTCGCCGAGCAGGCCATAGACGCGGCCGGGCTCCAGCGCGAAGCTCACCCCGTGCAGCACCTCGACGGGGCCGAAGCGCTTGACGATGCCGTCGAAGGCAACTGAGACGCCGGCTAGGCTCTGTGCCGTGTCGGTCATACGGCGACACTCCCGATACGCAGCGCCTCGCGCATGGCCAGGACACCTGCCCCGATCAAGCCCTCCTCGTTGCGGAGCGGGGCGTAGGTGATTTCGAGATGACGCGTCGACAGCGCCAGGGAGCGCTGGCTCACGCTCTGCCGGATCGCTGCAAGGAACATCGGCCCGATACCAGATACGCCACCGCCGACGAAGACGTGTGAGGGATTGTAAAAGTTGACGAGCGCCGCGAGCATCTGACCGATCAGATGCCCGGACCGCGCGATGATCGCGTCGGAGGCGGCATCGCCGGCGCGGCTCGCCGCCCCCACATCGATCGCTTCCAACCGGCCCTTCGCCTTGAGCTTCTCCGCGAGAATGGGGCTCCGGCCGGACTGAGCAGCCTCCACGGCCATCTCGACGATTGCCGGTGCCGCCGCCATCGCCTCGACGCAGCCTCTGTTGCCGCAGCGGCACACCGGGCCCTCGGGATCGACGCAGATATGCCCGATATCCCCGGCCGAGCCGCTCGCCCCGCGATAAAGCTCACCATGACAGACGATACCGCAGCCTATTCCCGTCCCGACCTTGATGATGAGGAAGTCCTGGATCTGCCGGTGCTGGCGCCACAGCACGCCGAGCGCCATCAGATTCACATCGTTGTCAACGAAGACGGGCGCCGACGTCACTTCGCGAATGTCGTCGCGGATGGAGAAACTGTCCCAGCCCGGCATCAATGGCGGATTGACGAGCTGGCCGACCGCGAAGTTCACCGGCCCCGGCACGCCGATGCCAACCGAGAGCACGTCTTCGGGCGCAATGCCGTTCTCTGCCAGCATGGCCGGGATCAGCGTACGGAGCCGCGACATGATCGGTCCCGGGCCGAGTTGGACGTCGGCGGTTTGTGAGTGCTTGGCGACGACGCTGAGGTCCGGGCGGAGCAGAGCAAGATCAAGGCTTGTCGCGCCGATGTCGACGCCGATCACCACGCCCATCTGAGAATCGATACGGAGGGTCTCGGGCCGCCGGCCGCCTCGCGACAGTTGGAGGCCAACCTCATCCAGGAGGCCCTGTTCAAGCAGCCCGGCGGCGAGCGCATTGGTCTTGCTGCGCGAGAACTCGAGCGTGTCCGATAATTCGTGGCGCGCACAGCCGCCCGACCAGAAGATCGCATTGAGCATCGCGAGCTCGCCCGGGCTTACATGATGCCACGGCAGCGCGATCTTAGCCTCCCGAGCGTTTCCCTAGGGCCTTATTCGGCCGCTCTGAATCCAAGGCTAGGCGAAGAAACTGCCGCCGCTCAAGGCCGAACTTCGGCCTGCACCGAGCTGAAGTGGAGTTGAAGCGCGTTTGGCTTCGGCCATTCGCTGAAGGCTGGACGAAGCGCTCGACCTTGCGGCAACGTCGGACGATCCAATCCGCAGAAGGCCGTCACAAATGCCCGCGACGATAAATGGTCCCGCGATTTTCCTTGCCCAGTTCGCCAGCGATGTCGCCCCCTTTTCGTCATGGCCGGAGATCACGAAATGGGCTGCCGGTCTGGGCTATCGCGGCGTCCAGCTGCCGGCCTCGGACACGCGCTTTTTCGATCTCGCCGAGGCCGCCAATTCGCAGACCTATTGCGATGAGATCGCGGGGACCGCTCGGGAGAACGGTGTGGAGATCACCGAGCTTTCGACCCATCTTCTCGGCCAGCTCGTCGCCGTCCATCCCGCCTACGATGCCGCCTTCGATGCTTTCGCTCCAGGAGAGGTGCACGGCAAGCCGAGCGAGCGTCAGAAGTGGGCGGTGGAGCAGATGCTGTTCGCCGCCAGAGCCTCGCGACGGCTTGGCCTGACCGGCAGCGTCAGCTTCACCGGGGCGCTCGCATGGCCCTTCGTCTATCCCTGGCCGCAGCGGCCTCCCGGTCTGGCCGAGGAGGCCTTTGCGGAACTTGCGCGCCGCTGGCGACCGATCCTCGACGCTTACGATGCCGAGGGTGTCGATATCGGCTTCGAGATCCATCCGGGTGAGGATGTCTTCGACGGCGCCACCTTCGAGCTATTCCTCGAACGATTGGGCGGACATCCGCGCTGCCGGATTAATTATGATCCGTCGCATTTCGTCCTGCAGCAGCTCGACTACCTCTCCTTCATCGACATCTACCACGAGCGGATCAGCGCCTTCCACGTGAAGGATGCCGAGTTCCGCCCGACCGGCCGCCAGGGCGTCTATTCGGGCTATGCGCCCTGGATCGATCGTGCCGGTCGCTTCCGCTCGCCCGGCGACGGACAGGTCGACTTCAAGGCCGTCTTCTCGAAACTGACGCAGTACGGCTTCGCAGGCTGGGCGGTGCTCGAATGGGAATGCGCGCTGAAGCACCCCGAAGACGGCGCCCGCGAAGGCGCCCGTTTCATCGCCGACCACATCATTCGCGTGACCGAAACGGCCTTCGATGACTTCGCCGGCGGCGCGAAGGATACGAATCTCGCCCGGCGGATGCTTGGTCTCTCGTGAGAACGGCCACGCCCGCGGATGCCGCCGGATTAGGTCGCTCATCCCCGGCTGATCGTCAGATCTGCAGCCGAAGCCGCGTGATCCGGCAGACCGGCATAGCCATGCCAGCCGACATAAAGTCCGACACCCACGAGCAGAACGCCTGAGAAATAGGGCGCGCGCCGGGCGAAAGTCGAGAACCAGCTGATTCGTTGTGTCGCGTGGCGGACACCGACCGCCGCGGCTGCTCCGACGAGGACCAGCGTCACGGCCAAGCCGATCGAGAAGCAGAGAACCAGAACCGCGCCGAGCGGAATTTCCTTCAGCTGCAGGCAGAGAAGCAGGACGGTGATGGCAGCGGGACATGGGATCAGTCCGCCGGTTAGGCCGAAGAGCACGATCTGCCAATTGGTGACATTGCGCTGCCCAGCGAAGCGCTTGCGGATGTCGTTGGCATGCGCGAGTTCGTGGGCGTCCTGGTAGCCGTCCGTGCCGATTTCCAGTCCCCTCATCTCCTCATGGAGATGATCGGATCCCGCGGTGCTCTCAAGGAACGAAACATCGAAGTCGTGTGAGTGGTCCTTGTGGCCCAGGACGAGGCGGACCATGAAGTCATGGGGCTCCGGAATTACTTCGACGCTCTCGATATAGCTACCGGCCTCGCGGAAGGTGAAAGTCTGCTCGCGGCCGTCCGGGCGCTCGGTCTTCAGCGTGACTTCTCCGGCCGTCCAAGGCTTGCCGCGCTCGGGGGAGAAGCGCCAGCGGGCCCCGGCGGCATCTTCGTGCAGCACCAGCTTGTGGAGACCGTGGCCGGTATCGATCATCCGGACATCGTCATGGTGGTGATCGTGACCATGCGAGTGGTCATGATCGTGATCGTGGTGCCCGTGCGAATGGTCGGCGGCGGCCTTGGCAGCCTGCTGGTCCTGCCAGGTCCGCTGGATCATCCATAGCGCCATGCCGATGATGATCACCCCGGACACCAGCTGCAGGTACGGCTCGACCTTTTCAGCATCGAGGCCCTGATAGAGATACATGCCGCCGAGTGCGATCGTCCAAACCACAATCGTATGGGAAACGGTCGCGGCAATACCGAGCATCACTGCCTGGGCGATCGTTCCCCGGATCGCGATGATGAACGCGGCCATCATTGTCTTCGAGTGACCGGGCTCCAGCCCATGCAAGGCGCCCAGCAGGATTGCGCTGGGTATGAACAGCCAGGCGTTACCGGCGCCCTGCTGGATCAGTTCCTCAAATGACGGCATGTGTCAGCCTCACAGGTATTTGGTGATTTCCTTGAACTCATCGATCGGCGCGCGTTGATCGCGCGGCAGGGCTCCGATCGTCTCTTCGAGGCAATGATCGAGATGGTCCTGGATCAAGGTTCTCTTGGCCTGGCCGATGGCTTTCTCGACCGCGTGAAGCTGCTGGGCGATGTCGAGGCAGGAACGGCCATTCTCGATCATCGCCACCACCGTTTTCAGGTGGCCCTGCGCCCGCTTGAGGCGCTTGGCGACAGCTTCGTGATGTTGATGAGGTTCGTTCATTTCCTATCCTCCAGGAGGGGATACAGATAGGCAAAAAATTGGGTGGCCGCCATAGTCATCGTCGCTGATCAGGATTGAGTGAGGCGGCGGGCGAAGAGACGGCCATAGCCGGGCTTTGCGCCATCGACTCCCGTCAGTTCCAGGCAGTGCCAGAACGAGGCCTGGACCGCCGAGATCACCGGCTTGCCGAGCTTGTCCTCCAGCGCTTCGATGGCTCCGACGCTGCGGAAGTTCGTGCAGCTGATGAAGATCGCGCTGGCGTCCGGATGATCGACGGACAGCACGTGGTCGTAGACCTTCTCCAGCGGAACCTCGGCGAGAGCGTGATCGCTGTTGATCCCGAGATTGCCGTGCCGGACGACCTCGTGGCCGTTTTCTTCCAGGAAACGGATCGCGCGCTGGTGAATCTCGTCAACGTAGGGAGTCGCGAGCGCGACCTTGCCGGCTCCGACTTCGGCGAGAGCCGCAAGAGATGCCGTCGATGCGGTGGTGATCTTCGGGCCTGGCGCCCATTCGACGATCTTGGCGGTGAGTGCCTTGTCATAGGCTGTGCCGCGCAGGAACGAGGCACTGGTGCCGCCGAAGCAGAGGACGTCGATTGGCGCGGAGCCGACGAGGCGCGCCGACTGCTCCAGCATCGGATGGGCCATCATCTCCTCGATCCCCTCGATGGTGACCTTGGGGAGATGGATGCGGGTCGTATGGATCGACACGCCCTCCGCCGCCATCGCCCACATCTCCGCTTCCATCACGACGCTCGATGCGATGTAGATCAGTCCGATCCGCGCCTTGTAGCCATCACCGTCTGGACGAAACTTCGGGGCAATCGCGGACATGTAAACTCCGGCTGAACTGCGCGGAGCATAGATTTCGAATCCGGCCAGACCAACCGGGCCGCTCGCCATTATTGTTCGATGCACTGCATCGGAAAGTACGATTCATCGCTTTCTCCGAGCGCGCCTAATCTTGCATCGACGACAGCGCGTCAGGACATCACATGGCAACCACGCAGAAGATTCTTTTCATCAACGGCCCCAACGCAAACCTCTACGGCCTCGATCCGAGCGGCACCTACGGCACCGAGAGCTTTCCCGCGATCAAGGAGCGCTGCGAAGCGCGGGCTGCCTCCCTGGGGCTGGAACTCGATTTCCGGCAATCGAACTACGAGGGCGAGATCGTCGACTGGATCCAGCAGGCGCGCGGAACGACAGCGGGCATCGTCATCAACGCCGCCGGCCTCACCTACACCTCGATCGCGATCCTCGACGCGCTGCTGGCCTATGAAGGGCCGATCATCGAGGCGCACATGAGCAATATCTGGAAGCGCGAGCCGTTCCGGCACAAATCCTTCGTGTCGAAGGCGGCGACGGGCGTCGTCGCCGGCCTCGGCGCCCTTGGATACGAACTGGCGCTGCTGGCGATTGCCGATCTGACCGGAACGCGTCCCCTCCCCGCTCCCTAGCCAGCTTTTGCGAATGCGGGTTTGAGTGCATCGCCGCCGGCCGCGAACGCCGACCGTAGATGGGTCGCGAACGCCTCCACCGCAGGACGCTGCATCTGCCGCTTCAGCGACAGGATCATCAGCTGGATCGGCTCCGGATCGCCGGCGATGCGCACGGCGGCGACCCGGCCGCCGTCATGCGTGTAGGTGGTTCGTGGTACGAGATTGGTGATCGTGTATCCCCGCCCGTGACCGACGAGGCCGCGCGCCAGCTCATAGGCTCGCGAGCGGAACGCGATGCGCGGCTCGATGCCTCGGGCGTGGAACAGGCCGACGAAGTAGTCGCGCGAATACGGCAGATCGAGCATGACGAAATCCTCGTCGACCAATTCGGAGAGGTGAACCTCCGAACGTCCGGCGAAAGGATGGTCGGCGTGCAGGATTGCGTAGGGAGGCAGTTCCGCCAGAAGCTCGCCCTGCACTTCGTCCGGAATGGCGAGTCTATAGGCAAGCGCCATCTCGGTGCGGCCGGACATCAACGTCTCCAGGATGTGCTGCTGGTCGCCCTCGTCCAGGCTGACCGAAATGCCCGGGTGCTTTTCGGCGAATGTCGACAGCAAGCGAGGCATGACATGGGTGGCGATCGTCCAGAAGCAGCCGACAGAGATCTCTCCCCTCACCTCGTCGCCCAGCGACTGCGCGGTCGTCGCGAAATCGCGGGCGTGGTTCAGGAGAGCCCGCGCGTCATTGACGATGCGATTGCCGGCCGCGGTTGGCGTCACGCCGCGAGCGTGGTGGCGGACGAATATCTGCACGCCGAGTTCCGCCTCGACCTGTGCCAGAGCAGCCGAGATCGACGGCTGGGAGACGTTCAGTTTCTTCGCTGCCTCGGTTAGGTTCCCGCAATCGGCGGTCGCCACGACGTAGCGCAGGGCACGGAGTGAGATGTTCATCGGCAATTCCTATGCCATTTAACGCATAATAATATTTTATTGATCTACGGCCCGGGCGCAACCTTCATCCACGTTAATGAGGGTTTTGGAATGATCCGGACGGGAGACGAGTATCGGGCTGGGCTGCGCGACGGCCGCGAAATCTGGATCGATGGTGAGCGCGTTTCCGACGTGACAACGCACAAGGCTTTCAAGCCGATCGTCGATGTCCGTGCCCGTATGTACGACATGCAGCACGAAGCGACCTACCGGGATCGCCTGACCTACGTCGAGGACAACCAGCGCCACACGACCTTCTACAAGCCGCCCCGCGAGACGCAGGACTGGACCGACAAGCTCGACGCGGTCGATGCCGTGATGAAGGACATCGGCGGCGTGGTCACCCGCGTCGGCGACGAGACGATCGGTGAGGTCTGGTCGCTGATCGACGGCCGAGATGTGCTTGCGGAGTTCGATCCCAAGTTCGCGGACAATGTCGACCGCCACGTCCGCAACGTCATCGAGACAGACATATTCCACGTCTCGGCGAACACCGATCCGAAGGGGGACCGATCGCGCGCGCCGCAGGACCAAGATCCGGACATGATGGTGCACGTCAAGAAAGAGACGGACGCCGGCATCATCATTCGCGGCGCGAAATACGAGACGGCCGCGGCCTATGCCGACCAGGCATTCCTCAAGCCGACCGTCGGCGCGTGGACCAACGAGACCCTCTCCGACTACGCCGTCGGCTGCATCGTCAAGATGGGCGCGCCGGGCGTGAAGCACATCTGCCGGTCAAGCTTCGCCGGCCGCACCGACCCGGCGGACTATCCGCTCGCTAATAAGTTCGACGAGGTCGAGGCGCTGGTCGTATTCGACGACGTGCTGATCCCTTGGGAAGACGTCTTCTTCTATCGTCACACCAAGGCGGCGCAGTACATCCGCTCGACGCTGCATCGTTATTCGGCGTTCCCATATGTGCTCCGCCTTCTCTATGTCGCCGACATGATGATCGGCGCGGCGATGTGGAACGCCAAGCAGACCGGCCTCGACAAGATGCAGGCGGTTCGCGAGAAGCTCGCCGACCTCGCCTGCTATCGCGAAGGCATCAACGCGCATCTGACGGCCTCGATCGCCTTGGCGGAAAAGAGCCCGGGGGGGCTCCTGATGCCGCAGCAGTCGATGCTCTATGCCGGCCGCGTCTTCGCCTGCTCGCAGCTGCCCGCGATGATGCACATCGCCCGCGAGCTCTGTGGCGGCCAGATCTGCGTCACCCCGAATGCGGCCGCGTTCAACACGCCGGGCTCGGGCGACTGGCTCAACAAGTTCTATACGCTGAACGAACAATGGGAGGCGGAAGACCGCCGCAAATTGCTCGCCTTCGCCCGCGACCTCCTGAACTCGGACTACGCGGGCCACCGCCTGACCTTCGTACAATTTGCGCAAGCGCCCCATTTCAATCATCTGGCTGCCGTCTACGGCAATTTCGACTTCTCCGGTCCGCTGGAATTCGTCCGCAAATCGGCCGGCCTGTCGGAACGCATCAAAGGACCTTCAAAATGAATCCAGTCGACGCCGACCGCTTTCGGGACGCGATGTCGATGACGGCATCGGGCGTGACTGTCGTCACAACCAATGGCGAGGCCGGCCGCCTTGGCGTGACAGTTTCGACCTTATGCTCGCTGTCGCTCGAGCCGCCCTCGGTCGTGCTCTGCATTCATCGCGACAGCCGCGCCCTGCCCGCGATCGTCGCGAACGGTGTCTTTGTCGCGAACGTGCTCGGGAGCGATCAACAACGCGTCGCGGACACCTTCGCCGGGCGAGTGCCAGAGTTGAAGGATAACCGGTTCGGCGAAGGCGAATGGCATGCGCTGGCTACCGGCGCTCCGGTGCTGCGCGGCTCGCTCTGCTCGTTCGATTGCCGTGTCGCCGAGATATTCGAGTTCGGCTCCCACCGGATCATTGCCGGTATCGTCGTCGACCTCGCCTGCGCAGGCACCGAGCCACTGGTACATGCCAATCGCTCCTATCAGAAGCTGCAGGCCGCCTGATGTCCGACGCGCTCTCCACGCTTCGTCTCGACAGTGCGTCTTTCGACGCGGCGGACGACGTGACTGAGCGCACGATCGGGATTCTGGCTGATCTGGTCGCCTTCGAGACCGTGAGCGTGCGCTCCAACCTCGCCGCGGTCGACTACATCATCGAATTTCTGAAGATGCATGGCGTTGCCAGCCGAACAATTCCCGATGGCTCAGGCGACAAGGCATCGGTGCTGGCGACGATCGGTCCTGCCGATAAGGCCGGAATCGTGCTGTCCGCGCACACGGATGTGGTTCCTGTAGAAGGCCAGTCGTGGTCGACTCCGCCGTTCAGGGCGACGGAGATCGAAGGCCGCATCTACGGGCGCGGCACAACCGACATGAAGGGCTTCGTCGCCGCCGTGCTGGCACAGGTGCCGGAACTGACGAAAGCTTCACTTCAGGCGCCCGTGCACATCGCATTTTCCTATGACGAAGAACTCGGATGCCTCGGTGCTCCGGATCTCGTCGCCGAGGTCGCGGCGCTTCCGACGGTTCCCGCACTGTGCATTGTCGGCGAGCCGACCCGGATGCGGGTCGTTTGCGGCCACAAGGGCAAGGTCGCGCGGCGGATCACCGTCCATGGCAAGGGCGGCCACTCGGCCTATCCGCACAAGGCCGCCAGTGCACTTGATGCAGCGGCCGAGATCGCGGTCGGTCTTCGCGATCTCGCACGCGAATGTGCTTCCGCGCCGGACTCGCCGGGGTACGACCCGCCCTGTCCGACCGTCCACGTCGGCTCGCTGCATTCCGGCACGGCCCTCAATCTGGTACCCGATAATGCCGTCATCGAATTCGAGATCCGCGCGACGCCGCGATCGGATGTCGGCAATCTGCTGCGACGGGTCGATCGGCTGATCGCCGGAGCCGAGGCGTCGCTCAAGGCGGCGGCATCGGACGCCCGGATCGAGGTCACGCCGCTGATCGACTATCCCGGTCTCGACGGCAGCCCGGATTCCGGTGCCACCAAGCTCGTCGCCGATCTCGCGGAGGATCGCCAGACCGCCTCGACGATCTCGTTCGGGACCGAAGCTGGCTTCTACGCCGCCGCCGGTATTCCCACTCTGGTCTGCGGACCCGGCGACATCGCTCGCGCTCACAAGGCCGACGAATGGATTGGCCGCGACGAGCTCGCCGCCGTCAACCGCATGCTGGGCCGCCTGCAGGCCCTCCTCACCGATCCAGACTGGATGTCTTCGCTCCACACTTCGAGAGACCAATGATCCACAAGCGGCTGCGCCCCTTCAACACCAAGGACACCTATCCGGAGCAGAAGCTCGACAACGACCTGTCGCAGGGCGTCGTCGCGCGCGGGACCATGGTCTTCCTGCGCGGCCAGATCTCCCAGGATCTCGACACGCGCGAGAGCCTGCATGTCGGCGACGCCGAGAAGCAGACAGCCAAGGCGATGTCGAACATCAAGATGCTGATGGAAGAGGCCGGCGGAGAGATGGAGCACATCTGCCGGATCGTCGTCTATCTGACTGACATCCGGTATCGCGAACCGGTCTACCGGGAAATGGGTCGCTGGCTGAAGGGCGTGTTCCCCTGCTCGACGGGGCTCGTCGTCTCCGCCCTCGCCCGCCCGGAATGGGTAGTCGAGATCGAAGTCACGGCCGTCATCCCGGACGAGGCCTGAGCCAGATGACGGCAGCGCGCCAATGACCTTCTCGATCGCCGCGCGATGCGAGCGGACCGGCATGTTCGGCATCGCTGTTTCCTCATCGAGCCCTTGCGTCGCCGCCCGTTGCGCGCATGTGCGTGCCGGCGTCGGCGCGGTCGCGACCCAGAACATCACGGATCCGAGCCTTGGCCCACTCGGGCTGGATCTGCTCGCATCGGGGCTTTCGGCCAACGAGGCGATGGAGATGCTTCGCGCTGAGGCACGACATGTCGACTACAGGCAACTCGCCCTGATCGACTCCGAGGGACGCGCCGCCTCCTGGTCCGGCGACAAGACGCTCGGACTCTACCGTTCCGCCGCGGAAACGAATGCCGTCGCCGCAGGGAACCTGCTCGCGAATGGCGACGTCCCGAAGCTGATGCTGGAAGCGTTCGCCGCATCGCCGGAACTTCACATCGGCGACCGCCTCATCCGGGCGATGGCGGCCGCCGTCGAAGCCGGAGGCGAGGAAGGTCCGGTTCATTCCGCGGGAATGCTGATCGCAGACAAAGTGAGCTGGCCTATCGCCGATCTGCGGATCGACTGGCACGACACCGACCCGATCGGCGCGCTCGCCGGCCTCTGGATGCTCTGGAAGCCGCAGGCGTCGGACTATGTGACGCGCGCTCTGGAGCCTTCCACGGCTCCCGCCTACGGCGTACCGGGAGACCTCTGATGTCCGCGACCAGACCGACCCTCAAGCTGACCCATTCCGGTGCGCTCCAGGCGCTCGACGGCGCGCTGCGCAAGGCCGAGGAGCTTGGCGTGCCGCAGAACATCACCGTAGTCGACGAGGGCGGCAATCTGCTCGCCTACGTTCGCATGGACGGGGCCAAGTTGCTGTCCCGCGAGACGTCGATGTCGAAGGCGATCACGGCATCGTCGCATCGCCAGCCGACCTCGCGCCTCGATCCGAGGAACGAGATCAAGCTGGCGATCGCCGGCGGTGGACGACTGACAAATCTCGAAGGCGGACTGCCGATCATCATCGACGGCCATTGCGTAGGCGCGATCGGCGTTGGCTCTGGAACGGGCGAGCAGGATGTCGAGGTTGCCCGGGCTGGTCTCGCGGCTATCGGCGCCGAAGATCAGAAGCCATAGGAAGGATCAAATCTAGAATATATCGATGCCAGCAATCATAATTTTCTATTGTAGAGCCTGACGTTCGGATATAGTTCTGAGCGATCAGGCTTTTGTCTTTCGAATTACGTTTTAGCTACTGTTTATAATGACGTCATATGCATGCATCTTTTTTGAACAACTGCACAAATTTGTCGTTATGTGATATATATACGTAGATTATAGTTGACTATTTATCTCCAATACACCGAACATTCGCGCCACAAACGAGGATGTTCCGAAGGTGAGGCAGTCCAGTCGATCTCAACCGCGCATCGCGACAGCTCCGGCTGACTCGCGCCGTCAGTCCGACGGAGGCCGGATATGAAGATCAAGGACGTCCGAGTCAGCGTTCATCGCTTCGAGAACTTCGTTCCGCTGATCAACAAACCGATCGAGGACGACTACCGCATCATCTGCGAGATCGAGACCGATGACGGCCATGTTGGAATCGGGATGGCGTCGCGCTTTCTCTGGCACGGCGTCGCGGCCAGCGTCGCGAAGCATCTCGGTCCGGCCGTCATCGACATGGACCCGCGCGACCTCGAAAAGATCCACGCGCGCCTGCAGCCGCTAATCTCCGAGCGCGGCTCGATGACCGGTATCAACCTGGCCGCCCTGTCATGCATCGATCTTGCCCTCTGGGATATCATCGGCAAGGCAAGCGGCCGGTCGGTGGCGCAACTCCTCGGCGGCGCCAAGGATTATGCGGACGTCTACGTCACCTATGGCTTCGCCGCCTACGACATCGACCACCTGATCGAAGCCGGCCGGAGGCTGGTCGCCGAGGGCCATACAAGGCTGAAGATGCTGGTCGGCAGCAAGCTCGGCGTTCTCGAGGACGCCAGGCGCGTGCGGGCAGTGCGCGAGGCGCTCGGCGACGACATCCTGCTCGCGATCGACGCCAACGAGAGCATCGGCCTCGAAGACGCCGCGCGGCTATGCCCGCTGATCGAAGACTACAACATAGCGTGGTTCGAGGACCCGCTGCGCCGGGTCGACGCGCGCGATCTCGGCATGCTGCGGAAACGCACAACGATCCCGTTGTCCGCCGGACAGATGGACGGCCACGCGCTGCGTTTCCGCGAATGGGTCGAGCATGACGCGATCGACATCTTCATGCCGAACAGCATGTACAACGGCGGCATGACCGAGACCCGCCGGGTCGCTCATCTCTCCCAAATCTACAACAAGCCTTTGTCCGACGCGGGCGGTGGCGGCGTCTGGTGCCTGCACCACGTTGCGGGTTTCCGCAACGGCACGCTCGCAGAGATCCATGTCGGTACCGAGCAGGTCGAGGCCCAGATGTTCGTCGACCCTCCCAAGGCCGTGAACGGCCGGGTGGCGATACCGCAGGCACCGGGATTCGGCGTCACGCTGAACAAAGAGAGGCTGAAGGAAACGCTCGTCGAAGTCTGACGGGCGCCCGTTATTCGCAGGAGGCAGGGGTATGACAATTTCCATGAAGGCGCTTCTCAGCGCCATTGTTCTAAGTACATGCATGTTGGCGGGAGAGGCCTCGGCGGATGCGCTGAAGCTTCGCGTATCGAGTTCCTCGCCGCCGAACTCCCTCGACAGCGTCATCGCCGAGAAGTTCAACGAGAATCTCAAGACCAAGCTCGGCGATGGCCTAGTGCTCGAATACTTCCACAGCGGTACGCTGGGCGACGAGACGGTGCATGCGCAGCAGGTCCGCACCGGCCAGATCGACGTCTATCCGTTCGGCTCGGACATCGTGCAGATGGACAAGAGCTTCTCGGTCTTCGACCTGCCGTTCCTGTTCAAGGATCGGACGGTCGTCGCCAAGGTGCTGGACGGCGATGTCGGCGAGAAGCTGCGCGTCTCGCTGCGCGAGAAGGCCGGCCTCGAACTGCTCGCTTTCGGCGAGATCGGCTTCCGGCAGATGACCAACAATGTCCGCCCGATCAAGACGCCCGCCGACTTCAAGGGCATGAAGATCCGCGTGCCGGGCAGCCCGACCCGGGTTCTGATGTTCAAGACCTTCGGCGCCTCGCCGGTGAACATGAGCTTCTCGGAAGTCTACGTCGCGCTCCAGAGCGGCACGGTCGACGGCCAGGAGAACCCGCTCGTCGACATCGTCGGGCAGTCCTTCAACGAGGTGCAGAAATACCTCTCGATCTCGAACCACGTCTACACGCCGGTCACACTGACCATGAACAAGGCGAAGTTCGACAGCCTTACGCCTGAGCAGAAGGCTGCTGTGAAGGCCGCGGCGCATGAGGCTGCCGTGGCAGTGCGCGAGATCGGCACGCAGAAGGATCAGGAACTGATCAAGCAACTGCGCGACGGCGGCAAGATCCAGATTGCCGAAATTGAAGTCGACTCGTTCAAGAAGGCCGCCGCGCCTCTCTACGACGCCGTCGGCAAGATCGCCGGCGCCGATCTCGTGAAGGCGACGCTTGAAGCCGTGAAGTAAACGCAAGCTCGGCACGGGTCTCGCAGGCCCGTGCCGATCATCGTTCGTGACCCGCGTGCTCCCACTGTCAGGAGTGCGCGGGTCGCAGCCTTAGGATTGTGGATCATGGACAAGCGCAATCAGCATCAAGCCCGACCTGGGCCGCACGAGCCGGTGGAATATGCCGGCGATGGAACGCCGATCGATCTCGAGATTTCAGCTCAGGACGCGCTGAGCGAATTCGAGCTCGGATTTCGTCAGGCCGAGACGCCCGTCGAGCGTGTTATCGATGGACTGATCGGGTTCGTGGGCGTCGCGATCCTGGGCGGGATCACCTTGCTGATCTTCGGCAATGCGACGACGCGCTACATCTTCAACTTCACCGTCATCTGGGCCGACGAACTGATCGTGGCGCTGATGCCCTGGCTCGCGATGTGCGGCGTGTATCTGTCGATCCGCCAGCGGGAGCTGATCCGCATCGAATACTTCATGGACATGATGCCGCCGCGGCTGCGCAGGTCCGTGGACATCTTCGCCAGCGTCTTTTCAGCAGCCGCGTTCTGTTACGTCGCCGTCGGCGGTTTCAACCAGCTGAAGCTCTTCGGCAATGACACCACTCTCTATCTCGACCTGCCCACGAGCTGGTTCACCTCGGCGCTGTTCATCGGCGCCATTCTCGTCGTCCTTGCCTTCATCGTCGAAGGCGGGCGTCTGCTGGCCGCCAAGGCCTGACCACCAACAAACGAGGCTTTCACGCAATGGTCGGCGCCCTCATCGGCATTTCGCTTCTCGTCTTTCTCTTGGTCATCGGGGTTCCGATGATTGCGGCGCTGACTGGCGCGGTCGCCATTGGACTTTGGCTGGGCGGGCAATGGGCGCTGGTCATGCCCCAGTCGATCCTGAATGGGCTCGGCGACTACTCGCTCCTGTCCTTGCCCTTGTTCGTGCTGGCCGGCGTGCTGATGAATGTCGGTGGCCTGTCATCCCGGCTGTTCGACTTCGCCCATTCGCTGGTCGGCTGGATGCGCGGCGGCCTCGCGCAGGTCGACGTCGTCACCAGCATCTTCCTCGGCGGCATGTTCGGTTCCTCGACCGCGGACATCGCAGGCACCGGCTCGATCACCATCCCGGCGATGAAGAAGGAGGGCTACAGCCCGGGTTTCGCGGCCGCGACCTGCGCCGCCTCCTCCGGTGTCGGCCCGATGATCCCGCCGAGTTCGCCGATGATCCTCTATTCGGCGGTAACCGGCACCTCACTCGGCGCGCTGTTCATGGCCGGCATCATCCCCGGCATTCTCATGGGGCTCGTCTTCATGGGCGTGGTGTTCGTCCTCGCCCGCACCCGCAATTTCCCGCGCCACGGCGATCTCTCCTGGTCCGAAATCTGGACCACGTTCAAGGCCGCGTTCTTCTCGATTGGAATGCCGCTGATCATCGTCGGCGGAACCACGATCGGCGTGTTCACGCCAACCGAGGGCGGCGCGTTCGGCGTCGTCTATGCGCTGCTCGTGTCCGTCTTCGTCTACCGCAGCATTGGCCCGCGCGAGATCTATCGAGCAGGACTCGCCTCCGTGCAGCTATCCGGCGAGCTCCTCCTGATGGTCGGCCTGTCCGGCGCGCTCGGGGTCAGCCTCGCCAGCGCCCATGTACCGGAGGCGCTCGCCACCTTCGTCGATGTGCTGGCAGTCGGCGACAGTATGTTCATGCGCCTCGCCGCGCTGATGGTTCTCGCGATCATCGCCGGCATGTTCATCGATCCGCTGATCCCGGTTTTGATCCCGGTCATCATGCCGACCTTGCTGGCTTACCAGATCGACCTCGTGCATTTCGGCGTACTCATGGTGATGGCGGTCGTCATCGGCCAACTCCATCCGCCGATCGGGATTGCGCTCATTATTTCCGGCCGGATCGCAAACGTGGATCAGATCCGAGTGTTCAAGGCCTGCATTCCGTTCTTCGTGGCGATCATCCTCTTCACCATCCTGCTGATGGCGGTGCCGGAGATCAGCACCTGGCTACCGAACTACATGAAGGACTGAGGGAACAGCCATGAAGCTGCTTTACGCGCCAACGTCCGCCTATACGCGGAAGGTGATGGTCGTCGCGCATGAGACCGGCCAAGTCGACGACATCGAGATCGTGTTCACCACCGCAAGCCCGGTCACGCCCAATGAGGACCTGAATCGCGCCAATCCGCTCGGGAAGATCCCAGCATTGGTCGTCGACGGAGAGACCTTGTTCGACAGCCGGGTGATCTGCGAATTCCTCGACGCGCGCTCGTCGGGCGTCAAAGTGTTCCCGGCAGGAGGCAAGGCCCGCTGGCGGGCGCTGACCCAACAGGCACTCGGCGACGGCCTGATCGATGCCGCGCTCGGCGCGCGCTATGAGGCATTGATGCGACCAGCCGAACGTCAGTGGCAGGGCTGGCGCGACGCTCAGCTCGCCAAGGTCCATCGTGCGGTTGCTAGCATGGCGGACAATGTGCCTTCCAATCTTACTATCGGCGCAATCGCCTGCGGCTGCGCCCTCGGTTATCTCGACTTTCGCTATCCCGAGATCGACTGGCGCTCGCCTCACCCGCTACTGGCGGATTGGTTCGCCGCGTTTTCCGAACGCCCGTCGATGAAGATGACCGTGCCGATGGACGCCTGAGCGGTCCCGCACCTGAACTGGAGAAGTATCTTGGCTGAGTGGACGATCATGAACTGGGTTCGCGGCACCAATGTCCGGTCCAAGATCTGGGCGGTGATGCCGGTGGACGGCCTGACGGCACTACCGATGATCGACGAGAGCGGCTATTGGGAAGACTTCCGCCGTATCGAATCTACCCGCTTTCCGGAGTTCGAGGACGCGACGATCGCGATCGAGCAGGACGGCTTCTATTTCATGCGGGAACGTACGGCGATCGGGCCGATGCTGAAGTGAACGACCGATGCGCGACACACTGATTTTCTATAGCCAGTTCGACGATTTCGACGCCTGGCGGAAGGCGCTCGAGAGCGGGCTTCCGGACCTTGACATTCGTCGGGCCGATGAGGCCCTGGATCCGGCCTCCGTCCGCTATGCGCTCGTCTGGAACCCACCGGCGGGGTTCTTCGCGCGTTATCCGAACCTCAAGCTGGTGATCAATCTCGGCGCCGGCGTGGATTCCCTTGTCGGGCGCGACGACCTGCCGGACGTTCCGATCACGCGATTGTCCGATCCGAACATGTCTCGGATGATGGCCGGCTTCGTGCTCTTCGCAGTGCTTCGCTATGCCCGAGACATCCCGGTCTTCGAGCGGGCGCAGCGCGAGCATCGATGGCACTACGTCCACCCGCGAGAAGCACGAGACATCCGCGTCAGCGTGCTTGGGCTCGGTGAGCTCGGCGGATATGCGGCGGGCGAACTCGTGCGCCAAGGCTTCGACGTCCGTGGCTGGTCTCGCTCTCTCAAGGATATCGAAGGCGTCAGTTGCTTCGCCGGAGCCGACGCACTCGATCAGGTACTCGCCGAAACCGATATTCTGGTTGTAATGCTGCCCGCCACCCCGGAAACACGAGGCCGGATCGGAGCTCGCGAACTGTCGCTGCTGCCGAAAGGCGCGAAGCTCATCAATGTCTCGCGCGGCGACATCGTCGACCAGCAGGCGCTCGTTGCGGCACTGCAAGGCGGCCGGATAGCCGAAGCGACGCTGGATGTGTTCCAGACCGAGCCGCTTCCTGCGGACGATGTTCTCTGGACTTTGCCGAACGTCCTGATCACGCCCCATCTGGCGTCGATCGCCCTACCCTCCTCTGCTGCACCGCAGATTGCAGAGAACATCCGCCGCGTTCGCATCGGTGAAAAGCTGGATTTTTGCGTGGATGTGAAACGCGGCTACTGATCTGCATCTGATTTCTCGATGCAAATCAAAAACTAAAAATATTTTACTGATCCACCTCTTGGGGACACGCTGTCTCAGAGGCGGGGTCAATCGAACGATCCGTCGTCGAATATGTGTTCACTCAGTATTCTTCCGAGAATACGTGTGAACACTTGTGTCTTCACTCTACATATACTTCTAGAAGCATCACCAATAATCAATCTTTGATTAGCGTCATTACTTTAGCTGGCACGCCATTTGCTACAGGCGATCTGACAATTTCAACAAGGAGTCGCGTCAGTGAAAAGACACATCATCTCGGCAATGGCCGTGGCCGCCGCATTGTTGGCAGGGCCGGCCCAAGCTCAGGAAAAACTCGTCGTCAGCACCTGGGGCGGCAGCTTCCGCGATCTCATCGCCGAAACCATCGCCAAGAAGTTCACGGCGGATACGGGTGTCGCGGTCGAGTACATCACCGGTGGCACGATCGACCGCCTCAACAAGGCCAAGCTCGCCAAGGGCGCGCCCGAGAGCGACATCACCTTCACCACCTCGCATGTCGGCTGGCTGTACGCGAACGACGGCCTCTACGAGCAGCTCGACCTGTCGAAGATCCCGAATGCCTCGCATCTTGTCGAGCAGGCGAAGATCAGCCCCTACCACATTGGCTCTTGGGCCTATGTCTATACGATCGGATATCGTCCCGACCTTCTGCCCAAAGGCGCCAAGATCGAAAGCTGGGCGGATCTCTGGAAACCCGAGTTCAAGGGCATGCTCGCCTCGCCGGACTTCGATCCGAGCCACATCATGGTGGTCTCGGCCATGCTGTCAGGCGGCGACGCGGCGACGTGGGAAAAGGGCCAGGCGAAGCTTCTCGAACTGAAGCCGAATTTCAAGGCCTTCTATACCAACGACGCCAACAGTCAGCAGCTGCTGTCGACCGGTGAGACGCCGATCCAGGTCCTGCTGTCGATGAACGGTTATTACATGAAATCGCAGGGCGTTCCGGTCGAGATCATCATCCCCAAGGAAGGCGCGGTGCTCGGCGTCGACACGATGGCGGTCATGGCTGGCACGAAGAAGAGCGAGCTTGCCTACAAATTCATCAACGCCGCGCTCGACCCGGACGTGCAGGCCGCCATCGCCGAGTTCAAGAAAGGCAGCCCGGTGGTCGACAATGCAAAGCTGAAGCCCGAGACCGCGGCTCTTCCGGGGGTGTTCACCACTCCCGAGCAGTGGAAGTCCCAGGCGATCATCATCGACCACAAGCTTCGCGCCGAGAAGACCGGCGAATGGCGCAAATGGTTCGCCGAGAACATGATCGCTCGCTGAACGGCTGAAAGAGGCGGAGCCAGACCGCTCCGCCTCCACAAGGAGACCCGGCATTGTCCGCCCTATCCGACCGCCCCTTCCTGCGACTGTTCGTGTCGCCGGCCGCATTGATCGCGGTGGGTTTCAGCGCAGCGGTCATTGCCATCCTGCAGTTCAGCCTGAGGGCCTACATCCCGGGTGAGCTCGAGCCCGGCGGCTTCTCGCTCGGCAATTTCGCGCAGATGGGCAAGCCGATCTATGCGCGGGCATTCCTCGATACGCTGCTGATTTGCATCGAGACCGCTCTCATCACGCTGGTGCTCGCTTATCCGCTCGCCTTCATGCTCGTGCGCGCGAAGAGCCGCGTCCTGAAATCCGCGCTGCTGGTCACCGCTGTCACGCCGCTGTTCCTCGGCGAAGTCGTGCGCACCTATTCCTGGATCATCGTGCTCGGCAATTCGGGCTTCGTGAACAGCGTGTTGCTCAATCTCGGCCTGATCGATCGGCCACTCCAGATGATGTTCACGACGTTCGGCGTCGTCGTCGCGCTGGTGCACGTCACCCTGCCCGTCATGGTGATCATGCTCTCGGCCGCAATCTCCCATATCGACCAAGGTTATGAGAAGGCCGCCGCCAGTCTCGGCGCGAGCCCTGCCCGAACCTTCCTGACCGTGACACTGCCGCTGTCCATGCCCGGCATCATCGCCGGCGTGACCACGGCCTTCGCCTGGACATTCAGCGCCTTCGCGACACCGCAACTGATCGGCGGCGGTCAGGTGAATACGATCTCGACGCTGGTCTATCAGCTCGGTTTCGCCTCGTTCAATTTCCCGTTCGCGGCGGCGCTGAGCCTGGCCGGGCTCGCTTTCACGATCATTGTTCTGGCGCTGTTCAAGCGCGCGACGCGACCTCTCGAACAACTGGGAGGTCAGGCATGAACCGGTCGCCTCTAGACTGGGCGCTCAGGCTCGCAGTGGTCGCGGTCGTCGCGTTTCTCGTATTGCCTGCGGTCGTCGTCGTCATCGCCGGCTTCAACGACCGGGCCATCCTGACCTTCCCACCACAGGCGTTCTCGCTCAAATGGTTCGAGCGGGCACTGACCTACGACGATTTCCGCCACGGCTTCCGCAACGGGCTCATCGTCATGCTCTGGGCGTCGTCGATCGCGCTGACGGTCGGCGCCGCGTTCGCATACGCCCTGCACCGCTACGATTTCGCGCTCAAGCACGTGCTCGAAAGCGTGCTGATGTCGTCGCTGATCATTCCCCACTTCACCATCGGACTCGGACTGCTGATGCTCGCATCGCAGATGGGTTTCGGCAGGACGTTCGCGGTCGTCGTGTTCTGCCATGTGGTGATCGTGCTGCCGTTCGTGATCCGAAGCGTCTACATCTCACTCCAGAACCTCGATCAGCGTCTTGAACTCGCGGCGGCCAGCCTCGGCGCGCCGCCCTGGAAGGTTCTCGTCACCATTGTCCTGCCGCTGCTCGCGCCGGGCCTGATCTCCGGCTGGCTGTTCGCGGCGATCCTGTCCTTCAACGAGTTCACCGGTTCGCTGTTCGTCACCAGCCAGGCGACCCAGACCCTGCCGGTCGCAATGTACAACTACGTTCGCGAATACGCCGATCCGACGCTCGCCGCTCTTTCGGCGATCTACATCGTCATCACCGCCACCCTGCTCACCGTCGCCAATTTCTATCTTGGCCTCGGGAAAGTCCTGAATGTCGACCATGCTCACTAACACGCAGCATCTCGCACCGGCCGCTCAGTCTTCGTCGCGCCGTAACACGCCGGCGGTCAAGATTGACGGCGTATCGAAGGCCTTTGGCGACACGACCGCACTGCACGAAGCGTGGCTGACCGTCGAGAAAGGCGAATTCCTGACGCTGCTCGGTCCATCGGGGTGCGGCAAGACCACGATCCTCAATCTGATCGCCGGCTTCCTGGAATCCGATCGAGGGGAAATCTTCATCGACGGCGTGCCGATCACCGACGAGCCGGCCTATCGCCGCGATGTCGGCATCGTGTTCCAGAACTATGCACTGTTCCCGCACATGACCGTCGCCAAGAATGTCGGCTACGGCCTGAAGATGCGCGGCGTCCCGAAAGCCGAAATCGCGCAGCGCGTCCGCGAGGCGCTGGAACTGGTCAAGCTCCCCGGCTACGGCGATCGCAAGCCGCGCGAGCTCTCGGGCGGCCAGCAGCAGCGCGTGGCGCTGGCCCGCGCGCTCGTCATACGGCCGAAGGTCCTGTTGCTGGACGAGCCGTTCTCGGCTCTCGATAAGAACCTGAGATCCGCGATGCAGGTCGAGCTAAAGCAGATCCAGCGCCGCCTCGGCGTGAGCACGGTCTTCGTGACTCACGACCAGAGCGAGGCGCTCAGCATGTCGGACCGCATCGCCGTGATGTCCGCCGGAATGATCCGGCAGATCGGCTCGCCGACCGAGATTTATCGTCAACCCACCGACCGTTTCGTCGCTTCGTTCGTCGGTGACACGAATGTCTTCCAGGCCGAGCGTCGTTCCCCGTCCACGGTGTCCGTTGGCGGGGTTACCGTCGGCGTTCGGTCGACCGACGTCTACGATCCCACAGCCGAACCAGTTGCCGACCTTTTCGTTCGGCCGGAAGACCTCGCGGTCGCGGATGCCGGCACACCCGGTACCCTTGCCGGTCGCGTAACAGCGAAGGTCTACCAGGGCGGTTACACCGACCTCTATATGGAAACGCCTTTCGCCGAAGGCTCCGTGATGGCACGGCTGAATGGACAGGACGCGGTCGCGCGCTGGCCGGATGGAGCGAATGTCGGCCTCGTTCTGCCTGCCTCGGCGGGAGTGGCCTTCTCCGCGTCGAGGGACGCCGGTTAACTCGCGACCGTCCCGGATGGCTCCGCGAAACGCCCCGGTATCTCTCGCCCCAGCAGCTCGCTGACGAACGTACTCACCAGCGGCCGGGACGCGTCGACCATGCGAACCGCGAGGAAATGCTGCGAGGCGAAGCCATAGCTCTCCGGCTTGAGGGCGCGCATCAGGCCACGCCTGACCCAGTCCTCGCCGATATGGCGCGGAAGAAAACCGATGAATCGGCCCGACAGGACCATCATGACCTGGGCTTCCATATGCACGACCGTACCGGCCGGCCGTGGATGATTGAGGCGATAGAGGTCGTCGAAGTGGAGATAGCCCCGGACCGAGAACGCCGCATTCTCGATAGCCGGCCTGTCGATCGCCTCGTCCTTCTTGGAGAACAGCGGATGGTCCTTGCCGCAATAGAGGGCATGGGGCTCGCGGTAGAAGGCGATGTAACGGACGCCCGGAGCCTTCTGCGACATGGGTCCTATCACGAGGTCGCGCTGGCCGTCCGTCACCCAACGCTCGAGTTCCGCCGGTGTGCCGAGCGACAGGTCGAGAAACACGTCGGGCGCATATTCGCGGAAGCGTCCGATCGCGCTCTGCAGTCCGAGTTCCTGGCTCGTGACGACGCCGTCTACGATGCCGATGCGTAGTCGGCCGGCCAGCTTGCCGCGTCCACGCCCCAGCCGTGCCTCGAAGCTCTCGATGTCTGAGAAGAGATGCCGCGCCGCTGCGTAGGTCGTCTCGCCGAACTCGGTCAGCCGGAAACCCCTTCGCCCTCGCTCGCACAAAGGCGCTCCGAGTTTCCGTTCCAGCGCGGTCAGGTGAGTCGAAAGCGTGGATTGCGAGAGATTGAGTGCGATCTGCGCGTCGGCGAAGCCGTGAGCATCAGCAATGGCGACGAACACGCGGAGGAGACGGAGATCGATGTTGTCGAGACGGCGCATGAAATCACTTCTGCATTTTTCGATGTATCCTTCTACTAAAAGCAATTTTCTTCGATGTGAAGTTGGCCGATCCTCCGCTCGTCCCGCATTCTGGAGAGCGTCGATGTTCCGCCCCGTCCTTGCTGCCGCGCTGCTGATCGGGACCGCCGTCCCCTCCTTTGCAGCCGATACGATCCGCGTCCTGTCCCCGACCTGGCCCGGCTTCGCGCCGGTCTTCGTTGCCATCGACAAGGGATATTTCAAAGACCTCGGCCTGACGGTCCAGATGAAGTTCGAAGACGATCGCTCGAACGTCATGGCCGCCTACGCGCGCGGAGACATCGAGGTCGACATGCGGACGGTCGGCGAACACCAGGGCCGTCCGCGCGACGAGAGCACGCCCGGCATCATCATCGGCACGATCGACAAGTCGGTGGGCGGCGACGGCGTCATCGCCGACGGCTCGATCAAATCGGTGGCCGACCTCAAGGGCAAGACGATCGCGGTCGAGCCTAACATCCCCGCCCGTCTCCTCCTGCAGCTCGCGCTGAAGAAGGACGGCCTGACGTTGAAGGATCTCAAGGTGAAGGAGATCGCGACCGCCGATACGGTTGCCGTGTTCGCCGACACGTCGATCTCCGCCGTCGGCACCTATGAGCCGTTCCAGTCGCAGGCGATCACCGCGAACCCCGGCCGGAAGGGCAAGATCCTGCTGTCGTCGAAGGACAGCGACATCATCATCGACGTCATCACCGCCCGTCAGGACGACCTGAAGGCGAATCCGAAGAAGTATTCGAACTTCCTCAAAGGCATCTATCAGGCGGTCGCCCTCTACGAGAAGAACCCGGCCGAGTTCATCAAGCTCGCCGCGCCGCATTACAATCTTAGCGAGGCGGAGGTGAAGGAGATTCTCGACACGAGCCTCGGCTACACCAACCTCGCCGAAACGAAGAAGCTGATCGGCACGAAGGACAAGCCGGGCACGCTCTACGGCATCTTCGATATCGTGATGGGGCTCAACCTCGAGAACGGCGCCGCGGACAACAAACTGAACCCGGCGACGCAGATCGATCCTTCGGCTCTCGCGGGCGTCTCGGAGTAATCCGTGACAAACCTGGCGCAGGCGGTGTCCGGCATGGGGCAGATCGAGGACAAGACTGAAGAGCCGGTGCGCGCAAAGCCGTCGCTCTCCCGGTTCTTCGTCTTCCGCGGTCTGCTAGCCCGCCGTGCCGAGATCGCGCTGGGCATCGGCGGCAGCGTCGGCCTCCTGCTTCTCTGGGAGGCCGCTGCTCGCCTCGGCTGGACCAATCCGGTGTTCTTCCCTGCGCCGAGCACCGTCATCGCAGCGATGGGCCGGATGATCGTGAACCAGAGCCTGCTCTGGCATGCGGGCATCTCGACGATGCGCGTCTGGGTCGCCTTCCTCATCGCGGCGGCGATGGCGATCCCGATCGGCATCCTGATGTCGAGCTATCGGGTGATCGGCGCGCCGCTCGAACCGGTCATCGATTTCATTCGCTATCTGCCGGTGCCCGCGCTCGTACCGCTATCGATCATCTGGTTCGGCGTCGGCGAGAGCACGAAGATCTACCTGCTCTGGCTGGGCACGTTCTTCCAGCTCGTCCTGCTCGTCGCCGACGACATGCGCCGCGTCCCGCAGGAATATGTCGAGATTGCTTCTACGCTCGGCGCGAAGCCGCACCAGATCCTCAAGGACGTGGCGTTCCGCGCGATGCTGCCGGGCCTCGTCGACAATCTCCGCATCACGCTCGGCTGGTGCTGGACCTATCTGATCATCGCCGAGATCGTCGCGGCCGACAGCGGCATCGGCTTCGTCATCTGGACCGCCCGCCGATACATGAAGACGCCGGAGGTCATGGCCGGCGTCGTCGTGATCGGCATCATCGGCCTGGTCACCGACCAGATCCTGCGGGCGATCCATCGCCGCGCCTTCCAATATCTGTGAGGCGCCGGTGAACACGCCTTATCTCACCTTCGACCGCATCACGAAAACCTTCGGCGATATCGAGGTTGTCGCGCCTCATTTTGATCTGGGCATCGAGAAGAATGACTTCGTCGTGTTCCTCGGTCCGTCGGGCTGTGGAAAGACCACGTTGATGCGGATGATCGGCGGGCTCGATACGCCGTCGGGCGGCGAGATCCGGCTTCAGGGAGTCCCCGTCGGTCCGCCGGACTGGCGGCGCGGGATGATGTTCCAGTCCTATTCGTCGTTCCCCTGGCTCACGGTGGCGCAGAACGTCGAGTTCGGCATGCGCTACCGCCACGATCTGACGGAAGAGGAGAAGCTCGCCCGCCGGGACCACTATCTCGATCTCGTCGGTCTCTACGAGTTCTCCGGCGCCTATCCGAACCGTGTTTCAGGTGGCATGCGTCAGCGGGTGGCGATCGCCCGCACGCTCGCATCAGGCTCCGATGTCCTCCTGATGGACGAGCCATTCGGAGCGCTCGACGCTCAGCGTCGCGAGACGCTGCAAGTCGAACTTCGCAACATCCAGAAGCGCGACGCGAAGACTGTCGTGTTCGTCACGCACGATGTCGAGGAGGCGGTGTTCCTTGCGGACCGCGTCATCGTTTTCTCCAAGCGCCCTGCCCGCGTCGTCGCCGATATCGACATCACCGCGCGGCTAGGCGCCGACCGGCATCTCGATCTTCGCGACAGCGTCGGGTTCTTCGAGCTCCGCAACGAGATCCTGCGCCTGCTCCGCAAATCGGGAGCCGGACACGAATGAGCATTCCTGGCCTTCAGGACCGCCGGGTCCTCATCACTGGCGCGAGCCGCGGCATCGGCTTCGGCATCGCCCAGGCCTTCGTCGATGCCGGCTGCGTGGTGCAGATCGCGTCTGAAGGCGCGGACATCGCGGAGGCCGCCGCGAAGCTCGGCGTGAAGGGACATCAGGCCGACATTTCGCGCTGGGATGACGTCCAGGCGCTGTTCGCCGCAAGCGGCGAGATCGACGTCCTGATCAACAATGCCGGCCTCGAACTGATGACGCCGCTCGACGATACCAGTACCGGCAATCAGTCGAACTTCCGGCGCATCGTCGACATCAACGTCACCGGCACGTTCCTGACCACGCAGGCCGCCCTTCCCAGACTCCGCGTCGGCGGTGCGATCATCAACACGGCCTCCGTCTGGGGTCGCGTCGCGGAGCCCTTGTTCTCGGCCTATGTCGCGTCCAAGCACGCTGTAATCGGCCTCACCAAGACCTGGGCGAAAGAGCTTGGTCCGCGTGGCATCCGCGTCAACGCGGTCTGCCCCGGCTGGGTCAAAACCGTCGCCAGCGTGCGCTCGCTCGGACGCATGGCCGAGCGAACCGGAAAGCCCGAGGACGAGCTTCTCGCCGAGATCGTCGGCGTGCAGGCCCTGCCCGGCCTGATGGAGCCGTCAGATATCGCTGGCCCGTACCTGTTTCTTGCGTCCGATCTCGCCATCAACGTCACCGGCCAGAGCTTAGGCGCCGATCGTGGAGAAGTGCCTTGGTAATGGGTCTGGACGGCAAGCGCGCCCTTGTGACGGGCGCCGCCAGCGGCATCGGCAAGGCCGCACTCGCGGCTCTGCGCAATGCCGGCGCGAAGGCGGTCGGCCTCGATCGCGTCGGTGGAGATTCCAATTGGGTGGTCGTCGACCTGACCGACGAAAGCCAGATTGTGGCTGGCGTGGCGGATGCGGTTCGACTGCTCGGCGGTCTCGACGTGGTCGTCAACTGCGCCGGCATCGAGATAGAGGCGCCACTGAAGAGCATCGACATCGCTGATGTCGACCGGATGTACGCGGTGAACGTGCGCGGCCCGTTTCTCGTCGCTCGCGAGGCGCTGAAAGCTATGAAGCCCGGCGGCCGGATCATCAACATCGCCTCGGAGCTCGCCTATCTCGGGCGGCAAGGCGCGTCCGGTTATTGCGCGACGAAGGGCGCGGCGATCTCGCTGACCCGGTCGTGGGCGCGCGAACTCGCGCCAGACATTCTCGTCAACGCGGTCGCGCCCGGCCCGATCGATACGCCGCTTCTCGGCTTCGAGCGCATGACCGAGGCGCAGAAGGCGCTCGAAATCGATAACCCGATGGGCCGGATCGGCCGCCCGGAAGAGGTCGCTGCCGCGATCGTCTTCCTGGCCTCCCCGGCGGCTTCTTTCATCACCGGACAATGCATCAGCGTCGATGGCGGCGCGGCAATGCACTGAGGACAGATCATGGTCGATAGCGTGCTGATGGCGGAACTCACCTGGCCCGAATTCGCGGCGAAGGTGAAAGAGAACGTGCCGGTCTTATTGCCGCTCGGAACCACCGAGCAGCATGGCCCGCATATGTCGCTGAACGTGGATGTCGTCCTGCCGACCGGCGTCTGCGAGCGTGTGGCCAGGAATGTCGGCGGCATCGTCGCCCCGACCATCCCGTATGGCTACAAGTCGATGCCGCGCTCGGGCGGCGGCGAGGCCTTTCCCGGCACGACCAGCCTGGACGCGAACACATTCTCGCTCGTCGTTCGCGACGTCATCCGCTCGCTCGGCCACCACGGCGTGCGCCGTCTCGTCGTCGTCAACGGACACTTCGAGAACTCCTGGCCAGCAGTCGAGGGCGTCGATCTCGGCCTGCGTGAACTGCGCCGCGACGGCATCGCCGACATGCAGCTCATGCGACTCGAATACTGGGACTTCGTCCGCCGCGAGACGCTCGACAGGCTGTTCCCGGACGGCTTCCCCGGCACCGAACTGGAGCATGCGAGCCTGCTCGAAACCTCGCTGATGCTGCTGCTGCGTCCCGACCTCGTCGACATGTCGAAGATACCGAGCGACGGTCCGGCCAAGTTCCCGACCTACGACAAGTTCCCGATCCCGGACGGCTTCGTGCCGGCCTCGGGCGTGCTCGCCCGCGCGCAGGGCTCGACCGCCGAAAAGGGCCAGTGGCTGATGGACGACCATGTCGAGCTGATCACCAAGGCCGTCCGCATCGAGTTTGGGCTTTGACGCGATGAGCGAGGATTTCCAGCCTCTCGATTCAGGTCTCATTCCGCGTTTTGCCGGCGTCCCGACTTTCATGCGCTTGCCCCAGGCGGAGCCGGAACAGGTCGAGGTCGCGTTGATCGGCGTGCCTTTCGATGGCGGCACGACCAACCGCGCCGGTCCACGCCACGGTCCGCGCGAGATCCGCAATCAGTCAAGCATGGTCCGTCGCGTCCATCATGCGACCGGAATCTCGCCCTTCGATCTCGTCCGTGCGGGCGATTGCGGCGACGTTCCGACGAACCCGCTCGATCTCGGCGACAGCCTCGACAAGATCGCGGCCTTCTATCGCCGTGTTCGTGAAGCCAGCGCCGTCCCGCTGACAGCAGGCGGCGACCATCTGATCTCGCTACCGATCCTTCGCGGCATCGCGACGGACGGGCCGCTCGGAATGATCCATTTCGACGCCCATTCCGACACCTATGACAGCTTCTTCGGGACGAGCCGCTACAACCACGGCACACCGTTCCGCCGGGCGATCGAGGAAGGGCTTCTCGACCCGAAGCGCGTGGTCCAGATCGGCCTCCGCGGCGGCATTTCCGACGCGTCGAATTTCGATTTCGCGAAACAGGCCGGCATCCGGCTGATCTTCATCGAGGAATTCGAGGCACGCGGCGTCGACGAGGTGATGGCAGAGGCGCGAGCGATCGTCGGCGAACAGCCGATCTATGTCTCGTTCGACATCGACGTCATCGACCCCTCCTTCGCACCAGGCACCGGCACTCCCGAGATCGGCGGGATCACGACCCGCGAGGCGCAACGGCTTGTCCGTCTCCTGCGTGGCCTCGATATCCGCGGTGCGGACCTCGTCGAGGTTTCGCCACCGTTCGACCAGGGCGGCATCACCGCGCTGACCGGCGCGACCATGATGTTCGAATTGCTTTGCGTGCTCGCCGATTCAATCGCCACGCGCCGCCCGGCCTCCGCGCCACAAACCATGCTGGCTTGAGGGGCGATCGACATGTCTCACGGATATGAAAGCGGCCGCCTCGACCTTCCCTTCGTCGGCATTTGCACGTTCGGCAAATACCCGCTGTGTTTGGACTGGGACAACATCCAGGCCGATGTCGCGGTGCTCGGCGCACCGTTCGATCTTGGCACCCAATGGCGCTCCGGCTCCCGCTCCGGTCCACGGGCCATCCGCGAGGCGTCGACCCTGTTCTCGTTCGGCCACGCCGGCGCCTACGACCATGAGGACGACGCCGTCTACCTGCCGGCGGAGACAACCCGCATCGTCGATATCGGCGACGCGGACATGATCCACACCGACACGACCCGCAGCCACGCGAATATCGAACTCGGCGTCCGCAAGATCCTCGCAGCCGGAGCGATCCCGGTCGTCCTCGGCGGCGACCATTCGATCAACATCCCCTGCATCAACGCCTTCTACGACCAGGGGCCGATCCACATCGTCCAGATCGATGCGCATCTCGACTTCGTCGACGAGCGCCACGGCGTGAAGAACGGTCATGGCAGCCCGATGCGCCGCGCGGCCGAGAAGCCCTATGTCATGGGCCTCTCACAGTTCGGCATCCGTAATGTCTCCTCGACCGCTCGCGAGGGCTACGAGGATGCGCGCCGCATGGGTTCGGACATCCTCAGCGTCCGCCAGATCCGGAAGCTCGGTGTCGATGCCGTGCTGGAGCGCGTGCCCGCCGGCTCACGCTACTACGTGACGATCGACATCGACGGCTTCGATCCGTCGATCGCGCCTGGCACCGGCACGCCGAGCCATGGCGGCTTCATGTACTACGAGGTGCTGGAGCTTCTCGCGGGCCTGGCCAAGCGCGGAAAGATCGTTGGCGTCGATCTCGTCGAGGTCGCCCGCGAATACGATCCGGCCGGCGTCACGTCGATCCTCGCGGCGCAGATCCTTCTCAATTTGATTGGGCGGATTCTCGATGCCCGATAGCACCCTTCCTCGCAGCGGACGGTCGGCATTCGCGCCGCTTTGCTGCGTGGATCTCCAAACCCCAAGACGGAGAGTTTCCATGTCCAAGCTGCTGAAGAATTCTATGGCCCTCGCCGTAGCCGGACTGGTGTTCGGCGTGACGGCGGCGAAGGCCGACCTGCTCGACGACATCAAGAAGAAGGGCGAGATCGTCGTTGCGACCGAAGCCCGCTTCCAGCCGTTCGAATATGTCGAGGATGGCAAGATCGTCGGCTACGGCCCCGAAATGATGAAGCTGGTGTTCGACAAGTACCTGCCCGGCGTGAAGGTTAAGCAGCTCGACCTGCCGTTCCAGGGCATCCTGCCGGGCCTGAGCGCCAAGAAGTACGACGTCGTCATCACGGCCGTGACCATCACCAAGGCCCGCGCCGAGAAATACACGTTCACGACGCCGATCGCGGAGGCGACCACCGGCCTTCTCAAGAAGACCGGCGACGACTCGATCAAGACCCCGGCCGACATCGCCGGCAAGCCCGTTGGCAGCCAGACCGGCGCCGCGCAGCTCCAGGTCCTGAAGGAATTCAACGCCAAGCTCGAGAAGGAAGGCGGCAAGGGCGTCTCCGAGATCAAGGAATATGTCGGCTTCGACGAGGCCTATGCCGATCTCGCCGCCGGCCGCATCAAGGCCGTCGCGCAGTCCGGCGCCAACGTCGCTCCTCTCGTGAAGAGCAAGCCGGAGACGTTCGAGTACATGAAGGAGACGATCGGCCCGAAGACCTATTTCGGCTGGGCGGCCCGCAAGGAAGACGACAGCGCGAGCCTGATCGCGCTCCTGAACAAGGGTATCCTCGAGCTCAAGAAAGCCGGCACCATGTCCGAGCTTCAGACCAAGTGGATCGGCTTCACTTACGACATGCCCGACGACATCGGCGAACCGACGATGTGATTGGGGAATAGAGGTCGATGCTGGATTTCACCGCCGTCATAGCCCAGCTGCCGCGAATGGCGGCTGGCGCCCAGACGACGATCTGGATTTCGGCTGCGGCGCTGCTTTGCGGCGCCGCGCTCGGCCTCGTCATGTGTGCGGCGCGGCTGTCGCGGAACATCTTCCTTCGGGCGCTGGCGGCGGTGTTTGTCAGCATGTTTCGCGGCCTGCCACTCCTCGTCGTCCTGTTGATCCTGTTCTACGTCCCGCCGAACTTCGGCGTGGAAACGACGCCCCTCACGGCCGCTCTCCTCGGCCTCACGCTCAATACAGCCGGCTACCAGACCGAAATCTATCGCGCCGGCTTTCTCACCGTTCCTCCCGGACACGCCGAGGCGGCGCGGATGCTCGGCTTCAGCCGTCTCCAGATTGCGCGCCACATCTTCCTGCCGCAGATTTTCCGCGTGACGATCCCGGCGCTGACCAACGAGGCCGTTGACGTCGTGAAGAGTTCCGGTCTCCTGTCTATCATCGCGGTGACGGAACTCCTGCGCATCAGCCAGCAGATCGTCTCCTCGACCTATCGTCCGCTCGAAACCTATCTCGTCTGCGGCCTCTTCTATTTCCTGATGTCGACGGCGGTGTCCTCGTTCGGACGCTTTCTCGAACGGCGGCTGACGCCGAAGCCCGCATGATCGATTTCACCGCTATCGCCGAATACGCGCCGGCCATCGGACGGGGTCTCCTCGTCACGATCGAGATCTGCGCGGTGTCGCTGGTCCTGGGTCTTCTGCTCGGCCTCGGCGTCGCGCTGCTCGCGCGCCTGCCCTGGCTGCCGCTGCGTTGGCTGATCCGCTCCTACATCGAGCTTTGGCGCGGCACGCCGCTGCTGCTGCAGCTCTTCATCCTCTATTATGGCGGCCCGACCTTCGGCTTCCTGCCGACTTCGTATCAAGCCGGCGTGCTCGGCATGTCGCTCTATACCGCAGCTTATCTCGCCGAGATATTCCGTGCGGGGTTCGAGGCCGTGCCGCCGGGCCAGGTCGAAGCCGCTCGCATGCTCGGCTTCACCAAGCTCAAGATCGTCCGTCATATCGAATTGCCGCAGATGCTGAGGCTCGTCGTTCCGCCGACGACAAACCAGATGATCAGCATCATCAAGGAGTCCGCCGTGCTGTCCGTGATCACCGTGCCGGAACTGACGCTCACGACAACGCGCATCGTCAGCGAGACCTTCGTCGTCGTCGAACCCTATCTGCTGCTTGGCCTCGCCTATTGGTCCGTAACTGCAATGGTCGCGTTCGGTAGCCGGCAAATCGAGAGAAGGCTGGTCCGCGCATGAGCGTGTTGAGGGACATTGGAGCGCGTGACGCCGCCATCCAGCTGCGCGGCGTCGGCAAGACGTTCGGTTCGAATACGGTCCTGAAGGGCGTGGATCTCGATATCGAAAGGTCCGAGCGCGTCTGCGTCATCGGACCGTCCGGCTCGGGCAAAAGCACCCTGCTGCGCTGCATGGTCTTCCTGGAGACCTATGATGAGGGCGAGATCTACGTCGAGGGCCGCCTGCTCGGATACTCGATCTCGGATGGCACGCGGAAGAAGGATTCCGAGGTCCAGACCGCCAATGTCCGGCGCAACGTCGGAATGGTTTTCCAGCAGTTCAATCTGTGGCCTCACATGACGGCGCTCGGCAATGTCATTGCCGCCCTGCGCATCGTCAAAGGCATGACCCGCGCGGAAGCCGAGAAGATCGGACGAGAGGCGCTGGAAACGGTCGGCCTCGCCCACAAGGCGGACGCCTATCCGGACCGCCTCTCGGGCGGCCAGCAACAGCGCGTCGCCATCGCCCGCGCGCTTGCAATGAACCCCTCGATCCTCCTCTTCGACGAGCCGACCTCGGCGCTCGATCCGGAACTCGTCGGCGAAGTCCTCGAGGTCATGCGTCAGCTCGCCTCGCAGGGAATGACCATGGTCGTCGTCACCCATGAAATGGGTTTCGCAGCCGAAGTCGCCGATCGCGTGATCTTCATGGACGGCGGCTCGATCGTGGAAGCAGGACCGCCTCAGCGCCTGTTCTCGAAACCCGAGAGCCCCCGCCTCGCGCAGTTCCTCGACACATGGAAGTCGCGCAATGCGAGCGGCTCCGTATCCGAAATCACAGGGTGATCATGCCGGACAATTTCAGCACCATTCCCGCCCGTAAGGGCACCGCCGCCCGTCTGAAAGCGGGACAATCCGTAATCGTCCGGAACACGCACGGCGAACAGGTCGTCGACACCTGGGCATTCAATGCGGACGATCTCTCGGAATTCATGTCGATGGAGCACACGCGAGCACGCCTCCTGAAGCTGATACCCGCCGTGGGCGATGCTCTACTGACGAACCACCGCAGGCCGATCCTGACACTCATCGAGGACACGTCGGGCGGAATCCACGACATGCTCATGGCGGCCTGCGACCGCTATCGCTACGAGCAGCTCGGCCATGTCGGACATCACGATAGCTGCACCGACAATCTGCACGATGCCCTCCACGCGATCGGCCTGGAATCGCCAGAGGTACCGAGCCCGCTCAACCTGTTCATGAACGTCCCGGTATCCGCCGACGGCGCGCTCAGCTTCGCCGCTCCGCCATCGAAGCCCGGCGGCTCAGTAACCTTGCGGGCTGAGATGGACTGCGTTGTCGTCTTCTCCTCGTGTCCGCAGGACATGCTTCCCGTGAATGGCGTGAACTGCACGCCAACAGATGCTCACTTCTCGGTCGTCTGATGTCCCGGCCGATCCATCTTCACATCGAGAACAATCGCGCGCTCGGCCCGGTCTTCGAGGCGACGCCGGAGCGGATCGCCCAGGCCTGCGCGAGACATCCGGACTTGTCGGATCTCAGGATTACCGTTGGATACGATGGCGACGTCTTCGCCTGCGAGATGCAGACTGCTGACGTGCTGATGGGTTGGCGCTTCGACAAGGCGCTGGCTCAAAGCGCGCCTAACCTGCGCTGGGTCCATGCTCACGGAGCCGGTGTGAACCATTTAATGCCGCTGGACTGGCTGCCCTCGGGGGCAGTGCTGACCAATAGCCGCGGCGTACATGGCGAGAAGGCCGACGAATACACGATCATGGCGCTGCTCATGCTCAACAACCGGGTTCCGGAGAGCATGACGAACCAGCGCAATGCGCGCTGGGATCAGGTGTTCAGTTCTTCAATCGTCGGCAAGACCGTCCTGATCATCGGGGTTGGCCATATCGGTGGCGGCGCCGCGAAATGGGCCGACCGTTTCGGCCTCAAGGTCATAGGCATCCGCCGGAGCGGAGAGCCGCATCCACATGTCCATGAGATGCATCGGCCCGAAGCGTTGAGGACATTGCTGCCCCGTGCCGATTTCGTTCTGATGACGACGCCGTCGACAGGCGCGACCAAGCAGCTTCTCGGCCGGGACGAACTCGCATTGATGAAGGACGGCGCAGGCCTCGTGAACTACAGCCGCGCGGATCTCGTCGATTACGACGCGCTCAGCGCCGAGTTGGAGCAAGGGCGCCTCACGGCTGTTCTCGACGTCTTCGACCCCGAGCCCCTGCCCCCATCGTCGCCGCTCTGGAGTGTGCGCAACCTGATCATCACGCCTCATTGCTCGTCGGACGACGCCGAGCAGTACACGCCAAAAACGCTCGATCTCGTTTTTCGCAACCTGGTGAATCTTCGGTCCGGACAACCCCTGCTGAATGTCGTGGACCCTCAGCTGCAGTACTAAAGCGGGTTGTTAGGCATCTCGGCTGAATGACCGAAGACGTCGCCGACCACGGGGCTTGGGCATGCAGTTCGTCAGAGCGGCCTGGCTGGCTTGCCGGAAAGCCGGCTGGCTGGCTTGGCCCTCGCCTGCCGAAGCAGACCCGCAAAGCCTGTCCGCAGCTCTGGCGATCCGCTCGTCTCACGCGATGAGACTGCGCTCGACCAGATCATGGACGCGGCGGAACGCAGACTCGGCGCCGGCAACGAGGCGGGTTTCTTCCGGCGCTGTCAGCTCGACCGCATCGAGAGCGGCCGTGAACGTACGCCAGTGGATGCCCCGTCCGGCTGGGCTGGGCGCCAGATGTCGCGCGCCGAAAGTCTCCGACAGGCCGAGGCGTTCCGCTTCCTTCAGCAGGAAGGCCGCGCCGAGGTTAGAGCCCTCCGCGACGTAGAGCCAGCCGAGCGCGCTCGGAATGTCGGCCTGGACGTCGAATACCGGCGAACCATTGTCAGCGGGCGGAGCCAGACCGAGATCGTCGACGTCCTGCTCGATCAGGGGGAGCCTTCGCCGCCCAGCGAGATCAGGCAGCAGCGCGTCCAGCGAGGCATTCGAATAGAGCGCGTCCACATCGCGATGGAAGGCCCGCTGCACTAGGACGAACAGGCCGTACCGCTCGCGGCTCTCGAATGCCCGCGCACCCATGATGCGGCGGTCCAGTGTGTCGTGAGTATCATGGGTCAGCGCCCTCAGCCGCTGCCAGCGTCCGCCGATATCGGTCGCGATGTTCATTCCGCCCCCACCCGTTCGGCCGCGAAAATGGCCGTTCATCCTTAGGACGATTCAAAACTCGATTTACGGACATCGGTCGCAAATTTTTTTGCTGCCGCGATTCCTCCCGGAACGCCCGCGCGATCTGATCGCCGAGCGGCTTCATGAGATAGGACAGCGCGGTTCTTTCGCCCGTCTGGATGAAAGCCTCCGCTGGCATTCCGGGAACGAGCGTGAGCTTGCCGAGCCTCGCCAACTCGGCGGCTATCACCGTTATCCTGACCGCGAAATAGGAAAGACCGGTCCTCTCCTCCTCGGTCAAATCGGCGGCGATGCGGCTGACTTCTCCGTTGAGCTCCGGCGTCACGCGCTGGTTGAAAGCCGACATCCTCAGCACCGTGGGCTGGCCGAGTTCGATCTGGTCGCAGGATCCGTGCTTCCAGCATGAGCCTGTCGCTGTCGGGCACGATGAGCATGATCGTGTCGCCGGGCGAGATCACGCCCCCGACCGTATGGACGGCGAGCTGGTGGACCATGCCGCCCTGCGGCGCGACGAGATCGATCCGCTTCAGCTGATCCTCCGCCGCGACCTCGCTCCGCAGATCCTGATCTATCTGGATGATCTGCAGCTTTGATGTACGCCGACGCGGTCTCCAAGTCTTACCCCATTGAAGAACAACCTTTTCATAGGCTCGAACGGCGCTGCCGGTGATCTTCCTCGTCGGTCATTCGGATGAGCTTTCCGCTCGAATGCTTCGGATCGGGTCCTCCCTGATGAAAGCTCCGCCTTGCGCCGGAGCGAAGATCACTCTGCTGGAGGAAACATGCTTTTCCTGATGATGGCGTGAACGCCCCAATTGCCGTCCGCCACCTGCGTCACGCCGAAATCGACCCCCACCGAAATCAGCGAAACCGCCTCGTCTTCGTCGAGGCCGTAATGCTCCATCAGGAACTTGCGCGCGGTGCGGAACGCGCTTTTCAGCGCCCGGTCCAGCGATGACTTCTTGAACACTTCCGACTGCGCGTTGCGGCCAAGTTCGCGGAGATAGTTGGGATAGGAGAAGCCGTGGACGATCCAGGCGTCCGGCGTCTCCAGCAGCGGGCTCGACAGGCCGTTGAGGAAGGGCTTTCCGGTCTCGTTGCGCTTGTGCAGCACCACGCGGATGTCACCCGTGAGCGAGCATTCGAGCGCGGTACCGCTGATCTCCCCGTCGCCCTGCGCCAGATGCGGATCGCCGATCGACAGCAGCGCGCCCGGCACCGCGACCGGCAGATAGACCGAGCTACCCTTGCCCGCCCGCCAGTTGTCAACATTGCCGCCGAAATAGCCGGGCGGCACCGAATCCACGATGTCCGCCTCGCGCGGCGCCACCGCGATAAAGCCGAAATGCGGGCGGATCGGGATGCGCATTCCCGCCATCACGCCGTGCCGCTCCCGCACCTTCGAGCGATCGATCGGCACGCCCGGATAGTCGATCGTCTCGTGCACCACGCCGAACGGATCGGTCTGCGCCACCCAGCGATAGCTGTAGACGGGCTCGGCGAACCCGGACGAGCCATCGACCTCGGTGCGGTAGATCGTGACGATCTCGCGGGTGCGCGGACCGTCCAGCATGTCGTCGTAATGGTAACCCCAGGCGGCGGCGACATTGCTGCCGAACGCATAGCCGGCGAATTCCGGGTTGGCGCAGGGACGCGGCCGGAGATCGAGGATCTGCACCTCCAGAACGTCGCCCGGCTCGGCGCCGTGGACGTAGATCGGCCCGGTGCAGATATGGACGCCGAACCCCTCGCCTGCGCCGCGGCCGAAGATCGTCGCGTTCATCGGCCCCGCGCCGCGCCGATCGACCGCCTTGTAGTCGCGCGTCCAGGCGAAGACGCTTTCCACGCCCGCATCGCCCGCGATCATCCGCGCATGGTCGTCATACGAGTGCTGCGTCAGCGTCTCGACGGTGATTTCCGAGTTCGGCCGGACGCGCAGGACCGGCGGAATCGAGCGGCTGAGATAGCCCCAATGGACGGTGTCGCGCGACACCGCGAGATGATGCCGCTCCGGCGTGCTCGGCGGCAGCGGCGACGGTCGAGACAGCGCCGCGACCGGTGCTTCCTCGATCGGCGGAGCAGCCGGCCTCGTTCCCGGCCTCGACCCGGTATGCAGCGGCCGGCCGCGCGTCCATCGGGTCGCGCTCAGCTCCGGGGCCGATTTGCGGAATTCACGCGGCGAGGCGCCATACGCCGTGCTGAACACCCGGCTGAAATGCGCCTGGTCGGGAAAGCCCCAGCGGAAGGCGATCTCGGCGATGCTGCGGTCGGCATGCTGCGGGTTGACGAGGTCGAGCCGGCAATGCTCCAGCCGGCGGTGGCGGACATAGTCCGAGAACGAGCGGTCGTGGCCCTCGAACAGGCGCTGGATGTAGCGCGGGGACAGCCCTTCTTCCCTGGCGATATCGGCGACCGACAGGTCCGGGTCGCGCAGCCGCGCCTCGACCACGGCGCAGACACGGGCGAAATGACCGGCCTGCACCTGCGTCGCGCTGTCCTCCTCCGGCCGCGCTTCGGCCAAGAGCGAGGACAGGACGAGTTCGGTGATCGCGATCTCGCTCGCGATCAGGTCACCGTCCTCGGCCATCGCGAAATTGCTGGCGAGCGCCCGCATCACCGGCCGCGCGGCGGTGGCGGCGACGGTCTCCCCGAGCACCGTGCCGGGGATGACCGGCGCGCGTCCCATCCGTCCTGCCATCCGCTCGCGCGGAAGCTGAAGCAGCAGAAGCTCGAAATCGTTCCTGAATTGCAGCGACCACGGCGTTTGGGCATCGCAGACCCACAGGTCGCCGTCGGCGAACTCGCTGACCCGGCGGCCCCCGTCGCCGATATGCCCGCGACCGTACTGGACGAAGCCGATCAGGATGCGGTCGTCCTTGGTCTCCGGCAGCCCGGCAAAATCCTGCGCCGTCGAGCGCAGCAGGGTGGCCGTCGCTCCTGTCGGCACCGAACGGGTTGCGATCTCGCCGAAATCGAAGCCCGCCTCGTCGCGATGGCGGCAGACGATCGACAGCGAACGCAAGGTCGCACGCCATGCTTCCTCCTGCTTGCCGCGGGGAAAGGCGCTGATGGAAACGGGATCGAACGGACGGTTCATCTGACTGCACTCGGAGAAGCTGCCACTTTGCCTAGCAGGCTCCGTGCCATCTTGACGAACCGCGCACAAAAATTTGCCTAAACCCGCCGCAGAGCGGCGTCGGTCGCGCGCCAATCAGCGATAAGATATTGAACTGATTGTTCTTTTTAGAACAAGAAAGTGAATCCAGCGCCGACCTCTCTTGGCCGATACGGATTGCGGCGGACGAGAGAGCCTGCAAGACTTCTTGCACATCGACGAGGCAGGGGCGCCTCGCCGGGCACCAATACAGAACTCAGGGCGCATCCCGGATGCGCTACCCGAACCGCTGTCCTTCGGACGGCGCGGTCAAACACGTCCTGCTGCGGTCGCAGCATCGCAGAACGAAAGGGATCGAGATGGATCGCCGTAAATTCCTCACCGCGGGTGTCGCGGGAACCGCAACCCTCGCCGCGCCGGCCGTCGCCCGGGCGCAGCAGAGCTTCAACTGGAAGATGACCAATTCCTACGGTCCGGGCTCGCCGTTCTACGTCACCGGCCCCGGCAGCCCGACCTATTTCTGCGAGCTCGTTAAGAATATGTCGGGTGGCCGCCTGAACATCCAGCACTTCGCCGCGGGCGAGCTGATCCCGGCTTTCGAGGGCTTCGACGCCGTCTCAGCCGGCACGGTCGAGATGAACGCCTCGAATTCCTATTTCTGGGCCGGCAAGGTGCCGGCGGCGCAGTTCTTCACCACGGTGCCGTTCGGCCTGAACTTCCAGGGCCACACCGCCTGGATCTACCATGGCGGCGGCCTCGCCCTCTGGGAGGAACTCTACACCCCGTTCAACCTCGTCCCGATGCCGCTCGGCAATACCGGTGTGCAGATGACCGGATGGTTCCGCAAGCCGATCGAGAAGGTCGAGGACTTTAAGGGCCTGAAGATGCGCATCCCCGGCCTCGCCGGTAAGGTCTATGCAAAGCTCGGTGTCGACGTGAAGCTGCTTCCGGGCGGCGAGATATTCCCCGCCCTCGAGCGCGGCGTCATCGACGCGGCGGAGTTCGTCGGCCCGTTCCAGGATCGCCGCCTCGGCCTGCAGAAGGCGGCGAAATACTACTACACGACCGGCTGGCACGAACCGAACAACGTCACCGAGCTGATCGTCAACAAGGCCGCCTGGGACTCGCTTCCGGCCGACCTGAAGGAGATCGTCCGCAGCGCCGCCGCCGCCTGCGTCGTGACGAGTCACACCTGGTGCGAGGCGACCAATTCCGACGCGCTTGACGAACTAGTGGCCAAGGAAGGCGTGATCGCCGGCCCGCTGCCGGGTCCGGTGGTCGAGAAGCTCCGCGAGGTTTCCAAGCAGACGCTTTCCGACCTCGCCGCCAGCGATCCGAAGATCAAGAAGGTTTACGACTCGTTCACCGCCTTCAAGACCAAGCACGACAAGTGGGCCGGCATCTCGGAAGCCGTCTACCAAGAACAGATCCGCGCCTGATCCATCATGGTCGAGACATTGGAAAAGTGGGCCCACGGCCTCGACGCAATCGTCGAGGTCTCGGGCCGAATCGCCGCTTGGTCCGGCTTCGCGCTGGTCGTGGTGATGGCGACGAACGTCCTGCTTCGCTACCTGTTCCACACCGGATCGGTCGCGATGCAGGAGCTCGAATGGCACCTGATGTCGCCGCTGACGCTGCTCTGCATCGCCTATACGATCAAGCATGAAGGCCACGTCCAGGTCGACATCTTCTACGGCTATCTGCCGCGCCTGGTTCAGCACGCGATCAATCTGTTCTCGGCGCTGTCGATCCTGACGATCTCGCTGATCATCGTGAAGCTCTCGCTGCCCTACGTCATGCAGTCGTGGCGCATCGGCGAGGGCTCGCCCGACCCGGGTGGCCTTCCCTACCGCTTCATCCTCAAGGCGCTCATTCCCGCCGGCTTCGTGCTTCTCGCGCTGCAGAGCCTGGCCTGGGTTCTGCGCACGGTTCAACCCTTCTTCGGCGGCTCGGACGCAACGTCCGGCGGCACGGTGAGCATCAATGCCGTGGAATGAAATTCTGGCCCTCGGCTGTATCGCGTCCTTCTTCGTCCTTTTGTTCGTCGGCGTTCCGGTCGCGCTGACGCTCGCGATCTCGGGATTCTTCTTTGGCTGGCTCGGCTTCGGCACCGGCCTTTTCAACCTCCTGCCGGCGCGCATCTACGGCGTCACCGCGAATTACACGCTGATCGCGATCCCGCTCTTCGTCTTCATGGGCGTGATGCTCGAGAAATCGCGAATGGCGGACGAGCTGATGGAGGTCATCGGCCATCTGTCCGGCAGCCTGCGCGGTGGCATGGGCCTCGGAATCGTGCTCGTCGGCGTGCTGATGGGAGCGACCACCGGCATCGTCGGCGCTACCATCGTCACCCTCGGCCTGCTTACGTTGCCGACGCTGCTCCGCCGCGGCTACGACAAAAGCCTCGCCTGCGGGACGATCTGCGCTTCGGGCACGCTCGGCCAGCTCATTCCGCCGAGTACGATCCTCATCCTCCTGGCCGACATCCTCGGCGAATCCGTCGGCACGCTCTTCGCCGCCACCGTCCTTCCCGGCCTGCTGCTCTCGGCGATCTTCTGCGCCTGGATCATCGCCTCCGGCATCATCTGGCCGGAAAAGGTGCCACCGATCCCGCTGGAAGAACGCCAGGCGATGCCGCGCAAGGAGCTTTGGCTCAAGGTGCTGAAGGTCGGCCTGCCGCCGATCGCGCTCGTCGTCGCCGTGCTCGGCTCGATCATCGGCGGCATTGCGGCCCCCACCGAGGCCGCCAGCATGGGCGCCGTCGGTTCGATACTCGTCGCCGCCGTCGCTGGCCGGCTAACGCTCAAGACGCTGGTCGAGACAGTGAACTCCACCGCGCGCATCACTGCGATGATGTTCTTCATCCTTATCTGCTCGCAGGTCTTCGCGCTCTCCTTCCGCGGCCTCGGCGGCGAGCGTCTGGTGCACGACATGTTCAGCATGGTTCCGGGCGGCACGAACGGCATCCTCATCTTCATGCTGGCGATCCATCTTCGTGCTCGGCTTCTTCATCGAATGGATCGAGATCAGCTACATCGTGGTGCCGATGTTCCTGCCGCTGATGCAGTCGGCTGGCGTCGACCTCGTCTGGGCCGCGGCGTTGATCGCGACGATTCTCCAGACTTCTTTCCTCACCCCACCGTTCGGCTGGGCATTGTTCTACCTGCGCGGCGTGGCGCCTCCCGAGGTCTCCACGCTCGACATCTACAAAGGCGTCGTGCCGTTCATCGTGTTGCAGCTGATCGCGCTGACCCTCGTATTCGCCTTCCCCGGCCTTGCCACATGGCTCCCCGAAGCCATCGGCTGGTAGAACCAAGATGCTGAACACGGTTCGCGCCCGGCGGGGCATGGTCACCTCGCCGCATCACCTGGCGAGCGAGGCCGGGCTTCGCATCCTTCGCGATGGCGGCAATGCCATCGAGGCGACTGTCGCGATGGCGGCGGCTTTGGCGGTGGTCTATCCGCATATGAACGGGATCGGCGGCGACGGCTTCTGGCTGATTGCCGCCCCCGGACAGGAGCCCGTGGCCGTCGAGGCCTGCGGACAGGCAGCGGCGCTGGCCGACGTTTCGTACTATCGTGAACGCGGCTTCGCGAGCATTCCGACGCGCGGTCCGCTCGCGGCGAACACCGTGGCGGCGACGGTCTCAGGCTGGGGTGAGGCGCTCCGCATCTCGTCCGGACACGGCGGCGCGCTGCCTCTGTCTAGACTCGTGGAAGATGCCGTCTGGTATGCCGACGAGGGTTTTCCGGTCACCGCGAGCCAGAACGAGCTGACTGTCTCGAAACTCGGCGAACTGCGGGACGTGCCGGGCTTCGTCGATGCCTTCCTGGCCGGCGGTAGCGCGCCTGCGACCGGCGAAACGCTCAAATCGCCGGCGCTCGCCAGAACACTCCACCGTATCGGCCGCGACGGCGTCGACGACTTTTACACCGGAGCCCTGGCGCGCGAGATCGCGGCTGATCTTGAGACCAGTGGCTCACCGGTTCGCGGGGAAGACCTGGAGCGGCATCGGGCCCGCAGTCGTGCGCCGCTGTCGATGAAGCTGCCCGGCGCGACGCTCTACAATTTCCCGCCGCCGACACAGGGCCTGTCCTCGCTGATGATCCTCGGCATCTTCAGCAGGCTTGGCGTGCGGGACGCGGACGGCTTTTCCCATATCCACGGGCTCGTCGAGGCCACCAAGCAGGCATTCCTCGTCCGTGATCGCATCATCGGCGATCCCGATGCGATGGCCCATGCGCCCGATGCTTTTCTTGATGGCTCGGTTCTGGATTCGCTCGCCCATAAGATCGACCCCGGCCGTGCCCTGCCCTGGCCCGCGCCACCCTTGGCCGGCGACACTGTCTGGCTCGGCGCGATCGACAAGGACGGTATCTCCGCGAGCTTCATCCAGAGCATCTTCTTCGAATTCGGCTCAGGTCTCGTCCTGCCGCAGACCGGCGTGCTCTGGCAGAACAGGGGGGCCAGCTTCGTCCTCTCGGACGACAACAATCCCCGCGCGCTCAGGCCGGGCCGCCGCCCGTTTCACACGCTCAATCCCGCCTTCGCCCGGTTCGACGATGGCCGCGACATGGTCTACGGAACGATGGGTGGCGAGGGCCAACCGCAAACACAGGCGGCGATCTTCAGTCGCTACGCGATGTTCGGCCAGGAATTGCAGACGGCAGTCACCGCTCCGCGCTGGCTGCTCGGCCGGACTTGGGGCGAGGAGAGCGTCACCTTGAAGCTGGAGAACCGCTTTTCTCCGGATATGATCTCAGAGCTTCGCGCTGCCGGTCACAACGTCGAAGTGCTGGACGAATTTACATCGACGATGGGGCACGCTGGCGCCATCGTCAGGCAAAAGTCCGGCCTGCTCGAGGGTGCAGCCGATCCCCGAAGCGACGGCGCAGCAAACGGCTTTTGATCCTTTGGCGCGCCTCTCCTCACCGCACGCTGTCTCCGCTCAAGCCGAGGCGGTTGTCCGGTCGAAGACGGCCGATGCCAGCGCTTCGACGAGAGCACCTTCGACTTTGCCACCGGTCGCCAATGTGCGGAGCACGTCGATCGCCGCGGCCGGCGGTAGCGGCTCCTTGTAGGAGCGCCGTTCAATCAGCGCGGCGTAAATGTCGCAAACCGTCAGAATTCGGGTCATGTCCGGTATCTGATGGCCGCTCAGGCCGTCCGGATAGCCGCTGCCGTCTAGAGCCTCGTGGTGATGCCGGACCGCATGCAGGATGTCCGGTCGGATCACGGTCGACGACAGATAGCGGGATCCGACCTCGGGATGGGACTTGATGATCTTGAGTTCGGCGTCGGTCAGCTTCCCCGGCTTGTCGAGCAGCGCCACCGGGATGGTCGCCTTTCCGATATCATGGAGCATGCCCGCCATGGTCAGCGCCACGACATCCGCGCGCCTCATGCCGAGTGACTGTCCGAACATGGTCGCCACGCTCGTGACCAGGAGACAGTGCTGGAAGGTGCTCACGTGGTGCTTGCGTATATTGTCCAACCATTTCTCCTGGCCGAATTCCGGAATCGCAGCACCGATGTCGCCGCAGGCCCGAAGCGCGCCCTCGACGTCGAGCTTCGCGCCCGTCGAAATGCCGTCGAACATCGACGTCAGCGCGCTGGCGGCGCCCTTGATCGACCGATCGATCTCGACCTGTCGCCGGTCGCGCTTTCGTTGTGTCGTCCCGATCAGCTCCTGAATGCAGTAGTTGAGTTCCCGCATCCTGATGGGACGGTTGATCAGTGCGGTGGCGCCGAGGCTGTTTGCCTGGATCCGCGCCCGAAAGCTTTTCAGATCGACGGAGAAAACCCGCTTCTTCGGCAGAACGGGATTTAGGCTCTGGATGATCGCAATGTTTTCTCTGGACAGGGCGACATCGAACACCACCGCCTGCGGCGATCCGAAATCGTATCGCGCGCATTTTTCGTCGGCGATGTCGACGAAGTCCGCGTCCTGCAAGTCATAGACAGGAGACGACACCGTATCGTCGCCGACGACGATAACCGCCGCGACTTTGTCGTGGTGACCAGCCGCCAGGTCCTGGGATCGCAGCATTGTCGGATCACCTATGCGGTCCTCACCTTTTTCGAGCGAGTGGCCGCTTAGTCATTCTCCCTTTAGTTGTAGATTGATTGTCCTCAATTAACGCGCGGTTAACGGATGAAATGCCACGTGGACGGCGTCGCACACGCCGGTCGAGTATCAGGCCTAATCTCTGATCCGCTTGACGAAAACCTGTTCGACGTGATGTTGGGCGACGAAGATCACGAGTTCGGCCGCGAGTGAGGCAGGCATCGGCACCGCTTCGACGATGAGATCGCCCGCTTCGGTCATCGCCTCCCCCTCCGCTGGGTCCGCAAGGACCGCAACCAGATCAATTTCGCCCGGGGTCTCGCCGGCTTCAAGCACGACCCAGAGGCTCGGCTGACCGCTCGCGAGATTGTCGCGATAATTACCGCTCTCAACCGAGTGGAACTCGACCTCGGCATAACCGGCGAAGAGGCTCAGGACGCCCGCTTCGTTCTTCAACACGGTACCGATCGGGATCTCGGGCGGCTCGACCAGCACTTGGGACACGCGCCAGGAATAGTCAGCCCATTGGGTAACCGCCGGATGCCGCTCGACGATGACCCCCACCTTAAAAGCCACTGACGCCATCAGCTCGCCTCCGCCAGCGGCAGACCGGTGATGAGGTTTTGCGGCTTGAGCCGGATCGTCTTGTCGGGTGCAGTCGCCAGGAACAGCCAGACCGGTCGTCCTGCGATTTCGGATCGCGCGACGGTGCTTTCCTCAAAGGACAGGCGAAACAGCCCGACAATCCGGTCGAGAGCGTCATCGCCGACCTCGTGGCCGCGCCACAGCGCATTGCCGATGCGGGTCGCCTCGGCATCGAGGCCGACGAACCACGCCCAGTCGGTGTCTTCCGCCTTCGCAACGGGTTCGATGGAGACGCGGATACCGAGCAGATGGGCGATCCATATCTCCAGAGCGCGGGCGAGCCCTGCCCTGCCCTCCGTGCCGGCGAAGCTCAGGACCATGTCGAAGGCGTCGCTCCGTTCGAAATACCCGTCGGCGTTCGATGCCTCCAGAACGTCGAGATCGGTCACTGCCGGCCCGGCGAACATCTGCAGCAATGGCGAGTTCGCACGCTGGCCCTCATGCTCCTCAATGATTTCCTGATCGGCCAGCAGCAAGCTTTCCTCGTGGACGCTCGCACGCTGGGGACGGAAAAACAGCTCGGATGCCCTGACGATGTGCGGGTCCTCGCAGCCGTCCAAGGCATTGCGGAGAACGACCTGGGTGAGTTGGTTCAAGAACAGCGACGGCGTTCCGGACAGATCACCCCGCACCAGATTGAGATAGGCTGCCTCGAGCGTCGGCTCGGATATCAGCCGGTCGCGAAAAGTGAGCATGACCCGCCAATTCTCGCGCGCGTCCTCGTCGTCGAGTGCATCGATCTCGGAAGCGGACACCTTTCGCCGCGGCTCGGCAAGAAGGCTCGAATGTAGCGCCCGTTCCGCAGCGCAGGCGTCATCAGGCGGAACGAGTTCCGGCCGCGCCAGATAGGCCTTCAGAAATTCATCGGTGACGACCAGCCGGCCGTTTTCGTCATGGTCGAGCAGATGATGGCCGGACGATATCCAGAAGTCCTTCATTTCAAATCTGCCTTCGACAAGGTGGCGAGATCGACGTGTTCGATGATCTCGTCGGTTTCGTCCTCGACGATTACGAAAGCCTGGGTCGGCTTGGTGATGTCATCGCGCTTGTGGAGGGTGCGGAAGCGTTCGCGTATCCCCTCCGGCTCCGTCGAGCGCTGGACGGCAAGGAGCGTGTTGACGGGATGGTCGCAAAGAGAGGATGCGAAGGCGATCTCCTCGGCTGCCGCGGCGCGGGCCGCTTCGAAACTCGGCGCCCCAAGATGATCCACCAACTGCACGGCAAGGCGATCGATCGCGCCCTTCAGTTCGTCCTCCGTGGCATCGCTGACCACCCCCAGGGTCGACCAGCCGAAGCTCTCGATGCCGAGCAGGCCCGCGCGGAAGGCCTGCCGGTCCTTCCCCGTGAGTTCGTTCGTGTCGACGTCCCAGAACCGGAATGCGCCGGAGACAGCCCATTCACCGGGCTGCGCCGCCAGTGGGAAGACGAACTCGTCGGACGGGTCGAGCCGAATTGTCCGGGGAAGTTTCAGGGCCATGGCGCGCCTGTCTCAGGATCGTGCCACGACGGCCTGGCCAGGGCATCGCGGAGACTGCCCGCCTGCCCGTCCAGATCGCCGTCATCCGCGATCCGAATCGTCTTCTTTGCGGCCCGGTCGAGCCAAAACCGCCGAACCGTCGAGAAACCTTCGGTATTCCAATCGTCCATCGCCCTGAGAAGATAACGACTAAAGCCGTCGATTACAGTGGCTGGACTCAGTTCCTCGAAACCCTGTTCGTCCAAACCTCCTAGAAGCGGCTGTAATCCGGCCTCCCCGGCGCGCATCACGACGGTGCGGATCATGATGCCGACGACGAGCCAATCGGGCACGTCGTCTTCGCTCGACTGGGGCCAGGCCATCTGCAGGCCTCCGACGAGAGCGTCGTCGACACGGATCGCGTCTGGCCAATCGAGCGTAATCGGATGTTCTGGAGGGGCATGGACGGACAAGGCATCGGCGAGAGCATTGCCGCAGATATAGATCGCCCGCCGCGAAAGCCGGAGCGGCTCGTCCGGTTCTAGGACGATCGCGAACTCGGCGATGTCGAACCGCCGTGTCCAGACGATCGTCCCTGCTCCGCTCTCCGCCGCGATGTTCTGGGCGTGGCGGAATGCATCTCCGACCTCCCGGAGAGCGATCAGCGAGAACGGCGGCGGCAGGATCAGTTCTTGGTTGCTCACGTCACGCCAACACTGGTTGCGCTGATCTATAGAAGTTCTAATCTATAACCAATTCGGGCGAGGAAGACCCGCTGGAGAAAGCGAATGGCCGAAAGGCCTACCGAGTCCCCCAAGACGATAGCACTGGCGGCAATCGCGGCTGAACCTTCACCCTCGGTGCCCATGATCCCGCTGCAAAGCGATGGCGTGGTGTTGATCTATGGCAGCGACGGCCGGGCGATTCTCGCGGGACAGGAGCTCGCCGGTCGTCTCGACGTCACGGTTCTGATCGATTCCTCCGAACCGTTCGATGTGCCTCCCGGACTGGTGTTTCCAGTGGCGCGCGGCCGGATCGTCTCGGCGCGAGGTCATTTCGGCGCCTATGAACTCACGGTAGACGGCTATTCAGCTCCGCAGGCAGGCGTGGATGGAGCGATCGTCCTCGGCGCCCGCCGCGACGGCGCGGTGTCCCGTTGCGACCTGATCCTGGATATCTCGGCTCGACCGGCGCTTTTTCCGGCGCACGAGGCGCGAGAGGGATATTTCAAGGTCGATTCGGCGAACCCGGAACGTCTAGCCCTGGCGCTGGAGGATGCGGGCGAACTCGTCGGCGAGTTCGATAAGCCCCGCTACATCACCTTCAACGAAGACATCTGCGCCCATTCCCGCTCGACGATCAAAGGCTGCACAAGGTGCTTGGACGTCTGCGCCATGCAGGCGATCGAGCCGGCGGGGGATCATGTCGAAATCGACGCCTATGTCTGCGCCGGCTGCGGCAACTGCGCGGCCGTCTGCCCGACGGGCGCCGCATCCTACACCCTGCCGACGGTCGACAACCTGCTGGGCACACTCCGCACTCTGCTGATGTCCTATCGCGAGGCCGGCGGACGCGACGCGATCGTGCTGTTCCATGACGGCTATCACGGCGCGCCGCTCGTCGAGCAAGTCGACCTTCCCGCCAACGTGCTCCCGTTCGCCGTGAACGAGATCAAGCAATTGGGCGTCGAGGCGTTCGCCGCCGTTCTCGCCTACGGTGCATCGTCCGTTCGTGTGATCGCGCGGAGGGCTCCGAAAAACGGTATCGTCGCGCTGTCTGGCACGATCGTAACGGCCAATACGCTGGCGGCAGCTCTTGGCTATGGGGCCGATGCCTGCGGCTTGTTCAATGTGGATACACCGGACGATCTCGCGACTGCGCTGGAGCTTTCGCCGGTAGGCGTTCCCTCTCCCAACCCGTCGACATTCACTCCAAGCGGCGGGAAACGCAGCGTGCTGGAGCTGTCTCTACGCATGCTCCATCGGGTGGCCCCGTCGCCGATCGATGTCGTGCCCCTTCCGAAAGGTGCTCCCTTCGGGACGCTGGCGATCAACACCGAGGGCTGCACCCTTTGCCTGTCCTGCGTGTCCGCCTGTCCGACCGGCGCGCTTTCCGCGAGCGAGGAGCGGCCGTCGCTGCGTTTCCAGGAAAGTGCCTGCGTCCAGTGCGGCCTCTGCGCCGCGACATGTCCGGAACAGGTGATCGCCCTCGAACCGCGCCTGGACTTCACCGCCTGGAATGCGCCTCGCCGCGTGATCAAGGAAGAAGAGCCGTTCTGCTGCATCCAATGCGCAAAGCCTTTCGGCACCAAGAGCACGATCGAACGGATCATCGCCAAGCTCGAATCCAAGCACTGGATGTTCTCGGGCGAGAATGCGCGCAGGCTCGACGCGATCAAGATGTGTGAGAACTGCCGGGTCGAAGCCGCTCTGAACGAGGGCTTCGATCCCTATGCCGGCGCGGGAAGACCGAAACCCCGCACCGCCGACGACTATCTGTCCGCAGATAACGGCGAGTGATTGTTCCCCGACAAGAGCGCGGAGCGCACGCCGATCCGGGGCCCAGCGTCCAAGTGCGCCGCAGGCGCTCTATAGTAAAGGGCTTTCGCCAGTATGCGCTGGGTCCCGGTTCTCGGGATCCAGCTTTGCTGCACCCAGACCGGGATATGTCACTTCGTCACGCGCTCCAGAAATCTCACCAAGGCCTCGCGGTCTTCGGGACGGTTGACCGTCTGCTCCGGCATCTTCGTCCCAGGCGTATAGGCATGGGGGCCGAGCTCGAAGAGTTTCGCGACCGTCTCCGGTGTCCAAATGATGTCCAGGGTCCGGAAAGCCTCCGAATACGGATAGCCGGGAACCGATGCGATGCGGCGTCCCATAATCCCATAGAGGGTGGGACCGGCGCGGAGGCCCTCGTCCGGGCGGAGCGTGTGGCAGGCAACGCAGGCTCTAAAGACCTGGGCGCCGGGATCGTCGGCGTAACCGGCGAGAGGATCCGGCGGGTTTCCGGCGACCAGCGGTCCGATAGTCTCTCCGGTTGCAGCGTTCCAACGGCGGATAATCCGGTCGCCGCCTCCTGTCAGAAGCTCGTCGCCATTCGGCAAGAAAGCCAGCGACCAGACCGGAATACCGGGGCCGACGAGCGTCCGTTCGATCTCCAGTCTGTCCGCTGAGAGGATCGCCGAAACCCCGCCGATCACTGCGGAAGCATACCGACGAGTGCCGATCGCGATGGAGATCACCGGCGTTGAGCCGATTTCAATTTCTTTCATCTCTTTGGTAGTCAGGTCGACTACGCGAAGGCGGCCGTCAGCGCCACCGACAGCCACACGGCCATCGGGAAGCACCGCCAGCGTGTTGAGCGGCGCCGGGAACCTCATGATCTCCGGCGTGTTCGTCTCGGACCATATCCGCAGAGACGCGTCGTATCCGGCGGAGGCGACCCGGCTATCCGGAAGAAAGCCGACGCCGTTCACGTTACCCTGATGGCCCTCCAGGACCTGAGCGCCGCCGCCCTCGAGCGGCCAGACCCTTACGGTTCCGTCCCAGGCGGCGGAGGCGAGCCTGCGGCCGTCCGGCGATACCGCGAGTGCGGCGATCGGAGCGGTATGTCCCTCCAAGACGATCTCTGGCACAGAAGGCCCCGGTTTCCAGATCGCGATCCGGGCGTCCTCGCCGGCAGTGACGTAGCGGCCGTCCGGAAGGATCGCCACGGCGTTCACCGAGCCGTTGTGAAACTGAAGAACGCTTTGAGCCGCGCCGCGCTCGAGCGACCAGACGATCGCGGTCGAATCGAAGCTGCCGGAAATCGCCATCTTGCCGTCGCTGGACACCGCGAGCGCACGAACCGGACCGCCATGGCCGCGCAATTCCTGGGCTTGGGCGGCGAAGGCAGAAATCAGAAACAGTCCGGCGATAATGGCGCGGCGCATCGAGGCAGTGAAAGGCAATCGAAGCGCCGAGTGCAAGCTTGCAATCCGGGTGGGCTGCGCAAAGATGGTCTGCATGAGCGATAACTTCCTCTCCCGGTGGTCGCGGCGGAAGCTGGCTAATGCCGAGCCGAGCACGCCGAACGAGCCCACGGCCGAAATCGCAGACGTGGAGATCGCGGCTGAAGCGGCTGAGCCGGTTCCGGCAGAAACCGCGATAACGGAGGAAGAGATAGCGGCCCTACCGCCGATAGAGGAGCTTCACGCCGGCTCGGACATTGCCGGCTTTCTCCGGAAAGGGGTTCCGCTGGTCCTGAAGAATGCCGCGCTACGTCGAATGTGGACGGTGGACCCGTCGATTCGCGATTTCGTCGGCGAAGCACGCGACTATTCGTGGGACTGGAATATTCCCGGCGGTGTCCCCGTTTCGGGTCCGTTGAGCCCGACGACCGATGTTCAGAGCATGCTTCGCCGCATCATCGGCGAAGAAGACGCTTCCCAGGCGGAGATGCCCGAAATCGCCAAACACACGGCCGAAAAAACGGTCGAGCAAGCGCCGCCCGCTCCGACTGCTCACAGGTGTCCGGCAATGCCCGCTCCGGAGCGGGAAATGGCTCGGGAAGAGACAGTCGAGGAAACGGAGGCGGAAGCGCCCCGCCCACGTCGTCATGGCAGTGCCCTGCCCACTTAAAATTTCTGTTTTTCACCCTAGAACTAGTAAAAAGACAGCTTGCAGCGTGCTGTAAGCGCGGTATGATTGGTGTCAACTATCGGTCGATAGCCAGTCCTTATCAGGTCGGGAATGGAAGACGGTAGACTGCCAATGTCCGAGACAACGGACAGAGTGGAAGATCAGGGAATGGCCGAGCAGCGGCCCACCCATGACGACCTTCTGCGTGCGCACGAATACAGCCTCCTTGCCGTCCTTCTGAGCCGCGCTCCGAGCGACGAGGTGCTTGCGCAGCTCGCCAAGATTACCGGCGGCCCAAGTCCGCTTGGCCTCGCCCACATCGCTCTCGCCGATGCCGCTCGAACGGCCGACCCCGGCGCGCTCCAGCGTGAGTATTTCAGGCTTTTCATCGGAGTCGGACGCGGCGAGCTCGTACCGTTCTGCTCGTTCTATCTGACCGGCTTCTTGCAGGAACGGCCGCTAGCTCGTCTGCGCGCCGACATGGCCGCGCTGGGCATCGAGCGATCGCCCGACCTGCGTGAGCCCGAGGATCACATCGCCGTCGTCTGCGAGACCATGGCCGGCCTTATTCTGGGCCGGTTCGGGACGCCGGCCGAGTCCGAAAGTCTGTTCTTCGACAGGCATCTAAAGCCCTGGGCGGCGCGTTTCTTCGCCGACCTCGAAACCGCCGAGGGCGCGGCGTTCTACCGACACGTGGGAGCGATCGGCAGGATGTTCATGGAAATCGAGGCCGAGGCACTCGCCTGGGCCGCGTGACAATGGAATGGACGGCCAACGCCGTCCAAAGGAGAGCACGATGACCAACGACCGCGACGCGCTCGACCGACGCAGCTTCCTGCGTTCCGCGAGCGGGACGGCCACTCTTCTTGCGACCGTGGCGGCAACGACGCCGGTCTTCGTCAGCGAGGCCGAGGCATACGATCCCGGTCAGGACGAGACGAAGTCGAAATATCAGCCCGAAGCGCCGGACGTGCAGGCCTTCTACCGCACCAACGGCTACGAAACCCTGAAAAAGTGAGGCGGCGATGCTGATCAAACGCAAAGCCGGCAAGCCCGGACAAATCCGCTCCTCGAACGCCGCACCGGCGGCGAACGGGATGGACCGCCGCACCTTCCTTCGCAATTCGGGCCTCGCCGCTGGCGGGCTCGCCGCGTTCAGCACGATGATGCCGGGCTCTGTCCGCAAGGCGAATGCGATCGGTGGCGTCCACGAACAGGGCGTGCCGATCACCATCAAGAAGAATGTCTGCACACATTGCTCGGTCGGCTGCACGGTCACCGCCGAAGTGCAGAACGGCGTCTGGACCGGCCAGGAGCCGAGTTGGAACAGCCCGATCAATCGCGGAACCCATTGTGCCAAGGGCGCATCAATCCGCGAAATCGTACATGGCGACAGGCGGCTGAAATATCCGCTGAAGCTCGTCAACGGCGAATGGCAGAAGCTCTCATGGGAACAGGCGATCGACGAGATCGGCGACAAGATGCTGGAGATCCGCCAGAAATCTGGCGCCGATTCCGTTTACCTGCTCGGCTCGGCCAAATTCACCAACGAAGCGGCCTATCTGATGCGGAAGTTCGGCGCTTTCTGGGGCACGAACTCGGTCGACCATCAGGCGCGCATCTGCCACTCGACCACAGTCGCAGGCGTCGCCAACACCTGGGGCTACGGCGCCCAGACGAATTCCTACAACGACATCCGCAATGCCAAGACCATGATCATCATGGGCGGTAATCCGGCGGAAGCGCATCCGATCTCGTTGCAGCACGTCCTGGCGGGCAAGGAGATCAATCGCGCTAACATGATCGTTATCGATCCGCGCTTCACCCGCACCGCCGCGCACGCGACGGAATATGTGCGCCTGCGCGGAGGCACTGACATCCCGGTGATCTGGGGTCTGCTCTGGCACGTCTTCGAGAACGGCTGGGAGGACAAGGAATTCATCAGGAAGCGCGTCTACGGCATGGACGACGTGCGCAAGGAAGTCGCGAAGTGGACGCCAGACGAGGTAGAGCGCGTCTCCGGCGTTCCGGGCGAGCAGCTGAAGCGCATCGCCTATCTATTCACGCATGAGAAACCCTCGACGCTGATCTGGTGCATGGGCGCGACGCAGAAAACGGTCGGCACGGCGAATGTCCGCGCCTACTGCACGTTCCTGCTGGCGACCGGCAATGTCGGGGCGCCGGGCACGGGCGCGAACATCTTCCGCGGCCACACCAATGTTCAGGGAGCCACGGACCTCGGGCTCGATATAACCACCCTGCCCCTCTATTACGGCCTGACAGAGGGCGCCTGGAAGCACTGGGCGCGCGTCTGGGAGGTCGACTACCAATATCTCCAGGACCGCTTCGACGAGGTGCCGGCCAAGGGCGGCCGCAAACCGCGCTCGAAGAAGGAGAACATGGAGACCCCCGGCATCACCTCCACGCGGTGGTTCGATGCGGTCAACCTACCCGCGGACGATGTCGACCAGCGCGACAATCTGAAAGCCATGTTCGTCATGGGTCACGGCGGGAACACCGTCACCCGTATGCCGGAAATGGTGAGGGGCTTGGAAAAGCTCGACCTCCTGGTCGTAGCCGATCCGCACCCGACGACATTCGCGTCGCTGAAGCAGCGCCAGAACGGCACCTATCTCCTGCCGATCTGCACGTCGCTCGAAATGGACGGATCGCGCACCGCATCCAACCGCTCGCTGCAATGGGGCGAGAAGATCGTCGAGCCGGCTTTCGAAAGCCGCAACGACTACGACGTATTGTACGACTTCGCGGTAAAACTCGGTTTTGCCGACAAGATGTTCAAGAACATCAAGGTCGAGAACGGACACGTCTCGGCCGAGGACATTCTTCGCGAGATCAATCGCGGCGGCTGGTCCACCGGTTATTGCGGTCAGTCTCCCGAGCGGCTGAAGGCGCATATGAAATACCAGGACAAGTTCGACCTGGTGACGTTGCGCGCTCCGAAGGATGTTCCAGAGGTCGGCGGCGACTATTACGGCCTGCCTTGGCCATGCTGGGGTAAGCCGGAGGTCCGCCATCCGGGTTCCGCCATCCTCTACAACACCAGCCTTCGGGTGTGGGACGGCGGCGGCTGCTTCCGCGCCCGCTTCGGCGTGGAACGCAACGGCGTGACCTTGCTGGCCGAGGACAGCTATTCCAAGGATTCGGAGCTGACCGATGGTTATCCCGAATTCACCTACGGCATCCTGAAGAAACTCGGCTGGGAGAAGGATCTCACCGCCGAGGAGCGAGCGACGATCTTGAAGATCGGCGGCGACAAGCCGGATGCGGTCAGCTGGGCGGTCGACCTTTCGGGCGGCATCCAACGCGTCTGCATGGATCACAACGTCATCCACTACGGGAACGGCAAGGCTCGCGCCAATGCCTGGAACCTGCCCGACCCGGTGCCGGTGCATCGCGAACCGATCTACACGGCACGGCCGGACCTGGTGGCGAAATATCCGACCCGGCCGGACGGACGGCAGTTCCGGATTCCGAACATCGGGATGACGGTGCAGAAGGCGGCGGTCGATAGCGGCGCGGCGCAGAAGTTCCCGATCATCCTGACCTCCGGACGCCTCGTCGAATACGAAGGCGGCGGCGAGGAGACCCGGTCCAACCGTTGGCTGGCCGAACTGCAGCAGGACATGTTCGTCGAGCTCAACCCGGCGGACGCGACCGACCGCGGCATCAAGGACGGCCAGTGGGTCTGGGTCTCCGGCGCCGAGAACGGTGCCCGGTCGCGGGTGAAGGCGCTCGTTACCGAGCGTGTCGGCAAGGGCGTGGCGTTCATGCCCTTCCACTTCTCCGGCTGGTATCAGGGCGAGGATCTTCGTCCGAACTACCCGCAGGGAACCGACCCGATCGTACTCGGCGAGGCGGTCAATACGCTAACGACCTACGGCTTCGATCCCGTCACTGGCATGCAAGAAGCCAAGGTCACGCTCTGCCAGATCACGGCGGCGTAAGGAGAAAGAACTCAAATGGCCCGCATGAAATTCCTCTGCGACGCGGACCGCTGCATCGAGTGCAATGCCTGCGTGACCGCGTGCAAGAACGAGCACGACGTGCCCTGGGGCATCAATCGCCGCCGCGTCGTTACCCTCAATGACGGCAAGCCGGGCGAACGCTCGGTCTCGATGGCCTGTATGCACTGCACCGATGCGCCCTGCGCCTCGGTTTGCCCGGTGAACTGCTTCTTCACCACTGCCGACGGCGTGGTGCTGCACTCCAAGGACCTTTGCATCGGCTGCGGCTACTGCTTCTACGCCTGCCCGTTCGGCGCACCGCAATATCCGCGCGTCGGCAATTTCGGTTCGCGCGGCAAGATGGACAAATGCACTTTCTGCGCGGGCGGTCCGGAGCAGGACATGAGCGAGGTGGAATACGCAAAATACGGTCGTAACCGCATCGCCGAGGGCAAGCTGCCGCTCTGCGCCGAGATGTGCTCCACCAAGGCACTGCTCGCCGGCGACGGCGAGATCATCGCCACGATCTACAAAGAACGTGTGGCCAAGCGCGGCTACGGCACCGGCGCATGGGGATGGAAGACCGCCTACCGCGAAACCGTGCAGACCTGAGGAGACGGCGATGAAGCAGACACGTCTCATCCTTGCGGCCGTCTTTGCTGCGGGACTGTTCGCGGCGGCGCCGGCCTTCGCCCAGCATGGCCAGGACCCGCTTCCCGCCCCGGCGACGGAAAATCCGAGCGGCCAGAATCCGACGGCCGACGCGCCGACCGAGCAGCAGCTCCTCAACCAATTGCAAGGCGGGCGGCTCGAAGGGCGTGTCAGCATCCCGGATCACAAATCCGCCGTGCTGGAACAACCTGCCGGCCGCTTCGAATACCGTGCCTTCCGCGAGGAATGGTTGCCCTGGATCGGCGGCATCGCCATCATTGGCATGCTCATCGCGCTGTTCGCCTTCTACTTCACGCGCGGTCGGATCACGCTGGAGGACAGTCCAGAATCCGGGCGGAAAATCCTCCGTTTCACTTTTATCGAGCGGCTGAATCACTGGATGACGGCAACCGCCTTCATCCTGCTCGCCCTGACTGGGCTCAATTATATCTTCGGCAAGCGGCTGATCTTTCCATTGATCGGACCGGACGCCTTCGCCGTTTGGAGCCAGTACGCGAAATACGTCCACAATTTCGTGTCCTGGCCGTTCATGGTCGGCCTGGTGATCATGATTTTGGTTTGGATCAAGGACAACGTCCCAAGTCGGGTCGACTGGGTCTGGATCAAGCAATTCGGCGGTTTCATCGGCGGCAAGCATCCCCCGGCCCGCCGGTTTAACGCCGGCCAAAAAGTCGTGTTCTGGTCGGTCGTCATTGGCGGTCTCGCGCTGTCGGCGACCGGTATCATCATGCTCTTTCCCTTCACCGTAGCCGGGATCGAGGGCATGCAGATCGCGATGTATATCCACGCGACCGTGGGCGTCCTGCTCATCGCCGTGATCCTCGCGCACATCTATATCGGCTCGCTCGGTATGGAGGGTGCCTACGACGCGATGGGTTCCGGCGAGGTCGACCTCGGTTGGGCCAAGACACATCACAGCCTCTGGGTCGAGGAAGAGCAGGCCAAGACGATCGACGGCCCGCAACTCGGGCCGCGCGGCGCGCAACCGGCGGAGTGAGACGATGAAGAGCCATCTCCTCGCGGCACTGCTCGCCGCTTCCACGCTGACGCCGTTCGCCGCCGTCGCGCAGACGCCTCCGCCCGCTGACGCTGCCCAACCTTCAGCACCGGCGGCGCCCACGCCGGCCCCGGTTGCTCCGGCTGCTCCCGCGGCGCCTGCGGTTGCCGCAACACCGGCTGCCCCGGCGAGCGGGCCGGCCAATATCTGCACTGAACTGGTGGCTTTCCTGACGCCGAAGCCCGCCGCTCCTGCTCCAGCCTCGGCACCTGCCACCTCGGCTCAACCAGCGGGATCGGCACAGGTCGCGCCGTCAACCCAGGATCCGAACAAACCGACATCGACACCCGGCGCTCCGCCTCCGGCGGCAGCCGCATCGGGCGGCTCGGCTCAGCAGGCATCAGGACAGTCGGGTACCGCTGTCGAAGCTCCGAAAGCCGGACCGGCCCCCGCTCCCGGACAGGGCCAGAATGCACCGCAGACGTCCGGCATGAGCGCGCCGACGCCGACGCCGCCGGACCCGCCGAAGAAGCAGGCATCGATCAAGCTGGACGAGGCCAAGGCAATGGCGGACGCGAACGATATCCCGGCGTGCCATGCGGCGGCACGGAAGACCCGTCGCGAGGGCGTCGACATGCCTCCTGCGCTGATCGCACTGGCGGCACTCGATCTTAAGTATCAAGCAAAGGCCGGCCCAACCGTGCCGGCACAATGAGAGGCAAGCCGTGAGAACCATCCTGGCCGGAATTTGCGTGACCCTGGCGCTGGCCGTGGTGGCCGCGTTCGCGCTGTCCGAAGCGCAGAAGGACTCCTTCCAGGTCTACGCCACCCAAAGCGTGCGGGTTGGCGATCCGGGCCACAATCTCGTCGGGCCGAAATGGAACGGAGAGAATTACGCACCCGATCGCGATCTCTGAGGTGTCCTTACAGTCGGGTGATCGCCAGGCTGTAGACCGATAAACGCTGGAGGCACGTTCTCCCCTACCCCCGCTTTTTCAAAGCTCTTGGAGCACCTTCGACCGGACTGGATCCGTCAGAAACCCGTGGGAGCCGCGGAAGTTGTGAAGGCACTGCCTTAGAAAGATTATTTATAGCTTTTCTAATGATTTAGCTTAGTGAAATTGATTGGAATCAAACTTCGGAACGAACCCTTCGTTCCTATAGTAATGCCAACACGATAACGCTCGGTAACATAGCTTCAGTTTTGCGAATGGTTCGCAATAGCAGAATTGCGGGATTAAGTACATTTCGAGGATTTGAATTTACGACTTTCGTATGGAGTGTTAACGTCGGTTGTAGATAAGAAGAATACCACCGAGGCTAACGCCAATGTTCCGTATCAATCTGGCGCTTGTCGACGAGCAACCGCTTTTTCTCGCCGGTCTGGCGAATTTGTTCGGATCGGACGACAGGTTCAAGATCGTAGCTACCGGTTCGTCGCCGTCGGATCTCGCTGCGATAACGCACGAACATCAGCCCGATCTCCTGATAACCGAACTGTCCTTCGCAGGCGAGACGCGCGCCGCAATCCAGGAACTGCAGCGTCTCGCGCAAACCGCGAAGATCCTTGTCTGTACGTCGGTCACGGACATCGATGTTGCGGTGAAGGCGCTGGACGCGGGAGCCCGGGGATACGTCCTGAAAGGGAGCTCAGTCCCCGAACTGTTGGCGGCTATCGAAGCGGTCGGACGTGGCGACACCTTTATCAATCAGTGCTTCGCAGCGAAAGTCATTGCGGCCTTGAGGCAGGCCGCAATGCTCAAGACCGCTGCGGAAAAAGACAAGCTCAGCCTGCGTGAACAGCAGATCGTCCAGCAATTGCTCCGCGGAAGAACCAATCGCGAGATTGCCCACAGCCTTGCGATCAGCGAGAAGACCGTGAAGCACTATATGACGATCATCATGCAGAAACTTCACGCCAGAAACCGGCTTGAAGTTGTTATCGCCGCCCAGCAGCTGCCGCCATACGGTGGCTCGCCTTCCGCCTACGCTAATTGACCTTTAGAGACTTCTATCGTCAGCGCCGCGCTATCGAGCGCGGCGTTTTTGCGTCTGAGACCTTGGCAGGTGCTGGCTCAGACCAAGGTCTGATAATCAGTCGGCCCGAAGTCCAGAATTGAAGTCGGACCTCAATCCCGGAAAATCGTTGGACTTTGTTATCTGACTCGAATTTTCGGGATCAAGCATTATCGCCTCCAATCGCGATATTCGGCGTGGATAACTAACCGAATAAATCCGCGAAATAATTCGGCCGGAAAATGTGTTTTTCGGAACGGGATTTCTATGCCTGGTCTTCAGCGATCGGGCGCCGGAGGGTGTCATGGCTGCTTTTACACTCAACAGGGCTGACCTCGAGTTCATCCTGAAGCAGATCAAGGTTTCCGAAGCGCATGCCAACGGCACGCCTCTGACAGAGATTTACGTCGACCCCGAAGGCAACGTCGTTCCTGCTGGAACGCCCGGAGCAGTTCTGGCCATTCCGGATCCCCATGTCCCTGTCGGTCTGCGCACCGTCGACGGTACCTACAACAACATCGTCGCCGGTCGCGAGAATTTCGGTGCCGCGGACCAGGCCATGCCCCGCCTGCTCGATCCGCACTACGTCAATGATCTTGACGGAGACCAGTTCGACGCCGACGGACCGGGTCCCGCTCCCGCGACGACCAATGGCAATTACGCCAATCCCGGAAATGTCGCGGACGCCGATCCGCGCACGATTTCCAATCTCATTGTCGATATGAGTCTCAACAATCCCGCTGCAGTGATTGCTGCACTCACCTTCGCCGGATCCGAGGATCCGCATGCCGACCTGCAGCGCCTTCTCGATGCGCGCGTCACGCAAGCGGAAGCCGACGCCGCTGTCGTCACCGCCCAGACGGCCCTCGACACGGCGAACGCGAACCTGGATGCGGCCGTCGCTGGTTACGTCCCGGGAGATACAGCCAGCATCGACGCTATTCAGGATGCGGCCGAGGCCGTCACTGCCGCTGAGCAAACGCTCGAAGCGGCTGAAACGGTCGCCGCCGATCCAGCGGCCGCGCTCGAAACCCTGGCAGGTGAACTCGGCCTGGTTATCAACAGCGAGGGCTCGTTGGTCATTCCCAACGTCGCGCCCGACGAAGGGCTCTCCGCGCCGTTCAACGCCTGGATGACATTCTTCGGCCAGTTCTTCGACCACGGCCTCGATCTGATCACCAAAGGCGGTAATGGCACCGTCTACATTCCGCTGGAACCGGACGACCCGCTTTACGTTCCCGGCGGCCACAGCAATTTCATGGTGCTCACACGCGCCGCGCCGGACGAAAACGGCGAGCACACCAACACAACCACGTCCTGGGTCGACCAGAACCAGACCTATACGTCCCACGCATCGCATCAGGTCTTCCTGCGCGAGTACAAGTTCTCGGAAGACACGGATAGCGACGGAGTTGCCGATGCTCGCGCTGTCGCAACCGGCAGACTTCTCGACGGTCACCACACCGAAGGTTCGGTCGTTAACAAGAACGGCCTGCCGACCTGGGCTGATGTAAAGGACCAGGCGCAGACGATGCTCGGCCTGACGCTGAGCGACGTGCATGTGCTGGAAGTGCCGCTACTCGCGACCGACGAATACGGCATGTTCGAGCGCGGTCCGAATGGCTACGCACAGGTGCTCGTCGAAGTCGAGCATTCCGGCGGAACCGCCGTGTTGAAAGTCGAAGGCAAAGCGGGCGGTCTTGACCTGCTGAACATTACGGCCGCCGACCTGCCTGCCGGTCACGGGCTGGCAGACGTCACGACCATCGCGCCGCTCGGCACGCGCCACGCCTTCCTGGACGACATCGCGCACAATGCAGTGCCGAAGCTCGGCCTCGTCGATCACGACCGGAACCCGGCTACCGCACCGATCGAAATTCTACCCGACGATGACGACGTCGCCGGCAATCCGCTCATTCCGAACCAGTTCGGCATCAACGAGCGCTATGACGACGAGTTGCTTGAGCGCCACTTCATCACGGGCGATGGCCGCGGCAACGAGAATATTGGCCTGACGGCCGTCCACCACGTCTTCCATTCCGAGCACAATCGTCAGATCGACTCGCAGAAGCTGATCATCCTGCAAAGCGGCGATCTAGATTTCATCAATGAATGGCTTGTCGGGTCCGACATCACCGCGCTGCCGGACGGCTTCGCCGACATGACGGCCGTTCAGCAACTCGCGTTCGGCGAAACATTGAATTGGGACGGCGAGCGTTTGTTCCAGGCCGGCCGTTTCGCGACCGAGATGCAGTACCAGCATCTCGTCTTCGAGGAGTTCGCCCGCAAGGTGCAGCCGGCGATCGACCCGTTCGTCTTCAACTCGATCACGGATATCGATCCCTCGATTTTCTCCGAGTTCGCGAACGTCGTGTACCGCTTCGGCCACTCCATGCTGACCGACAGCATGCCCCGCGTGCTGCTGAACGAGGATGGAACGGTTGCCTCAACCGACGACATGGGGCTGATCGACTCGTTCCTGAACCCCATCGCGTTTAACAATGACGGTGCACTGACGGCCGAGGAAGCCGCCGGCGCCATCGTCCGCGGCATGACCATCGAACGCGGCAACGAGATTGACGAATTCGTCACCGGAGCGCTGCGCAACAACCTGCTCGGATTGCCGCTGGACCTCGCGACGATCAACATCGCGCGCGGTCGCGACACGGGCATGCCGACGCTCAACCAGGCGCGCGAACAGCTCTATGCTGCGACCGGCTCGACCTTCCTTACGCCTTACGACAGCTGGACGGATTTCGCGGCCAATCTGAAGAATCCGATCTCGGTGGTGAATTTCATCGCCGCCTATGGGCTCCACGCCTCGATCACCGACCAGGTCACCGACCCGGCAGCAGTCACGCCGACCAACCCGACCGGGCTGCGTGACAAGACGCTCGAGGAAAAACGCGATGCCGCCTGGGCACTCGTGTTCGGCGAGACCGTCGGAACGGCCACTGTGGTCCCGGCCGACCGGCTGGATTTCCTCAACAGCACCGGCGACTACAACGCCGGCAACAACGGCCTCAACACGATCGATCTGTGGATCGGCGGCCTCGCCGAAAAGAAGATGCCGTTTGGCGGCTTCCTCGGCTCGACGTTCAACGCAGTGTTCGAGGCACAGCTCGAGGCGCTGCAGGACGGCGACCGCTTCTACTACCTGACCCGCACGCAGGGTCAGAACTTCCTGAACATGCTGGAGCAGAACTCCTTCGCCAAAATGATCATGGCGAACACCGACATCTCGCAGCCGGGCGCGGACGGTATCCGCGGCACGGCCGACGACGTTATCAGCCGCCATATCGGCGTCGATTCCTTCGCGAACTACGACTTCGTGCTGGAAGTGAACGCCGCCAATCAAGCCGACTATGATCCCGAGAACAATGATCTCGACGGTCCCGGCCCCGTCGATCCGCTCGGCAACGACCCGGCGCTGGAAGCCATGGGTCTCGGCAAGGTCCAGCGCGACAATCCGGGCACCCTTGGTCCGGACGCCAACTATATCCGCTTCACCGGCGGCGAGCACGTCGTGGTCGGCGGCACGAACAACGCCGATACGATCATCACCGACTTCGGTGACGATGGCATCTGGGGCGATGCGGGCAATGACCGCATCGAGTCCGGCGCGGGCGTCGATCTCGTCAACGGCGGCTCCGGCGACGACATCATCACCGACAGTGGCGACAGCGGCGACTTCATCAAGGGTGATGAGGGTAACGACGTCATAGCCAACTCGAATGGCCTCGACATCCTGATGGGTGGCAGCGGCAAGGACGCGATCTTTGTCGGTGTCGACGACACCGAAGTCTTCGGTGGCGAAGGCGACGATTTCATTGCCGGCGGCGCCGGTGTCGACCTGCTGATGGGCAATGAGGGCGACGACTGGATGGAGGCCGCGGGCGGCTTCGACACCACGGCAGGCGACAATTCGGAACTGTTCTTCAACAGCGCCATCAAAGGCCATGACGTCATGTTCGCCGGTGACGACGAGCATGACTTCGACGCCGAGTCCGGCGACGACATCATGGTTCAGGGCGAAAGCGTCATGCGCAATGAGGGCATGTTCGGCTTCGACTGGGCGATCTTCAAGGATGCGCAGATCGACGGTTACGCCGACATGCGCATCCCGATCTTCACCACCGAGCAGGAAGATGTCTTGCGCAACCGCTTCGACAAGGTCGAGGCGCTTTCCGGCTGGAACGGCAACGACACCCTGCTGGGCGACGACCGTGTTTTCGGAGAAATCGCGCCCGGCGATACGGTGGCGACCACCGAAGGTATCTTCTTCAACGACGGGCTCGACCAGGCGGGTATCGACCGGATCACGGGTCTCAGCGCAATCGTGAGGGTCAACCCCGAAACCGGCTTCTTCGAGGCTGGCAACATTCTCCTCGGCGGCGCGGGCAACGACAATCTGCGCGGCAACGGCGGTGACGACATTCTCGATGGCGATCGCTGGCTGAACGTCCGTATCAGTATCCGGGCAAATGCCGACGGAACCGGGGCGGAGCTCGCGACTGTCGATACGATGCGGCATACTTTCGCCGCCGACGACACATCGGTGCCCGCCGCCTGGCGCGGTCACGCGCTGTTCGAACTGCTGGTCAATCGCACGATCGTGCCGACCCAGATGCAGATCGTCCGCGAGATCGTGGACACCGGCGCAACTGCGACCGACGAGGACATCGCGTTCTTCAACGACGTCCGCGCCAACTACACGGTCGAGCGAAACACGGACGGCAGCTTCACGGTCACCCATGTCACGGTGAGTGTGGTCATCGATCCGCTAACCGAGCGCAATCTCGTCTCGGACGGCGTGGATACACTGCACAACGTCGAGATCGCCAGGTTCCTCGATGAAGACGTTCTGCTCGTCAATCGCGCGCCTACCGGCTTCCCGACGATCACGGGCACCGAGAACGTTCTGACAGCCAATATCAACGGCATCGCCGACCAGAACGGACTGCCACCCGCCGCGGACTTCGATTACCAGTGGCAGGTTTCGAACAACGGCCTTGATGGCTGGACCAATATCGGAACGAACAGCCCAACGTTCGCCGTCGCTAACAACGATAACCGGTTCTACCGGGTTGCCGTGAGCTATACGGACGACAGCGGTTACGCGGAAACCGTCACGTCCCAGATGACGGCCGTTGTCGGTGACAACAACGGCGGCGGCGTCAATGACACCCTCAACGGCACTGCCGACCCGAACCTGATCAACGGACGCGACGGCAACGATACGTTGAACGGTGGTCAAGGCGATGACGTCATCAATGGCGGCGATGATAACGACACGTTGAACGGTGGTGCGGGCAACGACACTCTGAATGGCGGTGCCAACACCGACACGGTGACGTACGTGGCTGCGACCGGGGCGGTGACTGTCAACCTCGCTACCGGCCTGGCGACCGGTGCCGATGGCAACGACACGCTGACGAGCATCGAGAACGTCACTGCCAGCAATTTCGACGACGTTCTCACTGGCAATGCCGGTGACAACCTGCTGGCGGGTCGGACCGGCAATGACACCTATCGCGTTGACCTGAATGGTGGCGATGACACGATCAACGAGCTCGGAGGCCAGGATCGCATTACGATCCTGACGGCGGGAGCGGCGCTCGCATCCCTTTCCGTCTCCGACGATGGCGCCGGCACGAATGACGGCAACCTCGACATCGCCTTCAACGGCCAGACCCTGACCGCGATCGATCACTTCGACAACACGAACGAAGGTGTCGAGCTGATCAACTTCGACGGTGGTTCTTATGCCGGCTACCAGCTCGGTTCGGCCGACTACACGGTCAGCACGGCCGATCCGGCCAATAGCGGGACTCCGACCGCCCGGACGGTCACCGTTGCGTCGGGCAATAACCTGCTCGCCGGCGAAACCGGCGCGGATCGTCTGACGGGTGGGACCGGCAACGATCTTCTGTTCGGCGCAGCAGGCAATGACATACTCAATGGCGGCGCCGGCAACGACCTTCTCGTCGGCGGTGATGGAAATGATACGGTCAGCGGCGGCGACGGCAACGACGTCATCGTCTACGACATCGACGAGGGCGACGGCGGCGGTGATACGATCACCGGCGGCGCGAACACCGATACGTTGGCGATTGTCGACGAAGGCGGAAACGATGCCGAGACCCTGTCGGTGAATTTCGACGGAACCCGCATCACCCAGATCGAGGGCGGCGGCTCGGTTGCGGCGGACGTGGAAAGCGTCACCGCGAGCCTGGGCGCCGGCAGCGACACCCTTGCCTACAACACAGCAAGCGCCGTTTCGGTCGATCTGGCGGCGGGCACGGCGACCGGCTTCACATCGATTGCCGGCGTCGACAACGTCACCGGTGGGACCGGTAGCGACACGTTCCGTGGCAATGCCGACGACAACGTGTTCACCGGCAATGGCGGCACCGATCGCGTGGTGTTCTCCGGCACGGCCTCCGCTCATGTTTTCACGCTCGACGGCACGAGTCTTGAGGTCACCGGCACGGGCGGCACGGACACGCTCAGCAGCGTGGAACAGCTTGAGTTTGACGACGGCGTCTATGCCCTCGTCCAGGGCACGGGCGGCGTGAATACCCTGACGGGCAGCGTCAATGCCGACCTGCTTCTGGGCTTCGGCGGCAACGACACGATCAACGCCGGCGCTGGCGACGACATGATCGTCTACAACGCTGGAACCGACGGCCGCGATATCGTCAACGGCGGCACTGAGGGCACTGAGGGCGATACATTCGTCATCAACGGCACCAACGCGGCCGAGACCTATCGGGTCTATACACGCGCTGCCTGGGATGCAGTTGCCGGAAATGACGGTGCCAGCCTCGCCGCAGCCACGGAAATCGTGATCACGCGAAACGGCACCAACTTCGCTTCGGTGATCGCCGAACTCGCGGACATCGAGGAGATCCGGATCAACACCGGGCCCGGCAACGACACGGTGCTGCCGATCGGCGATTTCTCGCCGACGAGCCTGAGCTTCAACACCATCACGATCGATGGTTCCGAAGGCAATGATACGGTCGACATCTCCAGCCTGACATCGGCCCACCGTATCGTCTTCAAGTCCAACGGTGGCAACGACACGATCGTCGGCACAATGCGGCCGCAGGACGTGATCGAACTCGCGGACGGACAATCGCTCGCCAACTACACGACTACGGTCAATCCGAACGGCACAACGACCCTGTCGAACGGAACGCATTCGATCACCTTCGCGAGTAACGGCAATCCGGTGATCGTGGATGATGACGACGACGTCATCGATGGTGCGTTCGAGCTGACAGCTCGCGATATCGCGGGCCTGAAGAACCTCGTTCAGGGTCGGCCTGCATTCGAGGATGACGACGATACCGAAGGTCATGAAGGCATCCGCGATCTCGAGGGCACTGGCAACAATGTAGCCAACCCCGATTTCGGCTCGGCCGACCAGCCTTTCATCCGCCTGACGGAAGCCCGCTACGGCGATCTCAACGATGAAGGCAATCGCGATATCAATCCCATCTTCGACGGGCTCGATCCGCGCGACATCAGCAACATCTTGGGCGAGCAGGAGGATGGGCTTCCCAAGCAGGCCAACGACGCGAACATCTTCTTCATGGCGTTCGGCCAGTACTTCGACCACGGCCTCGACTTCCTGCCGAAGAACGCGGCGTATGGAAAGCTCGAAATCGGCGGTCCCGACGAAGGCGCGCCGTTTGGCAGCACACCGGCGGATCTGACGCGTGGCGAGGTGTCTGGCTTCGATGAAGACGGCAATCCCGAGCACATGAACAAGACCTCGCCGTTCGTCGACCAGAACCAGGCCTACGGGTCGAACGAACTGGTCGGTCAGTTCCTGCGCGAGAGCGACGGCAACCAGGGCGTCGGCATGCGTCTGCTCCAGGGCGGCGTCGATCCCTCGAACCCGGATTTCAATCTGCTCCCGACCCTGCGTGAGCTGATCCAGCATCACTGGGAGGCGAACACGATCTTCCACGACGCGTCGCTACCCGGCGGACAAATCAGTTTCCGCGACTATTACTCGAACTATCCGATCCCAAGTGGTGCGACCGGCAACCTGCTCGATGAGGTTACGGGAGCGTTCGATCCGGACGTTCTGAACGCGGCTGTGTCCAATTTCATGGGCAGCGGTTTCCCGCTTCTGCTGGACACAAATCCGTTCATCAGCCTGCTCGACCACTTTGTGGCGGGCGACGGGCGTGCCAACGAGAACTTCGCGCTGACCGCGATGCACACGGTCTGGGCCCGGAACCACAACTTCCATGTCGAGAAGCTGCTCGAAGCTGGCTTCGACGGCACGGATGAAGAGGTCTTCCAGGCGGCGAAGATGTTGAACGAGGCGGAGTATCAGCGGGTCGTCTTCGACGAATTCGCCGACGCTCTCATCGGCGGCATACGCGGCTTGGGTACCCACGGACATGAGGGCTATAACGAAGAGGTCGACGCCCGAATCTCGCACGAATTCGCCTCGGCGGTCTATCGCGTCGGTCACTCCCTGATCGGCCAGACTATGACCATTCTCGACGAGAACGGTCAGCCGAAGCAGGTGGCGCTGTTCGACGCGTTCCTCAATCCGAGCAACGACCCGGGCGTGTTCACCGCGCCTCTGCCTCCTGGCTACGTGCCGCAGCCCGGCTATGCTCAGCTCGGCGTCAGCTCGATCCTGGGCGGCATCGCACAGCAGCCGGCCGAAGAGGTCGACTTCAACATCGTCGACGCGGTGCGCAACGACCTGGTTCGCATCAACGCCGACCTGTTCTCCTTCAACGTTGCCCGCGGACGCGATGTGGGTCTCGGTACCCTCAATCAGGTGCGCGCCGACCTGAAGGCCTCGCTCGACCCGTACATCCGGGAAGCGATCGGCTTCGCCGGCAATATGGACCCCTACACGTCCTGGGCAGACTTCCAGGCGCGGAACGGGCTGAGCAATACGGTCATCGCGCAGTTCATGGAGGCCTATCCGGATCTCGTCCTCGATACGCAGGAAAAGATCGACGCCTTCGTCGAGGTCAATCCGGACATCCAACTTCAGGATGGACCGAACGGCTCGAAGATCGTCAAGGGCATCGATCGTGTCGATCTGTGGGTCGGCGGCCTGGCCGAGCAGCACATCAATGGCGGCATGGTCGGCCAGACCTTCTGGGTCGTGCTGCACGAGCAGTTCGACCGCCTGCAGGAAGGCGACCGGTTCTACTACCTCGACAGGTTCGACAACTTCGACTTCTACGAGGAGTTCGTCGACGGCCAGGAGTTCGCGGACATCATCGCCCGCAATACGGGCCTGACCAACCTGCCCGAGCACATCTTCGAAGCCGACCTCGAAGACGAGGACGACGACGATGATACCGGCCAGGATCCGGACGATGACGATGACGAAGACGAGGATGATGACGACGACACCGGAACCGGTGGCGACGATGACGAAGATGAAGATGATGACGATCCCACTGGATCGGACGACGATGAAGACGAAGAAGACGACGACGATGAAGACGACACGTCCGGGTCCGATGATGATGATGACGAGGATGAAGACGACGAAGACGACGAGGACGACACCAGTGGTGACGACGACGATGACGACGACACCACTGGCGAGGACGATGACGACACCACCGTCCCACCGCCTCCTGTCCAACCCGGCGTCGGCACGGCTCTAGCGGACGTCCTCGTCGGCACCGCCGCGGCGGACAATCTGATCGGTCTCGCCAGCGACGACGTCATCATGGGCCATGGTGGAGACGACGCGATCGTCGCCGGCGAAGGCAACGACTTCGTCAATGGCGGTGAAGGTCGCGACGTGATCTCGGCGAATGCCGGCGACGATCATGTCTTCGGCGGCGGCGCGGCTGACATGATCTACGGCGATGCCGGCGACGATCGCCTGTTCGGCGATGCCGGAGACGACCTGATCAATGCGGGCGCTGGAAGCGACACGGTCGTCGGCGGCGCGGGCAACGATCTGTTCGTCGCCGAGGTCGGAGACGGGAACGACAGCTATTTTGGCGACGAGCCGAATGGCGGAACTGGCATCGATACGCTCGACATGTCGGCGATCACGGCGGCGATCACGGTCGATCTCGGAACCGGTGTCGGCGGCCATGGCAGCACGACGAGTGCGCAGAGTGGGACCGACGCGCTATGGGGCGTCGAGAACGTGATCGGCGGCTCCGGAGCCGACTCGATCACGGCAAGCGAAGCCGTGAACGTCATGGATGGCGGTGCCGGCAACGACACCTTCCGGTTCCTGAGCGCCGCGGCCGCGAATGGCGACACGATCGTCAACTTCCAGGTTGGCGACCAGGTCGACCTCACCGGCATCGACGCCAACAGCGGAGTCACGGGCAACCAGGCGTTCTCGCTGGTGGCAGGCCCGACCTTCACGGCGGCCGCGCAACTGATGGTCTCCTACGAGACCAGGGCTGACGGCGACTACACCGTAATCCAGGGCAATACCGGCGGCGACAACACGGCCGACTTCAAGCTGAGTCTCAAGGGCACGCATGAGTTCGTTCCGGACGACCTCAAGCTCTGACTTCTGACGCCAAGACGACGGGCCGGTTCCTCCGGCCCGTCATTAGCCAGAAAGCGTGACCGTCATGGGTACCAACAAACGGCCTTTGCGGAGGCAGGATGCAGCCAAGCTGATCAGCGGATTCCGCGGCATCATGCTCTTCCTGTTCCTGATGTCCGGGGTGATCAACATCCTGGCGCTGACGGGCTCGTTCTACATGCTGCAGATCTACGATCGCGCGCTCACCGGCGGCAGCATCCCCACTCTGATCGCCCTCTCGGTGCTGGCGATCGGGCTTTATCTTTTCCAGGGCATGTTCGACGTCATCCGATCGCAGGTCCTGGTCCGCGTCGGTGCGCGGCTCGACAAGAAGGTCGCGCCTTTGGCCCACAGCGTTGCGATCGACATGCCCCGCTTCGGGTTCTCGACCGCGGAATCGCTCGAACGTGGTCGCGACGTCGATACCGTGCGGGGCTTCCTCGGCAGCCAGGGCCCGATCGCCCTGTTCGATCTGCCCTGGATGCCGATCTATCTGATCTTCGTCTATCTGCTGCATCCCTATCTCGGCGGACTGACGCTCGGCGGCGCCGTCGTCCTCGGAATCCTGACGCTCGCCACCGAACTGATGACGCGGCGGCTCAGCACCCAGACGCAGCAGGCCGTCATCACGCGCAATGCGATCGCGGATTCCAACGCGCGCAATGCGGATATCCTGAAGGCGATGGGCTTTGCCGGCCGCGCCGTCGAGCGTTTCAACGCGGCGAACGACGAGCACCTGCAGCTCCAGACCCGCACCAACGACATCACCGGCACGTTCGGTGCGATCTCGCGGGTCCTACGCATGCTGCTCCAGTCCGCCCTGCTCGGTCTGGGCGCCTATCTGACCATCCAGGGTGAGTTGTCCGCGGGCGCTATCATCGCCTCCTCGGTCGCCTCGTCCCGCGCGCTCGCGCCGATCGATCTCGCGATCGGCAACTGGAAGGGCGTCGTTGCCGCCCGCCAGGCGTTCTCTCGCCTCCGAGAGACCGTAGTCGCGCTCGCCAAGGCCGAAGAGCCGATGGCTCTCCCCGCTCCCACCTCGACGCTCAAGGTCGAGAAGATCACCGTCGCAGCTCCCGCCTCCGGCCGTGTTCTGCTCAGCGAAGCGGGCTTCGAGCTGAAGGCCGGTGACGCTCTCGGTGTAATCGGACCGAGCGCCGGCGGAAAGACCACGCTGGTGCGCGCGCTCACCGGTGTCTGGCCCGTACTGCGCGGAAGCGTCCGTCTCGACGATGCGGAACTCACTCAATGGAGCGACGAGGACCTCGGCCGCTGCATCGGCTACCTCCCGCAAGAGGTCGCGCTGCTCGATGCGACGATCGGTGAGAACATTTCGCGCTTCGCCGAAAACCCCGATCCGCGAACGATCATCGCTGCGGCTAACGCAGCCGGCGTGCACGAGATGATCGTCCGTCTGCCCGAGGGCTACAAGACCAGGATCGGACCGCAGGGCGCGGTTCTCTCGGCGGGACAGCGACAGCGCATCGGCCTTGCCCGCGCACTGTACGGCGACCCCTTCCTTGTCATTCTCGACGAGCCGAACTCCAATCTCGACAGCGACGGCGAGACCGCCCTGACGAAAGCCATCGCAGGAGTCCGCGCTCGCGGCGGCATCGTCATCGTGGTCGCGCACAGGCCGAGCGCGCTCGCCGCAGTCGATCTCGTCGCGGTCGTCCAGAACGGCCGCCTCGCCGGCTTCGGACCGAAGGACGAGATCATCTCGTCGCCTGCCCAGGCTCCGTCGAAAGCGAACCGCAGAACGACAGAAATGAGGGTGCCGGCATGACCATCAGCGTCAAGGCGACCAAGACCGACGCCGCCAATCCCACGGAATCCCGCGATCGCTACCTCCTCAAAGGCGCGATCTTCACGAAGACGCCGATCTATATCGGCGTGCTCATCTCCGCCTTCCTGCTCTATCTGAAGACCTTCTTCCCGAGCATGGCCGAGCCGGCCCCGCCCCACGAGGACAAGCCGGCACCGCAGCCGGACGAAGACGGCGCGCCGGTGGTGGAGACCGCGTCTGTCGAAGGGGATGGGCCGGTTCCGGAGGAGGAAATCCCCGAGGAAGAACCGGGGCCGAACAGTTCCGGCAGCCCGACGATCCAGTCGGAGGATCCATCCTTCGTGATGTTCGATTCCCCGCCCATCTCCTACCAGGTTCCTGACGTAGCGGTCCGCCTTCGGCCGGACTCCTATGAAGTTCGGCCCCGTGCCGGAAACGACAATATGGGCCTCGCCCGCGGCAATGGCGGCGGCAATCACTCCGGCGGAGGTGGCGGCGGCAACGGATCATCGAATCCAGGCGACGACGGCCCGGGAAACGGCGACGATGATGACGACGATCCGGTCAATCGCGCGCCGCGCTCGAAAGGCACGGCCTATCTCGGCGATTTCGTCAGCGGCCACGCCGCGGTCATCGCTTTCGCGGCGCTGTTGCAGAACGCGGGCGATCCCGATGGGGACCGCCTCTCGATCAGCAATGTCTCGGTTTCGAACGGAACCCTGACGGCGGTCAACGGCGGCTGGATCTACACGCCGGCCGAAGGCATGACTGGCTTCGCCACGCTCACCTACACAATCAGCGACGGCAAACTGTCGGTCCAGCACACGGCCCAGTTCCGCGTCGTCGACTATCATGAGATCAACGGCACCGTGGCCGCCGACGCGCTGGTCGGCACGCTGCACAAGGACCAGATCGACGCCGGTGAGGGCAACGACAATGTCGATGCACGCGCGGGCAACGACACGATCTGGGCCGGTGGCGGCGACGACCACATCAACGCCGGATCGGGCGACGACATCGTCGTGGCGGGCGCCGGCAACGATCTCATCTTCGCGGGCCTCGGCAATGATGTCGTATGGGCGGGAGCCGGTGATGACCGCGTCTTCGGCGAGGAAGGCGACGACGTCCTCAAGGGCGAAGACGGCAAGGACAAGCTGGACGGCGGTCCGGGCGATGACACCCTCGATGGAGGCGCGGACGACGACGAGCTTTATGCCGGCGCCGACAACGACGTCCTGCAGGGTGGTACGGGCGACGATCTCCTGCGCGGCATGACCGGCAACGATGTGCTCGACGGCGGCGCCGACGAGGACCAGGTCTACGGCGACGAGGGCGACGACGTCATCACCGGCACAACGGATGCGGCCGCCGACGTCTACGACGGTGGCGACGGACAGGACACCGTCGACTATTCGGCGGCGGCCACCGGCATCATCCTCGACCTGAAGACAGGACTGGCCACAGGCGTCGAAATCGGTGCCGATCTCCTCGCCAATATCGAGAAGGTCATCGCCGGCGATGGCGACGACGTGCTGCGCGGTGACGCCGAAGACAATGTGCTCGACGGCGGCGGTGGGAACGACACGATCTGCGACGATCTCGGCAGCGATACCGTCTATGGCGGCGATGGCGACGATTGCATCGTGGCCGCAACCGACGCCAGCTCGGACGTCTACGATGGCGGCAGCGGCAGCGACACTGTCGACTATTCGGCGGCGACGATGGGCATCCTCGTCAACCTAGACACCGGTCAGGCGGTCGGCGTCGAAATCGGCGCGGACCTCCTCAGGGATATCGAGGAGGTCATGGGTGGCCAGGGCAACGACACATTCGTTCTATCCGACGAGCCCGCCTCGCTAAGCGGCGGCGGCGGAGACGACGAGTTCGACTTCTCCAAACGCGACAACAGCGGCCCTGGCTCCTACAGCATTCACGACTTCGACGTCGGCGACCGCATCCGCGTCGCGGGCTACCGGATCTCGTCCGAGCAGGGCGAAGGTTCCAGTCCATTCGACAGCGTCTATGGCGACCAGTCCGGCCAGAACCGGCGGCAGGTCCGCTATCAGAACGAGCGCGTCGACGAGATGGAAAGGACGAAGATCGAAGCTGATCTTGACGGCGACATGACCTTCGAACTCGCCATCAACCTCGATGGTCATCACATCCTGTTTATTGCCGAAAACATCTCCTGAGGAGGCCGACCATGTCTCGCGCGGAATCCAACTCTGCCGGTGATTTCGGCTTTCATATCGGCCGGCGGGTCGTTGCCGGCATCCTCCTCAGCATGCTGCTCATCGTCGGGTGCGGCTCGTGGGCCGTCCTTGCCGAACTGTCGGGCGCGATCGTTGCGCAGGGCTCGGTCAAGATCGACAGGAACTTGAAGGCGATCCAGCATCGCGACGGAGGGATCATCGGCGAAATATCCGTCCGTGAAGGCGACTTCGTCCAGAAGGGCCAGGTCCTGCTTCGTCTCGACGACGCGCAGACGCGCGCCGAACTGTCCATCATCCGCGCGCAACTGATCGAGATGACGGCCCGCCGGGCACGCCTCGCCGCCGAGCGCGACATGCTCTCCGAGCTGACTTTCCCGCAGGGTTTCGTGGAATCCTCTGCGGAAGCGTCCGCGGTCGCCACAAGCGAGACCAATCTGTTCAAGGGCAATCTCACCCACCGGCAAAGCCAGAAGGAGCAGCTCGAGCTCCGGGTCGCTCAGGTCGAAAAGGAGATCGCGGGCCTGGAAGCTCAGCGTGTCGCCAAGGTCGACGAGATCAAGCTGATCGATTCCGAGAACACCAAACTGAAGCACCTTCTTCAGAAGGGTCTGATCGAGAATCTGCGCGTCTACAACACCGATCGCGAGGCGGCCCGGCTTCTCGGCAGCCGCGGCGAGGTCGAGGCCGGCATCGCGCGCGCCAATGCGACGATGAGCGAGATCCGCCTGCAGATCATCGCTGTCGACCAGACCAGCCGCACCGAAGCCCAGCGCGAACTCAGCGCGGTCGAAGCGAAGATATCCGAGCTGAACGAACGCCGGATCGCGGTCGAGGACAGGCTGTCTCGAACAGATATCCGCGCTCCGCTCTCGGGCTACATCAACGAAGTGTCCGTCCACACCATCGGCGGTGTCATCACCCCAGCTGAACGGCTGATCACGATCGTCCCCGAGAACGCTACGCTGCGGACCGAGGCGAAGCTGATACCGGGCGATATAGATCAAGTCGCGACCGGGCAGCACGCCCGCCTTCGGTTCTCGGCATTCAACCGGAACGCCACGCCGGAATTGTCTGGACAGGTCGTCTATGTCTCACCGGCGACCACGCGGGACACGGTCACGGGCGACATTTATTACATCGCCGATATCGAGGTATCCGCGGAAGAAATGGCCCGGCTGGGCGAGCGCAAGCTCATTCCCGGCATGCCGGTCGAGGTCTATATCTCGACCGACCAGAGAACCGCCCTCTCCTATCTCACGAAGCCGTTCGTCGATCAGGTGAAGCGCGCCTTCCGGGAGGAATGAAAACGCTAGCGAATCTGGATCTGTGAAGGGGTCCGCTGGCGGCCTCACCCGCCGCGGAAGCCCTTAATGCGGTCGTCGCCTACGCCGATAGCCGGCTTGAACTTCGTATTGCGGACAGTTTCCAGCACCTCGTTGATGAAGCGACCGTAGTCGCCGTTGTCGTTCACGGCCTCCGAGCTCGGTGAGATCGAGCCGGCATAGGCGTTGGCGTCATCGGCCGTTGTCGCGCGGGCGCGGTACGCGGCAATGAAGACGGAATCTCCTTCCGGGTCGCGTTCTGCAATGTGCCTAGATGCACGCGCGATCTCGATCGTGCCATTTCCGTCCGGAGCCGAGAGGATGTTTAGCCCGTGGACCACCGCACTCTCGCCACGCGCATTGCGCGCGGCGTCGTGCTCGAAGACCGACTGGTCGTAGATCAGTTCGATGCTATCGCGATCGTTGACGTTCGCCTTGGCCATCGTCCCCTCCGGATTCGTGTGCACCGGCTAAACGCACGGGGCGGTCTTCCGTTCACGCCCACCGCGCGTTGAAGGGCCCGAAGCCGGCCTGACGCTTCATCGGGACACTCTATCGGGCGATCAGAACGGCCGATTAAGATGGCCAACAGGCTGCATATTGCTGCATTTGATGCAGCATAAGGCTCCTTAATGCCAATTTACCGTCATTCTTGCAGACCAAATAAAGCCAAGCACCTCTAGGCATTTAAGGCTTTGGTATCTGGTATTTTTGGTGCTGCACTGATATTTCGAAAGGCTCCAAAGTGACCCAACCAAAACAGGCAGGGCTGCAAAAAAGTGAGCGCGCCGACCACGACGATTAGCCACTCGACCGCCGGGAAGACCGTTCCCCCGCGGAGCATCCATCCCGGTTCCGGCCGTCGCAAGACACGCGACCAGCAGAAGGGCCGCCAGGTCGATCCGCAGAGCCTGGAAGAAATTCGCAGCCTGCTCGGCACGCGCTCGCGCCAGGAAGACCTGCTGATCGAGCACCTTCACCTCATCCAGGACACCTATGGCTGCCTGCACGCCCGCCACCTCGCCGCCCTGGCGAAGGAAATGCGGATGGCTCTCGTCGAGGTGTACGAGGTCGCGTCGTTCTACGCTCATTTCGATATCGTCCTCGATGGCGAGGAAGCCCCGCCGAAGATCACGGTCCGTGTTTGTGACTCGCTGAGCTGCGCGCTCGCGGGCGCCGAACAGCTTCTCGAAGCGCTGAAGGCCGGCGTTGACGAGAGCGAAGTCCGGGTCGTCCGCGCTCCCTGCATGGGCGGCTGCCACAATGCTCCAGTCACCGCGATCGGCCACAGCCTGCATGAGAATGCGACGGTCGAGAGCGTGAAGCACGCTGTCGAGCACGGCCACACCCATCCGCACATTCCGGACTATCTCGACTACACTGGCTATGTCGCCGGCGACGGCTACAAGATGCTCGGCGAGTGCCTCGACGGCACACGCGACGTCGAAAGCGTTATCAAGGGCCTTGAGGATTCCGGCATCCGCGGTCTCGGCGGCGCCGGTTTCCCGACCGGCCGTAAATGGCGTTTCGTCCGCGCCGAGCCCGGCCCGCGCCTGATGGCCATCAACGGCGACGAAGGGGAGCCCGGCACGTTCAAGGACCGCCATTATCTTGAGCGTGACCCGCATCGCTTCCTCGAAGGAATGCTGATCGGCGCCTGGGCAGTCGAGGCGACTGACGTTTACATCTACCTGCGTGACGAATATCCGCAGTGCCGCGAAATCCTTCTGCGTGAGATCGCGAAGGTCGAGGCAGCCGGTCACGCGCCGCACACCAAGATCCATCTCCGCCGCGGCGCCGGCGCCTATATTTGCGGCGAAGAGTCGGCGATGCTCGAGAGCATCGAGGGCAAGCGCGGCCTTCCGCGCCACAAGCCGCCCTTCCCGTCCGTGGTCGGCCTGTTCGGCCGCCCGACGCTCATTAACAATGTCGAGACCGTCTTCTGGGTCCGTGAGATCCTGGAAAAGGGCGGCGCCTGGTTCGCGAGCCACGGTACCAACGGCCGCACCGGCCTGCGCACCTTCTCGGTGTCGGGCCGTGTCAAGGAGCCGGGCGTCAAGCTTTGCCCGGCCGGCATCACGCTGAAGGAACTCGTCGACCAATATTGCGGCGGCATGGCCGACGGCCACACGCTGAAGGGCTACCTGCCGGGCGGTCCTTCGGGCGGTATCCTACCGGCTTCGATGGCCGACATCCCGCTAGACTTCGGAACGCTGGAGCAACATGGCTCGTTCATCGGGTCTGCAGCGGTCGTCGTGCTGTCCGACAAAGACAATATGCGTGACGTCGCTCTCAACCTTCTGAAGTTCTTCGAGGACGAGAGCTGCGGCCAGTGCACACCGTGCCGCGTTGGTACTGAAAAGGCCGTGCATCTAATCAGCCAGCCGAAATGGGACGAGGAACTCCTTGTCGAACTCGGCAAGGTCATGGGCGACGCGTCGATTTGCGGCCTCGGCCAGGCGGCGATGAACCCGATCAAACAGGTCATGAAACATTTCCGCGGCGATTTCGCGTCGCTGCAGGCGGCGGAGTAAGAGGCAAACATGCTCGACGGCATCACCTTTACCCTCGACGGCAAGGAAGTCACCGCCGGCCCCGGCGAAACGATTTGGCAAGTCGCCAATCGTCAGGGCACGGAAATCCCGCATCTCTGCTACAGCCCGAAGCCCGGCTATCGCCCGGACGGCAATTGCCGCGCCTGCATGGTCGAGGTGGAAGGCGAGCGCGTACTGGCTGCCTCCTGCGTGCGCACCCCTTCGCCGGGCATGAAGGTGCATTCGGCTTCCGAGCGCGCGAAGACCTCGCGCAAGCTGGTGTTCGAGCTCCTGGTCGCTGACCAGCCCGAGCGCGAGACCTCGCAGGATCCGAACTCCAGCTTCTGGAACTGGGCCGACAGGGTCGAAGTGGCGGACAGCCGCTTCCCGGAACTGGGGCGTCCGAATAAAGTCGACGACTTCTCGCACCCGGCGATGGCCGTGCAGCTCGACGCCTGCATCCACTGCAATCTCTGCGTCCGCGCCTGCCGTGAAGTTCAGGTCAACGACGTCATCGGCATGGCCGGCCGCGGCCATCTCGAGCAGATCGTGTTCGACTTCAACGACCCGATGGGCGATTCGACCTGCGTCGCCTGCGGCGAGTGCGTCCAGGCCTGCCCGACCGGCGCTCTGATGCCGGCCACCCTGATCGACGCGGAAGGCACCTACACCAATGCGCCGGACCGCGAAGTCAATTCGGTCTGCCCATACTGCGGCGTCGGCTGCCAGCTGACCTATCAGATCCACGACGACAAGATAGTCGCCGTCGAAGGCCGTGACGGCCCGGCGAACCAGAACCGCCTCTGCGTGAAGGGCCGCTTCGGCTTCGACTACGCCCATCACCCCGATCGTCTGACCGTGCCGCTGATCCGCAAGGAAGGCGTTTCCAAACACGACGTCGACATCGACCCGATGAACCCCTTCACCCATTTCCGGGAAGCGACCTGGGAAGAGGCTCTTGCGGTCGCCTCCGGCGGTCTCGCCAAGATCCGCGACGAGCGCGGCGGCAATGCACTGGCCGGCTTCGGCTCGGCCAAGGGTTCGAACGAAGAGGCCTATCTCTTCCAGAAGCTTGTCCGTACCGGCTTCGGCACCAACAACGTCGACCACTGCACCCGTCTTTGCCACGCCTCGTCGGTATCGGCGCTGATCGAGGGCGTTGGTTCGGGCGCGGTGTCGGCTCCGTTCATGGCGGCTGAAGACGCTGAAGTGATTGTTGTCATCGGCGCCAACCCGACCGAGAACCACCCGGTCGCGGCGACCTTCTTCAAGAACGCCGCGGAGCGTGGCGCGAAGCTGATCGTGATGGACCCGCGCGGCGTCGCCCTGTCACGTCACGCCACGCACATGCTGCAGTTCAAGCCGGGACGCGACGTCTCGATGCTGAACGCGATGCTGCACACGATCATCGAGGAAGGCCTCTACGACAAGCAGTACGTCCAGGCGAACACCGAGGATTTCGAGAAGCTCGCCGAGAACGTCAAGAACTACCCGCCGGAAGAGATGGAGAAGATCTGCGGCATTCCCGCCGAGACGCTTCGCGAGGTCGCACGGCTCTACGCCCGCGCTGAATCCTCGATCATCTTCTGGGGCATGGGCGTTTCGCAGCACATCCACGGCACGGACAACAGCCGCTGCCTGATCGCGCTGTCGCTCGTCACCGGCCAGATCGGCCGCCCCGGCACCGGCCTGCACCCGCTGCGCGGCCAGAACAACGTCCAGGGCGCCTCCGACGCCGGCCTGATCCCGATGTTCTACCCGGATTACAAGTCGGTCGAAGACCCGGAGGTTCAGGCCTTCTACGAGAAGTACTGGAACACCAAGCTCGATCCGAAGCGCGGCCTGACCGTCGTCGAGATCATGGATGCGATCCATGCCGGCAAGATCACCGGCTGCTACATCGAGGGCGAGAACCCGGCGATGTCGGATCCGGACGTGAACCACGCCCGCGAAGCGCTGGCCATGCTCGACCACCTCGTCGTCCAGGACATCTTCCTGACCGAGACGGCGAAGTATGCGGACGTCGTGCTCCCCGCTTCCGCCTGGCCGGAGAAGGACGGCACGGTCATCAACACCAACCGCCAGGTCCAGATGGGCCGCGCGGCGGTGCCGCTGCCCGGCAAGGCTCGCCAGGACCTCTGGATCATCCAGGATATGGCGCGCGGTCTCGGCCTCGACTGGAACTACGGCCACGTCTCCGAGGTGTTCACCGAGATGGTCGGCGCGATGCCGTCGCTCGCGAACATCAGCTGGGAACGCGTTGACCGCGAAGAGTCGGTCACCTACCCGGTCGACAGCCCGAACGAGCCCGGCCATGACATCGTGTTCGGCAACGGCTTCCCGACCAAGACCGGTCGCGGCAAGTTCGTCCCGGCCAAGCTGATCAACCCGGCCGAGACCCCGGACCTCGACTACCCGCTGGTCCTTACCACCGGCCGTCAGCTTGAGCATTGGCACACGGGTTCGATGACCCGCCGCTCCAACGTTCTCGACGCGGTCGAGCCGGAGGCGGTGGCCTATATGTCGCCGCACGACCTGACGCGCGCCGGCATCAAGACCGGCGAGTACATGCTGGTGTCGAGTCGCCGCGGCACGATCCGCCTCAAGGCGCGCATCGACGACCGCATGCCGGTCGGCCTCGTCTTCATCCCGTTCGCCTATGCGGAAGCTGCCGCGAACATGCTGACGAACCCGCAGCTCGACCCGTTCGGCAAGATCCCGGAGTTCAAGTATTGCGCGATCAAGATCGAGCGCGATCTGGCTCCGGCCGAAGCCGCCGAATAAGAGCACTCGCTGAACGAAAAAGGGCGCCCCTGCGGGCGCCCTTTTTGTTTGGCTTTCGGCCTCTTCCGCTATTTGGACGGAGCGCTGAAACCGAAGTCCTTGAGGACCGATTGTCCGGCCGGCGACAGGATGAAGTCCGCAAGCTTCTGCGCGTCGGGATTGGTAGAGAGAACGATCATTCCGTAGACCGCGCCAACCTCCAGACTAGCCGGAATCGCGATCGTCTGCAGGCTCGGTACCTCCTTCGCTGCCACCACGGCATTGGTGCAGTAGGTCAGGAAGATATCGGCCTGTTTCTCCCCCATGATGAACCCATAGGACGAACGGCCTTCCGGCGGTTTCACGGAGTTCGGGCCGCCGGTCAGTTGCAGGGCCTTGGCCTTGAGTGTCGCGGTCGAACCCGCCTTCAGTGCGTCGGCCTTGTCGAACAGAGCGAACGCATAATCGCCGGCCGGATCCGATTTTGGAGTCGAAGTCGCAACCCCGATTTTCGGATCGAGCAGCGTATCGAGCAGGCTGTCCGACGTGACCGCGAGTTCGGGCTGCGCGAGCGCGCAGAGTGTGTTGTGAGTGAACGGCTTCGCATCTCCGCCCTTGGCCGCCGCAACCGCCTTGGGGTGCTCCAGATTGGCGGAGGTGAAGATGTCCGTCGGATCACCCGATAGGATTTTATCCTTCATCAGGCCCGAAGCACCGAATTCCGGGTCGACCTTCGCGCCGGACTGAGCCTCGAACGCGGCGATCAATCGGGTGAACGCGGGCTTGAGGCTGCCGGCCGATTTCAACAGCACGGGCTCGGCCGAAGCCGAGCCCGCGAAGGTCATCGCCACGGCGAGCAGGAGCCCGACGCGGCCCGGGCTCACGACGAGCCCTTCGCGTTCGGGAAGAACAACTGCTGGTCGTTGATCTTATAGCCAGCGATGACCTTCTGGCCCTCGTCGGAGACCAGCCAGTCGATGAAGGCCTGGCCGTCGGCCTTCTTCACGCTCGGGAATTTCTCGGGGTTCACCAGAATGACGCCGTACTGGTTGAACAGCTTGGTGTCGCCCTCGACGGCGATATCGAGATCACCCCGGTTCTTGAAGGCGAGCCAGGTACCGCGGTCGGCCAGCGTGTAGGCGTTCATGGAGGCCGAGGTGTTCAGCGTCGGGCCCATGCCGGAGCCGGTCGACTTGTACCAGTCGGCGCCGGACTTCGGATCGAGGCCGGCCTGCTTCCAGAGGCGCTTCTCGGCCTTGTCGGTGCCGGAATCGTCGCCGCGCGAGGCGAACGGAGCCTTGGCTTCGGCGATCTTCTTGAACGCCGCGACAACGTCCTTCGTGCCTTTCACGCCGGCCGGGTCGGACTTCGGGCCGACGACGACGAAGTCGTTGTACATGACCGGGAAGCGCTTCACGCCCGCGCCCTCGGCGACGAACTTCTCTTCCGACGGCGTGTCGTGCACGAACACCACATCGGCATCCCCCCGACGGCCGGTATCGAGCGCCTGGCCGGTGCCCTGGGCGATGACGCGAACCTCGATGCCGGTCTTCTCCTTGAACTTCGGCAGGAGATAGCCGAACAAGCCGGACTGCTCGGTCGAGGTGGTCGACGCCACCGTGATGAAGCGATCCTGCGCAAGTACGGGGGTCGTGATCGCGCCCAACGCGACGACTGCCGCGGCGGCCCAATTCTTGAAGTGGAACATCGGTCGTCTCCCTGTTTTTCGGTTCACCAGAGCAGATCGCCGTTGAGAAACGCGGCTGCTTCCGGGGTCTGGGGTTTCTCGAAGAATGCGGGTGCCGGCGTCTGCTCACGCAGCCGGCCGCCATGAAAGAACAGGACTTCGCCGGCGAGTCGCCGCGCCTGCCCGAGATCGTGTGTAGCCATCACGATCTTCACGCCCTCGCGGGCGATCACGGTGATCATCTCCTCAACCGCTCTGGTGCCACTGGGATCGAGGGCGGAGGTCGGCTCGTCGAGGAACAGGACCTGTGGGTTGAGCGCCCAGGCGCGGGCTATGGCGAGCCGTTGCTGTTCGCCGCCGGACAACAGGCGCGCTGGCCGCGCGGCGATGGCACCAAGGCCGAAACGTTCGAGCGCGGCATCTGCTCGCGCACCACGTTCGGAACGTGGTGCCCCCGCAAGCGCCAGGGCGTGAATGACATTGGCGCGGGCCGAGCGGCGCAGCAGCACTGGCCGCTGCAGCACCATGGCCTGCGCGCGGCCAGCCGGGCCGCTCCACTCGACGCTGCCGGACGTCGGCTGGAGAAGGCCATGGCAGATGCGCAGGAACAGGCTTTTCCCGGCGCCGTTTGGACCCATGATCATGCTCGGCACGCCGGGCATCAGGTCTGCCGTCACATCCTTGAGTAGATCGCGACCGCGTACGTTGAGCCCAACAGAGCGGCAACGAAGCGGAAGGATCGAGAGCGGACCGCGCATCACGCTCAGCCTCCGACCCGCTGTGCTAACCGCGCCGTGCCGAATGCGCCGGCATTCAGGGCCAGGGTCAGCGCTAGAAGGATCGCGCCGAGCGCCAGTGCCAGAGCGAGATCGCCCTTGCTCGTCTCGAGCGCGATCGCTGTCGTCATAGTGCGCGTATAGCCGGCGATATTGCCGCCGACGATCATCACCGCGCCGACCTCGGCGCTCGCCCGGCCGAAGCCCGCGAGAAGCGCGGTTAGCAGGCTGTAGCGGCCATCCCAGAGAAGCGTCGGGATCGCCCGCAGTCGGGAAGAACCGAGGGAGCGAAGCTGCTCCTCATAATCGACCCAGAGGTCCTCGACCACCTGCCGTGTCAGCGAGGCGACGATCGGCAGGATCAGGACCGTCTGCGCGACGATCATCGCGCCCGGAGTGAACAGCAATCCGAGTGCGCCGAGCGGACCGGAGCGAGAAAGGAGGAGATAGATCAGCAGTCCCGCAACGACGGGCGGAAATCCCATGAACGTGTTCAGCAGAACGACGATCGCCGGACGGCCCGGGAAGCGGGTGATCGCGATGAACGCGCCGAGCGGCAGGCCAATCAGTGAAGCTATCAGCAGCGCTGACAACGTCACACGAAGCGACAAAACGACAATACGGGTGAGCTCCGGGTCGCCGGACGTCACCAATTGCAGCGCGGCTGTGAACGCTTCTGGCATGGCTCAAATGCACGCTTTCATTGCGCATCACTACCTCTCGTGATTAGTTGCGCGCAACAATGGAATAAACGGGGAAAAATGCATGGATTTTCTCACGACATCCGAGGTCGCGGCCTATCTTCGGATCAAGGAGCGAACGATCTATGATCTGGTCGCCCGGAAGGAGATTCCGTGTTCGAAGGCGACCGGAAAGCTCCTGTTCCCACGCGCGCTGATCGATCGCTGGATCGAGGCGCATATCGAGCTTCAGGATCCCAAGCTCCTCAACGCGCCGCAGATCGTGGCGGGATCGAGCGATCCCCTACTCGAATGGGCGCTGCGCGAATCCGGATGCGGCCTCGCCACGCTCGTCGAAGGGAGCTCGGCCGGTCTTGAACGGCTCTCCACCGGAGGGGCGATCGCTGCCGGCATCCACCTCGGCGACGAGGACAAGGGTGAGAATTCAGGCAATATCGCCGCCGCCCGAGATAGCTCACCGCCCTTCGATCTCGTCGTCGTGCATTGGGCGTGGCGCGAGCAAGGTCTCGTCGTCCTGCCCGGAAATCCGCTCGATCTGAATTCGATCAAGGACGTCGCCAACAAGCGCGCACGCATCGTGCCCCGCCAGGAAGGATCCGGCACGCAGATCCTGTTCCGGAAGCTTATCGCCGCCGCCGGCATCGCCGAAACTTCGTTCAATGAGCTTTCGAAACCGGCACTAACCCAGACCGACGTGGCCCTCGCGCTGCTCGATGGCGATGCGGATTGCGGCCTCGCGGTCGGCTCGGTAGCGCGCCGCTTCAATCTCACCTTCGTGCCGCTCCACCGCGAACGGTTCGATCTCGTCTGCCGCCGTCGCGATCTCCTCGAACCGCCGTTCCAGAAGCTCCTCACCTTCACGCGGAGCGACGACTTCCGGAAGCATGCGAAGAGCTTCGGCGGCTATGACATCGAAAACTGCGGCGAGGTCCTGTTCAACCGCTGACGGTCAGAACATCTCTTCGTAGGAGCGATAACCGACCACATCGCCGACGGCGACGCTGGTGACCGGCTCCGACAGTTCGACGAAGCCGGTGCTTTCCGTCAGCGACGTGATCACGCCAGCACCCTCCCGCGGATGCTTGTGCGCTTCGACGCTGCCATCCGCATTACGGACCAGCGCGACCCGGACGAATTCGCGGCGTCCGGTCTTCTTCCGATACGGAAAGGCGCTGCGCACCGGCACCGGTGGCGGCGGCGCCCAGGTCTCGCCGCCAAGCCGGGCGACCAACGCGCGGACGACATTTACGAAAGTCACGAAGACCGCGACGGGATTGCCCGGCAGCCCGACGAACGGCGTGCCGTCCACGACTGCCATCGCGACCGGCCGGCCGGGCTTGATCGCCAGCCGCCACTGAACCAGCGTGCCGACACGCTCGACGACCTTGCGGGTATGATCCTCCTCACCGGTCGAGACGCCGCCGGAGGAGATGATCAGGTCGTGCCCGGCCGCGGCTTTCAGGATCGCGTTGGCGAGGCTCTCCGGCTCGTCGCGATGCATGCCGGCATCGGTCACCTCGCAGCCGGCGCGGCGAAGCATGGCCGCCATCATCACACGGTTGGAATCGTGCAGCGTGCCGGGCGCCAGCGGCTGGCCGGGAGCGACCAGTTCGTCGCCGGTCGACAGAACCGCGACCCTCAGCCGACGGCGGACTTTCAACTCGGTGAGGCCGAGCGCGGACGCGAGCGCGATATGCTGCGGCTGCAGCCGCAGACCGGCCGCGAGCGCCGGCGCGCCGGCGGCGATGTCCTCGCCCGCAAGGCGGCGATTGGCGCCGAGCTTCAGGCCGGGGGGCAGGATCAATCTGCCCGCCTCCTCACGGACGTCCTCCTGCATGAAGACAGTATCGGCGCCGGCCGGCATGACAGCGCCGGTGAAGATGCGCGCGCTCTCGCCAGGCCCGATTTTGTGCGGCGCGCGGTCTCCGGCCGCGATGCGGGTGACCACCGGCAGCACCGTTTCGCCGTCCGGCGATAGGTCGGCATGGCGGACAGCCCAGCCGTCGACGGCCGAATTGTCGAAACCCGGCAGATCCAGCGGAGCGATAATGTCCTCGGCAAGCACCCGGCCGTCGGCCTCGAACAGCGAGACGGTCTCGATCTCGGCGACGGGCTGAACGCGCTCTCCGATCAGCGCCAGTCCCGCCTCGATCGGCATGAGCTCACCGCCGAAGGCGAAGCAGTCATTGGAAAGCTGGGCCATTATTCACCGGCGAGAGCGAGGGTGTCGGCCGGTATGAAGCCGAGACCGGACAGAAGCGAGCGTGCGTCGTCGCCCGCAAGGACCGCGAGGAAAGCCTGGACGGCCGGACGATCGCGACGGGCGTCGGCGAGGAAGAAATCGTAGTGCTCGTCGGCCACCGGCAGGAAGCTGAGCCCATAGAGCCGCGCGACGTTCTCGATGGCCATTCCCCAGTCGGCGCGCTCCTGCGCGATCGCCGCTGCGACCGCGTTGTGCGATTTCGGCTGGTTGGCGTAACCGGCCGGCCTGACCGGGAGGAGGCCGTCGAGCAGGATGCGCGTTCCGGAACCTGCGTTGCGGTTGACGAGGATCGTGTCCGGATCGGCTGCGACAGTCGCAATGGCATCGGCGGCACTCTTGCCCTCGAACCGCGGATCGCCCTTGCGGAACACCACCCCCTGCCGCCGCCGCCAGCCGGGCACGAGCGAAATTCCGTCGGCGAGATAGGGAGTGTTGTAGGTGCCCGTTTTCGGATCGAGCAGGTGCGCCGGCGCAAGGTCGCATTCGCCGCGCTTGAGCGCCGCCAGCCCGCCCATGCTGCCGATCGCGAGTGTGCGGACCGTCAGTCCCTGCTTCGCGAGCAACCCGACGACCGCATCGAGGCCTACGTCCTGGCTACCGGCCAGAACGAGATCCGGAACATGCAGACTGCTGCCGATGAGCTGGATCTTATGCTCGGAGCCCGCGTCTGCCGCATCGGCTAGCGCATCAACGGCGAAGAAACCGTCGGCCTGAGAGAACGCGGTCACCGAGCCGGAACCGCGACCGAGCGGAAACGCCACGAGACCGTCGGCGCTCTCGCCGAGCGACACCATCACATATTCGGTCCGCCCCAATTCGGACGGCACCCGCACAGGCAAGGTTGCCTCCACCACCTCCTCGCCATGCGGCGGCAGGCCTGCCATTGCGCGGACGAGCGGCGTGACGAAGGTATGGAAGGTGAAGATCGCCGAGGTTGGAAAGCCCGGCAGGACGACGACCGGCTTACCACGCGAAACGGCAAGGCAGATCGGCTTGCCCGGTTTCAGCGCCACGCCGTGCACGATGATTCCCGGCTCGCCGAGCCGAGACAGGATGCGATGCGAGACGTCGCCCGCTCCCTTCGATGTACCGCCGGACAGGACGACCAGATCGGTTTCCGAGAGCGCACGTTCGACAGCGGCCGCGAGCGCAGTCTCATCGTCTCGGATGATACCGAACAGCACAGCTTCGCCACCGTTCTCCCTAACGGCGGCCGCGGTGATCGCGGAATTGGAATCGTAGATCGCTCCTTCCGGCAGTTCGGAGCCCGGCGGCACGAGCTCGTCGCCGGTCGAGATGATGCCGACCCGAGGGCGACGAACCACCCGCACGTCCGCCAGTCCACAGGCAGCCAGCACGCCGATCTCGCGGGAGGTCAACTCGGTGCCGACGCGCAACATGGTTTCGCCGCGCGCGATGTCTGACCCCGCAAAGGCGACAAACCCACCGGGGGCGGCTGGGCGGCGGATATCGACGTAGGGACCGTGATCGTCTTCGCCGAAAGCTGTCTGCTCGATCATGACGACCGCGTCCGCGCCGCGCGGCACGACGCCGCCGGTCGAGATCGCGGTGGCTGTGCTTGTAGCAACCGTCAGCCTCGGAGCGGTACCGCAGGCCAGCACCTCGGCATTCAACCGCAAGCGTATGGGAGTGCGCTCGCTGGCGCCGACCGTATCACCCGCGCGGACAGCAAAGCCGTCGACCGACGAACGGTCGAAGGGTGGCAAATCGATCGGCGCAGCCAGTGTCTCCGCAAGCACACGTCCCAGCGCATCCGCGAGCGTGACTTTTTCGGCCGGAAGAGCGACATGCGGCACCGCCGCGCGGAAGCGCTTCTCCGCCTCGTCACGTGAGACGACGTCGAGAAATTGCTCCTGACGCGCCGCCCGGCGGACCGCGTCGAGGATCGGATTATCTTTCATGGGCTTTATCTAGGCTGGAACGGCCTGAGATGCACGGTATCTCCGGCCGCAAACCCCTCCGAACCGGGCGGCACGGTAAACCAGCCTACGGCGCGGGCCAGCGCGTCGAAGCTTGCTTCGTCGAGCGGGATCGGGCGTATCAAGTCACCCTCCGGCACGCCGAGGAAGAGTTCGGTGAAGCCGATGACGGAACTGGCCTTGTCCGTCAGGCGCGACGGCGCGTGCCAATCGGGTCTCGATAGCCCAGAAATATGGGTCAGCAAGGTCGAGGCGAGGACGAGGACGCCCGCGATTACGCCATCGACGCGTCCGGGCAGCAGCAGAACCGGAACGCCCTCCACCCGGCCGAATGTGGCCGTGCCGCCCGGACGGAGCGCAACACCCTGGAGTTCGACCGTTCCTGCGTCGCCGAGCGCCGCAACCGCGCAATCCCCCCGCCCCTGTCCGGTGCCGCCCAGCGAAATGACGAGATCGGCGCCGGGCATGGCGTAGCAGGCCGCAAGCTTCTCCCGATCGCCGGGGGCCGACAGCAGATCGAGAATCTCGGCTCCTGCCCCCTCCAGCCACATCCGTACCATGTCGACCTTGCGGGCAGCGGCCGCCGTCGCCACGACAAGTCGGACGCGTGGCGTGCGCACCATCGCTGTCTCGAACCCGCAGGCGCGCAGGATGCCGACATGACGCGGTGCCACACGCGTCCCCTCGGCCATCACCAAAGTGCCCGCCGCCACATCCTGCCCGGTATTACGGACGCCCTCTCCCGGAGCGATCGACATCGATGCCTCCGCCATACCCGGCGCGACGGCCGTCAAGGCATCCTCCGGCAGAACCGCGTCCGCACCATCGGGCATGCGATCGTCCGCCTCCACCCATATCGGCGGCGGCGCGAGAATGGCGGCACTGTAAGCGCTCGCGCCCACCACCTCGGCCGCATTGACCGCCCATCCATCGGCATAGGCCACAGGGGATGCCGGCAGATGCGCGGGAGCGATGATGTCGGCGGCGAGCACCGCACCCACTGCCTGGGAGAGCGGCCGCTCGCGGGCATCGATCTTAGCGGCCAGAGAGGTCAGGCGCTCCAGCGCCTCGTTGAGCGGCGTAAGCCGGACAATCCGGGGATTCGGCGAATGATGTAACACCCCAGCAGGGTGAGGAGCCGGGGAGAACAGGTCAAGCAGGGCTTGCGGCGATCATTCAGCAATGCCACGTGATCTGCATGATCAAAATCTCCGATCTCTCCGGCGCGCGATCCATTCTGCCGATCCTATTCCAGAAGAGCGCCCGCAATGCATGATCCCATCCTGCGCGTGCAGCGTGCCGTCTGGCGCAACGGTGCGTTCGCGACCGACGAGCGCGCGATCCCGAACGAAGTGCCGATCGCCATTACCTATGGCGGTTCGACCCAGGCCGTGATGATGGCCACGCCGAGCGATCTCGAGGATTTCGCTGTCGGCTTCAGCCTGACCGAAGGCCTCATCTCGAAACCTTCCGACATTGCCTCGCTCGAGCTAGTCGAAGAGGAAGAAGGCATAGAGTTGCGGATGTGGCTCGTGCCGGAACTCGCCGAGACCTATTCGCGCCGGCGCCGCCTGCTGGCTGGACCTACCGGTTGCGGTCTCTGCGGTATTGAAAGCATCGAGGAAGCAGCCAAGCCCGCGAAGACCGTGGCCGCCGCCAGTCTGCTCAAACCCGATCAGATCATCGCGGCAATGGCCGCTCTTCAGCCCGCGCAGCTGATGAACCGCGAAACCCGGGCAATGCATGCCGCCGGCTTCTGGACGCCGAAGGATGGCCTGATCGCTGTTCGCGAGGACGTCGGCCGACATAACGCGCTCGATAAGCTCGCGGGCCATATCCTTCGCAACGGCATTGACGCCTCAACCGGCATCATCGCGCTGACGAGCCGCGTATCCGTGGAGATGGTGCAGAAAACTGCCGCCATCGGAGCGCCCATCCTCGCGGCTGTCTCCGCCCCGACGGCACTCGCCGTCCGCATGGCAGAGGAAGCGGGAGTGACGCTCGTCGCCATTGCCCGCGGCGAGGAATTCGAGGTGTTCTCGTCTGTGAAGAACGCCCTCCAGCAGTCGGAAGCCGTCGCGGCGTCCCAGGCGCGATGAGTTCGCGGACGCTGGACCTTTGCGGGCTGAAATGCCCGCTGCCGGTGCTGAGAACGCGAAAAGCGTTGGCCACTCTCCTGCCGGGGGACCGCCTCGTCGTGGTTAGCACCGATCTTATGTCGGCGATCGATATCCCCAATCTGGTACGTGAAACGGGAGATACGCTGGTCAGACACGACACAAGCGAAACCCGACAGACCTTTCTTATCGAGAAGCAGTGATGTGTCCCATCGGTTGCATAAATCTGCAACACAAGTCAGCTTTCGTTCCGTCGCGATGCATCGACCGGTGGGGGCTCCATGGCAAACGACTTCATGAAGCGGGAGGAGAACGGCGGCACCACGATCAAGCTCCATCGCGGTGAGCGCAAATGTCTGGTCGGGTTTGATCTCGACAAGTCCAAGGCAACCGAGGACTTCGTTGGCTTCGCGCTTGAATTCCGCGAACCAGGTGAGAGCAGTTGGAAGCGGGTCTGGAACCGGCTGCAATTTTCCTATGACGGCCTGACCGACGAGCAGAAGAAACGAGGCGCGCCGTCGACCGAAGCGCCGATCCAGAAATTCCGCTGGATCCACTTCCCCTTCGAGCCGAAGGGCGGCGAATACCGCTACCGCGCAACGCCGATGTATGTGAACTCGAACGGCTCGCTCCGGCGAGGAACATCGGCGGAAGCGGCGATCAATCTCGATCATGAAACGATCGACGGGATCGTGGACGTCGGCTTTACGCGCGGATATGCCTCCTCCCAGGCCTATGCCGACAAAGAGAGATTTCCCTGTCAGGAAAGCATCCTGCCGCCTCTTGCGTCCGCTCCTCCGGCTGACGTCGACTTCGACATGGCTGGATGCCAAACAGAGTACAAGTGGCTCGGTTTCGAAAGTAGAGAAACGATCTATGCACTGCTCGACGAAGCTATTGCAGACACCGAGATAACGGTCGATGCGCTCTTATATGAACTCAGAGAGCCGGAAATCATACGTAGGCTTGCGGCACTCAAGAATCGTCTCCGTGCGGTCGTTGATGATCATGGCGGTCACGGCCTTGAGAATTCCAACGAGAGCGAAGCAAGCCGGCGCCTAATTACGGCGGGGGCTGCCGTGAAGCGCGGCAACTTCGAGCGTCAGCAGCACAACAAGGTTCTGATTCTGAAGCGCAACGGGGTCGCGTTCAAGGCGCTGGGCGGATCGACGAACTTCACCCTTCGGGGGCTGTACGTTCAAAGCAACAATACTCTGGTCTTCCGGGATCAGAAGGTCACCAGACTTTTTGCGGACGTGTTCGACCGATACTTCGAATTCATCGACAAGCGGGGTGCTGCCGGAAAATTTCGCGCCGACAGTCTGTCCCAGAGCTGGCACGATTGCACTTCGACCGGCGGTCCCACCGTCAAGATCGCGGTTTCGCCGCACGAGGATCCGCTTCTCTCTCTGACACCCGTGGCGGATGCCATTGAGCAGGCCGAGAGCTCCGTCCTCTACGCAATGGTGTTCCTGAATCAGCTGACCGGCCGTGTTCGCGAGGCACTGGAGGAGCTCGTTCATCGCTCGACCTTCTCCTATGGCATCTCGCAGCGACAGGGAGGCCTTTCCGTCTTCAAGCCCGATGGCAGTCGCGGCTTGGTGTCTTTTGCCTATTTGGCCGGCGAGGCTCCCGAACCGTTTTCGAGCGAGTGGTCGAGTTACTCGGGTGGCAACAGCCGATCCAACGTGTTGCATCACAAATTCGTCGTGACCGATTTCAATACGCCCAATGCCAAGGTTTTCACCGGCTCGTCGAACATGGCTGCAGGTGGCGAACGGCAGAATGGCGACCACCTCATCATGATCGAGGACGGCCGGGTCGCTACCGCCTATGCGGTCGAGGCGCTACGCACATTCGACCATTTTCATTTTCGGGTCGCCCTCAGGGAGGCAGACGAGAAGGTCGAGGTCTTGAAGCTCGCGAAACCGCCCGCGCCGGGAGGGAAAACCTGGTTCAAGGAGGCCTATCTGCCAGGCCACATCAAACAACGGGATCGGTTGCTTTTCAGTTCGTGAGGGCAAGCCCCTGATTAGGATACTGGTAGCGGAATCGGCTCGTCTTTTGCTCTTTGCTCACGACCTCGGGGCGTCCATCCCTCACCTTCATGGGTCCCGCCCGTAATCTCGCGGACCAGATGATGCAGCGGCGAGTAGCTGCAGACGGGATCGGTGGCACGCGGATCTCCCGCCAGCGCCATGGCCTGGCAGCGGCATCCGCCGAAATCCACTTCCTTGCGCGCGCAGCTCCGGCAGGGTTCCTGCATCCAGTCGGTGCCGCGGAAGGCATTGAACGCCGGTGAGTTCTGCCAGACGTCCGCCAACGAATGCTCGGCCACGTTCCAGAATTCCAAACCGGGAATGCTTTCGGCCGCATGGCAAGGCAGGACGCGGCCGCGCGGCGTGATGTTCAGCGATTGCCGTCCCCAGCCGTTGACACAGGGCTTCGGAAAGCGTGCGAAGTGATCCGGCGGGACGTAGTCGATCACGATTGTGCCGACGAGTTCGGCCCGAAGCCGTTCCACGGTCTCACCGGCAGCAAGCGCATCCTCACGGTCCGGCATCAGCGCGGCGCGGTTCTGCAGACCCCAGCCGTAATACTGGGCATGCGCGACCTCCACTCGTCGCGCGCCCATGCTGACGGCTTCATGAACCATGTCTCCGGCGCGGGCGACGTTTTCGCGATGGATGACGCAGTTGATGGTGAGCGGAAGACCGATTTCGCCGACCATGCGGGCGAAGTCGCGCTTCCTGCGATGCGAGCCTGCCAGACCGGCGACACGGTCGGCCGCGGCTTCGTCGACATCCTGAATCGAAAGCTGGACATGATCGAGGCCGGCTTCCGCGATCGCTTCCAGCCGCGGCCGGTCGAGACCGATGCCGGACGTGATGAGGTTCGTATAGAGCCCCGCCCCCGCCGCTCCGCGCACCAGGTCGGCCAGATCGCGCCGCGCTCCCGGCTCGCCGCCGGACAGGTGCAGATGGATCACACCGATCGCGGCCGCTTCCTCGAAGACCCGGACCCAGGTCCCGGTGTCGAGTTCGTCCGAACGTTTGTCGAGTTCGAGCGGGTTGGAGCAATAGGGACACGACAGCGGGCAGCGGTGCGTCAGTTCCGCCAGCATCGCGAGTGGCGGAGGCGCGGTCATAGCAGTTCCACCATTCGTTTGGCGCGCAGGTCGGCGAGCAGGGCCTCGACGTCGGCTTCAATGCGTGCGCGATCGACGGAGAAGCGTGCGGCGAGTTCGTCGACGATCTCCGACAGGCTCCTGTTGCCATCACAGAGCTTGAGCACCTCGACCGCGACCGGGTTCGGCGTCAGCACGCGTTCCGGTGCAAGCAGGCTCCAACCCCCGCGGACCGGGTCTTCCCGAAGCCGGACGCCTCGTGCGAAGCGCGGGATGATGTCTTCGGCCAAAGCGGTCATGATGCCTCCGGAATGAAGGCGCCGGGAGGCAGATTTCCGGGCTCGACATAGGCGTAGTGGAGCGCATCGAGCATCGACCACAGGACATCGCATTTGAAGACCAATGCGGCGACGACAGCCTGCTGCTGGTCCGGCGTGCGGGCATTTCTCGTCACGTAGTCGAGCGCGACCTCGACATCACGTTTGGCCTGGCTCGGACGGGCAGTGAAATAAGCGAGCGTCTCCGTGCTGACGAAATCGTAGTGCGCCAGCATGCCCTGGACGCGGTTCTGGATGATCGCCGGAGAGAACAGTTCGGTGAGCGACGAGGCGATCGCCTCAAGAAGCGACCGCTCGCTGACGAAATGGACGTAGGCTTCGACTGCGAATTTCGTGCCGGCCAGCACGCCGCGATGGGCTGCCACATCCCCGCGATCCAGACCGACGCCTTCCGCCAGACGCAGCCACCGTTCGACACCACCATCGCCCGCCTCGGCGCCGTCATGGTCGATCAGCCGCTGACGCCATGCCCGCCGAAGCGCGGAATCGTCCATGCGAGCGATCAAAGCCGCATCCTTCACCGGGATATGGGCCTGGTAATAGAAGCGGTTCAGCGCCCAGGCCTGGACCTGCCCGCGACTGCAACGGCCCTCATGCAGGCGCCGGTGGAACGGATGCTTGTCGTGGTAGCGCTCGGCGCCGACGGAAAGCAGGCGCTGATGGAGTTCGTCCGGCGAGAGCAATGTCGTCACAGCACGATCTCCATGCCGTCATAGGCAATCTCGACTCCGGCTGCCTCGACCTCGCGCCGTTCCGGCGACCCGTCGATCCAGACAGGATTGGTATTGTTGATATGGATGTAGATTTTGCGAGCGACAGGCAGTCTTGAAAGAATCTCCAGCGAACCGCCCTCGCCCGCGATCGGCAAATGCCCCATGCGCCGACCGGTCTTCTCGCCAACACCGGCCCGGATCATCTCGTCGTCGTTGAAAAGCGTGCCGTCGAACAATACGGCGTCGGCTCCCGACAGCCGGTCGATCAGCCTGTCGGTCAGCGAAGCACAGCCAGGAACGTAGGCGAGCGTCTTGTTACCGTCGCTGACGAAAGCCGCGGCCGTATCGCCCTCGTCCGACGCCAGCTTCGGGGACTCGCCTTCGAGAAACAACGCGACCTTACCCGGTACGGCCACGAGTGCACATTCCAGGCCCTCAAGTGCACGAAAGGGCACACCCGAGTACACCTCCATGCGCACAGGCGCCGACAGCACCGAGAACATCGGATTCATCGTCAGCGCTGCGTGCACCTGTTTCATCGCGAAGATCGAAAAGGCCTGGCGTTCCCGGAGCGTCAGCAGTCCGCCGATATGATCGATATCGGCATTCGTCAGCGCCACGGCCGTGATCGGAGACTCCCGCTCACCCCGGGGCCAAAGCGCCGGGGTCGCTCTCAGCTGTGCGCCGATATCCGGCGAGGCGTTCAGCAGAAGCCAGAACGCGCCATCGGTGCTGATCGCCAGGCTCGATTGCGTTGCGGGCTTGACCCGCTCGTCACCGGCCCACGCGAGCGCGCAAACGGCACAGCGGCAGTTCCATTGCGGGAAACCACCGCCGGCCGCTGCTCCGAGAACAATCGCCTTCAAATGAAGCGATCAGAACTCGCCGTCGCCTTCGATGCCTTCGGCAGGCGCGTAAGCGGTCACTTCAAGACCGCAGGAGGTTTCCACGATAACCGGCGTTTCCCAAGCCATGTTCGGCTCCTTCTTGTTAGGTCGTCAGCCTAGCACAAAAACCTGCGACATCCAGCCGCATTCGGGGCATTGTTGGCAGCGACGGGATATGCAGTGTCGACATACCTCTTTGCCGCCATTCAACGAGCGACTCTTGTAGAGACGACCCGCACCACCCTCTCGATGCCCTGACGTTCGAGCACCCAGCCCGATTGTTTTTCGGGTGGCAGAATACTAACGCGCTGAGGGCGTTGAAGTTCGTTCTCCCTCAGACGGATTTCTCTCTGCCCCACAATCAGCTGCCACGATAGGTCGAGTAACTCCAGGGAGTGACGACCAGTGGTACGTGGTAGCGACCTTCCGGTGCGGAGACGGAGAAGCGCACCGGCACCCGTGTCAGGAACGGCGGATCGGCCAGGTTCAGCCTCGCGAAATAGGCGCCGATGTCGAAGCGGAGTTCGTAGGTGCCAATGGCGATCGGCTGACCGCTGAACATCGGCTCGGATGTCCGCCCGTCCGCATTCGTCACCGCCTGGGTTATGAGCCGGGGCTTGCCGCTGTCGCGTATCTCGACGAGTTCGACCGCGACGCCTTCGGCCGGCCTGCCGCCATGCGTATCCAGGACGTGGGTCGAGATGTGACCGTATACCGGAAGGCGGTCAGGAGCCTCGACCAGCGCGTCGAGCCGAAGCGCCGCGATCCTCTCGATTTCCTTCAGCGCGGTCGCGAGTTCTTCGTCACGGCTGTTCTTCAGCCGCTTCTCGAACTGGCGAAGAACGGAATCCTTGGTGTGGCGGCGAACGCAGATGATGAAGAGAAAGCCGAAGCGTTCCCGATACGCATGGTTCAATTGCTGAAAGCGCGCGAACTCAGCCTCGGAGAAATCGCCAACTCCCAGGCCCTTCTGCTCCTCTGCGCTCTCGGCCGAGAGTTTGCCGGCTCGCGCCGCCTTGCCGGCAAGATCCGGATGGCCGGTAACGAGAGCGAAGCGGGTATTCGCATCGGCTTCGTGGACCGCGGACCTCATAGCGGCGAACAGCTCCGCGACGGTCGCAAATGGGCGTTTCGCGGCCGCCGCTTCCGCTATCCATGATGAATGCTCGAAAATGCCGCCAAGGAAGCGGACGAAGGCGTCCCTGGGAGCGGCATTCAGGTCTTCAAGCGCTATCTTGGTCATCACTGCGATGGTGCCCCGGCCTTCAGCCACGCCGCAAGCTGGGCGCGCTCCTCGTCGAGCATGCCGGTGACATTTGACGGCGGCATATTGCGCGACCATGCGGCCTGAAGGCCGATAGCGGCGGCATGGGCGTGGATGCGCTCTGGCGTATCGAGCCTCACATCACGTGGAGGATGGGTAATCCCGGGGAAATTTGGCTTGTCGGAATGGCACATGCTGCAGCGACCCATGACGAGGTTCTGGACCTCGGCGAAATCGGACGTCGGTGGCAGCGCGCTGCTCTCCAGATCAAGCCGCCCCTGATCCGACAGCCAGCCGATCGCGATGAGGATCATCCCGGCCACCAGCCAGGTCCACCACGGACTGCCTTGGCCCGCATGCCGCGAATTGAAGAAATGCCGGATGACCGGACCGAGCGCGAGGATCAGCGCCAGGATCAGCCAGCTGTATTCGGTCGAATGCAGCAGCGGGTAATGGTTCGAGATCATCAGCAGGATGACCGGCAGCGTCAGGTAGTTGTTGTGGACCGATCTGAGTTTTCCCTGATCGCCGAGCTTGGGGTCAGGAGTGCGGCCCGCGATGAGTTCGGCGACGATGATCTTCTGGTTCGGGATAATGACGACGAAGACGTTCGCGACCATGATCGTACCGATCAGCGCCCCGATCTGGATGAACGCACCGCGCCCGGTGAAGACATGGGTGTAGAACAAGCCGAACAGGACGAGCGCGACATACAGCACGACGCCGACGGCGAGCTGGCTATGCCTTAGCGGCGACCGGCAAAGTGCTTCGTAGGCCGCGAAACCTCCGGCGAGCCCCGCAAGGCTGAGCGCGACCGCCCCGCCTGTCGTCAGCTCCGAATTCTCGCCTTTCAGGAACAGCTCGGCGTTCCAGTAGTAGACGATGACGAGCAGTGCGAAACCCGACAGCCAGGTCGCATAGGCCTCCCATTTGAACCAGGTCAGCTCGTCCGGCATCTCGCTCGGCGCGACCAGAAACTTGATCATCCGGTAGAAGCCGCCGCCATGGACTTGCCAGGTCTCGCCCTTGATCCCGGGCGCCTGCCCCTCGCGCGGTTTCAGGCTGAGATCCAGCGCGATGAAGTAAAAGCTGGAGCCGATCCAGGCGATGCCGGTGACGACGTGCAGCCAGCGCACCATCATGCCGAGCCAATCCTGCATGACGATGAGGATCGTCATGCAGTGCCCGCCAGTCGTGCCTTCATGTCCTCCGCGGCGGCGAGGACTTTCTCATTGGTTGCCGGAGCGTCGAGTCGGGCCGCGAGGCGATGGCCACTCAGGCTGGAGATCGCGTCACGGATCGCAAGCCAGACCGAGATCGCCAGCATGAACGGCGGCTCGCCGATCGCCTTGGACCGGAATATCGTAGGCTTGCGGTTCGGCTGGTCGAGCAAGCGGACATTGAGCACTTTCGGCACGTCGCGGCTGCCGGGAATCTTGTAGGTCGACGGACCGTGGGTCCTGAGCCGCCCTTCCTTGTCCCAGACCAGTTCCTCGCAGGTCAGCCAGCCCATGCCCTGCACGAAGGCGCCCTCGATCTGGCCGAGATCGATCGCCGGATTCAGCGATTTGCCGGCATCGTGGACGATCTCGGTGCGGAGCACGCGCGTCTCGCCGGTCAGCATATCGACCGCGACCTCGGAGGCGGCAGCGCCATAGGCGTAGTAGTAGAATGGCGTGCCGCTGTTCGTCTTGAAGTCCCAGCTGATGCCGGGCGTCTTGTAATAGCCGGCGGCCGATAGCTGCTCGCGCTGCTGCCAGCTCATCTCGGCCAATTCCTTGAACGAGATCGAGCGATTGCCCGCATGGATGCGGTTGTCGGCGAACACGATGTCCTTGGCCGGCACGTCAAAATGCTTCGCCGCCACCTTGGTCATGCGCTCCTTGATGATCGTCGCGGCGTTCAGCGCCGCCATTCCATTGAGATCGGAGCCGGATGACGCGGCGGTCGGCGAGGTGTTCGGCACCTTGCCGGTAGAGGTCGCCGTAACACGCACCATGTCGAGATCGATCTGGAATGTCTCCGCGACGACCTGCGCGACCTTGGTGTAGAGCCCCTGTCCCATCTCGGTGCCGCCATGGTTCAGATGGACCGACCCGTCGACATAAACATGAATCAGCGAGCCGGCCTGGTTCAGCTCCGGCTTGTTGAACGAGATGCCGAACTTGATTGGCATCGTCGCGAGACCCTTCTTGATGACAGGACTCGTCTCATTGAAGGCGTCGATATCAGCCCGCCAATCGGCGAGATTCTTGGCCGCGTCGAGCTCGGCCATAACCTCGGCGATGATGTTGTCGTGGACGACCTGGCCGTACGGGGTCACGTCCCGTTCGCCTACGCCGTAGAAATTGCTCCGCCGGACCTCGTCCACGCCGACGCCCAGATGCCGGGCGATCTCGTCGATCACGTTCTCTATTGCCAACATGCCCTGCGGCCCGCCGAAACCGCGGAACGCCGTGTTCGAGACGGTGTTGGTCTTGCACGGCATGCCGTGCAGCCGGACGACCGGCAGGTAATAACAATTGTCGGCGTGACAGAGCGCACGGCTCAGCACGGGCGGGGTCAGATCCATCACGCTGCCGCCGTTCGCGGCCAGCAGTAGATCGAGCGCGAGGATGCGCCCCTCGCCATCGAAGCCGACATCGTAGCGGAACAGGAAATCGTGCCTTTTGCCGGTGGCGAGCATGTCGACGTCGCGCGGAAGGCGAAGCTTCACCGGCTTGCGGCAATGGTGGGCCAGAACGGCGGCGATGCCGGCGATGATCGTCGCCTGGCTTTCCTTGCCGCCGAACGCTCCGCCCATGCGGCGTACCTCACAGGTGATCTGCGAGTACGGCACGCCGAGGAGATGGGCGACGCCGTGCTGCACCTCGGTCGGATGCTGGGTCGAGGAATAGACCTGCATGTCGATCCCCTCGCCCGGTACGGCAATGGCGATCTGACCCTCCAGATAGAAATGGTCCTGCCCGCCGCAGCGCGCCTCACCGTTCAGTCGATGTGTGGCGGCAGCCAGCGTGTCGTCGACCGCTCCGCGCTCGATGTGGATTTCATTCGCCACGAGCAGCTTGTTCTCGACCGCCTCGGCCAGATCGAGGATCGCCGGCAGAACTTCGTATTCGACCTCGATCAGCTTTACTGCCGCGCGCGCCTGATCGAGCGTCCGGGCTGCGACGGCGGCCACGATCTGGCCGGCATATTCGACCAGCCCGGGCGCGAGTATGGGCTCGTTCTTGCCGATAGGGCCGATATCATTGTGACCCGGTATGTCCTGTGCCGTGACGACCGCGATCACGCCTGGAGCCTTCTCGGCCTTCGTCACGTCGATGCTCTTAATCCGCGCATGCGCATGCGGACTGAGCAGCACGGCGGCATGAAGCGCGCCGGATGGCAGCGGCATGTCGTCGAGATAGATCGCCGAGCCGGTGACGTGGCCGTTCGCGCTCTCATGCGAGAGGCTGGTATGGACGCCGGTCGCGATGCGATTGAGGGAGGTGCTCACAGCACCTCCAGCCGCAGCGGAACGCCGGAGGCGGTCACTTCCAGATGCATCCGCCGCACGAGGTTCGCCGCAACAATACGCCGATATTTCTCGCTGCCGCGATGATCGCTCAGCGGCGTGAAATCCGCGGCGAGAAGGTCTTCGGCATCGTCGAGCGCGGTCCACCCCTTCTCCACGAGTTCCGTCTCAAGCATCCGCGCACGCTTGGCCCGGTCCGCCATGCCGCCGAACGCAGCCACGACATCCGTCGGCCGACGATCGCCGAGGGTAACGCGGAAGGCCGCGAGCACGATCGAAATGTCCTGATCGTAGCGCTTGGAGATTTTGTATGCGGCAAAGCTCTCCGTATCGCGGAGCTTCGGGATGCGGATTTGCGCGATGACCTCGCCCGGCTTCAGGTCGGTCTTCCGATAACCCAGGATGAAATCCTCGACCTTCATCGTTCTCGAACCCGCCTGCGAAGCGAGCTCCACTTCGGCGCCGAGGGCGATCAGGCAGGGAAGCGTGTCGCCGACCGGCGATGCCGTACCGAGATTTCCAGAAAACGTGCCGAGCGACCTGATCTGCCGGGAACCGATACGATGAACCAGTTCCCCGAACGCCGGGAAATGCTCGTCGAGCAGAGGTAGGGCATCAGCAAATGTCGCTGCGCCGCCAATCACGATTTGATGGGGTGTATCCTCGACGGCTTTCATTTCCGCGACATGCGCCGTCGAAATCAGCGCCGGCAGCACTTGCCGCTCATGACCCGCGAGTAGCCCAAGGTCCGTCGCGCCGCCGACGAGTCGCGCGCCCGGGTTCTCCGCGAGAGCGGCGATCAACGCGGGAAGGTCCGAGGGCGCGATGAAATAGTGACCATCGCGCCGGTAATTGGTCCTGCCTTTTTCGACCGCGCTGTCGCCAATCTCGACCCAAGATTGGGCGGTGGCCGCCTTGCAGGCATCGACGATCGGTCGATAGCCGGTACAGCGGCAAAGATTTCCTGCAAGCACGTCGTGGATCGTTTCGGTGTCCGTTGGCTCACCGTTCTGGTGGACCGCGAACAGCGACATCACGAAGCCAGGCGTACAGAAGCCGCATTGTGTGCCGTCGCCCTCCGCCAGGGCCTTCTGGACCGGATGAAGCGGGCCTCGCCCCGATACGCCCTCGACCGTTCGGATCGCACAGCCGTCTAGCTGCGGCACCAGCATGATGCAGGAATTGACCGCCTCCCAGCGCGTCGATCCGGGCTTCAGAATGGCGACCGTGCATGCGCCGCAATCGCCCTCGGCGCAGCCCTCCTTGGTGCCGGTAAGATGCAGGTGATCACGGATGTAATCGAGCACCGTCGTCGACGGAGGGATCAAGCCCTCTTCAAGCCGAGCGCCGTTCAGCCGGAAGCGGATCGCATTCATATGCCATTACTCTGGTCTCGCCCCATCCGCCCACTCATGCCTCAGTAAGGAATCTTGTTCGGATTGGCCGCCCAGTCCGCGAAGACATCAAGTGCCTCCGGCAGGTCGTGCTTCGTCGTCGCGATCGCCCGCTCGTGCAGCGGCTTGACCACCTCGCGATAGAGGAAGTCGTCGTCGAAGCCGATCGCCGCGGCATCACCCCGGCTATTGGCATAGACGAGCCGGTCGAGCCGTGCCCAATAAATCGCCGAAAGGCACATCGGGCATGGTTCGCAGCTCGAATAGATCTCGCAGCCGGCGAGCGAAAAATTCTCGATCTTTTCGCAGGCGATCCGGATCGCGACGATCTCGGCATGAGCCGTCGGATCGTTGGTCTTGGTGACCTGATTCCAGCCCTCGGCAATGATTTCGCCATTGCGGACGATCACCGCCCCGAACGGGCCGCTGTCGCTCGCCTTCACATGATCTCCGGACAGGGCCACAGCGCGCCGCAGGAATCCGATATCCCTGTCACTTTTCAGCATGTGACACTCCTCTTTCCCGCCTCAACAACAGGTCCGCCGCGATTGACGCCGCTATGACCGCCGGCTCCTTGCTGAGTATATTCGGCAATCCGACCGGACACGTCAGACGCGAAACATCGAGCCCTGTCTCGCCCAGGCGATGCAAGAAGTGGGCGCGTTTGGACTTCGAACCGATAAGCCCGAGATAGGCCGCATCACCGCGTCTCAGCACTGCCTCGCAAATCTTCAGATCGAGGTCGTGGCTGTGCGTCATGACGAGATAATAGGCATTCGAAGGCGCCTGTTCGACAGCGCTTTCAGGGATAGCCAGTTCGAGTTTCCGCGCCACAGCGTCTGCGCTCATCAGACCGGCACGGTCATCGATCCAGGTGACTTCGAAGCCGAGCGGCGCAAGGGCCCGCATGGTGGCAACTCCTACATGGCCGGCCCCGAAGATGTAGACGGCGATATGGTCCGGGTTCAGGCGCTCGGTCATGACAGCCATTTCGGTGTCGGCAGGAAGATCGCCAGGCTCGGTGTCGATAAAATCGCGGCGGACATCTCCACCCGCGGAAATCTCGGTTTGCCGCCAGATAGGCACCGAGCCGTGCGCTTTCTGGAGCAGATCTTCGACCAGCGCGACATCGGTCGCACCGAACGGTTCGTATGCCAGCGTTACGCGCCCTCCGCAGCATTGGTCGATTTCGGGTCCGAGCGAGGTCTGATCGATCGCGCCCCGCCCGGTCGGTGCGAGTGCGCGCGCTTGTTTGACTGCTCGATATTCAAGTTCCCCGCCGCCGATCGTCCCGTGCAGCTCATCGGGGCCGACGAGCATGACGGCGCCCGGCTCCCGCGGGCCCGATCCCTCGACCTTTGCGATATGAACCAGCGTTGCGGGTTGTCCCCGCCGGAGCATCGCCAGAAGCGGCTCTATCCAGAACGCCATAAGGATATTTTCGCTCCGGAGCTGCGATCCGGCAAGCGTCGTTGCATACGAGGGCCGGAAAGATCGCCCGGCCCTCACTTCCGTTATCTGGCGAGAACGCGTGCCGCGTCGCGGGTCGTCGCGACCGCCGAGGATACTTGGGTTACCGACGAACTGATCGTCTGGATATTGGTGGAGATGGCGGACACCGCGTCGGACGTGTTCTGCATGTTGATCGACATCTCGCGGGTGACAGCGCTCTGTTCTTCCATGGCGCTCGCTGTCGCTACCACATGCTCCCGCATCACGCTGACCGAGTCGCGGATCGAGCCGAGCGCGCTGACCACGTCGTTCGAGATATCCTGGACTGAGTTGATCTCGGTGCTGATCTGTTCGGTCGCCCGCGCCGCCTGGTTGGCGAGGTTCTTGACCTCCTGGGCGACGACCGCGAAACCGCGTCCCGCCTCCCCGGCCCGAGCGGATTCGATCGTCGCGTTGAGGGCGAGAAGATTGATCTGACTGGCAATGTTCTGGATCAGGTTGACGATGCCGCCCATCGCACTTGCCGCATCGGACAGCCGCTTGGTGAAATCGCCTGCCACCGCAGTCTGTTCGAACGCGCTGTCGGTCGCAGCTTGGGATTTGGCCATGCCGCCCGAGATTTCGGCGACCGAAGCGGCCAGTTCCTCCGCGGCCGCCGCCATTGTCTGCACATTGTCCGAAGTGGCGGCCGCCGCCTGCATGGCCGCGCTCGATTCCTGCGCGGAACGCCCGACCGCCTGGTCGATCTCGCCGAAATTCGTGTCGATCATCACCCGGAGCTGATCGAGCAGCTTCACCTGCGAGGTGATATCAGTCGCGAATTTCACGACTTTGTATGGGCGACCCGAGGCATCCATGATCGGATTGTAGGAGGCCTGGATCCAGATTTCTCGGCCACCCTTGCCGAGGCGCTTGTACTGCGCCGCCTGGTATTCGCCACGCTTGAGGCTCGCCCAGAAAGCCGCGTATTCGGCGCTCGAGCCGTACGTCGGCTCGACGAACATCGAATGGTGCCTGCCTTTGACCTCGGGCAGCGAATAGCCAACCGTCGCGAGGAAATTATCGTTTGCATCGAGGATGATGCCGTCGAGCGTGAACTGGATGACGGCCTGCGCCTTGTTGATCGCCGCGAGCTGCCCTGCGCGATCCGCGTCTTCGAGTTTCTGGGCGGTGATGTCGGTCGCGAACTTCACCACCTTCTTCGGCTTGCCGTCCTTGCCGAGAATCGGATTGTACGAGGCCTCGATCCAGATTTCCCGTCCGCCTTTGGCGATGCGCTTGTATTGAGCCGCCTCGAAATCCCCCCGTCTGAGTTTTGTCCAGAAGCCCTTATATTCCTGCGAGTCGCGATAGGCTGGCTCGACGAACATCGAGTGATGTTTGCCTTTTATCTCGTCGAGCGAATATCCGACGGCTCCGAGAAAGTTGTCATTTGCCATCAAGATCGTGCCGTTGAGATCGAATTCGATCACGGCCTGCACGCGATCGAGTGCCGCGAGCTTTGCCTTCTGATCGGCGGCTCCGCCATTTCCCCTGCCCAACATTGCCATCTTGGCCCCCTCAAGCTGGTCCCGAAGTCGCCGGAACACCACAGGAGGTTGTCGATCGCATGGTTAACAACGCCTTGTTGCCTGCTTGGGAGAATCCCGCATTCCGCGCATGTCGACCCCGCCGCACCTTCTGTTGCTACTCGCCATAATTGAGTGCTAACAATCGGAATTCATTGGAAAAATCGCGCTCCGCTTGTTGACCGGAAAGGATGTCGGCACCATGACATATGGAAGGAGTCGCGCATGGTGTCGTCTGACTTCGTCAAGCAATGGCAGGGCTATGGTCTGACCACGGCCGAAATTCTCTATCGCCTGCCGGATCATCCGAGCCTGCTGCAAAGCTATTTCTGGCAGGAATACGATCTGGCTCCGAACTTCCCGGTTCTTGTCCGGTTCCTCGATTTTTGGCGGGATCGCCTGGAAGGCGGGCTCCATTCCGTGCGCGTCGCGCACTGTGGCCTCATCAAGCCTGCTGAATACAGGGCGGTTGACGGGATCATCCGGCTGAACTGACGTTCAGACGAGCAGGGAGGCGCCCTTCAGCGTCAGGCGCACCGTCACGTCCTCGAACACGAACCAGCCCTCGCCGACGCCATAGGCAAGGCCGAGCTGGAAGTCTTCAGCCGAGCCTCCCCGCTCGCGGAAACGAGCGCTCAGAATATCGGTCAGCACAAACTGATGCGGGCCGGGGTCGGCCGACTGCAACAAATCAAGAATGCGCCGCGCATTGGCAGCGAGATCGTTCATCCGGAATTTCCCAGATTGAAGGCGGGTTGGAAAACCGGCTCGGGGGCCGGCACAATTGCGCCTATCCCCTACCCTAAAACGCCATGCGACACTTGAAAGGCTGATCCGCTCCTGGCTCAGGCCGCCAGAGACGAGCGGACAGGAGAAATACAGACCCGGTTGCGACCCGAAAGCTTGGCCCGGTAAAGCTCCTGGTCCGCACGTTCGATGACCTTTTCGATATCAATATCATCGGCCAGGATCATCGCGGCGCCGATGCTGACCGTCACCGTGTCACCGTTCGGCAGAACGGCACGAACGGACACCGATCCGCGCACGCGCTCGGCCATTTCCGCCAGGCTCTTCCGGCTAACGTCCTGCACGAGCGCGACGAACTCCTCTCCACCAAATCGCGCCGCGCGATCCTTTTCACGGAGAGCGGCGGAGATCGTCTCGGCGACATGCTTCAGCGTCTCGTCGCCGACGGCATGGCCAAACGTGTCATTGACGAGCTTGAAGTGGTCGATGTCGATCACGAACACCGCGGCGGACATTTCGGCAGTCCGTTTCTGGCGCATGGCGCGCTCGGCGACCTCCATGAACGAGCGGCGGTTCAACAAACCAGTCAGCGGATCCGTGTGAGCTAAGGCCTTGAGTTCGCGGATATCGGCCGCGAGACGATGCACGGTCTCTGTCGCCTCTTCCTCTAGCGCATGGCGCTTTTCCTCCTCCAGCCCGAGCCGACGCAGAAGCGATCTCAAGGACGCGGACAGCTGCTCAATTTCGGCCGAGCCGTGCTGGTGATGGATCATAGTCTTGCCGGGGTCGCGGCCGATCTGGTCGGCTTCATCCGCCAACGCATGGAGAGGCTGCGAAAGGCGCCGTGCGATTCCACCGGCTGCCAGAAGCCCGAGCAACCCGGTCCCCAAGCCAAGCGCCGCGATCGTGGCGGTCAGGCGAGTCAACGGGGCCAGCGCGGTTGCCGCCGGCTGCTGCGCGACCACGATCCAGCCAAGCTGCGCACCCTCGCGGCCACGCATCACGGCGAAAGCCGAGACGTTCTGATCGTCCGCGAATGCGCCGGCGCCCGTCCTGTACGCATAAGCTGCCTGTTCGGTCGTCAGGACTTTCTGATCCGGCGCCTCGCCACCAAGGATCGCGGTTCCGTCGCGACGGACGATCAGGATTTTCGTGTCGGGATGGCTGTCGGCTGCGAGCGTCGACGTTCTCAGTTCGCTCGCCCATTCCCAATTGATGTGCGCGCCGAGCACGCCGACGAGTTCTCCGCCCGCATTGTAGACCGGGGATGCGACGTCGAAGAAACGAAGCGGCTCGAGCTGTGCCCGGTCGCGCAAGAGATCGGCGAGAAGCTTCGCCTCGTGCACGTCCTCGATGGTGTTGCCGATCAGGCCATGAACGAACCACGGCCGGTCCGCGACCGATTTACCTTCCAGCAGGCGTTCGGTCGCCGCGATCACCTTGCCCGTTTTATCGGCGAAACCGATCCACGCGAAGGTCGGCGTAGCCTGCTGCAATAGTTCGAGGGCTGACCTGATCTGAGCGGCGTCCGACCATATTTCCGATAGAGGCTCGAGGTCGCCGAGGAGGCTGATCTCGCGGAGCTTTTCGTTCACACCCCCGCCAAGCCGGTCGGCCATGGTCCGTGCGACGGCCTGGAGATCGGCGCGGATCAATTCGACCGTCTGGTTGCGGCTGACCGCGACTGCTCCGAGGCCAACCATGGCCGATACGAGAATCGCCACCGCGCTCGTCAACAAGCCGATCTGGGCCCGAAAGCTCAATTTCGACAGTGACCAAGCCGTCACGGACCAATCCCCCGTTGATCCGACTTTCGGCGAACAGAGTTCTCGTTTGGTTTACGACCTGGAGATTATATCTCTACGGTAAATCACCGTATCCATCAGATATTAAGATACGTCGCCTTTGATGAAAGTCATATGTTAGTTTCGGATCAGCACTATGCTTGACCTCAAGTGGACTGTTGCGCACTCGTTTAGCGAAGTCGAGAATGACTGGCGCGATCTAGAGAAACGCGCACTGATCACGCCGTTCCAACAATTCGACTGGCACAAGACCGTCACACTGTCCGCGAATACGGAGCGGGCATTTGTCGTCGTCCGCGACAAGAGCAATGTTCAGGCGATCTTCCCACTGATGATCCGGAAGTCTTTCGGCGTTCGCGTACTGCAATGGCACGGCGACGACTGGACCGACTATTTCCTGCCGGTGATCGAGAAGAACCTGTTCCGCACGCTGGCTCCGAACGACGTCGACGCGATCTGGAAGCGCCTTCGAAGCCTGACCGGCGATCCCTCGGCCACGCTTCTCTATCGCCAGCCGGCCCAGGTTAGCGGCGCACCCAATCCGTTCGCGCAGTGGTCGGCTCATTCCGAAGGAATGCCGGCCTTCGCTCTCAATCTCGGAACAGATTGGGAGACCTTTTATACCGCCATGCACAGCGGCGGCACGCGGCGCGGCCTGAAAGAAAAGCGCCGCAGGCTCGATGGAGAGGGCAACATCGAATTCGTCCGGTTCACCGAGCCGCAAGCGCTCCGTGAGAACCTGCACCGCATCTTCAAATGGAAATCCGACCAGCTGGACGCCCGCGGCGCGAACAATCCATTTGTCGATCCGCAGGAACGCGACTTGATCGTCTCCCGCATGCTGGCAGGCGGCGAGGTCTGGCACCTTTACGGGATTCAGCGTGACGGCCATACGATCGCGCTCAATCTGACGCTGGCGGGGCCGGTATCATGGCTGCTCTATCAGATGGCGCATGAGGAGGGGCCGCACACCAAGCACTCTCCCGGGCGGCTTCTGCTCAATCATGTGCTCGAACAGGCCACGATCGCTGGCACTCCGCTCTTCGACTTCTCGCGCGGCGAAGTCGGCGTGAAGAAGGAGATCTGCGATGTGGAGCTCGATCTCATCCGGACGATCAAGGCACATTCTCCGGCAGGTGTGCCGTTCGCCGCGTTCGAGGCGGCCAAGCTCCACGCGAAGCGGACCATCAAGCAATCGCCGAAGCTTCTCGATCTGGCCTTCCAGGCCAATCGCGCGCGCAAAAAGCTTTTTACGAAATCCAGCGAGGCGTTTGGCGTGACGACAGAGACCTCGACCAAGGCGCTCTGACCGGCGATGAAATCGAGGCCCTGGCCTTCGATTTCGGCATGGCTTCAATCCGTCTTCGAGGGAACTGAAGAAATTCGGGCGAGTCCCTAAACCGGCCGTTCACCAACGCCTTTCCGAGTACCCAAAACACTCTCGACAATGACATCTCTGCCCGCTTTGTTCGCACGAAACCAGTGCGGGGATGGGGCACATGGCAGGCGCGGTCGAACAACCGCAGAGACGGCGTTACGAGCGGGTTCCGATTTCCATCGAGGCCAATCTCCGCGTACCGAGGGCCCGGCCACTGGGATGCGTGGTGCGTGATGTTTCGCAGGAGGGTGCGCTGGTGCAGCTCCTGCGACCGGTGAGGCTGCCCCCGCAATTCGTCCTCGATATCGAAGGCAATCTGCCGGTGCGTCGTCTCTGCTCGCTGACCTGGCAGAACGAGGACATGGCCGGCATCAAGTTCGAGGCGGCGCCGATGACCGATCCTGCGGACGTCATCGACGTCTCGCCGGTCCCGAGCCACGCTTTGATCGCCCTGCCCTGATCCTCAGTCGCGGATCACGAGCAGGTCCGCGGCCATGAAGCGAAGTGTCACAGTCTCTCCGGCAACCGGAGGCGTCACGCCCGGGCTGTTGAACATATCGAACGAGATGACGTTACCGCCAACATCCATGCGGGTGCGGATGACCGAGCCCAGGAAGTGAGCGGACACCACCTGTCCGGTCAGTGCCGTATCGCTTTTGATCCCCTCGGACAGCGAACCGGCCTCTGGACGAAGCGCAAGGGAAACCTTGTCGCCGCCATTGTAGCTCGCGAGCGACTGCTTGAGCGTGATGTCCTGATCGCCGATGCGGATGCAGTTCGACGCCGGATCGATGACCTCGGCCTCGATCAGGTTCAGCGTGCCGACGAAGGACGCGACGAAGCGGGTCGCTGGCGTGTTGTAGATCTCGAACGGGGTGCCAATCTGGTCGGCCTTGCCGGCATTCATCACCACGATGCGGTCGGAAATCGACAGCGCCTCTTCCTGGTCGTGAGTGACGAAGACGGTGGTGATCCCGAGTTGACGCTGGATCGCGCGGATTTCCTCACGCAGCGACACGCGGATCTTGGCATCGAGCGCCGACAGCGGCTCGTCGAGAAGGAGCACCTGCGGTTTGACCGCGAGCGCGCGGGCAAGAGCCACGCGCTGCTGCTGTCCGCCCGACATCTGGTAGGGATAGCGATCGGCCAGATGGTCTAGTTTGATGAGACCGAGCATCTCCTTGACGCGGCTATCCGTCTCGGCCTTCGGAGCGCCCGCCACCTTCATGCCGAAGGCGACGTTGTCGTAGACGGTCATGTTCGGAAACAGCGCGTAAGCCTGGAACACCATGCCGATATTGCGCTGGTTCGGCTTCAGCGGACGCTGGTCCTTGCCGTTGATGTAAAGCGTGCCGCCAGTTGGCGTCTCGAAGCCCGCGATCATCCTCAGAACCGTGGTCTTGCCGCAGCCGGATGGGCCGAGGAAGGAGATAAACTCCCCCTTCTCGATGTTCATGTTGAAGTTCTGGACGACCTGAACCGGACCGAACGACTTCTGGATGTTGTTGAGCGCGAGAAAGGACATGGCCGGTTACCTTGCCGGGGCGCCCCTGCGGGCACCCGAGATGAGATTGAGAAGACCCATGCTGAGCCAGGTGATCGTGAAGGCGATCACGGCGAGCGCCGACGGCTCGTAGGCCTTGTTGGCGCCGACGAGCTGGAGATACGGACCGAACGCCGGACGGTTGAGCAGAGCGGCCATGGTGAATTCGCCCATGACGATCGCCAGCGTGATGAAGGCGCCCGAGAGAACGCCGCTCATCACGTTCGGGAAAATGCATTTGAACATGATCGTCGTCCAACTGGCGCCGAGGCTCTCCGCGGCCTCGGTCAGCACACGGACGTCGATCGCTCGCATGGCGGTGTCGACCGCCCTGTACACGTAGGGCAAGGACAGAGTGATGTAGGAGAAGACGAGCAGGATGTTCGTGCCCATCGCATTGCCGGTCAGCGGTAGGACGGACGAGGAATTGTACATCCTGAGATAGCCGAACACGATCACGATCGCCGGGATGACCAGCGGCAGCAGCGTGATGAACTCGACGATCGGCCGCATCCTCGGCACGCGCAGCCGAACCCAATAGGCGGTCGGCACGACGAGCAGCATGCCGAACACGATGGTCAGCAGCGCCATCAGCATGGAATAGCCGAAGGTCGCGCGGAACTGCGGATCGGTGAAGACCGACGCGTAGGCGTCGATACTGTATACGCCACGCCGCATGCGCAGCGAGAACTCCAGCGTGCCGAGCAGCGGGATGATGAAATAGCTCGCGCCGACGATGACGGCGATCCAGGCGCCGATACGTGAGCCCTTCATTTCTGCCACCGTTCGGCGCGCATGCGCAGCATGAGATAGAGGACGTTCGACACGCCGGTGATGACGATCATGCCGAGAGCGATCGCGTAGCCGAGGTTCGGATTGTGCAGGACGTCACCGCGGATCTGCGCGTAGAGCAGGATCGGCACGATGTTCAGCGAGCTGCCGGTCAGCGCATAGGCGGTGGCGATGGCGCCGAATGCGTTCGCGAAGAGCAGCAGCGTCGTACCGAGCAGGCTCGGCCACAGGATGGGGAACGCGACCATGGTCCAGTACTGGAAGTTGGTCGCTCCGAGGATTTCAGACGCCTCCCGCCATTCCTTCTTCATGCCGTCCAGCGCAGGCGTCAGGATCAGGACCATCAGCGGGATCTGGAAGTACATGTAGGTGATGGTCAGGCCGAAGAAGCTCAGCAGGTTGAAGCCGGTGCCGTAGAGGCTGAAGCCGAACCAGCCGCGCAGGAAGATCGTGACGAGGCCCGTGCGGCCGAGCGTGGCGAGGAAGGCGAAGGCGAGCGGCACGCCAGCGAAGTTTGAGGCGACGCCGGAGAAGGTCAGCAGCGTCGACCGCACCCAGTTCGGCAGGCCGCCGAGCACCACCGCCCAGGCCAGGAAGAAGCCAATCAGCGCTCCGCCGAGCGAGGAGGCGAGCGATACTTTGATGCTGATCCAGTACGCGCTCATGATCGAGGGCGTGAACAGATCGGCGATGTTCTGGAAGGTGAACTCTCCCTCGGGCGTGAAGAACGCGCCGGTGACGAGGTAGAGCGTCGGAATGATCAGGAAGAGCAGCGAGAAGATGATGAAGGGCGCCATGCCCAGCCAGTCGATAACCGTGTCCTTTTTGATCAATGGTGCTGTGCTGGCTGCGGGAGCAGAAACGGCGGTCATGCTGGGATATTCCGGACGTCAAAAATGGCCTCTCCGCGTTGGGCGGAGAGGCCTTGATCGAGCTTACTTGACGTTGGCGCCGACGGTGCTGTCCCACTTCGTGGTGATCGCCGTCTTGCCCTTGTCCTGTTCCTCGAGCGTCGGGAACACGGCCTTGGCGTAGAGGTTGGCCGGCGGCAGCTTGTCGAGGAGCTCCTTCGGCACCTTGCCGTTCTTGGCGAGGTCGTTGAAGCGGATCGGGTGGCAATAGCCCTTGAGCCACAGGATCTGTCCCTCGTCCGAGTACAGATGCTCCATCCAAAGCTTGGCGGCGTTCGGATGCGGCGCATAGGCAGAGATCGCCTGGACGTAGACGCCGGCGACGACGCCCGACTGCGGGACGACGACTTCGACCGGCGGATTGCCCTTCAAGCTGTCCTTCCAGGAGAGGCCGTTATAGTCCCAGGCGACGACGATGGGGGTCGAGCCCTGGGCGAGCGAGGCCGACTTGCCGATGACCGGAACGAGATTGCCGGCGTTGTTGAGTTCGGCGAAATACTTGAGACCGGCTTCGCCGATCTTTGCCGCGTCCATTTCACCAGCCGCCACGCCGGCGGCGTAGACAGCCTGGACGGCCTGGTTCGAGGCGCGCGGGTCACCGGCGAGCGACACACTGTTGGCGAACTCGGACTTCTTCAGATCGGCCCAGTCCTTCGGGACGTTCTTGACGATGTCCGTGTTCACGACGAACGACAGAACGCCGTAATAGTCGCCGTACCAATAGCCTTCCGGATCCTTGGCGCTGTCCGGCATCGAGGCCCAGGTCGACACCTTGTACGGCTGCAGCAGGCCTTCTTTCTTGGCCGACGGGCCGAAGGAGAGACCGACGTCGATAACGTCGGGAGCCTGCGGGCCCGTATTGCCCTTGTTCGCCTTGATCGCTTCGATCTCGTCGCCCGAACCCGCATCCGGGTTGAGCTCGTTTACTTCGAGGCCGTACTTCGCCTTGAAGGTGGAGATCACCTCTGCATAGCCGCACCAATTGTGCGGAAGGGCGATCGTGGTGAGCGTGCCTTCCTTCTTGGCGGCGGCGATGAGTTCAGCGCTCGGCTCGGCGGCGACGATCGTCGAGGACGCCATCACCAGGGCGGCAGAAATGGAAAGCAGTCGAGAAAGCTTGGAGGTCACTGTGGTTCTCCTTAAGGGCAGTGTCCGGCGCAAGCAGTTACTGGCCTCGGATGAACCTCGTGTGACGGTCCGGCGACCGGATTTATTGTTTGTTTTTAGCCACTTACGAAAATGACGACACATGATGGGGCCAGATTGGGTCCCATTTGACGGAGCCCTCCCCGTGCTCCTTATACTTTCGTTGCGCATCTTTTCGCGTCTGTTCCACCCCAAATTTTGCTGATTTCGAGCGCCTGAATGAAAGACAGAATGGCGGGATAGAAAGCACCGATTGCAAGGCGAAGAAATCCACCATACATCCCTCATATGACAGCGCTCTCCACCCCCGGCGAAACCGCGCGCTATAGCCCGCTGATCGACCCGTTCCACCGCGAGATCACCTACCTGCGGGTTTCGGTGACGGACCGTTGCGACCTCCGCTGCGTGTACTGCATGGCGGAGGACATGACTTTCCTGCCGAAGCGCGATCTGCTGACGCTGGAAGAACTGGACCGTCTTTGCTCGGCGTTCATCGCGCGCGGCGTCCGCAAACTCCGTCTCACCGGCGGCGAGCCGCTCGTCCGTCGCGATCTGATGACGCTGATCCGCAGTCTGTCCCGGCATCTGGAGTCCGGCGCGCTCGAGGAGTTGACGCTCACCACCAACGGCACGCAGCTCGCGCGCTATGCCGCGGAATTGGCGGCAGCAGGCGTGAAGCGCATCAACGTATCCGTCGACACGCTCGATCCGGTGAAGTTCCGCGCCATCACGCGTCGCGGCGATCTCGCCCAGGTTCTGGACGGCATCTCCGCCGCCCGTTCGGCCGGCCTCAAGGTCAAGATCAACGCCGTCGCCCTGAAGGACGGCAACGAGGACGAGCTCGAGCGCATGCTCGAATGGGCGCACGGCTTCGGTATGGACCTAACTCTGATCGAGACCATGCCGCTCGGCGATATCGACGGCGATCGAACCGATCAGTATTTGCCGCTATCGACGGTCCGTGCCCGGCTCGAACGCCATTACACGCTGACCGATCTTCCGGATCGGACCGGGGGCCCAGCCCGCTATGTGCGGGTGGCCGAAACCGGCGGCCGCCTGGGCTTCATCACTCCCCTCACCCACAATTTCTGCGAAAGCTGCAATCGCGTCAGGGTGACCTGCACGGGCACTCTCTTCATGTGCCTCGGCCAGGAAGACGCCGCCGATCTTCGCCTGCCGCTTCGCGCGTCCGAGAGCGATGAAGCCCTTCACGCAGCCATCGAGGCTGGCATCGCGCGCAAGCCGAAGGGCCATGATTTCGTAATCGACCGGCAGCACAAGCGCCCGGCCGTTTCGCGCCACATGTCCGTTACCGGCGGCTGAGCCGCGCGGCATTTATTCTCTTCGTTGTTGATCGGCCGGAACTCCGGACAGCCCGGCACGTTCTCGGGCTGGGATCAAACGCGGAGAACGCCAATGGCCGTCAAGACGATGGAGGACCTGTTCCTCCACACACTGAAGGATGTCTACCACGCCGAGAAGCAAGTGCTTAGGGCATTGCCGAAAATGGCAAAAAAGGCCGCGACGCCGCAGCTCAAGGATGCCTTCGAGACGCATCGCACCGAAACCGAGGGTCAGGTCGAACGTCTCGAACAGGTCTTCGAAATGCTCGGCAAGCGCGCCCAGGGCAAGCCCTGCGCGGCGATGGAAGGCCTCGTCGAGGAGAGCAAGGAAGCGATGGAAGAGATCGAGGACAAGCAGGTCCTCGACGCAGCCCTTCTCTCCGATGCGCAAGCAGTCGAGCATTACGAGATTTCGCGCTACGGCACGCTCGTCGCCTGGGCCAACCAGCTCGGCATGAAGGACGCGTCCAGACTTCTCGAACAGACGCTCGTGGAAGAGAAGAAGACCGACCAGCTTCTCTCCAAGATCGCACTCAGCGGCCTCAACCAGAAGGCCGCCTGACGGTAGCCGCCGACCGGCTGGCTTCGGCCCGCCAAGGCGAAGAAGGGCCCGCCTCGACGAGGCGGGCCCTTGCTCATTCAGGGGATTAGGATCGTCGAGCCGGTCGTTCCGCGGCTCTCCAGCGCACGATGGGCATCCGCGGCATCCTTCAGGGCGAAGCGCGCTCCGATCGGGATCTCGACCGCGCCGCTCTTCACAACGTCGAACAGATCGTTCGCCGTTTCGATCAGGTCTTCACGCTTCGCGGTGTAGCCGAACAAAGTCGGCCGGGTCATGAACAGGGATCCCTTCTGCGCGAGAAGCGAGGGATTGAAGTCGGTCACCGCGCCGGAGGAATTGCCGAACAGCACATACAGGCCGAGCGGCTTCAGGCAATCGAGAGACCCTTTCCAGGTCTGCTGGCCGACCGAGTCATAAACGACGTCGCACTTCGCTCCGCCAGTTATCTCGGCGACGCGCTGCACGAAGTCCTCAGTGCGATAGAGGATCGTGTGGTCGACGCCGTTCTTTTTTGCCAGCTTCGCCTTCTCCTCTGAACCGACGGTTCCGATCACCGTCGCGCCGAGATGCTTGGCCCATTGCGTGGCGATCGAACCGACGCCGCCAGATGCCGCGTGGAACAGGATCGTGTGCTCCGGCCCGACCTTGAAGGTGCGGCGCAGGAGATAACGCGCGGTCATCCCTTTCAGCATCATCGCCGCCGCTGTCTCGTCCGAAATGCCGTCCGGTACTTTCACGAAGACGGCGGCCGGCGCAGTCAGCTCGGTCGCGTAGGAACCCGACAGCGTGGCGGAAGCGACGTGATCCCCGACCCGAAAGTCGGTGACACCCTCCCCCACTTCCTCGACGACGCCAGCCGCTTCCTTGCCGGCGATGAACGGCGTATCGGATGCGTAGAGGCCTGTGCGGAAATAGACATCGATGAAATTTACGCCGATGGCGGTCGTCCTGATCCGGATCTCGCTCGGTCCTGGAGGTCTGCTCCCGATCGTCTCGTAAGTCAGGACCTCGGGTCCGCCCAACTTGTGAACACGTACTGCCTCGACCATGGTTCCCCTCATCGCGCCGGCTTTGGCTTCCTCCGGCGCTCCCTGCGTCCCCGGGCGATCACGTTCAACATCTCGACCAGAGCGGAGAACGCCATCGCGGAATAGATATATCCGCGCGGTACATAGATACCGAACCCGTCGACGACAAGCGCGACGCCGATCAGCATCAGGAAGCTGAGCGCCAGCATCCGCGTCGTCGGATGCTTCGAGATGAAATCGGTGACAGGGCCGGCGGCGAAATACATCAGTGCGATCGCAATGACGACGGCCGCGATCATGATCTCGATATGCTGTGCCATGCCGATGGCTGTGATGATCGAGTCGATCGAAAACACGGCATCAATCGCGACGATCTGCAGGATCAGCATGCCGAAGGCGGCCTCCGAGACCTTGCCATGCTGCTCCTCGTCCATACCCTCGATGCCGCCGTGAATCTCCAGCGTGCTCTTCACCAGCAGGAAGCCGCCACCTGCGACCAGGATGATGTCGCGAAGCGAGAATCCCTGGCCGAACAGTTCGAACAGCGGTTCGGTCGACTTCATCAGCCAGGCTAGCGCGCTGAGCAGGACGATCCGGAAGATCAGAGCCAGCGCCAGGCCGATCTGACGCGCCCGCTTTGCCTTCGCCGCCGGCAGCCGAGAGGTGAGCACCCCAAGGAAGACGATGTTGTCGATTCCGAGCACGATCTCCATCGCGGTTAGGGTGACGAGCGCGGCCCAGGCTTCGGGCGACATCAGGAGATCGAACATCTTCTCAGTCCTGCGATTTGGGGCGGAATAGGCCGAAGAGCAGGAAATACGCTCCAACGACCAGCAATCCGAGAACTACGGGGCCGGGCGGGTCGAGGTTCCAGAACAACGCCGCGACAGCGAGCACCGTCCCTGCGCCGAGCATGAGCAGCGTCAACAATTTGAGCCGGACGACCCGCATCGGATGAACGAATGCGATCGGCGCGAATGTCAGCCCCGAGAACAGGATGACGAGACCGAACGTGATCCATGGCTCCGGCTTCAGCAGAAAGGCGAAGAAGGCGAACAGGTTCCAGACGGCCGGGAAACCGCGAAAATACCAGTCGTCGGTTTTCATCCGGACATCGGCGAAATAGAGCGCCGCCGTCAGGCAGATCGCCCCGGCCGCGACCGTGCCCCAGCCGAGTGGAAAAAGGCCGGCCTGGAACATCGCCAATGCCGGGACGAGAACATAGGTGACGTAGTCGACCACGAGGTCGAGAGTATCGCCCGAGATCGCGATGGCCGTTTCCTTCACATTGGCCCTGCGGGCGAATGTTCCGTCGATCCCATCCACGAAAAGCGCGATGCCGAGCCAGATGAACATCTCGACGAAGCGATGGTCGATCGCGGCCAGAAGGGCGAGAAATCCCAGCACCGCGCCGCTGGCGGTCAGTGCATGGACCGAATAGCCGGCGAACTTCAAACGCAACGGAACGGGAATCTGCGGCTCCATGGCGCGAACCTAGCATTGTTCCCGCGGCCGGGAATCCCTATTCAGTGAGAAGCTGAACCCAGGAGTTTCGGTGGAAACCGAGCGCAATCACGTCATCGTCGTGGGTGGAGGCCCGGCCGGCCTCGTCGCCGCCGCTTTGCTTGCGCGCGCTGGAGTGCCGACGACCCTGATTGCCGGTCCCGCGCCGAAGGACACGCGCACCACGGCCCTGATGCAGGGCTCGCTTCGCATCCTTACCCGGCTCGGCCTCTGGCCTCGCTTGGCCCCGCAGACAGGAGCACTGAAGAAGCTCCGCATCGTCGATGCGACCGACCGGCTGATCCACGCTCCCGAAGTACTCTTTGACGCGGCGGAACTGGGCTTCACCTCTTTCGGCCACAACATCGAGAACAGCGTCCTCGTCACCGCTTTGCGTGAAACCGCCGAAGCGCTCCCAGCCCTGACGATCAGGAACGAAATGGTCGCGTCGGTGCGGTCGGACGACGATCGGGCGATCGTCTCATTGCAGAGCGGCGAAAAGATTGCGGGCGCGTTGATCGTCGGCGCCGATGGCCGGAACTCGATCTGCCGTCGAGCCGCGGGCATTTCGGCGAAGACGCGCGATTACCCGCAGGCCGCGCTCACGCTCAATGTCCGCCACACACGTCCGCACCATGACGTCTCGACCGAGTTCCACACCACAGGTGGTCCGCTCACGCTCGTTCCGCTCCCGGGAAACCGGTCCAGCGTCGTCCTGGTCGACACACCGGCGACGGTGGAGCGATTGAGCGAGCTCGACGACGCCGCGGTCGGACGGGAGCTGCAGCAGCGCACCCACGGCATTTTGGGCAACATCACTCCCGACTCGCCGCGCGGCAAACGTCCCCTCTCCTCGCTGGTCGCCAATCGCTTCGCGGCACGGCGCATCGCCCTCGTCGGCGAGGCCGCCCATGTTCTGCCGCCGATCGGCGCACAGGGGCTCAATCTCGGAGTTCGCGACGCGGCAGCCATCGCCGATTTCGTCGTCGTCGCGAGTGACCGGCATGGAGATATCGGCGGCTCCGATCTCATCGGGGCCTATGATCGTGCCCGGTCCGCCGATGTCAGGCCGCGCTCGGCCTTTGTCGACGTTCTCAATCGCTCGCTGATGTCAGAGTTCCTGCCGGCTCAGATCGGGCGTGCCGCCGGGCTATGCGCGCTCGGCGCGATCCCGCCCTTGCGCCGGGCGATCATGCGCCAGGGCATCGCCGCCAGAGCGGACGTCTAGACCAATGGCGAAACCTCGGAAGCAGAAGAGCGCCCGCGCGCGCGATTTGCAGTTCGCCGTCGAATACGGACTGCTGCGGGGCCTCGAGCAATTCTTCCGGCTGCTTGGACCCGACATCGGTTCAGCGGTCAGTGGCAAGCTCTGGCGCTGGTTCGCGCCCCTCAATCGCCGGCACGAGGCAGCACTCCGTCATCTCGCGGTGGCGTTCCCCGACCTCGACGAGACGCAACGCCTCGAGATTGCAGGCGATGTCTGGGAAAATCTCGGCCGGACATTTGCTGAGGGCCTGATGATCGACCGCGTGATGTCCGATCCATGCCGGATCGAATTCCCGACCACAGGTCTGGTCGAAGAGCTGCGCAAGAGCGGCGGTCGGTTTGTCGTGACCTCCCTTCACTGCGCCAATTGGGAGCTCGCCGCTGCGGCCTTCACGCGCGCCGGCTTTCCGATCGGGGGCATCTACCAGAAGGTCAACAACCCGCTGGTCGACCGCTGGGTCGTCGGGGTCCGCACGCCCTATTATCCCGGCGGGCTTTTCGTGAAGGGCCAGGCCGCAGCCAGGCGCCTGCTCGCATGGGGCAAGGGCGGCAATCCGCCCGGCGTCCTGGCCGATCAGCGCATTGGCGACGGCATTATGGTCCCCTTCTTTGGCCATCCCGCGCCGTCGACGCCCCTGCCCGCCTTCCTGGCGATGTCGCTGGATTATCCGCTGGTCGGCGCACGGGTGGTCCGGCTGAAGGGGTGCCGATTCCGCGTGGAAATCGAGCCCATTCCGGTCGCCGATAGCGGCGACCGGGCCGCGGACATCGCGGCGACCACCGCGACGGTTCAGGCGACCTTCGAACGCTGGATCCGGGAATATCCGGGCCAGTGGATGTGGGCGCATCGGCGTTGGACCTCGAAAGGCCCGCCCGCTGATTTCCCACCCAACCTCCTGCCGAAATGAAAAACGCGCGGCCCGATGGACCGCGCGTCTGTTCCGAGAATTGACCGTTTCGGGGTCTTACTGGGTCTTGACCGGTTCGCCCGGAGCCGGCTGAGCCGCAGCGGCCGGAACACCGTCCTGCAGCTTCTTGCGCTGCTCCTCGGCGCGCTTCATCAGCTCGCTCTGAAGCTTGTTCTGACCTTCCTCGAAGCTCTTCCGCTTCTCCTCATAGACCTTCGGGTCGAGCGACGGACCGTCATACGAGGAGCTGAAGCCGGCGAGCGAGGCCTTGGCGCCGACCCATTGTCCCTGCGCGTTAGCGGCAAAGAACGTCAGCATCGAACCCTTGCGGATGGCGGCGAGCGTCTCGTCGGTGACCTGGACTTCGGCCAGGCAGACGTTCTGGTAGCACACGCGATAACGGCCGGTGATCGGCTGCTTGGCGTCGTCGATGACGAGGTTGACCCCCGGCGGGATCAGGAAGCCCGGGGGAATGAGCGCCTCAATGATGCGCTTCGATTCCTTGTCACGCTTGACGTCCAGCAGGCGGATCTCACCGACCACGTTGCCGGCGTCAGCCTGGATGTAGCTCGAAACCGAGCAGAGTTCGGTCTTCTGCTTGTCGTCCTTGCCGCAGACTTTCATCCATTCCGGCTTCGGGCCGTTGTTGGCGGGCACCGCAGCGCCCATCGCCGCGCTGACCGGCGGGAGGTTCGGGGCAGCGGTTGGAGCAGCAGCCGCCGGCTTCGGCGCCGCTGGCTTCGGAGCCGCCGGCTTAGGCGCGGCGGGCTTGGGGGCGGCGGCCGGCGGGGCTGCCGACGGCGGCGGTACAAGCGACGGCGCCTGGGCGAAAGCCACGGCCGGCATCAGAGCGAGTGTCACTCCGACTGCCGCGATCTGCGCGGACGTGCGGAAAGTGCAGTTCATCATTCGGTGTTCCCCCAGTAACGGAGCAATCTCTCGCGAGGTTTGACGGTGCAATGTCGGGCGCTGATTGGTCCGCTGTCTCGCGGCGAAATACGGCATCAGCGTGACCGAAGACAAGCTGTTTCAGGGATTAACAGGCAGCTTTGCTATCGCAAGCGCTTACCGAGCTTGCGTGACCCGTATGATACACTTCAAAGCGCGCGAATCATGATCGGGAATTTGCTTGCGTTCAGTCTGTGGATTTCTCTTTTGGCTAGGCTTCACGGCTCTGCTCGGAATCCCTAGCTCCGCCGCGCCATCCGCGGAGCCGAGGCACGGCATTGCCATGCATGGCGAACCGGCGCTGCCCTCTGATTTCAGTGCCCTCTCCTATGTCCGGCCGGATGCCCCGCAAGGCGGACGCATCACCTACGGCGTGCTCGGCACCTTCGACAGCCTGAATCCCTTCATCGTCCGCGGGACGGCCCCTCAGCAGGCGATCGGCAACAACGTCATCGAACCGCTGATGGCCCGCTCTTACAACGAGCCCTTCACACTCTACGGCCTGCTCGCCGAGAGCATAGCCACGCCGGACGACCGGAGCTTCGTCGAGTTCCGGCTGAATCCGAAGGCGCGATTCTCCGACGGCCAGCCCGTGACGCCCGAAGACGTCGTCTTTTCCTGGCAATTGTTGCGCGATCACGGCCGGCCCAATCATCGGACTTACTACAGCAAGGTCTCGAAGGCGGAGATCATCGACGAGCGGACGATCCGTTTCGACATCTCCAGGTCCGGCGATCGCGAGCTTCCCCTGATCCTCGGCCTGATGCCGATCCTGCCGAAGCACGCGACCAATCCCGAGACGTTCGAAAACGGCGGCCTGGAGCCGTTGGTCGGTTCCGGCCCCTACGTGATTTCGCAGGTAGACGCAGGTCGCAGCTTCACTCTCAGCCGCAACCCCGACTATTGGGGCAACGGCCTGCCGACGACACGAGGCTGGGGCAATTACGGCGAGATCCGCTATGATTTCTATCGCGACGCCAATACCTTGCTGGAGGCGTTTCGGCGCGGCCTATACGACATCCGCGTCGAAACCGACCCGGCGACATGGCTGACGGGCTATGACGAGCAGGCCGTCCGCGACGGCCGACTGGTCAAGGACGAGATCGTGAGCGGCGCGCCGAAACCGATCAGCGCATTCGTCTTCAATACGAGACGGCCGATCTTCCAGGATGTCCGGGTGCGCGAGGCCCTCGAAATCCTGTTCGATGCCGAATGGGCAAACACCAATCTCTATCATGGCCTTCTGGCCAGAACCGGCAGCTACTTCCACGGCTCCGAATTGTCGGCGCTGCGGCGGCCGGCCAGCGAAGCCGAACGCGCGTTGCTGGCGCCGTTCCCCAACGTCGTTCGAGACGACATCCTCGAAGGCGCGTGGAAGCCTCCTGTCACCGACGGCTCCGGCAGGGATCGCGATCAGCTCCGGACTGCGCTGACGCTGCTGCGTTCGGCCGGCTGGCAGCTCGCCGACGGAACGCTGAAGAACGAGCGCGGCGAGCCGTTTCGGTTCGAGCTCCTGATCCGCACCAAGGAGCAGGAGCGCATTGCGATCGCCTATGCCCGCGACCTCGGCCGGGCCGGCATCCAAGCCGACATCCGGCTGGTCGACGCAGTGCAATTCGACAGCCGGCTGCTATCCTATGATTTCGACATGACGCAGTACGCCTGGGACAGTTCGCTCTCTCCGGGCAACGAGCAGGCGTTCTATTGGGGCTCGTCGGCGGCCGATGCTCCCGGCACCCGAAACTACATGGGGACCAAACAGCCCGCGATCGATGCGATGATCTCCACCATCACCGCAGCGCGCAGCCGCGATGATCTCGTGACGGCGACGCGCGCTCTCGACCGCGTTCTACTGTCGGGATTCTATGTAATTCCGCTTTTTCACCAGCCAAAGAAGTGGATTGCCCGCTGGTCCCATATCGGACGGCCGCAAATCACTCCACTCTACGGGGCGATTCCCGAGGTCTGGTGGCGGGAGTTGGGGCAATGACGATCGCGTCACACGCCGGGGGGCGTTTCGGATGATCTTGAAGCGACACCGTTCGCTTGCTGCGGGCGACAGTTTTGGCGAGGACGTAACGCTCGACAGCCTGCTTGCGCGGCTGGCCACGACGCGACCTGACGCCCGCGCGGTCGTCGACCCGGCCGACCGTCCCGTATTCACCGACGGTGCGCCGCGCCGCCTGACCTGGGCAGCGCTCGACCGCGAGGTGGAGAAGCTTTCGCGTGCTCTCCGTTCGCTCGACCTTGGCCGCGACGCCGTCATCGCCCTGCAGATGCCGAACACGGTCGAGCAGATCGTCTCCTTCCTCGCCATCCTGCGAGCGGGATACGTGGTGACCCCGATCCCGCTCGCATGGCGCCAACGCGAGATCGGACAGGCTTTCAGCCGACTCGGCGTGAAAGCTGTCCTGACAACCTCGCGCAGCGGCAGCATGCGTCCTGGCGAAGTCCTCTGCCACGCCGCTTTCGAAGCCTTCTCGGTGCGCTTCATCCTTGCCTACGGCCGGAACGTGCCGGACGGTGTCGTGCCGATCGAGGAGCAGATCGACGAGTTCGCCTCCGAGGAATTCGAGAAGCTTCCCGACCGTGCCGGGAAACCCGGCCAGCATCTCGCCGCGATCACCTGGGATGCCGTCGCCGGTGGCTTCGTTCCAGTGCCGCGCGCTCATTGCGATCTCCTGGCGGCCGGCCTTGGTTATATTCTCGAAGCCGGTATCGGTGGCGCCGACGTCATCGCGACCACGATGTTCGGGACGAGCCTTGCCGGCATGGCGACCGGCCTGATCGCCAGCCTGCTTTCCGGTGCGCCACTCGTCCTTCACCAGCCCTTCAGCTCTCGCGCGCTCGCAGGCGCTTTGGCCACCGAAGGCGCGACCCATGTCGTGCTGCCGGGCGCGCTCGTCGCCGGCATGGCCCGAGCCGGCCGCCTGCCGACCCGCCCTACCCGTACCGTATCTGCCGTCTGGCGGACCGGGGAACGGCCGAGCAAGATCACGATCGCATCCGGCGGCCCGATCCTGACCGACGTGATCACGTTCGGCGAAATCGGTCTCATCGCCGCTCGCCGCGAGGCCGACGGCCGGCCTCAGCCCATCCCACACGGCGCAGTGCGTCTCCAGCGCACGACCCCTTTGGGTCGGGCGATGATCGAAACCAAGGTCTCAAACCAGGGTCGGCTCGTCCTGCGCGGCGCCATGACGCCGGCGGCGAACCTACCCGCCGCAACCGGGGCGCCGACGCTCAACATCGACTTCGATGGATGGGTCGATACGGGCCTTCCGGCGGCGCTGCATGATGGCGACATCCGCGTCGGATCGGTGCGCAACGGCGTGGTCCGCATCGGCGGGCTGGCATTCCCACGGCGCGCGACGGAAGACTATCTCGGCATCGCGGCAACAGAAGCCGGCACCGAAGCGCAGTTCCAGCACGACCCGGTGTTCGGCGAAGCGGTCCAGACCGAGGGCGGCGCCAAGTTGCTGGCATCGACGCTGGATATGCGCGGCGCCTCGCCCGCGCTCTATCCGCGGCCGGAATCCTCCAGCCGTGCCCAGGTAGCCTAAGCTCTAAGCCGCCTTCTTGCTCGCCTCGGCGATCATGGCGATCTGGCGCATCAGGCCAGTCGTGCCTTTCAGTCGCTGCTCTGGCGTCGCCCAGTCGCGCTTGAAGACCAGCTTGAAGTCCGGGCGCAGCTTCACGTCCCGCTCCTTCGAGAGCCACGCGATCAGGCCGTCCGGATTGCCGAAGCTGTTGTCGCGGAAGGCGATGACCACGCCCTTCGGGCCTGCATCGATCTTCTCAACATTCGCCTTCCGGCACAGCGCCTTGATGCCGACGATCTTGAGCAGATGCTCGACCTCCGGCGGACGCGGTCCGAAGCGGTCGGCCAGCTCCACGCCGAACGCCGCGATGTCCGCATCGTCGCTGATCCCGGCGAGACGGCGATAAAGGCCGAGCCTGAGTTCCAGATCCTCGACATAGGTCTCGGGAATGAGCACCGGCGTGCCGATCGCGATCGTCGGCGACCATTGCTCGTCGATGACCTCGCCGCCCTCCTTGAGCGCGGCCACCGCCTCCTCCAGCATCTGCTGATAGAGCTCGTAGCCAACCTCCCGGATATGACCCGACTGTTCGTCGCCGAGCAGATTGCCGGCGCCGCGGATGTCGAGGTCGTGCGAGGCGAGCTGGAAGCCAGCGCCAAGGCTGTCCAGCGATTGCAGCACTTTCAGCCGCTTCTCGGCATTGGCCGTCAGCGCCTTGTTCACCGGCGTGGTCAGGATCGCATAGGCGCGGGTCTTCGCCCGGCCGACGCGGCCGCGAAGCTGGTAGAGCTGGGCCAGGCCGAACATATCGGCGCGATGGACGATCAGCGTATTGGCGTTCGGGATGTCGAGGCCGGACTCGACGATCGTGGTCGAGACCAGCACGTCGTACTGTCCCTCATAGAACGCGGTCATCACGTCCTCGAGTTCGGTCGCCGCCATCTGGCCGTGACCGACTGCGAACTTCACCTCCGGCACCTGAGTCCGCAGGAATTCGGTGATGGTCGCGATGTCCTCGATACGCGGGCAGACATAGAAGCTCTGGCCGCCGCGATAGCGCTCCCGAAGCAATGCCTCTCGAACGACAAGCGGATCGAATGGAGCGACATATGTACGAACGGCGAGGCGGTCGACCGGAGGCGTCGCAATGATCGACAGCTCGCGCACGCCCGTCAGTGCGAGCTGCAAGGTGCGCGGAATCGGCGTCGCGGTCAGAGTGAGCACATGCACCTCGGCGCGCATCTGCTTCAGCCGTTCCTTATGGGAGACGCCGAAATGCTGCTCCTCGTCGACGATGACGAGACCGAGATCCCTGAAGGTAACGCCCTTGGCCAGCAGGGCGTGGGTGCCGACCACCACGTCGACATCGCCCGATGCGATGCCCTCCTTCGTCTTCTTCATCTCGGCAGAACCCACGAAGCGCGAAGCCTGAGCCACCTTCAGGGGAAAACCGCGGAACCGTTCCGCGAAGTTCCGATAGTGCTGACGAGCGAGCAGCGTGGTCGGCACGACGACCGCGACCTGCTTCCCGTTCATGGCCGCCACGAAGGCGGCGCGTAGCGCGACCTCGGTCTTGCCGAAGCCGACGTCGCCGCAGACCAGTCGATCCATCGGCTTCCCGGCCGCGAGATCGTCGAGCACGGCATCGATCGCGTTCTGCTGGTCTTCGGTCTCCTCGAACGGGAAACGGGCCGCGAACTCCTCGTACATGCCGTCCGCGAGATTGAGCCGCTGCGCCTCGCGCATCGCCCGCTGCGCGGCGACCTTGATCAGCTCGCCGGCCATTTCGCGGATGCGCTGCTTCAGCTTGGCCTTGCGGTTCTGCCACCCGGCGCCGCCCAGGCGATCGAGCTGGACGTCGGTGTCCTCGGAACCGTAGCGAGACAGCAGCTCAATGTTCTCGACCGGCAGATAGAGCTTGGCGTCGCCGGCATAGATGATCTCAAGGCAGTCATGCGGCGCGCCGGCCGCCTGGATCGCTTTCAGATCCATGAAACGGCCGATCCCATGATCGACATGGACGACGATATCGCCCGCCGACAGACCCGTGACTTCCGTGAGAAAGTCGGCGGCCCGTCGCGCTTTCTTGCGGCCGCGGATCAGGCGGTCGCCGACAATGTCCTGTTCGCCGACGACGGCGAGGTCCGGCGTCTCGAAGCCTGTTTCGAGGCCGAGAACAGCGAGACCCACATGGTCCTTGGCGAGCTTCTGCGCCTCGGCCCAGCTCGCGACTTCTTTCTGGTCTTCGAGGCCGTGATCGTGAAGGACATGGCTCAGGCGCTCGCGTGCACCCTCCGACCAGGCGGCGACGACGACGCGTTTTCCGGCTTCGTGAAGCTCGTTGATATGCTTCGCCGCCGCGTCGAAGACATTGGCGTTCTCGTCGGCGCGTTCGGGAGCGAAATTGCGACCGGGACGCCCGCCCGCGTCCACGATCTGGACGCCTTCCCTGGCTTCCGCCTCGAACGGATAGAAGCGAGCCAGGCCGCTCTTGCCGAGGACGTCCTTGAACTCCTTCGGCGACAGATAGAGCTTGTCCGGCTTGAGCGGATGATACGGCGCACCACCGGCCTGCTCGTCGAGGCCGCTCTTGCGGGCCTCGTAATAGTCCGCGACGTGTGCCAGGCGCTGGGAAGCCGCGTCCTCGACCAGATGGTCCAGCACGACCACCGCGCCTGGGAGATGGTCGAACAGGGTCTCCAGTCCGTCGTGGAATAGCGGCAGCCAGTGCTCGACGCCCGGATAGCGACGGCCTTCGCTCACGGCTTCATAGAGCGCATCGCCGCGGTGCGGCGCTCCGAAGTCGGCGATATAGGCCTGCCGGAAACGGCGCATCGTCTCCTGCGTCAGCAGAACCTCGCTGACCGGGACGAGGTCGAGCGCCTTCATCTGGCTGGTCGAACGCTGCGTCTCGGGATCGAACGGCCGGATCGATTCCAGCGTGTCGCCGAAGAAGTCGAGGCGGACCGGCGCAGGATGTCCCGGCGGGTAGAGATCGAGGATACCGCCGCGCACCGCATATTCGCCGGTATCGCGAACGGTCGAGGCGCGCAGGAAGCCGTTGGTCTCCAGCCACTGAACGAGACCGTTGAGATCGACGGCGTTGCCCGGCGCGACAGAAAGGCTCTGCGCCGCGATCTGCTTCCTGCTGGTCACGCGCTGAACCACCGCGTTCGCCGTCGTCAGCACGACGCGGGGCTTGTCACCCTGCTTGGTGCGGGCCAGGCGGGCGAGCGTCGTCATCCGCTGCGCCGAGATGGCGGCATTCGGAGAGGCGCGGTCATAGGGCAGCACGTCCCAGGACGGGAAGGTCAGCGTGTCGATGTCCGGCGCGAAGAAGGCGAGTTCGCGCTCCATCGCATGCATGCGGGTGCGCTCGCGAGCGACATAGGCGATCGCGGCCGGCGCGTTGCGGTCGTTCCGCGCGAGCGCCCGCGCCAGATCGGCGAGCACCATGGCGTCGAAGCCATCCGGCGTATGGGTAAAGATCAGCTGCCCGCCACGCGCGAGCACATCGGCCTGCTTCACGTCAAATCCTGTCCACCCGGCCCAGCCGGCACTCCATGAAACGCCCTGATGCGGCGAAACAGTTCGGTATCGTATTCGGCGGGTACCGGCATCTGGCCGGCGACCCATAGGAAAAGCTCGGTATCGCCCGCGTCGAGGATCCGCTCGAACTCATCGAGTTCGGTGTCGCTCATCCGGTCAATCCACTCATCGGTGAATCGGCCGAAGATGAAATCCATCTCCCGCGTACCGCGATGCCAGGCTCGGTAAAGCACGCGGCGTCGGCGCGGGTTCAATTCAGCGGTGGTGCGGGTGGTTCCGGTCACGAGAGAAGGCTTTATGTAGTTGAGAGCCGCGCCGCAACAAGCGTGTTCCTTGGTGTCTCGGGGCGGCGAAGCCGAGCCCGAGACCCATACCCCGCAGCATCTCGGCTCGCCAGACAAGGGCTATGGTTTCCGGGCTCGGCTTCGCCGCCCCGGAAAACGCGCAACTCTTGAACCCTGACCTACAAGCAGGCACCGTCCGCTTTCCATGCGTCCCCCTGCCCTCAATCCGTTGTTCTCGCCCGTCGAAACCCTTCAGGGGTTCGGCGAAAAGAGCGCGCTTCCCCTCAAGCGGCTTCTCGGGGACGAGCCGCGCGTCCTCGACGTCCTGTTCCATCTGCCGAGCGGCATCGTCGATCGCCGCATGCGCCCGAAGATCGCCGATGCGGTGCCCGGCGGGACGGTCACGCTCGAAGTCACGGTCGAGGAAATCCACGCCCCCCCGCGCAACCGCCCGAAGGCTCCGACCCGCATCGTCGTCACCGACGGCACCGGCTGGGTCACGCTCGTCTTCTTCGGAGCCAACAAGAACTACGTCGAGCGCCAGCTTCCGATCGGGGCGAAGCGCTGGATATCGGGACGGCTCGAACAATACGACGGCATGCTGCAGATGGTGCATCCCGAGCGGATCGTCGATGAAGCCGGCCTGTCGAAGCTCCCGCTGGTCGAGCCGGTCTATCCTCTGACCGAAGGTGTCACACAGGGATTGATATCTCGCGCGGCCCGAGCAGCCGCCGAACGGATTCCCGATCTCGCCGAATGGCAGGATCCATCGGTCGTCGCCGGCCGCGGCTGGCCGAGGTTCCGCGAAGCCCTGCGCCATCTCCATCTGCCGCTCCAGCCGGAGGACGCGGCGCCGGAAAGCCCGAGCCGTCATCGTCTGGCCTATGACGAATTGCTGTCCGGCCAGCTCGCGCTCGGTCTGGTCCGCCGTCACATGCGCCACCAGCACGGGCGCTCGAGCGCCGGTGACGGGCGCATCGTGACGAAACTCGAAGCCGCTTTGCCGTTTGCATTGACCGGCTCCCAGGTTCGCGCCGTTCACGACATTCGTGGCGATCTGGCCAAACCCGAGCGCATGCTGCGCCTCCTCCAGGGTGACGTCGGCTCGGGCAAGACCGTCGTCGCCCTGCTGGCGATGGCGACCGTAGTCGAGGCCGGCCGTCAGGCGGCGATGATGGCGCCGACGGAAATCCTCGCACGGCAGCATCTCAAGACAATCAAGCCGCTCGCCGAGGCGGCCGGCCTTCGCGTCGCCATCCTGACCGCCCGCGAGAAGGGTCGAGAACGTGAGGCGATCCTCGCCAACGTCGCGGCGGGCGACGTGGATATCCTGGTTGGCACTCATGCCCTGTTCCAGGAGATCGTCGCCTTCAAGGACCTCGCCTTCGCGGTCGTCGACGAACAGCATCGTTTCGGCGTCCATCAGCGGCTGGCACTCGCGGCCAAGGGCGAAGCCGTCGACGTATTGGTGATGACGGCAACGCCGATCCCCCGCACTTTGGTCCTCACATATTTCGGCGACATGGAAGTCTCGGCGCTTCATGAAAAGCCGGCCGGCCGGAAGCCGATCGACACCCGCGTGGTTTCGAGCGAGCGCGTGGACGAAGTCATCGCCGGTCTGCACCGCGCTCTCGAAACCGGGTCCCGCGTCTACTGGGTCTGCCCGCTCGTCTCGGAGTCGGACCTCGTCGACGCGGCGGCAGCCGAGGAACGTTATATCCAGCTATCGATGGAGTTTCCGGGCCAGGTCGCTCTGGTCCACGGCAAGATGCGTGGCGCCGAAAAGGATTCCGTGATGGCTGGATTCGCGTCCGGACAGACCCGCATCCTGGTTGCAACGACGGTCATCGAGGTCGGCGTCGACGTGCCCGAGGCCAATATCATGGTCATCGAACACGCCGAACGTTTCGGCCTCGCACAGCTCCATCAGCTCCGGGGCCGCGTCGGGCGTGGCGATGCGAAGTCGACCTGCGTTCTCGTCTACAAGCCTCCGCTCGGCGAGACGGCCGAGAAGCGCCTCAAGATTCTCCGCGAAACCGAGGACGGTTTCCGTATCGCAGAGGAAGACCTTCGCCTGCGTGGTGAAGGCGAGGTGCTCGGCACCCGCCAGAGCGGCCTGCCCGGAACGCGGCTCGCCAATGTCGAGATTTACGGCGAGCTTCTGGAGACCGCCCGCAAGGAAGCGGTCATGCTTCTGGACCGCGATCCGCACCTGACCGGCCCGCGCGGTCCGGCGCTGCGCACCCTGCTCTATCTGTTCGAACGCGAGGAGGCCGCACGCCTCCTGAGTGCGGGTTGATTCTTTTTTCAAAATCGAATGAACCGGTTTCGCGAGCCCCACGACGAATGGTCATCGAGGCCGAATATCCCGGCTTAAACGGGCGGCCTCACCAAGTTGAAGGGATGACCATTATGCTTCGCAAGATCGTTCTTGGCTTTGCTGCGGCTGCGGCGCTCGGTGCCTCCGCCCTCGTTCCCACCGCGGCCTCGGCCGGCGGCGTCAGCATCGGCTTCGGTGGTTTCGGGGTCGGTTTCCACGGCCATCACAGCCACCATGGCCATCACGGCTATTACTCGCCGGGTGTGGTCGTGATCGGCGGCCCGACCTGCTACTGGAAGAAGGTCAAGGTCTACAATCCGGGTCCCGGCCCGGACTGGTACTGGACCAAGAAGAAGATCTGCTACTGAGCAGATGTGAGGCGCCCTCCGGGGCGCCTTTTTCTTTCCTGTTCATCCGTTCCAGGCATCGTTTTTCTTATACTTTTGTCGAACCAACCCTCTCCTCAGGACGACCAATCAGCATAGGGACCGGATCACCCCTCCTGGTCTCCTGATTACCAGAGGAAGATCATATGCTTCGCAAATCAATGCTCACTTTGTCGGCGGCCGCAGCTCTCGGCGCGATGGCCCTGTCCCCCACGATCGCTTCCGCCAAGGGCGGCCATCACGGCGGCGGGCATCACGGCGGTCATCATGGCCACCATGGTCATCACGGCGGTCATTTCGGCTTCAAGTTCCACGGACCGTACTACAGCAGCTACGGCCCGAGCTGCTGGTGGAAGAAGGTGAAGGTCTACAATCCGGGCCCCGGTCCGGACTGGTACTGGACCAAGAAGAAGGTCTGCAGCTACTGAGCCGCAGACCAGGGGGCGCTCTTCGGAGCGCCCCTTCTCTTGCGAGTCAGCGAAACTGCGTTCTGCGGAAGGTAAGGGTCAGAACCCCCATCCGGGCGTCGGATTGGGTCTGGACCACAAAAAAGATCTGCGATTAAACGAAAAGCCGGCGAAAACCGGCTTTTCGCTTTTGTTTCCGTCTCGAAACGCCCACGAAATAAATCTTCGTTACGACCCCGGTCGTCTTGAACCTCTGGACATCCTTCCGCGACCCATAAACGAGCAGGTACGAAGTGGCTGCAAACACGGCAACGCCCGATGATGTTCTGATCGGCCGCATTGCGGCAGGCGACAAACTGGCGATGCAGGTGCTGTTCGCGCGGCACCATGTGCGGGTTTACCGCTTCGTACTCAGGCTCGTTCGTAATGAGGCAAATGCGGAGGACTTGATCAGCGAGGTATTCTTGGACGTCTGGCGTCAGGCCGGGCGGTTCGAGGGACGATCCAGCGTTTCGACCTGGCTTCTCTCGATCGCACGTTTCAAGGCGCTAAGTTCGCTTCGGAAGAAGACCGATGCCGAACTCGACGAGGAAGTCGCCGAATCCATAGAGGACGACGGCGACAGCCCCGAAGTGACGATCCAGAAGAAGGACAAGGCAAGCGCCATTCGTGAGTGCTTGAACCACTTGTCCACGGAACACCGTGAGATCGTGGATCTCGTCTACTACCACGAGAAGAGCGTGGAAGAGGCGAGCCAAATCCTCGGAATTCCGGAGAACACCGTGAAGACGCGCCTGTTCTATGCGCGCAAGCGGTTGTCCGACCTGCTCAAGACCGCCGGCATCGACCGAGGATGGCCGTGATGACGAAGTTGGAAGACAAGGCTGAAATCTCGCTGCTCCTCCCCTGGTATGCGGCAGGCACACTGAGCGAGGCCGAGAACCGCCGCGTCGCGGCCGCGATCGAGGCCGATCCGGAGCTCGCCCGGCGTTTCGAGGACGTGCGGCTGGAAGCCTCCGAAAATCTCCTGCTCAACGAGAGCCTCGGCGCTCCCTCCCGCAGCGCGGCCGACAAGCTGTTCGCCGCGATCGATGCCGAGGAAGCCGCCAATCCGCGTGCGTACAAGCCGAAGTTCAGCCTGAGCGCCTGGCTCTCCGAGATCAAGGCCGCGCTGTCGCCGAAGACTCTCGGTTTCGCAGCCGCCGCCGCGATCGCGATCATCGCGGTCCAGACCGGCGTCATCGTGTCGGAGCGTTCCGGAGGCGCCGTTTACGAAACCGCGACCGCTCCGGCTTCGCTGTCCGAAGGACGGCAGGTTCTGGTAAGCTTCAAACCCCAGGCCACTGTCGGCGAGATCGATGCCCTGCTCCGCGACGTCGGTGGCACCATCATCGAAGCCCCGTTCGAAGGCGGCCTGTACAAGGTGCGTATCGGCCCGGCCGATCTCGACCAGGCCGGTTTCGACCGTGTGATCGACACCATGCGTCAGAGGCCGGCGGTGAGCTTCGTCGCTCCGGCTTCGCCCGCATCCTGATCCGGAGGATCGTCGGATGTCCAAGTTGCCTTACGCTCGTTCCAGCCTGTTCGGTCTGGCAATGTTCGGCGCCTGTCTCGCGACGGGCACCGCCTATGCGCAGTTCATCGCACTGCCGCCCGGTGGCGGCGGAATGGGCGGTCGCGGCGGCGGCTTCGAGATGTCCAACCCTTGCGAGTTCAACAGTTGCGGCGAGCGCTATCGTCCCCGCATGCCTCGGCGTCCTCCGGTCGTCGTCTACGAACAGTACGAGGACTTCCAGGAATTCCCGGTCGACGAGGCCCCGCCGCCTCGCAAGAAGCAGAAGGTCGCGCAGCCGAAGCCCGCGAAGGACAAGCAGAAGACCGTCAAGAAATCCGCCACCCAGGGCAATGCTCCGGTCGTTGCCGCGGCAGGCCCGCAGGACCGTCGCGTCCCGGACGAGGTGATTGTCGAGATTCCGCTCTCGGTTCAGCAGCCGGAGATCGACGAGCTCGCCCGCGAACAGAACATCCAGCAGCTGGGTTCGCAGGTCCTCGACCTGATGAACACTCGCATCCATCGCTGGCGCATTACCGACCAGCGTTCCGTCGACACGGTCGCGCAGACGCTCGCCGCCGACCGCCGCGTGGCCTCGGCGCAGCCGAACCATCTCTATAGGCTGCAGGAAACGGCTAAGGGAGCCGCGCCGCAATATGCGGTCACGAAGCTGAACCTGGATGAAGCGCATCGCATTACGCGGGGTGAGACTGCACTCGTTGCCGTCATCGATTCCGGCATCGACGCGGGTCACGAGGAGCTCGCGGGCATCGTTACCGACAGCTTCGACGCGGTCGGCGGCACCTTCGAGCCACATCCGCACGGCACCGGCATGGCAGGTGCGATCGCGTCGCACAGCCGTTTGATGGGGAGCGCTCCGTCAGCGCATATTCTCGCGGTCCGCGCCTTCGCCCCATCGGCGAACGGCGGCGACGGCACGACCTTCGACGTCGTGCGCAGCATGGATTGGGCTGCGACCCGGGGCGCCAAGGTTTTCAATCTCAGCTTCGCAGGGCCGCGCGACTCGCTTCTGTCCCGCGCCGTGCAGGCGTTGCTGTCGCGCAACATCATCGTGGTCGCCGCTGCCGGCAATGCTGGTCCGAAGTCCCCGCCCCTGTTTCCCGGTGCCGAGCCCGGCGTGATCGCCGTGACGGCGACCGACGCCAAGGACGGCATCATGCCGCTCGCCAATCGCGGCTCTTACGTTTCGGTCGCTGCTCCGGGTGTCGACATCCTGCTGCCCGCCCCGAAAGCGAGCTACGCGATCTCCTCCGGCACGTCGGTCGCGGCCGCTTACGTCAGCGGTATCGCTGCCCTGATGCTCTCGGTCGAACCGGATCTCGACGGCAAGGAAGTCTCTGAGATCCTGCGTGGCACCGCCCGTGATCTCGGCCCGAAGGGCAAGGACAACGACTTCGGCGCGGGCCTGGCCGATCCCGTCAAGGCGCTGAACGCAATGGCGCCGGTGACACAGGCCGTGGCTGCGCCCGGAGAGGCGGCGCCCGTGCGTTAAGCCGGATTCCCGGGCTCCGGCCCGGAAATCCCATTCTCGATGCGCCTCGGAAGCTCGGGCTTCGCCTGCGGCTGGATGATGCCCATCGACATGATCACCTTGAAAACCTCGTCGGGCGAGATATCGATTTCCGTCACCCGGCTCTCGTGCATCACGACGAAATAGCCGGTGGTCGGATTGGGCGAGCACGGCACGAAGATGTTGAGATAGCCCGGGTTCGGCAGTGCGGCGGCGAGCTGGCCGTTGGTCTCGCCGGCGATCAGGCAGAGCGACCACATTCCCGGGCCCGGCCACTCGATCATTCCGACGCGGCGGAAGCTCGTCCCATCCTGCTTGAACACCGTCTCGAATATCTGCTTCACGCCTTTGTAGACGCTGCGGACAAACGGCATCTGGTCGAGGATGCGCTCGCCGAAATCGATCAGCGTCCGTCCGAGGATGTTCGCTGTGAGGAAGCCGAGCAGCGTCAGTCCAACGAGGGCCGCGAGAATGCCGACGCCGGGGACGGAGATGTTGAGATAGGTCTCAGGGTTATAGGCCGCCGGGATGAGGGGTCGGACCCAGCCGTCAATCAGGTCGATCAGCCAGAGCGTGATGTAGAAGGTGATCGCCAAAGGGCCGGCAACGAGCAGGCCGGTGAAGAAGTAAGTCCTTAGCCGAGCCCCGAATCCCCGGCTCGGGGCTGGACTGGGCGGCTGACTGAGCGACGCCAGGATCGGCTCAATCGATTCCGGCTTCGGGTTCTCGTTCATCACGTTCCTAACCGACTATATGGCAACACATTGGAATCGTTCCGATCTTCGCGGCAAGCCTTGCCACGCCATCTTGCCCGCGCATTATGACGCCCATGACCGAGCCGCGCACCTTCGCAATGACAGCCGGACGCCACCTGCTGTTTGTCCTGGGCTGCGTCCTGCTCGTGGTCGGCATCGCAGGCCTGATCCTGCCGCTGCTTCCAGGCACCGTATTCCTTATCCTTGCCGCAGCCTGTTTCGCCCGGTCCTCGCCGCGATTCGAGAACTGGCTCGTCACGCATCCGAAATTCGGGCCAAGCGTGGTTGCGTGGCGGGAAACTGGCACGATTCCCGTCCGCGCCAAGATTATCGCGATCTCGATGATGGCGCTGTCCTTCGTCTTGACCTGGCTCGCCCACGCATCGCCGATCGCACTCGCCTTTGCCGGCGCGGGCCTCTCTGTCGCCGCGATCTATGTCGGGACACGCCCGTCCTAGACCCGGGTGAAGACTTCGCGGCGCACTTCGTCCGCAAGCTTGATACCGAGCGCGACCATCACCACCCCGGTCACCCGGTCGATCCAGCGGGTGAAGCGCTGGTACTGCTTCTTGGCCGGGCCGCTGGACAGCAACAGAGCGAGTGACGCGTACCAGCCGAACGCCTCGATAGTGATGACAACGATGACCGCCGCGTAGAACCAAAGCGGCGCATGCGCCGGGACGAGGACGATGAACACCGACGTCCAGAAGGCGGCCCCCTTCGGATTGCTGAGATTGGTTAGCAGCCCGGTCATGTAAGGCGAGCGCGTGATCTTCGGCTTGCCGGTTTCGTCATCGGCGGCAACCGGGCCGCTCAGGAAAATGCGGATACCGGCATAGATCAGATAGACCGCCGCGACGAGCCGCAGGACACGATAGAGAGTGCCTGCTTCGAGCAGAAGTACACCCACGCCGCACAGGCTAAGCGTAACCCACGCAATGGTTCCCGTCGCCACGCCAAAGCTCGCGGTCAGGCCGGCACGTCGCGAGACGCTCGCCGAGAGATGGCTGACGACCAAAGTGTTTGGCCCCGGCAGGATCGCCGCAAGGATGTAGACGGCGGCGAGATTGATCAGGCTGTGCAGCAGGTCCATCGGGTTACTTGTTCCGTGCGAGCGCGAGGCCGACGCCTGCGCCGATGAGAAGGCCGCCCGACACGCGGTTGCGGAGCCTGCCATGCGAGGCAAGCAGGGTCCTCGCCCGCCCGGCCACGAGCGCCCACGAACCGTCGATCAGGATCGCGATGGCCAGGAACGTCAGCGACAGCACGACCACCTGCGGACCGGGCGCGGCTCCCGTATCGAGAAACTGCGGGAAGAACGCGCCATAGAAGACGAGCGTCTTAGGATTTGTCAGCGAAACGAGCAGCGCGCGCAGGAAGATCGCACGCCTGGACTTCGGCTCGGGCACGGTCCTGGTCAGATCGACCGGCATCGCGCGCCACTGCTGGATGCCGAGCCAGATGAGATAGACGACGCCGATCCAGCGAATCCATTCGAACCAGAAGCCCAGCGTGCCCATCATTCCGGTCAGGCCCAGGGAGGCGAGCGCCAGTTGCGGAACCATCGCGGAGCTGGTTCCGGCAACCGTCAACAGACCGTAGCGAGGTCCGTAAGCCACACTGTTCGCGACGATCAGGGCAACGTTCGGTCCCGGAATGAGCGCCAGCACGACTACCGCCGCGACGAAGGCAAGGTAGAGCCCGGGATCGATCATCGCGTGCTCACTCCACCGTGACTGATTTCGCGAGGTTGCGAGGCTGGTCGACGTCCGTGCCCATAAAGACCGCCGTATGATAGGCGAGCAGCTGCATGGGGATGGCGTAGATCAGCGGCGACACGAACGCATAGGACGTCGGCACGATCAAAGTCTCGAACGTCTCGCCGGCAACGATCGCGCCCTCGGCGTCGGTGATCAGAACGACCTTGCCGCCGCGCGCCTGCACCTCCTGCATATTCGAGACGGTCTTCTCGAACAGCTGGTCGAACGGCGCGACGACGACGACCGGCACGTCCTCGTCGATAAGCGCGATCGGCCCGTGCTTGAGCTCGCCGGCAGCATAGCCCTCGGCGTGGATGTAGGAGATTTCCTTGAGCTTGAGCGCACCTTCGAGCGCGATCGGATAGCTCGTGCCGCGGCCGAGATAGAGAGCGTCGCGCGAATGCGCGAAGGTCTTGGCCAGTCTCTCGATCTGCGGCTCGAGCTTCAGCGTCTCAGTCATCAGTCGCGGCACCTCGATCAGCGCGTTGACGAGACGGAATTCATCCTCGGCCGTCAGTACCTTGCGTGCCCGCCCGGCGGCAACCGCGAGCGCGGCAAGCGTCGCAAGCTGGCAGGTGAAGGCCTTGGTCGACGCCACGCCGATCTCGGGGCCGGCAAGCGTCGGCAGGACGGCGTCGGAGTCGCGCGCGATCGTCGATGTCGGCACGTTGCAGACGCTGGCGATCTGCATGCCCTGCTCGCGGCAATGGCGTAAAGTCGCAAGCGTGTCGGCCGTCTCGCCGGACTGCGAGATCATGATCGCAAGCCCGCCCTCTTTCAGCGGCGGCTCGCGGTAGCGGAATTCGGAGGCGATATCGATGTCGACCGGCATCCGCGCGAACTTCTCGAACCAGTAGCGGGCGACGAGACCGGCATAGAAGGCCGTGCCACAGGCCGAGATGGCCAGGCGATCGAGCGTCGCGAAATCGATACCGTCCGGCACCCTGGCACGCATGTTCGCCATGTCGAGGTGATGCGCGAGCGTGTGGCCGACGACCTCCGGCTGCTCGGCGATCTCCTTCGCCATGAAGTGCCGGTAATTGCCCTTGTCGATCATCGCCGCATTGGCGAGCGAGCGCTGGACGGGACGAGAGACGGCGACGCCCGAACCGTCGCAGTCGCGGACCTTCACGCCACGGCGGGTGACGATCGCGCAGTCGCCATCGTTGAGATAGGAAATCTGGTCGGTGAACGGCGCGAGCGCAATGGCGTCCGAGCCGAAGAACATCTCGCCGTCGCCATAGCCGACCGCGAGAGGGCTGCCCCGGCGGGCGCCTATCATCAGATCGTCCTCTCCCTTGAACAGGAAGACGAGCGCGAACGCACCACGAAGGCGGGCAAGCACGGCAGCAACCGCCAGCTCGGGCGTCTTGCCGGCATCCAGCTCCCGGTTGACCATCTGCGCCACGACCTCGGTGTCGGTGTCGCTCTGGAAGTTCACTCCGAAGTCGAGGAGCTCTTCTTTCAGTTCGCGGAAGTTCTCAATGATGCCGTTATGGACGACCGCCACACGCTCTGTCGCATGGGGGTGGGCGTTCCGCTCGTTCGGCGCGCCATGAGTCGCCCAGCGGGTGTGGCCGATGCCGGCGAAGCCGCTGAGCGGCTCCAGCTCCAGCTTCTCCTCGAGGAATTTCAGTTTGCCCGGAGCGCGGCGGCGCTCGAGTTCGCCGCGTTCGAGAGTGGCGACGCCGGCTGAATCGTAGCCTCGGTATTCCAGCCGCTTCAGCGCATCGACGATCTGCGGCGCGACAGGTTTAGACCCTAGAATTCCAACGATACCGCACATACGATTCTAGTCTCCGACCGGATGCTGGATGGTCTACGCCAGCCGGGACGATCCGGCAAAATAACAAAGCTTTTCAGAATAACACTTCGGGCCTGCGCGTTTCCCAGGCCAGCCAGCCGGCTATGACGACAAGCAGAAGCGAAAGAACACGGCGGATCATTCTTGATCTGTCGCCGGCTATGTAGGCGCCCGCATGGGCGGCCACCAGCACGACGGACGCATGCACCGCCGTCGCGACGAGTACGTAGATCAGGCCGAGCACCGCGAGTTGGACGAACAAGGAGCCACGCTCCGGCTCTAGGAAGCGCGGCATCACCGCAACGAAGAACAGCACCGATTTAGGATTCAGCACATTGGTGACGAAGCCACGCCAGAACAGGCCGCGATGATCCTCGACGGACGCCGTGCGAGCCGGCGAATTCTCCGTGCTCTCGGTCCAGCCCTCATAGGCGAGCCAGAGCAGGAACACGACGCCGGCCCAGCGCAGGATCTCATAGACGATCGCCGACGAGGCGATCAGCGCGCCCACCCCGAACGCCGCAGCGATCGCGTGAACCGACAGGCCCATCGCGACCCCGGCGGTCGCCGCCAGTCCTGCTGCGCGCCCGCGTGTCAGGGACAGGGTCGCGAGATAGCCCATGTTCGGTCCAGGCGTGATCTCGATGACGAATACCGCGAGCAGGAAGTTCGGGAGCTGCGCGTCGAATGCCATCAATCGTGGCTGAGCTTCGGTGGCGCGCTCTTGCGGCGCTCGTCCGCCCAGCCCTCCTTGTTGACCTGCCGACCGCGCGCGATGCCGAGAGCATTGGCAGGAACGTCGTCGGTGATGACGCTGCCGGTTGCGATATAGGCTCCCTCGCCCACCGTCACCGGAGCGACCAGGGCAGAGTTCACACCGATGAACGAACCCGCGCCGATCTCGGTGCGATGCTTGCGGACGCCGTCGTAGTTACAGGTGATAGCGCCCGCGCCGATATTCGCGTCGCGGCCGACGTGGGCGTCGCCGATATAGGCCAGGTGATTGACCTTCACGTTTTCGTCCAGGATCGCGTTCTTGATCTCGACAAAATTGCCGATGCGGGTTTTTTCCGCGAGCGAGGCACCGGGGCGAAGCCGGGCGAACGGCCCAAGCGAAACGCCGCGTCCGACATGCGCGCCTTCGAGATGGCAGAAGGAATGGATGACGACATTGTCCTCGACGCGGACGCCGGGCCCGAACACGACGTTCGGTTCGACGATCACGTCATGTCCGAGCACGGTGTCGGCGGAGAAGAATACGGTTTCCGGGGCGATGAGCGTCACCCCTTGTTCCAGAGCAGCCGAGCGCAGCCGCTTCTGAAATTCCGCCTCGACGGCGGCAAGCTGTGCCTTTGTATTGACGCCCTGGACCTCAGCTTCGGAAGCCTCGAGCGCGACGGCACGAAGACCTTTCTGGCGCGCGATCTCGACGACGTCGGTCAGATAATATTCGCTCTTGGCGTTGTCGTTCCCAACCGTCTCGATCAGCGAGAGAGCGCTCTTGCCCGCGATCGCCATCAGCCCAGCATTGCAGAACCGGATCGCGCGCTCCTCGTCCGTCGCGTCTTTCTCCTCGCGGATTGCTGTCAGTTGGCCATCCTTCACGACGAGGCGCCCATAGCCGAACGGGTTCTCGGCCTGAAAGCCCAGTACGACGACATCCGCGCCGTCCGCCAGCGCTTCGCGCATGCGCGTCAGCGTCTCGGGCTTGACCAGCGGCGTATCGGCAAAGGCGATCAACAGATCATCGGCGGGCTTAGTCAGAACGTCTCGGGCCGCCAGCACCGCATGGGCGGTCCCGAGCCGTTCGCGCTGGACGAAGATCGCGGAGTCGGCCGCGTATTTCCTCGCCTCTCCGGCAACGTCTTCCCGCCCCGGCCCGACGACGACAGCAAGCCTCTCCGCGCCGGCGTCCCGCGCCGAACTCAACGTATGCCCGAGCAGGGAGCGTCCGGCAGCGGCATGGAGCACTTTCGGAAGAGACGAACGCATGCGCGTCCCCTCGCCGGCTGCGAGGATCACCGTCAGACAAGTTCGGCTGCTCATATCCTGTGTGTCTCCAGCCCGATTCTACATTCGGCGGATGCGCGAATCATGCAAACGCCGTCTAGTGTCCGCGTCCTGATTGGATCCTATGGCCGTGACTGACCAGGCTGCTCAACCAGAACCCGTCCGCCGTCCCAAGCCGTCGCCGCTCATCGAGCGGCTGGCGCGTTCGGACGCGACGTCGTCTCTACACGTGGTCTGGGGGTTTTTCACCATCGCAGCGGTGATCTCCGCAATAGGTGTGTGTTTCATGCCCGGCGCGGACCGCCGCATATCGGTGGCGATGACGACGCCCGTCAACATAGACCTGCCGGACATTCCGATGCGCGCCGAGCGCATGGAATCGACGGAGAGCATGCTGACTAGGTTCGACAAGGATCCGCAGCAGATCGAGAACGATCGCCTCCTCGCACGCGTCAAGGCGCTCGAAGAGCAGTTGAGCGGTATTACCGGTTCGATCGCCAAACAGGCGTCGCAGCAGGCCGGTAGCACGCCGCAGATGCGGTCGAGCGCGACGCCTTCGGTCAGCCAGCCGCCTGCTCAGGTGCCGCCGATGGCGACCCCGCAGGTGCCGCCGGCTCCGGCGCCACTGGCAATTCCTGCGGCCCCACCACCCGTCCAGGCAGCCCCTGCGCCGCCGGCCCTCGCCCCGCTTCCCGCCACGACCGCACCGGTTCAGACCACCGCTGCGCCAGCTCCTTCACCAATCAGCCGGACCTCGTTTGGCCTCGACCTCGCCAAGGACACGTCGCTCGGCGCTTTGCGCGCCAAGTGGGAGCAGCTCCGCAAGAAACACAAGATGCTGGAGAAGCTGTCGCCCCAGGTGACGATCCGCGACGCCAACGGCAGCGTCGAGCTTCACCTCGTTGTCGGCCCGTACATCAATGCCGCCGACGCGGCGAAGACGTGCGCGGCCCTGATCGCGGCCGGAACACCCTGTGACGGCGGACTATATGACGGTCAGTCGCTGCCGCCGGGCTAGGATTTTTCAGTTCGGCCCGCTATGGCTCTGGCCCTCTTCGAGTGCGGGACCAATGATCCGTTCAACCACTGCCTGGCGGCCGAGCAAGTCCTCGGCACTGATCCTCGTCGTCGTCGGCGCGCTATCGCTCTCACTGGCGCTCTACACCCGCTACTGGATCATTGAGCCGTCGGCAGTCGGCCTCGCATGTCAGGCGGGCGCGAAGACACTCACCTGCTTCTATCGTGGTGGCGTCATCTTCCTGTTCGAATATCTCGTGCTTGGCAGCATCGCTGTCGCGGCAGCCGCCATCACGCTCGCGCGTCCGTCCGTGCTCGGCTTCGCTATCGCACTTGCCTTCGGCCTTTACGGCGTCGTCGTCCAGAACACCCAGCTCAGCGCGCTGGCACTGGCGCTGTTGCCGCTCGTGTTTGCACGACCCGCCCGAGCCACAAAGCCCCAGCCAGGATAAGCAAGACTACCGACAGCGCGACCGCGTCAAGATTGACGATCCGCTCCTCGATAACGATAGCGACCGCACAAGCAGTCAGGATCAGCGCGAACATCCGCTCGCTCAAACCTGCCTCACGCGGCGCGAGCAGGCTGACCAATAGAAGACTGGCGGCGGGGCCGACCAGCGTCGCGTATTCGAACTGCCGATACCGGGCATCAAAGGCCAGGCCGAGCGCGAAATAGGTCGCAAGTACCGCCGTCGCGGCGACGGCCAGAGTAAGGCTACGCTGAAACCCTGTCGCTCGGCCGGGGCCGAAGACCTGTTCCAGCCTGGCCGCCCCAACGCCACGGCCGATTGCCGCAGCCGCCAGGACAGGCACTCCGGCGGCCACCGCCAGATAGAGGATCGAGCGCACCAGTTCGAAGGTCGAACGCGCGCCGACCGCCTGCATATGAACTGTGAGGCCGAGCGCTCCGCCCGCGACGGTCGCGATTGCGGCCACCGCCAGCCAGGACCTCGTTTCCGACAGACGCCAGCCGGCCGCCGCGAAAATCAGGATTGACAGCGCGCATCCGATCGCCGCCTGCCATATCCAGCCGGGATGGTTCGAAATCGGTTCGCCCCATTGGAATTTCGGTTCGCGACTATCGGCGTCGAGCAGGCCCCAATAACCGCCGGCTGTGCCTTCGAGCAGCCGCTTCCAAGGCTGGTCAAACGCCTCGATCAGATTGACCTCGACGCCGCTTTTCTTCTCGAAGGCCAGGATGTCGTGCAGGACGCGCGCCTGCGCCGCAGGTGTGGAGCGGCTTTCCCAGCGTGAACGGCCCTCGCTCGGCCAGCCGGTCTCGCCAATGAGAATACGCTTGCCCGGGAATTCCTCGCCGACATGGGCGCGGATTTCGTCGATGTGCGCGCCTGCGAGCTCCGCCGCGACCGGCTCATCCTCCCAATAAGGAAGGATATGGACCGTCACGATATCGACGTCGTTCGCCAGCGCCTTGTGGCGGAGCCAAAACTCCCAGACATCGGCATAGGTCGTCGGAACCGAGACCCGCGATTTGACCTCGCGAAGAATCTTTCCGAGATTTTCTTCGCTCTGCTCACCCCGCAGCAGCACCTCGTTGCCGATGATGAGGAGCTTGACGACATCTTTATAGGCGTTCGTCAGGTCTACGGCCGTCTCAATCTGCTTGCGGTTGTCGATGTCCTTACGGCCGATCCAGATGCCGAGCATGACCTGAAGCCCATGCTTGCGCGCGAGCTCCGGGACCACCTGCAGACCCTGGTCGACGGCGTAAAGTCGGACGCAATCTGTGATCTTGCTTAACCGCGCGAAATCGTCGTCGATCTGCTCTTTCGGAATGACGATCGTTTCGGTGAACGGAGACTGTCCCCGCCTGAACGGCGCATAGGAAACGCATGGCACCTTTGCGTTTTCAGCAAGCGGCGACGGCGGCATGTCGATCGGACGCCCCATCCACCACCAAAAGCCGGCTATGAGGGCGATCGAGAGAGCAAGAAGCGCTAAAGACAGGCGAAATGGCACGTCGGCCTCACTTTGGATTTGCCGGTCGATAAACATTTAGAGTTTAATTCTCAAGCGGGTGGCGCTTGTCGGGACTTGTCGCGAAAGCGACAAACTTGTCGGTGCATCTGTCCCAAATTCCCTCCGGCTGGGCGTCAGTTCCTAAAATGCGTTCATTGTTCCCTGCGTATCTCTTCGCCGGCGCGCTCGCGCTGTGCTCTTCCAGCCTTCCGGTCCTGGCCCAATCCGCCAAGCCAGCGGAACCCGCCGCAACGCCGGCGGCGCCCGCCCAGACGCCTGCCACTTCGCCCACGCAAGCGCCCGCCGCCGCTCCTGCCGCGGCAACCACGCCCGCGGAAAAGCCCGACATCGTCGCCCAACCCTGGCGACGCGCGGAATGCGAGTGGACCGGCCAACGCATCATGAGCTTGCTGTGGCGGGACGATGTGAACACGGCTCGCGAGCAGAACCGTTTCTATGAAATGTTTGGCTGCCCGGCCGCTCATCTTCCTGTCGCATTTCGGTGCGTAATCGAGGAGAGCGAGAGCAAACCGGACCAGAATGACTTGAACGCCCGAGTCTACAGCTGCTGGACCAATCCCGAAAAGCGACCTGCCCAAGAATAAAGCAGCGGCTTTTGGGCGCAGATGGATCCAGATGCACGGTTCGGCCGTTCATATGCGGTTCAGTACTGCCCTGCCAAAGCTTTTAGGTGTAATGATGCTCTCGCCCCTAGTAGGGGCTTCCCGAAAGGCAAGTTAAAGCCGCATGCGTGTCGTCCTCGCCGCTCTCGCGTTGGTCACCGGGCTTCACGCAGCCCTTTGGCTCTGGAGCCGTCCCGTCGCGGAGGCACCGGCCGCTCCCCACAAGTTCACGAGCCTTTCGTTCTCGCCCTACGGCAAGGATGAGGACGGCGAGAATGCTGACGTAAATCCCGAACAGGTTCGCAAGGACATCGCGGCGGTTGCTCCGTATACCGACGCGATCCGTACCTACTCCGCGACGCGCGGCCTCGACGTGGTCGCCCCTCTCGCCGCCGAAAAGGGCCTGAAGGTCACGCAGGGCATCTGGATCGACAAGGACGAGGTCCGGAACACCCGCGAGATCGACAGCGCGCTGGTGGTCGCCGACCGCAACCCCAACGTCAAGGCGCTGGTGGTCGGCAACGAAGTGGTGCTCCGCGGCGAAAAGACCGTCGACGAGATGGTCGCGCTCATCAACAAGGTGAAGCAGCGGACCTCGCTTCCGGTCACCACTGGTGAAATCTGGAACGTCTGGCTCGAATATCCGCAGCTCGCTTCGGCAGTCGACTTCATCGCCGTCCATATCCTGCCCTATTGGGAAAGCGTGCCGGCCGATAAGGCCGTCGACCTGACGCTCGACATCTACGAGCGCCTTCGCAAGGCGTTCCCGGGCAAGCACATCGTGATCGCCGAGTTCGGCTGGCCGTCCGCGGGCTTCAACCGCAACAATTCGACGACCGGCAAACTGCTGCAGGCCGAACTCATCCGCGAATTCACCAATCGCGCCCGTGCGCGCGGCATCGACTACAACATCGTCGAGGCCCTCGATCAGCCGTGGAAAGGCGTGCTCGAAGGCAGCGTCGGTCCCTATTGGGGCGTGCTCGACGCCGACCGCCAGCTGAAATTCCCGCTTTCCGGCGAGATCGAGGACAAGACCTTCACGCAGAGCATGATCGTCGCGCTGCTGATCGGCTTCCTGCTCTCACTGCCGATCATCGGCACGCGGCGGCCGACTTTCGCGCAATGCGTGCTCCTCGCCGGCGCGGCGAACCTCGTCGGTGCCTGGGCGGCGATCCTGATCGACCACTGGCTGACGCACTATTTCGTCTTCGGCGCCCAGATCGCAATGGTGATCGGCTCGCTCCTGCTCGCCCCGCTCGCGGTTGTGATCCTCAGCCGCATCGAGGAAATCTCGGCTATCGCCTTCGGCCGCAAGGGTCGGCGCACGCTGGACGGCCAGGATCCGGCCGTGGCGCAGACGCCGAAGGTATCGATCCACATCCCGGCCTATCGCGAACAGCCGGACATGCTGATCAAGACGCTCGATAGCGTCGCCGCGCTCGAATATCCGGACTTCGAGTGCGTGGTCGTCATCAATAACACGCCCGATCCCGAGTTCTGGCAGCCGATCGAGGAGCATTGCCGCCTGCTCGGCGATCGCTTCAAGTTCGTCAACGCCATGAAGCTTGAGGGCTTCAAGGCCGGCGCCCTGCGCCTCGCCCTGGAGCACACTGCTCCGGAAGCGACCATCATCGGCATCATCGATGCCGACTACGTGGTCTCGCCGGATTGGCTGAAGGACCTCGTTCCGGCCTTCGCTGATCCGGCCGTCGGCATCGTCCAGGCTCCGCAGGATCACCGCGACGGCGAGCGGACCGTTCTCGCCCGCCTGATGAACACCGAATATGCCGGTTTCTTCGACATCGGCATGGTCGAACGCAACGAGCAGAACGCGATCATCGTCCACGGCACGATGTGCCTGCTCCGCCGCGCGGCGATGGACGATGCCGGCGGCTGGTCGTCCGACACGATCTGCGAGGATTCCGATCTCGGCCTCACCATCCTCGAAAAGGGCTGGTCGGCGCACTACACCCGCAAGCGCTACGGCTGGGGCCTGCTGCCGGACAATTTCGAGGCGTTCCGCAAACAGCGCCACCGCTGGACCTTCGGCGGCATGCAGATCGCGGTGAAGCATCTCAGGCTGTTCAAGCCGGGCGCCTCGCGCCTCAGCGCCGAGCAGCGCCGGACCTATCTCATCGGCTGGCTGAACTGGATGGGTGCGGAGGCTATTGGCGTCGCCATCGCCATCATGAACCTGATCTGGGTTCCGGTCATCGCGTTTGGCGGCGTCGCCATTCCGGAAGCGGTGCTGACGATCCCGATCCTGTTTGGCTTCGCGATCTATCTGATCCACTTCTTCTCGCTCTATCAGCTGCGGGTACGCCATCCCTTCTTGTCAACGATCGGCGCGTCGATCGCCGCCATGGCGCTGCAGTTCACCGTCGCCCGCGGCGTCGCGGAATGGGTGGTGAAGCAGCACATGCCGTTCATCGTCACGGCCAAGGGCGGCAAGGGAGTGAAGGCGCGCAAGTTCCCGGCGCGTTGGGAACTCGGACTGGGCAGTGCTCTGGTCCTTGGCGCAGCGTTGGTTTGGGGCACGAACTTCGTGAACGTCCGCGAGACGAACATCTTCGCGCTCGTTCTCCTGGTTCAGTCCCTGCCCTTCCTCGCGGCCGCCGGGCTTGCATGGGTCGAGGGTTCGAAGCTCAACGATCCGGCGTTCATCGCGGCGAAGACGGCCCGTCTCGCTGGTCTCGGAGGTTTCGTCCGGCGTCGCGCGCGCGACGCGGCTGCTCCTGTCGTGGCGGAGCCGGCATCGGCTCTGGCGAGTTCGCGCGACGACGTCGCGACGGTCTGAGATCGACCGCGCCTGTCAGCGACAGGCGCGGGTCACCCCGTCATATCCTCGGTAACTACCCGTCGCTGCGTTATAGGTCCTGTACCGCGTACATCTCGGAGCTTGCGCCATGCGCGTCGACGTCCGGCGCACGCGTTCATTTGACCGCGTGGGTTCCGGCTTGGCTTCCGTAGAGGATTTGGCTTCCGGAGCGGGCTTGGCTTCTTGAACGGACATGTCTTGCCCGTTCGATAAGGCCGGCTCGCCCCTGACGATGTCGAAAGTCTGTTCGACACGTGCGTCACGTCCGCTCTGTATGGGGAGCGAGCCAGGGCAGCGCATCTGGCTCGCGCTTTCGTCGAACCAGCAATCGAGATGATTGAATGTGGTCTGCGCGAGCGCATTGCCGCCGAAGCACTGGACTGCGCAGGCGAGCGCCAGTTTCACGATTGTCGACATTTGAACCTCCCAACCAGGAGCCGTGGCGCCAGCCGTCGCGCAACGAATTTCAACTCGATCTCAATTTGCCACTCCGACCTTTCGAAGCGCATCGCGAAGCGTCGATTCGGAGGTGACGCTCTTCGCGTATGATGCGTACGCCGACTGGCACCAGGCCTGGCTAAACTTCAGATCGTCGACGGCCTGCTGGAGCCTGCTCAGCGCGGCCGTACTTTCCACGAAGGCAGCGTTCAGATCGTCGGCTCCAAGGCGCGCGACGAGCGTATTCGCCAGCGCGTGGCTTGCGAAATCGACCTCGATCTGCGCGTCCCGGAGCGCCTGATAGGCATTCTCCAGACCGTGTTCGGCGGAGACGAGGACCTCTGACGTTTGCTCCAACATCTTGGTTGCAAGGCGCAAATCGCGCGCGCCCCGCTCGATGCCATCGATCGGGCTCGGTCCGCCCCCCGATGTAGGCATTGTTGGTTCGACAGTTTGCGCAGTCAGTTTGAGCAACGCTTCCAGGCTCGGCCGGTCTTCCGCCTCGTGGTTGACCGACCCCTGGATATCGCGAAACAGCGCTTCATCGTCGATCTGAGGACCATCAATTCGTACAACAGACATAGACGCCTCCCCGTAAGACCATGCGACCTTACAGTCGAAATATGCCGCCGCAACTTTGAGTTGACTATATAGTTAAGTCTGGATCGGCGCAAATAATCATAAAACCGGATTGATCGTGCATAGAAGGCGGCTTCCTTTGATGCTGCCCGTCCGCTTCTGAATGCCTGATATTCTGGTGTTCGTTCTAAGGATTATTTTTGTCGAATGTAGTCGCCGCCCCGATACTGAAATCCTGACTCCAGCGGTACGGCCTCAAGGCCGCGAAACCTCGGAACTGCATGCTGTGAAGCGGCATTTAGTTTCTGAGAAATGAAGTCCCGCGACGCGGGTACTTACGGAGAATGAGGCAATGAGACATGGATTGATCGCCGGCATCGCCGCGATCGCGATCGCCCTGGCCATGGGCGCGTTGCTTGCGACTTGGGACGGCGGATCCGGCCCGAACAGCGCCGGCCTCTCCACGCGCGAACCGATGCAGGAAGGCCGTGCGGCGACGACCACGGATCCTAACGGTCCCATGAGGCCAAACCACAACGAGCCAGCTACTCCCACGCCGCGTTGATTGATCCCGCTTGTGGGCTGACGAGCCGCACCGTACACGAGGCGCTCGGTCATCCTGACCGGGCGCTTTTCTTTGTGCGAATGAATTTCAACCCTGCAGCAGCTTTGCGTGGCCTGATCACGGCGATCGTTCTGATCGCCATCTGGTATGCGGCCGTGCGACTGTTCGCGCCCCCACCGTTCATCCTGCCCGGACCGGAACGCGTCTTCGCCACGTTGATCTCTGACTGGCGTTACCTCCTCGGGCAAGCCTCGGTCACTCTTGCCGAAATCGTCCTCGGCCTGATCGTCGGCACGTTCATCGGCGTCGGAATGGCCTTGCTGGTCGCCACATCCGGCTTCGCCCGCCGCTGGGTGTTGCCGCTTTTGATCTTCTCGCAGGCGCTGCCGGTCTTCGCGATCGCGCCGCTCCTCGTCGTGTGGTTCGGTTTCGGGCTCGCCTCGAAGATCGTGATGACGACGATCATCATCTTCTTCCCGATCACCTCGGCCTTTCAGGACGGCCTTCGCCGCACCGATCAAGGCCTGCTCGATCTCGCCCGCCTCAACGGCGCATCGCGCCTAACCACGTTGCGACTCATTCGCGTGCCCGCCGCCCTGCCCGCTTTGGCCTCCGGCCTGCGCGTCGCGGCGGCCGCCGCGCCGATAGGAGCCGTTGTGGGAGAATGGGTTGGCGCATCCGCCGGTCTTGGTTATGTGATGCTCTACGCCAATGCCCGCGCCCAGATCGACGTGATGTTCGCAGCCCTGCTCATCCTCGGCCTGGTCGCGGCGTTTCTCTGGTTCGCGGTCGATGCCCTCCTGGCGCGGCTGATCCCCTGGTCCGAACAACGCCGTCCGTCCTGACGGCTTCGCGGAGTACTCGATGTTGCGTTTCGCCGCCGCCCTGGTCGCTCTCGGCCTGTCGCTGACGCCCGCCGCCGCGCAGGACAAGCTGACTATCCTGCTCGACTGGTTCGCCAATCCAGACCACGCGCCGCTGGTCGTTGCGAAGGAAGGCGGCTTCTTCGCCAAGCATGGCCTCGAGGTCGAGCTGATCGAACCAGCTGATCCGAACGCGCCGCCGAAGCTCGTCGCCGCCAGGCAAGGCGACATCGCGGTCACTTACCAGCCGAACCTCTATCTCCAGATCGAGGAAGGCTTGCCGCTGAAGCGCATCGGAGCACTCGTCGACACCCCTCTGAACTGCCTGATGGTCAAGGAAGACGGCCCGATCAAGTCGATCAAGGATCTCAAAGGCAAAAAGATCGGCTATTCGATCTCGGGCTTCGAGGACGCGCTTCTCGGCGTCATGCTGGAGAACAACGGCCTCTCGGCAAAGGACGTCGAGATGGTCAACGTCAACTTCTCGCTGACGCCTGCCGTTCTCGCCGATCAGGTCGACGGCGTCGTCGGGGCCTTTCGCAATTTCGAGCTGACGCAGATGCGCATCGCAGGCGGCAAGGGCCTCGCCTTCTACCCGGAAGAGAACGGCGTGCCGCTCTATGATGAGCTGATCTACGTCGTGCATTCCGATGCCGTCGGCGATCCGCGCATGAAGAAGTTCATGCACGCGGTGCAGGAAGCGACGATCTTCCTGATCAATCATCCGGACGACAGCTGGAAGCTCTTCCTGAAGGCCTATCCGAAGCTTGACGACGCCCTGAACCGCGCTGCCTGGGTGGACACCCTCCGCCGCTTCGCCAAATCGCCGGCCACGCTCGATCGCGCCCGCTACGACGCCTTCGGCAAGTTCATGAAGGATCGCGGGCTGATCAAATCGGTTCCCGCGCTCGACACCTACACAGCCGAAATCCACTGAGGTCCGATAATGGCATTCGCTGAAAACGACGGCGTCCGCCTCTTCTACACCGTCGACGGTCCGGCCGACGCTCCGGCCCTGATGCTCTCGAACTCGATGGGCACGACGTACCGGATGTGGGAGCCCCAGCTTTCCGACTTCGCCGAGCGCTTCCGCGTCATCCGCTACGACCGTCGCGGCCATGGCCAGTCGGACTCGCCGCCGTCACCCTATTCGCTCGAACAGCTCGGCGCCGACGCGCTTGCAATCATGGATGCAGCCGGCGTCGGCCGGGTGAACTGGCTCGGCCTGTCGATGGGCGGCATGGTCGGCATGTGGCTCGCCACCAATCATCCGGATCGTATCGAGAAGCTGATCCTCTCGAGCGCCGCCACCTTCATGGGTCCGCCGGAACTGTGGGACGGCCGCATCAAGACCGCGCAGAGTCGCGGCATGGAAGTGCTCGCGGCACCGACCATGCAGCGCTGGTTCACGCCGGACTTCCTGAAGAACAGCGGCGACAAGGTCGGCGAGATCCGTGAGCAGTTCCTGCAGACGACGGTCGACGGCTTCTCGGGCTCGTGCTCCGCCATGCGCGACATGGACCAGCGCGAGACCATCCGCGCCATCACGGCGCCGACCCTGGTCGTGGTCGGAGCCGAGGACCAGGGCACGACGCCCGCTGAGGCAGCCTTCATCGTCAGCCGCATCCCGAACGCGAAGGGCGTCATTCTGCGCGGCTCGCACATCATCAATGTCGAGGCGCCCGAGGCGTTTTTGACCGCTGTGCTGGATTTTCTCGGCTAGGCTTCGGGATCAGGGCCTCGAGCGCCCTGGCGGCCTTCGTGCGGTAGCGTTCCTTGTGCCAGAGCATCCAGAACATGCGGGCGGGCAGATCAATGCCCGCTCTGGCCAGCCGTCCTGCCTCCAGATCGTTCGCGGCGACCATCTCGGACATCACGCCGGCCAATTTCCCGGCCTGCACGGCGGCCCGTACCGCCTCGTTCGACGGCAGCGAGAGCGAGACATCGAGTTCCTGGCGCGGGATGCCTATCGCTTCCAGGGCGTCCTCGAACAGCGCCCTTGTGCCTGACCCCTGCTCGCGCATGACCCAGCGCCCATGTCGGAGATCGTCAGGCTTGAGTAGCCGCCCGTCCGCCCAGTGGTGATCCGGCGAAACGACGACGATCAGTTGGTCCGACGCGACGGATTTCATCGCGAGCACCGGCTCGTCCACGTCGCCTTCGACGAAGCCGACATCGGCCGAACCCTCAACGACCGCGCGAACGGCCTCCGTCGTATTGCCGACAGCCAGACTGACATAGACCCCCGGATAGGCATCGTGGAACCGGACGAGCAGTTCCGGCACCCAATAGCTGGCAATGGTCTGGCTGGCGTGAACCGCGAGGCGTCCGCGCTTCATTCCGCCGAGCTCGGCAAGCGCCAGTTCCGCGCTCTGTGCCTGCGCGAGGGTCGCCTTCGCCGCCGGAAGAAACACCCTCCCTGCTTCCGCCAGTTCTATGCGCCGCCCGACGCGATGAAACAGTTCGGCCCCATGCCGTTCCTCGAGCGCGCGGATGGCATGGCTGACAGCAGACGGCGTCATGTTCAAAGCCTCGGCAGCGCCGGTCAAGTGCTCCCGATCGGCGACGGCGATGAAGATGCGGAGCTGATCCAGGGTCATCGTTCGATTTTTTCGAACGGAATATACGATATTTGTCGATGGATTGAACAGAGATGCCATTCCACATTCTCGGAATGGCAATAGCGGATCATGCGTCGGACGTTCGAACCGGCACCGGCAACGCCCTTCCCGGGCTCATTCTGTGCGTGGCGGTCGCGTGCGCTGCCGCGATGTTGTCTGCGATCGAGACCGCTATTCTGGGGCGGGCCTGGCTCGACGCGCTGCCTGTCGCGATCATCCTCGGTGTCGTGATCCGCAGTTCAATTCGCCTCGGCCGACGCTTCGACCGTGGCATCTGCATTTCGTCGAAGACCGTCCTTGAGATCGCGGTTGTGCTGCTCGGTGCCTCGATCGATCCCGCTGCAGCGCTCGCGGCGGGCCCGATGCTTCTACTCGGCATCGTGCTGGTAGTCGGACTGTCGATACCGCTGAGCTACGGCGTCGGGAGACTGCTGGGCCTGAAGAGCACGCTTGCTATGCTGATCGCCTGCGGGAATTCGATCTGCGGCAATTCCGCGATTGCAGCGACCGCTCCGGTCATCCACGCCGAAGGCCGAGACGTTGCCTGTTCGATAGCCTTCACCGCCATTTTGGGCGTCGCCGGGGTTCTGTTGCTTCCGCTGCTCGTCCCTGCGCTCGGCTGGTCCGCGAACCAGTACGGCGTCTTCGCCGGTCTGACCGTCTACGCCGTTCCGCAGGTTCTCGCCGCGACGGCTCCGGTCTCTGCCGCGAGCTTGCAGATCGGCACCCTGGTCAAACTGGTCCGCGTCCTGATGCTCGGCCCGGTCATCGCGACGCTTGGCCTGCTATACCGAGAGAAGGAACAGCGCCGACCGGACCTCGCGCATTTGCTGCCGTGGTTCATCGCCGGATTCCTGGTGATGTTGGCCGCGCGGTCCTTCGGTTTCATTCCCGAGGGCGCGCTGCCGGTCCTGTCGGGCATCTCCTCGGCACTCGCCGTCATTTCGATGGCCGGGCTCGGACTGAGCGCTGATATCCGATCGCTGACGCGCGTAGGCGGCCGCGTACTGGCCGCCGCTATCCTGTCCTTGGGAATTATCGGCGTGCTGAGCTACGGGCTGATCGTGCTGCTCGGCATCGACTGAGCCGTTACTTGCCGCCCTGTCCGTCAGCATCCTTGCCGTAGTACATCACGCCGAGCTTGATAGGCTCGCGGCCGCGTTCGCGGCGGGAGATGTTGGTGTCTCTCAGAGAATAGACGCAGCCGCAATATTCCTGCTGGTAGAATTCTTCGCGCTTCGAGATCTCGATCATCCGCGAGGAGCCACCGCCCTTGCGCCAATTGTATTCCCAGTAGGTCAGGCCCTCGTAGCGCGCCGCCGCACGCCGGCCGCAGCCGTTGATCTGATTCATGTCCTTCCAGCGCGAGATACCGAGCGAGGACGTGATGACCGGAAAGCCGTTCTCGTGAGCGTAGAGCGCGGTCCGCTCGAAGCGCATGTCGAAGCACATCGTGCAGCGGGCGCCGCGTTCCGGCTCCCATTCCATGCCTTTGGCGCGAGCATACCAATTGTCCTTGTCATAATCGGCATCGACGAACGGAACATTATGCTTCTCGGCGAAGCGAATGTTCTCGTCCTTGCGCAGCAGATATTCGCGCTCGGGATGGATGTTCGGATTGTAGAAATAGATCGTGTAGTCGATCCCGGACGCGAGCATCGCCTCCATCACCTCGCCCGAGCACGGGGCGCAGCAGGAATGGAGAAGCACCTTCTTGGCGCCACCTGGCGTCTCAAGGACCGGGCGCTCGATGTCCAGGATGTCCGTCATGGGCGCGGCATAACACAATTGCCTTTGGAGCCCAACGGCTCGGCGCCACTTGTGTTCCGGGGCGACGCGAAGCGTCGAGCCCGGAATCCATACAAACCGCAAGCGCCGCGGAGTATGGATCCCGGACAGCGGCTTTGCCGCTTCCGGGACATGGAATAATCAGCCGAAGCGGCCGGTGATGTAATCCTGCGTCTTCTGCTGGCTCGGATTCGTGAACACCTTCTCGGTGGTGTCGAATTCGATGACGGAGCCGAGATACATGAAGGTCGTGAACTCCGACACGCGCGCGGCCTGCTGCATGTTATGGGTCACGATGATGATCGTGTACTCGCTCTTCAACTCCCCGATCAGCTCCTCGATCTTGCCGGTCGAGATAGGATCGAGTGCCGAGCACGGCTCGTCGAGCAGGATGACTTCCGGCTTCACGGCGACGCCGCGGGCGATGCAGAGACGCTGCTGCTGACCGCCGGAGAGGCTGAGGCCGGAGGCGTTCAGCTTGTCCTTGACCTCCGACCACAGGCCGGCGCGCTTCAGCGCCGAGACCACACGATCCTCGAGCTCCGACTTCGGCAGCTTCTCGTAGAGTTTGATGCCGAATGCGACGTTGTCAAAGATCGTCATCGGGAACGGGGTCGGCTTCTGGAACACCATGCCGATCTGCGCGCGCAGCAGGTTAAGGTCCTGGCGCGGGTCGAGGATGTTCTTGCCATCGAGCAGAACCTCGCCCTCGGCGCGCTGGTTCGGATAGAGCTCGTAGATGCGGTTCAGGACGCGCAGCAGCGTCGACTTTCCGCAGCCCGACGGGCCGATGAACGCCGTGACGGTGTTCTCGTAGAGCGGAAGGTTGACCGTCTTCAGGGCCTCGTGCTCGCCGTAGTAGAACCGCATATTGCGGATCGAAACCTTCTCGCGACGATTGGTGACCCGGTTGACCGTCGATCCGATCGACGGCTGGGCGGCCGTGGTGTCAGCGGTTTCGGCTACAAGCTGTTCGGTCATGACCCGCTCCGGGACGTGAGGATTCGTGCCGCGATGCTGAGGCTCAGCACGGCGAAGGTGATGAGAAGAGCGCCCGACCAGGCAAGCTGCTGCCAGCCCTCGTAGGGGCTGAGGGCGAACGAGAAGATGGTCGCCGGAAGGCTGGCCATCGGCGCATTGAGATTCGTGCTCCAGAACTGGTTGTTCAGCGAGGTGAACAGCAGCGGCGCCGTCTCGCCGGAGATACGGGCGATCGCGAGGAGAACGCCGGTGGTCATGCCCGCGCGGGCCGCGCGGTACGCGACCTTGCGGATGACCAGCCAGCGCGGCGCACCCAGGGCGGACGATGCTTCGCGAAGCTGGTTCGGCACCAGAAGCAGCATGTCTTCCGTCGTCCGGACGACGACCGGGATCACAATGACCGCGAGCGCGGCCGCGCCGGCAATCGCCGAGAAGTGCCCCATCGTGGCGACGAACAGCTCGTAGATGAACAGGCCGATGACAATGGACGGCGCCGACAGGAGAATGTCGTTGATGAAACGCACCACTGTCGTCAGCGTCGTGTGACGACCGTATTCGGCCATGTAGGTACCGGCCAGGATTCCGATCGGAGTACCGATCACCACGGCGATCCCGGTCATGATCAGGCTGCCGACGATGGCGTTTGCGAGACCGCCGCCATTGCCCGGAGGCGGAGGCGTCGATTCCGTGAACACGGCAAGGCTCAGGCCGGCGAAGCCATTCCAGAGCAACGCCCCGAGGATCAGAACGAGCCAGCCGAGGCCGATGACGGCAGCCGCGAGCGACAGCGTCATGTAGATCTTGTTGCGGACGCGACGTCCTGCGTAGAGGTCCATGGTCTCAGCCTCCCGACATCTTCTCGAGGCGCAGCAGCATCAGGCGCGCGCAGGCGAGAACGATGAATGTGATGATGAAGAGGATCAGGCCGAGTGCGATCAGCGAGCTTGTATAGACGTCGCCGATAGCTTCGGTGAACTCGTTGGCGATCGTGGCCGAGATCGTCGTGCCGGGCTGCAACAGCGATTCCGAGATCCTGTGCGCGTTGCCGATGACGAAGGTGACCGCCATGGTCTCGCCGAGCGCGCGGCCGAGGCCAAGCATGATGCCGCCGACCACACCGATCCGCGTGTACGGAAGCACCACGTTCTTGACGACTTCCCAAGTGGTGCATCCGACGCCGTAGGCAGCTTCCTTGAGCACCGGCGGGACCGTCTCGAAGACGTCGCGGGTGATCGAGGTGATGAACGGCAGAACCATGATCGCCAGGATCAGGCTCGCGGTGAGAATGCCGATACCGTAGGGCGGGCCGGCGAAAAGGCTGGACAGGACCGGAATATGCTTGGTGGCGTTGATCAGCCAGGGCTGGAGCGTCTGCTGCAGGAACGGCGCGAAAACGAAGAAGCCCCAGATGCCGTAGATGATCGATGGGATGCCGGCGAGAAGCTCGATAGCAATGCCGATCGGGCGGCGGAACATCGGGGGGCAGAGTTCGGTAAGGAAGATCGCGATGCCGATGCCCAGTGGCACGGCGATCAGCATGGCAATGAGCGATGTAACGATGGTGCCGTAGATCGGGGCGAGAGCGCCGAATTTTTCGGTGACCGGATTCCAGCTCTCCGTAGTCAGGAAGCCGAAGCCGAAGGCGCGAATTGCCGGCATCGAGCCCACGACAAGCGACATCATCACGCCGCCGAGGATCACCAGGACCAGGATCGCCGCGGCCTGCGTCGAGCGGTGAAACAGGACGTCCGCTAGCGTGAACCGGCGAAGCACTTTCTGCCGGTCGTCTCCCAAAGCCACGTCCGTCAAACTGATCTCCGCCATTTCAATCCCCATCCCTTAAGCGGAAGGCGGGACCGCCCGGAGGCGGTCCCGCAGATCGTGTTCGGATCAGCCGCCGAAGAGCGGCTTGCCTTCGACCTTGATGTCGTTCGTCCACTGCTTCTTGATGCCGGCAACAACGGCGTCCGGCAGGACGACGTAGTGCAGGTCGTCGGCGAGCTTATCGCCGTCGGCAGCATAGGCCCAGTCGAAGAACTTCAGGGCTTCGCCCGCGGCCTTCGCATCAACCGGCTGCTTGTACATCAGGATGAAGGTAGCGCCCGTGATCGGCCAGCTGCCATCACCCGGCTGGTTGGTCAGGATCAGGTAGTTACCCGGAGCCTTCGACCAGTCGGCGTTCGCGGCCGCAGCCGAGAAAGCGTCCGAGGTCGGAGAAACCGTCTTGCCGGCAGCGTTCACGAGCGAGGCGGTCGGCATCTTGTTCTCGAGAGCATAGGCGTATTCGACGTAGCCGATCGCGCCCTGCGTCTGCTTGACGGTGTTGGCGACGCCTTCGTTGCCCTTGGCGCCGATGCCAACCGGCCATTCGACGGAGGTAGCGGCACCGACCTTGTCCTTGAACGTCGGCGAAACCTTCGAGAGATAGTCGGTGAAGAGGAAGTTCGTGCCCGAACCGTCCGAACGACGGACGACGGCGATTGCCGTGTCGGGGAGCTTGGCGCCCGGGTTCAGCTTGGCGATGGCCGGATCGTTCCAGGTCTTGACGGTGCCAAGGAAGATGTTGGCGAGGGTCGCGCCGTCGAGAGCGAGGTTCGAAACGCCTTCAAGGTTGACGACCGGAACCACGCCGCCGATGACGGTCGGGAACTGGATCAGGCCGGCTTGATCGAGCTCTTCCGGCTTCAGCGGGGCGTCGGACGCACCGAAGGTGACCGTCTTCGCCTTGATCTGCTTGATGCCGCCGCCCGAACCGATCGACTGATAGTTCAGGGAAACGCCGGTCTTGGTCTTATAAGCATCGGCCCACTTGGCGTAGATCGGGGCCGGGAACGACGCGCCAGCGCCGGTGATTTCCTGAGCCTGCGCCGCAGCGGCGGCCACGAGGGCGGCAGCAACGATCACGGCGGACTTGAGCGCGTTTTGAGCGACGTGCTTCATCTTGCCTCTCCTGTGTTGGGTGGCGCCCACCACGATGTCGCGACGGGGCTTACTCGCAGAGACTTGGTCGCTGCGGTCGGGGCGCTTGTAGGAAGGCTGGATGACAGGTTGATGACAGCCTTGGCACGTTGTCACAGACCATCGTCAGTGCTTTCGGAATCTTCGACAAACGCACCGGATGACATGTCTATATTTCTAGACAACACTTCGCTCTGTTGGGGTGGCTGGACGAAGGGCGGACCGTCCGGGACCCTTCGCTCGGCATGCCAGGCCCGAACCCCGAGACCGCGAGAGCGGGTCATCGCCGGCAGGCCGCCTTCCCTCAAGGAGACCGTGATGGCTCCATCCTCGGCCAGGTCGCGCCCATCGATCACGAGAGCGGTATCCCGGCAGCCAGGTGGAGCGATCAGCCGCGTAATGACTATGGCAGCCCGCCGGCAATCCTCCCGGAGGCCGGCATAACTCCACGTCAGCGAGACCCAACGTCCGTCCCGCGACCGCATGGCGCAGCCGAGACGATCGCAACGTACGCCATCGGATGCGCTCTTGTCCCGGACGGACCGGCTATCTCCGTCGGCAGCCAGCCAATTTTCGGCGGCGAAGCTCGCGAATCTCACTCCTGCCAGATCGAGCGTCCCGTCCGGCCCACGGACCGCGACGGCCTTTCCCTCGGCGTCCACGTAGATATCCGGACGCGGTGGATCCGCGGCGAGCATGACGCCCAACACGACCGGGATCATGCCGAGCCAGCGCAGCCTCGTGCTCCAGATGGCAAGCCAGCAGAGCCCGCCGGCGAGCGCCAGAACCGCCCAGCCTGAAAAGGCCGGCACCACCACGGTCGAATATGGCCACGTTGCGATCTCGCGCGAGATCACCAGCAGAAGCCCGATCCCATATCCCATGATCTGCCAGGCCACGCTGTCGAGCCCAACGGGATAGAGAACGAGCCCGATCAGCGCCCACGGCATGATCAGAAGGCTGACGATCGGCAGAGCGAGAAGATTGCTCGGCAGCGCATGGACCGCGATGCGCTGGAAGTGAAAAGTCCCGAACGGCGCTGTGGCCACGGTCGCCGCGACGGTGGTCGCGACGATCGCCGCAAAGTGACGATGAATGAAGCCGGTCAGGCCCCCGCCACTGCTGCCTTCACCTTTTCCAGCCGACCGCCCCTCATACCAGGCTACGATCGCCATCACTGCGGCGAACGACATCTGAAAGCTCGGTCCGAGCACGGATTCAGGCACCAGAACAATGGCGCACAGCGCAGCGAGTGCGAGATTGCGCATCGTGACCGCCTGTCGATCAAGGATGACGGCCATGAACACGAACGCCACCATCACGAAGCTGCGCTGCGTTGCCACCTCGCCTCCGGACAGCGCGAGATAGAAAGCCGATCCAATCAACGCGACGACTGCCGACCACTTCTTTATCGGCCTGCCCAGCCCGATCCCCGGGATGAGCGTGAGTGCGAACCGGACAACAGCGAACAGCGTGCCGCCAAACAGCGCCATGTGCAGGCCGGAGATCGAAATCACGTGATAGAGGCCCGCCGTCCTCAGCGCGTCGTTGGCGCCCGACGAAATCTCGCCGCGCTGACCGGTCACGAGCGCCGCGGCAATGGCTCCGCTGTCGCCCGGCACCGTCGCGACGATCCGGGATGTGATCCGATTGCGAATATTGTCGATCGAGATTGCGGCGCGCTGCCGGAAAGTCAGCGGTGCAGGTGCCAGGACAGTCAGAGCTTCGGGATCGCTGCCGACCGCGCCAATGCCCTTGAAGAAAGCCTCACGGCCGAAATCGTATCCGCCCGGCCTCACGGGTCCGGGCGGCGGCCGCCACAATGCCTCGAGCGACACCCGGCTGCCCGCCCTCGCCCCGCCAAGATTTCCCACCGTCACGCGAACCCGCGCAGGTCTCGCGTCCTTGGACAAATCGGACAGAGAGTCGAGCGCTATTACGATCCGATGACCGCGCGGGCGTGGTTCGACGCTCTCGATGATCCCCGTCGCCAAGCCCCGCGTCGTCGCCTGCAGGATCGGGGCCTTGATCATCTCGACACGCATGGCCGAGGCGAAAAATCCTCCGCTCAGCGCAACGGCGGCTGCAGCCAGAAGAAAGCCGGCTTCCCTCGATCGCGCGAGGAAGGCGACCAGCAGGCTGACGGAAAAAGCCGAGACCGCCGCCCATAGCGCTGGATCGGTGTCGGCTTCGAAGAACGTCAGCACGCCGCCGATGGCGAAGACCGGCAGCCAGAGGAAATACCGGCCGCGATCGCGTTCATCGCTCAGCAGTTTGTGAAAGCCGGTCCAGAACCCATCAATGGCGCCGCGGAGATCGAAACCGGAGGAGGCGCGCGCCCGGGTCTGCGTCGCCGCAATTGCCCGCCCGCGATCGTTCGGATCGTGATGCCCCTGGCGCAAGCCGTTCCCCTCAGCCCGTCCATCATGCTACACGACCGCGCGCCGCTGCCTATGCCGGCCGGCATTTCCTGGAAATCGAAATTCGCCCATGTCCGATCCCGTTGTCGTCCGTTTCGCGCCCTCCCCGACAGGCTTCCTCCATATCGGCGGAGCGCGCACAGCCCTGTTCAACTGGCTCTTCGCCAAGTCGAAGGGCGGCAAGATGCTGCTGCGCATCGAGGATACGGACCGTGCTCGCTCGACCCAGGAAGCGATCGACGCCATCCTGGACGGCCTGACCTGGCTCGGTCTCGACTGGGACGGCGATCCTGTCTTCCAGTTCTCGCGCGCCGACCGCCATCGAGAGGTGGTCGATCAGTTGCTCGCGACCGGCAAGGCTTACCGGGCCTACGATACGGTGGAGGAGCTCGACGCGATGCGCGCCAATGCGCTCGCGGCCGGCAAGCCGCCTCGCTACGACGGGGGCTGGCGCGATCGCGATCCGTCAGAGGCCCCCGCTGACATAGCTCCCGTCATCCGGCTGCGCGTCGAGAATGCCGGCGACACGGTCGTCGAGGACGCCGTCCAGGGCACTGTCACCTTCCCGAACGCCGATCTCGACGACCTCGTTCTGCTGCGCTCGGACGGCACCCCGACCTATATGCTCGCCGTCGTCATCGACGACCACGACATGGGCATCACGGACGTTATCCGCGGCGTCGACCACCTCACCAATGCCGCGCGCCAGATCCAGATCTACAATGCGCTCGGCTGGAAAGTGCCGCACATGGCGCATATCCCGCTGATTCACGGTCCGGACGGCGCCAAGCTGTCGAAGCGCCATGGCGCACTCGGCGTCGAGGCCTATCGCGAGATGGGCTACATGCCCGCCGCGCTCCGTAATTACCTCGTTCGCCTCGGCTGGTCGCACAAGGACCAGGAGATCTTCTCGACCGAGGAGATGATCGCGGCTTTCGGACTGGATGCCGTCGGACGCTCGCCGTCGCGCTTCGATTACGACAGGCTGGAGAATCTCAACGGTCATTACGTCCGCGCCACGCCGGATGACGAGTTGGTAGAGCAGTTCGCGGCGGCTCTTCCATATTTGCAGGGCGGACCCGCGGCCAAAGCAAAGCTGGATGCAGGCCTATGGGACAGCTTCCGCGCGGCACTGCCGTCCATGAAGGAGCGTTCGAAGAACTTCAACGAGCTTCTCGACAATGCCAGCTTCCTGCTCGTCGACCGTCCTTTGGCGCTCGACGATAAAGCGCAACAGGCGTTGTCGCAGCCCGGTACACGCGACCTCCTGAAGCGCCTCACAGAGCGGCTCCGGGCGCTCGACACCTGGTCCGCGGAGGAAGCAGAGTCAGCAGTTCGCGAATTCGCGACGGCCGAGGGAGCCAAGCTGGGACAGGTCGCGCAGCCGCTTCGCGCGGCCACGACTGGGAAAATGGTCTCCCCTCCGATCTTCGAAGTGTTGGCGATCCTGGGTCGGGACGAAAGCCTCGCACGCCTAGCGGATCAAGCGGTTTAGCCGACGGTCATGATTGCGCGGCTTGCGGGAGGCTTTGATTTGCCTTAGCAAAAAAGGGCAAATCCATGGCATCGGATTGCTCCTTCCTCACCGATAAGGGGTACGCGTATGAGCGGGAAATCGGCGACGCTGATTGTTGACAATAAGTCCCACGAATTCCCGGTCTACGAGGGCTCGACGGGTCCAGATGTCATAGACATTTCCAAGCTCTACGCGCAGACGGGAATGTTCACCTACGACCCCGGCTTCACCTCTACCGCCAGCACCCAGTCGACGATCACCTATATCGACGGCGACGCCGGCATCCTCCGCTATCGCGGCTACCCGATCGACGACGTCGCCGAGGGCGGCGACTTCATCGAATGCTGCTATCTGCTGCTCTACGGCGATCTGCCGACGCCGGCGCAGAAGGAAGATTTCAAGACCCGCGTCACGCGCCACACCATGGTGCACGAGCAGATGACGCGCTTCTTCACCGGCTTCCGCCGCGACGCGCATCCGATGGCCGTGATGGTCGCAAGCGTCGGCGCGATGGCCGCGTTCTATCACGACTCGACCGACATAACCGACCCGATGGCACGCGAGATCGCCTCCATCCGGCTGATCGCGAAGGTTCCGACGCTCGCGGCGATGGCCTATAAATACCATATCGGCCAGCCCTTCATTTATCCGCGGAACGACCTCGATTACGCGGCGAACTTCCTGCAGATGTGCTTCGCCGTGCCGTGCGAGGATTACGTCGTGAACCCGGTGTTCGCCCGTGCGCTCGACCGGATCTTCACGCTCCATGCCGATCACGAGCAGAACGCCTCGACCTCGACGGTGCGCCTCGCGGGTTCGTCGGGCGCAAACCCGTTCGCCTGCATCGCGGCCGGCGTTGCCTGCCTCTGGGGTCCCGCTCACGGCGGCGCCAACGAAGCGGCGCTGAAGATGCTGGAGGAGATTGGCGATGCGAAGCGCATCCCGGAATTCGTCAACCGCGCCAAGGACAAGAACGATCCGTTCCGCCTGATGGGCTTCGGTCACCGCGTCTACAAGAACTACGATCCGCGCGCCAAGATCATGCAGCAGACCTCGCGCGAAGTGCTCGCCGAGCTCGGCCGCAAGGACGACCCGCTGCTCGAGGTCGCCGTCGAGCTCGAGCAGGTAGCGCTCAAGGACGAGTATTTCATCGAGCGCAAGCTCTACCCGAACATCGACTTCTATTCGGGCATCACGCTGCGCGCGATGGGCTTCCCGACTTCCATGTTCACCGTGCTGTTCTCGGTCGCCCGCACCGTCGGCTGGATCGCGCAGTGGAAGGAAATGATCGAAGATCCGGAGCAGCGGATCGGACGCCCGCGCCAGCTCTACAAAGGCGAAGTCGAGCGTCCGTACATTCCGATCGACAAGCGCGGCTAGAGCGACAGCAGGTCGTCGAGGAGCGCCTTGCCCTCGGCCCAACCGCCGAGTTCGCTGTCGCCGTTGATGTGACCCTTATCGCCGATATCGACAAAGCGGGCGCCCCAGGCGCCCGCAAACGTTTTGGCCCTGTCGATCGAGACGTATGGATCGTTGCTGCTCGATACGAGGAGGGCCGGAAACGGCAGGCGTTCCAAAGGCATGGGCGCGAAGGTCCATGCGGGCTCGGGCGTCCGGTCCCTTGAATCGACATCGGCCGGGGCAACGAGCATAGCCGCGCGTATCGGACGTGGACGGCGCGCCCAATGGGCGACCAGCGAGCAGCTCAGGCTGTGCGCGATGAGCACGGCATCCGGACCGGCGTTCGAGACCGCATCGTCGAGGCGCGCGATCCAGACGGCGGGATCGGGAGCGTCCCAATCGCCGAGTTCCACGCGGCGAGCGCCAACGATCTCCTTCTCCCAGCAGCTCTGCCAGTGAGAGGGACCGGAATTTCCGAGCCCGGGCAGAATGAGGGCATTCACCGGGGCGTCCCCGCCAGATCGAGCACGACCCGCGCGGCTCCGACGCTGGGAGGCTCGGCGACGATCATGATCTCTTCCATCCTACCCAAAGCCTCCATTTGGGCACGTCGCTCCGGCGTATCCGTCATCAACGGCTTGAGCGCATCGGCCACGCTCTGGACCGTGATTTCAGGGCCGACAAGCTCGGGAATGACCCGCGATCCGAGAATAAGGTTCGGTAGAAGGATATGCGGAGCGGTAATGGGGAGAATGGATTTCAGCAGGCGAGCGAGAGGCTCCAGCGCGTAGATGCCGATCATCGGCACCCCGGAGAGCGCGAGTTCCAGCGTCACCGTTCCGGATGAGGCGAGAGCGACATTGGCACGCCGGAAGGCCGCCCATTTCTCAGCTTCGTCCGTAACGACTCGGGGTCGCCGCTTCCATCCGGCAGTCAGTTCCTCGATTTCCCCGGCAAGTCGCGGGGTCGTCGGCAGGACGATCGTCGCCGTGTCCGGCAGCCGTTCGCTCACGTCGCGAAACAGCGAAAGATGCCGCTGGACGACGGAACGCCTGCTGCCGGGCAAAAGGATCAGATGCACGCCTTCCGATATGTCGGCTCGTTCGCCCTGTTTCGGCTGGAGGACATCGAGTTTTTCGATCAGGGGGTGGCCGACATAGGTACAGGCGGGACCGCCAAGGCGCCTATGTACTTCCGGCTCGAACGGCAGCAAGGCCAGCACGTGATCGACATAGGCCGTCATCTTCTTTGCTCGTCCGGGCCGCCAGGCCCAGACGGTCGGCGATACGTAGTCGATGATCGGCAGGCGGGGAATCGCGGCCCTTACCTTGCGCGCGACGCGATGCGTGAAGTCGGGGCTGTCGATGATGACCAGGACGTCGGGCTGGTCTGCGATAATCGCGTCCGCCGTCTCTCGGATCCTCCTCAGAAGCAACGGAAGCCGCTGAATGACCGGGCCAAAGCCCATGACGGCGATATCCTCCAGCGGAAACAGGCTGGACAGCCCCTGCTCCGCCATCCTATGTCCGCCGACACCGCGAAATACAGTATCTGCACCGGCCAAGGTGCGCAGCGATCGCATCAGCGCAGCACCCAGCTGATCTCCCGAATGTTCGCCCGTGACGATGAAAATCGAGAGCGGCCGGGTCATGGCTTCCGCCGCTCCATCCCGAAGATGAAGAGGCCATGACGCTCGGCGGCTTTGGTGACCGCATCCACCTCGATGATCATGACCTCGCCCGCGACCACGGCAATCCCGCTCAACCCCGCGGCGGCGACTCCGTCAATGGTCTTCGGACCGAGCGCGGGCGTATCAAGCCTCAGATCCTGTCCTCGCTTGGCTCCCTTGACCAACACGCCTCTTCTCTTGCCGAGACGCAGTTTGCCCGAGGCTCTCAGCTCAGCGATGCGAGCGATCATGAGGTCCGTTCCTTCCGCAGCCTCGATCGCTAGGACGCGCCCATCTGCGACCGCAGTGCTCTGTCCGACATCGTAGGGCGATATGGCATCGAGCACGTCCAGCCCCAGGCAGACATCATCCAGCGTCGCGGCGCCAGGAGTTTTGCCGGCGAGCACCCCGGTTCGGGCCATCAAATCCGGCGCGACCTCGGCGACGCCAACAACGCGGAGGCCGGCGTCCGTCATGACATCCGCGACGACCTTCAGCAGGCGGTCGTCGCCACCGCGAAAACCTCGAAGAAGGCGAGGTATCTGGCGAAGGAGAGCAAGATCAGGCCATCCATCCGACAAACCGGAAGGACGCGTGACGCCACCGACGAAAAGTATGTCCTTACAGTCAGCGGATCTCGCGAGATCAATGAGCCTTCCGAGTTGGCCCATCCGGATCCAACCATGAGGGTAGTGAGCGATGGCGGAATCGGCCGCCCCTTGTAGCCCTATGAGGAAAACCGGGCGCTGTCGTGCTGCAATCTCTGCGACCGCGAGCGGAAATGCTCCCGAGCCGCAGACGATCGCCAGAGGCGTTCCGGCGGGAACCGGAGCGCTTCCGGTTTCAGGCGGCATCCGGGCGTTCTGCGATGCGCGGCGTGCAGATCGCGCGATCGCCACCGGCCCGGATGAAGTCGACGATCTCCTGGACGAGCGGCGTATCGGCGAATGTCGTCGCGACATCCTCCACACGCTCTTTCAGGGTGCCTTCGGGCGCGAAGAGTTCGCGATAGGCTCGGCGCAGTACGTTGACGGCATCGCGATCGAAATTACGCCGGCGCAGGCCGACGAGATTGAGGCCGTCGAGCCTGGCGCGATTTCCGGTCGCGAGACCGTAAGGGATGAGATCGTTCTCGATACCCGTCAGCCCGCCGACGAAAGCGTGGGACCCGACTCGCGCGAACTGGATGACCGCCGCGCCGCCGCCCATGATGACGAAATCGCCGACCGTCACGTGTCCGGCCAGCATGACATTGTTCGACAGGATCACGTCGCTGCCGACTTTGGTGTCGTGCCCGACATGGGATCCGGTCAGGAAAGTGCAGCGGTTACCCACGATCGTTTCCAGACCGCCGCCGGCCGTACCGGGATTCATGGTCACGCCTTCACGGATCGTGCAGTCCTCGCCGATGACGAGCGTGGAAATCTCGCCACGGAACTTCAGGTCCTGTGGCGGCTGTCCGATCGATGCGAACGGGTAGAGCTGAGTGCGGGCCCCGATCGTGGTGTGCCCCGCGACCACGACATGAGCATGCAGAATGACACCGTCGCCAAGAACGACGTTGGGACCGATGATGCAATAAGGTCCAATGCGGATATCCGCGCCGAGCCTAGCTCCGTCTTCGATGATGGCAGTCGCGTGAATATGACTCATTGATCCTGATCGACCAGCATGGCGGACACCTCAGCCTCGGCGACGGTCACGCCATCGACCTTGGCCTCTCCCTTGAACCACCACATCCGGGCACGGCTCTTTACCTTGCTCATGTGGTATTCGAGGCGATCACCCGGCACGACCGGCTTGCGGAACTTGGCCTTGTCGATGGTCATGAAATAGACGAGCGGCGGCCGGGCTGTACCCGACGACCAGACGCAAAGCGCGCCGGCAGTCTGCGCCATACCTTCGATGATCAGGACGCCGGGCATGATCGGGGCGTCTGGAAAATGTCCGGTGAACTGCGGCTCGTTCGCGGTGACGTTCTTGATGCCGATGCAGGATTGATCGCCGCGCATCTCGACGATCTTGTCGACGAGAAGAAACGGATAGCGATGCGGCAGGAGTTCGAGCAGCCGGCGAATATCGACTGAACCGAGCACTTCGCCTGTCACGGTCTCATCAGACGTCACGCATCACCTTCCTTGTCTCCCCCTTCTGGGGTGCCCTTGCCTTTTTGCTCCCTGGCCAACCGTCGCAGAACGGCTGTCTCCTTGAGCCAAGCGCGTAGCGGCTGCGCTGGAAAGCCGCCATAGCGGGCGCCAGGCGGCACATTGTTCATCACACCGCCCTTCGCGCCGACCTGAGCGCCGGAACCGATTTCGATATGGCCAACAGTGCCCACTTGGCCTCCCAGAACCACGAAATCCCCCAGGACAGTGCTACCGGAGATACCCGTTTGCGAAACGATGATGCAATGGCGGCCGATCACGACGTTATGCGCGATCTGCACCAGATTATCGATCTTGGTACCCTCACCCACGATCGTATCGCGGTTCGCGCCGCGATCGATGCAGGCATTGGCGCCGATCTCGACATCATCCTGAATGATCACGCGGCCGATCTGCGGGACTTTGAGATGGCCGCGCGGCCCCATCGCGAAACCGAAGCCGTCCTGACCAATCCTGGTGCCTGGATGCACGATTACCCGATTACCCAGCAACGCATGGGTGACACTCGCGCCCGCCGAGATCGTGCAATCGCGGCCGATCCGGACATCGGCGCCTATCACTGCATTCGCGCCGACGAGCGTTCCGGCGCCGATCTCGGCGCGCGGCCCGATCACCGCACCGGGCTCGACCGTGACCCCGTCCTCAAGGCGCGCATCGGGATGGACATGTGCACCGGGGCCAATCCCAACGCCGCCGAAGACGGGTGAAGGCCGCAGGGCGGACGGAAACAGCGTGCCGGCCGCATGGGCGAAGGCACGATACGGCTCCCTCGAGACAAGAAGAACCAGACCCTCGGGCGCCTGATCGGCTAGATCCGGATGGACGAAACACGCACCCGCGCGCGTCGTCCGGAATGCCGCCGTGTAGGACTTGTTCTCGAGGAAGGTCAGATCGGTCGCGGCGGCACGCTCGAGCGGGGCGATACCACTGACCGTGCGAGTCTCATCGCCGCGCAACTCCGCGCCGGTGATCGAAGCGATCCTCGCCACCGAAAGTCGTTCGGGTTCGGGGAAAAATCGGGGGTCGCCCATTCAGTCCCCCATAGGGACGCTCCGCGCGGGCAAGCCGCGCGGAGGTCGCGATCAGAACCGAGTGCCGCCCGAGAAGCGGAACGCCTGCTCCTCGTCCGCGTCGTCCTTGCTGAGGACCCAGGCGTAATCAAAGCGCAGCGGACCCATCGGAGATTGCCACATAATCGATACACCGACCGAGGAGCGGATGTCTCCGCTGTCGCCTTCGACATCAAGAAACTGCGTCGTGCCGCCCGAGTCGAAGGACGTGATTCCCTCGTAATCCAGCAAGGTACCTGCGTCAGCAAACACAGCACCCTTCAGGCCAATATCCTTCGGGATGTACGGCAGTGGGAACTGAATCTCTCCCGAGAGGCCAGCGTATACGGTGCCGCCGAGCGGATCGTCCGTAAGAGCGTCGCGCGGACCGATACCGTTGGTCTTGAAGCCGCGAACGAGATCAGGGCCCTTCATGAAATGGTCAAGGACGCGGAGATCGTCGTCACCCCATCCCAGCACATGTCCAGCCTGACCACGAATCAGGCCCACCATGTCCCACGGAAGCTCATGATAGTACCGGGCATCGAAAGTCGTCCGCAGGAACTCGGAGTCACCGCCGAGGCCGGCGAAATCCTGACGGAACTCGATGCGGAGACCATCACGAGGATTCTGGACGCTATCGAGCGAATTCCAGTTGATCGAATAACCGGCGAGCGAGGTCAGAGTCTGCCCCTCAGACTCCTTCAACGCGATCGATGCCTCTCGGGGATCCAGACCAGCGGCGCAGGGGGTCACCCCATCCGGCCCCACAGCGATACCGCTGCTGTTGGTGAAACAACCGTCCGTCAAACGCGAGTCCAGCTTCACGTCGCGCGAATAGAGCTGATAGTTGACGCCGAAATTCAGATTGTCGGTGATCGGCAGACCAAGACGTAGAGCGCCACCGACCGTATCGAGACTGTACGATGAGTAGCTCGTCTCCTCGCGTTTCTTCGCATAGAGGTCGAAGCCGGCCGACAGACGGCGCCCCAGGAAATACGGGTCGGTGAAGCTGAAATCGACGCCGCGCGTCTTCTCGCCGAACGTCACACCGGCCTTCGCGTAATACCCACGGCCAAGCAGGTTCTTCTCAGCGATCGAGACTTCGCCGATCAGGCCGTCGGCCGTCGAATAGCCACCCGAGATACCGAAGTCGCCGGTCGGCTGGTCTTCCACGTCCACGTTGACGATCAGACGATCAGGCGACGAGCCCGGCTCGGACGTGATGCGGACCGTTTTGAAGAAACCGAGACGATTCAGACGCTTCTCCGCGCGGTTGATCATCGCCTGATTGTAGGCGTCGCCCTCCGACAGGTCGAATTCGCGACGGATCACATAGTCACGTGTGCGGGTGTTGCCGCGGATATTGATGCGTTCGACGTAGACGCGCGCACCTTCCTCGACGGAGTAAGTCACCGAAACGATGTGGTTCTCGTAGTCCCGCGAGCCGCGTGGACGGACCTGGGCGAAGGCGTAGCCCGATGTCGCGAGCTCGACAGACATGTTCTCGACCGTCTTCTCGACGTCCGTCGCGCTGTAGACCTCGCCTTCACCGCCGACAATGGCGCCACGAAGGGTCGTGGCATCGATATCGGCCACGTTCGACTCGATGTCGACTTTGCCGAACCGATAGACCGGACCTTCCTCGACCGTGACGGTGATCACGAATGCATTGTCCGGCTCGCTGAAGTTCACTTCCGAGCCGACCACGCGAAAGTCCGCATAGCCCTTGCTCAGGTAGAAACGACGAACGAGTTCGAGGTCCGCGTTGATGCGGTCCGGATCGTAGACATCGGACGTCTTCAGCCAGCTCAGGAAGTTCGATTCGGTCGTCGTCATCTCGTCGCGAAGACGCGAATCGGAGAATGCATTGTTGCCGACAAACTCGATCGCCGAGATCTTGCTCTTGTCGTTCTCGTTGATCGCGAAGATCAGGTCGACACGGCCGTTCGGGCGCGAAATGATCTGCGGCTCGACGGTTGCGTCATAGCGGCCACCGCGACGGTAAAGCTCCAGGATGCGCTGAACGTCGTTCTGAACGAGTGTCTGGCTGAACGGGCCGCGGGACTTCGACTGCACCTCAGCAGTGAGCGTCGCGTCCTTGATCTTCTTGTTGCCCTCGAAGGAAACGCGATTGATGACCGAGTTCTCGACGACGGTGACGACCAGACCACCACCGGTACGGGTCACCGACACGTCCTGGAACAGGCCAGTCGCGTAAAGATTCCTGACGGCCTCGTCGATCTTGGCGCTGTCGAGGCGTTCGCCCGGACCCACCGCGAAGTGCGCACGGATCGCATCCGCCTCGATTCGGCTGTTGCCGCGAACCGTGATGTTCGACTGGGCGTAGGCAGGCTGCGCGGACAGAACCGCACCAATGCCACCGACTGCCGAAAGACCGGCCATCACCACCGCCGCCGCAGCAATCCTGACGAAGACGCGAAACACCAATGTCATGCGGTCCTGACCCTCTTTACGGCAGCCCAGGTCCCCACCTGGGTCGGCAGATTCCCACCGTTCTGCCAATCGCTTCTAACCGCTTTCCAGTCCGGGGCAAATGTTTTCGCCCCGGTTTACGCGCCTTTCCCGGCCGGCGTGGCGCGGGAGCCACGGCCCGTCACAGCGTCGTGAGATGGATGATGTCATTCCAGGTCGCGAACAGCATCAGACTCAGCACGAGCGCGATCCCAATTCGAAAGCCGAATTCCTGAGTGCGGTCGCTGAGCGGCCGGCCGCGAAGGGCTTCGATGGCGTAATAGAGAAGATGCCCGCCATCGAGCAGAGGGATCGGGAAGAGGTTCAGAAGGCCGATCGAAATCGACAGCACCGCCGCGAGATTGATCACGACGTCGATACCGATTTGCGCGGCCTGTCCGGACACCTGAGCGATGCGAATCGGACCCGACAATTGGTCGGCCTTCTCGCGGCCGGTCACCACGCCACCGATATAGCCCAGCGTCCGCTCGACCACGAACCAGGTCTCCTCAGTCGCCGCGACGAAGGCCTGACCGATATTGTAGCTCTGGTGCTTAACCTGAGACGCATCGGCGGATCGGGTGATTCCCAGAATCCCGACCCGGTGTACCTGTCCGAACGAGTCTTTTTTCTCCTGCAGCTCCGGAACGGCCGTCAACGGGATCGTCTGCTCCCCGCGGCGCACTTCGAAGCGCAATTGCTGCTCGGCGCTGATGCTGACGATGCGCTGCATATCGGAGAAGCTCTCGATATGTCCGCCATTGATCGACACTATCACGTCGTTCGGCTGGAAGCCGGCGCGTTCCGCGGCGCTGTTCGGCTGAACGGCGTCGACACGCGCCTCTGTCACTGGACGGCCGAGCAGCCAGAATGTCATCGCGAAAATGACGATGGCGAGAATGAAATTGGCGATCGGGCCGGCCGCGACGATCGCGGCACGCTTGCCGACCGACTGCCCGTAGAAACTGACCTCGCGGTCGCGCGCGGCCATGGAGGCCAGCTTATCGCGGTCCGGCGCGCTCGCCGCGTTCTCGTCGCCGTAGAACTTCACATAGCCGCCCAGCGGAATCAGCGCGAGGCGCCAGCGGGTTCCATGGCGGTCGTTGAAGCCGATGATCTCGGGACCGAAACCGAGCGAAAACGCCAGCACCCGGACGCCACACCAGCGAGCGACCAAGAAATGTCCAAGCTCATGGAAAAAGATGACGACGGTCAGGACCAGCAGGAACGGGACTATGTAGCCCAGAGCTCCCTGGCCGAATGCAAAAACGCTTTCGATCATCGTCTCACTTCCATGCTTCGGCCGGCCGACTATCAGATAGCATGTGCTATCGGTCTCTTAAGACTGGCAAGTGCAATCCGCCGCGCTTCGCGATCAAGGTTAAGTGCATCCTCTACGGATTGCGGCGCCCTGACCAGTCCTTCGCCCTTGGCCTTGTCCAGTACGGTCTCCACAAGCGCCGGAATTCCGGAGAAATCGAGGCCGTGCTCAAGGAAGGCCGCGACGGCGATCTCGTTTGCCGCATTCAGTACGGTCGGAGCACCGCCCCCCTCGGCCAATGCGGCCTTGGCGAGACGCAGCGCGGGGAAGCGGTCTTCGTCAGCCGGCTCGAACGTCAGCGTTCCGACCTTTGCCAGATCGAGCGGCGTCACATGGGTCGACAGCCGAACCGGCCAGCCAAGGCAATGCGCGATCGGCACGCGCATATCGGCCGGCGCGAGACCGGCAACGACGGATCCGTCAGACCAGTTGACGATACCGTGGACGACCGATTGCGGATGGACGAGCACGTCGAGCTTGTCGAGCCCGACCTTGAACAGGTGGTGCGCCTCGATCAGTTCCAGGCCCTTGTTCATCAGGCTCGCGGAATCGATCGTCACCTTCCGGCCCATCGACCAGGTCGGATGTTTCAGGGCGTTTTCCGGCTTGGCGCGCGCGATGTCTTCCTTGCTCCAGGTGCGGAACGGTCCGCCCGAAGCGGTCAGGATGATCTTGGAGACTTCGTCCGCCTTGCCGGCCATCAGCGCTTGGCAGATCGCGTTGTGCTCAGAGTCGACCGGCAGCACTTCCGCGCCCGATTCCTCGGCCTCCCGCATGAAGGCATCGCCAGCGCAGACGAGGCATTCCTTGTTCGCCAGCGCGATCATGCCGCCACGCCGGACGGCGGCGATCGTCGGACGCAGGCCAGCGGTGCCGGCGATGGCACCCATTGTCCAGTCGACCGGCCGGGAGGCAGCCTCGGCCATGGCGTCATCGCCCGCAGCGACCTCGATGCCGCTGCCGGCGAGCAGATCCTTGAGCGCCTGGTACTTTGCCGGATCCGCGACGACCGCGAGCTTGGCCTTCAACTGCTTGGCATTGTTGGCGAGCGCTGTGACATCGTTTCCCGACACCACGGCCTCGACGTCGTAGCGATGAGGCTCAGCCAGAAGCAGATCGACCGTGGAGCGGCCGATCGATCCGGTAACGCCGAGGACGGTCACGCTGCGGGGGGTTGAAGAAATTTCAGTCATCTCGTCACCAAACCAAAAGGCCCTGCCCGGCATGGGCCACCCCTCCCCGCCAGACGCCAACCGCCAACGCAAGGGCTCCAGCTGCCACAAAGCCGTCCAGCCTGTCCATCAATCCGCCGTGCCCGGGAATGAGGCTGCCGCTGTCCTTTACACCGAATGAGCGTTTGATGGAGGACTCGAGGAGATCTCCGCCCTGGGAAGCGGTGGCCGCGAAGAAACTCACGATCGACACGGGCAAAATCCAGGCTACGCCAGCGAGCCAGGCAATCATCGACCCGGCCGCGATCGCAAACGCGGTCCCGCCGATGAACCCGGCCCATGTCTTTTTGGGCGACACACGCGGCCAGAGTTTCGGGCCGCCGATCAAACGACCGCAGATATAGGCAAAAACGTCACTGCCCCACACGATGGCGAACAACCAAAGCAAGGCAGGCAGACCCCAGGCAGCGTCCAGCCTGAGCAGCACAGGGCTAGCGAACGCAACGCCGGCGTAGATCATTCCCGGGACGAGCCAGGCGACCGAACGTTTGGTCACCTTCCACCACTCCACGAGAAGGCCGATTGCTGCCGCGCCCCAGAACAGAACGATCAGGGCTCCGCCGGCCCAGGCGACGAACAGGGCGATGGCGGCCAGCACGACGCCAGATATGATCCGTAGTTTAAGTTCGGAAGCACCTCTGAACGTGGCGGGTTTCTTCACGAACGGCTTTCCAACCCACCGAACCGGCGCTCACGGCCCGAGAATTCGATCAACGCGCGCTCGAGCGCTTCGCGGTTGAATTCCGGCCAGTGGATCGGCAGAAAAACGAACTCCGCATAGGCGGCCTGCCAGAGCAGGAAGTTCGACAGCCGCTGCTCGCCGCTGGTGCGGATCACCAGATCGGGGTCCGGCAGGCCGGCGGTGTCGAGCCGAGTGCTGAAATGATCGGGAGTGACTTCTTCGGCTTTCAGCCGGCCCGCAGCGACGTCCATTGCCACGCACTGAGCCGCACGCGCCATCTCCTGGCGCGATCCGTAGTTGAACGCGACGACCAGCGTCAGCCCGGTATTGTCGCGCGTCAGGCTTTCGCACTCCTCGATAAGGGAGCAGATGTCCGCATCGAGCGTGTCGCGTTCGCCAATGATGCGAACGCGGACGCCGGCACGATGCAACTCGGCCAGATCCTCACGCACGAAACGGCGAAGAAGGTTCATCAGGTCGAAGATTTCGCTCTTCGGCCGGCTCCAGTTCTCCTTGGAGAAGGAATAGAGAGTGAGCACCCGAATACCGAGTTCGCCCGCGGCCCGCACCGTCGCGCGTACCGCCTCGACACCGCGCCGATGTCCCTCGACACGCGGCAGCCCGCGCGCGGCGGCCCACCGGCCGTTGCCATCCATGATGATCGCGACATGTGCAGGCACGACAAAGCCGCCCCCCGTGGAGGCGGCTTCAGCCAATGCTCTGCGTTCGATTGCGTTCATCCGCTTCGTCCACGCTCCTCGCGTCAGACCTGGGTGATCTCTTTTTCCTTGGCGGCCATCAGCTGGTCGATCTCAGCGATGCACTGATCGGTCGCCTTCTGAACCTGGTCCGCCTCTCGGCGCTGATCGTCCTCGGTCATGTCACCATCCTTCTCGAGCTTCTTGAGAAGATCGAGACCGTCGCGGCGGACATGACGCACCGCGATCCGTGCCTGCTCTGCATATTTGTGGCCAACTTTGACCAATTCGGCGCGGCGTTCGGCATTCAACTCCGGAATCGGGATCCGAAGAAGCTGTCCTTCAGTGATCGGATTGAGGCCGAGATTGGCCTCGCGAATCGCGCGTTCGACGGCACCGACCATGGACCGATCCCAGACCTGGACGTTCAACATCCGCGACTCCGGGACGGTGACCGAAGCGACCTGATTGAGCGGCATGTGCGAGCCATAGGCATCGACATTGATCGGGTCGAGCAGATTTACCGATGCGCGGCCGGTGCGAAGGCCGCTCAGTTCGGTCTTCAGAACAGACAGCGCGCCCTGCATGCGACGCTTCAGTTCGGCCAGGTCGAAAGCGGAAGACATGATGATTCCCATAAAGCTCGGCGCATTTCCGCGCTCTAAAACTCAGGCGCCGACGAGCGTGCCCCGTCCCGTGCCCATAACGGCAGCCACGATCGAATTCGGCTCGTGGATCGAGAAGACGATTATCGGAATACCATTCTCGCGGGCAAGCGCGAAGGCGGCCGCGTCCATGACCTTGAGGTCTCGCGCCAGCGCCTCGTCGAAGCTCAATCTGTCGTAGCGCCTGGCGCTCGGGTCCTTTTTCGGGTCCGCCGTGTAGACGCCATCGACATTCGTCGCCTTGAGCAGGACTTCGCAGCGCATTTCGGCGGCCCGCAGGGCGGCGGCCGTGTCTGTCGTGAAGAACGGATTGCCGGTGCCCGCGGCGAAGATCATCACATGACCTTGGTCGAAATGGCGAAGTGCCTTCGGCCGCGAGAAGGTCTCGCAGATCGCCGGCATCTCAAGCGCCGACATGACTCGCGCCGTCTCGCCATGGCGTTCGATCGAGGCACCGAGCGCCATCGCGTTCATCACGGTGGCGAGCATGCCCATGTAGTCGCCGGTCGCGCGGTCGATGCCGCTCGCCGCGACCTGGACGCCGCGGAAGATATTGCCGCCGCCGACGACGAGCGCAACCTCGACGCCCTGGGCGCGGAGATCGATGATTTCCTTGGAAATACGGTCGACTGTCGCCGGGTCCAGACCGAACCCGGCGCTACCCATCAGCGCTTCGCCTGAGATCTTGACGAGTACTCGCCGGTAAAGCGGTTTCGCCATCTGATCCCCTCCTCTACGGCGTTTCAGCGTACTCCGCTTGCCGCAGCGACCTCGGCGGCGAAGTCGGTTTCTTCCTTCTCGATGCCTTCGCCCAGCGCATAACGCACCATTCCGGTGAGCTTCACCGGGGCGCCGACGCTGGACTCGGCTTCCTTCAGGACCTGGCCGACGGATTTGGAGCCGTCGTGAACATAGGCCTGCTCAAGAAGAACCACTTCCTTGTAGTAGCTCTTGAGACCCGATTCGACGATCTTCTCCTGCACGTTAGCAGGCTTGCCCTGGTGCTTTTCAAGAAGGATCGCCTTCTCGCGCTCGAGCGTGCCAGCATCGATACCAGAAGGATCGACAGCGGTCGGGCTCATCGCCGCGACGTGCATCGCGATATTGCGGCCAAGAGCCGAAAGTTTCTCGACATCGCCCTTCGATTCCAGCGCGATCAGCACACCGATCCGGCCGAGACCTTCGGTCACGGCGCCGTGGACGTAGCTCGCAATAACGCCGTCGGCCACCGTCAGCTTGGTCGTGCGGCGGATATTCATGTTCTCGCCGATCGTGGCGATCAGCTCGTTGAGGGTGTCCTTGATCGAGACCTTGCCACCCGGGAAGTGAGCAGCCTCGAGGGCCTCGACGGTGCCGTCACCGTTGAGCGCGACCTTGGCCGCCTCGCGGACGAAGCCCTGGAAATCCGGATTGCGTGCAACGAAGTCCGTCTCGGAGTTCACTTCGAGAGCGGTCGCGGTCTTGCCCGAGGATTCGACGGCGACGAGACCCTCGGCAGCGATGCGACCGGCCTTCTTCGCGGCCTTGGCGAGGCCCTTCTTGCGCAGCCAGTCGATCGCGGCTTCCATATCACCGTCGGTCTCGGCCAACGCGGCCTTACAATCCATCATGCCAGCCGCGGTCTTGTCGCGCAGCTCCTTCACCATGGCAGCGGTGATGTTCGCCATCTTCTTCCTCGTACGATCTTTAAGCGGAAGGACGGCGCGATCCGCGAGAATCGCGCCGTTTCAATGATTATGCCGTCGCGAGTTCACGCGACTGCGACACCCAGCCTTCGAGGCGTCCGCCGGCCTTCAGGTCGGCTTCGGCGGCCTCGGCATCGGCCGGGGTCATGGCAGCGAGCTGCCAGTAGTGGAAGATGCCGTAATCGTTCAGCTTCTTCTCGAGCTGCGGACCAACGCCGGAAAGCTTGGTCAGGTCGTCCGGAGCGCCACGGGGAGCGGCAAGCTTCTCGTAGGACTCGGCCGGAACTTCGAGGTCCGACGTCGCGGCCGGAAGCGTCTCCATGATCACAGGCTCCTCGGCGGCGCCGAGATCCATGCCCGAGCGGCCCTGAGCACGACCGATGCCGTCGATCGCGGCACGGGCGACGAGATCGCAGATCAGGACAAGCGCGCGGCCAGCGTCGTCATTGCCCGGGATCGGATAGGTGATGCCGTCCGGATCGCAGTTCGAATCGACGAGAGCGGCAACCGGGATGTTGAGGCGCTTGGCCTCCTGGATCGCGATCGCTTCCTTGTTGGTGTCGATGATGAAGATCAGGTCCGGCAGGCCGCCCATATCGCGGATGCCGCCGAGCGCGCGGTCCAGCTTCTCCTTCTCCCGCGACAGCGTCAGGCGCTCCTTTTTGGTGAAGCCCTGGCCTTCGCCCGAGAGCACTTCCTCAAGTTTGCGGAGGCGCTGGATCGAGTGGGAGATCGTCTTCCAGTTGGTCAGCATGCCGCCGAGCCAACGCGAATTGACGTAGTACTGCGCCGAGCGACGCGCGGCATCGGCCACCGGATCCTGGGCCTGGCGCTTCGTGCCGACGAGCAGCACGCGACCGCCCTTGGCGACGGTGTCCGATATCTGCTGCAGTGCCTGGTTCAGAAGCGGAACCGTCTGCGCGAGATCGAGAATGTGAATGTTGTTGCGGGTGCCGAAAATGAACGGAGCCATTTTCGGGTTCCAGCGGTGGGCCTGGTGGCCGAAATGAACGCCCGCTTCGAGGAGCGAACGCAGGTTTACGTCAGGAAGTGCCATTTGCAATTCTCCGGTTGATAGCCGCCGCGGACGTGACCTCTTCCCGAAGGACAAGGCACCGGATCGCAATCGAATGCGAAAGTCCGCGTGTGGAATGGGCGCGCTTATAGGGGAAGCGAACCGGAAGGGCAAGGCGGAAAGACCGCATTTGTTCCTGCCGTAAACGACGTTTTCAACCTCCGGTGCTGGCGAAGCCCGAAGACCGTCACGATCTGATGGCGACCAACAAATCGCGGAGGCCACGATGGCCGTCAAGGAAATCCGAATCCCGAGCGCAGATCACCCGATAACCATCGAGCCGTACAAGGGCCGAGTCATCGTGAAGTCCGACGGCAGAATCATAGCCGACAGCCGTGCCACGCTCGTCCTTCGGGAAGCGAGTTATCCCCCTGTCCACTACATTCCTCGCAAGGATGTAAACATGACTCTCCTCGAACGCACCGCTCACGCGACCTATTGCCCGTATAAGGGCGATGCATCCTATTTCAGCGTCCCTCTGCTGGGAGCGGGCGCCGCCAATGCCGTCTGGACATACGAAAAGCCGTACGAGGCCGTCGCGCCGATTGAAAGCCACCTCGCCTTCTACCCGGATCGCGTCGAGATCACCGAGGAATAGCGGGAGATCAGCCGACGACGTCCATCACGCCCGGCACAGCCTTGATCGCTGCCGCAACCGGCGGCGAGACCCGATATTTACCCGGCAACTTGATCTCAACCTCGGTGCCGCCATCGACCAGCATCACGAAGCTGACTTCACTCTCGCCGCCTTTCTGCAGGCGGCTGGCGACGAGATCCGCAGGTTTGGAATCGCGCAGGAAGACCTGAAGGGAGCGCGAGAGATTGGAGGCGGCATCCTCCAACGGCTGGACGCCAGTGATCCGCGCCCTCACCTCCTCGCCTTCCATTGAGGCCTGAAGCGTGACGACGATCGACTGGTTCGGCTCCAGCATGTCGCGATACTGCGCCAGCGCCTCCGAGAACATGATCGCCTCGTAATGGCCGGTCGGGTCCGACAGCTTGATGATGCCCATCCGGTTGCCAGACTTCGTACGCTTCTCCTGCCGCGACAGTACCGTCGCCGCGAGTCGACCGGCGGTCGCACCCTGGCGCACAGAGGCGACGAAGTCCGACCAGCGCTGGAGTTTCATTCGCGAGAGCAGGCCTGAATAGGCGTCGAGCGGGTGGCCTGTCAGGAAGAACCCGATTGCCTCGTATTCCCGGGTCAGCCTGTCGCCCGGGAGCCAGGCATCGACTTTGGGGATACGGATCGCTTCCGGCTCGACGCCACCGAAAAGACCGCCCTGACCCGATTGCTTCTCGCCCTGCGTCCGACCCGCGATCGCGACGATCTCCTCGAGCGCCGCGAGCACGGCCGCGCGGTTCCTCTCGAGGCAGTCGAAGGCCCCCGCCTGCACCAGGCTTTCGAGCGTCCGTTTGTTGACCGCCTTCGGATCGAGCCTCCGGGCGAAATCACCGAGATCCCCGAATGGTGTGTCGCCGCGCGCAGCGACAATCGCGGCCGCGGCCTGCGAACCGACGCCCTTCACGGCAGCAAGCGCATAGCGGATCGCGCCCTGATGCACGCCGAACTCGACCTCTGACGTGTTGACCGATGGCGGCTCGACCTTAATGCCGAGCCGCTGCGCCTCGGTCCGGAATTCGGCCAGCTTGTCGGTCGAGCCCATATCCATGGTCATCGACGCCGCCATGAACTCGACCGGGTAGTTCGCCTTGAGATAGGCCGTCTGGTAGGCGACGAGCGCATAGGCCGCCGCGTGACTCTTGTTGAATCCGTAGTCGGCGAATTTGGCGAGCAGATCGAAGATCGCGTCGGCGTCCGACTTCTTGACCTCGCGCTCGGTCGAGCCGGCGACGAACAGGCCGCGCTGCTGCTCCATCTCGGCTCGGATCTTCTTACCCATCGCGCGACGCAGAAGGTCCGCCTGGCCCAGCGAGTAGCCGGCCAGGATCTGCGCGATCTGCATCACCTGTTCCTGGTAGATGATGACGCCGAAGGTCTCGGCCAGCACCGCCTCGATCTTGGGGTGCGGATATTCCGGCTTCTCGCGGCCATGCTTTCTGGCGCAATAGGTCGGAATGTTCGCCATAGGGCCCGGACGATAGAGCGCGACGAGCGCGACGATGTCCTCGAACCGGTCCGGCCGCATGTCGATCAGCGCGCGCCGCATGCCTGCGCTTTCCACCTGGAACACGCCGACCGTCTCGCCGCGTCCCATCATCTCGTATGCATCTTTGTTGTCGAGCGGGATGCGTGACAGGTCGAGGTCGATGTCACGAGCCTTCAGGTGCTGAACGGTCTTCGTGAGGGTCGTCAGCGTCTTGAGGCCGAGGAAGTCGAACTTCACGAGGCCCGCCTGCTCGACCCACTTCATGTTGAACTGGGTGACCGGCATGTCCGAACGCGGGTCTCGGTAGAGCGGCGTGAACTCCGCCAGCGGCTTGATGCCGATCACGATGCCCGCTGCATGCGTCGAGGCATGGCGATAAAGGCCTTCGAGCTTCAGCGCGATGTCGAGCATGCGGCCGACGCGCGGATCCTCCTCGCGTGCCACCTCGAAACGAGGCTCGTCCTTGATCGCCTGCGCGAGCGTCACCGGATTGGCCGGGTTCTGCGGCACCAGCTTGCACAGCTTGTCGACCTGCCCATAGGGCATTTCCAGCACGCGGCCGACGTCGCGCATCACGCCGCGCGCCTGCAGCGTGCCAAAGGTGATGATCTGCGCGACCCGGTCGTGGCCGTATTTCTCCTGGACGTAGCGGATGACCTCCTCGCGCCGCTCCTGGCAGAAGTCGATGTCGAAATCCGGCATCGAGACGCGTTCGGGATTGAGGAAGCGTTCGAACAGAAGGCCGAAGCGGATGGGATCGAGATCGGTGATCGTCAGCGCCCAGGCAACGAGCGAGCCCGCGCCCGAACCACGACCCGGCCCGACCGGGATATCGTGCGCCTTGGCCCATTTGATGAAGTCCGAGACGATCAGGAAGTAGCCGGGGAATTTCATTCCCTCGATCACGTTGAGCTCGAATTCGAGCCTCTTGGCGTAGTCCTGCTCCGTCAGGTTCGGCGCACAGCCGTGAACCGCAAGACGCTCGGCAAGACCTTCGCGTGCCTGCCTCTTCAGCTCCTCGGCCTCGTCGCCGTCGGCGGTAAAGCGCGGCAGCATGGGCTTGGTCGCGCGCGGCCGGTAGCGGCAACGCCGGGCGATCTCGACGGTGTTCTCCGTCGCCTCCGGGAGATCGGCGAACAGCGCGACCATTTCCGCCCGGCTCTTGAACCGATGCTCAGGGGTGGCCTGCCTGCGGTCCTGATCGGCGACCATCCGGCTCTCTGCGATGGCAAGCAGGGCGTCATGAGCTTCATGGTCAGCGGCCGTCGCGAAATAGCAGGCATTGGTCGCGACCAGCGGTATGCCGTGTGCGTATGCCAGATCGACGAGCTTCGGCTCGGCAAGCGCTTCCGCATCGGTGCCGTGTCGCTGCAGCTCGATATAGAGTCGGTCACCGAAAATTCCGGAAAGCGTCGCAATCCGGGATGCTGCAAGATCCTCGCGTCCTTCGACGATCGCCCGGTTCAGCGGTCCTTCCGGGCCACCGGTCAGCGCGATCAGCCCGGCCGCGCGCTTCGCCAATGTCGCGACACTGACGAAGGGCTCCGATGGATCGGTCTCCAGGAAACCCGCGCTCGTCAGACCGAGCAGGTTGACGTATCCCTCTTCCGACTGCGCGAGGAGAACGAGTCTCGGCTTTTCCTCCGCCCCAAGCCGTGCCCCGGGGGCGGCTTCACGGTCGCCGAAATCAACCGCGATCGTCGCGCCGACAATCGGCTGAATGCCCTCACCGGCAAACTTTTCGGAGAACTCCAGCGCTCCGAACAGGTTCGACGTATCGGTCAGCGCGACGGCCGGCATCTTGTCGGCCTTGGTCAGCTCCGCGAGCTTCTTGACGGTCAGCGCGCCTTCAAGGAGTGAGAAGGCCGAATGGACATGCAGATGGACAAAACCGACATCCGCCATCGCCACTCGCTCCTTCAAAACTCACAAGATGGGCAGCGCGTCCGCCCAGATCAGGACCATCGCGACGAAAGCCGCGACCGCGCCGAATTCCGCAACATCGGAAAGAATGCGATTGAGGGTGCCCAAAGCCATGACCGCCTCCTGTTTTCCACTGTGTTCTTGTTTTGTTCTTTCTGCCAAGAAGAGTCAAGCGCCTTTCTCGCTGGTATGCCCGATGGGCTATAGCGAACGAGGATTTCGGAGGAGGACACAATAAATATCAGCGCGCGAACCAGATCACGCGCAAGGTGATCGAGGTCACCGAAGGCGACGACGTCCCATGTCCGCATCGATATCGGGAACGGCCAGATCATCTCGTCCATCACCAACGAGGCCATCGACGAGCTCGGGCTGAAGACCGGCGCCGCAGCGGTAGCGGTCATCAAGGCGTCCGACGTCATGGACGATTAGGCTCCTCTTCTTTGCCGCCGCGCATGTGTACCAGACATGCGGGTGCGGCGGCTCAAGTCGATCGCAACCGCGAATTGAAAGACTCCCAGGGGGCTGGAACGCTCCACCGCTTTGGGCGTTCACACCTCCAAGCGCCATCTCTGGCCCGAGCGCGTCGTACACTAAATAACCGGGTACGAACGTGAATTTCAGCTAGGGCGACTCGGACGAAGAGCGCAGCATAAAAAAGCTTCGCCGTGGGAGTGCCGTCCGATGATCAGGCAATCCTTGCTCGTAGGTGCGTTAGCGTTCGGTGCGTCGCAGGCGGCCGCCCACAGCTGGTACGATTACGACTGCTGTTCGGACCGAGACTGCAAGCCCATCTCCAAGGACGACGTCAAAGCTGGCGACAATGGCTGGCGAATACTCGCGACCAAGGAAGTGATCCCCTACACGTCCGTCCGGCGATCGCCGGACGGGCAATTTCACCGCTGCACCAAGGCCTTCGACCCTGCCTCCACGGTGAAGTGGGACGTCACCATCTGCCTGTATGTGCCGGATCAGGGCAGCTAGACCTCGACGGCCAGACCGTCCCTGAGGGTGATGCGCCGGTCCATCCGGGCAGCGAGTTCGAGATTGTGCGTGGCGACGAGCGCGGAGAGACCGGTCGCCTTGATCAGCTTGAACAGACTCTCAAACACGGCTTCAGCTGTCACCACGTCGAGATTGCCGGTCGGTTCGTCGGCGAAAAGGACTCGCGGCGCGTTGGCGACGGCACGGGCGATCGCAACACGTTGCTGCTCGCCGCCCGAGAGCTCCGCCGGGCGATGGGTGCCGCGATGGCCAAGGCCTAGCCATTGCAGCAATTCCTCGGCGCGCTTCCGCGCCTCTTTCTTGTCGAGCCCCGCCACGAGCTGCGGCAGCATGACGTTCTCCATCGCCGAGAACTCGCCCATCAAATGATGGAACTGATAGACGAAGCCGACTTCGTGCCGGCGGATACGGGTCCGCTCGGCATCGGACAGTGACGAGGTGGGCCGCCCGCCGATGATCACTTCGCCGCCGTCCGGCCGTTCGAGCAGGCCGGCGACATGCAGCAAGGTCGATTTTCCGGCACCCGACGGCGCGACGAGCGCGACAGCCTCGCCGGGATACAGGGAGAAATCTGTGCCGCGCAGGATCTCGATCGTCGCCTGACCCTGCTTGTAGCGGCGGTGGATGGCTTCGAGGCGGAGCGTTTCCATGGTCACTCGTACCGAAGCGCTTCGACCGGATCGAGCCTCGAGGCCCGCCATGCCGGATAAAGGGTGGCGATAAGCGAAAGCGCCAGCGCCATCAGGACCACGGAGATCGTCTCGCCTATATCCACGTCCGCCGGCAGTTTGCTGAGGAAATAGAGTTCCGGCGAGAACAGCTCGGTCGAGGTGATCCAGGAGATGAACTGGCGGATCGGCTCGATGTAATGGCAGATCAGCAGGCCGAGGATCACTCCGACGATCGTGCCGATGAAGCCGATCGAGGCGCCGGTGATGACGAAGATGCGCATCACCGTTCCGCGCGTCGCGCCCATCGTCCGGAGAATGGCGATTGCCTGGCCCTTCTCCTTCACCAGCATGATCAGGCTGGAGATGATGTTGAGATCGGCGACCAGGACGATCAGGGTCAGGATCAGGAACATCACGTTACGCTCGACCTCGAGAGCCGAGAAGAAGGTCACGTTGCGCTGCCGCCAGTCGACCAGCAGCACTTCCCGCTGGGCCGCGTTCTGGATCGGCTGGCGCATCTGCTCGGTCTTGTCAGGGTCGTCGACGAAGACCTCGATCGCGCTGACGTCGCCGCGCCGGTTGAAATAGGCTTGGGCCTCGGCAAGCGGCAGGAAGACATAAACGGCGTCGTATTCCGACATGCCGACTTCGTAGATCGCCCGGACAGGATAGCCTTTGATGCGCGGCGTAGTGCCCATCGGGGTCACCGCGCCGCGTGGCGATACCAGCGTCAGGATATCGCCGACGCGAAGGCCCAATTGCTCGGCCAGGCGACGGCCGATGACGACGCCGAGATTGGTGTCGAAACCTTCGAGCGTGCCTTCCTGGATGTTCTTGCCGACGAGACCCGAGACCTTGATGTCGGCCTCGCGCATGCCGCGAACCAGCACGCCACCGGCATTCGAGGCCGATGAGGCGAGCGCCTGCCCCTCGACGAGAGGCGCGGCGAGTCGGACGCCCGGCACTTTGGAAATCCGCTGGGCGACCACATCGAAATCGGTCAGGTCCGATCCGATCGGCTGGACGATGACGTGACCGTTGACGCCGAGAATCTTGCCGAGAAGCTCCTGCCGGAAGCCGTTCATCACTGCCATGACGATGATGAGCACGGCAACGCCCAGCATCACGCCGAGAAATGAGAACGTGGCCGAGACCGAGATGAACCCCTCGCGCCGGCGCGCCCTCAAATAGCGCCCCGCGATCATCCATTCGAACGGCGAGAACGGGGCGGTTCCCCGCCCCCTCGACGCATTCCCGTCGGAAGTCGGGCTTTTTGCGATCATTGCGTCAGCCGCGCCAGGGCGGACTCGGCAGACAGAGTCTCGCGCTCACCGGTCGCGCGGCGCTTCAGCTCGACCGTGCCGGAAGCGAGGCCTTTCGGGCCGACTACGAGTTGCCACGGCAGGCCGATCAGATCCATCGTCGCGAACTTCGAGCCCGGCCGCTCGTCGGTGTCGTCGTAGAGCACGTCTTTACCAGCAGCGTTGAGCTTGGCGTACAGGTCCTCGCAGGCCGTATCGACCGCTGAGTCACCGGCCTTCAGATTGGCGAGGCCGACCGAGAACGGCGCGACGGCATCCGGCCACACGATTCCGTTGTCGTCGTGACCAGCCTCGATGATCGCCGCCACAAGGCGGCTTGGGCCGATTCCATAGGAACCCATGTGCACTGGAGCGTCTTGTCCGTCCGGACCGGTGACATTGGCGCGCATCGGTGCCGAGTATTTCGTGCCGAAATAGAAGATGTGGCCTACCTCGATGCCGCGCGCCGAAAGCTGCTGCTCGGCCGGGATCGCGCCGAACGCCGCCTCGTCGTGCATTTCCGACGTTGCCGCGTAGGAACTGGTCCAGTCGTCGACTAGTGATTGCAGGCCGGCGCGGTCCTCGAAATCGACGTCCTCGTCCGGGATAGGCTTCGTCAAGAAATCCTGGTGGCAAAACACTTCGCTCTCGCCGGTCGAAGCGAGAATAATGAACTCGTGGCTGAGCTTGCCGCCGATCGGGCCGGTATCGGCCACCATCGGGATCGCCCGCAATCCCATCCGTTCGAACGTGCGGAGATAGGCCACGAACATGCGGTTATAGGCATGCCGCGCGCTGTCGGCGTCGAGATCGAAGGAATAGGCGTCCTTCATCAGGAATTCGCGCGAGCGCATCACGCCGAAGCGCGGCCGGACCTCGTCCCGGAACTTCCACTGGATGTGGTAGAGATTGAGCGGCAGGTCGCGATACGACCGGACATAGGCGCGGAATATCTCCGTCACCATCTCCTCGTTCGTCGGTCCGAACAGCATGTCGCGTTCGTGGCGATCCCGAATCCGCAGCATCTCCTTGCCATAGTCGTCGTAGCGGCCCGATTCGCGCCAGAGATCAGCACCCTGGATCGTCGGCATCAGCAGTTCGATCGCCCCTGCCCGGTTCTGCTCTTCGCGCACGATGGCGCAAACCTTGTCGAGAACGCGCTTTCCGAGCGGCAGCCAGGCGTAGATGCCGGCCGATTCCTGGCGCAGCATTCCGGCGCGCAGCATCAGGCGATGCGAGACGATCTCCGCTTCCTTGGGAGTCTCGCGGAGGATGGGCAGGAAATATCGGGAAAGACGCATACGGGCTCCGTCGTGCGCCGATGGCGCGGGGCGGCGAAGGCCGGACGAAATCCTATGAGGCTGTAAAAGACAAGTGCTCTGCGGTCGCGTCCACCACTCTACGGCGGCGAAGAAGCCGAAACATGCAACCAGGTCGCGCCCTTCCACGTTACCCAAAGGTCTAAAGGAGGACCGTGATGAGCAATAAAAGTCAGGGAATCTTGGCGCTTATCGCCTTCGTCCTGCTGATCGGCGTCTACTTCATTTGGGACGCGACCAAGAACGACGGCCAGATGACTCTAACCGACGCCAACCCCAATGCTCCGGCGCTGACCCAGCCCGCAGCACCGGGTGGCGCCCCGGCGAATCCGACAGGCAACCAGCCTGCGCCAACGCCTCAGCAATAACCCAACGAGCCCCGCCCTTCGGCGGGGCTTTTGTCAGTGGACGCTGATCCACTGGCGGGCGGCGCGCTGTGCTTCCGCGATAGCGGCCTCGGTCATTTCGTCGGCAAGTTCACGACGAAGCCGGACCGCATCGCGATTGCCCTTCACGGCGGCAAGATTGAACCATTTGTGCGCGGCAACACGGTCGGCGGGCACGGCGCGGCCGGTGGCATAGGCCAAGCCGAGCTGAACGAAGATTTCACCTGCATTGGCCGTGCCATTCAGAGCAGCAGCTTCGAGCGAGCGGATTTCAGAATAAGTCACTGTCAGTCCCCGTCAGCTGTTCTGCTCACTGGAGCAGTTGTTCTAACGCTTAGGCTGCCTCGACCATCCGAATAATCACCTAAAATACTACCTTAATTGCATATGAATAAAGTTCAAATCGAATGTAAATTTTACGAATCGTAAGGCAAGCACCACCGTGCATCACCAGATAATTTAGCTGACAATACGGAGCAATAGCGATTTCTGGATTTACTCTCTTCTAACCACGCCAAAGCGGAGCTCGATTAAAGCTCAGCGTTTCCTGCCGAGAACCAGGCCCAATATCATCGCCCCCAGAAGCCATGGTATGGGCGCTTGCGCGGCGGCGTTTGCCAGTCCCGCAAATGGCGTGGTCGAGGGTGCACTGACAGGTCCGGCGCTCGTCGCGGCATGCGCCGTCTTCTTGCGGGTTCCGATCAGAAGGATCATCAGCCCGATCAGAAACGCTCCGCCACCGACGATGCCGGCTGCCCCGGCCGCCCCAACAATCGGAGTGAGGAGAATGAAGGCCGCCACCCCAAGCGCCATCAGCCCGATCGAGAAGAGGATCAGCGCCACAACGGCGCAAGCCACCATGAAGCCGAGCTGCCGGGCGCGCGAGTTCATTTCAGCCTTGAGCCCCTGGAACAGGGCGCCGCTCGCTAGCAGTGTCTGCAGCATCAACGACGCCTCAGCAGGCCGATGACGTATCCGATGCCGAACGCGATGCCGATCGCGCCGAGCGGGTTCTTCTCGACCTGCCGGCTCAGTTCATCGGCATAGCCCTTGACCTGACGCTCCGCCGTTTCGGCGTAGTCCACACCCGTCTCGTAGAGCTCGCTCGCGGTGTCGGTCACCTTGTCGCGCGCAGAGACCGCCTGCGACTGGATCAGGGCGGCCACATTGCGGCTCAGCCGGGCGAGATCTTCCTGCAGTTCAGTAATGTCGGTGATCGTCGCATCCACGCTGCGCGAAACGGCGGCACGCCGCGTCGCGGTACGGCTGGTACGGCGCGGTGTCGATGGTGGTCGCGATCCGCCGGAACGCCGGCGGCCGCGGCGTGCGGGAGCCGTGTCTGCTTCGGCCGCTTCCGCGCGTTCGGATTCGGTAGTCGGAGGGGTGGCCATTCGCGAAGACTCCTGATGGTTCCGGAACATGGCGCGGCAAGCGCGCCCTCACCCACAGAACGTTCCATAGTGGGTGAGGTTCCGGAATGATCAGGATCAACGCGCGGTTTGGCCGAACAGCACCTTCTGTGCGTCCTGGTTGCTCGCGAGATCGAGCGCCTCACCCTCGGCCTTCACTTCGAAGCCGCGCTGCACGGCCGGACGCGAGGTCATGCGCTCGAGCCATTTCTGCACGTTTGGGAATTCGGAGGGATCCTGCCCCTGCCGCTCCCAGACCCGGGTCCAGCCGACGCAGGCCATGTCGGCGATCGAATATTCGCCGGCGAGGTAATCACGATCGGCGAGGCGCTTGTTCATCACGCCGTAAAGGCGGTTGGCCTCCTTGGTATAGCGCTCGATCGCGTAAGGAATCTTCTCTGGTGCATAGAGGCGGAAGTGATGCGCCTGCCCGGCCATCGGGCCGAGGCCGCCCATCTGCCACATCAGCCATTGCTCGACCTCGACGCGCCTGCGTTCGTCGGTCGGGTAGAACTTGCCTGTCTTGCGGCCGAGATATTGGAGTATGGCAGCGGATTCGAAGACAGAGATCGGCTCGCCGTCGGGTCCGTCGGGATCGGCGATTGCCGGCATGCGGTTGTTCGGCGAGATCGCCAGGAATTCCGGTTTGAACTGGTCGCCCTTGCCGATGTTGACCGGGATGACCCGGTAAGGAAGCCCGACCTCTTCGAGCATGATCGTGATCTTGTAGCCGTTCGGTGTCGGCCAGAAATAAAGGTCGATCGGCTCTTTTTGCAGTTCAGACATTGGATCCCCGGTCGGAAAGGACGCGATGGACGTGCAAGTATTGGCTCACGCATTCATTCGCAATGCACCGGGGAAATTTATAGCGGCTGCGTCGCCAGCCCCTTGTAAAGGACCGGTCCGGTCGGCTTTCCGGTCGGCGATCCGCCCGCGGGTTCTAGCGTGATCTCGTACAATTGCCGGGGCTGTGGAACCGGCTGCCCCTGCGCGTTCATCCGCGCCTCGTGCGCGGCATCGAGCAGGCCAAGCGGCACCGGCCCGACGCCACGATCCCAGAGCGTCCAGACCTGAAGAATCTTGCCTTCGGGAACGTCGATATCGGTCAGCGGCCGCAGCAGAACGCTGCCGTCCGCATAGGCCTCGACGATGGCGCCGGGCGTTGAATCGGCGGCCTCAAGGATGGCGACGACCACGGGTGCGGGACCCGGCCGCAAAAGCATGGCGCCGAGTCCCATCGCCAGAACAAAGCTGGCCAGGGCACCCGCGAGCGCTGAACCGCGCCAGAAGCCGAGATTGTGCCACATGGCGCTAAGCACCCGCTTCCTCGGCGTCCGCGCCACGACCGCACGCTGGCCGATACCGGTCCGTATCCGCTCCCAAAGCACGGCCGAGGGCTCGACGCGATCCGCTACCTCATCGAGCGGCGACAGGCGTTCCCGCCACGCGGCGATGGCCTGCGCCAGCGCATGATCGGTCGACAGCGCACGCTCGATCCGCTCGCTTTCCTCGGGCTCGGTCAGGCCGAGTACATATTCGCCTGCAAGGGCGTCGATATCGCGGTCGCTCATGCCATGCACTGCCTGAGCGAAATCAGGCTGCGCCGGATCCACGCCTTCACAGTTCCGAGTGGCACGCCGAGCTTTCCCGCAATCTCTCCATGCGAGAGCCCACCGGCATAAGCCAGCACCACGCTTGCCCGTCGCGGCGCTTCCAGCCTTTCGAGGCAGACGCGAAGCGCGTCGCGATCCGGCAGGCGCGAGACTAGGTCGTCGTGGTCGGTCTGCTCGACGAGCCCATCCAGATCGGCGTCATCGACCAGATCCTCACGGCTGCGGTCGCGGATGACGCTCAAGGCGCGGTTGCGGACGATGGCGTACATCCAGCTCCGCCCGGAACCGAGGGTGGCATCGAATTGCGACGCCTTGCGCCAGATCTGCACGAAGGCGTCATGCACGATCTCCTCGGCGAGGTCCTTCCGGCGGACGATCCGGAGCGCCACTCCGATCATCGAAGGCGCCTCACGGTCGTAAAGCTCGCGCAGCGCGTCCGCGTCCTGACCGGCGCAGGCCATGATCGCCGCGCCATGATCGAAGGCCGTCTCCGTTCTCGCGGCCAAGCTCAAAATCCGTCTCCGCATGTTCGCGCTATGCACGATACGCGCGAAAGCAGCGAACGGATGCAGCCGGAGATTATTTTCAGCGACTGCATCCAATCGACCATCGCCGTGTGTAGCCCCCTCATCGAGGCCCGAACCTCGGATCACTGGGAGAACACGATGAACACGAAGCCCCTGCTGCTCGCCTCGGCCCTCCTCGCCGCCACGGCCCTATCCGCCACCGCTGCGTCAGCGGCATCCCTTGTCGGCCTCGTCGGCAAGGACACCCTGGTCCTGCTCGATCCGGCATCCGGCAAGACGACCGCGACGGTAAAGATCGATAAGCCCGTCTGGGCGATCGACGTCCGCCCGGCGGACGGCATGCTCTATGGCGTGACCGCCGACAATGCGGTCGTGACGATCGACCCGAAAACCGGCAAGACCACCGAGAAGTCGAAGCTCAGTGAAAGCCTCAAGCCCGGCGTCACCGCGACGATCGACTTCAATCCGGCCGCCGATCGCATGCGCATCATGGCCGACGACGGCACCAGCCTCCGCGTCAATGTCGATGACGGCAAGGCGACGGTCGACGGCTCGCATAAGTACAAGGCAGGCGATGCCAATGCGGACAAGACGCCGAAGATCGTCGCCGGCGCGTACACCAATTCGAAGAACGGCCCGAAGCCCGAGAAGACCGAGCTTTACAATATCGACGCCGCCACCGGTTCGCTCGTCCTGCAGGCTCCGCCGAACGACGGCACGTTGAACACGGTGGGCTCGATCGGCATGACGCCGACCGGTCCGGTGGCGTTCAACATCGTCGCGGGCGAAGGCAAGAACGATGCGTGGCTCGCGCATGGCGGCAAGCTCTATTCGGTCGACATGAAGTCCGGCGCGGCCAAGGAAGCCGTGAAGCTCGATGTCTCGGGAGATCTCACCGACATCGCCTGGTGGGAATGATCGTCCAGTACTCCCTCGGAAACGGCGGCTTCGGCCGCCGTTTTCATATCAGGCGGGGGATAGCCCGATCCTGCCCCAGCCGGGCAACTTGATCGCGGGGCGTCTTAAATCCACGCCCGTCACCGTCCCCAGAACATTGATCTCCAGTCCTTCAACCCAGCCGACCGTCAGGCCGGCGAGTCCGCTATACGAGATCTGGAAGCCGCTACCGCTCGGGCTCTCGCCCGCGAAGAAGCCCGGAGCGCGAAAGTCCTTGCCGAGCGCGGTCGGCAGGAGCGACGGCGCGAGTTCGGGCACACGTTGGGCGATGTAGGCAACGAACGTGTTCGAGTTCGGTCCCGGCCAGGCGCGGTAGGTTCCGACATCCGAGAACGGATAGTCCGAAACCGCCGCCCGGATCTTGGGAATGGCCGCTTCCGCCGCTTCGCCGCGCAATGTCTGCAAGACAACCGGCGCATTGCCGTACCAGCGACCGTCGACCTCGCGAACATTGGTGCGGATCGGCGTCCCCCAGCCGACGACATCGTAGCGGGTGTAGTTCGGCGCGCCCGCGGGCTTGATCACGACCCAGGAATGATGGGCGAAGATGCCCCGCCAGTTGCCGACTCGGGCGGCCAGAACATGGACGACCGGATCCGGCTCGTCCTTGGCCTGAGGGAGCAGGCTCGCGGACGACCAATCGGCATCGGACCAGGAATCCGGCCAGCCCTGATTCCACCACCAAAGCGCGTGGGTGCCCAGCGGCAAGAAGACGGCGATAAGAAAGGCTAGGATCACGCGCTTCATTCAGCGGTCGAGGAACTCACATCTCGACCACGGTTTCGAAACCGCCATAGATCATGCGCTTGCCGTCGAAGGGCATGTTCTCCATGCTTGCCTTGAGCCGTGGGTCTTCCATCACCTTCTTGTTGATCTCGTCGCGCGCGGCGCGGGAGGGATAGGTGATCCACGAGAAGACCACGGTCTCGTCGTCCTTGGCTTTCACGGCCATCGGGAAGGACGTCACCTCCCCGTCCGGGACGTCGTCGCCCCAGCATTCGACGAAGGAAAGAGCGCCATGCTCCATCCAAACCTGACCGGCGGTCGTTGCTACCGCCTTGTAGGCATCGAGATTGGCCTTCGGCACGGCGAGTACGAAACCATCAACGTAGGGCATCGCAAATCCTCCTCTGAGCAGGCGCTCATGAAATAAGAATTCCGCTCGCCTTTTTTATGGCTCGCTTCACCGCATTAAACCGCGCGGCGTCCACGCAGCACGCCGACGATGAAGAGCAGGACGATCGCGCCCACTGTCGAAACCGCCAGGCTCGCCCACCAGCCGGAATATTCGAGATTGAACACGCTCACCGCCAGGAAGCGCCCGATGACAGCGCCGATCAGGCCGACGATCAGGTTCATGATCAGACCGATATTGCTGCCCGTCACCTTCTCCGCGATCCACCCGGCGAGAATGCCGATGACGATGGTCGATATCCAGCCTACACCTTCCATGAGTGCCTCCTGCGAACGGGAACGTCGCTTGCGTCCCCTTCAACGCTCGACCCTAGGGGAAGGATGCACGATTCAGGAAAAAACCTTCATGACAGGTCCGGCCGGACCGAGGGAACCTGAACGCATGGAAGAAGATTCTCCCTTGAGAGGTCCGCATGCGCGGGCGACAGCATCGGGAGGCTTTTATGGCGGACGACAAGACGAAACCGGGCGAACCGGACCGCAGCCGCGTCTCGGGCTCAGAAGACTATGAGGTCCATGACTTCGCCGAGGCGGCGGGCATCACGAATGATCAGGCGCGCGAACTGATCCGCCAGCACGGTCCCGACCGTGAGAAACTGATGGCTGCCGCGGCGCGGCTCACGGATCACGCGCGAGCCTGATCGTCATGCACCATTTGAACGCCGAGATGCCTGCGCCGAGACTTGCCGGACCTCAGCGCATTTCATGCTGATCGACACGCCCCATCACAAACATACCTGTCGCGAATGCTCGGGGAGGTTTGTCGTGAATGCGCGGCGGATTGCGAGCGGATCGGCGATATGGACGAGCGCGTCGCGGCGTGCCGGACGTGCGCGGAGACTGCGAGAAGATGGCGGCGTGACTCTCTCCCCGACGAGGGAGAGCGGATTCGGCCGGGGACCGGCCGAGCCGAGTGAGGGCGACGCCGAAGGCATTCCTAACCACGGCACAGCCTAGCCGCAATGTGCCCTCAACCCGCTCGCATCTGGCGATGCGAGTCGACCTTCTCCCTCGTTGGGGAGAAGGCAAGAAATCACATATTCAGCACACGCCCATAAGCATCCAGCACGCTTTCCTTCATCGTCTCCGAAAGCGTCGGATGCGGGAAGATCGTGTGCATCAGCTCTTCCTCGGTCGTCTCGCAATTCATCGCGACGACGAAGCCCTGGATGAGCTCGGTGACTTCGGCGCCCGATAGATGCGCGCCCAACAGTTCGCCCGTCTTGGCGTCGAAGATCGTCTTGCAAAGACCTTCCGGCTCGCCAAGCGCAATTGCCTTGCCGTTGCCGATGAATGGAAAACGGCCGATCTTGACCTCGCGCCCCTGCTCCTTCGCCTTCGCTTCGGTCAGGCCGACCGAGGCGATCTGCGGATGGCAGTAGGTGCAGCCCGGCACCTTGTTCTTGTCGAGCGCATGGACCTTCAGGCCCTTGATCGCCTCGACGCAGGTCACGCCCTCATGCTCGGCCTTGTGGGCCAGCATCGGCGGGCCGGCGACGTCGCCGATGGCGTAGATGCCCTTCACATTGGTCCGGCCGTAGCCGTCGGTGACGACCACGCCGCGATCGGTCTTCACGCCTACCGCCTCGAGGCCGATGTTCTCGATATTGCCGACGACGCCGACCGCCGAGATCACCTTCTCGGCCGTGATCGTCTCGGTCTTGCCGCCGACCTCGATGGTCGCGGTCACGCTATCCTTTGCCTTGTCGAGCTTCGCGACCTTGGCGCCGGTCAAGATCTTGATGCCCTGCTTCTCGAACTGCTTGCGGGCAAAGGCGGCGATGTCAGCGTCCTCGACAGGCAGGATCTGCGGCAGCACCTCGACGACGGTCACATCGGCGCCCATCGTCTTGTAGAAACTCGCGAATTCGACGCCGATCGCGCCTGAGCCGATGACCAGCAGTGACTTCGGGAAGCTTTCCGGGTTCATCGCCTCGAAATACGTCCACACCTGCTTCTTGTCGGGTTCGAGCCCCGGCAGAACGCGCGGCCGCGCGCCGGTGGCGACGATGATGTGCGCCGCCTTGTAGGTGCCCGCTCCAAGCGCACCCTTCGGCGCCTCGACCGGCGGGCCGAGCACGCCCTTGGTCGGCGCCGTCACCGTGATCTCGCCGACTTTGGTGATCTTCGCATCGCCCCAGATCGTCGTGATCTTGTTCTTCTTGAACAGGAACTGGACGCCAGTGTTCATCTGTCCGGCAATGCCGCGCGAACGCTGGACGATCGCCTTCAGATCGAACGACGGCTTCTCGACCGCGAGGCCATAATTCTTCGCTTGGTGGAAATAGTGGTAGACCTCGGCCGAACGAAGCAGCGCCTTGGTCGGAATGCAGCCCCAGTTCGAGCAGATGCCGCCGAGGTGTTCGCGCTCCGCGACCGCAACCTTGAAGCCGAGCTGAGCGGCGCGGATCGCGGCCACATAGCCGCCCGGACCGCCGCCGATGATGATGATGTCGAACTGATTGTCGGCCATATTTCTCTTTCCGTCATGGCAGGGCTAAGCCCTGCCATCCACGTTCTTTCCTATTGGCACGCTGTGAACTCGTGGATCCCAAGGCCAGGCCTTGGCATGACGAGGAGGCTACATCACCAGTCCGACCGGCTTCTCGACATAGCCCTTGAAGGTCTGCATCAGCTGCGCCGACTCGGCGCCGTCCAGTACGCGGTGGTCGCAGGAGATCGTCGCCGTCATCTGGGTGGCGATGACGATCTGGTCGTTGCGAACGACAGCCCGCTTCTCGCCGGCCGCGACCGCGAGGATGGTCGAATGCGGCGGATTCACCACGGCGGTGAAGTGCTTCACGCCGTACATTCCAAGGTTCGAGATCGCCGTCGTGCCGCCCTGGTATTCGTGCGGCTTTAGCTTGCGCTCGCGCGCCCGCTTGGCCAGCGAACTCATCTCCATCGAGATGTCCGGCAGCGCCTTTTCATGCGCGTTGCGGATGATCGGAGTGATCAGGCCGTCCGGGATCGCGACCGCGACGCCAATATCGACGCCCTTGTGGCGCAGCATGCCGCCTTCGGTCCACGAGGCATTCGCTTCAGGGTGTTTCTTAAGAGTGAGCGCCAAGGCCTTGATGATGAAGTCGTTCACCGACAAACGCCACACCGGCTTGCCGTCACTCATCGGCGCGTAGGAGTTCATCTCCTCGCGCATCTTCAGCAGCGCATCAAGATCGACGTCGACCGCGAGATAGTAATGCGGGACGACGACCTTGGACTGCTGCATCCGGCTCGCGATCGTCTTGCGCATGCCGTCATGCGGGATGACGTCGTACGAACCCGGCTCGAACAGCGCCCGGATCTTGTCGTCCGGCATCAATGGGAAGCCGAACTGGCCGCCGCCCGAAGCCGGAGCGCCCGCGCCCGTTCCCGGCCGCGCGTTCTCGACGTCCTTCTTGACCACGCGGCCATGCGGACCGGAACCCGTGATCGACGACAGGTCGATGCCGCGCTCCTTGGCGATCCGACGCGCCAGCGGAGATGCGAACACCTTGGCGCCCAAGCCATTCAGCTTCGGAGCGGCCGGCGCGGGCGCCGCCGGAGCAGGCGCGGCTGTAGGCTCCGGCGCTTCAGCCGCCGCCGGCGACGACTTCCCGGCATCAGCCGTGGCCGGTGCCTTTTCCGCGGGCTTAGCCGCTGGCGCCGAAGCCGCGCTCGCGTCCTCGCCCTCTTCGAGCAGAACCGCGATCGGCTCGTTCACGGCGACGTCGTTGGTTCCTTCGGCGATCAGAATCTTGCCGAGGACGCCCTCATCGACCGCCTCGACTTCCATGGTCGCCTTGTCGGTCTCGATCTCGGCGAGCACGTCGCCGGACTTCACCTTGTCGCCCTCTTTCTTGAGCCATTTCGCGAGATTTCCCCGCTCCATGGTCGGCGACAGCGCAGGCATCAGAATGTTGATGGGCATCTCGGTCTCAGTTCATGGCATCGGTTGAGCCGACATCGGTCGGCTGGTCGAGCTCAGCGTCGAACAGGCGCCGAATATCGACGACGACCTCGGCCTCGCTCGCGCCGGTTTCCTTCGCATAGACGCGCGAAACGTGTCTCGCGATATCGGCAAGCAGGACACCCCAGGTCGATGGGTCGTCGAACGCCCGCTTCAGGGACACATGCAGACCCTCGTCGATAATCGCGGCCCGCAATACCTCGACGCCTCCCTTTTCGAAGGCCGCCGACGGCAGATGCAGAGCCTCGAACTCGCTCATTTGTAGCTGACAGCCTTCGCCGCCTCGACGACTTCGGCGACGGAAGGGAGCGCCAACTTTTCGAGATTGGCGGCATAGGGCATCGGGACGTCCTTGCCCGTCACGCGGAGGACCGGCGCATCGAGATAGTCGAAAGCCTTCTCCATCAGCTGGGCGACGATCTCGGAGCCGACGCCCGACTGAGGCCAGCCCTCTTCGACGGTGACGCAGCGGCCGGTCTTCTTCACTGATTCGATGACCGTCTCGATGTCCATCGGGCGGATGGTGCGAAGGTCGATGACCTCGGCCTCGATCCCCTGCCCGGCCAGTTCCTCGGCCGCCTTGAGCGCGTATGTCATGCCGATCGAGAAAGAGACGAGCGTCACGTCGCTGCCGGCGCGCGCGATCCGCGCCTTGCCGATCGGCAGCACGAAGTCGTCGAGCTTCGGAACGTCGAAGCTTTGGCCGTAGAGGATTTCATTTTCGAGGAAGATGACCGGGTTGGGGTCCCGGATAGCGGCCTTCAGAAGGCCCTTGAAGTCTGCGGCGGTGTAGGGAGCGATGACTTTAAGTCCCGGTACCTGGCTGTACCACGCCGTGTAGTCCTGGCTGTGCTGCGCCGCTACTCGGGCCGCGGCACCGTTCGGACCTCGGAATACGATCGGACAGCCCATCTGGCCGCCCGACATATAGAGTGTCTTCGCAGCTGAGTTGATGATGTGGTCGATCGCCTGCATGGCGAAGTTCCAGGTCATGAACTCAACGATCGGTTTCAGGCCGGACAGAGCGGCACCAACGCCGACCCCGGCGAAGCCGTATTCGGTGATCGGGGTATCGATCACGCGGCGGGCGCCGAATTCGTCGAGCAGGCCCTGCGAGATCTTGTAGGCGCCCTGATATTCGGCGACTTCCTCGCCCATCAGGAAGATGTCCGGATCGCGGCGCATCTCCTCGGCCATTGCGTCGCGAAGGGCCTCGCGGACGGTCTGGTGCACCATCTCGGTGCCTTCCGGCACTTCTGGATCGGGCTGGATTTCGACCTTCGGTGGCGCGGCCACGGCCGACGGCGCCTTGTCCGGAGCCGGTCCCTTTTCGGGAGCGACCGGCGGAGCACTTTCCTCGGCCTTCTTCTCGGCGGCCGGAGCCGCTGCGCCATTGCCGCTGGACTTCGCGATCGCAGCCGAGGGATCCTCGCCCGTTACGAGGATGATGGCGATGGGCGTGTTCACCGCCACGTCCTCGGTGCCGTCCTTGATCAGGATCTTGCCGAGCGTGCCGTCGTCGATCGCCTCGATCTCCATCGTCGCCTTGTCGGTCTCGATCTCGGCCAGCACGTCGCCGGATTTGACGGCATCGCCTTCGTTTTTGAGCCATTTCGCGAGCTTGCCCGACTCCATGGTCGGGGAGAGCGCGGGCATCAGAACTTCAATCGGCATAAGCGGAGCGCTTCCTGTTCGGGGCTGCGGCCTCGCTTATGCGAGTCCAGCCGGGCATTCGATGAAACTGCGCGAAAGGCTTGTCAGCGAAGGATGTCGGTCCAAAGCTCCGCCGGATCCGGCTCCGGATCAGAGCTCGCAAAATCGGCGGCATCATTCACGACGACGCGGATCTCCTTGTCGATCGCGTTCAGATCCTCTTCCTTGCTCCAACCGTTATCGAGCAGGCGCTTGCGTACCTGTTCGATCGGGTCGTGCTCGTCGCGCATTTTCTGCACTTCTTCCTTCGGCCGGTATTTGGCCGGGTCCGACATCGAATGGCCGCGATAACGGTACGTCAGCATTTCGATGATGTACGGACCCTGCCCCGAGCGCGCATAGGCAATCGCCCTGTCGCCGGCGGCCTTGACGGCGCGGACGTCCATGCCGTCGACTTGCTCGCCCGGAATGTCGAAGGACAGGCCGCGCTTGGAGAAATCGGTTGTCGAGGATGCACGATGATGCGCCGTGCCCATCCCGTAGCGGTTGTTTTCGACCACGTAGACGACCGGCAGCTTCCAGAGCTTCGCCATGTTGAAGCTCTCGTAGACCTGCCCCTGATTGGCCGCGCCGTCGCCGAAGTAGACGATCGAGACGCTGTCATCGTTGCGGAATTTGTTGGCGAAGGCGAGACCGGTGCCGAGCGAGACCTGGCCGCCGACGATGCCGTGACCACCATAGAAATTCTTCTCGCGGCTGAACATGTGCATCGAGCCGCCCTTGCCGCGGGAATAGCCTCCCTGGCGGCCGGTGAGCTCGGCCATGACGCCCTTGGGGTCCATGCCCGTTGCAAGCATGTGGCCGTGATCGCGATAGCCGGTGATGACCTGATCGCCCTCTTTCATCGCGGTCTGCATACCGACGACGACGGCCTCCTGGCCGATATAGAGGTGGCAGAAGCCGCCAATGAGGCCCATGCCGTAAAGCTGGCCGGCCTTCTCTTCGAACCGGCGGATCATCAGCATTTCGCGGAAAGCTGTGAGTTCTTCCTCTTTGGTGAATTCCACCAGGAGGTTAGAGGATTCAGATTTTACCTGGGCGGCCGCTGTTGCTGCCATTCATACGCTCCCTGCCGTCGACAATAGGACGGCCCCCGCCGCTTCTATTTTGGGCAGACGTTAGCGCATCAAATCAGCAAAAGCGAGAACCGCCCAGGTATGGCCGAATTCAGTTCAACCCAAGAAAATCAAGCGTTTGCCGTGGCGCGGTACGCGAAACGATATGCGCAGACGGCATAGCTGATCAGCGAAAGTTGAACATGAGTTCGGCACATTCACTGTGCCAGGCGGCCGAGTTTCATGTCCGCTTCCAGGGAGCCGAGTTCCAGTGCCCGCTGATACCACTGCCGTGCCTTCGCCGGATCAGGCGCAAGGCCAACGACGCGGCGCTGCTTGAGGAATGTCGGATCGTAGGTATCGCCGAGAGCGAGAGCCGCTTCAGCGTATCCGGCCTCGGCGGCGCGACGGTATAGCGGTCGTGCGCTGGCGAAGTCTCCCGACTCAACGAAGCGATGACCTCGCTCCATCAGCAACGCGAGTTCGGACTGGGTGAGCTTCGGGACGACAGGCGCCGGCGGCGGCGGAGCCTGGACCACTTGTGGCTGAGGCGGCGGCGGAGGCTGCTGGGTCAAAGCGGCAATTTCCGGAGCCGGGGCCGGCGCGGGCTCCTGAACCGGATCGGGTTCCGTCGTCGATGCACGCGCCGTCTCGATGGGCTCCGCCGGCGGAGGCTGGAGAATGGTCACCGTCCGTTCCGTTTCGGCAGCGGCGAGCGAAGCCATGGCGGCCTTGGTCGAAGCGACCTCGAATAAAGTCGGCTCGCGATCCTGGAACAGCGGCTGCCCGTTGAAATGCCGATAACCGATGAAGCCGCCAATGCCGGCGCCAACGAGCAGCACCAGCATGCTCAACCGCAGCATCATCTTGGAATGACCGCTGACCGGCTTCTTCCGGGTCGTCGGTTGCTGCGCGGCAGCGTATTGCTGGGCAAAGGCCTGATAGCCGAAATGGTCGGCATCGGCGAATGGATCATGCGCCTGTGGCGTCGGCGTACGACCTTTCGGCGCGAACATGTCGTCCGGCGCCTGCGGTTCGAATTGATTGCTCATGACAGCCCCCTGTCTGACCGGCCCCTCAGCCGGCTAGGCGTTTCCTCAATTGCTGGAGATTGCTTTCGGCTTTTGCTGCCGCTTGTTCTGTTGGGCACGCCACGCCATGAACTCCTTGAAGAGCGCATCGCGATCGGCCTGAGTTTGATTGCCCTTCTGGGCGTCGAGATAGCTGCCGAACTGGCTGCTGAGATCGTCGGACGTGTCGTTCTGTGCACCGGCCTGCTGAAGCACGCGTTCGGCGACACCGAAGCGCTGCCATCCGGGAACGGTCGCGGCGAGATTCACCTCCCGCCATTTCGGATGGAAGCCCTCCACCTGCAGCTTGTCCCAGTTCTGGAACAGGCGCTCGACGAAACGCTCGACCTTCTTGTAGCGAGGATTGCTCTTCGGCCAGTTGTAGACCGCGAGCACGGTCGGCACGCCGATCGTCTCGACCGTCTGCCCTTTCGGGACCAGGCCGGGATAATCGTCGGAGGAGAGTTCGCTGAGCGTGTAGTAGTCGGCGAACTTCTCGGTGAACGGCACGGGCAGGAAGTGGAAGCCGGTATTTGCCGGCATCTCGGCGAAGAAGCCGAGCGGGCGGCCCGCCACGCGAACGATTGCCGCGAGGTCGCCGGAAGCCAGATCCTTCATGCCCTGGGTGTGGTCGATGAAGACCTTCTCGACCGGAATGCCGAGACGCTGCAGCACGATGGTGCCGGTCATGCTGGCCGACGTGCCTAGCGGACCGAAGCTCACCCGCTTGCCGCGCAGATCTTCGACGCTGCGGATGTCGCCGCGCGCCAGTATGTGCAGTTCGGCGATGGGAAAACGGGCGACGAACTGAACGCGTTTGTCGAGGTTTCCGATCTTACGCTCGGTTCGGAAATACTCGAACACGTCGGACTGCGTGAAGGCGACGTCGACGCCTCGCAAATACAGGAGGTCTTCGAGGTTCGACGCCGAACCAAAGCCGACCATCGGCATGACGCGGAGATTGTCCCCGTCGTTCAGCGCTCGTCCCATCTCGTCGGCGAACCGCATATTGGTGGTATCGAGAAGCCCGCCGGCTATGCCGACGGTCCAAGCGTTCTTCTGATCGCGAAGGCGCGCTTCAATTGGATTTTCGTTAGCGGTGTCAGCGGTTTGCGAGATCGCTGGCGCGACCGATGCCGTTAAAAGACAGACAAACGCGATCGTGCGCAGAACAAGACGTCGCATATACATCCCCCCGGACTACTCATAGCGACACTGTTACTTAATAGCAGCGTGTCCAATACGAAGTGACTCGAATGAGGACAAAAACAAGATTATATTGCGGCCGAATCTAGGCGAGCAATTTGGACATTTTTCTGAAAACGACCCGGAATACGACGAATCAAAGGCTTACGGCCGGCGGCTGAGAAACCGCAATAGGGTCAAAAAATGAACTGATTCGTGGCCGGAGTTAGCGCGGGAGGACCAAAACGCGATCGTTCGGATGAAGCCAGCCAAGGTTTCGGCGGGCCTCCTCGTCCAGTAGATCGCGGTCAACGCTCGACGGTTCGAACTGGTTCACGCGGTGTTCGAGTTCCTTTTTCTTTCCTTCCAGCGAAGCCAGCTGGACCGACAGCGCCGCGATCTCCTGATCGAAATTGCGGTGAGCCCTCAGTCCTCGCTCGCCATGAACCGCGTGATATCCGAAATAGCCGATGCAGGCAGCGGCCGTCAGCCAGAGGCCGGTCTGCAGCAGGAAGGCACGAAGGCGGGTACGGATGACCATATTCGCAAGCTGACGCCGACTTGGTTTACCGGCGGTTAAAGATGCGCCGTTCGAGCACGCGGAAACGGCGGGCCAACGCGCTCAGAGCCAGATCGAGACTATCCGGCTTGATGTCGGAATCCCCTGCCCGGTCGCCGATCTCGAGCTCGGCTTCGGCCACGCGTCCATCGCGAACGGTATGGACGACGAGCGTCGCCATGCCGAGCGAAAGCCTGTCGCCCGGTGTCGGCTCGTTCTCCAGTTCCTCGGCGAAATGGTCGGCCACGGTCCGCTCGCCAAGCTCGCTGTCGACATCGAGGCCGTAGAGATCGCTCAGCACGGATAGCTGCACGCCGGCGCGCAACGGGAAATTCGAATGCTCCCCGGTGTCGCGTTCTCCTGGCGTGAAAAGCCGGTCAAGCTCCCGGACACGTTCAGGCGGGGCGAGAAAATATCCATAATCGCCGGGCTGGAGTGGTCCGGCCATTGCCGGCTCCAGGATGCGGTCCTCACGAACCACGAACACCGGCCGCGCCCAGCGCGGCGAAGCACCCGGCTCAAGGACCGCGCTTCCCTCGGCGATGTGATAGCCGACCATCTCATGTTCCTGTTGACCCGGCAGGTCGATCTCCACGCGCGATACGTCCCGGCGAGCCTGCGGCAGAGCGAGACCCAGCCGGCGCGCGAGCGGCGTCAGCGTCCAGCCCTGGACGACCAGCGAAACGACGACGGTAATGAAGGCGATGTTGAAATAGATTTCACCGTTCGGCAGCCCCGCCAGGGTGGGGATCGCCGCAAGGAAGATCGATACGGCGCCGCGCAGTCCCACCCAGGAGACGAATATTCGCTCGTTCACCGCGAATTTGTACGGCCCGAGACAGAGGAAGACAGCGACCGGACGGGCTACGAACATCAGGAAGAACGAGACCGCCAGCCCCGGAATGATCGCATCGACCAGCCTCGACGGCGTTACGAGCAATCCCAGTACGATGAACATCAATATCTGAACGAGCCAGGTCGCTGCGTCGTGAAAGGAGATGATCGAGGCGAAGGCCCGCACGCGACGGTTTCCGACGATCAGGCCGGCGACATAGACCGCGAGGAATCCCGAACCGTGCAGAACCTGCGTCGCCGCGAAGGTGACGACCGCGACCGCGATGGAGAAGATCGGATGGAGTCCGGTCGGAAGCTCGACCCGGTTCAGCACCCAGACGATGACGAAGCCGCCGACGGCACCGCCGATGGCTCCCAGCACGCCATGCTGGACCATCATCGCGATCAGTTCGACCACCGGCGTCCGTGCGCCGCTGAGCAGCACCTCGACAAGCACGATCGTCAAAAGGACGGCGACGGGATCGTTTGTCCCGGACTCGATTTCGAGCGTCGAACCGACATGGCGCTGAAGCTGAAGACCACCGGCCCGCAGGAGAAAGAACACCGCCGCCGCATCGGTCGGCGCCACCATCGCACCGACAAGCAGCGCCTGAGAGAAAGTCATGCCAAGCAGCGGCATGACCAATGCACTGACGACTAGCGCGGTGATGATCACGCCGAGAGTCGCGAGCAGGATCGAGGGTGCCAGCACGCCCCGGAACGTCGAAAGCCGCGTCCTCAGACCACCGTCGAACAGGATCACGGCGAGCGCGAAAGACCCGATCAGATAGGTTGTTCGGTAATCGTTGAAGTGGACGCCGCCAGGCCCGTCCTCGCCGATGAATACGCCGATCAGCAGGAAGACGAGAAGCAAAGGGGCGCCGAAGCGCTGCGCGACGAGGCTCGACAGAATGCCGATCGCAAGAAGCGCGGAACCGGCCAGCAGAACAAGATTGATGATCGCAATGCTCTGCATTGGGCCCTTTCAGTCAAAGCACATCCGGCCCGCGCAAGGCAGGAGGCACCCAATCCGCAGCGAAACCGGATAAGGCTATGTTCGCGGGCGAATCCCTGATTTTCAAGGTTTGATTGCCCGGGAAGGATTTAAAGCGATCTCCGATGACATCGGACGAACAAATCAGCGAACGCGGTCCATCACCGTTTCTGTCCGGCTTCAGACTGGTGGACGTCGCGGTCGGCGGCGGCGTCACGATCCGGGCTGCGGTTGGCGGCAACGGTCCGCCGCTGCTCCTGCTTCACGGCCATCCTCAGACGCATGCCACGTGGCGGAAAATCACGCCCGCGCTGAAAGGGCATTTCACCGTGATAGCCGCGGATCTGCGCGGCTATGGGGATAGCAGCAAGCCCGACGGCGGCTCGCAGCACATCAACTATTCCAAGCGTTTGATGGCTCAGGATCAGGTCAGGCTCATGCGGATTCTCGGTCATGACCGCTTCGCCGTCGCCGGCCATGATCGTGGCGCCCGCGTCGTCCATCGCATGGCGCTCGACCATCCGGACGCGATCGCCAGAGCAGCGGTGATGGATATCGCGCCGACGGCGACGATGTACGAGCGTACCGACCGGGCCTTCGCCACACGTTATTTCTGGTGGTTCTTCCTGATCCAGCCGGAGCCGCTGCCGGAAAAGATGATCGGCGCCGATCCCGAATTCTTCCTGCGTCGTCATCTCGCTGCGCAGGTGAAGACGCGTGGCGTAATCGACGACGCGATCTTCGCCGAATATCTCCGCTGCTACAGCGATCCGGCGACCCGTCACGCGATCTGCGAGGACTACCGGGCCGCGGCGACCATCGACCTCGTTCACGATGCGGAGGACGCCGGCAGCCGGATAACGGCACCCCTCCTCGCACTATGGGGTGGCAGGGGCACGGTCGGGGAACTCTACGACGTCATCGAAACCTGGCGCCCCAAGGCCGTTCGGGTCGAGGGCCGCGCGCTCGAATGCGGACACATGCTTCAGGAAGAAATGCCGGACGAGACCGCGGCCGAACTTCTCGCCTTCTTCACGGCGCACCAATCGTGATGCCCAGGCTTTATCTTGCGGGTCCCACCGTCTTTATGCCGAACGCCAGGGAGCGTGGCGAGAAGCTGAAGGCCATCTGCGCCAAGCACGGCTGCGAGGGTCTGTTTCCCCTCGATCATGGTTTCGCGCTTCCGGAGGACGGCCAGATCGCGATGCGGATGATCTTCGCGTCATGTGGGCAGATGCTCCGGCGTGCCGATGCAGTCATTGCCGATCTCAGTCCATTCCGCGGGCCTCATTGCGACGATGGCACTGCCGTCGAGATCGGCATGGCGATCGAGCGTGGCATTCCTGTTTTCGGCTATTCCAGTGATCTCCGTCCGCTAGTTGAACGCATCCCGTTCACCTGGGATGAACATGGCGCGCGCCGAGACGAAAGTGGCGCGGAAGTCGAGGATTTCGGGCAGCCGTTCAACCTGATGATCGCCGGCGCGGTGCGGTCAGTATTTGCGACGCCGAATGAGGCGATCGCCGCTGCGGCCGACGAGATGAGGCGTCGTCCTCCGGCTTGACCGGAGGACCCGTTTCGTCGGCTTGTGGATGCTCCAGTCAAGCCGGAGCATGGCGGTCAGATCAGGCGAGCGCCTTCAGTGCGGAGCGGCCGGCGTAGATCGCCTGCGAACCGAGCTCTTCCTCGATGCGGATGAGCTGGTTGTACTTCGCGGTCCGATCCGAACGTGCCAGCGAGCCGGTCTTGATCTGACCGCAGTTCGTTGCGACCGCGAGGTCGGCGATGGTCGAATCCTCGGTTTCGCCCGAGCGATGCGACATCACCGCCGTGTAGCCGGCGCGGTGCGCCATATCGACGGCCGCGAGCGTCTCGGTCAGCGAGCCGATCTGGTTGACCTTCACCAGGATCGAGTTCGCGGTGCCCTGCTTGATGCCCTGCGACAAGCGCGTCACGTTCGTCACGAACAGGTCGTCGCCGACGAGTTGGACCTTCTTGCCGATCTTGTCGGTGACGGCCTTCCAGCCCTCCCAATCGTCCTCGGACATGCCGTCCTCGATGGTGACGATCGGATAGTCTGCCGCGAGCTTGGCCAGATAATCGGCCTGCTCGATCGGGGTGCGGGTCACACCCTCGCCCTCATAGACGTATTTGCCGTCCTTGAAGAACTCGGTCGCGGCGCAATCGAGGCCGATATAGACGTCCTGCCCCGGCTTGAAGCCGGCCTTCTCGATCGCCGCCATGACGAAGTCGAGCGCGGCCGGAGCGGACGGCAGGTTCGGAGCGAAGCCGCCCTCGTCGCCGACATTGGTGTTGTGGCCGGCGGCCTTCAGCGCGCTACGCAGCGTGTGGAAGATCTCCGAACCCGTGCGGACGGCCTCGGCGAAGGTCTCGGCGCCGACCGGCAGGATCATGAATTCCTGGAAGTCGATCGGATTGTCCGCATGGGCGCCGCCGTTGACGATGTTCATCATCGGCACCGGCAGGACGCGGGCCGAGGGACCGCCGACATAGCGATAGAGCGGCAGTCCGGACGCTTCGGCCGCGGCCTTCGCGACCGCGAGCGAAACGCCAAGGATGGCGTTGGCGCCAAGGCGAGCCTTGTTCGGCGTGCCGTCGAGATCGATCATCGCCTGGTCGACCTTCGGCTGGTCTTCGGCATCAAGGCCGCCGATCGCGTCGAAGATGTCGTTGTTGACGGCATCGACGGCCTTCAGCACGCCCTTGCCGAGATAACGGCTCTTGTCGCCGTCGCGAAGCTCGACCGCTTCATGCGCGCCGGTCGAGGCCCCCGAGGGCACCGCGGCGCGACCCATCGACCCATCTTCCAGGACGACGTCCACTTCCACGGTCGGATTGCCGCGGCTGTCGAGGATTTCGCGCCCGATGATGTCGACGATAGCGGTCATAGTCTTCTCCGGAGGGATTTGAATGAGCTGCGGTTCTTACGCGATGCCTTATGGCAACGCAAAGTCCCTGCCACCTAAGACACTTGGATGACCCTGTTGTCTGGAACCCTTAGAAGCGGTCGCAAAACGGCCCTGAATGACGTCATTCTCGCCCCGAATTTGCCAGACCTGCTGGCGAGATTGACGCCGTAACAGGAGAGTTTGTTATGCGTTTGATCGTGACGAATGGAGACGCCGCCGTAGAGCGGATGCGTGCCGCGGGAATCGATGGAGAGATCCTTCCCTGGCGCGACGTTCTGCACGACGGCCCTGTGACCGACGAGGAGCAACTCGAGCGGCTCTCTCAGCTGCGTGCGGCATTCATCGCCAAGGAGTTCGGTGTTCCACACGAAGAGGTCGCCCTCTCCTTCGCGGAACGCGACTCGACGATCCGCCGGCATGCCGAGTTCGACCGCATCGAGCTGTGGCTGGAACACGACCTCTACGACCAGCTCCAGCTGATCCAGGTCCTGCATTTCCTGGCCGAAGAGAAGCGGATCGACGGCGTCTACCTCGTGCAGGCGGACGATTATCTCGGCGTCCAGAGCGAAGGGCAGATTCGGAAGCTGGCCGAAATGGCCGCGCCTGTGACCATCGAGCAGTTCGAACTCGCCTGTCATGCCTGGCGGGCATTCACCTCATCAGACCCGACGGTGCTCGTCGCCTTCGCGGCTCACGATATCGCGGCGCTGCCCTACCTGAAACCCGCGCTGCTCCGCCTTCTGGCCGAGTTTCCGGACCCGATCCGCGGCCTCAGCCTTACCGAGGAGCGGGTGCTGCAACGTCTCGAAGAAGGCCCGACCCGCAGGGGCGAACTCTTCAAGGCGGTGGTGGCTCAGGAGGATGCCAGTTTCATGGGCGACGCCAGCTTCTTCCGCCGGGTCGATGGGCTGACCTTCGTCCCGGAACCCCTCGTCGAGGGCGTGGAAGTGCCGTACACGCTCATCCGGGAGCCGGAAAAGGACACCGGATACAAGGCTTTCGCGGATGCGATCCTGCGCCTTACGCCTGCCGGACGCCGGGTTCTCGCGGGTCGGCTCGATCATGCGATGACGAACGACGTCGATCGCTGGATCGGCGGTACGCGCCTGCGTCCCGCGCTTCTGCTCCGCTACGATCGCAATGCCGGCGAACTGATCGCACCCCGCTGACCGGTCATCGAGCCGCTGCCGGATGACGGCAGCGGTTTACGCCAGTTCGCGATTACTGCTCGGCCCAGAAGAAATCGAGAAGTTCCTGGGCGAAGACGAAGCCGAGGATGACGACCAGAACGAGAACCACGTGCCAGGTATATTTGAAGCTCACGTGTTTCTCCCCGGATCTAGGTTGCCTTCGCCAGCCGGTCGAATGCGATCAGGTTCGCAAGCAGCGCTTCCATCTCGCGAAGCGGGATCATGTTCGGCCCGTCGCTCGGCGCATGGTCCGGATCGGGATGCGTCTCAATGAAGACGCCCGCGACGCCCACGGCGACTGCCGCCCGCGCCAGAACCGGCACGAATTCGCGCTGACCGCCCGATGACGTCCCCTGCCCGCCCGGCTGCTGCACCGAGTGGGTCGCGTCGAAGATCACCGGCATGCCGGTTTCGCGAAGCACCGGAAGCGCCCGCATGTCGGAAACGAGCGTGTTGTAGCCGAAGCTTGCGCCGCGCTCGGTGACGAGAACCTTGTCGTTCCCGGCACCGGTGATCTTGGACACGACGTTCTTCATGTCCCAGGGTGCCAGGAACTGGCCCTTCTTTACATTCACCGCGCGGCCGGTTTCGGCGGCGGCGACGAGAAGGTCCGTCTGTCGGCAGAGGAAAGCCGGAATCTGCAGTACGTCCACGGCTTCCGCCACCGGAGCGCACTGCGCCGCGTCATGAACATCGGTCAGCACCGGAAGTCCGAGCTTCTCGCGGATCTCCGCGAAGATCGGCAGCGCCGCCTCGAGGCCAATGCCCCGCGCCGCATTGGCGGACGTACGGTTCGCCTTGTCGAAGCTGGTCTTGAAGACGAGCCCGATGCCGAGCCGCGAAGTGATGTCCTTCAGCTCGGTCGCGACCTCGAAGGCATGATCGCGGGATTCGAGCTGGCAGGGGCCGGCGATGAGCGCGAGCGGAAGCTCGTTTCCGAAACGGACGGAACCGACGGAGACGATGTGCTCGGACATCGTCTCAGACCAGACGGCTCTGCGCCATCGCCGCCTCGATGAAGCTCGCGAACAGCGGGTGCGGCTCGAACGGACGCGACTTCAGCTCGGGATGGAACTGCACGCCGATGAACCAGGGATGGCCTTCCATCTCGATGATCTCCGGCAGCACGCCGTCCGGTGACATGCCGCAGAAGCGCACGCCGCGCTGCTCCAGCCGGTCGAGATAGGCGGTGTTCACCTCGTAGCGGTGACGATGGCGCTCGGAGATTTCGGTCGAGCCGTAGATGTCGGCGACCTTCGATCCGGCCTTCAGGTTCGCGGTATAGGCACCGAGACGCATCGTGCCACCGAGATCGCCGCCGGCGGCGCGCTGCTCCAGCACGTTGCCGCGCACCCATTCGGTCAATAGGCCAACGACGGGCTCCGGCGTCGGGCCGAATTCGGTCGAGTTCGCATGCTCGACGCCCGCGAGATTTCGCGCGGCCTCGATGACGGCCATCTGCATGCCGAGGCAGATGCCGAAATACGGCACGCCGCGCTCACGGGCGAAATTCGCCGCGCGAATCTTGCCCTCGACGCCGCGAACACCGAAGCCGCCCGGCACCAGAATGCCGTGGACGTGCTCGAGATAAGGCGCGGGGTCCTCGTTCTCGAAGATCTCACTCTCGATCCAGTCGAGATTCACCTTCACCCGGTTAGCGATGCCGCCATGGACCAGTGCCTCGTTGAGCGACTTATAGGCGTCCTTGAGGCCGGTATATTTGCCGACGATGGCGATGGTGACCTCGCCCTCGGGATTGTGCAGGCGCTCGGAAATGTTGGTCCAGCGCGCCAGATTCGGCTCGGCCTCGTCCGGCAACCCAAAGGCACGCAGGACTTCGCGGTCGAGACCCTCCGCGTGATAGGCCGCCGGAACGTCGTAGATCGTCTCGACGTCGCGCGCCTCGATGACGGCTTCCGGGCGCACATTGCAGAACAGGCCCATCTTACGACGCTCGTCCGGCGGAATCGGCCGGTCGGTGCGGCAGAGCAGGATGTCCGGCTGGATGCCGATCGAGCGTAGTTCCTTCACCGAATGCTGGGTCGGCTTGGTCTTCAGCTCACCCGCGCTCGGGATGTAGGGCAACAGCGTAAGGTGGATGTAGATCGCATGGCCGCGCGGCAGGTCGTTGCCGAGCTGGCGGATCGCCTCGAAGAACGGCAGGCCCTCGATGTCGCCGACGGTGCCACCGATCTCGACCAGGCAGAAATCGAAACCGTCATTGCCCGACAGGACGAAGTCCTTGATGGCGTCGGTGACGTGCGGGATGACCTGGACAGTCCCACCGAGATAGTCGCCGCGACGTTCCTTGGCGATGATCTCCTGGTAGATCCGGCCGGTCGTGATGTTGTCCTGCTTGCCGGTCGGAACACCGATGAAGCGTTCGTAGTGGCCCAGGTCGAGATCGGTCTCCGCGCCGTCGTCGGTCACGAAGACCTCGCCGTGCTGATAGGGACTCATCGTCCCCGGATCGACGTTGAGATAGGGATCGAGCTTGCGAAGGCGGACTTTGTAGCCCCGAGCCTGAAGAAGCGCGCCGAGAGCGGCGGACGCGAGACCCTTGCCAAGTGAGGAGACCACGCCGCCGGTTATGAAGACATACCGCGTCATGGGCTTACACCCTATCCTCTCTTGCAGTCGAAATGCGAGTGAAAGAACGCGCGAACCATTCGCGCGTCCACAATTTTACTGAGCCGGAGCGGCCGGAGCCGGCGACGGCGGTGCGGGAGGAGCAGCGGGTGCCGGTGCAGCAGGCGCTGCCGGAGCCGGAGCCTGCGGAACGCCCGAGATGGGCGCCTGCGGAGCAGACGGCTGCTGCTGTTTCAGCGAATCGAGAATACCGCCCTGCGTCGGCACACCCTGCGGCAGGCCAGTGCCGCCCGGGGCGTTGCGCTGGATGATCGACTGCGGAATCCGGTTCGTGCCGGCCTGGATCGCGAGAGCGATCGAGGTGGCGAAGAACAGAGCCGCAAGAATGCCGGTCGCCCGGGTCAGGGCGCTGGCCTGGCCGCGGCTGGTCATGAAACCGCCGCCGCCGCCAATGCCAAGACCGCCGCCCTCAGACCGCTGAAGGAGAACGGTGACGACGAGCGCGAGCACGATCATCAAATGGATGACGATGAGAACGGTATGCATATCCGGCCATATGGGTGAGGTCGCGGCTGATTACACTAGCCTCGCGGCGGATGCTACCCCGGCTATGCATAGACCCCGGCGATTGCCAGAAAGTCCTTCGCCTCGAGGCTCGCGCCACCGACCAGGGCACCGTCGACATTCGGGACCGCCATTAGTTCGGCGGCATTGTCCGGTTTCACCGAGCCCCCATAGAGAACCCGGATCGCGGCGCCCGCTTCGCCGAACCGCGCGACGAGCTTTTCGCGAATGAACGCATGCACTTCGGCGACGTCACGCGTCGTGGGCGTAAGTCCCGTTCCGATCGCCCAGACCGGCTCGTAGGCGATGACGAGGTTCGTGGTCGTCGCGCCATCGGGCACCGAATCCTGGAGTTGGCGACCGACAAGCTCGATGGTGAGGCCAGCGTCGCGCTGCTCTCGTGTCTCGCCCAGGCAGACGATCGCGGAAAGCCCGGCACGCCAGGCCGCCTGCGCCTTCGCCCGCACCAATGTGTCGCTCTCGCTATGATCGGCACGCCGCTCGGAATGCCCCACGATCACATATGTCGCACCGAGATCGGCGAGCATCTCAGCGGAAAGATCTCCGGTATGCGCGCCGGCCAGTGCGGGATGGCAGTCCTGACCGCCGATGCCGACGGTGCCCCTCACGTCGTTCGCGAGGGCTATCAATGTCGCTGGAGGGCAGATCACGACCTCCGCCTCGCCCGCTCTGCCCTCGGCGACGCCGTCTCGAATCGCCACCAGTTCCGCCAGTGAGGCCAGGAGACCGTTCATCTTCCAGTTCCCGGCGACGAGCGGACGCGGTCTTGAAGGCATTTCGGACTCCTGCTGCGACTTTGGGCGAAGAGACATTTTCATGACGCCAAGCGCAAGCCGTGATGCCACCACTATGCGCCACCGCGTGTCTCGCGCTATATGCCCGCCCGGTACAGTAATTCGGAAACACCATGCTCAACGCTCTGCGTAATCAGGCCGCCGGCTTCGTCATGAAGGCGTTCCTCGCCGTTATCGTGCTGAGTTTCGCCGTCTGGGGCATCGGTGACGTATTCCGCGGGCGTGGAACCAGTGAGGTTGCCTGGGTTGGCAGCACGCCGATCGACGTCCAGACGTTCCGCGACAGCTTCAACCGCGAGCTTCAACAGGCCGGCACTCGTTTCGGCCGGCCGCTTTCGATCACCGACGCCCGCGCCCTTGGCCTCGATCGCCAGGTATTGAGCGAGTTGATGGCGGAAGCGACGTTGGACGAAGAGGCCAAGGCTCTCCGTCTGATCGTGCCGGACAGCGCGGTCGTGGACACGATCATGAAGGATCAGAGCTTCGCCGGCCCTAACGGCTCCTTCGACGCCGCCCGCTTCGATTCGATCCTCCGCGCGAACGGCATGAACGAGCAGATGTTCGTCGCCGCCCAGAAGCGTTTCATGGCTCGCCGCCAGATCATCGACGGACTCGCCGGTGGCGTTCCGGTTCCGGAAGCACTGATCAATGCGGTCAACCAGCATCAGAACGAGCGCCGCACCGCGAGCTATATTGTGCTTCCCGGCTCGCCCGGCGCCGACATTGCAGAGGCGGACGAGGCGACGCTGAAAAGCTTCTATGAGGAGCGCAAGGGCACCTTCCAGGCGCCCGAGCGGCGTTCGCTGACGGTGTTGCCGCTGACAACCGAATCCCTCGCGGCCAAGCAGACCGTTTCGGACGAGGACGTCGCCGCCCGCTACGAGCAGGACAAGGCCCGCCTCGGAACGCCCGAACGTCGCACGATCGAGCGCATCACCTTCCCGTCGCTCGACGAAGCCAACGAGGCCTCGGCCAGGATCAAGGGTGGCATGAGCTTCGAGGACCTGGCGACCTCGCGGAACGTCGCGGCCGCCGATCTTTCGCTCGGCACGACGGCCAAGGCCGACATGATCGACCGGAAGCTCGCGGACGCCGCCTTCGCATTGCCGCAGGGCCAGGTCAGCGATCCGGTCCAGGGCGATTTCAGCACAGTCATCCTCCGCGTCACCGCGATCGAACCGGAAGTCGTCCGTTCGCTCGACGAAGTGAAGGAAGAGCTTCGTCGCACGATCGCCAGTGAGCGCGCCGCCGATCAGGTGCTGACGATCCACGATCAGATCGAGGATGCTCGCGCCAGCGGCTCGACCCTAGCCGAAATCGCCAACAAATTCAGCCTACAGGCGACGACGGTCGATCAGATCGATCGCGACGGCAAGGACCCGGCTGGACAGACCGCCACCATCCCGGGTGGCCAGGAAGTGCTGACGGCAGCATTCCAGTCGGATGTCGGCGTCGAGAACGATCCGGTGCAGGGCCAGGCCGGCTCGTTCTACTGGTACGACGTCACCAAGGTCGATCCGGCTCGCGCTCGTACCTTCGAGGAGGCACGTGCCGACATCGCCAACCGCTGGAAGGCCGAAGAAGCACGCAAGCAGCTCGAGGCGAAGGTCGCCCAAGCGATTACCGATCTCAAGGCCGGCACGATCACCCTGCCCGCCCTTGCTGAGCGCGAAGGCGTGACCGTCCTCAGCGCCGACAAGATCGACCGTCGTGGCGGCCCGCTGTTCGGCCGTTCGGCCGCAGCCGCCGTATTCTCGACGCCAACCAGCGGCTTCGGCTCGGCCCCGGCACAGAACGATACCGACCGCGTGATCTTCCAGGTCGTGCAGGTCGAGGTCCCGACCCCCGGGGCGAATGCCCCGTTCGTCGCGCAGGTTCGCGACCAGCTCGGCGACACGCTGCAGAACGATCTGGCCAGCCAGTACGTGATGCAGTTGCAGAACGACTTAGGCGCGACGGTCAACAGTCAGGCTCTCGCGACCGCGCTCGGCGGCACCGCCGAAAACTGATCTCGCGATGCGCATCGAACCCTCAGCCGAGCGCTTCGCCGCCGCATATTCGGCCGGCAATCCGCAGGTCGTCTGGACGACGCTCGTCGCCGATCTGGAGACCCCGGTTTCGGCCTATCTGAAGCTTTGCGCCGGGCGCGCCAACGCGTTCCTGCTCGAATCCGTGGAAGGTGGCGCGACGCGCGGCCGCTATTCGATGATCGGCCTGAAGCCCGATCTGATCTGGCGCTGCAACGGCGAAAAGGCCGAGATCAACCGCACACCTGACAAGGCTCCCACTACATTCGAGGAGCAACATCTACCGCCGCTCGACGCCCTGCGCGCGCTGCTCGCTGAGTCGGCAATTCCGATGCCCGAGGGCTTGCCACCGATGGCCGCCGGTGTGTTCGGTTATCTGAGCTATGACATGGTGCGCCATATGGAGGCGCTGCCGGTCCCGAATCCGGACGTCCTCGGCGTCCCGGATGCTCTGCTGATCCGCCCGACGGTGATGGTGATCTTCGATGCCGTGCGCGACGAGATCACGCTCGTCACCCCGGCACGCCATGAAGCCGGAGTTTCCTCGGACGCCGCGCTATCCCGGGCGACCGACCGGCTGATGGAGGTCGTGGACCTTCTCGACGAGCCACTCACCCGCTTCGAGGGCGACGACGGCGACCACCCTGCCCCGGATTTCGTTTCGAACACCACCGAGGCCGAATATCTCGGGATGGTGGCCGAGGCGAAGGAATACATCGCGGCAGGCGATATCTTCCAGGTCGTTCTGTCCCAGCGCTTCGAGGCACCGTTCACCCTGCCGCCTTTCGCGCTCTACCGTGCGCTGCGCCGGGTCAATCCTGCGCCTTTCCTGGTCTATCTCGATTTCGGCGGCTTCCAGATCGTCTGCTCCAGCCCGGAGATCCTGGTCCGCTCGCGCGACGGCGTGGTCACCATCCGGCCAATCGCGGGCACCCGTCCACGAGGCGCGACACCCGCGGAGGACCGCAAGCACGCCGACGATCTCCTCGCGGACCCCAAGGAACGCGCCGAGCATCTGATGTTGCTCGACCTCGGCAGAAACGATGTCGGCCGTGTCGCCGAGATCGGCACGGTGGAGGTCACCGACCAGTTCTTCCTCGAATATTATTCGCACGTGATGCACATCGTCTCGAACGTCGAGGGCAAGCTTGCGGCGGGTCATGACGCACTTGATGCGTTGGTCGCGGGATTTCCGGCGGGCACCGTCTCCGGTGCACCGAAAGTGCGGGCGATGGAGATCATCGACGAACTGGAGAAGGACAAGCGCGGCGTCTATGCCGGCTGCGTCGGCTATTTCGGCGCCAATGGCTCCATGGACACCTGCATCGCTCTCCGCACCGCGGTGGTGAAGGACGGGCGTATGTACGTGCAGGCCGGCGCCGGCATCGTCGCGGACTCGGTCCCGGCGAGCGAAAACGCCGAGTGCCACAACAAGGCGCGCGCCCAGTTCCGCGCGGCCGAGGAGGCCGTCCGCTTCGCGGCCCAGACCCGGCGCGGCCAGTAGTCAGTCTTCTGTCGCGGCCAACTGAAAGCGCTCGAACCTGCCGAGCGCTTTCTCGATCACGGGCTTGTCGGAGTCGGAGCCCTCTCCGACCCATGTCCATTGCTTGATGTCGACCTTCTTTCGTTCGCGATCGGTCTTCAGATCGATCGCCGCGACGACCTTGTCGCCGATCAGGACCGGAAGCGCGAAATAGCCGAAGACGCGCTTGTCCTTCGGCAGATAGGCCTCAAAGCGGTGGTCGTAGCCGAAGAACAACGAGAGCCGTTTGCGCTGGATGATGAGTGGGTCGAACGGCGAGAGGATATGGACCAGTGTATCGTCCGACTCTCTCGCACCATCCTCCAGAGCTTCGGGCCGCGCCCAGTGCTCGACCTTGCCGGCCTCCTCGACCGCGACCGGCACAAGCTCCTTCTTCCGGACACGCTTCTCGATCAGCTCGCGGATCGCCGGCTTTCTGGGCGCATCGAGATGGCAGGCTGAATCCAGACTGACGATCCCCTGCGCGGTGAGCGCGCGGTCGAGCAGGTAATCGAGGATCTGCTTCTCGCTCGCGGGCCTAGGCGCCTTTTCCCAGTCGAAATGCCGGTCGATCAGCTCATAGGTTTTCAGCATCCCGACGCGTTCGCTGACGGTGACCAGGCCATCATAGAAAGCGAGCTGAAGCGCGCGCTTCGAGGGCTTCTTGCTGGCCCAGGGATGATCCTTCTCGACCAGCACATCGTCATCGATGTCCCGGATGGTCAGCGCGCCGTCCTTGCGAATCCGGCTCAGCACTTTGCGCAGGTCGGCCTTCGATACCGAGCTGTACCAGCTGTCAGGCTGGTCGCGATGGCGCTTCATGTCCGGCAGGAAGAAACGGATGTCGCGCGTCGGCACATACGACAGGGCATGGGTCCAGAACTCGAACACCGTCTTGTCGACCGTCCGGGCCTGATGGAGGTGCTCACGCTGATAGTTCGGGATGCGGCTCCAGAGAATGTGGTGATGACAGCGCTCGATCACATGGATGGTGTCGATCTGCACGTAACCGAGGTGCTCGACTGCCGCTTGCGTCGCCTTCGGACCGGACCCGAATGGCTCCCCAACATCGAGGCGCTGCGCGCGCAGCCAAATGCGCCGCGCTTCGGCCTTTGTCAGCTCATAGGCGCGCTTGCGAACGATACGGGCCATCGAATCCGGTATTGAGTGTGACGGAGAACCGCCCCGAAACGGGCGAAATGGTCTAGCGCGTCAGATCGTGTTCGGACATACCTTCCGCAATCCCCCGGAGACCGAGATGACCACGATCCGCATCAACGCCGGCCCCTACGAATTCGAGGCCAAGCTCGAACATGAGGCCGCGCCGACGACCTGCGAAAAGTTCCTGACGCTTCTGCCCTACAAGGAGCGCATCATCCACGTGCGCTGGAGCGGCGAAGGCTGCTGGATCCCGCTCGGCGAAACCGATTTCGGCCTCGGCTACGAGAATGCGACGAGCTTCCCGGCGCCTGGCGACTTCATCCTCTATCCGGGCGGCTACAGCGAGACCGAAATCCTGCTCGCCTATGGCGGCGTCCGCTTCGCCAGCAAGATGGGCCAGCTCGCCGGCAACCATTTCATGACGATCACCAAGGGTCGCGAGAACCTCGTCGCTCTCGGCAAGAAAACCCTGTGGGACGGCGCGCAAAACATCCTGTTCTCGCGGGCCTGAACGTCAGCCCAGCTCGAAGCTGGTAATGCCGTAAGTTCGGCTCAAAGGCAGGTCCGGCGCGGGTCCACGATACATCCGCGCCGTCTCGAACACTGGTCTCATGCCGTTACGCTCCGCCAACGCCCTCGCCGCCGCGTTCGGTTCGGGCAGATCGAGATAGATTGGCCCGTCCTTGGCCTTCGAGATGAGTACGCGGAACAGCGCGTCGGCGATGCCTTTATTGTCCGCGAACAGAGGCCCGATCTTGTACCCGTCGCGGCACGACCTGACGGTGCCGTAACCGAGTACCGCTCCGTTCTCCACATAGGCGAACGACGTCCTCAAACCGCTCGTCAGCCATGTGCGCAAAAAGCTCTGGCGCGGGCCTGCAAAGAACGGCCGATCATAGGCGATGATCGCGGGAACGAGCGCATCGTCCACCGGCACAAGCAGATCATCTGGCACGACCGAGACGCCGACCGTCCCGCCGTAGCGGACATTGCGGTGCAGCAGCTCGAAGCCCGATTTTCTGTAGTTCTCCTGCTGCGCCACGACACCATCGAGGCCCACGGTCCTGCCGGCGAGCCGCTCCATCGCCGCCTGCCATGTCGCCCAGCCATATCCTTTGCCGCGAGCCTCCGGCGCCGCGATGTAGAAGCCGACGAACCCGAAGCTTTCGCCATAGCGCACCGCCGAAATGCAGGTGACCGGCCGGCCATCGACCTCACCCACCAGAAACCCGCCGGGATCGGCCGCGAGAAACGCCTCCGCGTCGTCGAGACCGGGATTCCAGCCCTCGCGCGCCGCCCACTCGATCGCCATGTCGAGATCGGCCGGCGTCATCGTCCGGATGTTCAGATCGCTCATCCGCGCAGGATTACGGCAGGCGCGAAATCCGCAAGTGCTCCGGTATAGGTCTTGTCGAGCGGACGGGCGTAGGCGCCGCTTTTAGCCGTCTTCAGCCCAAGGCCAACCAACGCCTCGACCATCTTCACGCCGGCGGACACGCCATCGATCACCGGAACGCCGAACTCGGCGGTAAGATCGCGCGCCAGATCGGCCATGCCCGCGCATCCGAGAACCACCGCATCGCTGCCGTCGGATTCGAGTGCAGACTTGATCGCGGCGCGCAGGATCGATCCGGCTCCCGATGCTGAGTCTTCGAGGCTCAGCACCGGTATGTCGGACGCATGCACCCTCGCCCGCTCGGCAAATCCATAGCGGCGAACCAGGCCTTCGATCGGAACCAGCGAACGCGACAATGTCGTCACGACGGAGATCTTCGTGGCGATCATCCCGGCCGCGGCCAGTGCACTCTCGCATATTCCGACCACCGGAACTGTCGCCAGCGCTCGCGCGGCGTCGAGGCCGGTATCGTCGAAACAGGCGATGACGACGCCGTTAGCACCGGCCGCTTCGCCCCTGGCGATCTCCTGAAGCAGCCCCGGCAGAGCCAACGCCTCGTCGTAGAAGCCCTCGATCGAGACCGGCCCCATCGCTGGATTGACCGCAAGGATCTCGGTACCGGCCGCGGCGACCGAGCGGGCCGCCTCGCCGATCTTGGCCGTCATGCCGACCGTCGTGTTCGGATTTACAACAAGAATACGCATGGATGCCGATCAGGCGCGCGCCCGTCGACGAGCGGCGCGCTGGGAGATGTAGATGCCGAGCAGCGATAGCAGAATGATCAGCAGCGAAAAGCCCGTCGTGACCGTTCCGAGCGCATAGAGCACGGGCGTCGTGACGTTCGTGGTCATGCCGTAGATTTCGAGCGGCAGCGTGTTGAACGATCCCGCCGTCATCAGCGTCCTTGCGAACTCGTCGTAGGACAACGTAAAGCCGAACAATCCCACACCGATCAGGCTCGGGAGGATCAGCGGCAGCAGCACATGGCGGAAGCTCTGCCAGGGCGTGGCGCCGAGATCCCTCGCCGCTTCCTCATAACTCGGATTGAAGCGGTTGAAGACCGCGAACATGATCAGCAGGCCGAACGGCAGCGCCCATGTCAGATGCGCGCCGAATGCCGACGAGTACCAGGCAGATCTGACGCCAACGACCTGGAACAGGAGGCCGATACCGAGGCTGACGAGGATCGACGGCACGATCAGGCTCGCGATCGCCGTGTAGAACAGCGGCCCCGCCCCCCAGAACGGACGGCGGAACGCCATTCCCGCAAGGAGAGCGACGACGATCGTAGTCGCCATTACCATCAGGCCAAGCATCAACGAACGCAGGAACGAGCCGCCGAAATCACCGACGGCCTGCGTCTCGAACAGGTTCTGAAACCAGCGCAGCGACACCCCGTTCATCGGGAATGTCAGGCCGCCGTCCGGCCCCTGGAAGGACAGGATGAAGATCGTCGTCAGGGGTCCGTAAAGGAACAGGACGAACAGCGTGAAGAAGGCGGCGAGCACCCAGAAGCCGAGACCGCGTCGTTCCGTGTTCATGTCACAGCTCCTTGCGGATGTTCACGACGCGGAGAATGCACGCGACCATCAACAGCACCACAGCCAGGAGAATGACCGCGTTCGCGGCGGCGGCCGGGTATTGCAGCACCGAAATCTGGTTCGCGATCATCAGGCCGACCGAAGCCGACTGGCCGCCCGACATGAAGCGGACGGTGATGAAATCGCCCATGCAGAGCGTCACTACGAAGATCGAGCCAATGGCGATGCCCGGCTTGGCCAGCGGGATGATGACGTTGGTGAGAATCTGCCACGAATTCGCGCCGGCATCGCGCGCCGCCTCGATCAGCGAGCGGTCGATGCGCATCAGCGTGTTGAAGATCGGCGTCACCATGAACAGCGAATAGAGGTGCACCATCGCCAGCACGACCGCGAAATCCGAGAACAGCAGGAATTCGAGCGGCCGGTCGACAAGGCCCATATTCATCAGCGACTGGTTGATCAGCCCGTTCCTCCCGAGGAACGGAATCCACGAGATCATGCGGATGATGTTCGAGGTCAGGAACGGCACGGTGCAGATGAGGAACAGCACCATCTGCATGGTCGCGGTGCGCACGTGAAAGGCCAGGAAATAGGCGATCCAGAAGCCGATGACGAGCGTGAGCGCCCAGACGATCGCCGTGTAGCGCAGCGTGTTGAGATAGGTCTGCCAGGTCACCCAGGAGCCCAGAGTCTCCTCGTAGTTCAGCAGGATGAAGTCCGGATAGATCTGGACCGAGTCGTAGTCCCAGAAGCTGACCATCACGATGGTCAGGATCGGCAAAACGAGAAACATGCCGAGGATCACCGCGAGCGGAAGCGCCTGCAGATAGGAGGCATAGCGGCCGATGCTGAAGCGCTTGCGCGGCGGCACGTCGATTGCCGGCAAGACTGCATCCGCCACAGCTTCGCTCATCTATCCGTCCCCTCACCGTGATTCGATCTGGTCCGGCAACCGGACGGCGCTATACGCAACGCGCACCGCCCGGCTGCCAGGTTCCTTCAACTCATTCCGCTCAGGCGGCGATGAACTCGTTCCACTTGCGGATCATGTAGCGGTCCTCGTCCATGACCGAATTCCAGCAGGCTACCTTGCCCATGCGCTCGTAGAACGAGCCGCCGTCGCGCACCGAGCCCGCCTTTTCCATGACCTTGCCGTCCGGCGCGAGGATGTCGCCCTTGGCGGCCTTGCCCTCGACCCAATAGCCCCACTCGTCCTCGGACATGTACTGCTTGGCCGTGTCCATCGCCGCCGAGTAATAGCCTTGGCGATTGAGGTAGGCGCCGACCCAGCCGGACAGGTACCAGTTGATGTATTCGTAGGCGGCGTCGAGCTGCTTGCCATCGAGATGCTTGGCGAGGCCGAGGCCGCCGCCCCATGCGCGGTAGCCTTCCTTGAGCGGCTGGTATTTGCAGGCGATGCCCTTCGAGCGGACGGCGGCAACGGCCGGCGACCACATCGACTGGATGATGACCTCGCCCGAAGCCATCAGGTTGACGCTCTCGTCGAACGACTTCCAGAACGCGCGGAACTGGCCCGCCTTCTTCGCCTTGATCAGGAAGGCGATCGTCTTGTCGATCTCCTCCTTGGTCATGTTGCCCTTGTCGCCGTATTTGATCTCGCCCGAGGCTTCCATGATCATCGCGGCGTCCATGATGCCGATCGACGGGATGTTCAGGATCGAGGTCTTGCCCTTGAACGCCGGGTCCATGATGTCGGCCCAGGTGGTGATGTCGCGGCCGACGAGGTCCGGGCGGATGCCGAGCGTATCGGCGTTGTAGATGGTCGGAACCATCGTCATCCAGCCCGTCGGGGCCTTGGCGAACTTCTTCGAATCCTTGCCCTCGACGAAGCCGACCGTATGCGGGGCCGTGCCCTGCGCGATGACCGAGTCGGGCGTCAGCTTGCCGGTGACGAACAGCGGGACGATCTTGTCGAAGTATTTCAGCTTCGAGACGTCCATCGGCTGCAGCGTGCCGGCCGGAAACACCTTCTTGCAGATCCAGTATTCGACGTCCGCGATGTCGTAGCTGTCGGGCTGCGTGACGGTCCGCTGCGCGGCTGCGTCGGAATCGAGCGCCGTCATCTGCAGCGTTATGCCGAGGTCGGCTTTGCACTTCTCGGCGATGGCGTTGATGTTCGAGACGCCGGTGCCGACCTGGCGGAGCACGATCGGCGTCTGTGACCAGACCATCGGGAAGCCGGTGATCGCGCCCGAACCGGCAGCGAGACCCGCGGTCGCCGCGGCACCCTTCAGGATCGTACGGCGCGACACGCCGCCCGTCGAAGTCGTCTTGTCTTTCGTCATCGCTCTCTCCTGTTCGGTCCGCGTTCACGCCACGGATGATTTGAGGATGTGGACGTCTTCCGGCGCCCAGGTCAGAGGCACCGCATCGCCGATCGCGAGCGGAGCCGAGAAGAAGTCGGTCTCTGGAAGCTGCACGGCGAAATCGTCGACGCCCGGCGCGCTGAGCGACACCTGCACCTTCTGGCCGTGATATTCGACGTTCTGGACGAGCCCGGTCATGCCGCAGCCCTTCCTCGGCGGCTGGCCGATTTTCACGCGATCATTTCTGACCGCGATCTCGATGGGCTGTCCCGGTTGAAGGTCCTTCGCAGGCGCGTTGAAGGAGATACCGCCCGGCGCCTCGAACTGCACGCCCGCGCCATCGACCGTGGTGACACGACCGGCGAGCACGTTGTGATCGCCCATGAACTTGGCGACGAATGCGGTAGAGGGGCGATTGAAGACTTCGCGAGGAGCCGCCGCCTGCTCGATCTTCCCTTGGTTCATCACCACGACGAGATCGGCCAACGCCATCGCCTCTTCCTGGCTGTGGGTGACATGGATGAACGAGATGCCGAGTTGGAGCTGGAGCTTCTTGAGCTCCTGCCGAACTCGGATCTTCAGGAAGGGATCGAGCGCCGACAGCGGCTCGTCGAGCAGCAGAACCTGCGGATCGGTGATGAGCGCACGGGCAAGAGCGACACGCTGCTGCTGACCACCCGAAAGCTGCGCCGGGCGACGCTCGGCGAGATGGTCGAGCTGGACAAGCTTGAGCATGTCCAGCGCCCGTGCCCGCCGCGCCGTCTTGTCAACGCCGCGCATCTTCAGACTGAAGGCGACGTTGTCCGTGCAGTCGAGATGCGGAAACAGGGCATAGCTCTGGAACATCATCGCCGTGCCGCGCTGCGCCGGCGGAAGATCGGTCACCACGGTGTCGCCGAGACGGATATGACCCTCGCTGATCGATTCATGCCCGGCGATCATCCGCAGCGTCGTGGACTTGCCGCAGCCGGACGGGCCGAGAAGACAGCAATAGGTGCCGGCGGGAATCTTCAGGCTGATATCGTCGACCGCCACCGTGCCGCCGGTATAGCGCTTGGTAACGCCGATGACCTCAATCTGCGCTGGTTCCAAACCGGCCTCCCCCGCATGGACCTCGCCCTTCTCGCAACGGCCGTGCCAATCCCCTCTTCGTCGTTCAACTCCTTGATTTCTCAAGACGGATGGACTCACCGTAGTTTTGCCGGTGGGGCACGAACACGCTCACCTTTTGTGCAATTGCATACGATGGAGGCCGCTTCTGTATACAATCTCGCCGTGACCGATTCCCGGTTCGATGCGATAATCGAGATATGAAACTGGAGACGTTCTCCGACGGCGCGGTCGTCTGGCGCGACGGCACATCGAATGCGCCGGATCGCAGCCGTCAGGTACGCGACGCATTGCAGGCGGCAATCGTCGACCATCGACTCGCGCCCAGCACCAAGCTTTCCGAGGACGAGGTCGGAGAGGCGTTTGGCGTCAGCCGCACCGTGGTCCGTGCTGCCCTGCAGGGTTTGTCCCACGCGGGCCTTGTTACGCTGGAGCGCAATCGCGGCGCGTTCGTGGCGAGTCCAGGCGCGCAAGAGGCCCGGCAGGTCTTCGATGCCCGGCGACTGATCGAACCCGACATCGCCCGCGCCTCCGCCCGAAATTATATCCCCAAGAACGGCAAGCTTTTGCGTGACCACTGCTCCGCCGAGGCTGAGGCCCTGAAGGCTGGCGACCGTCGGAACGCCATCCGCCTGTCCGGCGAATTCCATCTCAAGCTCGCCGACATCGGCGGCAATCTGATCCTCGCCCGCTTTCTTGGCGAACTGATCGCACGCTCCTCGCTCATTATCGCGCTTTATGGCCGCTCCGGCGTTTCCGTCTGCGGCATGCACGAGCACCGCGCGATCATCTCGGCCCTTGCCGCCAAGGACGAAGACAAAGCCGCCGCATTGATGATCGAGCATCTCGACCATATTGATCACGATCTGGACCTCGAGCGGAATCCGCCCTCGCCGCGTCCTCTCTCCGAATTGCTCGATCTCTGATGCTAGCGACACGCAAGTCCCAAACCGGTCAGAACCTCACAATCAACGGCGACCGGCTATGGTCGACCCTGATGGAAACCGCGCAATTCGGCGCGACGCGCAAAGGGGGCATCAAGCGGCTCGCGCTGTCGGATGAGGATCGCCTCGTTCGAAACTGGCTGGTCGCGAAGGCGCGCGAGCGCGGCTATTCGGTCGGCGTCGATGATCTCGGCAATATCTACGTCCAGCGCGCCGGCCGCGATCCGGACAAGCTCCCGGTGGCGATGGGCTCGCATCTCGACACCCAGCCGACCGGCGGCAAATTCGACGGTGTGCTCGGAGTGCTCGCCGGTCTCGAAGTTCTCCGCACGCTCGATGACGCGGGCATCGAGACCGATGCGCCGCTCTGCCTGATCAACTGGACCAACGAGGAAGGCGCCCGTTTCGCCCCGGGCGAGATGGGCTCGGAAGTCTTCGCCGGCGATGTCGAGCGCAGCTTCGCGCTGACGCGGATGGACGCGAACGGCATCACCGTCGCCGATGCGCTCGCGGGCATCGGCTATCGCGGTACCGAGCGCACCGGCGAACGTCGGTTCGCGGCAATGGTCGAGCTCCACATCGAACAGGGCCCGACGCTCGAAGCGGAAGGCGTGCCGATCGGCGTCGTCTCCCATGCCAAGGGCCAGATCTGGTGCAACGGCGTGGTCGAGGGCCGCGAAAGCCATGCCGGCACGACGCCGATGCACCTGCGCAAGGATGCGCTGACCGCCTTCGCCGAATTTGCGCTCGCGGTCGAGGCCATCGCACGCGCCGAGGCGCCTGGCGGCGTCGGCACGATCGGCGTCGCCGAGATCGGTCCCGGCTCGCGCAATACGGTCCCGGGCGGCGTCCAGTTCAGCCTGGAGTTCCGTCATCCCGAAGCCCAGGCGCTCGCGAGGATGTATGCCGACGCACATGCCGCGGCAGCGAGGATTTCCAACGCCCGCGGCGTTGGCGTGATGGTTGAAAAGATCTGGAGCAAGGCCCCCGTCACCTTCGCGCCGGAAGTCGTCGAGACCATCTCCCATGCCGCAGATACGCTCGGCCTGAAACACCTGCCGATGATTTCGGGCGCCGGCCACGATGCCTGCGCGGTCGCTACGGTGATGCCGACCGCTATGATCTTCGTTCCGTGTAAGGACGGCATCAGCCACAACGAAGCCGAGAGCGCGACGCCATCGGATTGCGCGGACGGAGCCAATGTCCTGCTCCATAGCGTGCTCGCGCTTGCCGGTGTTCATCAGAAAGCCGGCGGATGACCTATCCCCGCGACCTGCGCGGCTATGGCCGCGAGACGCCCGATCCGCGCTGGCCCGGCGGAGCCCGCGTCGCGGTCCAGTTCGTGATCAATTACGAGGAAGGCGGCGAGAACTCGATTCTCCACGGCGACGCCGCTTCGGAAGCCTTCCTGTCTGACGTTCTCGGCGCGCAGCCCTGGCCTGGCCGCCGCCACATGAACATCGAGAGCATGTTTGAATACGGCGCGCGCGCCGGCTTCTGGCGGCTGTGGCGGATGTTCACCGAGCGCAGCCTGCCGGTCACCGTCTACGGCGTCGCGACCGCCCTGATGCGAAGCCCGGATCAGGTCGCGGGCATGAAGGAGGCCGGCTGGGAAATCGCCAGTCACGGCCTCAAATGGATCGAATATCGCGACATGCCGGAGGCCGAGGAGCGTCAGCAGCTCAAGGACGCAATCCGCATCCACACCGAGGCGACCGGCGAGCGTCCGCTCGGCTGGTATACGGGCCGAACGTCGGAGAACACGCTCGGCCTCATCGTGGAGGACGGCGGTTTCCTTTACTCCTCAGACTCTTACGCGGACGACCTGCCGTATTGGGTCACCGGTCCGCACGGCCCACACCTGATTATTCCGTATACGCTCGATGCGAATGACATGCGCTTCGTAAACGCGCAGGGTTTTTCGGGCGGAGAGGACTTCTATCAATACCTCAAAGATTCATTCGATCTCCTTTACCAGGAAGGAGAAACTGAACCGAAGATGATGACGGTCGGCCTGCACTGTCGCCTCGCAGGCCGCCCCGGCCGCGCTGCTGGCCTCGCGCGCTTTCTCGATCATATTCAGAAGCACGAAAAAGTCTGGATTCCGCGCCGTCTCGACATCGCCCGTCACTGGCACGCCGAACATGCAATCGTCCGCTGACATCCGCCCCGGTGAGATCGCCGTCGACCATGAGCCGACGCACGATGCGTCCGTGACGTTCATCGGCCGTATCCGGACGCCTTACAGGGAACGCGCGGTCTGTCCGCGCCAAGGCAAACCGGACGGCCCTCTCTGTCAGATAGAAGTAGACAGCATCTGGCGTCCGGCGCTCAGCGGACTGCAGCCGGGTCAGACCATTCAGGTGCTTTACTGGATGCACCTCGCCCGCCGAGATCTTCTGGTTCAGAATCCGCGCATGGACGGCGATCTCAACGGCACGTTCTCTCTACGCTCTCCGGTTCGTCCAAACCCGATCGCAAGCAGCATCGTCGAAATCCACGCAATAGCCGACGGCGTGCTGTCGGTGCGCGGCCTCGACTGCGTCGACGGCACGCCGCTCCTCGACATCAAGCCGGTCCACTGCCCGAAAGCGTGACGATCAGGCGGACTTCAGCGCCGCATGCCGTGCCTGACGGGCCTTCTTGCGAGCCAGCCTGCCGGCCTTGGTGATGACCAGGCTTTTGCCTTGAAGCTCGGCGAGCCCCTTGCCGGTCAGTTCGTCGGCCACGCTCGGGTCGTAGAGCCGTAGCTTGTCGATCCGCTTCATCGCCTGCAGAACGCCGAACGCTTCGGGAGTGATTAGAACATCGTCAGCCATGGGACGCCCCTGTCCGTTAGCAACAGCGGCCACCGGATATCGGGATCGGCGAGCGGCTGGAAGCGGGATCGTATCCGGATTCAGGATCGTGGCTAGCCCCGCATTTTTGTGGCGGGCGGTCGCAGCTGTCATACGACTTCGGTGCAACCCGAATGAGATATTCGGGCCTGCCGCGAGACCCTCGACCCCCTCGACTGCGGCAAGTGGCCGTCACGTCATGCGGTGCGTGGCGGCCTCTTCAGGTCACCGCCTTACCGATACTCGAAAGAGAGTCCGAGGGAGGCCGCCAGAGACGGCCTCCTCGCACCCAAACGCAATACTCAACGAGCCTGGGTCTTGGCCTTCGTGGTCACCGGCGCGACCTTGAGCGGAGCCTTCGACGGCGCCGCGAAGAACGACGAACGGTGATTGATCGCCTGGTCCCTGACGAAGACCGACGAGGTCGGGAGACCTTCATCGCGGATTGCGGCTTCAACCTTGCCGTCACGGGCGAAAGCGCTGCCCCCGGCGACGGCGACCAAAACACCGGCGAGGACGATTGAGCGAACGGCTTGCATCTCACTACTCCTGCATGAGCGGCGCCGAGCGCCGCGATCTCGATGGTCGAAAGCGTGTGCCTCCGATGAGCAGAAGATGGCGCCGACCAGCGCTTGAGATAAGAAATACCTTCGGTTTTCGGGCTAATGCTTAGGTTTGGGTGGGAGCGTACGGGCGATCAGATCACGCTCGCCGACGTCGCGATTCATCAGCCAATTGGAAGATGAACGGTGAACGACGTTTCCCACCGGTGGGTGCCAGCACCGGACGGAAAGTTCCCACCCTTTGGTCTCGTTGATGTCTGGAAATGCTTGGCGCGCCCTAGGGGAGTCGAACCCCTCTTTTCAGCGTGAAAGGCTGACGTCCTAACCGATAGACGAAGGGCGCGAAGCGCGGCCCTTATAGGATGACGAATCCGCTCCGGCAACGCCTGATGACAACTTTACGGCATCAGATTGCCGCATCCGTCACGCGCAGGCTAACGCTCTGGCGGCCGTTCCAATCGTCGAGCTGCAGGCAGCCCGCGAGATGGACCGGGCGGCCGATCGAGGCGCGGAGCCTGTCGCCGAGAGGCTGCGTGGCGGCGCGGAAGGCGATGGCCGAGGCGGTCGACCCATCCGGTGCCCGGACGCGCAGCCGGATATGCGCGCCACCGACGATGTCGGCTGCAATCAGATTGTGTGACGGCAGCACGAAGATCGGCTCGGAATTGCCGGCGCCGAAAGGCCCTGCCCGGCCGATCTCGGCAATCAGATCGGGCGTCAACGCTCCGGCCGACAGCACGCCGTCGATCTTCAGCACGTCGGATTTCCGCGCCGATGCGACGTCGCCCGCCAATTCCGATTCGAGGAAGGCCGATAGTGCCGCGAGCCCGCCGGGCGGTACAGTGACACCCGCCGCCATGGCATGGCCGCCGCCCTTGGTCAGCAGCCCCTCCTCCACCGCTTTCCGCACCGCGCGCCCGAGATCGACGCCCGGCACCGAGCGTCCGGAGCCGGTGCCGACGCCCTCTCCGTTGATCGCGATGGCGAAGCTCGGCCGGCTGGTCTTCTCCTTCAGCCGCGCGGCGACGAGGCCGACCACGCCCGGATGCCAATCCTGCCCCGAGGCGATGACCACGGCTCGACTGTCCTCGGCCGCCGCCTGCCCTTCGGCCTCGGCAAGGGTGGCCTGCTCGACGGCCTGGCGTTCGCGGTTCAGCCGGTCGAGTTCCTCGGCGAGGGCACGGGCTTCGATATCGTCGTCGCACATCAGGAGCCGCGCGCCGAGATCGGCGCGGCCGATGCGTCCGCCGGCATTGATGCGCGGCCCGAGCAGGAAACCGAGATGATAGGGCGACGGCGCGCCGCGCATGCCGGCGAGATCCGCAAGCGCCCGCAGACCCGGCCGCCGGCGCTGTCCAAGAGCCGCAAGCCCCTTGCCGACGAAGGCGCGATTGATACCGGTCAGCGGCACGACGTCGGCGGCGGTGCCCAGGGCGACGAGATCGAGCATGGCCAGAAGGTCCGGCTCGGTGCGCTCGGACGTCCAGAATCCCCTCTGGCGCAGCAGCCGGTTCACCGCAACTACCGTTAGGAACACCACGCCGACTGCCGCGAGGTGCTGCTGGCCGGAGAGATCGTCGGCGCGCTGCGGATTGACCAGCGCATTGACCTCCGGGAGCTCGGCGCCGGTCTGGTGATGATCGAGCACGACGACGTCCATGCCGAGCGTATGGGCTTCGGCGAGCGCCGCATGGCTCGTCGTGCCGCAATCGACCGTCACCAACAGCTTCGCACCACCGGCAGCAAGGCTCCGGATCGCTTCGATGTTCGGTCCGTAGCCTTCGAAAATCCGGTCCGGGATGTAGATCTGGAACGTCGTACCGGCCGCGCGCAGGAGCGAACCCAGCACCGCCGAGGAGGTCGCGCCATCGACGTCGTAATCGCCGAAGATCGCGACCTGCTCCTGACGCTCGATCGCCTCGGCGATTCGCGTGGCCGCTTTCTCCATGTCCGTCAGCAGATAGGGTTCCGGCAGGAGGGATCTGATGCTCGGCGAGATATATTCGGCGGCGCTGTCCACAGTCACGCCGCGACCGGCCAGGATGCGCGCCAGAAGGTCGGGCACGCCGTGCCGCTGGGAGATCGCCAGAGCCCGCATCTGCCCCGCTTCATCAAGGCGTTCGCGCCAGACCCGGCCGCAGAACGAATTCTCGACGCCGAGAAGCGCGGCCGGTTCGGCGGGCAGGATCAGTGCTGGACTGGGCATCCGGGGACCATGCCCCGAACAGCGAGTCGGCTCAACGCCGACAGGTGCGTTGACCACTCATCCCTCAGCCGCTACGAAGCGTGCGCCGGAGACGTGGCCGAGAGGCTGAAGGCGGCGGTTTGCTAAACCGTTATAGGGTTGTAAAGCCCTATCGAGGGTTCGAATCCCTCCGTCTCCGCCATCTTGCCGGGATACGCCGTTGAGAAGCCTTGTATTTCTCGTCCTTAGGTGTCGCTCACCCCAACAATTACCCCAACATCTCGCCCCGCCCGCTGCCTCTTCCTGAGATGCGCGGCCGCGAGAATTCCGACGAGTGGTACGCCCTCAATGTCTGCGACGAAGTGCTCGGCGAGACATCCGCGCGGCAGCACAGCTTTCCATTTCTCTATGGAGATCCAGGCCGAAGCGGCAGAAGTCGTTTGCTATGCGTGGACGCTTATTACCCGTCGCTGAGGCTGGTTATTGAGTATTGCGAGCGGCAGCATTCGGAGGCCGTGTCTTTTTTCGACAAGCCAACAAAACTAACGTGCAGCGGCGTCCACCGTGGCGAGCAGCGGCGGATCTATGACGAGCGCCGTCGAGCGGTGCTTCCGAAGCACGGCATTACGCTTAGGGAGATTCATTTCTGGCAGCTTGAGCACCGATCTGGACGGCTGTTACGGAATATCGAAGCTGATCGTGACACGATCCGAGGCCTCTTAGTGCCTCCTACTTGATTTTCTCCTGCCTGTCGGCGGGCTGTTGGCCGAGCCCTAGTGGTGTAACAGCGGACGGTGCAGGGGGCAGGCTTGGCAGAGCGCCGCCCTCTCCAGTTCCGTCAATCCAAGAACGTCCGATAGCAAATCGTATAGGCGTTCCTGAAAGCGTTCATTTACGGCGTCCACGTACTTCTGCACCGGGAACACGAAATGATCATCCAATTCGTGGCCGAACAAATTTAGCGGAGCTGGGAGAGCTCGCACGCCGTAGTATGAGATCAGACGCGCCTCCGCCGACGTCGCAATTAGCCCACGAGATCCGCCGTAGCTCCTGAGAAGCGATTGAACGCAAAGCAGGTCCCTGAGGATGGACCGCTTCTTTCCTGAGTCATAGGCCCCGTTGCCCCGCTTCACCTCGTAAGCCCGCAAAGTACTAATCCGACGATCGAAGACGAAGAGGTCGACCTGTAGGGCACGACCTGAGCCTCCATATGGAAGTTCGATTGGCAGGCTTTCCTCGATGTCGGAATTCCGTCCCCGGATGGCCCGATCAGCGGTATCGCTGATACTGAAGTTTGGATCAGTCCAAACCGAGAAATGCTGACATTCGGACAACCTTAGGCGAAGCGCCTCCTCCAAAATACGTCCATGCCGCTTATATGCGGCGCTGATGATGCTGGTGGCTCTGGAAAATTTCGGCCCGGCTATCGGATCAGTTCTGAATCGTTCTTTGGCCAGCCCAGAAACCGTCTTTTCTATCGCTGGACTCAGCTTTTCAACAAACGATTGAAGCATATGAACCCCATCCACTTTGGGATGAATCCATTTGCTTGCAGTGGAGTCAATGATGACTCCGATCCAGCTTCGATTTCTTGACTGCGACGTTGAGATTGCACGGGGAGGAAATTGTGGTCGGGCACGGTGCGCTATGTGCTCGACAATCCGAAGTACCAAGACCGGCTCGAATACCTGTTCCGTATGGCGGCAAGGAGGTACACGTTTGGCAGAAGAGCCAGCACTCAGCACTAGTTTAGGTGCGCGGTCATGATCAGCAGGACAGGCAGGAGTAGTAGGACCGATGAACGAGAAAGGCCCACCCCGAGGGGCAGGCCTTTACCAAGTCCGATGACAATGAGGGGGGGCCGAAGCCCGCGAGTCTCAAAGCCGTGGTAGGGCTATATATGGCCGACAATGATTAATCGTCAATGACCACAGGGTTGGGGTATGGTTCCCATGTCGAGGAACCTACGGACCCTATGTTCACCACCGAAGAGTTGGACACCCTACCTCTAGTCCTATCACCACCTCGGTTCGCCACATACCTCAAGGCCAAGGACGGCATGACCGCCGAAGCACTGGCGTTGTACCAGTGGAACCTAAAGGTGTCGGCCGCCTTCATGCTCCCGCTTCATGTCTGTGAGGTGGCGATGAGAAATGCCGTGGTGCAGGCCATCGAGAAGGTGCATGGTGAAAACTGGCCGTGGGCTCGAGGCTTCAGACGTAGCCTACGTCGAACCCGGAGGGGTTACTGTCCAGTCAGAGACCTTGAGGCCGTAGCCGCTAAGGAACCAACAGCCGGCAAGGTCGTCGCGGATCTCAAGTTCGCCTTCTGGCAATGGATGTTCCTCGCCAGTCAGGACGAGCGCCTATGGGAGCCACACTTGCATGAGGTGTTCCCGGGGATCTCGACGAACACGCAGGCCTCGATCGCAAGGGAGGCCGCGTATTCCGAACTATACCACGTTAGGTTCTTCCGAAACCGGATCGCGCATCACGAGCCGATCTTCGGCCGACGGCTAGGCGAGGATTACGCCCGGATCATTCAACTGATCGAGTGGAGAAGCCCGGTAGCCGCAACGTGGGTCGGTCGCGTCCAGCGAGTTGAAGCGCTCCTCGGCCAAGTCCCTTAACGATGGAGCCGTACTTGCCGAGGCTTGTTCGATTGCCTCTCTTCATAGTCGCGGACAGCTTGAGGCGTGATCCGGATCAGCCGCAAGCCAAGCTTGAACGCCTCCAGCTCGCCGCGCTTCACCAGATTCCGAACATGGTTCGCACTGCATCCCCAATGCTCGGCCACCTGCTCGGGCGTCATAGGCCGATTACCGTCCATTCTCGCGATCCAGCTTCCGAGCCAGACTTTTTTGCTCCGCCGCTTGGTCCAACCGTCGCTTTCGGTCGCGCTCCTTGTGCTGGTCTCTAAGCGCCTTCGCGGCTTCCCGCGCCGCGACAAGCGCGGCATAGCCACCGGTCGGCAATTCGACCCCCTCCCGTGTGAAGGGAGTTCTCCGAGGAGCGGGCTTCATGGCGTCCAGCAGCGCGGCAACATCCTCATCGAGGAAAATCATTCGCTTGCCCACAATGCGGCAGGCTCCGATATCGCGGGCTAGGGACCGAAGGGCTCGTTCAGAGCACCCGAGTTCCGCTGCCAACGTCTTGGGCGTGTGGTAGGCCATCGCCGGCTTGTATCGGCTGATTGTCTTCAAAGCTGGGCAGCGCGACCGCATAATCCTCGCGCTTTTGCGCGGAGCGTACATCCACCTAAACCCACGTCTCGTTCGGCTCACGCCCCTGTTTTTGCGCTGTACTATCAGCGTGCGTCGATCCGGAAACAGCCTAAGTGCTTTGCTTTCGGAATCCCGCCCGTATCCAGGCCAACAAGAACCCTGCGAAATAAACGAGTCCCGCCACTAGAAGGGTCGCCAGGGTAAACGCGCCAGCCATCGCGAGAAACGCGTTCCGTTTTTCACTCGCCCGTATCGCATCCCAATGGTCGATCGTGAACGGCAGCGCAGGCTTCCAGATTTTTCGTACGGTGTAGAGGCGGTAGCAGGTACTCTCAGTCGCGCTCCAAGCGGGTTCGCGTAGATCCTCGACGGGCCGTGACCGATACTCGACACAGTTCGGATTGAGCAAATCGCGTTCTAGGTCGCGCCGCTGGTCCCAGTCCCAAGAGCGATAATGGTAAGCTTCGTAAAGTGGATGGATCAGGCCAAACCAGAGCAGCGCCAAACCGGTTCCCACGACCCAAAGCCGTCGCCAACCATTTAATCTGTTCAGCATCCTGCCCCCTAAAGTCGTCCGATCCCCCTCAGCCATTTCGCCACAAGACGCCGCTCGGCGAAAGCTTCGCGAGTGTGAAAGCCATGCCGATACGACCCGTTTCGCTCACCCTTCGGCGCGCCGCTTCCCCTTGCTCCGCCGTGCATCCGACACCGGGCCTTTCCCCGTACCGCCGGCGACTGGCATGGTGTCCCTGCCCTCGTCTTCGCACCACATCGGCACGCCTGGAACATAGGCCAATGCTTCGGGCGCGATGCTTGCACGGGGTTGGTCGCACCTTCTGTCAGCGCCCCCTCCCCGATTTTCGACGTGGCCAACGATTGCCTGTCCTCCATCGTACACGTGCACATGCTCTACCCTCACTGTCTGTTCGCCGCCCCGGCGTAGCTTCGCCAAGGCCTCTGCCTGCCCCGTGAACGTGCGCATAAGCTTCACGGCCATGTTGTTGTAGCTGTCCAGCATCACCGCGTTGTCAGTGTGCCGAGCCTTGCGCATCATCTCCATAGAGAGGATGTGAGTGCCTGCCATCTGGGCGGCGAGCATGGCTTCAATCTCGTTGGCCGGCCGAACGCCATGGATGATCGCAAGGGCGGCATCGACATCCGGCTTATCGGCTGTATTTCCCCGCTCCGGCGCGATGCGGCTCACATCGCTGAGAATGCGATTGGCGAAGTCGAGCGAGCTCGTTCCGCACGTGTCGGCAAAGCGTGCCACCCATCCCTCGGAAGTGGCCTTACCGCTCAAGTCTGGAGCGACTGCCCCGCCTTTCATCTCGACCGTGGGTGGCATGTCCATCAGGCGCTTGGCCCATCGACGCTGTGCCGCCTTTTCCATATCGGCGACGCTAGCGGCAACCTCGACCCGGATCGTTTCGTCCCCGAGCTTCGACTTCCGGGTCATGCTTCAATCCTCAACGTTTTCGGGAGCGCGGCGCTTGGTCGTCGAGCGTTTGAGGCTCGCTCCCTGATTGTGTAAAACGTTCCCCTCAACAGGAGAAAATGATGTCTCGCACCAAGTTCGCCCTAGCGCTCATCGACGACAAAGTTCTTCATTGCGAGGCCGACCTGGGCACCCCTGCTCTCCTCGCCAGCGCACTGGCCAAGAACGGATGGGCCGAAATCTACGAGGCTAATGCTGCGGGCGGCAGCTGGGTCGTTTCCGATAGGCCGTCGGCAATCATGGGTGCATCTGTCCGCCACGTGCGGCACGCTCGCAACGCCTGATCAGCACCAAGCGCGGGCTAGTCTTCGAACAATCCGCGCTTCGCCCTCCCTAGCGGCTGGCCCTGCGCCATTCCCACGGCTTCTCAAACCGCCCGCGCCAGAGCCCGGCCTTAGCGGTCCTAGCCCGGTTTTCCGCAGGCCCATAGACGCCCCGGCTGTACTCCGGATAGTCAACCGCCAGTCCGCGAGAGACGAGCCATTCCGCGACGTCGACTGCGCCAGTGAAGCATCGGGCGACAATCCGGCCATAGCGATCCACGTCCAACGGTTCACACCTGGTCGGAGACGCAGAGGCAATCAGTCGGTCGAGCGCGAGCGCCGCAGTCTGCCCGCAACGATATTGCCGGCCGGCTTCATCCCCGCACGTCTGGCCTCCCTCTGGCGCATCTATGCCAAAGAGCCGGATGCGTTGCCCGTGGATCTCGATCGTATCGCCATCAGTGACCGTGGCGCGGCCGATGATTGGCTCGGCGGCAATGGCTGGCGAGACAGTTATGGCTAAGGCGAACGCGATAGCCTTCATGCTCCAGCGCCCGCGTTTCGAGCGCTGCCGTTGTCACGGAATCTGACGCCAGCGCCCTTGCCGTTCTCGTCTAGAAATTCGAGGCCGGCGCGCTCAAAGACCAGGCGCAAAAGCGTCCGGTTGCTGTCGCGCATTCCGCCCCCCTTCTCAAAGGTTCGGATCGTCACGTCGCTTAAGCCGCTCTCCCGCGCGAGCTGCGGCTGCGTCCAGTTCAATAGGGCTCGGGCGGCCCGACACTGGTCTGAATCTATCATTCCAAAAAAGTAGCGGTTTTTTCTGTTTTCCGCAAGTTTCCGCTTGAAACCATAACCAATCCCGGTATCTTCTGTTTTACGGAACTTACATTGGTAAAACGGAAATGGCCAAGGGCGCAACTCCCACCTCGATCCACGCCAAGGCCATGCGTCGGGCTTGGGAACGTCTCCGTAATATCGGCGCCAGGTTCTTCGTTCCCTCCGCTTTCGCCCGTCAGCTCCGCTACGCATGGGCCGAAGTGAAGGCCGAAGCCGCCCGCGCTGCTGCCTTGGTCCGCTCGATCGCCCCGGAAGTTGCTGCCCGTATCGAGGCGCTGCGCTCCGAAGAATACACCCTCGTGATGCGCGATGGCTCGCTGTTCGCCGCCAATCAGCGCCTTGAGGTCATCCGCTCCGAAATCCGCACGCTGGAGGCCTCCTGATGGCCTCGCGCGCTCAGTCGATCGTCACGGCCATTGCTGCGGCGGTCCTCGCCTTCGATCTTCGCCCTGCACCGAATGGGCGTCGTGGGCCTTGGAAAACACCCCGCAGTGAAAGGACGAAACATGAAGCGCGGACCCTTGGAAGGCTCCTACATCCTGCCGGTTCCGGCCGGGACAACGGTGCTACCGACATACATGGAAAGCGCGGAGGCATGGCACTTCACCGCGAACGCCCTCGATCCGGTCGAGATTGGCAACGTGGTTGTCGTCTGGCTTCGCGCTGGGGGCATTAAGATTTCTCGCCTCACCGCCCGCGCTGCGGCGGTCGTCCTGATAGACCGTGAGGGCGACGCCGTGACGTTCGACCGCTCCGAGGTCGTCGCCATTCACCGCGTCCGCTCGATCTATCGCGACCTTTGAGGCCGGACATGACGATTATCAATCACCTGACGAGCAAGCCCCTTTCGAAGCTGACAAGCGCGGATGTCTACGCGCTCGCGGCGATCGAGGCCTGCCGGAAATGGGGCGTCACCGTGGACGAGCGGAAGGCTTATGAGCTTGGCGAAATGCTGCGCTTTGTTCTGTCGCTTCCGGCCGAAAGGCAAGCCGATCTGGTCGCCATCGTGACCGCGCACGCGGCGAGGAACTGAAAGCAAGCGAGCCGGGAAAGCGCGTCAACGCTCCCCGGCACTAACCCACACCCGAGGAGGTCAAATCCAATGGCACAGGCTACCGATCAGGATCACATCCGTTTTCTCAACTCATCGATGACCCCGATGACGCGCTCCAGACGCTCGAGTACGCCCGCGAGCTTCTGGCATTCACGCACGGCACTCCGACCGTCGCCGAAAGACCGACGATGGCGCCTGCCACGGTTCTGAGGCTTGTGCCGAAAGGCGAGGCGGTCTGATCCTGCCCGCCGATATCGGCTCACGCTTGGAGCCTTGGGAGGTCAACTCCCTTCGCTTCCGCGTCTCGATCAAGGAGCGCGCAAACGCTCCTGAATGGGATGCGATTCACCTCTCCCGTCCCGACTGCGGCGATAGGATCTTTTGCAGGAGGCTCGCGCGGCGGCATGGGATCGCCGTCGAACGCGATGAGCATCTAAGCGAACTCTGGTCTGCTGTGGCGAGGGCCGTCTACCCCCTCCACTAAGCTCAAGGGCCCGGCATCTAAGGGCGTCCTTGGGGCGCCCTTTTTGCTGGCCCGCGCTAGGCACCCCATTGCACAAGAGATGATCCATCATCGCCGGGCTTGATTCCGAGCGTGCCGGCGAACAGTTCGCCGACTCTCTCGACTTCCTCCATGCCGCCTCGGGGTGTTGCCTCGATATACGCCTTGAAGGCGCCGCTTCCGAAAACTACAGCCGTAATCCCGATGTTCCGGCCGGCGTCGAAATAGCTCGCCGCATAGGCATGGGACACAGGCGTGTCATCGATCCTCGCGGTCGGAACAACCGTAAGCGGCGGGTCGAATTGGGCGGCGAAAGCACCAATCAAAGCGCGGTTGGTTTCTGCTGTCATCTTCAGATCTTCTCTTGTCGATTGTTGCAAAGACCGCTTGGGCATCGGCCGCCGAGCGGCCAGGCTTTCGCGTGATGAAGCTCCGCCGCGGCGGGGGCTGGCGATCGAGACGCAGGACGAAAGGCGTTCTTAGCGGCGCGGGGCGGCGAACGTTCAGAGCGAAGCGCGGACGACATAGGCCCAGGCCGCCGCGACGGTAATGGTCGTCGCGTTGCCGCCAGTCTTTGGCGCAATGTTCGGTAAGGTCGTGTCCGTCGAGAGATAGATGTTTGTGGCGTCTACGCCCAGCCCGACACTCGACGTGTTGTTGTTCGTGGTGCCAAACGCGCTGTCACTGATGCGGTGAACCTCGTCATCCACAGCCCATCCCAAGTTCGCCGCCTTACAACGAAGAACAATCTGCAGTTTCGTTGGAATGGCCCCAAGTCCATGAGGCATAACCAGTTCTGCGCCAGCCGTGACGGCCTGCTCCGCGCTCGTGAAATCCCAATCCCGTCGCTGCACGACACGCCATGCGCCGGCATCGTAATATTCTAGGCGATCGAGATCCGTATTGTAGCGGATCATGCCCTCAACGCCGGTCGGCCGCTGCACTGTCGTCCCGGTCGGAATAGTCTCGGCGCCCGCGCTCGGCTGGGTGATGCTGCCGTCGTCGTTGATGACCAGGGTCGACGTCTGGATCGCGCCGCCGGTTCCGTTGAAGCGAAGGGCCGTGTTGTCGACGGTGACGCCCGGCGTCGTGGCCGGAACGCCAGACCCACGCAGGAACGCCCAGCAGCGCCAGTTGCCCGATCCCTCCGACTTGAAATAGGCGATGTCGCCCGCCGCTGCCGTGATGTTCGTTGCACCGGGCAGAATCAGCGAGGTCGCATTGTAGGTCAGCGTCGGCGTGCCGGTGAAGCGAACCCAGCGCTCGACGCCGGCCGCTGCCGTGCCGAGCGAGGTGATGGTCGTATTGCCGGTGACCGTGACCGTGTTCGAAGCAACCGATCCGAGATCGGTCGTGGCCGCCGCAACGATAGAGCCAGCCGCCGCGAAATTGACCTGCTTTGCGGCGCTGATCGCCTCGGCCGCCATGAACGGTTGCGCCGCCCCTACGGCCGTTGGCGAATAGGTGAGGACATCCGCGCCGTCGGCGACGAAAGCCACCTCGCCCGTTCCGACCCGTCGAATGCCGGTATCGGTGTCTGAGACGAAGCTGATACCCGGAGCGCCGTTCGTTCCGTCCGATGCCTTGAACTGGCCGAGCATGCCGCCCTGCCCGTCGCGGGCAAGCGAGTCCGTGATCGCCTGACCCGCATCGGAGAAGTTGGCATTCATCGTGGAGGACGAGATGACCGTGCCCGGCGTGAAGGTGTTCGGGACGATGTATGTTCCTGATCCGTTTCGAGGCACTTTCGGTCTCCTATTTCCAATTCTCGGCAGCAAAAAGCGGCCCGCCTCATGCGAGGGAGCCGCTCGGAGTTGAGATTTTACGTTCGGTAAAGCGGAGGGCGCGCTGCGCGTCAGGGAGGGCGCTGGAACGTCTCGAATGTCAGCTTTGTTTAGGTGGGCGTGCTGCTGCCGCCTCGATCCCCGAAGCGCGCAATCAGCGCCTGTCGAACAACGACCGAGAGCGGCACCGTTGTCTTCAGGCGATCCTGCTTAGCGGCCTCTACGAGCCAGTTCGGCACGCGGACAGTGATCTTCGTTTCGAGCCGTATATTGGGCTTAGAGCTTTGAACATGAGTCATCGCTTTCGATCCCCTTTGAGGTCGAAGTGTTCGCTGCCGATGTTGGGTGCGTCCGCGCGGATTGGCGGCTGAAGCGCCTCATATGTCGGCGTCTTCAGCATGCGCGCTGAAGGCGAGCCATTCCGAAATGAATCGCCAGCCATTCAAGGCCCGATCGGAGCGCTTCACGTTCCCAGCTGTTGCAGTGCAGATCGAGAAGCACGGAATTGTAGACCACGCGATAACGCTGCTCTCCGAGGCCGGCGACAACGGCCGCCATCTCCCGCCTTGCCGCTGCAACTTCCTCCACGTCGGTCTCGTCCGGAGTCGTACTGATCGAAGGCTGCCAAGCCTGGCTGTAGTCCGGCGACTTGGCTGTGCGCGGTCGGTTCATCCCCATCAGCCGGTCGTGTTTGGCGAACCAGGCCGCGAACTGCCGGGATGCGAAGAACAACTCGTCAGTGAACTCGGCCGGCGCCTCCAGTCGAAGCCGACCGACCGTCGTGCCAAAGCAGCCATCGATGACCTTAGCCCTCGCGGCGTCGACCATGTGTCGAACCTCGGCAGGCGCGAACCCCTGCTCTGCTGGCTTCAGATCCCCGCTCTTGTAACGCTCGCCGATCCCACGCTTGCGTCCCGCACGTTGCCCCATGAGGTGCTCCCCAAAACAGAAATAGCCCCGAGGCGGAAATCGCTTCGGAGCTATCGAATGCCTGCGCCCGATTGGGCTGGCGAAAATCGGATTGATGCTAGACGCACCTCCCACCGATTAATTTCCCAACCTTAACCCCCTGCGGGGGTTATGTCAAGTCGTCGTACGTACTTGAGCGAGAATTTTTGCATGCAGCAGCGAAGGCCAAAGCGGTCATTTCTTTCAAATGCTCACGTGTTCCTGATGCTCTTCGAGCGTCGGGAGCGTCTTCGAAGCGAATTCCTTTAGCTTCGGCGTCACCGCCTCTGCGCTGAATTTTGCTTACAAATAGCACGCCGGGTTCCGACCGCCTGGTCGACTGTACGCGCTGCTACCGCCACACATGGCGCCGTTCCGTTTGCGATCGTACGGACAATCGCACGTGCCGACATAGGGATCCCGTAACGGTGTCAGCGAGCGCGGCTTGGCCGGCGTAATCGGCGAGTAGAATGCAGTTGGTGGTTGGGGTTTCGGTGGTGATGGTGCTGCGGGCTCCACCGGAGCGGCTTTTTGAACGGTGGCGGCCCCCCCGATCAAGAAGTCGTACCGGATCCAACCGGACTTGCCAGCGCGGGTGACGGGAAACCACAGGCCCGACGGCGTTCCAACAGACACCGCCGCCCCTGGCTCAAGCGTCGCGACTATTGCGGCCGTCGTCGAGGGCGCTGCACGCATATTCACCTTCGTCGAGGTGTAGAGGGTGGTGGTTTGGCTGAGCTTCGACGTCGCCGGTGGCGCGGGCGCCGGCTTAAGCGGCGGCATTTCTGGCGCGGGCGGAGGCAGCGCAACCGCCGGCGATGGGACCGCGGCAATCCTTTCTTTGCGAACCGTGGCCGCAAGCCTTTCCGGGCCCGGTGGGTCGTTGCGCCCGCTGCTGATCCACGCCAACGCCATCAAAGCCGCGACCAGCCAACCAATGCGCTTCTGCATCGGCTTCCCTCCCCGATCGAAACGCTAGAGCACGTCGGGCTGGGTGTCACGCCGGGTTGTGGATTGACTCCCACTCGCGCGTCGGATGAGATCGGCTCGGGGATAGGGGGGCTCAATGAAAACTGGGAATACTGTAATCGCGGCCGGCGTGGCTCTCGCGCTCGGCGGTTGCGTGACGACCGAGACGGTCAGCTACAAGGCTTCGGCAACACAGCAGAATGTCATTCGCGATGGAGTTGGAGCGTTGATTTCGAGCCAGCCGAGTTCAGTCGTGATGCTACGTCCGGCCGGCAGGGGCGTTCCCGCCGGTCAGCGACCGGTCTATGTGCTCGCGGTGCAAAACCGGACGCCAAAGCCGGTCGATCTCCGCGTCGCGGATATCAAGGTGATCCAGACGAAGCAAGGGCAGTACGCTCGCGCGCTCAACGTGAAGACCTATGAGCAGTTGGTCGACGAGGAGAAGACGCGGCAGGTGTTCGCTGCGATCGGCGTCGGTTTGGGTGCGGCGGGAAATTCGATCCAGGCCGCCAATGCGGGGCACGGGACCGCGACGACCCACACACCTCACGGGACCTATCACACGACCTACTACAGCCCGGCCGCCAATCAGATCGCGGTCGCAAATGCCAACGCACAGAACAACCGCAACATCGCGGCTTTCGCCAATCAGGCTGAGGCCAATATGGCGGCGCTCGAGGGCAATGTGCTGAAGGATAACACGGTGATGCCGGGCGAATGGATCGGCGGCACGGTGACCTTCGAGCCGCCTCGCAAGGAGTACGCCGATGGCAAAGCCAAAAGCTATTCGATCGGCGTGAAGATCGGTGAGGACACCCACGTGATCGAGATCACGCAGGCGCCTGGAGCGTGAGGCGAGACGACACGCAACGATTTCATTCCTTCACGTCAGAGCTCGTCAGAGCGGCTATGCCGATTGCGACCCCCACGATTGTGACGCGGTTCATGGGTCCACCTTCAGGCGCGAAGCCTAAGCTCATCTTCGGTTGCGTCCCGAGTAGTGAATTCCCGGCGATGTGCTGGCTCCCGCCGGCGCGGCGCGCTTTCGGCATCGGGTCGCGCAAGTTCAGCATAGAAGCGGCT
>QDFX01000029.1 GCA_003347645.1 Rhizobiaceae bacterium CPCC 101076 | reverse complement strand
TAGTGCGCTAACCGGGCTGCGCTACGCTCCGACGCCCGAACGTCTAGTTTATCAAGGTGATTTTTGGAAGGCCGGAACGGGGAAGAATTTCAGAATGGGAACAGAACGGCATTCACGGGACCGGTTTGGTGCGGAAAGCCCCACGAAAAGTCCCACGAATGTTTATGGCTTGTTCCGGCCCTGGCGGAACCATTCCGCCCGATCTGGACTCCACCGGCATGTCGCGGCTGGAGTTCATAGGCATCGTCACATGCGCGTTCATTGCTGCCGCGGCCATCTCGCAGCTCATCCGGGGCATTCAAAACTTCTTGTCAGAGTAAGCCGCCGTCCGCCAATCCCTACACTGTTGGTCAAGACACGGCCGCTCGCAACGGAGCCCTTCAAACGGCTATCGCTTGGTCCAAACGAAAGCCGCCGCTGTTGCCAGCATCATACCGCCTGCCAGATGTAGAATCAGGTTCGGCCAGGCGGCCGATCCCATCAACGTGGCGACGAGCACGCGTTTCCGATCAGGAGATGTGGACGGCGGATGGGCGACAACGACACCCTTCGTCTCACCTAATGAGGAATGCGCCTGAACAGCGATACCCATTAGGCGTCAGGTATTGCGATCTCGAACGACAGCATCGCATGGCAGAAGCCTATGGACCTCATTGAGTCCCCTGGCGTGATGGGCGCCCCATTCCTGGAGAGAATTCAACACGGGCCGCAGGCTTTCGCCGAGCGGGGTGAGCAGGTATTCGATCCCCTGACTGTCGACGGCGCTGGGCTGTCTGCTCACGATTCCATGTTCATCGAGCGCTCGAAGCTGCTCGATCAACACCTTCTGTGAAATGCCGACGATGCGGTTTTCCATGTCGCATATGCGTTGCGGGCCATCCATCAGCACGTGAAGAATGACCGCCTTCCAGCGTCCCGAAAGGACGCCCAGGGCACGCTCGACCGGCAAGCCCGGTAGTCTCTTGATGATCTTCATCCGCCGACCACTGACCAATCAGTGTGTAGATAGGAATGGCTACCGAACATAGATCTTCGGCAGAAATCCGCTCGAAGGTGATCTATGTACGATTTGTTCGAACCTCAACTGCTTGGCGGCACCGTCTCGCTGAAGAACCGCATCGTCATGCCGGCCATGACCCGCACGCGAACGTCCGAGGGCGACCTCCCGACCGATGGGGATCTCCCGAACGAGATGATCGCCACCTATTACGGCCAGCGAGCCAGTGCCGGTCTGATCATCACCGAAGCCACTGACGTCGACCAGTCCAGCCACGGTTACGCGAGGACACCCGGAATCCACTCGGAAGCCCAAATGCAGGGCTGGCGTCTCGTGACCGATGAGGTTCACCGTCATGGCGGCACGATATTCATGCAATTGTGGCACGTCGGCAGGATGGCCCATTCCTCGATTCTGCCGAGCGGCCAGGCCCCGGTGGGCGTGACTGGGCAACGGGCAGAGGGCTCGTCGGTGTTTGCCCACGGCCCGGACGGCCGATTGGGCTATATGCCGACGGCGACACCGAGGCCCCTCAGCACGGATGAAGTGTCGGCCATGGTCGGCACCTTCGCCAAAGCCGCCGCCAATGCACGGAAGGTCGGGTTCGACGGTGTCGAGATCCACGCGGCCAACGGCTATCTGTTCGAGCAGTTCATGAACTCGGTGCTCAATACGCGCACCGACCGTTACGGCGGGAGCAGCATCGAAGATCGCACGCGCTTCCTGATGGAAGTCGTCGATTCGGTGGTGGCTGAATTCGGTCCGGGGCGCGTGGGTGTTCGTCTGTCTCCGTTCGGCAAGTACGGCTCAATGCCGGTTGATCCTGTTACGGAGGAAACGTTCCTGTATGTTGCCGAGCAGCTGGGACGCCGTGGCGTGGCATACATCCATCTACTCTACGAGTTGATGCCTGACGGAAACATGGAGACGGCGGAGTTCAAGCCTCGGTACCTCGACCATGCTCTGCTTGCCAAAGCTCGGGCGGTGTTTCCCGGCGCGTTCATCTGGTGCGGCGGCTTCAACGACAGCGAGCGTGCCCAGGCTTCGCTCGACACCGGATTGGTGGATTTGATCGCTTTTGGCAGGCCGTATATCGCGAACCCGGACCTCGTTGAGCGTCTTAAGCACGGCTGGCCGTTGGCCGTAGCAGACCGGTCGACCTATTATACCCGCGATGGCGAGGTGGGTTACACGGACTTCCCCGCATGTTCGAACGATATAGCTGCAAGCAGCGCTGCCTGACGCGGCGATGGGTCGGAGCGGGGGGCGGGGCCGGGCGGTTCTGCGAACCCCTGCTGGTCGACTATGGAAACTCGGCCGCCCCTGGCGAGGTCGTCCTGATCTCCCCGTAATCCCGGATCAGGTGCGCTTGGCCACCCTTGTTCATGACAGGTAGAGACATCATGACGAAACGAACGTTTCTCGTCACCGGCGCCAGCAAGGGCATTGGCCGCGCACTCTCAACGCGGCTCGCCGCTGCCGGGCATCATGTGGTCGGCGTCGCTCGCGGCGAGGATCGATCCATGCGAGGAACGTTCGCTCGTTTGCCAAAGAGAACCGATAGTTCAGCCGCTTCCCGGTTTTCCGCCAAGGAGGGTCGGCGTCTTGGTCGTTCCGCTTTAGGAAACGGAACATCAGTTGTTCACCAACTCGACGCTGTCCTCTTTCGTACCGCGCGCGACGATCGTCAGTGCCTCGTCCGGCAAAGGCCGTTGCAGCAGACCGGCCTCGCTCCACGGCGCCCGCATCAAGATTTCGAGCTCTTCGATCGTGGTCGGCAGAGGGCAGCGACCAATGCGCGTATCCGTGGAGTTCGCCGAGATCACGTCATCCTCCGCGCCGTGCCTTCTCCGCCGCCGCGTAGCCCTTGATGCTCACCTGCACGTGCACGTTCTGGTTCTGGGCCACGTAGGCGATCAGCAGGCTTTCGTTAAGGCGGCCGATCACGTCGAGAACCGCTCCGTCCACATCGGCCACCGCAAAACACCCTCCCCCTTGGCATTGTGTGTACTGAAGGGAGGCTATTTCCTTCTTGGTTTCGTCTAAGAGCCTCACTCCAGACGGCAGCCAGACGCCGAGCGGAAGCTGCACCAGGATTTTGGATTTCGGCTCCCCTGGCAGCTGGCCGATGACGATCGAAGCCGCCTGCGCGATCGTTCCGCTCGAGGTCTTCACGTTAACCGCACTTGTGCTCTCGCAGATCTTGCCGGTGTCCGTCACCTGGCAGCGAACCACCCAATCGTCGAACGTGGCAGTCGTGGCCGACTGGCCAGGCGCAGCTTTGGTCATCGCAGCCAACAGCAGCAGCGAAGAGAATGCGGTTCTAATTCGAAGCCAACTCACCACTTCATCCGGAAGCCGACGGTTCCACCGACACTGTAGTCTTCGCCGAGATCTTCAAGGCTGGTAACGGCGGTCGCCTCGCCGTAAACGGCGAATTTGTCGTCGTTCCAACTATAGCTGCCGCCGAGGCCGACGCCACCGGAGAGCCGTTCGTTGGTGGTCGCGAACGGCGTGCCGGCAACGTCCACATCGGTGTTGTCGAGGAACTCGTGATAGAGATTGGCGATGCCGTAGAAGCTGGCCCGGCTCGTCTGCCCGGCCGCGTCCTGCCACGCATTGCGGTAATCGGCCGAGAGACCAAGGCGACCCGTCAGCCGCTCGGCGCCGTCGAGCGACACCGGGGTACCGAACGCATCGGTGAAACTGTCCTTGACCGCGGCGTAGACGAGATGCGCCTGTGGCATCAGCGACCAGGCGCCGCTGACAGCAAGGCGGCGGCCGGTCTCGATGCCAAGCGCATAGCCGCGGCCGGCATTATCTGTGGCGAGACTGCCGGCAGTGTCGGAGGACAGATCGCTGTCGAAAATGGTGAACTGCGCCTGGCCGTCGACATAGAAACCGTTATCGCCGTACCAGGTCAGCGTGCCGCCGACGCCGTAGCCCGCCGCCTCGATCGTGCCGTCGCCCCAGAACGAACCGATGTCGGCCGAGACTAGACCATACTGCGCAGTCAGGCCGCCGATGAGGCGCCCTTTCTCACCGTCGTGCAGTTGCGTGTCTAGGCCGACCTGCATCTCGACTTCGTCGGCCTCGTAACTCAGACCCGATGTCGAGCTCGACGGTTCAAACCTGCTGTGCGTCGTCTCGATGCGGCCCCAGATCGGAGACGCCGCATCCCCTTCGGTTCCTCGGCTCGGGCCCGCGGCATCGTCATCCCGATAGCGATTGCCGACGCGCTGCTGCAGCGTCGGCAGATCGGCGAGACTGAGCAATGCCTGCGGCATCGCCTCGTACAAGGCAACGCCGGCCTGGAAGGCGGCGCCGACGACGCCGAGAAAGTCCGACCGCAGATACCAGTCGCCGTCGGCTGGCGTGCTGACGCCGCCCTGATAGAGACGATAGGCATAGGCGCCGCCGACCACTGCCTGCTGGCCCTTGAAGACATAGTCACCGAGCAGAGAGAACGTGCCGGTAGAGGCAACAGGATCGAGGACATCGACGATCTTGATGCCTTCATTCGTCTCTCCGCCGCCACCGCCGACATTCGTCACGCGCAGATTGCTCGTGCCCAGCACCGTCGTCGCCACGAGGCGGTCGGTGACCGACAGATCGCCGCCCAGCGCCGTATTGACATGGAGCGTGCCGCTATCGCCGTTATAGGTATCGACGGTGAGCACCGTGCCCGGTGCACCGCCGGTCCGCACCGTGCCGGCATTGTTGAGCAGACCGAGCGTCTGATCGAAGCCTTTGAGATCGAGCGTTGCGCCCGGATCGACATAATGATCGGAGGCGGCGCTGAACGCATTCGCCGCACCGGCGCGCAGCGTGCCGGCCCGGATCGTCGTCGCGCCGGTATAGGTGTTCGCGCCTGTCAGCACGGTCGTGCCGGGACCGTTATGGTTCACCGCGCCGCCAGTGCCCGACATCGCGGTCGAGAAGAGATAGTTCGTGTCGGTGTGATTGAAGTTGACGCGTGCCGTTCCGGGGCCGAACGTCAAAGTCGCCGCGTCGAGTGTGCCCGCGCCGGTCGCCGCCTGCCCCTCCGCGCCGCCGATATTGAGGATGCCCGTGCTGCTTGCGCCGCTCGCCAGCGTGAGCTGGTCGCCGACCGTCATGAGCGCGCCGTCGGCCAGCGTGACGATGCCGGTGGCGCTACTGGCCCCGATCACCTGGTCATCGCTGACGGAATAGGTCGAGCCGGCGCCGGAAACCAGCAGATTGGCGGTACCACTTGTGCTGCCGATGCGCGATGTCGTTGCGTTCGCTGCGCCGCCATCGAGGATCGACACCGATCCGCCGCTTTGGAGATTGAGCTCCCCGTTCATCGTCCAGCTCGAGCCCGCATCCGAGATCAGGACCGACTTTGTGCCGGTCGCAGCAGAGAAAGAGCCGACGGTTCCGTTCAGGCTCCGGACCGTGCCTCCGTTGGTAACGTTCAGAAAGGTGTCCGAAGCCCCATTCTGATGGCCGACGCCGAAATTGCCGGCGAGATCCAGGAGCGATCCCGCGCCGTCGACATTGACCGTCGCTGTTTGCGCGTTGGGGCCGCCGATAGCCGCCGTCCCGTTGATCGTCGTCCTGACGACACCGCCGTTCAACACGTTCAGGGTGGCGTTGCTTCCGGCGGTGACACCTCCTACAGCCAGAGTCCCGGTTTCAAGGAGCGAGCCGGTCCCGCTCACCGTCGCGGTCACCCCCGGGCCGCTCAGCCCCATGTGACTGGTGTCCGTGATCTTGCCGCCGTTCAGCAGCCGCAGATGGCCGGTGCCCGTCACGTTCGTGATGCCGGTATAGTCGCTCGTGCCGGTGAGGGTCTGCGTACCGGCTGAAACGCTCACGCCGCCGGTGCCGGTGATGGAGCCTGCGAACGTGTCGCCGGCATTGGTCAGCTGCAGCTGCTTGGCGCCGAGATTGACAGTGCCACTGCCAGCAAGGCTCTGGATGCTTGCGCTTGTCGGCGTCACAGCGGAAATGTCGAACGTGCCATCGGCGACGACGCGGCTGGAGTTGGCGATCGACCCGGCGCCGGACAAAGCGAGCGTGCCGGTTCGGATCCATGTCTCGCCGGAATAGGTGTTGGCATTCGTCAGCGTGAGTGTGCTGCTGCCGGTCTTCGCGAGCGCGCCGTTGCCGTCAATAACGCCCGACAGCGTGAGATTGGCGTCGGTCTGGAACGTGCCGCCGCCCGCGTTCAGCGTCACCGGCAGCGCGGTCGTGAATGCACCGGTGTTCTGCAGCGTGCCGCCGTCGAAGCTCAACCCGCCGGTGCCGAGATTGGTCGCGGATGCAACCGAAACCGTGCCGGCATTGATGGCCATCTCGCCGGAAAAGTTGGTGCTGTTTGCGCCGGTGAGCGTCAGCGTGCCCGCGCCGATCTTGGTGAACGTGCCGGTGCCGCTGAAGGGCGAGGACGCGGTCACGTTGAACCCGGCCGTATCGACGGTCAGCCCGCCGGACGCGATGTTGAGTTCCGTGCCGGAAAAGCCGCTGACGAAGCTCGTGGTATTCGTTTTCGCACGCAGCGTGCCGCCGTCGAAATTGACCTGAACCGGACCGGTGCCACGCAGAAGCGTCTGCGTTTGTAACGTGCCGCCACTCGTGACGTTGAGAGTGCCCTGGCTCGCGGAGGTTCCGACAGTCGTAGAGGTCCCGACGTTGACCAGCGCGTTGTCGCTGATCGTCAGCGCACCGGGGCCGCCGTTGCCGATGAGCAACCGGCTGGCGATTGTCCAAGTCGAGCCGGTTCCTGAGATCAGAGCGGTCCCGTTTGAGCCACCGAACCTACCGATATAGCCGTCGCGACCGGTGGTCAGCGTGCCGCCGCTGGTCACGTTCAGGAAGCCGGTGCCGTTCGTCTCGGCGACGACGATGTCTCCGGCTGTTTGGACGGCGCCGCCATTACTGATGTTGAGCGTGCCTGTTGCGCTTCCGCCGCCCGACGCAACGCTGCCCAGCAACAAGGAGACAGCGTTGGGGCTGCCGTTGATGATCCACTTCGATCCCGGACCGGTCACGTTCATGACGCCGACCGATCCCCCGTTTAATCCAACGTAGGAGTAACCAGTCGCATTGCTCGTGAGGGTACCGCCATTCTGGATCGTCAGGCTGCCTGGCCCGCTGCCGAAGCCGACAACAACATTTCGGCTCGTAGCGGTCGCAGCGCCGGAGACGCCCAGAACCGTCGGATTGGGCGAGGTCGTGGCAATCGTTACGTTGCCGTTGGTCGGCACCGCGCCGCCGGACCAGTTGCCGCCAACCGTCCAGTCGCTGCTGGTGTTGCCGGTCCAGGTTTGCGCCTCGGCGGTCTCGGAGATGCAGACCGCCAGCGCCAGGATCGAGCATGAGACCAGAAGAGGGGCGACCGAAGCGCGGGCTAGGCGCCTCTGCAGGGAAGCGTGATGCGCCTTTGCTGAAAGGTTCGTGCAAGTGCCCGGCGCGGTTTTCAAGGCCTGTTCCGCCTCCAATCCGTCACCGAATCTCCGACGCGAGCAAGCACCCACTTACCGCTCCCTCATCCGCCTGAGCGGAAGGACCTTTTTCGAATCCCAATAAGGACAACATACCGGTCGCCAAATTCGTAGGTCAGGTACCGTTTAGAATGTGTAAAAGTAGGCTAACTTGTCTCGGCCAGGCCGTTGCACCGGGAACACGGCGACGGACGTCGCGGAAGCCCGGATTGACTCCGGATCGCCATGAGAACAAATCTGGAACATGGGTGTCAAAGCGCTACCAGGCCAAGCATCAAGGGAAACGGCCAAGCTCAACGATTTCATGCTCGCTCAGGAGATCGAGCAGCGGGTGAAGGACGGCCGGTCGATCCGCCTCACTGCTGAGACAGCGATGCGCCTGGTCCAGGCCATGCGTTGGAAGATCGCTTATGAGGGCGGCAAGCAGGGTGCCTATATGGTCGAGAGCTGGGAAACTGAGCGCGCGATCCGAGGCCAGCTAAAGAAAAGCTTCGGCACCCTCAATAATTTCTGGGCCGCGATCAGCGCCTACGAGGGTGTCGCCGAGCAATTTCCGAACGAGCACATCACCTGCCGGGGGAAGGCGCGTATACTCCGCCAACAGAACGAACCGCCGACGCGGCCCTGAAAACGCAAAAAGCCCCGCCCGGCCGAAGCCGAGCGGGGCATGTGGTCAGGGCAACTGCTTAGTCGAACAGACCGCCGGGGACGGCTTTATCCCCGACCGGCGAAAAGCCGGAGACCTCTTGGCGGATCGTCAGTTCGCAGGCCACGGGAACGAATTGACGGTTTCCAGCTTCTACCCGCAGGAGGCCCCCAATGGTGTCAACGACTGCACGCCGCGTTCCTCTTCACACAGCCGCTCAGGTCAACCTCCGCATCCGGCAGGAGACCGAAGATCGACTCGCCTATTTTGCCGACCATCTCCAAGAGATCGAGGGTCGACTCAACGAACTCGACCGCGAATGGGACATCGAGCGCACGATCGAGGCCAATGCCTCCACACTCGCTTTTACTGGTGTCGTCCTCGGCGTATCGCTCGACAGGCGTTGGCTAGCACTACCAGCCGTCGTCACAGCTTTTCTGTTTCAGCACGCGGTTCAGGGATGGTGCCCTCCTGTACCGGTTCTACGCCGGATGGGCTTTCGCACCTCCGACGAGATCAACCAGGAACGGTATGCGCTGAAGGCTCTCCGAGGCGATTTTCAACTCCTTCAGAAGGCCCAGAATAAAGAATTGGCCGTACTGCAAGCAGTAGGGCTTCGCTAAAGCAACTCATGAAAAAGCCCGCCGAAGCGGGCCGTTGACGTTTAGATTTGTGAAGGTCAGGCGCCCGTTCGTCGGCGCAGGCGTGCCGATCCTCCGGCACGCGAGGTCAGCCCTGCTTGCTGCCGCACCACGGCAGCTTCGACGGGTCGCCCAGGGTCGCGCCGTCGCTCTTCAGGCACGCCGCGAGCTTCGCCTTGTCGCGGATCTCGTGCAGCCCCTGCTTGCGCTTCGCTTCCTCGAACCAGGGAATGAACAGCGGCGACGCCGGCAGGATCCCGGCGGCCTTGCCGGCATCAAGCGCGAACAACGTCTTCGGTCCGGCGATGCCGTCGACCGACAGACCGTGATCCGCCTGGAACGCCTTCACCGCCGAGATCGTGGCGCGCCCGAACACACCATCGGCGCCGGCCGAGCCAACGGAATAGCCGCGCGCGATCAGCGCGAGCTGCAGGGCAGTCGTCGTCATCAGAGATCTCCGGAAATGAAAAAGCCGCCTCGGAGGGCGGCTGGTTGAGAAAGTACGGTTGTGCTAGGCGTCACGCTTCATCGGCTGAGAGGAACAAGATGCTCGTTCTCGGACTTCACAAGGATCCTTGGCACAACACAGGCGCCTGTGCGGTCAGAGAGGACGGTGGAAAATTCTCGATCGCAATGCTGTCCGAAGAGCGGCTTGACCGACTAAAGGATTCTCGCGCCTTCCCTCATCACTCGGCAATGGCGTGCCTCAGGGAAGTTGGCGCACATGCTCCCGAAGAATGTGACAGCATCATCCTCGACCACATCGTCAACAAGAGCGATTGGAGGAAGGATCAATTTCGCCGCTCATGCTCAAACGTGAACTTCCTCGCCGAGGTCGACCAAAGCAAAATCGAGATGATCAATCATCATCTCGCGCACGCCTGTTCCGTCTTCTACTCCTCTCCGTTTTCCGAGGCTGCTGTTCTGGTAGTAGATGGTCGAGGCAGTGACCGCGAAACGCAAAGCCTCTTCCATGCGACCGAGGACGGCATCCGCCTGATCACTTCGACGTCCAAGATCGGAATCGGCCTTCTCTATGCGGCTGTCACCCAGGCGATCAAGTTCGGACTACTTCAGGAGGGCAAAACCATGGGTCTCGCGCCTTTCGGGAAGACGAACAGCCAACTCTTCAACTTCGGCGGTCGGTTCGATGGAATTGTGACCGACTACGAGGGCTTCTGCATCGACGGTAGCTACGACATTGCTCATAGCTATGAACCGCTCGATTCCTTCGAAAAGAAAGCCGACGCAGCCTTCGCGGTGCAGGCTGAATGCGAGCGGGCCATGTTACATTTGGCGCGTTTCGCAAAAGAGCAGACGGGCGCGAAATATCTCTGCATCACTGGCGGCGTCGCGCTCAATTCCGTCAGCAACTACCGGATTCTCGAAAGCGGCCTGTTCGAAGACATCTTCATTAACCCCGCCGCTTCAGACACGGGCATTCCCTTGGGCTGCGCCCTCTACGGCTATTACACGAAGGGCGGCAGGGTGCGCGAGGAGATATCGCCCTATCTCGGCCCAACCTATTCGGACGCCCAGATCGAGGACGCGATAAATCGGTTCGATGGTTACGAAATCGTACGAGCATCAGCGGTCGACCGGGCCATTGATCTGCTGGCAGCAAACAAGATCGTTGCACGTTTCGAAGGCCGCTCCGAGATGGGTCCTCGCGCCCTTGGCCATCGCTCGATCCTCATGAGCCCCTTGCTCGCGGAGAATAAGGACGTTCTCAACGCTCGCGTAAAATTTCGCGAGTCCTTCCGCCCCTTCGCCCCGATCGTCTTGGAGGATCGGGCCTCAGAGTTTTTCGAGATCGATCGCCCTTGCCCATACATGCTTCTCATCCCGCCGGTGCGGAAAGAGATGAGGTCTGTTGTTCCAGCTATCACACACGTCGACGGAACGGCCCGCCTTCAAACCGTCACCCGTGAGCGGAACGGAAATCTGTACGACATCCTTCAGGTTTTCGGAGAGCGCACCGGTGTTCCAGTGCTGTTGAACACCTCATTCAATATTGCGAACGAGCCAATCGTTGAGTCTCCGGTCGATGCCATTAAGTGCTTTATGGGGACCGACATCGACGCACTGCTGATCGAGGACATTCTTCTTCTGAAGATCTAACAGTGACCAGCGCAAGCATGCCAGGAGAAAAACTGATCGTTGCCTTCCCCATCTACAATGGGGAGCGGACGATGGAACAAAGTCTTCAATGTATCGCCGATCAAGACTTCCGGGACTTCAGAGCCGTCATCGTCGACAACAAGTCGACTGATCGCACGGCAGAGATCGCGAAGGAGTTCTGTCGAAGGGACCCGAGATTTGAGTTGATTGAAGCGGACGAGCACGTCGCTGGCGTTGATAACTTCGTGCGTACCATCAAGATCGCCCGCGAGCGTGGCGAATTTTTCTGTCTTCGGGCGTGCGATGACCTCTCCACAAGGGATTATCTCGGCAAGCTCCTATCAGCTCTCGAAACTGATCCAACAAAAATGCTGGCAGTTGGCTCTGTGGAGAGACACGCAGGAGATCAGGTCACTTATCTAACGCCCAAGGACGATATATTCGATTTCTCCACGCGGATTGCGTCCGGCCGCATCCCCCGCGGCCTCATGTTCCCTTCTGAGTGGTTCTACGGGATTGTTCGATCACACGGCGGCTCGGAGATCATGCTGAGGCGTTGGCCTGAATTAGGCACTCCATGGTGTGCGGCATCCTATACAGTGGCCGAATTCGTGGTCCGGGATTTGGTCGTCTACGTGCCCGAGCCGAGATTCCATTTCATTCGAGGCTCGAACTCGGAGTCGCTCTACAAAGTCACCAAATTCAAAGATCGTTTCTTAGCACGCTGGAATTACACTATAGGTTGCTTCCGCATTCGGGAATCCCTCGGCCCCCTATCGGCCCGCGCAAAGTACAAGCTCTTCCGCATGTTCTGGCGGGATGCCCGGAGGAAGACCGGATACAAATTGTTCTGGAAGCTCTGAGCTACCAAGCCGACGGGCGCAAAGGCCACTTCTTTTTGGGATTGTCCTGCCGTGTTATCGAAGCGGATCTCGGCATTTAGGCAGACATATGGCTTTCGGAATTGGAAGAACGATCCGCCGCTCTCTCGGCATCAAGAAAAAATGGCGGCCAGACTACGTCGGTGACAATGTCGGAGTACGCCGAAAGAACCTGGGATTTATGTCAGAGCCGTCCTTCGCATCGGCATGGGAGAGGGCTGCTGAGGGAAATCGGCCCGCCTGGGACGGACGAGTCAAGGACGTTCGCTGGAGAGCCCACACCGCTGTTTGGGCGGCGCGGCATGGCCTTCTTCTACCCGGGGATTTCGTCGAGTGCGGCGTCAATCTCGGCGCCTTGTCGATGACGATCTGCCACGCGCTGGATTTCGCAAAGGTCACGAAAACGTTCTATCTCTTCGACACCTACGAAGGCATTCCCGACGACGGCCGCGAGATCACTCAATCGCGCAACGGCTCGCTTTACTTCGACTGCTATGCCTTGGCCGAGAAGAATTTTGCGCCATTCCCGAATGCAAAGCTGGTCAAGGGGTGGCTTCCAGGTACTCTCGACCAGACCTCACTTGATCGGATCGCCTATCTATCAGTCGACCTCAACCATGCCGATGCAGAGAAAGCCGTAATGGACGAACTCTGGGACCGGCTCAGCCCGTCCGCCATCGTTGTCATCGATGACTATGCCTTCGCAACCCACGAAGATCAGCATGAGATGTGGGACGAATTCGCAGCCTCCAAAAAATCGTCTGTGCTGACTCTGCCGACTGGACAGGGGCTACTCGTGAAGCCAGCATAGCTTGGGTTCATGCGAGGCGACGTATAATAACTTCAGCATAGATTTCGATAACGCCGGCGTTGGTTGCCACGCCGAAACCATCGGTGTTTCTGGTCGTATTGCACCAGTGCTGAAGCGCGAACGTCGGCCGCAAGAGCTGGTGGCGGAAGTTCAAGAAGCGGATCGACCTGTCGAAGTACCGCTGGCACGACAACCGCCACACCGCCGGGACGCGGCTGTTGCGCGAGACCGGCAACCTGAAACAGGTGCAGCACCTGCTCGGACATTCGAAGATCGAGACGACGACGAAGTATGCGCACGTCCTCCTCGAGGATCTTCGCGCAGGCATGGAGGCGGTCAGCGCCCGGCGTAGCCAGACCCACGAAAATCCCCACGACAGAATAGACCGGACGGAAGAAGGCCAAGAGCTTCTTGGGAAAGAGGCATAATGCCTCCCATTCCCCCAGACTAGTGCGCTAACCGGGCTGCGCTACGCTCCGACGCCCGAACGTCTAGTTTATCAAGGTGATTTTTGGA
>QDFX01000028.1 GCA_003347645.1 Rhizobiaceae bacterium CPCC 101076 | reverse complement strand
CACCAGGATCGCGCCGTCCATCTGCGCCGCGCCCGTGATCATGTTCTTCACATAGTCGGCGTGGCCGGGGCAGTCGACGTGCGCATAATGGCGCGCCGTCGTCTCGTACTCGACATGCGCCGTCGAGATCGTGATGCCGCGGGCCTTCTCCTCCGGCGCCTTGTCGATCTGGTCGTACGCCGTGAACGTCGCGCCGCCCGTCTCAGCCAGAACCTTCGTGATCGCCGCCGTCAGCGACGTCTTGCCATGGTCAACGTGACCAATCGTTCCAATGTTGCAGTGCGGCTTGTTCCGCGAAAACTTCTCTTTGGCCATCGGAATTCTCCGTCCTTACTTGTGAGTGGAACCGTCTATCGCGGGGCTCAGGCGTACTTCGCCTGAACCTCCTGAGCGACGTGCGACGGCACCTGCTCGTAATGATCGAACTGCATGGTGAACTGGGCGCGGCCCTGGCTGAACGACCGCAACTGGCTGACGTAACCAAACATATTGGCGAGCGGGACCATCGCATTCACAACGTTCGCGTTGCCGCGCATGTCCTGACCGAGGATCTGGCCACGGCGGGAGTTCAGGTCACCGATGACCGAGCCGGTGTATTCCTCCGGGGTCACGACCTCAACCTTCATGATCGGCTCGAGAAGAACCGAATTGCCCTTGGTCAGAGCTTCGCGAAGAGCAGCACGCGAGGCGATTTCGAAGGCGAGAGCCGACGAGTCAACCTCATGGTAGGCACCGTCGATCAGCGAAACCTTGAGGTCGACGACCGGGAAGCCGGCCACGACACCCGCGCCGAGCACGCTCTGCAGACCCTTTTCGACGCCCGGGAAGTATTCCTTCGGAACCGCGCCGCCGACAATCTTCGACTCGAACTCGAAGCCCTTGCCGGGCTCGTTCGGCTCGACGACGAACTTCACCCGCGCGAACTGGCCGGTACCGCCGGTCTGCTTCTTGTGGGTGTAGTCGAGTTCGACCGCCTTCGAGATGCGCTCGCGATAAGCGACCTGCGGCTGGCCGATATTCGCGTCGACCTTGTAGGTGCGGCGCAGGATGTCGACCTTGATGTCCAGGTGAAGCTCGCCCATGCCCTTCAGGATGGTCTGGCCCGACTCCTGGTCGGTCGAGACACGGAAGGACGGATCCTCGGCGGCGAGCTTGTGAAGCGCGACGCCCAGCTTCTCCTGGTCGGCCTTCGACTTCGGCTCGATCGCGATCTCGATGACCGGCTCCGGGAATTCCATCTTCTCGAGGATGACGGGCTTCAGCGGATCGCAGAGCGTGTCACCGGTACGGACTTCCTTGAGGCCGGCCAGTGCGACGATGTCGCCGGCATAGGCCTCCTTGATGTCTTCGCGGTTGTTCGCATGCATCAGCAGCATACGACCAATGCGCTCTTTCTTGTCGCGCGTCGAGTTCATCAGGTTCGCGCCGGTCTCGAGCTTGCCCGAGTAGATGCGGCAGAACGTGATGGTGCCGACGAAGGGGTCGTCCATGATCTTGAAGCCGAGCAGAGCCAGCGGCTCCGTGTCGGACGACTTGCGGACGACTTCCTCGTCGTTGCGCGGGTCGATGCCCTTGATCGGCGGAACGTCGACCGGCGACGGCAGATAATCAACCACCGCATCAAGAAGCGGCTGCACGCCCTTGTTCTTGAACGCCGAACCGCACAGCACCGGATAGAACGCACCCGTGAGCACCGCCTTGCGGATCATGCGCTTGAGGGTCGCCTCGTCGGGCTCGTTGCCCTCGAGGAAGTCTTCCAGAACCTTGTCGTCGAGCTCGACGGCGGCTTCGACGAGCTTCGCGCGATATTCCTCGGCCTGAGCCTGGAGGTCGGCCGGGATGTCGATGTCGTGATAGTTCGCGCCGAGGCCTTCGTTCTCCCAGACAACGCCCTTCATGCGGACGAGGTCGATCAGGCCCTTGAAGTCGTTCTCAGCGCCGATCGGCAGCTGGATCGCAACCGGCTTCGCGCCGAGACGCTTCACGATGTCATCGAGGCACTTGAAGAAGTCGGCGCCCGTCTTGTCCATCTTGTTGGCGAAGACGATGCGCGGCACATGGTACTTGTCGCCCTGGCGCCAAACCGTCTCGGTCTGCGGCTCGACACCCTGGTTGGAGTCGAGAACGCAAACGGCGCCGTCGAGCACGCGGAGTGAACGCTCGACTTCGATGGTGAAGTCGACGTGCCCGGGGGTGTCGATGATGTTCAGGCGCTTGTCGTTCCAAATCGCGGTCGTGGCAGCCGAGGTGATCGTGATGCCACGCTCCTGCTCCTGCTCCATCCAGTCCATGGTGGCGGCGCCTTCATGGACTTCACCGATCTTATGCGACTTGCCGGTGTAATAGAGGATGCGCTCCGTAGTCGTCGTCTTCCCGGCGTCAATGTGCGCCATGATTCCGAAGTTACGATAGTCTTCGATCTTATGCGTACGGGGCATATCGAGTCCTCAAATCCCGGTCGGTCGCTTACCAGCGGTAGTGCGAGAAGGCGCGGTTCGCGTCCGCCATGCGGTGCGTGTCTTCGCGTTTCTTCACGGCGGTGCCACGGTTGTTCGCGGCGTCGAGCAGTTCGGCCGACAGCTTGTCGACCATAGTCTTTTCATTGCGGGCGCGGGCCGCGGTGATGAGCCAGCGGATCGCGAGCGCCTGACGGCGGTCCGGACGAACCTCGACCGGGACCTGGTAGGTCGCACCACCGACGCGGCGGGAGCGCACTTCCACCGACGGGGCGACGTTGTCGAGCGCGGCGTGGAATACCTCGATCGGGTTCGCCTTGGCGCGCGTCTCGACGGAGTCGAAGGCACCATAGACGATCGCCTCGGCGGCCGACTTCTTGCCATCATACATGATGGCATTCATGAACTTGGTGACGACGACGTCACTGAACTTCGGGTCCGGGATGATCTCCCGGCGCTCGGCGCGATGGCGGCGCGACATGGATCTGTCTCCCTTACTTCGGACGCTTCACGCCGTACTTCGAACGACGCTGCTTACGGTTCTTGACGCCCTGGGTGTCGAGGACACCGCGGAGGATGTGATAGCGGACGCCCGGAAGGTCCTTCACGCGGCCACCGCGGATCATGACCACCGAATGCTCCTGGAGGTTATGACCCTCGCCAGGAATGTAGCCGATGACCTCGAAGCCGTTGGTGAGGCGCACCTTCGCGACCTTACGGAGAGCCGAGTTCGGCTTCTTCGGGGTCGTCGTGTAGACACGGGTGCAAACGCCACGCTTCTGCGGGCACGCCTCAAGATGGCGCGCCTTCTCGCGATAGACAGGAGCTTGCCGCGGCTTGCGGATCAGCTGGCTAATAGTCGGCATCGTTCGCCTTTTCCTCAAAGCGCGCGTCTTCGCGCTGCAAACACGTTTATCGCCCAGCCGTCCCCTGTTGAGAGGCGGCGGGCGACTGCCCAGACAGAGGACCACCACGCTCGAAGCGCCGCAGTCATGTGACCTGATTGGACCAAAGCTTGTAATCAGCAGCGTCTAGGTTTGATGTCTCGTCGCAAGTCGCGTCGAGAAGCAGAACCTACCTGCCTGCCGAAGTGGGCGGGTTCTACCCACGCCCACTGTTGCAGTCAACCCCTCGGGGACCGATTTCTCAGCCCTTCGGACTACTTGTTCACCATGGACAGAGCCGCTGCGCCGTAACGCTCGCCGGCGACTTCTGACGGAGGCACGGCCTCGCTCAGCGACGCCACCTCTTCCGGGGTGAGCCTGATATCGGCGGCCCGGGCATTATCTTCAAGGTTTTTCAGCTTCCTGGCGCCGGGAATCGGCACGATGAAGTCGCCCTGATGAAGCACCCAGGCGAGTGCGATCTGCGCCGCCGTGCAGTTCTTGGCCTTCGCGATCTCAGCGATTCGATCGACGAGAGCGAGATTCGACTGGATGTTGGCATCCGAGAATCGCGGATAATTGCGGCGGGCATCGCCTTCCGGCAGCTCATCCTTGCTGCGGATCGCGCCCGAGAGCAGACCGCGGGCCAGAGGCGAGAACGGCACGAAGCCGATTCCCAGCTCACGGCAGGTCGGCAGGACCTCGGATTCCGGATCGCGGGTGACGAGAGAATATTCGGACTGAACGGCCGCAATCGGATGAACGGCGTGAGCCCGGCGTATCGTCGAGGCTCCCGCTTCGGAGAGGCCAAGCGCCCTCACCTTCCCTTCCCCCACGAGATCGGCCATCGCGCCGACCGTCTCCTCGATCGGCACGTCGGGATCGACACGGTGCTGATACAGGAGGTCGATCACCTCGATGCCGAGGCGCTTGAGCGAGGCCTCGGCGACCTCGCGGACATGTTCCGGCCGGCTGTCGGTGCCGGTGATGGCGCCCTTGTCGTCGAAGCGGAAGCCGAACTTGGTCGCGATCACGACCTTGTCGCGGACCGAGCGAAGCGCGCGGCCGACCAGCTTCTCGTTCTCGAACGGCCCGTAGATCTCGGCCGTGTCGAAGAATGTGATGCCGAGATCGAGCGCGCGGCGGAAGGTATCGAACGAGGCCTGCTCTTCCTGGCCGCCATAGGCGAAGCTCATGCCCATGCAGCCGAGGCCGAGGGCGGAGACTTCGAGTTCGGATCCGAGTTTGCGGGTTTGCATCTGACGTCCCTTTCAATCTCTGAAACGAAAAAGGGGCCGCGCGAGCAGCCCCTTTTTACAGTTTGCGGTCCGATTACTCGGCCGGTCCTTCGATCAGGGCCGCGTCCCTCGGGGCGCGTCCCTCGTCCTTCTGCTGCTGGGCAACGATCAGATCGTCGCGATGCGTCGCAACCTCGCGGATGCGGTTCATCACGGCGCCGGTGCCAGCCGGGATCAGGCGGCCGACGATGACGTTCTCCTTGAGGCCGTCCAGCGTGTCCGACTTGCCGTTGACGGCTGCCTCGGTGAGCACGCGGGTGGTCTCCTGGAACGACGCCGCCGAGATGAAGCTGCGGGTCTGCAGCGACGCCTTGGTGATGCCGAGCAGAACCGGCTTGCCGGTTGCGCCCTTCTTGCCGATTTCGGCCATCTTGGCGTTGACCTCGTCGAGTTCGATCCGGTCGACCTGCTCGCCTGCGATCAGATCGGTTTCGCCGGCATCGTCAATCTCGACCTTCTGCAGCATCTGGCGAACGATCACCTCGATGTGCTTGTCGTTGATCTGCACGCCCTGCAGTCGATAGACCTCCTGGATCTCGTTGACGAGGTAGGCCGCGAGTGCCTCCACGCCCTTGATCGCCAGGATGTCGTGCGGTGCCGGATTGCCGTCGACGATGTAGTCGCCCTTCTCCACGACGTCGCCGTCCTGGAGATAGATGTGCTTGCCCTTCGGGATCAGATACTCGACCGCATCCACTCCGTCCTCGTGCGGGACGATCGAGAGGCGACGCTTGTTCTTGTAGTCGCGACCGAACTGGATGGTGCCCGAGATCTCGGCGATGATCGCGGCATCCTTCGGCTTGCGTGCCTCGAACAGCTCCGCCACGCGCGGCAGACCACCCGTGATGTCGCGCGTCTTGGCGCTTTCCGTCGGAATACGCGCGACGATGTCGCCCGCCTTGATCGTCTGACCCGGATTGACGGAGATGATCGCTTCCGCCGGGAGGAGGTAGCGAGCGTCGCCGCCCTTCTGGGTCTTGAGGATCTTGCCGTCCTTGCCCTTGAGCACGATCGCGGGCTTGAGGTCGGCGTTACGGGTCGAGGTCCGCCAATCCAGGACGACGCGCTTCGTGATACCGGTCGACTCGTCGGTGGTTTCGGCCACCGAGGCGCCCTCCACCAGATCCTCAAAGTCGATGGTGCCGTCCACTTCCGTCACGATCGGACGGGTGTACGGATCCCACTCGGCGATACGCTGGCCGCGCTTGATCGCGTCGCCCTCGTCCACCTTCAGGCGTGCGCCGTACTGCAGACGATGCGTGGAGCGCTCGGCGCCATTCGCGTCGATGATCGCAACGGCGACGTTGCGGCCCATGACGATCAGGTCGCCGTCCGAGTTGCGGGCCGCGTGGCGGTTCTTGATCTGAACCTTACCCTCGAAGCTCGACTCGAGGAACGAGGAGTCAGCCAGCTGCGCCGTACCACCGATGTGGAAGGTGCGCATGGTGAGCTGCGTTCCCGGCTCGCCGATCGACTGCGCCGCGATGACGCCGACGGCCTCGCCCATGTTGACGGGCGTGCCGCGAGCGAGATCGCGACCATAGCACTGCACGCAGACGCCGGACTTGGTCTCGCAGGTCAGCACCGAGAGGATCTTCACCTCCTGGATGCCCGCCTGGGTGACGCGATCGACGTCCGATTCCTGGATCATCGTCTTCTTCGGAACGAGGACTTCGCCCGACTGCGGATGCACGATGTCTTCAGCCGTGGTGCGGCCGAGAATGCGCATGCCGAGCGTGGCGACGACCTGGCCGGCGTCGACGATGGCGCGGACGCGGATGCCGTTCTCGGTGCCGCAATCCTGCTCGCTGATGATCGCGTCCTGCGCAACGTCGACGAGACGACGCGTCAGGTAACCCGAGTTCGCGGTCTTCAAGGCGGTGTCGGCCAGACCCTTACGGGCGCCGTGGGTGGAGTTGAAGTACTCCATCACGGTCAGGCCTTCCTTGAAGTTCGAGATGATCGGCGTCTCGATGATCGAGCCGTCCGGCTTGGCCATCAGACCGCGCATGCCGGCGAGCTGCTTCATCTGCGCCGGCGAACCACGGGCGCCCGAGTGAGCCATCATGTAGATCGAGTTGATCTGCTTGTCGGTTCCGTTCTCGTCCTTCTGGACGGCGGAGATACGACCCATCATCTCTTCAGCGATCTTGTCGGTGCACTTCGCCCAGGCGTCGACGACCTTGTTGTACTTCTCGCCCTGGGTGATCAGACCGTCCTGATACTGCTGCTCGTATTCGGCAGCGAGCGAACGGGTCTGCTCGACGATCTTCGGCTTGGTGTCCGGCACCACCATGTCGTCCTTGCCGAACGAGATGCCGGCCTTGAACGCGTTGTGGAAACCGAGCGCCATCGCGCGGTCGCAGAAGATCACCGTCTCCTTCTGACCGCAGTGGCGATACACCGTGTCGATCATGTTGGAGATTTCCTTCTTCGTCATGAGCTTGTTCACGACGTCGAAGGGAACCTTGGCGTTCTTCGGCAGGAGCTGGCCAAGCATCATGCGGCCGGGCGTGGTCTCGTAGATCTTCGAGACCTTGTTGCCCTCTTCGTCCACAGTGATGAAGCGGCCCTTGATCTTCGAATGCAGCGTGACCGCCTTGTTGAAGATCGCATGCTCGATCTCGCCCATATCGGCGAACAACGAACCCTCGCCGACAGCACCCTCGCGGACGAGCGACAGGTAGTAGAGGCCGAGAACGATGTCCTGCGACGGAACGATGATCGGAAGACCGTTCGCCGGGTGCAGGATGTTGTTCGTCGACATCATCAGGACGCGCGCTTCCAGCTGCGCTTCGAGCGACAGCGGGACGTGCACGGCCATCTGGTCACCGTCGAAGTCGGCGTTGAACGCCGCGCAGACGAGCGGATGCAGCTGGATCGCCTTGCCTTCGATCAGCGTAGGCTCGAAGGCCTGGATGCCGAGGCGGTGAAGCGTCGGAGCGCGGTTCAGGAGAACAGGATGCTCGCGGATAACCTCGTCGAGGATATCCCAAACCTCGGGCTTCTCCTTCTCGACGAGCTTCTTCGCCTGCTTCACGGTCGAAGCGAGACCCTTGGCGTCGAGGCGCGAATAGATGAACGGCTTGAACAGCTCGAGCGCCATCTTCTTCGGCAGGCCGCACTGGTGCAGCTTCAACTCCGGACCGACGACGATGACCGAACGTCCCGAATAATCGACGCGCTTGCCGAGCAGGTTCTGGCGGAAGCGGCCCTGCTTGCCCTTCAGCATGTCGGCGAGCGACTTCAGCGGACGCTTGTTGACGCCCGTGATGACGCGGCCGCGGCGGCCGTTGTCGAACAGCGCATCAACCGACTCCTGAAGCATGCGCTTTTCGTTGCGGATGATGATGTCCGGCGCGCGAAGCTCAATCAGGCGCTTCAGGCGGTTGTTACGGTTGATGACACGACGATAGAGATCGTTCAGGTCCGAGGTCGCGAAGCGGCCGCCATCGAGCGGAACTAGCGGGCGCAGGTCCGGCGGGATGACCGGAACAACCGTCAGGATCATCCATTCCGGCTTGTTGCCGGACTCGATGAATGCCTCGACGATCTTCAGTCGCTTCGTCAGCTTCTTCTTCTTGATGTCGCTGTCGGTGTCCGCGATCTCGGTGCGCAGGTCGCCCGCGATCTTGTCGAGATCCATCGCCTTGAGGATCTCGCGGATCGCCTCGGCGCCGATCTGAGCGGTGAAACTGTCGTCGCCATACTCGTCCTGGGCGATGACGTACTCCTCCTCAGTCAGGAGTTGACGCTCCTTCAGAGGGGTGAGGCCTGGCTCGAGAACGACGTACTTCTCGAAGTACAGGATCGCCTCGAGGTCGCGCAGCGTCATGTCGAGCAGCAGACCAATGCGGCTCGGCAGCGACTTCAGGAACCAGATATGGGCAACTGGAGCGGCGAGCTCGATATGGCCCATACGCTCGCGACGCACGCGCGAGAGGGTGACCTCAACGCCGCACTTTTCGCAAATGACGCCCTTGTACTTCATCCGCTTGTACTTGCCGCACAAGCACTCGTAATCCTTGATCGGCCCGAAGATGCGCGCGCAGAAAAGACCGTCGCGCTCGGGCTTGAAGGTACGATAGTTGATCGTCTCCGGCTTCTTGATCTCGCCGAAGGACCAGGAATGAATCTTCTCCGGGCTCGAGATCGAGATCTTGATCTGATCGAAAGTCGGAGCCGGCGCAGCCGTGTTGAAAAGATTCATCACTTCCTGATTCATCTTTATCTCCTCAATGCGGACTTTGGGCCTGGCCCTGCCGTCCGCCGGCAATGTCGAATTCGCCCTGCCCGCACGGGTCAGGGAGTTCGCGAGAGAGGACTGATCCGCCCTCCCTCGCTCTGATCACGAAGTTTATTCGGCCGCGTCGGCCGGGGTTTCCGGCAGACGATCGCTGTTCGACAGATCGACGTTCAGGCCAAGCGAGCGCATTTCCTTCACGAGAACGTTGAAGCTCTCCGGAATGCCCGCCTCGAACGTGTCGTCGCCACGGACGATCGCCTCGTAGACCTTAGTGCGGCCCGCGACGTCGTCGGACTTCACCGTCAGCATCTCCTGCAGGGTGTACGCCGCGCCGTAAGCCTCGAGCGCCCACACCTCCATTTCGCCGAAGCGCTGGCCGCCGAACTGCGCCTTGCCACCGAGCGGCTGCTGGGTGACGAGCGAGTACGGACCGATCGACCGGGCGTGGATCTTGTCGTCGACGAGGTGATGCAGCTTCAGCATGTAGATGTAGCCGACAGTGACATCACGATCGAACTGGTCGCCGGTACGTCCGTCGAACAAGGTCGACTGGCCGCTCTGCCGCACGCCCGCCATCTCGAGATGGCGCTCGATGTCGGCCTCCTTGGCACCGTCGAAGACCGGCGTGGCGATCGGCACGCCCTTGCGGACGTTCGAGGCCATCTCGATCAGTTCGTCGCCCTTGAGCGACTTCACCGTCTCGTCGTCGCCATAGACCTTCTTCAGCGTGTCACGAAGCTCGCCCTCGCCGGCACCGGCTTTGTAGGCGTCGAGCGCCTTGCCGATCTGGAGACCTAGACCCGCGCAGGCCCAGCCGAGATGCGTCTCGAGGATCTGACCGACGTTCATGCGCGAAGGCACGCCGAGCGGGTTCAGAACGATGTCGACGTTCGTGCCATCGGCGAGGAACGGCATGTCCTCGACGGGAACGATGCGCGACACGACGCCCTTGTTGCCGTGACGGCCGGCCATCTTGTCGCCCGGCTGGATCTTGCGCTTCACAGCGACGAAGACCTTGACCGACTTCATGACGCCCGGAGGCAGTTCGTCGCCGCGCTGCAGCTTCTCGACCTTGTCGAGGAAGCGCTGTTCCTGGCGCTTCTTCGATTCGTCGTACTGCTTCCGCATGGCTTCGATTTCGCTCATCACCCGATCTTCGGAGACGGCGAACGTCCACCACTGCGACCGCGGATATTCGTCGAGAACATCCTTGGTGAGCTTGGTGTCCTTCTTGAAGCCCTTCGGACCGGCGACGCCGTTCTGCCCGTTCAGCACTTCGCCGAGACGCGCATAGACGTTACGGTCGAGGATCGCGAGTTCGTCGTCGCGGTCCTTGGCGAGACGCTCGATCTCTTCCCGTTCGATCGCCAGGGCACGCTCGTCCTTGTCGACGCCGTGACGGTTGAAGACGCGGACCTCGACGACCGTGCCCTGCACGCCCGGAGGCACGCGGAGCGAGGTGTCGCGAACGTCGGACGCCTTCTCGCCGAAGATGGCACGCAGAAGCTTCTCTTCCGGCGTCATCGGGCTTTCGCCCTTCGGCGTGATCTTTCCGCAGAGGATGTCGCCGGCACGGACTTCGGCACCGATGTAGACGATGCCCGACTCGTCGAGGTTCTTCAGCGCCTCTTCCGAAACGTTCGGAATGTCGCGCGTGATTTCTTCCGGACCGAGCTTGGTGTCGCGGGCGGCGACTTCGAATTCCTCGATGTGGATCGAGGTGAAGACGTCGTCCTTGACGATGTTCTCGGACAGGAGGATCGAGTCCTCGAAGTTGTAGCCGTTCCACGGCATGAACGCGACGAGCACGTTGCGGCCGAGCGCGAGCTCTCCGAGATCGGTCGACGGGCCGTCGGCGATGATGTCGCCCCTCGCAACCTTCTCGCCCACCTTCACCAGCGGACGCTGGTTGATGCAGGTCGACTGGTTCGAACGCTGGAACTTCATCAGGTTGTAGATGTCGACACCCGGACGGTTCGGATCGTTCTCGTCCGCGCGGATGACGATACGGGTCGCATCCACCTGGTCGATCACGCCGCCGCGGCGGGCCGCGATGGCCGCGCCGGAGTCACGGGCAACGATCGCTTCCATGCCGGTGCCGACGAGCGGCGCCTGCGCACGAACCAGCGGCACCGCCTGGCGCTGCATGTTCGAGCCCATGAGCGCGCGGTTCGCGTCGTCGTTCTCGAGGAACGGGATGAGCGCGGCCGCGACCGAAACGAGCTGCTTCGGCGACACGTCCATGAAGTCCACGCGATCGTGCGGCATCAGGCTGACGTCGCCGGCATGACGGCAGACGACGAGGTCTTCCGTGAACTTGCCCTTGGCGTCGATCGGCGAGTTAGCCTGCGCGACCGTGTATTTGCCCTCTTCGACAGCCGACAGATACGCAACCTCGTCGGTCACGGCGCCGTCGCGAACGCGGCGATACGGCGTCTCGATGAAACCGTATTTGTTCACGCGAGCGAAGGTCGCGAGCGAGTTGATCAGGCCGATGTTCGGGCCTTCCGGCGTCTCGATCGGGCAGATACGGCCGTAATGCGTCGGGTGCACGTCGCGCACCTCGAAGCCGGCGCGCTCGCGGGTCAGACCGCCCGGGCCAAGCGCCGAGAGGCGGCGCTTGTGGGTGATCTCCGACAGCGGGTTCGTCTGGTCCATGAACTGCGAGAGCTGCGAGGAGCCGAAGAACTCGCGCACGGCGGCAGCCGCCGGCTTGGCGTTGATCAGGTCCTGCGGCATGACCGTGTCGATCTCGACCGAGGACATGCGCTCCTTGATCGCGCGTTCCATGCGGAGCAGGCCGACGCGGTACTGGTTCTCCATCAGCTCGCCGACAGACCGGACGCGGCGGTTGCCGAGATGGTCGATGTCGTCGATCTCGCCCTTGCCGTCGCGCAACTCGACCAGCGTCTTGATGACCGCGAGGATGTCCTCACGGCGCAGCGTGCGCTGGGTATCGGGAGCGTCGAGGTCGAGGCGCATGTTCATCTTCACGCGGCCGACCGCCGACAGGTCGTAGCGCTCGGCGTCGAAGAACAGCGACTGGAACATGGCCTGGGCCGTGTCCGGGGTCGGCGGCTCGCCCGGGCGCATCACGCGGTAGATGTCGAACAGCGCGCCGTCGCGGCCGGTGTTCTTGTCCACGGCGAGCGTGTTGCGGATATAACCGCCGGTGTTGATGTGATCGATGTCGAGAACGCTGATCTCGTTGTAGCCGATCTCCTCGATCAGCTTCAGCGTCTTTTCGGTGATCTCCTCACCGGCCTCGACATAGATTTCGCCATTCTTCTCGTTGACGAGGTCATCGGCCATGTAGGCGCCGATCAGATCCTGGTCGGTGACGCGCAGAGCCTTGAGGCCCTTCTCGCTGAGCTGGCGGGCGGCACGGACGGTCAGCTTCTTTCCGGCCTCGAGCACGACCTCGCCGGTGTCGGCGTTGATCATGTCGGTGGCGGCCTTGAAGCCCTTCATGCGCTCGGCGTCGAACGGCGTGCGCCAGCCGTCCTTGGTGCGCTTGTAGACGATCTTGTTGTAGAACGTGTCGAGGATTTCCTCGCCATCGAGACCCAGCGCGTAGAGCAGCGACGTGACCGGGATCTTACGCTTGCGATCGATACGCGCGTAGACGATGTCCTTGGCGTCGAACTCGATGTCGAGCCACGAGCCGCGATACGGGATGATGCGGGCGGCGAACAGCAGCTTGCCCGACGCATGCGTCTTGCCGCGGTCGTGATCGAAGAACACGCCCGGCGAACGGTGCATCTGCGAGACGATGACGCGCTCGGTGCCGTTGACGATGAAGGTGCCGTTCATCGTCATGAGCGGCATGTCGCCCATGTAGACGTCCTGCTCCTTGATGTCCTTGACGGACTTCGCGCCGGTCTCCTCGTCGACATCGAACACGATGAGGCGAAGCGTGACCTTCAGCGGTGCGGCATAAGTCATGCTGCGCTGACGGCACTCGTCGACGTCATATTTCGGCGGCTCGAACTCGAACTTCACGAACTCCAGCATCGCCGTGTTCGAGAAATCGGAAATCGGGAAGACGGACTTGAAGACCGACTGCAAACCTTCGTCCGCACGCGGCTCCTGGCCGTCGATCTGCAAGAACTGGTCGTAAGACGCCTTCTGAACCTCGATGAGGTTCGGCATCTCGGCGACTTCATGGATCTTGCCGAAGGATTTGCGGACACGTTTGCGGCCGGTGAACGTCTGAGCCATGTGGCGTCTCTCGCTTCGCTTTCGCTATCCCCGCATCCCGGATGGATGCACGGGCGGACCTCGTCAGGTCCTCGTGTGCGGCCCTGCCGGAGGGCCGAAAAGCCGCGTGGGCGCGCGCCCTTAAGGCGCCGCCCAGCGGCTAAAACTCAAAACTCATATATTTCTTGGAACATTGGCCTCGCTTTGAGAGCCACATCCGCTCCGGCACATTGTCCGGAGCGGATGTTCCAAGAAACCAGGCGCGGGCGCAAGCCCGCACCAATCACTTAAGCTCGACCTTGGCGCCAGCCTTTTCAAGCTGCTCCTTGAGCTTGCCAGCCTCGTCCTTGGACACGCCTTCCTTGACGGGCTTCGGCGCAGCTTCGACGAGATCCTTGGCTTCCTTGAGGCCGAGACCGGTGATGGCACGGACCTCCTTGATGACCTCGATCTTCTTCTCGCCGGCAGCGGCGAGGATGACCGAGAATTCCGTCTGCTCTTCGGCAGCGGCAGCGCCACCACCACCGCCGCCGGCAGCCGGAGCGGCAACGGCGACAGCAGCAGCAGCCGAAACGCCCCACTTCTCTTCGAGAAGCTTGGCGAGCTCGGCGGCTTCGAGAACGGTCAGGTTGGACAGCTCGTCAACGAGCTTCGACAGATCAGCCATGTAGGTATTCCTTCAAGTTCAAACAAGATGGGTTGTTGAACGGCCTCACGCCGCGTCTTTGTTGGCATATGCCCCGAACACGCGGGCCAGCTTTGCAGCAGGCGCGGTCGAGAGCTGAGCGAGCTTGGTCGCCGGGGCCTGAACCAGGCCGACGATCTTCGCACGCAGCTCGTCGAGCGACGGCAGTGTGGCCAGAGCCTTCACACCGTCCGCATTCAGAGAGGTGGCACCCAGAGCGCCGCCAAGGATCACGAGCTTGTCGTTGGCCTTGGCGAAGTCGACTGCGACCTTGGAAGCCGCCACCGGATCTTCGCTGTAAGCGAGAACCGTCGGACCCGTCAGAAGGGTGCCGATATGGGCGACGTCCGTGCCTTCAAGAGCAATCTTGGCGAGGCGGTTCTTCGCGACTTTCAGGCTTGCGCCGGCCGCGGTCATCTGACGCCGAAGCGACGTCATCTGAGCAACCGTCAGACCCGAATAGTGGGCGACGACGACAACGCCCGTGCTTTTAAACACGTCGTTGAGCGTCTCGACCGATTCACGCTTCTCCGCACGATTCACGTGCTCTCTCCAGTCAGGTGACCAAGCGAATGCCTGACCACCGGGTGGGCGTTTGCCGCGCGCTTCGGACCGAAATCCTTCACCCGCGGCTCTCATCCCTGTCCCCCTGGAGCCGCATCGGAGATGCGAAACCCGGGTCATCGAGTTCGAACCATTCTTTGGGGCATTCGCCCCGGAAACGGTCTCACCCGTCTATGCAGGCCCATACGGCTTAAGCACCGGGCGAACCCGGCACGCCTGCAGTCTCGGACAGGACTGGCTTTACGGAATTGCTTCCGAAAGCCCCTCGCCCGGATCTCTCCGGACGAAGCTCTTGTGCCAGCGCCGTCAGGCGCTGGCGGAATTCAAAATCAGGCCTGGGCCTGAAGAACCGAAGCCGGCTCGACGCGGACGCCGGGGCCCATGGTCGACGACACCGCGACGCGCTGGACGTAAGTGCCCTTCGCGCCGGCGGGCTTGGCCTTGACCACCGCGTCGGCGAAGGCGCGGATGTTCTCGGCGAGCTTCTTCTCGTCGAACGAGGCCTTGCCGATGCCGGCCTGGACGATGCCGGCCTTCTCGACGCGGAACTCGACGGCGCCACCCTTGGCGGCGGCGACCGCTGCCTTCACGTCCATCGTGACGGTTCCGACCTTCGGGTTCGGCATCATGCCGCGCGGGCCGAGAACCTTGCCGAGACGGCCGACGAGCGGCATCAAGTCCGGGGTCGCGATGCAGCGATCAAAGTCGATCGTGCCGCCCTGGACGATTTCGAGCAGGTCTTCCGCACCGACGATGTCGGCGCCGGCGGCCTTGGCCTCGTCTGCCTTGGCGCCACGGGCGAATACCGCAACGCGCAGCGTACGGCCCGAGCCGTTCGGCAGGTTGCAGACGCCGCGGACCATCTGGTCGGCGTGGCGCGGGTCGACGCCGAGGTTCATCGAGACTTCGATCGTCTCGTCGAACTTGGCAGTCGCACGCGACTTGATGAGCTTCACGGCCTCGTCGAGACCGACGAGCTTCGTGGGATCGATGCCCTCACGGGCCTTAGCGACGCGCTTTGCAATCTTTGCCATCGTCTCAGCCCTCCACCGCAAGGCCCATGGAGCGAGCCGAGCCTTCAACCATTCGCATGGCGGCCTCGACGCTCGTCGCATTCAGATCCTTCATCTTCTGCTCGGCGATCTCGCGCACCTGCGCACTGGTCACCTTGCCGACGGTCGCACCCTTGCCGGGGGTCTGCGAGCCCTTCTGGAGCTTCGCAGCCTTCTTGAGCCAGTAACTCATCGGCGGGGTCTTCATCTCGAAGGAGAAGGAGCGGTCCTGATACGCGGTGATGACCACCGGAATCGGCATGCCCTTTTCCATCTGCCCGGTCGCTGCGTTGAACGCCTTGCAGAATTCCATGATGTTCAGGCCGCGCTGACCGAGCGCCGGACCGATCGGCGGCGACGGATTGGCAGAGCCAGCCGGAACCTGGAGCTTGATATAGCCCGCTACTTTCTTCGCCATGACTTAAACTCCCAAAGCGCCCGCCGAGGCGGGCATTGAGTACCGTGGTTCAGCTCCGACATCCGATTGGCGAACCGGACGCCTGCCTCCCACGGGATTGACGGTCAGACCTTCTCGACCTGGCCGTATTCCAGTTCGACCGGAGTGGCGCGGCCGAAGATCGACACCGCCACCTTGAGTCGGGCACGGCTCTCGTCGACTTCCTCGACGATGCCGTTGAACGAGGCGAACGGGCCGTCCGCGACGCGGACCTGCTCGCCGACCTCGAACGCGATCGAGGGCTTGGGCCGCTCGATGCCTTCCTGAACCTGCTGCGCGATGCGCATCGCCTCGGATTCCGGAATAGGCGTCGGCTTGTTGTCCGCACCCAGGAAGCCGGTCACCTTCGGCGTGTTCTTGATGAGGTGATAGGCCTCATCGGTCATTTCCATCTTCACGAGCACGTAGCCCGGGAAGAACTTCCGCTCGGCATCGACCTTACGGCCGCGGCGGACTTCCACGACCTTCTCGGTCGGGACCAGAATCTCATCGAAGTGATCCGCGAGGCCGCGCTGATCGGCCGACTCCCGGATCGCTTCCGCCACCTTCTTCTCGAAATTCGAGTAAGCGTGGACGATGTACCAACGTTTCGCCATGAACCTGCTCAGCTACCGACGCCAAGAATGAACGTCACGGCCGTCATCAGCACCTGATCGACCACGAGGAAGAAGATCGACGCGATGATCGTGAACACGAAGACCATGGCCGTCGTGATCAGGGTTTCGCGACGCGTGGGCCAAGTGACCTTGGCCGCCTCGTTGCGGACTTCCTGGAAAAACTGAAACGGACTTGTCCTGGCCATGGCCTCTTGTCACGCATGAAAGGGGCCTCGCGCGTTACCGCGTGCCCCTTGTTTCAATTCCTGCTCGCTTCCCGCCAGAAATGCCGGCGGTCCGCTTGTCCTGATCGTCCTGCCCGATGGCAGGAGTGGAGGGACTCGAACCCCCAACCCCCGGTTTTGGAGACCGGTGCTCTGACCAATTGAGCTACACTCCTCCGCGGGGAAAGCGGTTGCGCGCTTCTTAAACACGCACCCGCCCCGATTTTCAAGTGTCGTACCCGCGTCATCTTCCGGAGAGGCCGGAAAATGATTCACTTCAAGGCCGAAGCCATGCGGGCGCGGCATGCCGCGCCCGGCCAGTGTTACTCGATGATCGAAGCCACCACTCCGGCTCCAACCGTCCTGCCGCCTTCACGGATGGCGAAGCGGAGCTTCTCTTCCATCGCGATCGGGACGATCAGGGTGACTTCCATGGCGATGTTGTCGCCCGGCATCACCATCTCGGTGCCTTCCGGCAGCGTCACCACGCCCGTCACGTCGGTCGTGCGGAAGTAGAACTGCGGACGGTAATTGCCGAAGAACGGCGTG
>QDFX01000027.1 GCA_003347645.1 Rhizobiaceae bacterium CPCC 101076 | reverse complement strand
GATCGCGTCAACACACAAACCATTCAGAGGATGCGACCGCATCCCCCGCCCCTCCGAGGGGCGACCTTTCCGACATCGCTGGTGGAACGAGGCGAGGATGAGGCGCGCCCTCCACCCTCTCCCGAGGGAAGAGGCAGGCCCAACTCTAAAAGGAGACCCAACCCGAATGCCCCGCAAACTGCACCTTCACGCACGTCCCCTAATGCGCGTGCCGCAGGAGGTGCATCCGCTCCCATTCCCAGCCGTCCTCCGGCTTGAGCCCGAAGATCGGGTCCGAGGTCGCGATTCCGGTCGTCGTCGCGGTGTAGTTGGCTGCCGGTTCGGCAACCCTGCGATCGATCCTTTTGGCAGCCACGCGCTTGCCGCCGCCGAGATAACGGCTGCTAACCCAGCGCGAGGCGCCGATCTTCGACCAGCGGCCCTGTTTCGTGGAAACACTGACCCGCTGACCGCTCGCCAGATGACCGACGACACGATGGTTCATGCCCGGACCCGAGCGGACATTGACGTCCGCCGTCGCGCGGAGGCGAGCCGCCTCCGCCGCGCCCGACGAACAGATCAAAAGCGCGGCAAGCCCCAGCCCGAACAGGGATCGGCTCAAAGCCTGTCCTTGGCCACGGCGCGGGCCAGATCGCCCGGCCGCACCTTCAGGATTTCGGTGAAGCCGTCACGGTGGATTTTTACCTGGGTCCGCACGCTGCGGTACGCCGTGAAATTGGCGCCCTCGATCAGCTCTTCCTCATTCTCGAAATCGTATGTGCCGGGCGGGCACATCTCGCCGCTGAGGACAAAGGGCCGGCGGAAGACCAGGGTCTCGCTGCTGTATCGATGCATCGTCACTCTCCCGATGCTGCCATTGGCAGGATACATCATGGCGCCCACGCGCGCGGCGGATAGCGGCGTCCGATCACGACCTCGTGTACGAATGGTCGGCGGCATCGCGGATCGCCTGCCATCGCCGTCGCAGCACCGCCGGCCGTTCCGGAAAGCGCTCGTCGAGGAAGTCGGCCTGACCGATCCTGTCGAGCCGGAAGCTGCGGAAATCGCGGCGGAGTTCGCACCAGCCGACGACGATCCGCGTCGCCTCCCAATAGCCGAGGAGGAAGGGCCAGATCGTGCGTGCGGTCTCCGCGCCCGCCTCGTCGCGATAGCCGATCGCGACCTTGCGCCCGGCCCGGATCCAGGCCCGCAGCATGCCGACGTCGAGCCCGTCCGGTGCCATTACCCAGGCCGGCGGCGCCCTCGCCCCGGCATCGCTGATCAGCGTCCGCATCTCTTCCGGCAGGACATGGGCGATCTTGGCCAGCGCATCGTTGGCGGCATGCGCCAGCGCCGGATCGGCATGACCCATTACCCATTGCGCGCCGAGCGCGAGCGCCTCGATCTCCTCGACGGTCAGCATCAGGGGCGGCATGTCGAAGCCGCCTTCGAGCACATAGCCGATCCCCGCCTCGCCCCTGATCGGCACCCGCTGGCCGACCAGGGCCGCGATGTCGCGGTAGACCGAGCGCTGCGAGGTCTCGAGCTCGGCCGCGATGGCGGTCGCCGTCACTGGCCGGTTCTCGCGGCGGAGGATTTGGACAATCTGGAAAAGGCGGTCGGCGCGACGCATTCCTGCCTTCTACTGCCATGCTGCTGACAACACGTTGTCAGCAGCATGGCAGTATGTCACGGCATCGAATGCGGAGACTGACGATGCTGAAGACCTATCGGGGAAGCTGCCACTGCCGCGCGGTGAGCTTCGAGGCCGACATCGATTTCGAGATCGGGACCGGCCGCTGCAATTGCTCGATCTGCGCCAAGAAACGCGGCTGGGAGGCGATCATCCAGCCGGACCAGTTCCGGCTCCTGTCCGGCAAGGACGTGCTCCGCGACTACCAGTTCGGCACCAGGGTGGCGCATCACCCCTTCTGCGGGAATTGCGGCGTCTCATGCTACGCTGAGGGCTTCGTCGAAGAGATCGGTGGGGCCTACATCGCCATCAGCATCTCGTGCCTCGACGGCGTGCCGGACGAAGAACTCGCCACCGTGCCCGTCCGCTATCTCGATGGCCGTAACAACAACTGGTGGAACGAGCCGGAGGTGACCAATCATCTCTGAGCACGGAAACCGTGTATTTCTTCGCTCACACAACCGTGATTAATTACCTACGAAATGATAATGATCAGGAAATAAATCGTTTAACCATTTCACTCATCGTTCCTGTGCGCTGGAACGGCAGAGGCTAAGATATGCGCAAGACTCGTCACGTTTACGCGGAGGAGCCGCGCCGCGAAAAATCCAGAGGTAGCAGGCCATGGCTTCTCCTGCTGTGCCTGGCGATGATCGCCTGGTACTTCGCGACCTATCGTTAGAATTCAGGCTGCCGGTCGCGCCACCGTCCGTAGTTCACCTAATTGCATCACGCCTCCGTGATCGCACAATAGGTCAGCACAATGCGTTGCCGTTGCGGCGGACGCGAGCTCAGGTGCAGCATGCCCGAACCGATCGAACTGATAATCGTCGACGATCCTGATATCGATACCCTGATCGAGAAATGCGTGACCGCCCGGCAATGCGCTGATCGGCTTGGTCTCGACGTGACCTGCCATCTTCTCGATATGGCACTGCTCGAACTCAGCTTCGCCGCGCCCCCTGCGCCCACGACCGCGAGGCGTCCGAACTGAACCGGGACGTCGCCCTCGAAAGGGTGAGCGAGCACGCCAAATATCGCCAATGAGGCGACCTGTCCCGCCATTGCAACCGATGCGGCGGGTTGTCACATCTGCGACTTCCTGACACACTGCGTTAACGCTCATCAAGAAGCGTCGGGGAGGAATAGATGAGAGGCTCCGCACTCGCCATCGGCATGCTGATGGCGTCCACTGCTTGCGCTTTCGCGCAAGACAATCTCCAGAAGCTCCAGAATTTTCAGTCGACCGGAACGAAGCTCGAAATCCCGACCGTCCCGCAGGACGCCAAGAAGGTCGCCAACCTTCAAAAGGTCGCGGCACGGATCAAAGTGCCTGCAGGCTTGAAGGTCGAACTCTTCGCGATCGTCCCGGACGCCCGCCACATGGCGATTGGCCGGAATGTCGGCACGGTCTTCGTCGGCACCCGCAAGAGCAAGGCCTATGCAGTCACAGACCGCGACAAGGATGGCGTCGCGGACGAGGTGAAGGAATTCGCGCCCTCGGTCGCGATGAAGGTGCCGAACGGCATGTGCTATTCGCCGGACGGCTTCCTGTTCGTCGTCGAGCACAACCGCGTTCTCGTCTTCCCGGCAGCTGAATTCTTCTACGAGAGCCCGGACGTCGCGATCGGCATCGTCGCCGACAAGCTGATCCCGGAAAGCGAGGAGAGCTTCAACCACGGCGCCCGTGTCTGCACGATAGGGCCGGACAACAAGCTCTACATCTCGCTCGGCCAGCCGCATAACGTTCCGCCGAAGGACAAGCTCGCTCTCTATAAGGAGCACGGCATCGGCGGCATCATCCGCATGGACCGCGACGGCAAGAACCGCGAGGTCTACGCGACCGGCATCCGCAATTCGGTCGGCATCGCGTTCAGCCCGCAGGGCCAGCTCTGGTTTACCGACAACCAGGTCGACGGCATGGGTGACGATATCCCTCCCGGAGAGATCAATCGCATCACCAAGCCGAACCAGAACTTCGGCTTCCCGTGGTATGGCGGCGGCAAGGTCCGGACGGTCGAATACAAGAGCGACGAGATTCCGGCCGATGTCACGCCGCCGGAGCAGGAGATGCCGGCCCACGCAGCCGATCTCGGCCTGAGCTTTTACACGGGCACCGCGTTGCCGGAGAAATACCGGGGCGGCCTCTTCTCTGCCCAGCACGGTTCCTGGAACCGGACCAAGCCGGTCGGCGCCCGCATCATGTTCACCCCGGTTAAGGCGGACGGCACATCTGGCAAGCCGGAAGTGTTCGCGGATGGCTGGCTCGACGAGAAGACCGGTCAGTACCTCGGCCGTCCGGTCGACGTGCAGACCTATCTCGACGGCTCGCTGCTCGTTTCCGACGACCTGTCGGGCGCGATCTGGCGCATCTCCTCCGCCGATTGACCCAGCAACAGGGGCCCGGTCCGCCGGGCCTCTTCGCTTTTCTCAGGTTTCCCGCATGATCCTTTCAGTTCCCCTTCTTGCATTGCCGCTCATGCTTGTCTTCTCACAACCGGCTCTCGCCGATGCCGCCGCAGGCAAGGAAAAGGCCGCGGTCTGTACCACCTGCCATGGCGCCGATGGCATCAGCCAATTGCCGAACGCCCCTCACCTCGCCGGCCAGCCGGAAGTCTATGTGGTCGAGCAACTCAAGGCCTATCGGTCCGGCGCGCGGAAGAACGAGATGATGACCGTCATCGCCCAGCCTCTGTCGGATCAGGACATCGACGATCTGGCGGCTTGGTTCGCGTCCATTCAAGTGACCGCGACGGTTCCGTAGCCGACTGCTCGAAAGTCCTGCGCGGCTTCGAGAAATTGTCATCGAACGGCAATCAAATCGTCATATGCGGCGTCCGTTGCACTCATTTGATCCGGCCGCATGTCCGACCTCTTCCATTATCTGAACATTCTCGCCTGGGTCGCCGCGGCGCTCAGCGTTATCGCGGCGTTCCTCCGCACCATGATCCCGCTGCGGCTGGTGTCCGTCTGGAGCAATGTCGCCAAGTTCAGCTACGCGACCTCGATCGGCTCGATTCCGGGAATGGTCGAGTACTCCATCCTGCTGCCGCTCAACCTGTATCGCCTGCTGCAGATGCGGCGAATGATCAAGAGCATCAAGGAAGCGCAGGCCGGCGATTTCCAGACGCAATGGCTGGAGCCGTTCGCCGACACCCGCGATCTCGGCTCCGGCGAAATCCTCTTCCGCAAGGGTGACGACGGAGACCGGCTCTACGTGCTCTGTTCGGGCCGCATCCGGTTCGTGGAGATCAATGTCGAGATCGGGCCGGGTACTTTGTTCGGCGAACTCGCCTTCTTCACCCGGGACGGAAAACGCACCCAGACCGCCGCGTGCATGACCGATTGTCGGGTGCTCTCGATCACCGAGGACCGGCTGGAACAGCTTTACTTCCAAAACCCGCAATTCGGCTGGTATCTGATCAAGCTGATCGCCCAGCGCCTCACGGAGAATGCGCAACGCGCGCAGGAACTGGTCGAAAAGCGTTCTCGCAAGGCCACCCTGCTCAACGAACCGGAAAGAAATTTACAATAGCGGCAGGTACTTCTGTTTCCTCCGCGTTCCGGTTCGATGGATCTCATACTCAAATACCTGCCCTATCTCGGCTGGGGAGCGATGGCGCTGAGCCTCCTGTCCAGCTTCTCCCGCACGATGATTCCGCTCCGGAGTTTCGCCGCGTCGAGCAATATCGTCTCGATCATCGCGGCCGCGGCTGCAGGCTACTGGCCCAACGCGCTGCAGAACGCGATCCAGTTACCGATGAACGTCTTCCGCCTGCGGCAGATGCGAAAACTGATCGCGGACATGAAGCCCGGTGACGAGGGGGAAGTCGATGCGAACTGGCTGATGCCGTTCGCCCATGTCTCGGAACACCGCAAGGGCGCGGTGATCTTCCGCAAGGGCGACGCCGCCGATCGCCTCTATTACATCGCGACCGGGACCGTTTCATTCCCCGAGATCGGCGTCGAGATCCAGCAGGGCAGCCTATTTGGCGAATTCGCCTTTTTCACCAAGGAAGGCGAGCGCACGCAGACAGCGGTCTGCGCCGAGGATTGCGCGCTCCTGTCCATCGGCGAATACGAACTGAAACAGCTTTACTATCAGAATCCGGAATTCGGCTGGTATCTGATCCGCCTCATCGTTCAGCGCCTGCAGGACAATGTGGAGCGTAATGCAAAGCGGGCGCGTTCACCGTTCTGACGACGGAAGAGGCCAGGCACCTACATTTCGCCACCGCGCTTTGCTAGAAGGCCAACGATGTCCAATTCTCCCCGCCTCATGTTGATTACGCCGCCGATCGGCGCGGATACCGACCTCACATCCCAATTGTCCGGAGCGCTCGGCGCCGCCGAGATCGCAGCCGTTATCCTGCGCGTCGAAGCGTCGGCGGATGAACGCGCATTGCTGAAGGCGCTGAAGCCGCTGGTCGAAACGGTCCAGGCCGCCGGAGCAGCGGCCCTGATCGAGGGCGCGCCCGACCTCGTCGGCAAATCCGGAGCTGACGGCATGCATGCGCTCGGAGAGCGAAACGGCCGCGAGGCGACATCGCGCTTCAAGCCCGAAAAGCTTGTCGGCATCGGAGGATTACGTACCCGTGATACCGCAATGGCAGCCGGAGAGACGGGCGCGGATTACGTCCTCTTCGGCGATCCCGGAAAGGGCGGCGAGACCCCGCCGATCGACGCGACGCTCGAGCGTCTCGAATGGTGGGCGGAAATCTTCGTTACGCCCTGCGTCGGTCAGGCGGAGACGCTAGAGGCCGTTGCGCCGATTTCCGCGACCGGCGCCGATTTCGTCGCGCTAGGCCACTTCGTATGGACGCAGTCTCCCGCCGCCGCAGTGCGAGTCGCCGCGGACGAACTGGCGAAGGCCGAGGCCATCTCGTGAAACAGTGCCTGCCGCTCTTGGCCCTGCTGGTCGCCGCACCGGTCTATGCGGCGCAACCGGAGCTGCCGCCGATCGAAGTCCCTTTGAGCACTCCGGATCAAATGACGGGCTCGGAGGAGGCTGTACCCGCCGGCGACCTCGCCTTCGCGGCCTTCCAGCGCGGCGAGTATATGACGGCCATGAACGAGGCGCTGAAGCGGGTCGGCAAGAAGGAAGACCCGGCCCCGGCGATGACCCTGATCGGCGTGATCTACGAGAATGGCCTCGGCTTCAACAAGGACCCGGCCAAGGCGGTCGAGTGGTACAAGCTCGGCGCGGATAATGGCGACCACAATTCGATGGTCGCTCTTGCTTTGCTGAAACTCGAAGGCAGCGGTACGCCGAAAGATCCAAAGGGCGCCGCCGATCTTTTCCAGCAGGCCGCCGACAAGGGCGACCCGATCGCCATGTACAATGTCGGTCTGCTTGAGCTCCAGGGCTCTGTTCGTCCCTATGACGTGAAGGCGGCCACGGCGAATTTTCGCAAGGCGGCAGATGCCGGATATGCGGATGCTCAATACGCGCTGGCGATGTCGCTCCGCCAGAGCAACACTCCGGAGGACCGCAAGGAAGCGACACGACTTCTCGGGCTGGCGACGAACCAGAACCACCCCGATGCGGCTGTGGAATACGCCATTGCCGTCTTCAATGGCGACGGCACCGAAAAGGACGAGAGCCGCGCGGCAAAGCTTTTCCTGCGGGCGGCGCTCAAGGGCAATGTCATCGCGATGAACCGCCTGGCCAGGATCTACTCGGCGGGACGGGGCTTCGATGAAGACCGCATCCGCGCCGCCGCCTGGCATCTGGTCGCGCGTGCCAATGGCCGCAGCGACGGTCTCCTCGACGAGGAACTGACCAAGCTCACGCCCGAGGAGCGCGCCCGAGCCGACGGACTTGCCACGCAATTCCGCCGCCAGCTTTCGGCCGCCCTTGACGCATCGGCGGCGGACAGGCAGTAGACGCCCTCTTCCCCCCGAACTTTCCTCAGGTCGCAATGCCCCGCTCGCCGTTGATGAACGTCATGGTCCAGGCCGTCACCAAGGCCGGACGCGGGATGCGGCGCGACTTCGGCGAGGTCGAGCAGCTTCAGGTCTCGGTGAAGGGACCATCGGACTTCGTCTCGATCGCCGACAAGCGCGCCGAGGACACGCTGCGCGCCGAACTCTCCAAGGCACGGCCGGACGCCGGCTTCCTGCTCGAGGAGAGCGGCGAGATAATCGGGCGCGATCCAAGCCAGCGCTTCATCATCGATCCGCTCGACGGCACGACCAACTTTCTGCACGGGATTCCGCAGTTCGCGGTCTCGGTGGCGCTGGAGCGCAACGGCACAGTCGTCGCCGGCGTCGTCTTCAATCCGATCACCGACGAGCTCTTCACGGCCGAGCGTGGGCAGGGCGCATTCCTCAATGATCGCCGCATCCGCGTCGCCGCGCGCATAAAGCTCAACGATTGTGTCGTCGGCACCGGAGTACCGCACCGAGGCAAGGGCGATCACGAACTGTTCAGCCGCGAGCTTCGCAAGGTGCAGGCCGACGTCGCCGGCATACGGCGGATGGGCGCCGCCGCTCTCGACCTCGCATGGGTCGCGGCCGGTCGCTTGGACGGCTTTTGGGAGCGGAATCTCAAGGCCTGGGATATCGCGGCCGGTATTCTCTTGATCCGCGAGGCCGGTGGCTATGTCTCCGATCTCGACGGCCGCGACGAGATGCTGGAGCGCGGAGATCTCTGCGCCGGCAACGAAACCATCCACCGCGCACTCTTCGACAGGCTGAGAAGCGCCTAGGCGATGATGTCCGGCGTCAGCGCATCTTCTATATGCGCGATGCGATCCTTGAGAAAAAGCTTCCGCTTTTTTAGCCTCTGGATCTGCAGCCGGTCTCCCGTACCGAGCTTCTCCAGCGCCTCGATCGCGGAATCCAGGTCACGATGTTCCTCTTCGAGCCGCATAAGTTCGGCGCGAAGCAGACCGTCTTCGTCATTGTCCTGGATCATTCGGCCCGTGTGCCCCTGAAGCCGCGCTCTCGGCCCGCTGGCCTTCGCACGTGCAAGTATCGCGACAGCATCGACTTCATCAAGACCCCACGCCTCTGCCTAATGTCCGCCACCCTCTTGGGATCGAATCGACAGCGTGCGGCGAGCGTGTCATCGTTTCGTCGTCGTCAACCAGCTGGTCAGGAGGACACCGCATGTCTGTGGCATCGCATCTTTCAGCGCTCGAGCAGAAACACAAACTGCTGGAATCGCAGATCGAGCAGGAACAGGCCCAGCCCAGCGTAGATGCCGCGCGTATCAGCGAGCTCAAGCGGCTTAAGCTCAAGTTGAAGGACGAGATCACCCGCCTGCGCACCACCGCGTCGGGCCAGACCCTCCACTAACCGGCAATCAATCAGTCGATAACGGGGAAAGAGCGCTGGTTAGCGCTCTTCCTCCTCACCGCGAGGCAGCCCCTTCAGCTTCGCGAAAACCGAATCGACGTCGATCTTCTCTTCGTCGTCGCGGCGACGTTCGGGCCGCTCAAAGTCCGCGAACGGGCTCGTTTCTCCACCCGTTGTAACATCGGCCGGCAGCAGCGTCTGGCCTTCCTCCTCCGGAGGACGGGGCGGCGCATTCTTGGCCGCGCGGTTCACCTCGAAGTCGAGATCGAGCTGCGAGCAAAGACCCAACGTCACCGGATCAAGCGGCGTCAGGGTCGCGATGTTCCAATGGGTCCGGTCGCGGATCGACGCGATCGTCGTCTTCGTCGTGCCGACGAGACGCATGATCTGCGAGTCCTTCAGTTCCGGGTGGTTGCGGGTCAGCCAGAGGATAGCGCTCGGGCGGTCCTGACGGCGGGAGACCGGCGTATAGCGCGGTCCCTGGCGGCGCTTGACCTCGGGCAGACGTACCTTGGATTCCTGCAGCTTCAGCCGATAGCTCGGATCCCTCTCGCCGCGCTCCAACTCATCGCGCGCCAGCTGGCCACCCGAAACCGGGTCGATGCCGCGGATACCCTGCGCCGCATCGCCATCGGCGATGGCTTTAACCTCGAGCTCGTGCAAATGGCAGAAGTCGGCGATCTGCGAGAATGAAAGCGACGTGTTGTCGACAAGCCAGACAGCCGTGGCCTTCGGCATCAGCGGCGCATTCGACATGACAAATCTCCTCTGCGCTCCGCCCGCCGGGGCGAAGCAATGGTCTATTCACGATGACCGGAATGACGAGAGATATAAGACGTGCTCCGGCCAGACGCAAACGTCCTTATTAGGAACGCGCGAAAGCGCGGAAATAGACACCCTCCCCGTCGCGCCGCATGCGCGCTACAATGACGGTCTTGCGACGGACAAGGAGGAGGCCGGAAGATGGGCTTCGCCATTGAGGAAGACCGCCCGCGCCGCATCGGCGGCTATGAAATCGGACAGGATCTCTCAGTCTTTTCAATTGAAGAGATCGACGAGCGTATCTCTTTGTTGCGCGAGGAAATCGCGCGCCTGGAACGAAATCGCGACCAGAAAACCGCACAACGCGCTGCTGCGGATAGCATATTCGCCAGTCGTTGATGGAGGTCGAAGGCCTCGAATACCGGTGGACAGCTTTGAATTAACCTAGCGTTAAGCTTTCCACTGTATTTATGTAAATCATCCAGTCTCTGGATGCGGGCGGTTCGCCGCTCTGTTTTGACGCCTCCCTGTCATGGACTTAGAGCCGCCCTCCTGGCGGCTCTTTTTTCGGTCGGGCGTCCAGGGTCCGCCCCACCCTCCGTTTACCACTCGTTAAATTTCGGCTTCCGTTCGGGACCCTTCCGGGTCACAGTCGCGCAACGAGAGGCGGGGGCCTCGCGTTCATCGTTTTTCGTACTGGACCGAGGCTATGGCTGAACCTTCCGATCGGCTCGACGACACTGACGGCGCCTTCGTATCCTTCGGGCAGAAGCTGCTGTCATCGGAGAGCTTCCGAACCTTGTTCCGCGAGGGCATGAGCCTGGTCGAGGAGACCGCAGGCTATCTCGACGGCGAAGGCCGCGAGGAGAGCCGCGCGCTCGCCCGCACCACCGCTCTGGCCTATGCCACCGAGAGCATGCGCCTGACGACACGCCTGATGCAGATCGCCTCCTGGCTGCTGATCCAGCGTGCCGCGAACGAAGGCGAGATGAACCCTGAGCAGGCGCTGGCGGAGAAGCAGAAGGTCAAGCTGTCGACCGGCCGCTCCACGGTTCCGGTGGAGACGTTCGCCGCCCTGCCCGAACGCCTGCGTGATCTCGTGGCGCGTACCGAGCGCCTTCAGGAGCGTGTCATCATGCTCGACAACCAGATCAAGGAGCCGGCCGTGGACAACCACGACAACCCGATCGGCAACCAGCTTGCGCTCCTGCGCACGGCCTTCGCCTCCAACGGCTGAGGCCGGCAGAACCAGAAACGAAAAAGCCCCGCCGAAGCGGGGCTTTTTATTGTCCGGAAACCGGGATCAACGCTTGGCGGCGCCGATCGAACCGAAGCGCTGCGCGAACTTCGACACGCGGCCGGCGCGGTCAAGAAGCTGGGCGGTCCCGCCGGTCCATGCCGGATGGGTCTTCGGGTCGATGTCGAGCTGGAGGACGTCGCCCTCTTTGCCGTAGGTCGACCGGGTCATGTATTCCGTTCCATCGGTCATCACGACCTTGATGAAATGGTAGTCGGGATGGATATCGCTTTTCATGGCTTCGCTCGCGGGCACGGGCGCGGAATGAACCCGCCCTCGGCTGTTCGAGAAATTGAAGGCGCCCCTATATCGGACGAGCCCGCCCCGCGCAAGGCTCGTACGGACGATCCGCCGCAATCACGCGGTATCGACACGTCTTGCCTATCGCATCAAGTGCGCGCCATGGTCCGCCGCACGCCATGACGACGACCGAAACCGCCTCCCCCGCAGGAAGCCGGCGCTTCCGTCCCCTTCTCGCCCTTGCTCCCTTCGCGCTGAAGCACAAGGGTCGGATCGCGCTTGCCTTCGTCGCGCTGGTCGCAGCAGCGGCGGTGACGCTCGTCGTGCCGCTCGCGATCCGCCGCATCATCGATTTCGGCTTCTCGTCCGAGGAGCGCACGCTCGTCGACCTCTATTTCGGAACCCTGATCGCGATCGCGGCTGGCCTGGCCTTCGCCAGTGCCTCCCGCTACTACCTCGTCATCTCGCTGGGCGAGCGGGTCGTGGCGGATGTCCGGGCAGCCGTCTTCGCCCATCTCGTCAAGCTCTCTCCGAGTTTCTATGACGACGCGCGCGCCGGAGAGCTCGTCTCTCGCCTGACCGCCGACACCACGCTCATCAAGTCGGCCTTCGGCGCGTCCGCCTCGATCGCACTCCGCAATCTGTTCCTGTTCGTCGGCGCGGCCGGCATGATGGTCTATACAAGCCCGCGCCTGTCGGCCCTCGTACTCCTCGCCATCCCCTTCATCGTACTGCCGCTCGTCGCTTTCGGCCGCGCGGTACGCCGCCGCTCGCGCTCGGCGCAGGACACGCTCGCCGATGCCTCGGCCCTTGCCGGCGAAGCAATCGGCGCGATGCGCACGATCCAGGCCTTCAATGCGGAGACGACCCTTGCCGGGCGTTTCCGCGCGGCAGCCGAGCATGCGTTCGACAGTGCCCGCGCCGCCGCGGCGACCCGCGCTTTCCTCACGGGCACCGTCATCTTCATGGTGTTCGCCAGCATCGTCGGCGTGCTGTGGTGGGGTGCTACTGACGTACTGGCCGGCAATCTCAGCGTCGGCACGCTCAGTCAGTTCGTTCTCTATGCGGTGTTCGCATCCGGTGCCCTCAGTGAGGTCTCGCAGGTCTGGGCGGAGATCTCGCAGGCAGCGGGCGCCGCCGAACGTCTCGGTGAAATCCTGGCCGTAGAGCCGGACGTAAAGAGCCCGGCACTGGCCGCTCCGCTTCCGGTCCCGCCGCGCGGCGACGTGAAGTTCGAGGCGATCCGCTTCGTCTATCCCGCCCGCCAACATTCGCCGGTGCTCAGCGATGTCGACCTGCACATCCGCCCCGGCGAGACCGTCGCCATCGTCGGCCCGTCGGGTGCCGGCAAGTCGACGCTCTTCCACCTTCTGTTGCGGTTCTATGATCCACAAGCCGGCCGCGTTCTGCTTGACGGCGTCGATATCTCGACCGCCGACCTTGAGGATCTCCGCAGCCGCATGGCGCTCGTCCCGCAGGACCCGGTGATCTTCGCCGCGACCGCTCGCGAGAACATCCGCTTCGGTCGTCCGGACGCAAGCGACGCCGAGGTCGAGGCAGCCGCGCGCGACGCTGCCGCCGACGGCTTCCTCCGGGCGCTGCCGGAGGGCTACGAAACCGAGGTCGGAGAGCGCGGCGTCACCCTATCGGGCGGTCAGCGCCAACGTCTGGCCATTGCGCGCGCCATTCTCCGCGACGCTCCGATCCTTCTTCTCGACGAAGCGACGTCCGCGCTCGACGCGGAAAGCGAAACCCTGGTTCAGGAAGCGCTCGGCCGGTTGATGAAGGGCCGCACCACGCTCGTCGTCGCGCATCGCCTGGCGACGGTGCTCAAGGCCGATCGTATCGTGGTTCTCGACGAAGGCCGGATCATCGAGCAGGGCACGCATGCCGAACTCGTTGCCCAGGACGGCCTCTACGCCCGCCTCGCCCGCTTGCAGTTCGACGACCGGGTGCTCGCGGCGGTATGAGCACATCCCGGGGGCGGCGAAGCGCCCGGGATCCATAACCCCTGTGCTCGTTGTGAAACGCTGCGGAGTATGGGTTCCGGCTCCGCTTCGCGGCCCCGGAACACCCACGTCACCGCTCCGTCAGCTTGAGCTCCAGGCGCCGGTTGCGCGCATAGGCCTCTTCGGTGTCGGCATTGTCGAGCGGCTGATACTCGCCGAAACCAGCCGCGACGAGCCGTTGCGGCGAGACTCCCTTCGAGATGAGATACTTCACCACCTCGATGGCGCGCGCGGCCGACAATTCCCAGTTCGACGGGTAAAGCGCCGAGCGCTGCGGCCGCTTGTCGGTGTGACCGTCGACGCGCAGGACCCAGTTTATTTCCGGTGGGATCTGCCCGGCGAGTTGCTGCAAGGCGCCCGCCAGCTTGTCGAGCTGCTGGAGCCCGGAAGCGGAGATCGAGGCCGACCCGACATCGAAGAAGACTTCCGACGGGAACACGAAGCGGTCGCCGACGACGCGAATGTCCGGTCGGTCGGCCAGAATGTCACGCAGACGTCCGAAGAAGTCGGAGCGATAGCGCGCGAGTTCCTGCACCCGCTGCGCCAAGGCGACGTTCAGGCGCGAGCCGAGATCGGATATCTTCGCCTGGCTCTCCCGCCCTCGCGCCTCGGAGGCCTCGAGCGCATCTTCCAACGCGCCAATCTGGCGGCGGAGTGCCGCGATCTGCTGGTTCAGCAATTCGACCTGCGCCAGCGCCCGCGACGATATCTCCTTCTGCTGCCCGAGTTCGGTCGAGAGAGTGTCGGCCCGTCCGCCGGCGTCGGCCGCGGCTCCGGCTCCCGCCGCGGCCTGGGTCTTGAGCTGGTCACGCTCAGCCTCGACGGTCGCCAGGCTGGCCTGGATCGATGCCAGTTCCTCGAGCGCCGAGCGCTTGCCGGTCCGCTCAAGAGCCAGCAACTGGCTGAGTTCGGCGATCTGCGAGTTCAGTCGCGCCAGAGCGGTGTCCTTGCCAGTGACTTCGCGCATCAGCACGAATTGGGCGACGACGAACACACAGAGCAGGAAGATGATGACCATGAGAAGCGTCGACAGCGCATCGACGAATCCCGGCCAGTAATCGATCTGCCGCTCGCGGCGGCGGGCGCGGCCTGCCATCTCAGTTCCGCATGTCGCGGCCGATGACGCGTTCGGCGATCAGCCGCCGGAGCTCGTCATTCTGCGCCGATTGCCGTTCCATCCAGTCGCGGATCAGGGCCTGTTCGGCGCGCAGATGCTGAATCAGCCCCTGCACACCCTGCGTCAGCGGTTCGATCGACGGCATGGGCGCACCCGCGAGAACGGGCTTCAACACGCCGTCCTCCTCGATGCGCGCATCGGCGACCGTGCCGGAAAGCCAGTCCTCTAGTTCGTTGTAGAAGCGGTTCTGCGCCTGCCCGGCCTGAAGATCGAGGAAGCCGAGCACCAGCGATCCGGCAAGGCCGAACAGCGAGGACGAGAAGGCGATGCCCATGCCGGCGAGAGGCTGGCCAAGACCGCGCTTCAGGTCCTCGAAGATGACGCCCGCATCGCCCTGAACCTGAAGCCCGGAGATGACGCCGCCGACCGAGCCCACCGTTTCCAGCAGACCCCAGAATGTGCCGAGCAGGCCGAGAAAGACGAGAAGACCGGTGAGATAGCGGCCGATATCGCGGGACTCATCGAGGCGGGTGCCGACCGAATCGAGAATGGAACGCAGCGTCAGCGTCGAGATCGACGCCCGTCCCAGCCTGTTGCCGAGCAGCGAGGCCATCGGCGCCAGCAGCACCGGCGCGTCGCGGAGAGCAAGACCGGGATCTGACACCCGGAAATCGTTCACCCATCGCACTTCGGGAAAGATCCGGATCACCTGCCGGAAGGCGAGGATGATGCCGATGCCGAGCACGCCGAAGATCAGGCCGTTCAAGCCCGGATTGGCCATGAACGCACGGATGATCTGCTCATGCAGGATCAGCCCGACGAACGCCGCGAGAAGGATGAAAACCACCATGCGGACGAGAAATCCGCGTGGCGAGGACAGCTTGTAAGGATCGAATTCGGCGACGGTCATCGGGGCCTGCGATTCCGTTTGGACGCCCCTCCGCCGGGAGGACGCGAACACCTAGAGTCCGAGAAGCTTAACCAAGCCCCGGCGTCATTGAAACGACATTGGCGATCTATTTCACGACCTTGCCCTCGCCGAGGCCTGTCCATATAGTCCGCGCCTTCTTTTTAGGGGCTGGACCGAGGAGTTCCGCTATGGCGGACGCGGGGCGACCTGTCGCCATCATCATGGGCAGTCAGTCGGACTGGGCCACCATGCAGCACGCAGCCGAGACGCTCGACACGCTCGAGGTCCGCTGGGAATCGCGCATCGTCTCGGCCCACCGCACGCCGGAGCGGCTGTTCTCGTTTGCCAAGGGCGCGCGTGAGGAAGGCTTCAAGGTCGTCATCGCCGGCGCCGGCGGCGCCGCGCATCTGCCGGGCATGACGGCCTCGCTGACGCCGCTACCGGTATTCGGCGTCCCAGTCGAATCGAAGGCGCTGTCCGGCATGGACAGCCTGCTCTCGATCGTCCAGATGCCTGCCGGCATCCCGGTCGGCACGCTCGCCATCGGCAAGGCCGGCGCGGTCAATGCCGCGCTCCTCGCCGCCAGCGTGCTTGCGCTCAGCGATCCCGGTCTCGCAGGCCGGCTCGACGCCTTTCGTGCGGCCCAGACGGCGAAGATCGCCGAAACGCCCTCCAACGAAGGCGTCTGATCGTGAACGATACTGTTCTGGACGCGCTCCGACCGGGCGCGGTTATCGGTATTGTCGGCGGCGGACAGCTTGGCCGCATGCTGTCGATCGCGGCCGCCAATCTCGGCTTCCGCACGCATATCTATTGCCCGGATGCCGACAGCCCGGCCTTCGATGTCGCCTACCAGCATACGGTCGCCGCCTACGACGATTACGAGGCCCTGCTCCGCTTCGTGGCCAGCGTCGACGTCGTAACCTATGAGTTCGAGAACGTGCCGCACAGGGCGGCGCAGGTCATCGCGAATGAGCGACCGCTCTTTCCGGACGCCGAGGCACTCGCGACGACCCAGGATCGCTACACGGAAAAAAGCTTTCTTCGCGATCTCGGCATCCCGCTCGCGGACTTCGCCCGGGTCGACAGCATCGCCGATCTCGAAGAGGCCGTCGCGACGCTCGGCCGCCCCTCGGTCCTGAAGACGCGCCGCTTCGGCTATGACGGCAAGGGCCAGGTGATGATCCGCACCGAGACGGATCTCACCCAGGCGTTCCAGTCGCTGCTGCAGCAACCGTCGGTCCTCGAAGCGTTCGTCCCCTTCGAGCGCGAGGTCTCCGTCGTCGCCGCTCGCAGCCGCGGCGGCCAGTTCGCCGCCTTCGACGTCACGGAGAACCGGCATGAGAACCACGTCCTCCGGACGTCGACCGTGCCGGCCAATCTGTCCGCCTCCGCATCGAAGGAAGCACTCGCAATCGCCAGAAAGGTTGCGGACGCGCTCAATTATGTCGGCGTCATCGGTGTCGAGATGTTTGTGGTAAAGGACGGCGGCAAGGACCGCATCCTCGTCAACGAGCTCGCCCCCCGCGTCCATAATTCCGGCCACTGGACGCAGGACTGCGCGGTCACCAGCCAGTTCGAGCAGCACATCCGCGCCATCGCCGGCTGGCCGCTCGGGTCCCCCGCCCGCCTCGGCCGCGCCGAGATGACGAACCTCCTCGGCGAGGAAGCGCTCGACTGGCGGAAGATCGCCGCGGAACCCGGTGCGCACCTGCATCTCTATGGCAAGGCGCAGGTCAAGCGCGGCCGCAAAATGGGCCATGTGAACCGGCTGAAACCGGATTAGTAAATTTCCGGCGGTTCGCGCGTGACAAATCGCGACTCGTCTGGTAGATGCTCCGCCTAATCGGCAGTTGCCTTGTTCGACGCTTCGGTGCGCTTGGCCTGCCCTGATCCGAAATTCTGAAGGAAAGTGGCTGCCCGTGCAGGTTCTCGTTCGTGACAACAACGTCGATCAGGCGCTGAAAGCGCTCAAGAAGAAGATGCAGCGCGAAGGCATCTTCCGTGAGATGAAGTTGCGTGGTCACTACGAGAAGCCTTCCGAGAAGAAGGCACGCGAGAAGGCCGAAGCCGTTCGCCGCGCTCGCAAGCTCGCCCGCAAGCGCGCTCAGCGCGAGGGCCTCATCCCGATGAAGAAGCCCGCAGCGCGCTAATCCGCTGCTCGCAGACTGATACGTCGCAAGAGCGCCCCGGACCATCCGCGGGCGCTTTTGTATTTTCGGCGGGGATGGCATTGTCATCCGACGCGCTGATTTGACTCCGGGGGTAACCGCCTGATGTTCGCAGCTCTGTCCGGTCTGACCGCCAAGCGCAGCCTGCTTCTGGCTAGCTGCGCGGTTCTCCTCGCCGGCTGCGAAACGGTCTCGAACTCGACCACCGGCTCGGTCGCCACGGAATCCGTCGCCGGCTCGCAGGTGAACATCGCCTCGCTGAGCGACGTCGTTGCCCGCAATCCACAGGATCCGGAAGCCTACAACACCCGTGGTTCCGCCCTCGCCCGCGCCGGCAAGTACAAGGAAGCGATCCAGGATTTCGACGCCGCCGTGCGGCTCGATCCGAGCTTCGCCAAGGCCTATGCCAACCGGGCGCTGGCCCAGCACAGCCTCGGTCAAGACCGGGTCGCGCTGCAGGACTACGAGCGCGCCATCAACGCCAATCCGAACTACGTCGCCGCCTATGTCGGCCGCGGAAACGTCTACCGTCAGGCGGGCCAGCTGCAGGCGGCGCTGAACGATTATCAGCGCGCTATCGAGATGGACCGGCAGAACGCCGAGGCGTTCCACAATCGCGGTCTCGTCCAGCAGGCGCAGAGCCAGCATATGTTCGCGATCGAGGACTTCACCCGCGCGATCGCGATCGACGCCTCCGCCCCGCCGCCGCGCATCGCCCGTGGCGTCAGCTATCTGGCGACCAACGATCCGAAGGCCGCGCTCGACGACTTCAACACCGCCATCGCCTCCGCCCCCTCCAACGTCGATGCCTGGCTCGGCCGCGGCGGCGCCTATGAGGCGATGAACGATCCCGAGCGCGCCAAGGCGGCCTATGCCCGCGCTTTGCAGGTTTCGCCGAAGAACTCCCGCGCCCGCGACGCCTTCGCCCGCGTCGGCGGCAAAGCGGGCGTTACGTATAATCTGGTGAATTGATATCTCCCCTCCTCGCTTAGGTTAGGTTTTGTTCCGTCATCCTCCAGCTTGACCGGAGGTTCCATGCCACGCGGTGGGCGCCCTATGGGCCCTCCGGTCAAGCCGGAGGACGACGACCCAAATAGCACCGAGCCGGGCACACCCCATCCTCGCCTGCCTTGATCAGCGATGTCGGAGAAATGCTCCCTCGGAGGGAGCGGGGAACGCCTCGGCGTCCTCTGACTGGTTTGGTTTGCGTGGA
>QDFX01000026.1 GCA_003347645.1 Rhizobiaceae bacterium CPCC 101076 | reverse complement strand
GCGCGAAAATTTGCTGTCGATGTCACCTTCGTCAACCGTCCGCGATACCACCGTATCCGTCACCGAAGGCACATCGTCCGGCGGATCTGTCACATCTACCCGAACCGCATTTCCAGCAAGATCGACGACCTGAACTGCCGCGAAGTCCAATGAGGTCGGCGGCAGCAGGTCGATCGGGGAACCGGCATCACCAATGCCGGACGCGGGCTCGCCGAAATTGCCGCCGCTGCTGGTCGGGCTGGAAACGACCGATAGGCCTTCCGGACCGGCCGCGACGTCGATGCCCTTGCTCTCGAACGCGGCGATCAGTGCTTCCTGGGGGATCTCGACATTGCCGATAACGAATGTCGGGATATCTAGCGCTCCGCCCTCGATGACGACGCGCGTCCCGTCTGGCTGGGCCAGTACGATATTGTCGCCGTCGACGACGAGATTCTCCAGCGATGTACTCATCGGAAGAAAGATCTTATCGTCAGCACCGGGCTTGACGATCACGACCTGTAGCTGCGGCGTCTGCGACGCGGGCGGCGGAACTGTGCCGGGAGCGAGCTGCGCGACCTGGAAGTCGTCGCGCGCTGAAACCAACTCCAGAGCGGTGGTCTCGTTGAACTCATTCAGCGAGGAAGCCCCGTCACCGGATTTGTTAGCCATAAGAAATACGCCCCCAGATAGTGGTGGGCGCAAGGGGACACGAACATCACCCTGAATCAACGGCGCTTTATGAAAACAAATATAAAATGCTATATAATCATGAAAATTTTTTATGCTTGGTTAAGCGCCGAATATATCCGGCTATATTATTGGCGTTTAAGCTGGCTGTTAAACCTGCCGCAGCCCAAATACAGAAGATAAAATTTGATCTAAATAGTCTCGATTGCTGTAACAAGTTGTAATTCAGTTTTCTTAAACGCCAATTCAGTCCTCATTTGTAATGTCAGCACACAACGGTTGTGGAGCTGGCAATGTTTATACGTAAAAGAGAAGTATTCTCTTCTGTTTTCACCCCGACCGTGCTGCTTGTCTCGCTGACCGTCGGGGCGAGCGGCACGGATATTCAGGACAAGGCTCAAGCCGAAGATACCGGTTCGCTGGCAGCATCCCAGAACGACGCTCAGCTTTCTGAATTCCAGGCGCCAGAGGCGGGAACGCCCGATCTTGCCGGTATGCAGGGTGCGCTTCCGCAGGTTGCCAGGCTTGGGCTGAAGACCACCGCCCCGCAGGGTGGCGTCTTCGCCTCGATTGCTTTCCGCGTCGGCGCGAAATCCGCGAAGCCACGCATCCCCGCAGCGCTCGGTGCGACCGCAGATTTGCAATTGCCGGAATGCGGCGAGATGTATTGCCCGTCGGACAAGGACGACGTGTTGAAGGCTGTCGAAACCGCGCTCGGTCAGTCGCTCGAAGACAAGCTCTTCACCGTTAACTCCTTCGTCAACCGCACGATCGCGTACAAGAGCGACAACGAGGTCTACGGATCGCTTGATCACTGGTCGAAGCCGGACGAGACGCTGTCGCGCGGCAAGGGCGATTGCGAAGATTTCGCGCTCCTGAAGATGGCGGCTCTTCGCGCGGCCGGCGTGCCCGACGACAGCATGACGCTCGTCGTCCTTCGCGACACGCGTCGGAACCTTTTCCACGCTGTGCTGTCGGTCGCGACCGACAAAGGCAACTTCATCCTGGACAATGTACGCGATGCGATCCTGCCGGACTCATCCCTGCCCCAGTATCGCGCGCTCTACTCGATGAACGACCGCGGCACCTGGATCCACGGCTATCCTTCGGACAACAAGGAAGCCGCCGGGCGCACGAGCATCGAAGCGGTTCAGCCCGGCGAAGGCACCGAGCGCAAGTCCTAATCAGGCAGCACGTAGCAGATGATCACGGCTTGACCGATGACCGGGGTCAACACGGCATTCACGCGCCCGCGGAAACGCTGGTTGTCGACGCCGATCACAAAGCCGGTCCCAACCGGCATGTTGTCTTTCAAGCGAAGCGCATCAATTAACTCCACGATCTGTAGATCGAGCGACAGGCGCAGATTGCGCGCCATCGCGCTCGAGCTTTCGATCGACAGTCTCGCCTGGATGAGGTTTAAAAAACTCTGGTTGTAGGAGACGATCCTGCGGTCCGTCGCCAGAGCAAAAGTCGGCGACGGCGAAGCCTGGACAAGGCTGTTAGCCAGACCGCGATTGGCCACGTTCTGCACGCTGAGCAGCTTGTCCATCAAACAACCCATGCAGAGCACGCGCAGGCGCGACGTGGCATTGCCTCCGCCATCCGACGCTTGTTCGACCGCTCGGACAAAAGCTCCAAGGCTCAGTCCCGCTCCGGCCGCCACGTCCTTCAGAGCGCGCCAGAATATCTCCTCCAGCCGCAGTCCGCGGCGATACTCCCCCGCACGGACGACGACGAAACGCGTGGCGAGATCCTCGGGCTTCGGGGTAATCACCGGCTTGGAATTGATCGTCGCGGTCATCGCTCGCGCAGCGCCTCGGCGCGGGCCTTGTTCACCGGCTTAAGCAGATACTGAAGGACCGTCTTCTCACCGGTCATAATGTCGACCGAGGCGATCATGCCCGGAAAGATCGCGTGCACCTTGCCGTTATGCACGATCTCCGAACCCGTCTTTACCTGCACCTGATAATAGGTCTCTTCCGACTTTTCATCGAAGATGCTGTCCGCGGAGACATTCGAGACTTCGCCCCTTATGCCGCCGTAGATCGAGAAGTCGTAGGCGGAAACCTTGACCAGAGCCGGCTGGCCGACGCGAACGAACGCGACGTCGCGCGGGGAAATTCGCGCCTCGACCAGTAATACCTCGGACGTCGGCACGACTCCGGCCACCACAGCGCCCTGCTGCACATAGGAGCCGATCGTGTTGACGTCCAACGTATTGACCACACCGTCGACAGGAGACCGAAGATCGGTCCGATTTACGCGATCGGTCGCGCCGCGCGTCGTCTCGTCAATGACCGAAAGTTCAGACAGTGCCTTCGTCTTCTCCGCTAGGGCCTCCTGCTGGATCTGCAGCGAGATCTCCGTGACCTGAAGATCCGCTTCGTTTACGGCGGCCTTCAGACGCTTGATGCTCTCTTTCGACAGATTCAGCTGGCCAGTCGAATCCGTGAGCTCCTTCTGGATGCGCAGGAGATCGGTCTGCGCGGCAAGTTTGCGGGCGACGAGCGGCTGCAGCAGAGCGTTCTCCTGTTCGGAGACCTTGATATTGGCTTCGAGGCGAGCAATGTTCGACCTCGCCTCGTCGAGTTCCGTCTGCCGCTGCAACAGGCGCTCCCGAAGGACGGACACCTTGTTCTTGAAATTGTCGCGCCGCGCAGAGAGGAGCCGCACCTCGTTGGCGCAGACGGCATCACGCGCTGGATCGGCCGTACCCGGGCAAACGAGCGCCGAGTCGATATCGCCCTTCTCTTCCAGTTCGAGCCGCGCGATCTGGGCACGCAATGCACGAGCCTTGGCCTCGAGCTCGCCGAGAGTCGACGTGGTCGCAGTATCGTCCAGGCGAACGATGAGATCGCCGCGTTTCACGATCTGACCGACGCGGACCGCGATGTCCTGGACGACACCAGGCTCGCTCGCTTGGATGACCTGCGTCTTGGAGATAGGAATGACCTTCCCCTCGCCGCGGGCGATCTCCTCGACCTCGGCGATCGACGCCCAGATCAGGAAGAATACGATCAACGCGACGATGGATAACAATGTCATTCGCGCCATCAGCGGTTGGCGGTCCACCAGGCCGTCCGTGGGCGCGTCGAGATAATTGCGCATGTCGAGGAGTTGCTGCCGCCACCCCTGGCCTCTCGCGTCTCTCCGTGTGCGCATCAGCATCAGCGCACCGCTCGTTTCTGAAGGTGCTCGATGATCGCGGCCTTCGGTCCGTCGGCAATGACGCGTCCTTGATCCATGACGATCAGGCGGTCGATCAGTTCGAGCATGCTGTGCCGGTGAGTAGAAATGATTACCGTCATTTCCGGCGCAAGCGCAGCCTGAAGCTTGTTGATGAGAAGACGCTCAGACGCCATGTCCATCGCGCCCGAAGGCTCGTCGAGGAAGACGATCTTCGGCTTCGACATCAGAAGCCGCGCGATCGCCACGGCCTGCCTCTGTCCGCCGGACAGATTGCTGCCTCGCTCGCCGACCGGCATGTCGTAGCCGCGCGGATGGCGGGAGACGAAATCTTCGACGCCGGTCACTCGCGACACCGCGATGATGTCCTCATCGCTCGCGTCGGGGCGGCCCATCAGCAGGTTCTCCTTAATGGTGCCGGAGAATAGATCCGCTGATTGGGAGGCTACTGAGACGGCCGAACGCACGACCGCGGGATGATATTGGCGCACATCGACGCCATCGATCAGCAAGCTGCCGGCACCCGGCGCATATAGCCCGCCCAGAAGCCTCCCCACTGTCGTCTTCCCCGAGCCGATCTTGCCGATAATGCCGACTCGCTCTCCAGCCTTCACCGTGAGATTGAAACCGTTGAGCACTTTGTAGTCGGTGCCTGGATAGGCGAAATCGACGAGCTGGAACGAAAAATCGCCGGCATAGATCTCGCGGTTCACGAAGCCCGTAGAATCCGGCCGGTCCTCGGGCTGCGACATGATCGAATTCAGAATCTGCAGTGATAGGACGGCCTGCCGGAACCGCGCCAGCGTCATCGCGATCTGTCCCAGCGGGGCTACTGCCCTGCCCGACAGCATTACCGCGGCGATGATCGCGCCGGTCGTCATATTGCCTTCGGCGAACTGGTAGGCGCCGGCAAGAATAATCACGATAGAGACGAACTGCGACACGAAACCGGTCGCGTTCGCTGCATTGGCCGAGATCTGCTTAATCTCCTCGGAGGTCTGCGAGGCACGCTTCGCAAGGCCGTGCCAGCGCCTTAGAAGGTGCTTTTCCGCGCCGAGCGACTTGACGGTCTCGATGGTCGAGATGGTCTCGACAAGAAGCGACTGCTTCTGGCTGGCTTCATTTTGCGCCGCGGCCATGCGTTTCGCGATCGCCCGCTGGGCGGTGAGGCCAATGCCGATCGTGATGAGGAACGCCACCACCGGCACGATGACGATCCAGCCTGATAGGACGTAGATGACGATCAGGAATATGAAGGCGAAAGCCGTATCGATGACGACGCTGATTGTGTTCGACGTGAAGAACTCTCGGACGAATTCGTATTGGGTGATGCGGTTGGCGTAATCGCCGGTTGATGCAGGTCGCGATGCAAGCGTTGTGTGCAGGACCTTCTCGAACAGCAGGTAGGAAAGCCTAAGATCAGCGGAACGTCCTGCGTGGTCGATCAGGACCGCACGCACGCTTTTCAAGAGAAGGTCGAATAGGATCGCGCCGGCAACGCCCAGGACGAGCACCCAGAGCGTTGCCATCGCCTCGTTAGGCAGTATCCGGTCGTAAACGTTCATCGTGAACAGCGGCATCACCAGCGCCAAAATGTTGATGAACAGTGCCGCCAGCGCTACCTGCAGATAGGACTTCCAGAACGGTAGAAGCGTACTGACGAGCCAGTGCTTGCGCACGATCAGCTGGATATCGCCGGTGATAGCGGATTCGACCGTGTCTTCGCGAACCACACCGAACGTCACGATCGCACGGACGTTTTCGGGCGCGACGCCGCGCAGTTCCACTCCAGCGCCGGTTGCCAACTCTCGCGCGGACGTCAGATAGCGACCGTCTGAGAGGCGTTCGAGGAGCGAGAGCGCTCGTCCGTCGCGAAGGAGGATGATCGCCGGGAGGTCGGAGTTCGTGTCGACCCTGTTCGCTTTACCGTAATCGAGCACTTCGAGACCGATACGGTCCGCTAGGCGCCGGACTTCCTCGATGGACGGAAGCACCTCGTTGAACGGAACATCCGAAAACAGGATGACCTCGGAGCCAGGCCTCCCGAGAAACACTGCCACGTTCTTGAACGCCGACTTGAAATCAGTCGGCGCGCAAATTAGCCCCTCTCGCTCCGTGGCTGGAGAGTACGCGGTGGAACTGTGCTCCATGGCACGCATAGCAGCACCCTCCGGGGCCAAAGCCGAGTCTGGCTTTGGTAATCGCTGCGGTTGTAACACCGCCTGATTAAGGCTTCTGAACCGGAACCAGTAGATCGATCGGCGGCTTGCTGCTCTGTGACGAGGGAACCGAGCGATAGATATCGGTGGGCTGTGCCGGCGGCACGTTATATTCGGCCCGCGGATAGCCCTGAGACTGCTGCGGCGGTTTCAAATCCATCGTCTTCAAAAGGATGCCAGTTGCCGCCAGAAGTCGATATTCGGCAAAGCGAGCCGCATAACGCGCGGTCTTCGCCAAAATGGCCACATTGTACTCAGTGTTTTGGGCGTCAAGGACGTCCAGCAGTGAACGCTGACCGAGATCGAGCTGACTGCGATAAGATTCGACCAGACGGGAATTCTCGGCGGACTGCTGCTGTAGTAGCACAGCTTGGGCGGCTTGCCGCGCACGACGATCCCAAGAGATGCGCACCGCCTCCTCGACCTCGCGATGCGCCTGGTGCATCGCGAGCCGGGCCTCGCTAGCCCTGCGGATCTGTTCTTGCTCAGCGGCACTATCAATGCCGCCACGGTAGAGGTTCCAACGAGCAGCCAAGCGCACCTGATAATCGGTTGTCCGGCCGTCGTCGCCATTGATTTCCATACCCGTGCGCGCCGCCCCCTCAACATATACCTTAGGAGAATACTCGGCTCGGGCGGCGTTTACCGACGCTTCAGCGGCTGAAATGTCGGCAATAGCGGCCTGAATGCGAGGATTGTTTGAGCGCCCTAAGGCCACCGCTTCATCGAGAGTTTTCGGAATGGAACGCACCACGGAACCGGGCATCGCCCAATTCCCAATCGGTCTACCGACAAGCGTCACAAAACGAATTTTCGCAGCTTCTAGATCTTCAGCAGCTTGTTCCGATCGAACCCGTGACGCAAGGAGACGTTCATCGACCTGCTGCCTATCGGCATCAGTCAACTTTCCGCCCGCCACCAAATCCGACACATCCGCCTGAATACTCTGATGAAATTTCAAATTTTCACGAGCCTCCCCAAGTATCTCACCTTGAAGAATAATCTCGATATACTCTCGGATTACTTGAAGACCAAGAGTCTCAGATCGTTCCAAAACTCGAAATGAAGCGCCATCGACTCTACTGGCTTGCCGATCTCGTTCAGCGCGTCTGGCACCGCCGTCGAAAAGTTTTTGCGAGACGGTTATGCCCACATCCCTCGGATAGAGGTCATCATCCTCGATGCTGGTCAGACGGCGACTTTCGTTGTCCAACCTCTGAGCGCCGGTGGAGGCATCCAGGTCGATGCTCGGCAAGAACAGTCCGCGCGCCTGCCTTAATTCGAACTCAATCGCCTCCCGGTTCTCAACCGCTTGACCGATTTGTGGGTTCGAATAAAGCGTAGCCGTTAGAGCCTCGCGCAAAGTGATTGCGTGAACAGCCGACGGCGAGACAACCGCCAAGATCGCCGCAAACGCAGCCGCCTTTTTGTACATTTTCCCAGCCCCCAACTCCCGACCGTTCGAGTAAGCTAGAGGTTGGCGTGAGTCACGGTGATTTTCGTAACTTCATGAAATATCGCCATTTTGTGGTAAATGCGCAGCACAACAGGGCGGCTCTGTTCGGCTTTGATGAGGGCTTGGAGGCCCACCGCTTCATTGAGATGCCGGGCATCCACCCAACACCGTCCGTTCGCGTTCCGAGGGTACGGCTCCCTGAGGGGACATCGAGTACGGTGAGCGCTTTACGATTCAGCAGACGAGAAATTCAGCTGTCAAGATCTCCGTGATCCGCAATCGCGGATGTTCCGGCTGCCTTCGCAGTCATTCATTCGAAATTAATGTGGAGTCCAAGGTAATCTTCCCACTGATCAGCGTGCCAACCGGCATTCTTAAGCGCATCCACGAGATAGATTTCGTAATGATGCGACACACTATTGCCGGCTTCCACTACGAGCTTTAAGTCATATGCCTTCGCATCATTATGGAGGTCAATTCCATCGAAGCTCGCTGGCACTTTAAGCAGGGAAGCGGTAGCGCTTACTATTCTGACGGCATCTACAAATCGGAGCTGATCGCCCATCTCTAGCTTGAAGTCATCGATAAAATCCTGATCACCAGCTTTTGAGTCTGCGGCAAACTGAAATACGTCGGCATCTGCACCTCCGAAAATCACATCGCTGCCGGCGCCGCCGATAAGTAAATCATTGGCCGACGTCCCTACTAGATGATCGTTTTCGCTTTTAGCAGCAGTTGAGACGGCCTCTTCTTCGTCATCAAAATAAGGTGTTAGCACCTCCAACTGCGGCCCCTCGACACCCGCTTTATTAACGAGGGCCATGGGATAGTTACCCCACCAAGAGCCGCCTCCCCAATAAGCTCCGTCGACGTTGTGGGCGTCCAATTCCTTAAGAAAATTATCCAAGACCGGTAGCCAGCGAGGATCATTATTCGGGATCGCGAACTCTCCGACAAACCCCTTGTTCCCAGTAGCCTCAAGCCAGTCTAGAAATGACTGCAATCTATCAACGCCGATGGTCGCATAAGCACCTGCCTTATCGTAGGATTCCTTGTACGTTCCGGAACCATCCCTATCAAAGTATAGATGCGCTTCGTAAATAATATTGCCAGATGGGTCATCGATATCTAGCAACTTGTTGGCGGAGGAGCCCCAATTTTTCGCACTCGACCATCCATCACCGGCGACATAGATCGCAGTGTCTAAGTCAACAGTACGTATAGCATTTACGGCTTCCTGGGCTGCCGTTGGCCAAATCGATACACCACCCATATCGTGAGGTTCATTCATCAGGCCGTAGCCTGACAGCGCCTTGTACCCCTTCAGTTCCGACGAGAGCTCTTGCCAAAACTGAGCGAAGGAGTCGATTGGAAGTCCGGGAGATCCTATTACTGCGCTCCCGAAGCGGCCGTAGTTGTGAAGGTCGATGATAACGTCGATGCCGCGTTCCTCGGCTTCATCGAGAAACTGCTTCATTCGACCGAGCTCTGCTTGATTCAACGGCCCGTCTATAGTCGTTTGCATTCGCTCCCATTTGAATGGCAATCGTATAAATTCGACGCCCTTGCTGTCGTAGAAATCCAGATCCTTCTCAGATGGATAAATATAATCATATCCATACCGCTTGCCGGCCCCGCCAAACTCAGCACCCGAAAGATTTACGCCGATCATCTCTTCCAACTCACAGTAACCAAACCCTCGCAATACTCCATGAGTGGAATAAACTTATTGCTCGTTGAAACCATAAAATTGCGCTGGTAGATGATACTCATGCTGATTCTGATGATGCGACAGACGTCAGCAACCCGTGCCAACTGATCGGCATGGCCACTGATATTCGTCAGCAGGGTTTTCAATCGCACGGCCCCAAGGTTGGTAGTTCCGCATGCTGAAGCCCGCAAGTTCGCAAGAGCGCTTGGCGAGGCGCATGAAATCCGCGCTCCCCTGGGCAATCGGGGAAAGCTTCCTCTCCGCTGCATCAAGCCTGCTAACCACGTTGACCGTGGCTCGGCTTGTGTTGCCCGAGGAGTTAGGGCTTGCTGCCATCGCGATCGCCATACCGATGGTGGTACAAGCGCTTTTGTTGACAGGGCCGACCAACGCACTGATCAGGACCCCACGGATTGACGTGGCGACTCTCGATTCAATGACTTGGTGCTTCCTCGTTTTGGGAGTGATTGGTTGGTTGTTCTGCATCGGCGTCGCCCCGGTCGTCGCCCTGCTTTATGACCACAGTGAGCTTATACCGCTGCTGCAGATTTATGGAGCAAGCTGCTTTCTCCAGGCCGCAATGAGCGTGCCCACAGCGCTGCTCACCCGAAAGATGAGAACGAGAACCCTAGCTCTCCGGACATTAGGGCAGAAGATTGCAACATTAGTCGTGACGTTATCGACGGCCTTATTGGGATGGGGATCGTGGGCGATCGTGATCGGCTCTTTGGTCGGCTTTGCAATTGCAACTGCCGTATTACTTTACCGACAGCCTCGCAGGCCCAGACTTTACTTTAGCTGGAATGCTATCGTTCCGATCCTAAAACTCGGTGGACTGAACTCGATCGAGACCTTGGCAGGTGCCATCACACCAAGAGCTTTCCTGCTGGTCTTCGGACGCGTCCAAGGCTTAGAGGCTCTTGGCTGGCTGAACTTCGGCATCCGCTTGGTAGACGAGTTGGCCAACATTCTGAGTATGGCGATAACTAGGATGTCTCTGCCATTCTTTTCAGCACTGACTCGATCTGGAATTGACGACCGCGACGCTTTTCTTCGTGGCAGCCACCTTATTGTTGGTGTGTCTGCGCCAGTCCTCTTCGGCCTTGCGGCGATCGCGTCGGACCTCATTCCAATCGTATTCGGCGACAGATGGACAGAAGCAATTTTGACCACCCAGATCGTGTCGATTGTCTGGGCTCTTAAGTTTACGCGTGTCCTGTCGAGTGCGTTACTCCTCGCTAGGGGCAGTCAAGCGCCGCAGATTGCGAACTCTTGGATAGCCTTTGCCACTGGCACGCTCGCTGCCGCGGCAGTCGGCAATTGGCCGTTCCAATTCGCGGTTTGGAGTTATGTCGTCCCAACCCTGATCACTGTTCCGCTCGGGATCTACATGCTGAAGGTGATCACAGGTATGTCGGCGCTTTCGCAGATACGTTGCGTCCTGAAACCACTTCTGATTTCGGCGGGTATGTTTTTAGCTCTGCTCTATTTGCGCAACGCGATGATAGACGATCTGCAACCCATCTGGCGCGTATTCATTAGCGTGGCTTGTGGAATTTGTTCATATGTCGCGCTAGTCTTGCTTATCGACCGACACAGCTGGCAAAATGCCCTTCGAAATCTTCGCTAGACCGCGCTCGTGTTCCAAGCGCTCCAGTCCAAGTGACTTGATCAGGGGTCGCTTAATTCGGCAGCCCTATGCCCAAGTGACTATTCGCGGCACCTTATTCTCGAAGGCTTCGATTCATCTGGTCAGTCAGCGGCTTGATCAAATAAGAGATAATCGTTCTGCTTGATGTCTGAATGAATATTTCAGCGGGCATCCCCGGCATCAATTTTAGGGCTCCCAATTTGGTTAACTCATCATCTCCGACGTCCAAATGAAGCATGAAAAAGGTTTGACCTGTTTTTTCATCCCGGTTTAGATCGGGCGATATCATGGATACAGAGGCGACCAGTTCGGGAGTAGTGCCGCGGTCAAACGCGGAAAAATTCACGATCGCCTTTTGACTCGCAAACACCTGATCAACCTGGTCAGGAGACAATCGAGCATCGATCCTCAGCCGATCCTGCTGGGGAACAATCTCCATTAAAACGGCGCCACTTTGGACAACTCCTCCAACGGTATGGACGGCAAGCTCATGCACAATCCCCGTTTGCGGTGAGCGAACGTCCAATCTTCTGAGGGTTTCTTCCGCTGCGACTCGTCGTTCGGAGAGCTCAGCGATCTTTGCCTGCGCATCGCGTATGTCCGTGGCAATATCCGTGCGCGCATCCTGATCGACTTGGAGGATCTGAAGCTCCGTTTCGGCTATTCCGGCACGAGACCGCGCGATGGACGCAACAAGCGCCCCTCGCTCGCCTTCTAGTCGGGCAGCCTCACGCTCGATCGCTGTCACGCGTTGTATAGGAATGAGCTGTTTGGCCCAAAGAGAACGAGTTCCTTTGAGCTCTTCGTTGATGAGCTGAATTTCCTTTGTCTTTCCTGCCACTTGGGCTTCAATCCCGCCGATCTCCTCTCTCAGCTGGGCCGCTCTTTCCTTAAGCTGAAGTACTCTGCCTGCCCTTCCATCGACTCGCGCCGCGAACAACCTCTGCTCGCCATTCATGATAGAGGCGACGTCGGGAATGCCTTGGCGACTGATCATAACATCCGGGAACTGGACACTTGCGGCTCCATCTCGCTCCGCTTCCAGCCTCGCCAGCCTTGCGATGTTCTGATCCAACCCCTTGACCACGATTGAGAGGTTTGTTTCCGGTATCGTCGGATCCAGTTTCAGGAGCACATCGTTAGCTGAAACATGGTCGCCTTCTTTCACATGAATTTCGGCAACGATGCCGCCATCCAAATGCTGTACCTTCTTAACGCTTGAATCTACGACGACTGTCCCGTGGGCAATAACTGCACCGGAGAGTACGGTCGACCAGGCGATTCCTCCGGCAATCGCAAAGAACGCGACGAATGCCCCCATGCCGAGCAGAAGGTGCGCTCGGATGCTACGCCTCGTATGATCATCTGACGAATCCGCCTCGGGCACGGTCAGGTCTTGCCGCATCATCGCCCCCAAAGTTGGGAGACGATCACCCGTCTATGGATTGTCGGCCTTTTAGGCATCCGCACGCTCTGGGATTGAGATTGGGGAATGCTGCAACACTCGGTTAAGAACTGCTTCGCGGTCGCCGAACAGGCTTTGTCCATCATCCGCGACATACAGGATCTTGTTAACATTCGAGATCACGTTCGGTCTATGAGCTACGATGATGACAATGCTGCCCCAAGCCCGCGCGCGGAGGATGGCCTTCGACAAGGCCACCTCACCCGACGTGTCAAGATTTGAGTTCGGCTCATCAAGAATAATAAGAAATGGCCTACGAAACATCGCTCGAGCAAGGCCAACTCGTTGTCTCTGGCCTGCGGATAAGGCAGAGCCATTTGGACCGACATTGGTCTGATAACCATTTGGAAGGGTCGCTATCAACTCGTGCACATGGGCATCACCAGCGGCCTCTAGGACCTCCTCAGACTGGGCCTTGTGAAACCTCGATATATTGCGAGCGACATTTCCCTCCATAAGGCACACGTCTTGCGGCAGGTATCCGACTTGACTTGATAGCATTGCCGGCGGCCATTGCTGTAAAGGAATGCCGTCCAATCGAATAGTTCCGCGGACCGGCTGCCACACACCCGCGAGCGCTCGCGCGAGCGTAGACTTTCCACAACCACTTGCGCCAATAATTCCTAGCGCATCTCCGCTCTCAAGAGAAAAACTAATGTCGTGGACCGCGAGGCGTCCGCTTCCCGGAGGAGAAACACTGATGTTTTGCACTTCGAGCGTCTGATACGGCGCCGGAAGAGACAACACCTCGGACGGACGGGTCGCATTGGCAACGATACCGCTGAGCCTCGCCCACGCCTGCCGCGCGGACACAAAACTCCTCCATTGCCCAATCGCTAGATCGATAGGGGCGAGCGCCCGCGAAACGAGGATGGAACTGGCTATCATGATGCCGCCCGTCGCTTCCTGATTGATAACTAGATACGCGCCGATCGCCAGAATAAGCGACTGAAGTATCATTCGCAGGCTCTTCGACGCCGTCGCTATCAGGGATGTGAAATCCGACAGCGCGGTATGCTGGCGCAGAAAATCTTGATGATGCTGGCGCCATCTCTTGATCATGGGTGCTGTCATACCAAGAGCATGGATCGCTTCCGCGCCTCGCCGGGTCTCTTCAGCAACATTGTTTCTGGCCATAGCCGCGCGGTGCGATCGCTCCGCGCGGCGCCTAGCAAAAAGCTCAGCTGCAAGAGTTAAGGCCGCCAGCACGACAGCCGCAGAGAGCACTGTAATTCCTATTATAAAATGATAAGCGAAGCATACTGCCAGGAAGACCGGCAGCCATGGCAAATCGAAAATCGCGATCGGACCGGGCGAGCCCATGAACACGCGTAGTGTTTCTAAGTCCTTCATCGGACCGACGGCATCTATCTGGGGACCGCGCGCGTTCGCAATTGACACAACCTCCCCCAGTAGATCGGGAGCCATGTCTTCCTCGAAACCTATTCCAACACGGCTTAAAATTCTCGCGCGGATAATTTCGAGAAACCCCTGAAATGCATACATAAACAGGGCAATTCCTCCGAGCGCAATCAGCGTCGGAATACTGCGTGAAGGCAACACTCGATCGTAAACGGCTAACATAAACAAAGAGCCGGTTAGCATTAGGATGTTTATCAAGCCGCTCAGCACGGCCACCCCTACCAGCCCGCCCTTGAAGCGCATGAGGGCGGCAGGTAAGTGACTGTTTCCCTCTTGCCCCATGCCCCAATCCTTTAGGATCAAACCCGAATTAATGACAAACTGGGAAACGCAGGTTGCGCGCCGACAATGGCTTTTCATTCCGGATGCAGCATTATCACTTACTATGAAGTTTTTCGAAAAGAAGTAGTCTCCCGGCCGGATCTACAGGGGGTGTGGACTCAAGCCGGAATACGTAGTCTTCGCGCCAAGCTTTTCCGCCCCCCCAGGCTGTCCAACCGAGCCAAACGTCAGGGTTTCCCTGTACGTGGTCAATCATTCGTGAGGCGGCTGTCAGCCCCGAAGAAGATGAGGCATTTGGGATACCAAATTCACCGAGAAACAAGATTTTCCTATGCTTGCGAGCCCACTCGGTGGCCGCTTCAATTTTTCTCCGGCCGGCGTCGACGTCTCCGTTCGCGGCATCGGGCAAGATGCCTTTTTCACCCTTGTCGACATACTGATGCACTTGGAAAATTAGGTTGTCAGCCGGATCACGAAGCGAGAGGGCGGCATCCGAAAAACTTGATACGAGAGCGCCGGATTTTGCCCAATTTGGAGGTTCAATGTGAATGGAGTTTGTCGCCCCCGCCCCTCGTATGGCGTCAATCGCCGCTTGGTACATACGACGCAAAATCTCAGCTTCAGTCGCCGCGTCAGCGGACTTGAGATCATGCGGCTCATTCATCAGATCGAATTGAACCAGCGGGTAATCCTTGAAGCGCTCCGCGATTTTTCGCCAAACGTCTGCATAATCGTCCCGCGTCACCAAGCCTGACGGCCCATCGATCTGAGCCTGCTTAACGCCGTCAGGCGTCGACACCCAACGGTTACCGTAATTGTGCATGTCCAAGATAACGACGGTGGTGCCGCGGGAGGCCACTTCCACCAACTTGGCGATATGATCGAGGCTAACATCGCCTCGAAGGTCTGGCTGAACACGCTCCCACCTAAAAGGGAGTCTGACCACGGTCACTCCTCGGTCCTGCCAACCCTTTAACACTAGGGGGTCCGGCCAAGCGTAGTCTTTATTAAGACGACCGAACGGCGTCGCTGTCGTCGACGTCTGCTTAATATCTTTGAATTCCGCTCCCGATAAATTTACACCTTGCAGTTGACCAGCACCGGACGGTGTATTGAGCAAGCTCATAAAAAGACTCAACGTCGCGATATAGGCTCGCATCATCCGTCTCCGTTAGCATCAAAAAAGATTGAAGTGCCTGTAGCGGGCCGCATGTTGCGGCGTCTAGGCTGATTGGATTCGGTCGGTGATTGGCAAGCGGCGCGGCCGAAACCACCGGATCCCCGCGTAGAACGCAATCCGTCTGGCCTTTTCTGCCGCTCTAGCTAACAGCCTCATTATTCTGTCACTTCCCCGCAAAGCTGGCAAATCGAGCCTGCGATCCATCTCAATGGTCGACCCGAAATCCAGTTCCGTCAGGGGCGCTGGATAAAGCCCCAGACTGGGAACTCCGTGCGCCCATACCCGGTCCATTTCGTCGTCTATCGGTCGAACCACTTTTTGAATCGACGAAAGAAATAATTTCGCACCCGCTTTGTTGATCCAGTACCCCTGTGTACCGTACACCGGCCTTCGATACTCCACTAAGTATCGACCAAGAACCGGCGCTATACATCTGGTCGAAACCGGCAATTTCCCGTAAAATCGGACGAAATTGAAACCATTGAAACTGGCATCAAATTCCCCGGCTTTCTCGAAGAACGACCAATTTATGAGTACGTCATCCTCCAATACGCACATCGAATTTAGGTCGTTATGTTCCGAGAGCCATTTCCACAAAGAAACATGACTAGCGAAGCAACCCAATTCACCACGCGTCAGTTCTCGGCCGCGGTTCCAAACGGCGTGCCGAGCGTTATAGGGCAGCCAATCCGGTAGAGACGTCGCAGCGTCGTAGAAAGACCACGGCACGGCCAGCCTAGCCATCTGTGCCTCGATCTCTGTTCGGCGCTGAACCGAGTCCTTGAGGCTGATAATGCGTATTTCAGAAGGCATGGCCCCTCACCTGGCTTGCAAAAGAAGGTTCTGCGCCTCGGCAACCGATCCCGCGACCCTGACCAGAGGGTCTGTTGCTGTCCAGCGCTGCATGAACCTGCTCAACTTGCCATACGAATTATCGATCACGATGTGAGGAATACCCATCAGCAGGCAGAAGATGTGAGCATGAAGGCGGTCCGTGACAACGCTATGGCCGGAGCCCAACAGTCGCTGCCCCCTCCGTTTTCGGGTGTGCGCCAATCCTCTAAACGCGAGCTCGAGAGAACCATACGTTGGATTTGCCGTCTCAAGGCGTTTCACGAGGGGGAGTATCCATCCATTCTGCAATTTGGCTGAGCGGTCATCTTGCAACCAATCAACAACTACACTCGACGGATCTCGGACCTCGCCTCGTGCCGCCATCTTTTCATCGTCCTCCCTCAACAGGAAGACGACAGAGTGTTTTGACGATATTTTGTCCTGAGGACCTAAGGCGAATGCCATATCTGGGCTCAGCACGGTCTCACACTCGAAGCGGTCACGAGCAAATTCGAAACTCCATTCGTCCCTCACGAGCAGGCTAAAATTCTTGTGTTTCGTGATAGCCGCCGCAGTGGCTCGGACATTATCGTCCGATTGAAAATGGATCGACTGAGGCAACTGTACGATCTTGCGATCAGGATGCGCCGCGAGCACTCGCTGACGAAAGGCTTGATATTTCGGCCAAATATCTCCGAAATTGCCGCCGCCGCTTAAATAGATTGGTCCCTCTGGGCATGCTCGGTTTAAAGCGGCCGGATTATATTCGTCGCGCGTTGAGACATAGGATGGCCGGACTTTAAAAACATCCCAAAACAGCGCGATTTCGCCAAGCCAAATCAAACTATCGCCTACGTTCGGATAGTTCGGAAAATCCAGCAAAGCATAGCCCGGCGCCGGAGCCGGCAGCGTAACTGCGGTCTGCCGCAATATACCTTTTAAATCGTCCAATGTTTTTTTCATCGACTAGCCATCACTTCAAGATTATATAACAGGTTAACACTCAATTAGTGGTAAACTATGCATATCTCTCTGATCATTTGCACGCGCAATCGAGCAGCGCCGCTCCAAAAATGCCTGGAGTATGTTGCTCGCCTCGACAACCGACACCTGATGGAGCTGGTTGTGGTGGACAACAATTCGACGGACGACACGGCGCGCGTAATCCACGAGTTTTCCTCCCAGGCTGATTTTCCGGTTAAGTATGTCAAAGAGCTTGTGCCCGGGTTGAGCAGCGCGCGCAACGCTGGCATTCGCTCGTCGCAGGGCGAGATCATCGGATTCACGGATGACGATTGTTATGTTGAGGGCGATTATCTCGACGCCCTATTGCGACTCTTTGACGGGACCAGCATCGGTTATGCCACCGGCAGAGTAAGGCTGTACGATCCAACCGATTATCCCGTCACAATAAACGAGTCGTTGGACCCACTCGTCATTCCGGCAAACAGTTACGTTCGGCCGGGCCTGGTAAAGGGAGCGAATATGGCTTTTCGACGCTCCGCTCTCGCGGCGATTGATTGCTTCGACACGAAATTTGGCAGTGGCTCCTTTTTTCCGGCCGAAGATTGTGATGCTGCTGCAAGAGCCAGCCTGCACGGGTATGTCGGCGTGTATGCGCCTGAGCTCGTCGTATGGCATCATCATGGAAGAAAGGAAAAGGACTTAGAGAAGCTACTCACAGACTACGATATTGGCAGAGGCGCCTACCATATGAAGCTGCTTCTAACCGGCCGCGGCCTCGCCCCCCGCCTGCAAGGTTGGATCGAGTTTCCGAAGCGAATTGCCCGGCGCCCCCGCAGCGGATATCTGGAGCTCAGAGGCGCGATAAAGTACGTGCTCGTGCGATAATTGCGTCGCCGACCGAAGGTTTTATTCTTGCACAGAACTCGCTGTTCCGACGGGCCGGACATCGCGGTAGGAGCTGACTTTGGCCAGGATTGGTCGAGTTTGGTACGCTCCCAAGAGGAACCAGAGTAACGCAGCCGTTTTTATGGACAGATACGAATTGCTTATGAGCATCGTAGTTGTCAAGAAAATGAGAGCAGCGCGCTTGAATAACGCCTGCTTTGGCTCTCCTTCCGCCAGATTAAACGTAACGAAAATCAATATAAGCATCGCGCCAAATATCGACTGGGTCGCGATGAGGTAGGTGATCCCACTATCGGCGCTTTGCACGTACGTGGAGTTCGAAATTCCAAAAAACGCTGCAGCATCAAATCTGTAGAATATTTTAGCGGCAAGCGCCGCTCTCCCCGCAAGGTCGTCGCGGCTCGGCTCGGCGCCGAAACCGAGTAGCACGAACGAAACTACAATGAGCACCGGGATATAGAGGAGCGACGAATATCGAACAATCGGCTTAACGAAAGACAGGAGGATAATAAAAATTGACACGATAACCGCCAATCGGCCGTCACAAGCGATAAGCAGAAATATTGTCGACAATATATAGAATGCTAGAGTTCGACCTGAAAGCGATCTCGCCTCTGTTGAGACATAGGCCACTAAAATGATGCAATAATTTCCAAGCGAAACAGGCTCCAGAAATATCGAGGACGCTCTGTGAATGTTGAGAAATGGAAAAAGATTACGCTCCCCCGGTCGAGTTGCACTGACGAAAAGCGCAGAGTCCGTGTTCCAGAAATTGGCTTCAGAAAAACCACGGGTAGAAATATAAAACTGTTTAACATTGAATAGCGTCACGAACAGATCTGTTGCGAACAACTCAATGATCGCGACCAGAGTTACAATGATTTGCAGCCAGAAAACGCACTTTCCCGCAGCCGCGCGTCCAGAGACAATACCGAGCGCGACGAACGTCGAGATCAGCATTCCATCCCTTAAAGCCTTCGCGTCAACCCTTCCGATAAACATCCAGCGGGCCACGGCAACCGCCATCAACAACCCAAGCAGGTAGTACCAGGCGGTGACCCTGTCGTTATAGCGCCAGATGATGATCGCGTGAGCGATCAGCACGACCACGATCTCACAGGCAATGACGGTGGCCGGAGACATCGTCAAGAAGTTGGCGTTAACGATAGCCAGTAGCGCATTGAAGCTTACTGCAAATACAACAAGGATCGCTTCAATATTTGTCCAGAATGGGCTCTGACCCCCAGTCGCGTGCGCTTTGTTCGACAGCATTATCGGTCCGAAGGCGCGGTCACCGACGCTTTGAAATAATGGGTTGGCGGCGATCTACTTTCACTCAAAACAATAGACGCGAATCGCACCATTCCGACGGTGTATCGGCTAAGAAGGCGAGTCGGTTCTTTGGCCAAGCGGTAGGCCCACTCCAGATGCAGTGACCTGATCCACTCTGGTGCCCGTTTTTGCGAACCGGAGAGCCACACAAATAGCGCTCCCACCCCGACGATAAGAGACGGTTTGAGATTGCCCATATTCCGCTCGATCCACTGCTCCTGAAGAGGATTTCCTAATCCCACTAGCAGGACTGTGGCCCCCGTTTCGTTTATCTGTGCGACCAATTCAGCGTCGTCAAAGAAAAACCCGTTCCTGCGACCGACCACCAAGTGATCGCTTTCGTCCTCCAAGCGCCGCGCTGCTCGATCCACAACCTCTTGCGTGGAGCCGAACAAAAACAATTTCTGGGGCGTTGCCAGTTTGCTGACCAACAACGGGACAAAGTCTGTCCCGTTCAAATTCTCTCTAAAGGCTCTTCCGAACAATAGCTTCGACGCAATTCGCATCGCCACCCCGTCATTTACAAGGATGAAGGGAGAGCCCCGGAACGATTCACCGAAAGGCTGACACTTAACGATAAAGTTGGCGTTTGCGAATAAAAGTACGACCTTCCGGCCCGTCTCTAAGCTTGCCGAAACGTAGCGAATTAAACCCCGGCGCGAGACATCTCGGATTACAAACCCGCCAACGGGCCGCCTACTGCCACGTGCTAGCAGCCGGCCACGACGCGAAAGGCGGCCGATCATGCCTGAGACCAGTTCCTTGCGTATGCTCTCAATTCCGCGAACCTTAATAGAAAAGCGGCGCTTGCACCGAGCGCAATGCCAAACACAGCCGATCCGAACAGGATAGCGAGCGCCGAAGGCCCAGCTTTGATCAAGCCCGCATCCTTAAGAACCTCATTTCCACCCAACGACGTTTTGGAGGCCTCTTTGTCGGGGTTTTCCGTGAACAGCGCCGCAACGGCGTTGGCGATTGATCGCGCGCGTCCAGGACTATCCGCTCGATAAGCGATGTCCAGCCTCGAGCCTAGTCCAAATCGCGAAGCTGTGAGATTGCTCTGCACAATCGACGCTGCAAGGTTTTTGGCTTCGGGTGTGCCAGGCTCGACGCTGTTGATATTCAGGATCAATGAGACCAAGGGAAACGGTGACAGGGGTGCGGATAAAAACTCCGCATCTTCATCCAACTTCAGGCGCTGAACGACAGCCTCAGCGGTTCGATCAGACTGGATCATCTCGATTTGGTTGGCCAAGACAGTTGCGTCGGCCACGCCAGAAAATGACAAGGTCTCAGAAACATTTGCAACGCGCAGCTCGGCCGTTTTAAGATCCGCATCAACCTGTTGGAGTTCATTCAGAATGTCAGTTTTGGTGTCGTTCACCAGCTGAGCCGACTTCTGCTTTAGCTCCTCAACGGTTTGCTTTCTACTGAGAAGCTGTGTTTCCAGCTCAATCTTTCGAGTTGCGAAGGTCGCGGCTGTACGGTCAAGATCTCCAAGTTTGCTAGTGGCGTAATAGCCCTTACTGGCCAACTGCCGTACGCTCTCCAACTCTTTGTCGATCGACTGCTGCTGCGACGCGGCTAGCTCGACTTGACGTGCCAACGACTGCACCTCATCAGCGGTCAATTTCAGCAACTGCTGAGTGTTTTGCAATTCTGATTCGCGCGCCTTGCGCCGGGCTTCAAAGAGCCCTGTTTCGCTGTCTATCCATGTCTGAACCTCCGGCTCAAACGCCGTCGCAGCGACGAGATTTCGAGGAAAGCTCACGGATTCGGCGCCTTGCAGCTCACTCTGCAGCCTTGCTCGTTTCGCCAATAAACGATCGCGAGCGTGAGACTGAATTTGAAGTTCGGTATTACCGTCCGCAAATTGCTTTTGGGCCGCGGGATTTGCGTTGCGCCCCCCAACCAAGATCGAGGCAGTAGCGATAAAAGCCGACGGGCGGACTACGATAAAGGTCAGGCCCAACGTGAACACGGTAAGACTGATCGCAAGAATGACTTTGCGCCAACGAATGAGCGTATCTAGATTAACGACCGCGGCGATGAGCTCTTGCAAGTCCCAAGCTCGACCGACACTATTTTGATCGTACTCGGAGTATCCTTGACTAAAAGCTGTTGAGCTTGGATGCCGGTTCATTTCACTCTCCTTGCTCAACACTAGGGAATGGGCTGCCGTACAGTACCCAAAACCTTAGCACAATCAACGTGCCACGTCAGTATCAGAAGCGCATGGCTGATCAGCGCCTAGCCTTCCGAGCACTTGCTGGACAACCGCAGTCCAGCCCAAGATCTGTGAATTATCGATCGTGCCCCGATCATGAGTCAGCGCGAGTTTCATCGCCTCCACCACAGAGGCAGCAGAACCTGGTGTGTATCCGAAAACATGATCGCGGCCCCCTTTAGCAAAAATAGGTGCAACGGTTGGCAGACGACAATACGTATATTGATGAAGCTTTAGGCTAGACTCCGCCAGGTAATCGAGGCCCGGATGGAATTGGTATGGAGCGATCCCAACGTCAGCACGCTTGACGAACCCGGCTAGTACTTCGAACGGAACTTCGCCGTGGATAACGACATTCGCTTTCCCGCGAAACTCTGCCAGATTCATCCGGCCGAAAAAATGAAATTCGATATCCGGAAATGAGTGAACCAAAGTACGTACGGCGACCTCATCAAAGGCCATGTCGCCCGCAACGATAGCTGATTTCCTTTCATCTCCGTGGGATCGACCGGGCAGTTCGTCGAATACCGATTTTTCGACGCCATGCGGAATATAGTCCGCCTCTACGGCAAAGTCACCTTTCATCAGCGGCGACGGAACCCTGATCAAATCATACCGAGAAGCCGTTGACGTTAGCGTCTTTTGCAAACCTGGGTGCATGCCAACTTGGGCCAACCTATCGCTTGCGCAATAGACAAACTGCGCCTTTGGCGCGGCCCTCTTTAACCGCTCGAATAGTGCGACAGCAGCACAGCTCTCTATCACGATGATGTCCGCCTCGGCCGCGACGCGACAAATTTCCTTGTCCAGAAGCGATGCATATGCACTGAGCAGCCACTCGGATGATGCGTTCATCCATGGCCGTGGCGCGCGTACCGGGTGGACCCAAGGAACCCAAATGAAGGTGTCGATTGCTCCTCGACGAACCCATTTGTTCATTGGCTCGGCGCCAAGCGCCTGAAATCGCTGAGGGTTAAATACTTTTGAGATATAACTAAGCTGTGTCGTTACAACGCTGGTCTCAAAACCGAGCTTCGCAAACGTCTCCGCCCAAAAAACCATGCCGGTTTTTCTTGTTCCAAGACCCACAAGCTGCTGCGTGAAGAGCAGTACACGAGGTTTTCTAGTGTCTTTCACGATCGGCTTCCCGGCTCATTGCGACGGATTCGTAAAGGCCCACGAAGCTCAAAGCGATCTGCTCCCAATCGTATTTTTGCGACAATGAGATCACCGCGTGCTTTGCTGCTTCAGGCTCCGCGCTGAATTTCTGAAATACTTGTTGAACCTCGTTGGCGGCTTCGGCATCGCTGAAGTCTCGTAAGATCAAACCGGGTGATGAAGACCCAACAAAAGCTCGAAACGCTGGAATTGCACTAAGAATCGGAACCAGACCAGCACCCATCGCTTCGACAACGCTGATCCCAAACCCCTCATGTTCAGAAGCGGAAACGTAAAAACTCGATCTTTCGATGAGATCACCAATGTCGCCATCCGACGGCTCTAGGACCAAATCGACTCTGTCGTTCAAACCTGCGAGATCGATCTCTTTCCGAATGCTGTCCGGCGTTACATCCCACGGAGTTCCGGCGATAATCAGACGCCAATCCGGGTCGGTGGTGCGAAGGTTTTGAGCTAACTTCAGTAGATCCCCGATGCGCTTATTTGGAGACAGCCGACCGAAGTACAGGAGCGTTTTTACCGGATCGCGACTGGCGCGGCCGGCCCACTTCCGGGCATCGACGCCGTTACCAAGACGCCGAACTGATGGAAAAATCCGTGAGAACATCGCATGATCGCTGTCTCCCGAGGCGCAAACCGAAGAATAGGCGCCACAATTCATCCTGGTCACGGTCTGGAAGTAGAGTTTTTTGAAAGTCGAAGCGAAGTTAGTATGAAAAAAGCCGCCATGTGTTGATGCAATCAGAGGCTTCCGATGAAAAGGCTTTGTAATGGCCAATGCATCGAAGAAAAAATCTATCGCATGTACGTGGACAATATCGGCGTCACCCACGGCCCTCCAGACACCGGGAGCGATGGGATAGCGTCGAGAGCCGAACCAAGGAAGTCGTTGAACTTCTAATCCTTCGACCACTTCGGTTTGAGGAAGGCGATTGCCAGGCTTACTGAACACCGTGTCCAGTGTTACAATCTTAACGTCAAATCTACTCGAGAGTCGCTTACAAAGTTGATAAACAGATTCCTCAATTCCGCCAATACTTGGTTTAAATTGCCTGACGACATGGACGACTTTCATTTCCACCCGCCCCCACTCGACTGCCCGCAATCGAACTTTATACAGAATTTGGGCGGTTTTCGGGTGAAAAGATATTAATTTGGTTAGCTGACGTCCGATCTAAACCCGATCGGGAACTCGCTCGTTCGGATGGTCGTCTCGACACGCTTCATATCGCCTCGCGAATACGAAGGCCGGAGCGACCAATATAAGAGTGCGCCGATGCTGATCCCAATGCAGTCGGCAAACAAATCGTCGATCGAGGCAGATCGGCCCGCAATGCCGATCTGAAGGAATTCAACGAACACCCCTGCGCCAAACATGAAAAATGATGCGGCGCCAAGGCTTCGCGTCATCGCGGCCAAGATAAAGACGTTGATCGCGCTCACGCTCACATGGAGCATAGCCGCGGAAGACTCCGTCATATTAAGATCTGGCATAAGGGCCAAAAATCCGAAGAGCGCATCGAACGCGAATAGACCGATCATCATTGGCATAACTCACCTCAGGATCGGCTTATCACGCTCCGTTTTAAGGACTTTGACGAAAAAAACCTAAAACTCTCCTGATCCAGTCAAGGCTGCTCGAACGGCTCACGACGGTGAATCCGCATGCGGACCTTCGTAAGCCTGACTTTGCGATTTGAGGTTCCAAATCGCGATTTTAACAGAGGCTACTCGGCAGCCATCCCGACCCTGTAGTCTCGGCGGGTCGAGGTGCCGATACCGGTATAGCTGAAACCGAGCCGCTCGA
>QDFX01000025.1 GCA_003347645.1 Rhizobiaceae bacterium CPCC 101076 | reverse complement strand
TTCCGTGCCAGCAATGGTCGCCGTGGACGGGATGGCAGCGTAGGAAGCCGTCTGGAAGGTCTTGTCCTGGCGAGCCTGGCGCAGCGTCGACTGCATGGACTCGAGGGTCTTGGTGATCGAGGACAGGCCGTTGTCGGCTGCTTCGAGGGTCTTGATACCGTTCGACATGGAGTCGAGCAGCGAGGACATGTCACCGGCGCGGCTCTGGAGCGACTGCGAGGTGAAGAAGTTGGTCGGGTTGTCGAGGGCCGAGTTGACCTTCTTGCCGGTGGCAAGACGGTTCTGAGTCGTCGACATCAGATCCGCGGTGCCCTGCAGCGAGAGCAGGTTCTGGCGGACGCCCGCCGAGAGAGTGATGTTGGAAGCCATAATAGGTACCCCTTTCCTAGGAGCGCTTGTGTCGTACTTCCTCCTGGAAGCCGGGCTGGTTGTCCCACGCACCGATCTAACGGTGGGTTAATCGGGGCGCCGAAACTCCGGGGTATTCGCTCTGGTTTCAGCAAAAACGGTGCGACGCGAATTTATGGTTAGCGGCTGGTTAATCGCGTTCTTGACGGGCATCAAAAAGGCGGCGGAGCCGTAGCTACGCCGCCTTGGAAAGGCTCGCCCATCGAGTCTGGCCGGTCAGGCGCTGCGAATGAAGATCGGCTCTTCTTCCGCTCTGGCGACTTCCTCGCGCACATAAGCGCGCAGCTTGAGGATGTTCTCGGCCGGGAATTGATTGACCACGCGGCCGGTGGTGCCGTCGACCGTGCGCGTCACCACCACCTTGGCCTCGTCGTCGACCTCGGTCTCACGTTCCAGCTCGCGCAGGGTCTCGTCAGCCAGGAGGTCGCGCGGCAATTCGTTCTTCGCGCGGGGGCGGGCATTGGCGCCGTCCTGCGCGCCGCTCTGGGCGAGGGCGGCGACGCTCTGGTCGGGCTGGGGCAGTTCTGTGCGCACGGCATCGGGAACCGGCGTCACGTCGACGCGTGGAAGCGTCGGTGCCGGTGCGAACGCGGTGCGCGGTTGGAGCGCGGCGTCCATGTTCTTGGCCTCCTGCTCGATCGGTTTCGCCGGAGTCCTTCCGGCAGACCTGAACGAAAATAGAGGCGATGTCTAAACAGGACGAAAATTTATGTGGTTAAGCCCTCCTTTTAAGCGTTGATTAAAATATGACATCTCGTGCGCATGTCCGGGGTTGCGTATCTCAACCTATGATTTGCGGGACACGCTCATCGCCGCCGGAGCGGCCGGGCGATAGTTCATCTGGCCGCCGGCACCGTAGACCGAGGGCCGCTCGCGCCGGGTAACTTCGTCGGCCACGGTGCGCATCATGTCCTCTGCGACCGCGCGGGCAGTGCCGACCACCGCGAGATTGACCGACATCGTTTCCTGCAGGCCGGCCAGCCGGGTGCGCAAAGTCTGGGCGCGATCCGGCACTAGGCGGCCGATGACGGAAGCCGCCGCGCGCACCGCTTCGAGCTCGCGCTGATAGAGGCCGGCGAGGGTGGTCTTGTCCTCGACGAGCTTGCCCGCTTCCGACAGCCGTGCCTCGCGGATCAGCTTGGTCTCCTGCTGCATGACGGCGTTGAGGCGGTCCACGGTCTCGACGATACGGTCGACGAGCGCGCCCGCTTCGCCTTCCGAGTTGATTGCGGTCTGGGCGTTGCGTGCCGAGTTCTGGGCCATCATGAACCTGTCTCCTGTGTGGCAAGGAGTTCCCGCATCACCTGGTCGGCAATTCCGATGCCGCCATTGTTTGCGATCTCCCTGGCGTATTCGTCGGTAAGGAAGGATCGGTAGGTCTCGCCGCCGGTGCCGCCCGCGCCGAGCGGGCCGTCGCCCTGGTCGAGCGTCGAGAACATTTCGCTGAGGACGTTCGAGAGGAACACCGACTCGAATTCCACGCCGGCCTGCTTGGCCTTCTCCTTGGTCATCGGGCCGGCGCCGTTCAGGTCCGGCGCGCCGCCTCGCGACAGCGGACCGAGGGCCGCGAGCGTCGAGGATTCGATGCCGCGCATCACATCACCTCGATTTCGGCCTGCAGCGCGCCCGCGGCTTTGATCGCCTGAAGGATGCCGATCAGGTCGCGCGGGCCGATGCCGAGCGCGTTCAGCCCGTCGACCAGTTCTTGGAGAGTCACGCCCTCGCGGACCAGAGCCAGCTGCTTGTGGGAATCGTCCTGTACGGAAACCGAGGTGCGCGGCACGACGACCGTCGAGCCGTCGCTGAACGGCGCGGGCTGGCTGACCTGCGGGTCTTCCGAGATCGTCACAGTCAGATTGCCCTGGGCCACGGCGACGGTGGAGACGCGCACGTCGCGGCCCATCACGATGATGCCCGAGCGCTCGTCGATCACGACCTTCGCCGGCTGGTCCGGCTGCACGCGCAACTGTTCGATGTCGGTCAGGAGGCGGACGATGTTCTGGGTGTAGTTCGCCGGCACCCGCAGCTGGATCGTCGCCGGATCGACCGGCTCGGAGGTCGGCGCGCCCATCATGTTGTTGATGGCCGCGGCGATGCGGCGGGCGGTGGTCAGGTCCGGATTGCGCAGCGACAGCCGGAGCATCGAGACATTGCCCAGTGCGAAGTCGATCTCGCGCTCGACGATCGCACCGTTCGAGATGCGGCCGGCAGTCGGCACGCCGCGCACGACTTTCGCGGCGGCGCCTTCGGCCGCGAAGCCGATCACCGCGACCGGCCCCTGCGCCACCGAATAGACTTCGCCGTCGGCGCCGAGGAGCGGCGTGACGAGAAGCGTGCCGCCCTGGAGGCTGGTCGCGTCGCCCATCGCCGAGACGGTGACGTCGATGCGGGTGCCCTGGGTCGAGAACGGCGGCAGGCTGGCGGTCACCATCACCGCCGCGACGTTCTTGGTGCGAAGCGTCGCGCCGCGGGTGTTGACGCCGAGCCGTTCCAGCATCGCGATCAAGCTCTGGCGGGTGAATGGCGAGGCGTTCAGGCTGTCGCCGGTGCCGTTGAGGCCGACCACGAGGCCGTATCCGACGAGCTGGTTCTCGCGGACGCCCTCGACATCGACGAGATCCTTGACGCGGACGGTATTCGGCCCCGTTGGCTCGCTTTGCGCCCCGGCGCCGAATTCGTCGGCCTGCCAATAGGAGGATCCGTAGGGCAGCGCGGCCATGACCGGCGCCGGCGCCGAGCCGGGCGTCATCATCGCCGGGCTCGGGATCGTGACCCTGAGAGAGCCGTCGGCGGCTCGCGCCTGGGAAACGATGAGAATCGCTCCCGCGGCGGCGGCGGCCAGCGCGATATTCCGGACCATGATCGACAAGGAACGCTGCATGTTCTGCTCTCCTGCCATCATCGATGCCAGAAGCGTGCCCGGTTGTAGTCGATCGCTAAACCATTGATTTACCGTGCGTTAGACGTGCCGGAACAAAGCCGGACGGCAAGGTTTACGATGCCAATCCTGCCGTACCGGGCAAATTTTGCCGTGGTTAACCGCGAGTTAACGGTCGGGAGTGCAGCGTCTCTCCGGGGTGAGGAGAACCATCATGCGTATCGAAGGTCCCGGCCGGGTCGGTACCTCTGGTCAGGCGAAGGGGAGGGGCTCGGCGTCGAGCGGCTTCCGTCTGCCGGACACGGAAGAGCGTGCGCCCACAACGCTGGCCTCTTCGGTCATGGGCAGCCCGGGTCTCGACGCGCTGCTCGCTTTGCAATCTGTGGACGAGGCGACCGAGCGCCGGCGCAAGGCGGTAGCCCGCGGCCGCAACCTTCTCGATGCGCTGGACAAGGTGAAACTGGCGTTGATCGAAGGCGATTCGTCCGACGCCTCGCTGCTCGCTCTGCAGTCCGAAATATCGCGTGAAAAGGCTCTGACGGACGACGCCGGACTGGACGATATCCTCTCGGCAATCGACCTTCGTGCACAGGTCGAGATCGCGAAGCGGATGAGCCGCTCCGGCTAATCCCTTATTGCCTCACGCATCCTGGCTTTGGAAAATTCGCTGTAAATCAATCGATTCGTCGTTTTTTGAATCGGATTGTCGCGGAACCAGACCGTAGTTATATTCCGCGCCATTTTCGGAGTTGCCCTCGAGTGCGGTCGGGGGCCTTAAGCGGGGTGCGGGCAAGATGACAGTTCTTGACGATTACCGACCGACCGATGACGAAACGTTCATGAACGAGCGTCAGCGTGAGTACTTCCGGTTGAAACTCCTTCGGTGGAAGGACGAGATTCTCCAGGAGAGCAAGGAAACCCTGGAGCACCTGCAGGACGAGAATCAGAATCACCCCGATCTGGTCGACCGTGCGTCGTCGGAGACGGACCGTGCGATCGAGCTTCGCGCCCGCGACCGCCAGCGCAAGCTGATCGCCAAGATCGACGCCGCCCTGAAGCGGCTCGAAGACGGCTCCTACGGTTTCTGCGAGGAGACCGGCGAGCCGATTTCGCTCAAGCGTCTCGACGCCCGCCCGATAGCGACCCTGTCGGTCGAAGCTCAGGAGCGTCACGAGCGCCGCGAGAAAGTGTATCGGGACGAGTAACTCCCGGCCTTTTCCAAACGACTTCAAAGCCCGGCCTCGCGCCGGGCTTTTCATTTGCGGAAAGGAAACGGCCCCTGCGGGGAGGCAGGGGCCGTCATTGCCACAGGCCCGGGGAGGGGCCGCGGCAGCGATCACCGGGCGTCCCCGGTTCTCAGAAGGGAAGAACGACGTCCATCACCTGCTGGCCGTAGCGCGGCTGCTGCACGTCCGTGATCTGGCCACGGCCGCCATAGGCGATGCGCGCTTCGGCGATCTTGTTGGAGTCGATCGTATTGTCGGACTGGATGTCCTCGGGCCTCACGATACCGGCGACGATCAGTTCGCGAATCTCGAAGTTCACCCGGATCTCCTGCCGGCCCTCGACCACGAGATTGCCGTTGGGCAGCACCTGGGTCACCACCGCGGCGACATTCGTCGTCAGCTTCTCGGAGCGGTCGACCGAGCCTTCGCCTTCGCTCGACGCGGTCGAATCGGTGGTCACGAGATTGGACGGATCGACGGTGCTCGGCACCTTGTTCTCGAGACCGAAGAAGTTCGGAATGCCCATGTTCTCGGAGTTCGAGCGGCTGCGTTTCGTCGTGTTCTCGATTTCCGCCTTGTCGGTGATGCTGACGCGCACGGTCAGGATGTCGCCGATCCGCGCGGCACGCTGATCCTTGAAGAAGGCGCGCGAACCGGTCTGCCACAGCGAGTTCGACGCATAATGGAGCTGCTCGGGCGGCGGCATCGGCATCTGCACGGGCCGGTATCCCGGCTGCGCCGTCGGGCTCTCGATCGCCGACAAGGCAGGGGCCTTTCCGACATTCTTGAGCCGGTCGACCGGGCCGCAGGCGGTGGCGCTGAGTAGCAGCAGGGTCAGTGCGGCGAGGCGAGTGGGATTGCTCATCGCTTCTCTCAACGCGCGTTGCTGGCGAGCTTGCGGGCGATCGTCACCGTCACCTGGTCGGGTCCGGTCGCGACGGCCTGCAGCACGCGCTTGGATTGGGGGTTCATCACCTGGACGCTGTCGCCGCGGGCGGCGTCGCGCAGGGCTTCGCCGACAGCGGTCAGCGTCAGCGGGCCCGACTGCAGCGTGATCGTGACCGGCCGCCCGCGCTTGATGACCTGCGGCTCGGCGAGGTCGCTCGATTTGAGCGCGGCGCCTTCGCGGACCGGGCGGCGGAGCTCCATGCCGATCACGCTCGCCATGTCGGCGACGAAATCGCCGCGAATCTCGGACTTGGGCTTGCGGACCAGTTCGAGGTCGTGCGCCTCGATCGGCGCGCCGCGCTCCACAGGCTGGCTCAGCACGACCACCGGGACGGTCTCAAGGGCGGTGCCCCGCAATGCCCGGCGCTCGATCTGGCCGTCGCGGCGCGAAATCGCGATCGAGGCATCGAACATTCCGCCATCGGCACGCCAGGTCAGGTCGACGAGCGCGATCGGCCCGTCGGCTTCGCTCGGCAGGTCGACGACCTTCATCGTGTCATCCAGCGAAACCTGGATCGATGCCGGGTCGGCGGCCTGGGCGCGCTTGGCGACTTCCGCCTGCACCAGAGGCGCGATCGCCTCTTCGGTGATCCGGCGGCTGCCGCGCGTGACCGTGACGGTCGACAGGCCTTGCGGATTGACGATGAGGCCCTGCGCGCGGACGGCGTCGACGATCGCCTGCGCGGGGACCTGGCCCGTCTGGCCGGGATCGGGAGCCTGGAAGATCGGCATCGGCGCGTAGGCGCCGGCGTCGAAGACGAGATCGCCGACGGTGACGATCGGTGCGGAGACGATGGCCGAGGCGCGAAGCGTCTGGGCGTCTGCGGCGCTGTGCCCGAAGGCGATGGCCAGCGGGACGAGGCCGAGGAGTGCGAGGGTGCGGTTCATCGATCAGCCTCAGCGCATATTCGTGGTGGCTTGGAGCATCTCTTCGGCCGCCGAGATCACCTTGGCGTTCATCTCGTAGGCGCGCTGGGCGGCGATCAGGTCGGACACTTCGGTGACCGCGTTGACGTTCGCCTGTTCGAGGTGGGCCTGGAGCAGAGAGCCGAAGCCTTCCGCTCCCGGATTGTCGATGATCGGGGCACCGCTCGCCTGCGTTTCGAGGAACAGGTTGTCGCCCATGGCCTCAAGGCCGGACTTGTTGACGAACCGGGCGAGCTGGAGCTGGCCCAGGTTCTGCGGCTGCGTCTGGCCGGCAACGGTTGCCTCGACCGTGCCCTCGGCATTGATCGTCAGGCTCGTCGCGTCGGCGGGGATCGTGATGCCGGCATCGACCTGATAGCCGTCGACGGTCGAAAGAACGCCGTTCGGATCGAGCTCGAACGAGCCGTCGCGGGTATAGGCGGTGCGGCCGTCGGGCAGCTGGATCTGGAAGAAACCTTCGCCGCGGATCGCGACGTCGTGTTCCTTCTCGGTCGGCAGCAGGCCACCCTGGCTCATGATGCGCGGGGTCGCGGCGGTCTTCACACCGGAGCCGACCTCGACGCCGACCGGCAGCACCGTGCCGGTGTCCGATGTTGTCGTGCCGACGCGGCGAAGGTTCTGGTAGAGCAGATCCTGGAAATCGGCCCGCTGGCGCTTGTAGCCAGTGGTGCGCATGTTCGCGATGTTGTTGGAGATGACTTCGACGTTCAGCTCCTGGGCCATCATGCCCGTCGCGGCGGTGTAGAGAGCGCGCATCTAGTTCGTCTCCTCGTCAGGCCGGAATGTCGGCGAGCTGGCGAACGGCGGTGTTCCGCAGTTCGTCCTGTTTCTCCATCATTCCGCTGAGCGTCTGATAAGCCCGGCTGATCTCGATCAGGCGGGTGGTTTCCACCACGGGTTCGACATTCGACTTCTCGATCGATCCCTGCAGCAGGCGGGCGTCCTCGGCGGTCGCGATCTGCGGCGGCAGGTCCGCGCGGAAGGTGCTGCGGCCCTCCGGGAAGAGGCCGCGATTGCCAGGAAACATGTTCACGGTGAGCCGACCGCGAATCCCTTCGGAGGTCGAGATCGTGCCGTCCTCGGCGATCTTGAAGTCCGTCTCGTTGGGGGCGAACGTGATCTGACCGCCATTGCCGATCACCGGGTAGCCCTCGTTGGTCACGAGGCGGCCCTGGGTGTCGAGCTGGAACTCGCCATTACGGGTGTACCGGATGCCCTGGGGCGTCTCGACCGCGAAGAAGGCCTGTCCGTCGATCGCGACGTCGAGCTGGTTGCCGGTGTTCTGGATCGAGCCGACCGAGAAATCCTGCCAGGTCGACTTGTCCTCGACATAGGACAGCTTGCGGTCGGCGCCACGCGGAAAGGTTTCCGCGCTCGCGACCGGCATCAGGTATTCCTGGAACACCATCTGGCTGTTCTTGAAGCCGGCGGTGTTCACGTTGGCGACGTTGTTGGCGACGACGTCGAGTTCGCGCCGAAGCGCAACCTGACGCGACAGTCCAACCAGAAGTGCGTTTTCCACGAAGCTTCCCCCTTCGTAGGTTTCGTTCAGCCTTCAACCCTCCCCGGCGTCCGGCTGACCAAAGCAATTCACGCAACGTGCCAATCTGGAAGTCGTTGATTTACCGGTGATAAACCATAACGGTCCGGTCCCTGGGAGGGAAAAACCCTCGTAACCCGGCAAAAACGGACCGGCAAAAATTGCCGCGTTAAAGAAGCCGTTAACCATTGTTTCCCTACTCTTAAGCATCACAGCCGAGGGTGAGTCCCGAGGCGTGCCAAGGTTAAGAGAGACATGGCGAACGTCGCGGATGCCGCCGAAGAGATCGAAGGCGGCAAGGAAGCCAAGAAGAGCAAGTTCAGCAAGAAGATGCTGATGATCGCCGGCGGCGTGGTGCTTCTGGCGGCGGCCGGCGGCGGCTATCTCGTCATGGGGCATGGCGGCGGGGAGAAGGCTGCGGAAGCGCACGCGGAAGCCACGCCGCCGACCTTCGTCGATCTGCCGGACATCATGGTCAATCTGGCGGTCTCCACCGACCGTCCGAAATACCTGAAGGCCAAGATCGCGCTCGAAGTCGCGGACGAAGAGGCGGGCCACAAGGTCGAGCCCATGGTTCCGCGTGTCGTCGACAGCTTCCAGGTCCATCTGCGCGAAATGCGGCCCGAGGATCTCGAAGGCTCGGCCGCCGTCTATCGCCTCAAGGAAGAACTGCTCCGCCGCATCAATCAGGCCGTCTATCCGGCCAAGGTCGATGCCATCCTCTTCAAAGAACTCCTGATCCAGTAAGGCTCGCTGTGTCCGATCTCGAACAGGATTCACTGGCAGACGAATGGGGCGCCGCTCTCGCCGAGCAGGGGGCGGGCGGCGACAACCCCGAGGAGATGGCCGCCGAATGGGCGGCGATGCTCAACGGCGGCAGCCCGGCCGCCGGCGGACAGGCCGCTCGCGGTGGCGCCGACCGCATCCTCAATCAGGAAGAGATCGACAGCCTTCTCGGCTTCAATCTCGACGAACTGTCGCTCAATCAGCATTCCGGCATCAGGGCCATCATCGATTCCGCGATGGTGTCCTACGAGCGTCTGCCGATGCTCGAAATCGTGTTCGACCGCCTCGTTCGGTTGCTCACGACGTCCCTGCGCAATTTCACCTCCGACAACGTCGAAGTCTCGCTCGACCAGATCACCTCGGTCCGCTTCGGCGACTACATGAATTCGATCCCGCTGCCGGCGATCCTGTCGGTCATCAAGGCGGACCCCTGGGACAATTTCGGCATCGTCACCGTCGATTCGAGCCTCATCTACTCGATCATCGACGTGCTTCTCGGCGGCCGCCGCGGCGTCGGCCCAATGCGTGTCGAGGGCCGTCCCTACACGACGATCGAGACCAATCTCGTCAAGCGCATGATCGAGCTCGTGCTCGTCGATGCCGAGCAGGCGTTCAAGCCGCTATCGCCCGTCCATTTCCACATCGACCGGCTCGAGACCAATCCGCGCTTCGCAGCAGTCGCCAGGCCGGCGAATGCGGCGATCCTGGTCAAGCTCCGCATCGACATGGAAGATCGCGGCGGCACCTTCGACTTCCTGCTGCCCTACGCGACCATCGAGCCGATCCGTGACGTCCTGCTTCAAGGCTTCATGGGTGAAAAGTTCGGCCGCGACGCGACCTGGGAAGGGCATCTGGCGACCGAAATCTGGAGCGCCGAGATCGAGGTCTCGGCGGTCCTCTACGAGCGGCAGATGCCGCTGAAACGCATTCTCGATCTCGAAGTCGGCGACACGCTGATGCTGGACGTCAAAGGCGACAGTCTGGTCGAGCTCAGATGCGGCGACTTTCTGATTACCCAAGGAAAAATGGGTCGTGCAGGGGAGGCGGTCGCGGTCCAGGTGGCCCGGCCGGTGCGGCGCTCACGCACCACGATGGCAATTTTCGAGAGCGCGGAATCCAACAAGGAGATGATGTGATGGGAAACGGGATTGCGCTTCTGATCGAGTCCCTGGTCGCGGTGCTTCTCATCATGACGATCGGCTACTGCTACCTTCTCAATCAGCGGCTGGGCAAGCTCCGCGCTGACGAGGGTGTGCTGAAGGCGACGATCGCCGAGCTCGTGACCGCGACCGATATCGCCGGACGCGCGATAAGCGGGTTGAAACAGGCGGTTAACGATTGCGACTCGGCGCTCGGTGAGCGACTGACAAGGGCGGAGCGGTTGTCTGCCGAACTTGGAGCCCACACCGCGACCGGTGAGGAGATCGTCAAACGCATCGCCATGATCGCCGCCGCCGCAAAGCCCGGCCCGCTCCGTCCGGAGCAGGAGCCCGCGAACAGTCAGACAAGCCGCGCGACCGCCACTTTGGCTGCGGCGCAAGCCTTCGTCCGCCGCACTCAGGAGCGGCAGTCGGGCGTGGCGGCGTGACCTGACCATGCAGTTCCGCGTACTGCCGATCATCATCACGGCCGCCAGCCTCCTTCTGGTTCTGAAGGTGGCCGGCCTGGTGCTGACCGGCCATTACGCGTTCGACAACCAGCCCGAAGCGCCGAAGATCACGGTCGCCGCCACCTATCGCCCGTCCGCGGCCGCTCGATCGCCGGGGCAGGTGGCACAGGCTTCCGCCGACATGGGCGACGAGAACGACATCACCGGCTCGGTTCCGCCGCCGAAGAAAAAGAAGGAGACTGCTCCCGCGGAGGCCCCTGCTGCCGCGTCCGGCGGCGAGCCGGCGACGGCCGCCAAGGACGTCGCGAATTCCGACAAGCCGCCGCAATCTCCCGGCGCCCCAATTTCGGACAAGACGCAGACCGACCTGTCTCCCGCCGAGAAGGCACTGCTCCAGCGTCTGCAGGATCGCCGCAAGGAACTCGATTCCCGCGCGACCGAACTCGATTTGCGTGAGGGCCTGCTCCGCGCCGCCGAGAAGAAGGTCGATGGCCGCCTCGGTGAATTGCAGGCCGTTCAGCAGAGCATCACCGCCGCCGAGGCCGAGCGGAAGGAGCAGGAGGACAAGCAGATCAAGGATCTCGTCGTCATGTACGAGAACATGAAGCCCAAGCAGGCGGCCCAGATCTTCAATCAGCTCGATATGCCGGTCCTGCTCGAAGTCGCCTCGCGGATGAACCCGAAGAAGACGAGCGATGTCCTCGCCAGGATGACTCCCGCCGCGGCCGAGAAGCTCACGGTCGCACTCGCCAAGCGCAAGGACGAGCAGCAGCAGGCGCAGGCCAATCCCGCACTGGTTGCGCCGGTCGCGGCGGCGCCGGGCGCCTTGCCGAAGATCCATGGCACTCCGAAGCCCTGATTGTCGGCGGCTCCTGACGCTTTTGTTAACCGAGTTGGCTGTATCAAGGCTCTGAATCCCGCAGGGGTCTGTTCGCGGAGATTGCAGAGGGCGTTGAGGTGCGGCGCGTTCGGGACAATGGATCGACAGCAAAAGCGGATGTCGCGGCCTTCATGCCGCGCATGATCGCGCTGTTGTGCCTTCTGTTCGCCGCGCCGGCTTTCGCGGCCGATGCGACGATGACCGGCAAGGAGAGCCAGGGCTTCGGCCGCGTCGTTCTCGATTTCGATCACACTCCCACCATCGATACCCGGATCACTGGCGGGGTGCTCGTCCTCACCTTCTCCGAAGCGGTGAACGTCTCGGTCAATCGTGCCGTCGAGGGCCTGCCCAATTTCGTCAGCGTCGCCCGCCGCGATCCCGACGGCAAGGCGGTTCGCTTTGCGCTGGTCCAGAACGTGAAGATCAACGTCATGGAGGCCGGCGACAAATATTTCGTCGATCTTCTGCCGAGCAATTGGGTCGGCATGCCGCCGCCGCTGCCGCCCGAAGTCGTCGCCGAGCTCAGCCGGAAGGCCCGCGAGGCCGAGAAGGTGCAGGCTGAACTCGCCCGCCTTGAAGCGCTCAATGCGCCGTCGATGACGATTAGCTCCGGCAGCAATGCCGGCGGAATCAAGATCGCGCTCGGCTTCGACCGACCGGTCGACGTCACGTTCTCGCAGACCGGCTCGCAGGGCGTGGTCACGCTGCCGGCGGGGATCAAGACCGATCTGGCCGCGGCCCGGGATTCGATGCCGCCCGAGGTCAGCAGCCTGTCGCTGAAGCCGGGTAGGGGCCAGAGCACGCTCCAGTTCACCGTCCCTGACGGCTATACGATGACCGGCCTCGTCGAGGACAAGTCATACGTCATTACCGCCAAGCCGGCAGCGAAGCCCGCCGAGGCCCACGTCGCCGAACCCGCGCCGGCTCCCCCGCCGCAGCCGAAGGTCCAGATCGGCACCGTTCCCGTCGATCCCTATTTCGGCCAGCCCGCGAACGATCAGGGCGCAGAGCGCAATCCGTCGGATCAGCCGCCGCCGAAAGTCGCCGATCCCGCCGCCCCTCTGAAGAAGGAAGGGCAGGACGCGCAACACGCTGAATCGCCCGCCGCGAAGTCTACGGCGGATCGTGCGTCGCCGCCGTCACCGCAATCTCATGCCGAAGCTCCCCATGCCGAGCCCGTGGCGGACCAGCACGCGGCGCCGAAGGCGGACGATCACGCCGCCACGCCTCCTCACGAGCCCGAACACGCCGAAGCCAAGGCCCCTGAGCCGTCCGCGAAACCCGCTGCCGTGCCCGAAGAAGCCGCGCCAAGGGTCGATCTCGGTGCTGCCGATGTAGGCGACCTGCCGCCAGAGGTGATCGCTCTTGCGAACCAGGCGATCGCCACCAAGTCGATCCAGGTCCATACCGCGCCGACCGGCATCGAGATCGCAATCCCGTTCGCCCAGCTCCCGTCCGCTGCCGCATTCTCACGCGGCTCGTCGATCTTCTTCGTCGTCGACAGCCGTCAGAGCATGGATATCGGGCCGATTATCGCAGGCAGCAGCGGCGGCGTGCGGGCCGTACGCGTGGCGCGCACTGGCCGCGGTCAGGTCTTCAACCTCAAAGTCCCTCAGCCGCGCATCGTCGGCCTGACCTCTGTCGGCAATGCCTGGATCCTGTCGATAGGCGAGAAGCCGCTCGAACCCACGCGCCCGATCTCCCTCGTTCCCGGTTTCACCAGCGACGGCCGGACCGGGCTGAAGACCCGGCTCGGCGGGATCGGCACGGTGAACTGGATCGACGATCCGGATGTCGGCGACCAGATCGCCGTCGTCACCCTCCAGCCGCCGATGCGGGGCATGATCCGCGATCGCAATCTGGTCGAACTCAAAATTCCCGTGACCGCGCACGGTCTCGCCTTCGAGGCCCATGCGGACGATCTCTCGGTCACCGTCGTCGGCGACGAACTGATGGTCACCCGCAACAGCGGCCTCACGGTCTCGCTCGACGTCGAGCCGGCGCGCATGGAGCGCCAGATCGCGCTCAAACCGAACAGCCCCTTCTCGTCCGCCAATTGGAGGAATACGGAGAAGGACTTCCCGTCGCTCGGGGCGGAACTCGCGCGCGCCGCCGCCGCCGCGTCGCCGGAAGAGCGAAGCAAGGCGCGCGTCGCGCTTGCCGGCTTCTACCTTGCCAATGGCAATGCGGCCGAAGCCAAAGCCATTCTCGACGTCGCGATCGGCCAGTCGCCGCGCCTCGCGGACGACGACCAGGCGAAGCTTCTGCGCGGAGCATCTCTCGTCATGCTCCGCCGCTTCGACGATGCCACCAAGCTGCTCAGCACCGGTAGCGTCGCCGACACCGGCGAGGCCGCGCTGTGGCGGACGGTCGCCGAAGCCTCGCTCGGGCATGTCGCTCTCGCTCGTGAATCCTATCGCAAGGGCGAGCAAATCCTGCCCGCAATGCCGCCCGAGTTGCAGCGCATCTTCCGCGAAACCATGGTGGACGTGGCCATCTCCGCCCGGGACTACGCCACCGCCGCATCCGAGCTCGGCGAGATCGATAAGCTCGCGCCGGACGACGGCTATGCCCGACGCGCCGTCCTGCGTGGCCAGTTGGCGGAGGGTCTGGAACAGCCATCCGAGGCGCTCGAAGCCTATCGCGTCGCCTTCGAATCAAAAGACGAGATCGCGGCCGCACAGGGGCGGCTCCTGTCGACCAATCTGCGCTACCGCACGCGCGAGATCGATCGCGCCGCCGCGATCAAGGATCTTGAAATCCTCACCACCGTCTGGCGTGGCGACGCCATCGAGGCCGAGGCCTTGGCAAGCCTCACCAGGCTCTATGCCGCCGACCATCGCTGGCGCGAGGCGTTCACGACAATGCGCGCGGCGATGCAGCATCACCCGAACGAGCCGAGCACGCGCGACGTCCAGGAACAGATGGCCGACGAGTTCGAGCGGCTGTTCCTCAGCGACGGGCCGGACGCCGCCCCGCCGACGCTCGAAAGCGTCGCTCTCTTCTATGACTTCAAGGAGCTGACGCCGCCCGGACGCAAGGGCGACGAAGTCATCCGCAAGCTGGCCGACCGCCTCGTCGAGGTCGATCTTCTGACGCAGGCGGCGGATCTGCTCGAATATCAGATCAAGAACCGCCTCCAGGGTGCCGCGCGGGCCCAGGTCGCGGCGCGCGCGGCCGCAATCGAGCTGATGAACCGGCAGCCGGGCAGGGCGCTCAACGTCCTCCACGACACCCGCATTGCCGGCCTGCCGGCAGACCTCGTGCGCAACCGCCTCACGCTCGAAGCGCGGGCACTGTCCGACCTCTCGCGTCCGGATGCGGCTCTCGAAATGGTCGATTCCTATTCCGGACCGGAGATTTCCCGCCTCAGGGCCGACATCTACTGGCAGGCCCAGCGCTGGCAGAGCGCGGCGGAGGAGCTCGAACTCCTCTCGGGCGACGCCTGGAAGCAGTCTGCGCCGCTCAGCGACGACACCCGCATCGACGTGCTGCGTTCGGCGATCGCCTATGCGCTTGCCGACGATGCGCTCGGCCTCGACCGGCTTCGGGTGAAATACACCGACAAGTTCACCGGCACGCCCGATCAGCGGAGCTTCGACGTCGTCACCGCGCCTCTGGAAGGGCGCGGCGAGGAATTCCAGGCGGTCACCCAGGCCGCCACCGTGGTCGATACGCTGAAGCGCTTCCTGCAGGACTACAGGAAGCGCTATCCGGACACCTCACCGCCGCTGGTCAAGCAGCCGGCACCTCCGCTGCCGGACAAGACCCCTCAGGCGAAGGACGAGCCAACCGGGGACCGACAAGCCAAGGAGCCCGAGCGTACCGCTGACGCCCGGCACTGACGCTCAGAGCCGCTGCTCGTACTCTGCGTTCAGCTTGGAGTAATTCCGCCAGAACGCACGTGGCGGTTCGCCGTTGAGCACGTCTTCGAGCACGTCGAGATGTGCATGCCAGCCGCCGGAGACGCCGACCTTCATTCCGCGGTTTGCCAGTCGCCGGTGCGTGATGACGAGATGCACCGAATCGCCCTTGGGCGTCAGTTCGAAGCTCGCCCATGAGTCGCCCGGTTCCCCGCCCCAGGTGAAGCTCAGCAGACGCGGCGGATCGCATTCGATGATCTCGCCGACCATCGTGTGCGTCTCGTTTGCCCGATATTTCTCCGGAGGAGGATCGTCATTCGTCGACAGCTTGGAGTTCTGCCAGGTCAGCTCGATTCGCCCGCCGGGACGGAGATCCATCTCGCCGCGCGCCAGCCAGGTCGCGCGCTTGTCGGATTCGGTGAGATAGGCCCAGACGCGTTCGATCGGGCCCGGCAGATAACGTTCAAGGCGGACGGTGTCCTCGGCAAGTGCGGTCGCATAATCGGTCATGACGTCTTCCCTTCATCCTTCTTGAGTTCACGTTCGAGGGCATCGAGGCGCTCGTTCCAGAAGGCCTCGTAGTGGCGCAGCCATTCCACGGCCCCTCCGAGAGGTGCGGCGTTGAGCCGGCACATATGCGTCCGTCCCTCGATCCGGCGCATGATCAGCCCGGCATTCTCGAGCGTCTTCAGATGCTTCGACGCATTGGCGAACGTCATCTGGAAGGGCGCGGCGAGATCGCCGATGCTTCGTTCACCGGTCGTGAGGCGTTGCAGCATCGCTCTCCGCGTCGGATCGGAGAGAGCATGAAAGACGGTGTCGAGAGTGCTTTGTTCAACCATGTGGTTTAATATATCGCCATCGAAAAGAGATTCAACCGTTTTGTTGAATTTGGTGTCGGCGCTCCGCAGCCGGCTAGTTCAAGGGACGTCGCGGCCTCTTTGTCGGCGCTCCGATCATTCCCGTTGCGGCGGCCCGCAGGATGCGGCGGAAGGTGGGGCAATCCATATGGCTAGGCTCGGGGCAGTCGGCGGCATGTTTCAGGCCGTCCCGCATGGCGCTCAGTCGGCGGATCGTCCTGTCCAATTCCTCCGCTTTGGCCGAGAGCATTTCCCGGTCGATGCGTGGCCGCCCACCCGGCGCAAACATGAGCGCGATCTCATCGAGTGAAAAACCGGCGGCTCGCCCCAGCGCGATGAGCGCGAGCCGCTCCAGCACGTCCGGGTCGAACAGGCGACGCATGCCTCGCCGGCCGACGGACGAGATCAGTCCCTTCTCCTCGTAGAACCGCAGCGTTGAGGCGCGAATGCCGGAGCGCTGTGCGACCTCCGCTATGTCCAGGTCCTTCATCCTCTTGACCTCAAGTCGACTTGAACTTGCAAGGTGCGGGATCGATTATCTGGAAGCAAGGGAAGGAAGATGAAGATGGATGTCACCCGCCAGACCGCTAATGAGCAGGAGATGCTTTGGAACGGCATCGCCGGACGGGCTTGGGTCGACATCCAGGAGATGCTCGACCGGATGTTCAAGCCATTCGAGGAATTGCTCGTCGAAGCGGTCTCTACTCATTTTGCGGGCCGGGTGCTCGATGTCGGCTGCGGGACTGGCGCCACGACGCTCGCCGTCGCCCGGCTGCTTGGCGCGAACGGCCACTGCCTCGGCATCGACATCTCGGAGCCGATGCTCGCTCACGCCCGCGCACGCGCCGAACGGGAAAACGTGCCCGCAAGCTTCATTCGCGCCGACGCGCAAACCCATGCCTTCGAGCCCGCGAGCTTCGACGTGATCATCTCGCGCTTCGGCGTGATGTTCTTCGACGACCCCGTCCGGGCCTTCGCGAACCTCCGGCGAGCGGCGACGAGCAATGCCGGACTCCGGTTCGTCGCTTGGCGGAGTGCCGCGGAGAATCCGTTCATGACGACGGCCGAGCGCGCCGCGGCACCGCTTGTGGCCAACATCCCCGCCCGCTCACCGGACGCGCCGGGGCAGTTCGCTTTCGGTGACGAGCGCCGGATTCATCGCATTCTGGACGAGAGCGGGTGGACCGGAATCGAGATCCGGCCGATCGACGTCGGCTGCACCCTGCCTGAAAAGGAGCTGGCCTGCTATTTTGCCCGGCTCGGTCCCCTCGGTCGGGTGCTGCACGAGGCGGACGAGGCCACTCGCGCCCGGGTCGTCGACGAGGTCCGCGCCGCCTTCGATCCCTATGTGCACGGAGCGGATGTCCGCTTCACCGCCGCCTGCTGGATGGTTCGCGCCCGGCCGGCCTAGCGGACGAAGCTTTCGACCAGGGACCCCGCGACGAGGTTCCAGCCGTCGACGAGGACGAAGAAGATCAGCTTGAAGGGCAGGGACACCACGACCGGTGGCAGCATCATCATACCCATCGACATCAGGATCGACGCGACGACGAGGTCGATGACGAGAAAGGGCACGAAGAGAAGAAAGCCGATCTCGAAGGCTCGCCGGAGCTCCGAGATCATGAAGGCGGGGACCAGTGCCCGCAGACTCACCTGATCCGGGGAATCCGCAGTCTCCCGGGCGAGGTCGCTGAACAGCCTGAGATCCTTCTCGCGGACATGCTCGAGCATGAAGGCCCGGAACGGCACCGCGCCCCGGTTGAAGGCCTCCTGCGGCTGGATCTGCCCCGCGACCAGCGGCTGGATTGCGTCGTTATAGGCAGCTGTGAATGTCGGAGCCATCACGAAGGCCGTCAGGAACATCGCGAGACTGACGATCACGGCGTTCGGCGGAGCGGTCTGGGTGCCGATTGCCGTGCGCAGCAGCGAGAGCACGACGACGATCCGGGTGAACGACGTCACCATGATCAGGATCGACGGCGCGAGGCTCAGCACCGTGATCAGCGCGACGAGCTGAAGCGCGCGTTCCGCGATGCCGCCTGTACCGAGGTCGACCGTCACCGCCTGGGCACGAGCCGAGGTCGCATAAACGGTCAGACCAAGAACGAGGAGAAGAAGTGCGGACCCTCGGGCCCTCATGACGGGCGGGTACGGCCGAGCAGGTTGGCCATCTCTTCTTCAAGCGAGTCGAGATGGGACTTGTCCGAGGCGGCCGTATCGGTCGTCGGAGCGGGTTCCGGGGCGCGAGGAGCCGGCGGCGCGGGGCGTTCGACCGGACGACGCTGCGGAGGAGCGGGCGGAGCCGCCGGCTTGGGTGCCGGGACGGGTTGTTCAGCCACGGCGCCGGGACCCTTCGGCCGCTGGAGCGCCTCTTCGAGCTGCCGTTCGATATCGGCGAACAGCGGATCGATTTCCGCTTTCGGCTTGGCGCCCGCCGGGGCAGGCGCTGGGGCGGGGGCCGTGGTAACCGGAGCGGGCACGATCCGCGGCGGAGCCGGTTCGCGGCGCTCCGGCGGCGGATTGTCCATCGGCGGCTCGCCCTGCGCGGCGTTCTCGTCGTTCGACGGCGAGAGAACGCCGGTGGCGCGGCTCATCGTGGCGCGGAAGAAACCGGGCTTGCTGCGCGGCGCCTCGGCTGCGGGAGCGGCAGGCGGCGGAATGTCCCGCGGCGGAGCAGGCGGTACGGCGGCGAGGTTCGGCTGGCGCGGCGGAAACGGAGACGGCGCCGGAACGGGCTGCAGGCCGGGCGGAGGAGAAGGGAGCCTGGGCTGCGGCGCAATGGCGGCCGGCTGCGGCGGCAGAACCGGTTGCGGTTGCGGCTGCGGCGGAAGCACGGGCGCGCGAACCGCCTCCGCGGGCGGGCGATTGCCGCGCTGGGGAGCGAGCGCTGCCTGCGATGGCGTGCGGACGATATGGCTTTCGACCACGACGTCGTTCGGCCCGCCGATCATGATCAGGTGCTCGACATTGTCGCGGCGGATCAGAACGAGACGGCGGCGAGCGTCGATCGCGAATGCGTCGAGCACGCCGAGACGCGGCTGGCGTGCGCGTCCCGAATTGGAAAGCGGGAGCTTACGGCCCGCGAGACGGCGCACGATCATTGCCGTCGCGTAGATCAGGCCCAGTACGAGCGCGAACGCCAACAGAAATTTGACCGCAAGCGGCAACTCGGTGCCGAACAGCTGATCCATCAGGCCCATTATTTTTAGTCCCTACGCATCCCGCCGCCGCGGGGAACAAATGCCGGCGCCCCTGCCGACATCGGGCAACCTAACAAAACCCTAATGGGGTTCCTAGTGTGCACAGGGAGGACAAGAAGGTTTTCGGTCCTCGTTAACCACTGATTAACCAACAACCCGGCAAATTCTTCCTAGTCCGGTGCTTTCGCCGGCAGGGGGTCCGGATGCTTTTCGGCGATCTTCCTCTCGTTGGCATGCTCAAGCAGCGCATGGAATGGCACCAGCAGCGCCAAAACGTGCTGGCGCAGAACGTTGCCAATGCCGACACGCCCGGCTTCCGCGCCCGCGATCTGAGCGAGCCGGATTTCGGCCCGGCGGCGGACCCGAAGGGGGTTCATCTCCAGCGCACCAGCGCGATGCATCTCGGTCTCGGCGGTGGCAGCGATAGCGAGCCCCGGCGCACGTCGACCTACGAGGTCACTCCCGAGGGCAACGGCGTCGTCCTCGAAGAGGAGGTGATGCGCGTCACCCAGAACGTCATGGACTACCAGATGGTCTCGCAACTCTACGGCCGGGGCCTCGGAATGCTCAAAACCGCGCTCGGCCGCAGCGCCTGAGGAGGGCGAAGATGGATTTCCTTCGGTCAATCAATGTCGCGGCCTCCGGCCTCAAGGCCCAGTCCGGACGCATGCGGATCATCGCCGAGAACATCGCCAACGCCGATTCGACGGCGCCCACCGCGAACGGCACGCCGTATCAGCGCAAGATTCCGACCTTCCGCACGAGCTTCGACAAGGAACTGGACGCCCAGGTCGTCCAACTCGGCCGCATCCAGCGCGATTCTGCTCCGTTCAACTCGAAATACGAGCCCGGCAATCCGGCCGCCGACGCCAACGGTTACGTCAAGACGCCGAACGTCAACTCGCTGATCGAGCAGATGGATCTGCGCGAGGCGCAGAGGAGCTACGAGGCCAATCTCGGCGTCATCGGCGCGACGCGCCGCATGCTCACCCGCACCCTCGACATCCTGCGCGCCTGAGGAACTGATCCATGGCCACTCCGTCGCTTGCCGCCAGCGCCTATTCCCGCCTCGCCAATATTGGCGGAGCTTCGTCCGGCCTGCCGACGCCCGGCATCGGCAGCCAGACCAGCCAGGGCGGCGGCTTCGCGCAGATGCTGGAAAGCGCCATCGGCGAGGTCAGCAAGGCGGGCGCCAATTCCGATGCCCAGACCATGCAGGCGGTGCAGGGCAAGGGCGACATTGTCAACGTCGTCACGGCTGTGGCCGAAAGCGAAGTCGCCTTGCAGACTCTCGTCTCGGTCCGCGACAAGGTGATCTCGGCCTACGAAGAAATCATGCGGATGCCGATCTGATGATTTCCTCTCCCCCTTGGGGAGAGGTCGAGTCGCGCCTGGCGCGACCGGGTGAGCGAGGTTCGGATCATGACCCCTCACCCCGACCCTCTCCCCGGCGGGGAGAGGGAGATTGAGCGCCCGCAAAAGGACGAAAACAATGACAGGACCCGAAGTTCTCGACGTCGGCCGCGACGCCATCATCACCCTGCTCAAGGTCTCGGCGCCGCTGATGGTCGTCGGTCTCGTCGTCGGCGTGATCATCTCGCTGTTCCAGGCGCTGACCCAGATCCAGGAGATGACGCTCGTCTTCGTCCCGAAGATTCTGGCGATGTTCGCCGTCCTGGTTCTCGCCTTGCCGTTCATGGGTGACGTACTCTCCGCACACATGATGCGAATCGCGGCCCTGATCGCCCACGGCGGTTAGCGCGGCTCGCGCCGCGAGGGCGTGCGATGACCATTCAGATCCTGCCTGATCTCAGCATCGCCTATCTCCTGATCTTCGCGCGCGTCGGCACGCTCGTGATGCTGTTGCCCGGCATCGGCGAGAGCATGTTCCCGGCGCGAATCCGGTTGTCGGTCGCGCTCCTGATGGCACTGGTCTTCTATCCCTTCGCGCAGCCCTATTACCCGCAACCCATCGGCACGGTCCCGCAGATCATCGGTCTTCTTCTTGAGGAGATCCTGATCGGCTTCGTCCTCGGCGTCATGGGGCGGCTGATGGTATCGGCGCTGCAGACCGCGGGCGCGATCATTGCCCAGCAACTCGGCCTCGGCTTTGTCGTCGCGGTCGACCCCACCATGGGCCAGCAGGGCGCGCTCGTCGGCACCTTCCTGTCGCTCATGGGTATCGCGCTCATCTTCGCGCTCGATCTCCACCACATGGCCATCGCCGCGCTCGGCAAGAGCTATGATATCTTCCGGCCCGGCACGATGCCGCCGGTCGAAGATGCCTTCCGTTACGTCGTTGGCCTCGTCTCGAGTTCGTTCAAGATCGCGGTGCAGATTTCGGCGCCGTTCATCGTCTTCGGCCTCATCTTCAATATCGGCCTCGGCGTCCTCGCCAAGCTGATGCCGCAGATGCAGGTGTTCTTCATCGCGGTCCCGGCCTCGATCCTGATCGGCTTCATCATCCTCGCTCTGGTGCTCGGGGCGATGATGACCGTCTTCACCAATTACATGGAAAGCGGCCTCCGCCAGCTTCTGCAGCTCGGCGGATAGGGTATGGCCGAAGAAGACGACAGCGAACGGTCGCAAGAACCTACCCAGAAAAAGCTCGACGACGCGCGAAAACGGGGTGACGTCCCGAAGAGCGTCGAGGTCAACACCTGGTTCCTGCTGGGCGCGGGAACGCTCGCGCTGATGATGTTCAGCGGCTCGTCTTCGGCCCAGTTGACCATGGCGATGAAGGGCTTCCTCGGGCACGCCGGAACGATCGAGTTCGGTGCCCGCGCCATGCAACTCATGGCGACCGACGTCCTGCTCATGACCATCGCCGCGCTCGCTCTGCCGCTTCTGTTCATGGCGGTCGCGGCGATCGTCGGAAACATCGTCCAGAACGGCTTCCTCTGGTCGCTGGACCCGATCACGCCGAAATTCTCGAAGGTCTCGCCGATCGCGGGCTTCGGTCGCCTGTTCTCGAAGACGAGCCTCGTCAATTTCGCCAAGGGCATCGCCAAGCTGCTGATCGTCGGCTCGGCCGTCATGTACGCGGTCTGGCCGGAATGGGAGAAGCTCGGCGTCACTACCGAGTTCGAGCCGGCGGCGCTCACTCCGTTCACCTTCGACCTTATCGTCCGCGTTCTCGGCTCGGCGCTCGCCGTCCTCACCGTGCTCGCGGCGGCCGACTGGCTCTACCAGCGCCAGAGCTGGATGGAGCGGCAGAAGATGTCGTTCCAGGAGTTGAAGGAGGAATTCAAGCAGCAGGAAGGCGATCCGCACGTCAAGGCGAAGATCCGCCAGATCCGCCAGCAGCGCTCGCGCAAGCGGATGATGGCGCAGGTCCCGCAGGCGAGCGTGATCATCACCAACCCGACCCATTATGCGGTCGCGCTGCGCTACGAAAAGGGGATGAACGCCCCGCTCTGCCTCGCCAAAGGCCTTGACGCGATCGCGTTGCGCATCCGCGCGGTCGCCGAGGAGCACCAGATTCCGATCGTCGAGAATCCGCCGCTCGCCCGCGCCCTTTATGCCCAGGTCGAGGTCGACGACGAGATCCCGGCCGAGCACTACAAGGCGGTCGCCGAGGTCGTCGGCTATGTCATGGGCCTGCGACGCCGTGGCCTTAGATGACTTGTGAGCCGCGTCCCCGCATGATTGCAAATCGGATCGCGGCGGACCAATCTCCGCGCCGGAGGCGGGTGTGGCTTTTATGACGGATTCGCGGGACGAAGCGGCCGCCTACGAGGCCCCGATCGACCGAACCGAGCAGCCGGTGAATGTGAAGCTCGTTCTGGCCTTGGCCGGAGCGCTGGTGCTGGCGTTCGCCGGACTGTCATACGCGGATGACGAATCCGCCAGCCGCTACATCCTGTTCTTCCTCGGCGTCCTCGCCACGATCGGCATCTTCGCGCTGTTCGGCGGCGCCATCGGCATCCTGCGCTTCAGCGGTCGCAAGAAAGAGAGCGGCTTCGCCCGCAATCTGCTCGTCGACGCGGAGGACGGCATCCTCGTCTCCGACGAAGCCTCGGGGATCGTTTTCGCCAACCGAGCCTATCTCTCGCTGACCGGAGCCGAGGAGCCGGACGATGTCCGCCCGGTCGAGCGCGTCTTCGCCAGCGATCCCGATGTCGCGGAATCGATCTACCGCCTCTCGCAAGCGGCGAGGGAGGGGCGTGCGCTCCAGGAAGAGTTCCGCGTCGCCGGCGGCCCGACCGGCGTTCCGGCATGGTTCCGCGTCCGCGTCCGTCCGCTCGACACGCCCGGCCGCAAGGCGGCGACGGTCTGGACCATCGCCGACGTCACCCGCGACCGCGAGCGCCAGGAGAACGTCTTCCAGGAACTCCAGCACGCCATCGACTTCCTCGACCACGCGCCGGCCGGCTTCTTCTCCGCCGAGGCGGACGGCACGATCGGCTACATGAACGCCACTCTGGCCGAGTGGCTCGACCACGATCTCGCGAAGATCGGCTCCGGCACGCTCCGGCTCGAGGATGTCTTCGCGGGCGATGGCGCCTCGCTCGTCGCGACCATCCAGGGCGGCGTCGGCACGGTGAAGACCGACGTCCTCGACCTCGACCTGAAGACCCGCAACGGCCAGTCCTTTCCGGTCCGCATCCTGCACAAGACGGCCTATTCGCCCGACGGCACGGCCGCGCCGTCGAAGACGCTCGTGCTCGACCGCTCCCGCGCCCGCGGCGTCGCCGACCCGCTGCGCGCGGCCGAAGTCCAGTTCGCCCGGTTCTTCAACGCGACTCCCATCGCCATCGCGACCGTCGACGCCAATGGCGGCGTGAAGCGCGCCAATGCCAGCTTCGCGCGGCTGTTCCCGGACGTGATGAAGGACGAGCACCGCCTCGTCCTCTCCGGCGTGGCGGAAGCCGGCCGCGCGCCGCTCGGCGAGGCGCTGGCCCGTGCCGCGAGCGGGCAGAGCGACATGAAACCCGTCGACGGCCTGATCGGCGGCGACAGCGGCCGCTCGGCGCGCTTCTATTTCAGCCCGGTCGAGAACGCGGAGGGCGCCGAGGCCGACGGCGAGGCCGCGATCGTCTATGCCCTCGACACGACGGAACAGCGCGCGCTCGAACTGCAGATCGCGCAGTCGCAGAAGATGGAGACGGTGGGCCAGCTCGCCGGCGGCATCGCGCACGACTTCAACAACGTGCTCACCGCCATCATCGGCTTCTCGGATCTCCTGCTGTCGAACCACCGGCCGACCGACCCGTCGTTCCGCGACATCATGCAGATCAAGCACAATGCCAACCGCGCCGCGGGGCTCGTGCGTCAGCTGCTGGCCTTCTCGCGTCGCCAGACGCTCCGGCCGCAGGTGCTGACCCTGACCGAGGTCGTCTCCGATCTCCGGATGATGCTCGGCCGTCTGCTCGGCGAGCACGTCACGCTCGACGTCGTCAACGGCCGCGACCTCTGGCAGGTGAAGGCCGATCTCGGCCAGTTCGAGCAGGTCGTCGCCAATCTCGTCGTCAATGCGCGCGACGCCATGCCCGAAGGCGGCAAGGTGACGATCCGCACCTCGAACGTCACCGCAGACGAGGTGCCGGGCTTCAACAAGCCGCTCCTGCCGGCGACCGACTGGGTGCTGACCGAGGTCCAGGACACCGGCACCGGCATTCCCGAGGAAATCCGCGAGAAGATCTTCGAGCCGTTCTTCTCGACCAAGGAAGTCGGCAAGGGCACCGGCCTCGGCCTGTCGACCGTCTACGGCATCGTCAAGCAGACCGAGGGCTTCATCTTCGTCGATTCGGAGATGGGCAAGGGCACGACCTTCCGCATCTTCCTGCCGCGCCACATCCCGTCCGCGGTCCCCGAGGCAGAGGTCGAGACCGTCACGAAGGCCGAGGCGCCGGCCTCCGCCAAGGACATGACGGGGCAGGGCACGGTCCTTCTCGTCGAGGACGAGGATGCTGTCCGGAGCTTCGCCACCCGCGCCCTCGAATCGCGCGGCTACACCGTCCTGGCCGCGAATTCCGGTGCGGAGGCGCTCGAGCTGATCGACGAGAAGGCCGGCGGCATCGACCTCGTCGTCTCCGACGTCGTGATGCCCGAAATGGACGGTCCGACGCTGCTCAAGGAGCTCCGCAAGCGCAATCCGTCGATCAAGATCATCTTCGTCTCCGGCTATGCCGAGGACGCCTTCAAGAAGAACCTGGCCGAGGACGAGGAATTCGTCTTCCTTCCCAAACCTTTTGCGCTGAAGGACCTCATTCAGGCCGTGAAGGACACCCTCGGTTAAGCTGCCGAGGGCGGGATTTCGTCGCTTGGTTGCGTTTCCTATCCGAAGGTTTTCGGAATAGGTCGGATTGCTCCTTCGGCTTTAAAGTTCGATGCGATCAAAACGAGAACATCTGTTGCGGATAAGAACAAATCGTGTACTCTATTGGCCTGGTTGCTTTTCCCGTCAGCCCTGCCAAGAAGGAGTGCGCCGTGGCCCCGAATCTGAAGGTCGTCGAAGTGGTTTCCCAACCCAAATCCAAAGCTCTCGACGCCGCCCTGGCGCAGATTGAACGCAGTTTCGGCAAGGGTTCGATCATGCGGCTCGGCCAGCGCGAGGCGCTGGACATTGAGACGATTTCGACCGGTTCGCTCGGCCTCGACATCGCGCTCGGCGTCGGCGGTCTGCCGAAGGGCAGGGTGGTCGAGATCTACGGTCCGGAAAGCTCGGGCAAGACCACTCTGGCGCTCCACACGGTGGCCGAAGCCCAGAAGAAGGGCGGCATCTGCGCCTTCGTCGATGCCGAACATGCGCTCGATCCGATCTATGCCCGCAAGCTCGGCGTCAATCTCGACGACCTCCTGATCTCCCAGCCGGACGCAGGCGAGCAGGCGCTCGAGATCGTCGATACCCTGGTTCGTTCCGGAGCGGTCGATATCGTCGTCGTCGATTCGGTCGCTGCGCTCGTTCCGCGTTCGGAGCTCGAGGGCGAGATGGGCGAGGTCCAGCCCGGCCAGCAGGCGCGCCTGATGAGCCAGGCGCTCCGCAAGCTCACCTCCTCGATCTCGAAGTCGAACACGCTCGTCATCTTCATCAACCAGATCCGCATGAAGATCGGCGTCATGTACGGCTCGCCGGAGACGACGACGGGCGGCAACGCGCTGAAATTCTATGCCTCGGTCCGTCTCGACATCCGCCGCATCGGCTCGATCAAGGATCGCGACGAAGTGGTCGGCAACCAGACCCGCGTGAAGGTGGTGAAGAACAAGGTCGCCCCGCCGTTCAAGCAGGTCGAGTTCGACATCATGTACGGCGAGGGTGTCTCGAAGAACGGCGAGTTGGTTGATCTCGGCGTCAAGGCCGGCATTGTCGAGAAGTCCGGTGCCTGGTTCTCCTATGACAGCCAGCGTCTCGGCCAGGGCCGCGAGAACGCCAAGCAGTTCCTGAAGGATAACAAGGACGTGGCCGCGAAGATCGAGGCCCAGATCCGCCAGAACGCCGGTGTCATCGCCGGCCAGATCCTCGAGGGCGGACCCGAAGGTGACGAGGACGGTGACGAGCCGGAGGTTTGAGGGCAGTCGTCCTCCGGCTTGACCGGAGGACCCATGGATCGTTGATGCATGCTCCGGCCGGATCGGAGCACGCCGACTCTGATGATCCCTCATGCCCGGGCTCGACCCGGGCATCCAGTTTCGGCTCTCGCTAGGTTGCCTGGTCAAACCCGGCAGTGAGGAAAGCGGAAGCGAGGCGACAATGCCCCAGCGCCCCTATAGCCGCGAACGCTATCCGATGCCGGAAGACGTCGCCGAACGCCTCAGGGAGGCCGGCCTGAGCGAAGCCTACGAAGCCCGCCCGGACTATCAGCGCAATGACTACCTGATGTGGATCGGCCAGGCGAAGCGCGACGAAACCCGAGAGAAGCGCATCGCCCAGATGCTCGACGAACTGAAGCGCGGGGGCATCTACATGAAGATGGCGTGGGACCCGGGAGATTAGCCCGCGTCCCGGTCCACGCGTGCGCAGCACGTCGCGAGAACCGGGACCCAGCGCACCTCGCGGCGAAGCCGCGCCAATTCGATTGAGCGCCTGCGGCCACTCATGCGCTGGACCCCGGACCCCACCACGCCCTCATGCCCGGGCTCGCGAAGCGAGCCGTGTCGAAGGACGGCGAAAAGCTCCGAACCCGCGACGATCCTTCGACACGCGCACTACATGCCCGGCTCAGGATGAGGCTCAATATATTGACAATATTCCTATCATGTGCTTATCCTCCATTCATCCTCACCCTGCGAGGGGCGCCTGCCAGGTACCGGCCGGCCGGCGTGGGATGGGGAGCGGCGCCTGCGGGCGGGGTCCCGGAACCCCGCTCCCGGGAGGCCGGAGGATGTAGGACGGCCGCCAGGTCGTCCGACGAGCGGGCCCGTCGGGCACCATGACCCGTCCGTGCCATGCACTGGGGACGAGCCGTGGTCTTCGAAGGCTCTCAA
>QDFX01000024.1 GCA_003347645.1 Rhizobiaceae bacterium CPCC 101076 | reverse complement strand
TTCCTCGATTTCGAGCCCGAGCGCGGCGCCGACGGCGCGATGACCGGCTATGCCTTCCCCGACATGCTGGTCGAGCTGATCGAGCTCCATCGCGCCGGCAAGCGCGATGCGGCGCATGATCTGTTCGACGCGCATCTGCCGCTGATCCGCTACGAGCAGCAGCAGGGGGTCGGTCTGGCGGTGCGGAAATATCTGCTGTGGCGGCGCGGCGTGATCACCTCGGACGCGCAGCGTAAGCCCGGCCCGCCGCTGAACGCCGCCGCCCGGGCCGAGGTCGACTACCTGCTGGGCCGGCTCGCCCGGCGCGACCCGCGCGCCGCGATTTAGGCGGCGGTCGTTTCTCCGAGACCAGGCGACTGGCCGGCCAGCACCGCTTTCAGTTCCTCGCCGGCAAAGGGCTTCTGCAGGCGTGGCAGGCCGAGCTTGTCGGGCGTCTGCCAACTCGACGCGAAGCCGCTGATGAGGATGATGCGGAGGTCAGGGTAGGTCGTGCGCAGCCGCGCAGCGGCTTCGCTGCCTGTCAGGCCGGGCATGGCTTCGTCCATCAGCACGACGTCGGGACGATCCGCTTCGGCAATCTCGATCGCGCCGAGCCCGTCCACGGCCTCGACGACCTCGCAGCCCATATCGAGCAGCATCGCCGCCGTCGCCTGCCGGACCGGTTCGTCGTCATCGACGAGGAGCACCCGGAGCGCGACGTCCAGATCGGGGGCTTCGACGGTCGGGCCGGTCTTGGCGTCATGGATATCCTTCGCTCGTGGGAAATAGACGCGGACCTCGGTTCCCTTTCCCGGGGCGGTGTCGATCTCGATGCCGCCTCCCAGTTGTTTGGCGAGGCCCAGCACCTGCGGCAGGCCGAGGCCTGAACCCTTGCCGACATCCTTTGTCGTGAAGAACGGCTCGAACACGCGGCCGAGAACCTCCGGCGACATGCCGGTGCCGGTGTCCGACACCGCGACCATGACGTGCTCTCCCGGTGGCGGTGCCTCCGTCGCGCTGGCGCGCACGGGAACGGTGACGTTCGATGTACGTACAGTGATGATGCCGCCGTCCGGCATCGCGTCGCGCGCATTGATCGCCAGATTGAGGACGATGAGGTCGAGCTGTGTCGGATCGGCCAGCGCGGGCCAGAGATTGGGCGCCAGCGAGGCCTGAACCCGAACCATCCCGCCGAGCGTCGCATTCATCAGGCCGAGCGTGTTCTCGATCAGCGTGTTGACGTCGACGGTCTCGGCCGTCAGCCGCTGGCGGCGGGAAAAGGCGAGCAGCTGCTGGGTCAGTTTGGCGCCGCGGAAGGCGGCCTTCTGGGCGCGATCGAGATATCTCGCGACCGTATCGTCGTCAGTGCGCTTGGTCGCTAGTTCCAGATTGCCGGTGATCGCCATCAGCAAATTGTTGAAGTCGTGAGCGACGCCCCCGGTGAGCTGGCCGACGACTTCCATCTTTTGTGCCTGGACGAGCGCGGCTTCGGTGCGGCGGCGTTCGGTCATATCGATGATGCCGCCAAGTCCGCGCAGGAACTGGCCGCAAGCGTCGCGCTCCGCCTTGATCGAGACGCAGGCATCGAGGATCGAGCCGGTCTTCGTCATGATGTGGCGGTTGACATCGTTCAGGTCGTGACCCGCCATCAGTCGCGGCCAGTCCTCGCTCCGATAGGTCTCCGCCGATTCCGGCGTCATGAACCGATCGAGCTTTTGGCCCATGATATCCTGGCGTTCATATCCGAGCAGATGCTCCGACGCCTCGCTGACATGGTCGATCAGGCCGGACGCATTGAGACTGAAGAGAGGCAGAGGGGTGCGTTTGTAGAGATTCCGGAAACGCTCCTCGCCGGCCAGTGCTTCGCGCACTGCGATCGCGGCGAAGCGCCGGTCGAACAGAGCCGCTGCCCAGGCAAGGAAGAGAATGAAAAAGGTCAGGGCCGCGAGGCCGAGCGCCAGGACTGTCTGGTCGATGCTCGCGGCGCCATGGCCTCGATCCACCGTGTGTTGGCCGGTGAAGGTGGCCGCGACCATCGCCGTGTAGTGCATGCCGGAGATGGCAAAGCCCATGACGACCGCAGCGATGGCCCGAACTTTGTGCGACGTATCGCGCCCGGCGAGCCAAAGCGCGACGGTTGCGGCGCCGATGGCGATCAGGACCGAGACTGCCACCCAGAAACGGTCATAACTGAGGGCCGCCGGCATCCGCATCGCCGCCATGCCCATATAGTGCATGAGGACGATGCCGATCCCCATGACGAGACCGCTGCCCAGCAGCGCAAAAAGGCTGCCCGGGCGCTGCGAAACGATGAAAAAGCCGAAGCCTGTGACGAGGATCGGCAAAAGAAGGGAAACGATCGTCAGCCCGACATCGTAGCTGACCCGCATCGGCATGCCGAAAGCGAGCATGGCGATGAAATGCATCGCCCAGATACCGCCGCCCATGGCGATCGCGGCCGTAACGAGCCACGATAGACGGGTGCGGCCGATAGAATTTTGGATGCGTGAGGCAAGGTCGAGCGCGGTGTAGGACGCGGCGATCGCGACAAGGACAGACAACGCGACGAGCCATCCGTCATGTGTGCCGTGAACGATCACTCCACCCTCACGCCCGCGGGTGTGGCCGAATCCCGCTCGGGAATATCGTACATCAATAGATTGGGAGGGCGAGCGCGAAGCAAAGCGCTTGGTCAACAGATTACGTCCGGCCGCACGAAGTGGCCGGACCGTGGAAGCTTACTGGCCGAAGCTGCCTTTCTTGTCGTACACGCAGTCTTGCCGCTGATCCTCGGTTGTCGGCCGGGGCGATGCGCGATTTGGTTAGGAGGTTATTTCCGCCACCAGATGCGATGATAGGGAATGCCTATCAAATTGCAGGAATGCCATCGAAGCTTGGCGTCCAGGCAGTTCGCAGGCGGTTCCGCACGCGGTAAGGCCTTACCATATGGCGGATTGCGGCATTCGCCGCGATTGACCAGAGGAATTCATGACATCGGCGATTGAACTTGGGCTCGACACGTTCGGCGACGTGACGAGAGGAGCCGACGGCAAGCCGCTGCCCCACGCGCAGGTGATCCGCAACCTCGTCGACGAGGCGGTACTGGCCGACAGGCTCGGCGTCGATTTCATCGGCGTTGGCGAACATCACCGCGCCGACTTCGCCGTGTCCTCTCCCGAAATGGTCCTTGCCGCGATCGCTGGCCGGACGGAGCGTATCAGGCTCGGTTCGGCGGTGACTGTGCTGAGCTCGGACGATCCGGTGCGCGTGTTCCAGCGCTTCTCGACGCTGAACGCAGTCTCGAACGGCCGTGCCGAGGTGATCCTCGGCCGCGGTTCCTTCACCGAATCCTTCCCGCTGTTCGGCTATGACCTCGACCAGTACCAGACGCTATTCGAGGAGAAGCTCGACCTGTTCGTGCATCTCTTGCGCGACGAAGCCGTCACCTGGAGCGGCACGACGCGCGCCGGGCTGAACAATCAGCGGGTCTTTCCGACGGTCGAAGGCGGTGAGCTGAAGACCTGGATCGGCGTCGGCGGCAGCCCGCAATCGGTCGTCCGCGCAGCCAGCTACAACCTGCCTTTGATGCTCGCGATCATCGGCGGCGATCCGAAGCGTTTCGCCCCCTATGTCGATCTCTACCGCCGCGCGTTCGAGCAGCTCGACCGTCCGCTTCCGCCGATCGGCGTGCATTCGCCGGGTTACGTCGCGGACACCGACGAGCAGGCGCGCGAGGAGCTTTGGCCAGACTACAAGGTGATGCGCGACAGGATCGGCGCTGAGCGCGGCTGGCCGCCGATGGGGCGCTCCGAATTCGACCAGGAAGCCGATCACGGCTCGCTCTATGTCGGTTCGCCGGAAACGGTGGCGCGGAAGATCGCGGGAACGGTGAAGGCGCTCGGCGTGTCGCGGTTCGACATGAAGTACAGCGCGGGCACGCTGCCGCATGAGAAGGCGATGCGCTGTATCGAGCTTTACGGAGAGAAGGTCATGCCGCTCGTTCGCGACATGCTGGGCTGAAATGAAAAGGACGAGCCGCGGGGCTCGTCCTTGAGATCACGCTGCCGCGTCGAGCGTTTCCGTATTCAGCTCACGCGAGCCTGTACGGCGTTCGGTCGCAAGCAGGGCAAGCCGGGTCGTCGGATCGCGCCACACAGGTTCCGCGAACGCGCTTTCGACATCGCCACGGCTGATGCCGATATCCGACAGCATGCGGTCGTCGAGATGTGAGAGCATTCCGCCCGCGACATAGCGATTGGCCACGGCGGACCATACCGTCTGCATTTTGACCAGAAGGTCGCGCAGCGAGGAGGTTTCGGTCGTCGCGGAGAGACCGGACTGCATAGAGACGTGCGCCATGGTGTTCTCCTTTCCGTGATTGGCTATTGAAGGTGGTGAGTGATCCTCCTGCTGGCCTGCGTGAAGCTGGACAGCACTCGAATCACAATGGAGCTCGTCTGAAGCGAGGGCTTTTTAGCCTTCGACTATTGCGAGCGTGTGTCATCGGACCACGGAATATGTTTCTTGGCTCGAAACATATTCATCAGCTGTTTACATTTAAGGCTGGTTTGGCTGGGAAATGACCGCCCGGGACGCATGGCTGACCCTCCGTTGCGGTTCTTTCACGCTCATGTACACTTAATTGCTTGATCCGGCGGACCCTCCTGCCGGCGCGAGTAGTGTGTATGGACCAGGACCTTCCGACACGCGGCAACGACCGGCAGATTCCTCAGCCGATCGTCCTCACCTCACATCCCGGAAATTCGAGCAGCGCGCCGCGACCAGTTCTCTGGGGCGCGGGTGACCAGAAGAGCCGCGGCCCCGTCATCGCGACGCCGCGCTCCGCAGGCCGCAATGCCATCGGCGCTCATTCGGGATCGTATTCGCTCTATCGCGCTTTGGCGGTCGCGGCCGGCCAGCTCGACGCCGACCATAAGCCCGACCTGACGAACACCGCCCCGGCCGAACCGATCGGCCCGTTCCCGCAATGGGCGGATGGCGGCAAGATCGTCTCGCTCGATCCCTGGGGACACGTTCCCGGCGGCTTCGCCGAAGACATCGCGGCGGGCGCCGACGTCCGACCGTCGATAGCGGTGACGAAGGCGCATATCAACATGCCCGAGATCGGCGATGCGATACGGGCCGGGCGGCTGAAGGCGGACGGCGAGATCCTCGCTCCCAACGGCGATATCCGCGTCACCAAGATCGCCATCGAACCGGTATGGCAGCTCGAAGGCGTCGCGCGCCGCTTCGGCATTCGCGAGACCGAGCTTCGCCGCCATCTCTTCGAGCACACCGGCGGCATGTTCCCCGAACTCGTGACCCGGCCCGATCTCAAGATATTCCTGCCGCCGATCGGCGGGACCACGGTCTATCTGTTCGGCGACCCGAGGAAGCTCGGACGCAAGGAGACGATCATCGCCTGCCGCGTGCACGACGAATGCAACGGCTCCGACGTATTCGGCTCGGACATCTGCACCTGCAGGCCCTATCTCGCGCATGGTGTCGAAGTGTGCGTACAGACGGCCCAGGAGGGCGGCGTCGGCGCGGTTGTCTATAACCGCAAGGAAGGCCGCGCGCTCGGCGAGGTGACCAAGTTCCTCGTCTACAACGCCCGCAAGCGGCAGGAGGGCGGCGACCGCGCGGACGCCTATTTCCAGCGGACCGAATGCGTCGCAGGCGTGCAGGACATGCGCTTCCAGGAGTTGATGCCGGACGTGCTGCACTGGCTCGGCATCAGCCGGATCGACCGTCTCGTCTCGATGAGCAACATGAAATACGCGCCGATCGTCGCGAGCGGCATCGAGGTCGTCGAACGCATTCCGATTCCCGACGAACTGATCCCTGCCGATGCGCGGGTGGAGATGGACGCCAAGAAGGCGGCCGGCTACTTCACCGACCAGGTTCCGGACAGCGCGGAACTCGGCATCGCGAAAGGCCGCGGGCTCGACGCGTGACGGTAGCGATCAAGGAAGACACCGAAGCGGCTGTCCGCTGGCTCCGCACGCCGGAGGCGATCCGCGAGCGCTGCCACGCTCTGCTCGCGCTTGCCGGACAGGGACGGCTCAAACACTTCGCCTTGCATCTGGAGCGGCTGGAGTCGGCGGCAGACTATGTCGCCGAGGTCATCCGCTCGAACTATCCCGATCTCGACATTCCCTATCACGCGCGCTGGCGGCATTTCGCGGCCGGGGGAGTGGACCGCTGGGCGGCGCTTGCTGCGGATCTCGGCGAGCTCGACGCCGATGCGATTGCCCGCATCAGGTTCGATCTCTGCGTCCCGAGCGTGCTGCTCGACGCCGGCGCCGGTCCCGACTGGATGTTCGAGGAGCCGGGCACCCATCTCTCGATCGGCCGCTCGGAGGGACTTGCGGTCGCGAGTCTGCATGCGTTCCGAGCCGGAGCGTTCTCCGCCGATCCGGAGCGCCCTCTACGGGCCGATGCGTCGGGATTGGAGAGAGTATCGGCCTCGGACATCGCGGCGTGTTTCCAGGTTGAACCGACCAATCCTCTGGTCGGCGTCGAGGGCCGCGCAAACCTCATGCGTGCGCTTGGCGCGGCCTTGCGCTCACGCCCGGACCTCTTTGGCGATGACGAGCCGAGGATCGGCTCGCTCTACGACGCGCTCAAGGGCAAGACCGTCGACGGCGAACTGCCGGCCCGCACCATCCTTGCCGCGGTGATCGCCGGCTTCGGTCCGATCTGGCCGTCGCGGATCGCGCTCGGCAACGAGAACCTCGGCGATGTCTGGAGGCATTCGGGCATCGTTGCTGACGACGCCACGAACGGGCTCGTACCGTTCCACAAACTTTCGCAATGGCTGAGCTATTCGCTGGTCGAGATATTCGAGGATGCCGGTATCCCGGTGACGGGCCTCGACGACCTGACCGGCCTGCCGGAATACCGCAATGGCGGCCTCTTCCTCGATCTCGGCGTGCTGGAGTTGCGTGATCCAAAACTGGCGGAAACCGCGTTGCCGGTCGATCATGAGGCGGTGGTGGAATGGCGCGCCCTGACCCTGGCATTGCTCGACCGGATCGCGGATCCGGTTCGTGCAAGGCTCGGCAAGAGCGCGGCCGAGATGCCGCTGGCGCGGGTGCTGGAGGGCGGCACCTGGGCGGCGGGGCGCAAGATCGCGAGGGAAAAGCGCGAGGGCGGCGGTCCGCCTTTGCAGGTCCTGAGCGACGGAACGGTGTTTTGACCTGGGGGAATGGGGAATGGCCGGAACGGGCAATGTGATCGTCGTCGATCATCCTTTGGTGCAGCACAAGCTGACCTTGATGCGGCGGAAGGACCAGCCGACGACGGATTTCAGGCGGCTCGTCTCGGAGGTGTCGCTCCTCCTCGCCTATGAGGTCACGCGCGATTTGCCGCTCGAGACGATCGAAATCGAGACGCCGCTCGAGCCGATGACGGCGCCGATCCTTGCCGGAAAGAAGCTCTGCTTCGTCTCCATTCTCCGCGCGGGCAACGGCATTTTGGACGGCATGCTCGATCTCGTGCCGTCGGCGCGTGTCGGCCATGTCGGCCTCTACCGCGACCCCGAGACGCTCGTTCCGGTCGAATACTACATCAAGGTTCCGGATGATCTCGGCGAGCGCCTGACGGTGGTCGTCGATCCCATGCTGGCGACCGGCCATTCGGCGGCGGCTGCGATCGGGCGGCTGAAGCAGGCGGGCGCGAAGAAGATCAGGTTCGTCTGCCTGCTGGCCGCGCCGGAGGGGCTCGCGGTGGTCGCGGAAACACATCCGGACGTGACGGTCTACACGGCCGCGATCGACCGGCAGCTCGACAGCCACGGCTATATCCGCCCAGGTCTCGGCGATGCGGGCGATAGGCTGTTCGGGACGAAGTAACGTCCTCATCCTGAGCCGGCCGGAAGGGCCGTTTCGAAGGATTGCCGCAAACTCGGAGTTTGCGGCTTATGGTTCGACACGCGAGCTGCGCTCGCGGCTCACCATGAGGTCAGTTCGCCTCCATCGGCCCATAGGCTGCGCCATTCACCAGGCCCGGCCGCCCGTCCAGAGTCAATCTCGTCTCGACCGCCGGCGTCTCGGCGATCACCTTGCCGCGGCGGATCACGAACAGGCGGTTCGCCTTCAGGCGGATCGCCTCGATCGGGTCCGTCGCCTGCAGCACGACCATGTCGGCATTGCAGCCCGGCTCCAGCCCGTAGCCTTCGAGGCCCATGATCTTCGCCGAGCTCGCGGTCACGGCGTCGAAGCAGAACTTCATCGCCTCGCGGCTGGTCATCTGGGCGACGTGGATCGCCATGTGGGCGACGTCGAGCATGTCTCCGGAACCGAGGGAGTACCAGGGGTCCATCACGCAGTCATGGCCGAAGGCGACGTTGACGCCGTGGGCGCGGAGCTCCGGCACGCGCGTCATGCCGCGGCGCTTCGGATAGGTGTCGTGGCGACCCTGAATCTGGATGTTGATGAGCGGGTTGGCGACGGCGTGGACTCCGGCCTCCGCGATCAGCGGCAGGAGCTTCGAGACGTAGTAATTGTCCATGGAATGCATGGAGGTGAGGTGCGAGCCCGTCACCCGCCCTTGAAGGCCGAGGCGCTGCGTCTCGTAGGCGAGGGTCTCGATGTGGCGCGACATCGGATCGTCCGTCTCGTCGCAATGCATGTCGACGAGGAGCCCGCGCTTCTCGGCGATCTCGCAGAGCGCGCGGACGGAGGCGGCACCGTCCGCCATGGTGCGCTCGAAATGTGGGATGCCGCCGACGACGTCGACGCCCATGTCGAGCGCACGGATGAGGTTCTTCTCAGCGGTCGGCGAGCGGTAGAACCCGTCCTGCGGGAAGGCGACAAGTTGGAGGTCGAGATACGGCGCGACCCTCTTCTTCACCTCCAGCAGGGCCTCGACGCCAGTCAGCCGGTCGTCGCAGACATCGACATGCGAGCGGATGGCGAGGAGGCCGCGCGAGACCGCGAGATCGCAATAACGCAGTGCCCGCTCGACCACGGCCTCGGCGGTCAGGATCGGCTTCAGCTCGCCCCAAAGCGCGATGCCTTCGAGCAGCGTGCCCGAACGGTTGAGGCGCGGAATGCCGAGCGACAAGGTCGCGTCCATGTGGAAATGGACATCGACGAAAGGCGGCGAGACGAGCTGGCCCAGGACTTCGATCTCCCGCGCGCCCTTCTCCTCGATTGCCGGACGGATCTCGGCGATCTTCCCGTCGGAGACGGCGATGTCCTGACCTGTGCGGCCATCGGGAAGCGTAGCGTTGCGGATAATGAGATCGGGGTTCACGAGCGCTGGCCTTTGATGAAGGGAATCATGAGCGCGTTGGGATAGGCGGCGCGGCGGGACATCATCACGAGTGCGAGGATCGACAGGAGATAGGGCAGCATTAGGAAGATCTGGTAGGGGATCGCGCCGCCGACCGTCTGCTGCAACCGGACTTGCAATGCATCGAAGGCGCCGAACAGAAGCGCGCCGAGCAGCGCCTTGCCGGGCATCCAGGATGCGAAGACGACGAGCGCGATGCAGATCCAGCCGCGCCCGGCGATCATCTCGAAGAAGAAGGCGTTGAACGCGGATAGGGTGAGGAACGCGCCGCCGATCGCCATCAGTGCCGAGCCGGCCATCACCGCGCCGATGCGAAGTCCATAGACGCTGAGGCCCTGCGCATCGACGGCGGCCGGGTTCTCGCCCGAAGCGCGGATGGCGAGGCCGAGTGGCGTCCTTGCCATCACATAGGCGACCATGACGACGAGCAGGACCGCGAAATAGGTCAGCGGCGTCTGCTGGAACAGTGCCGGGCCGATGAAGGGAATGTCCGACAGTCCCGGAATCGAGATTGGTTGGAACGGCTCGATTCGCGGTGGCGAGGAGACGTTCGGGAAGGCGATGCGGTAGGTGAAGTAGGAGGCCGAGGTCGCCAGCAGCGTGATGCCGAGGCCCGTGACGTGCTGGGACAGGCCGAGCGGTACGGTCAGGATCGCGTGCAGCAGGCCGAAACCGGCGCCGACGAGCGCCGCGACGAGGACGCCTAGCCAGAGATCGCCGCCGAAATAGACCGTCATCCAGCCCGACATTGCGCCTGCGGTGAAGATGCCCTCGATGCCGAGATTGAGCACGCCGGCGCGCTCGCAGATCAGTTCGCCGAGCGTGCCGAAGATCAAAGGCGTTGCGATGCGGATAGCGGCGGCCCAGAAGGCCGCGGCGGTCAGCATGTCGAACAGCTCAGACAATCCGCGCCCCCGGCTTCTGGAGGCGGATGCGGTAGCGGGTGAGAACGCCGCCTACAAGCACGGCAAGGAGCGCGACCGCGACCGTGAGATTGGCGATATAGCTCGGCACGCCGACCGCGCGGCTCATGCTGTCGGCGCCGACGAACACGGCCGCGACGAAGAACGCCGAAGCCACGACGCCGAGCGGGTGGAGACCCGCGAGCATGGCGACGACGATGCCGGAATAGCCGAAGCCGGGCGACAGATCGTGTGTGAGATAGCCCTTGAGCCCGGCCACCTCGCCGACGCCCGCGAGGCCGGCCAGAGCGCCGGAGACGAGGCCGACGCGGAGCATCACGGTAGTCGTCGACATGCCCGCGAAGCGGGCGGCCGAGGGATTGCTGCCGACGGCACGGATTTCGAAGCCCCACACGGTCCGGGACATGATCACCTGCATGATGACCGCCATCGCCAGAGCGATGATCAGGCCGGCATGGACGCGGGTGCGGGCGATGAGCGCGGGCAGGGTGCCGGCGTCCACGATCGACTCGGACTGCGGCCAGCCGAGCGACATCGGGTCCTTCAGCGGGCCTTCGAGCATCATCGAGACGAACAGCAGGACGACGAAATTGAGCAGGAGGCTGGTGACGACCTCATCGACGGAGAAGCGGAGTTTCAGCGCGGTCGGGATCGCCATCAGCAAGGCGCCCGCCGTGGCGCCCGCAAGGAGGAGCGTCGGGACCAGTATCCAGGACGGAGCGTCGATCGCGCCCGAGCCGAGAACGACAGCGGCGAGCGCTCCGGCATAGAGCTGCCCCTCGGCGCCGATGTTCCAGAGGCGGGCACGGAAGGCAACGGCGACGGCGAGACCGGTGAGAATCAGCGGTGTCGTCCGGGTCAATGTTTCGGCCAGCGCGAATTGCGAGCCGAGCGCGCCGCCGAACATCGCGGCATAGGATTTTCCGAGCGGCGCCCCGGCGACGAGAAGCGGAATCGCCGCGAGCGCGAGCGCAACCACGGCGGCGACAACCGGGGCCGCGACCGCCATCAGCCATGAATATTCCTGGCGCGGTTCCAGCCGGATCATGCGGCGTCCCCGAGATCGGCGTTCTGGCCGGCCATCAGCAGGCCGAGGCGGCGGACGGTCATCTCTCCCGCAGGCCGAATGGTGCTGAGCGTGCCGCGATACATCACCCCGACGCGGTCGGACAAAGCGAGGAGTTCGTCGAGGTCCTCGGACATCAGCAGGATGGCGGCTCCCTTCGCCCGCGCGTCGAGCAGGCGCTGATGGACGAAGGAGACCGCGCCGACATCGAGTCCGCGCGTCGGCTGGTTGGCGAGGATGACGCGCGGTTCGCGGTCGAGCACGCGGGCCAGGATGACCTTCTGCATGTTGCCGCCGGAGAGAAGCCGCGCCTCGGTCTCCGGACCGCCGCCTCGCACGTCGAAGGTCTTGATGGCGGCGCGTGCGCGATCCTTGAGTGCCCCTCGGCGGAGAAGGCCCGCCTGCTGGCATTCGCTGCTGCGGATGTCTTCCAGTGCTAGGTTCTCCCAGAGCTTCATCGTCCCGACGACGCCGTCATGATGGCGATCCTCGGGAATGCGGCCGATGCCGGATTGCATCAGATCGCGCGGCGAGAAACGGCTGACGGTCTCGCCTTGGATGGAAACCGAACCCTCGGTCGGTGCAACCAGACCGCAGACGAGTGCCGCGAGGGCCGATTGGCCATTACCGGCCACGCCGGCGATACCGAGGATTTCTCCCGCGCGGATCGCGAAGCTCGCGCTTTCCAGCGCCTGCCTGCCGCGCGGGTCCGGAGCGCGGACGTCCTTCAGTTCGATGATCGTTGCGCCGGGTTCGTGCGCGCGGCGCACGCTCGGCTGCACGGCGGTGCCGACCATGGTCTCGGCGAGTAGCGCGCGATTGGCTGACTTCGCGTCGATCTCGGCGACCTTCCTGCCGCCGCGCAGCACCGCGACGCGGTCGGCCACGGCCAGAACCTCGTTCAGCTTGTGCGAGATGAAAATCACCGAAAGGCCGGTCGCGGTCAGCCGCTTCAGCGTCGCGAACAGCGCATCGCTTTCCTGCGGTGTCAGCACGGCGGTCGGTTCGTCGAGGATCAGGATGCGCGCGCCACGATAGAGCGCCTTCAGGATCTCGACACGCTGGCGCTCTCCGACCGACAGGCGGCCGACTCGGGCATCGAGGTCGACATGAAGGCCGGATGTCCGCTGCAATTCCTTCAGCCGCGCCATTGCGGTGCGATCGTTCTTCCAGAACTGCCAGAGGCTCTCGGTGCCGAGCGTGATGTTGTCGAGAACGGAGAGATTGTCCGCCAGCGTGAAATGCTGGTGAACCATGCCAATTCCGGCCGCGAGAGCGGCCTTCGGCGAGCCGGGAGGAAGTGGGGCGAGCGATCCCTCTCCATCGGCGACGAAGATTGCGCCCTCGTCGGCGAGGTAATGGCCGAACAGCACGCTCATCAATGTGGTCTTGCCGGCGCCGTTCTCGCCGAGAAGGGCGAGAATCTCGCCGCGACGAAGATCGAGGCTGATCGCGTCGTTCGCGACCAGCGGGCCGAAGCGCTTTGTCACGCCCGCGATCGAGAGGGCGAACGGAGCGTGGTTGTGGGCGGGCAGCTCGGGCATATGAAGAAGGGGCCGCGTGAACGCGGCCCCTTGTATCTTACATGGTCGGCTTCGGTTCCTTGTCGTCGACCGCGACCTTGAACGAACCGTCCTTGATGGCCTTTTCCTTTGCCATGACGAGGTCCGCGACATCCTTCGGAACGACGGCCGGATCGAGCGGGGCGAGGCTTGCGCCGCCCGACTTCATCTCGCTCATCGGGCCGACGTTCTCGGCCTGATACTTGTCGGCGAGCACCTGCTTGATCGCGTAGTCGACGGTCGGCTCCATGTGCCACAGTGCCGAGGCGACGACCGTGCCGGGATAGTCCTTGGACGTGTCGATGACGTTGCCGATGGCCTTCACGCCGCGCTCCTTGGCGGCGTCGGAGACGCCGAAGCGCTCGGCGTACATCACGTCCGCGCCACGATCGATCATCGCGAAGGCCGCTTCCTTGGCCTTCGGCGGGTCATACCAGGAGCCGATGAACGAGATCGAGAACTTGACGTCCGGATTGACCTCCTTGGCGCCGGCCATGAAGGCGTTCATCAGCCGGTTGACCTCGGGGATCGGATAGCCGCCGACCATGCCGATCTTGTTCGACTTCGTCAGCTTGCCCGCGACCATGCCGGTAAGGTAGGCGGGCTCCTGGATGTAATTGTCGAACACCGAGAGGTTCGGCTTCTCCGGACCGAACGACGAGCCCAGCACGAAGGCGATCTTGGGATAGTCGGCGGCGACCTTGCGGGCCGCCTTCTCGACGGCGAAGGCCTCGCCGAAAATCAGGTCCGAACCCTGTTCGGCATATTCGCGCATCACGCGCTCGTAGTCGGTGTTCGCGACGTTCTCGGAGAATTTGTAGGTGATGTCGCCGCGCGCCTCGGCGGCCTTGAGCGCGATGTGGATGCGGCTGACCCATTGCTGCTCGACCGGCACGGTGTAGACGGCGGCGACCTTGAGCGGCTTGTCCTTGGCCGAGGCCGGCGGGGCGGAGAACAGGGCCATCGCGCAGAGCGCAACGACGGCGAAGAGGCAGGCGACGAACGAACGGCGTGTCATGATGATCCTCGAAAGAATGACCCGCTCCCTATGCAGGAGCGATGCCACGAGCGGCGCAAGCGGCAAGCCTGCCACGACCCTGCTGCTCAAGAAAAGTCCCGTGATGAATTTACGGGCAGGTGACGCGATTCTCGGCGTTTGGCAAATTCACCATCGCCGTCTGACTCCTTGATTTTCAACGGTTTCCCGTTTGGCACAGTGCTTGCCTACCTGTCTCGTATACAAGACTGCGGGACAAGACGTGCCAAGCGAACAGGATCAGATCGAGGCGTCAATCATCGCAGCCGTGCTGGCGGGGCGGTTCAGGCCCGGCACGCGACTTGGCGAGAGCGTTCTGGCCGGTCTCTACGGCGTTTCGCGCACGCTCGTCCGCGAAGCTTTGATGCGGCTGCAGACCAGGGGCATCGTTCAGGTCAGCGCCCGGCGCGGCTGGTTCATCGTCGAGCCGTCGGCCGGCGAGGCGCATGCGGCCTATGAGGCGCGGAAGGTCATCGAGACGGGACTGATGCTGTCGATCGGCCAGATCCCGCCCGAGACCCTCAAGCATCTCCGCGAGCACGTCGAGGCCGAGCATTCCGCCATCCAAGGGCCGGACGTGACGTCGCGGGTCTGCCTGCTCGGCGACTTCCACGTCCATCTGGCCGAGGCGTTCGGCAATCCGGTCTTGACCGAGATCCTGCAGAACCTGACCGCCCGCACGACCCTGATCTCGATGCTCTACCAGTCGAGCGACGCCGCCGAGGAATCGAGCGACGACCACGGCATCATCCTCGACGCGCTCGAAGCCGGCGACCTGCCGCTCGCCGCGAAGCTGATGGCCGAGCATCTCGATCGCGTCGAGGCCGGGCTCGACCTCACCGCGCGCACCGATCCGCTCGCCGATCTACGAGACATCCTTGTGCCCGGCACGAGCGATGCAAAACCCTCTTCAGCGAAAACCGTCCCGGACGAACCGGGGCCCGATCACAGGAAGCCGATCAACCAGATCAAGTGAAGGAGCACGCCATGAACCGCCGTCATTTCCTCATCGCCGCCGCGACCGCGGCCGCCATCTTCGCCCACGCGCCGACCGTGAAGGCGGACGCGCTGGCCGACATCACCAAGCGTGGCACGATCAACATCGCCGTTCCGCAGGACTTCCCGCCTTTCGGCAGTGTCGGCACCGACATGAAGCCCGTCGGCTACGACGTCGACATGGCCGCGCTGATCGCCTCCAAGCTCGGCGTGAAGCTAGAACTCGTGCCAGTTACCAGCGCCAACCGCATTCCGTACCTGCAGACCAACAAGGTCGACCTCGTCATCTCCAGCCTCGGCAAGAATCCGGATCGCGAGAAGGTCATCGACTTCTCCACCGCCTATGCGCCGTTCTTCAACGGCGTCTTCGCTCCGGCCGATTTGGCTGTCGCGAAGGCGGAGGACCTGAAGGGGCTGACCGTCGGCGTGACGCGCGGCGCGGTCGAGGATCTTGAACTGACGAAGATCGCGCCGGAAGGCACCGACATCAAACGCTACGAGGACAACAACGGCACGATCTCGGCGTTTCTCTCCGGTCAGGTGAAGGCAATTGCCACGGGTAACGTCGTGGCTGCGGCGATCATCGCCCGCAAGCCGCCGAAGCGCCCGGAGATCAAGTTCCTGATCAAGAACTCGCCGTGCTTCGTCGGCCTCAACAAGAACGAGCCGGCGCTTCTGGAGAAGCTCAACGCGATCATCGCCGACGCCAAGAAAAGCGGCGAGCTGAACGCGATTGCCCAGAAATGGCTCGGTTCGGACCTGCCGGCCGACATCTGATCCTCTGACCGGAGCCCGGCGGCACCATCGCCGTCGGGTCTCAAGCGCGGGGGGAAACGATGGGCTATCACTTCGAATTCGGCTGGATTGCCGAATATTGGCCGGTCCTGCTGAAGGGCGTCGGCATCACCCTGCAGCTGATCGCGATCGGCGCCCTGTTCGGTGTCGCGCTCGGGGGCGCCTGCGCCTGGGTTCGCGCGCTCGGCCCGGCATGGCTTCGGCCGGTGGTCGCCACCTATGTCGAGATGATCCGGAACACGCCGTTCCTGATCCAGCTGTTCTTCGTGTTCTTCGGCCTGCCTTCGCTCGGCGTGCAGATGAGCGAGCTCCAGGCGGCGAATCTCGCGATGATCATCAATCTCGGCGCCTATAGCTGCGAAATCATCCGCGCCGGTATCCAGGCGACGCCGAAGGGGCAATTCGAAGCAGGCGCCAGTCTCGGAATGTCGCGTTTCCAGACGTTCTGGTACGTCGTTCTGATCCCGTCTCTCCAGCGTATCTGGCCGGCGCTCTCGTCGCAGATCGTGATCGTCATGCTCGGCTCGGCCGCGGTATCGCAGATCGCGGCGGAAGACCTGACCTTTGCGGCGAACTTCATCCAGTCGCGAAACTTCCGCGCCTTCGAGGCCTATGCTGTTTCGACCGCGATCTATCTCCTGCTTGCGATCCTGCTGCGTCAGGTGCTGCGCGGCGTCGGCTTTACTCTCTTCCCGAGGAGGGCCGCGCGATGATCCAGTTCTCGACGTGGGACATCGTCAGCAACCTACTCCTGGCGGCGCGCTGGACCGTCGTCCTGTCGCTTGTCTCCTTCATCGGCGGTGGGATCGTCGGCCTGCTCGTCCTGTTCGCCCGCATCGGCAAGTTCGCCGGGCTGCGGCGTGCGGCGAAGGTCTATATCGAGGTCTTCCAGGGCACGCCGCTCCTGATGCAGCTGTTCCTCGCCTTCTTCGGCCTCGGCCTGTTCGGTATCAATGTGCCGGCCTGGCTCGCGGCGGGATTTGCCTTGACCCTCTGGACCGCGGCCTTCCTCGCCGAGATCTGGCGCGGCTGCGTCGAGGCGATCGCCAAGGGGCAGTGGGAGGCCTCGTCCAGCCTGGGCATGGGCTACATGCAGCAGATGCGCTGGGTGGTGCTGCCGCAGGCGCTCAAGATCGCCGTGCCGCCGACCGTCGGTTTCTCGGTGCAGGTGGTCAAGGGCACGGCGCTGACCTCGATCATCGGCTTCGTCGAACTCTCGAAAGCCGGGACCATGGTGACCAACGCCACCTTCCAGCCCTTCACCGTCTACGGCTTCGTCGCGCTCATCTATTTCGCGCTGTGCTGGCCGCTCTCGAAATCAAGCCAGATTCTCGAAAGGAAGCTCAATGTCGCTCATCGAAATCACTGAGGTGCGCAAGAGCTTCGGCTCGAACGAGGTTCTCAAGGGCATCAATATCGACGTCAATTCCGGCGAGGTGATCGCGATCATCGGCAAGTCCGGATCGGGCAAGTCGACTTTGCTGCGCTGCATCAACGGCCTCGAGACGATCAATGCCGGCACGATCGCCGTCGCCGGCGCGCAGCTTCTGCCGGACGACCTGCACCTGAAGGCGCTGCGGCTGAAGGTCGGCATGATCTTTCAGGGCTTCAACCTCTTCCCGCACCTGACCGCCGGCAAGAACGTGATGCTGTCGCAGATGGTCGTGAAGAAGGTGAAGAAGGACGCCGCCGAGGCGATGGCGCGCCGCCAGCTCGACCGCGTCGGCCTGCTGCACAAATTCGACGCCTATCCGGACGAGCTCTCCGGCGGACAGCAGCAGCGCGTGGCGATCGCCCGCGCGCTGGCGATGGAGCCGATCGCGCTTCTTTGCGACGAGATCACCTCCGCGCTCGATCCGGAACTGGTTCAGGAAGTGCTGGCGGTGGTGAAGGAGCTGGCCTCCGAGGGCATGACGCTCCTGATGGTGACGCACGAGATGCGCTTCGCCCGCGATGTCTGCTCGCGCGTCGTCTTCATGCATCAGGGCCGCGTCCACGAGATCGGACCGCCCGGCGAGGTGTTCGCCTCGCCGAGGACGCCGGAGCTGCAGCAGTTCCTCGGCATGCAGGCGGCCTAGTCCGAGTCGTCGTCCTCCGGCTTGACCGGAGGACGACGACAATTGTTGCCCTCATGCTCGGGCCTGACCCGGGCATCCAGACCGGCCTCGCCAAGTCGGCTGGATTGCCGGGTCGAGCCCGGCAATGAGAGCGTTCGGGGGAATACCTACTCCCCGATGGCCACACCTTCCCGGCGCGGGTCAGCCGCGCCGGTAAGCCCCTCCGGGCCGATCGCGATAGCTTGCAGACCCGACGTCATGGCATCGATCTTCACCTCGTAGCCCATCGCCTGGAACGTCGCCGCCATGGTCTCGGCGGGCGTTCCCTTCTCGATCTCCATCACGCCGAAACGGTTCAGCACGTTCGGCAGGGAGATCGCCGACTGGACGTCCATGCCCCAGTCGTAATGGGCGATCAGCGCCTTCGCGACATAGCCGATGATCTGGCTGCCGCCGGGAGAGCCCAAGGCAAGCTCGGGCTTGCCGTCCTTCAGCACGATGGTCGGCGACATCGAGGAGCGCGGGCGCTTGCCGGGCTCGACGCGATTGGCGATCGGCACGCCGTCGGCCTGCGACTTGAATGAGAAATCGGTCAGCTCGTTGTTGAGCAGGAAACCGCGCACCATCAGACGCGAGCCGAAGCCGGCCTCGATCGTCGTCGTCATCGAGGCGACGTTGCCGGCGCGGTCGACGACGACGATGTGGCTCGTGGAGGGAAGCTCCAGCGCCTCGTCGTCCGACCAGAGCGAGGCATGGCTCCATTTCGGATTGCCGGGCTTGACCTCGGCGAGCTTGGTGCCGGAAGCGAGCAGGCCGGCACGTTCGGCGAGGTATTCCTTCGACAACAGGCCTGCGGTCGGCATCGGCACGAAATCCTGGTCCGCCATGTAGCGGTCGCGGTCGGCGAAGGCGAGGCGGGACGCGTCGGCGATCAGCTGCCAGGATGTTGCGTTCGATCCGATCGATTTCAGGTCGAAGCCCTCGAGCATTCCGAGGATCTGGCCGATGGTCAGCGCGCCGGAGCTCGGCGGTCCCATCCCGCAGATTTCCCGTTCGCGATAGGGCGCGCAGACGGCTCCGCGTTCCTTGACCCGGTAATTGCGGAGATCGTCGGCCGAAAGGACGCCGGGATTGCCGGGAGCATTCCGCACGGTGGCGACGATGTCCGCCGCGATCGCGCCCTCGTAGAAAGCGTCGGCGCCACCATCGGCGATGGCGCGGAGTGTCTCGGCATAGGCCGGGTTCTTCAGCGTCGCGCCGACCGGAAGCAGCGCGCCGGTCGTGTCGTAGAAATAGGCGCGCGCTGTTGGATCGCGTTTCAGGACATCACCTTCCGCAGCAATCAGCGATGAAAGGCGCGGCGAGACCGCGAACCCGTCCTCCGCTAGCTTGATCGGCTCCTCGAACAGCCGGCTCCAGGCCAGTGCGCCGTAGCGGCGATGCACGGTTTCAAGCAGTCGAGGCGTGCCGGGCGTGCCGACCGAACGGCCGCCGATGACCGCATCGAGGAATTTCAGCGGCTTGCCGTCGGCATCCTGAAAGAGCGTCGGCGTCGCTTCCATCGGCGCGGTCTCGCGACCGTCGAAGGTCGTCAGGCGCTTCTCGTTGGCGTCCCAGTAGACGAGGAAGGCGCCGCCGCCGAGACCGGAGGATTGTGGTTCGACGAGGCCGAGCGTGATCTGGATTGCGACCAGCGCATCCACTGCATTTCCTCCGGCGCGGATGACCGTCGCACCCGCTTCCGCAGCGACCGGATTGGCAGCGGCGACCATCCATTTCTTCGCGGTGACCGCCTGCTTCGTTGTGGTTCCGCTCGGTCGTTCCGGGGCGGTCGGAAGCGGCGCTTCCTGGGCATTGGCGGCGAAGGAAAGAGCGAGGAACGCGAGAAGGATTGGAATACGCATGGGGGGCCTCCAACCCGGCGATGGTGCCGGGGTCGGTGGCTTGCCGCAACCGGCCTTTCGTCAGCCCGGCGATGCGGCGTCCGCGACTGGCGTACAGAGCTCGGTCGCCTGGATCAGGCCCCAACCGTAGAGCGGGTCGCGGCCGGCCTCGCCGAGATCGTCGGCCTGGCTCGCCATCTCGTAGACGATCTCGCCCAAAGGCCGGTCCGGCGCATGCGCCAGCTTGACCGCGAGCGCCGCCGTCACGAAGGGCGCTGCATAAGACGTGCCGGAGCGGAAGCGGCCTCCGGTGCCGGCGGCGGTCCAGAGCTTCACGCCGGGCGCGGCAAAATCGAGGTGCTCGCCCCGGCCGGCCTGCCGGTAGAGCCTCCGCTTCACGTCGATCGCCGTGACGGCGATCACGTCCGGATAGGCCGCCGGGTAGGCGGGTGCCGCGCCCGCACCGCGATTGCCCGCCGAGGCGACCACGGCGATGCCGGTATCGATCGCCGCGCTGACCGCGGCTCCGACGACCGCGTTGTCGTCTCCCGCGAGGCTGAGATTGACAATGTCGACGCGCCGCTCGACCAGGAGGTCGATGCCGCGCGTCAGCGAGAACGCGTCGGCGATCTCGGCCCGGCCCTCCAAGTGGAACGCGGCGACAGCGATCACCCGCGCATCCGGGACGAGGCCGGGCGTGCGGCTCTCAGGTGCGCCGGCCAGAAGTGCCGCGATCGCCGTTCCATGGGCGTTGTTGGCCGGCTTGCGCCCGGCTCCGATTACCGACATCTCCTCGATCGCGCGGCCGGCGAAGGCTGGATGGGCGAGGTCGACGCCGGTGTCGATCATGCCGATCAGCGGCCTGGCCCTGCAGCCGTGCGACGGCCAGGCGATGAAGGTCGGTCCTGAGCAGGCCCCTTTCGGGCAGCCGAATTCGCTCGTCCGGTAGACATGGTTCAGGTCGACGATCGCGTCGGGGGCGATCGCCAGAATGCGGGTGCGCGCGGCGGCATAGGCCGTGTTGCGCGGTTCGCGCAGTCTCGCGACCATCCGCCCGGCGCGGCCGACCGCGGCTCGTTCAACTATCGTAAAGCCGTCCGCCGCGAGGAGGTCGAGCGTCCGCTCGTCTATGCCGGCAACCACGATCTCCTCGGGCAGGAAGCGGATCGGGGCCGCTCGTTCCGGTCGGCGCTGAGCGCGTTCGCGCGGTCTAAGGAAATCGAAGAAGCCGGTGCCTCCGCCGGGCGAGAAGCCGCGCGGGCCGTCTCCGCCCCTGCTCCCGCGACCCCGGCCTCCGCCGTCGTCTCCCCCGTCATCGCCGTCATCATCGGCCAAGGCAGCGACCGGGCCGATGCCGCTGGTCTGCGGGAACGGCCAGAAGGCGAGCGCCATCGCAATGAGCACGAGCGCGGGCAGGGGCTTTTTCACGGGACCACTCCGGGGCGGACTTGATGGAAACGAAGCCTCCGCCTCAGTATTCCCACGTCTGCCAGAAAATGCATCCCTCGTGGAATAAAGCCCGAAGCGGGCCGTTCTCAACCCGCACAGGGAACGGCGAGTGGCGAACGATCCGCGTCATCAGATGATCCTGCTCCTGCCGCGCCTGCGGCGGTTCGCGCGTGCCCTGGCCGGTACGAGCGCCGATGCGGACGATCTCGTGCAGGCGACCTGTGAGAGAGCCTTGCGCTCGCTTGGCCAATGGACACAGGGGACGCGGCTCGACAGCTGGATGTTCCGCATCATGCGAAACCACCACATCGACGAGGTCCGCAAGCACCGCATCGCGGCCGAGGAGCCGCTGGAAGATAAGTTCGACCTCACCGGAGATGACGGCCGCGCCGTCACCGAAGGCCGGCTGGAACTTGCCTCGGTCCGTGACCGCATCGCCGCCCTGCCGGAGGATCAGCGCGCCGTGCTCGTCCTCGTCTGCGTCGATGACATGAGCTATCGCGACGCGGCCGAGGTCCTGGAGATCCCGATCGGAACGGTGATGAGCCGGCTGTCCCGGGCCAGATTGGCGTTGATGAAGGCGGAAGGGGCGACCGCGCGAAGAGAGGTTTCGCGATGATGGAGGTGAACGACGAGATGCTGATGGCCTATGCCGACGGCGAGCTTGATCCGAAGGAAATGCAGGCCATCGCCCGTGCCGTCGCCGCCGATCCGGCCTTGGCGCGGCGGGTCGGCCTGTTCCGGACGTCGCGGGCCATCGCCCGGGACACTCTGTCGGCCGATCTGCAGGACCCGCTTCCGGAGCGGCTCGTGGCGGCGGTCATGCAGCCCGCGAACAGCGCCGCTCAGCGCGGCTGGGCGACATCGACTCTGCTGCCGTTGGCGGCTGCTCTGGTGGTGGCGGCGGGTCTTGGCGGCTATTTCCTCGGGAACAGAGCAGGCGATGGTGTCCTCGCTGCCAACGAAGCTCTCGTTACCGCACTGGATGCCAGTCTCACCGGCGAGACCCTAGGTGCGGGCGACGGGGCGGTGAAGCTGCTCTCTACCTTCCGCACGAAGCAGGGCACTTGCCGGATGTTCGAGACCTCCGCAAGAAAGCCCGTCCGGGGTCTCGGCTGCCATCAGGACGGCCGCTGGCATGTCGTCGCGGCAGTTGCGGAGTCGGGCGAGGGCGGTTTCGCGCCCGCCTCCGGAGCCGCGAGCCTCGACGCCGTCCTCGATGATCTAGACGCCCAGAGCCCGCTCTCCACGGCGGAGGAAGAGGCGCTCCGCAAGAACGGCTGGGAATAAACCGGAAGCGCCGTCCGTTCTGCCTCGGCAAAGAGGAGGCAGATCATGTTGCGAGCTTTGGTTCGAACCGCCCCAGTCATCCGGTTTCTCTGCGAGCCCGAGGACGAGGGTGTCATCGCCCCGCCGATACAGGCCAGGGCCGTCCTGCCGGACTGGTTCCGCGCTCTGCCGCCTGTCGACAAGGGAGCGGTCGGCGCTAACGACAGCGGCCTCACAATCAAGCGCTGCATGCCGTTCTTCGACGCCATGGCGACCGGCTGGCTGCTGCCGCTGGCGGCGACCGTCAGGCTCGAGATCAAGCACGGCGGCAATACCGTCGATGCCGGCTGGGACTTCGACCGGGTCATGGTGTCGAACCACGGCATGCACCAGGTCGCCGGCAATCCGCGCGAACCCAGGCCGCCGTCGAAGTTTCATAACTTCTGGTCGATCCGCACGCCGCCCGGCTGGAGCTGCCTGTTCATGCCGCCGCTGAACCGGCCGAACCCGGTGTTCGAATGCGTCTCCGGCGTGGTCGATACCGACACCTATTCGGCGCACATCCACTTCCCGTTCTTCGCGACGGGACCGGATGGGGTGCATGTCATCGAGAAGGGCACGCCACTCGTTCAGGTGATTCCGTTCCGGCGCGACGATACCGCGATTGAGGCGGAGATAGGCGCCGAGAAGCGCGAGGACGTGGACAAGAGAGAGAAGATCTACCGCAATACGATCGCAGGTGCCGGCTGGTATCGTCTCAAGGCACGGGCTGCACGCTGAGGGCGAGAAAAAGGGGCCGGATTTCCGGCCCCTTTCTTTGTTCCGGTTCAGAACCGGAACTGGCCGAACGGCGACTTGCCGCCCCGTGACCGGTTGGACGAGGAATTCGACGACCGATTGGACGAAGAGTTGGAAGAACGGTTCGACGATGAGTTCGAGGACGAATTCGATGAGCTGTTGGAAGACGAATTCGAAGACGAGTTGGATGAACCGTTCGACGATGAGTTCGACGAGGAATTGCCGGCGAGCTGCACCGGCTTGCCGGCCGGATCGCGGGTTTCGCCGAGCAATTCACGCATCGCGTCATCGCTCGCCGGCTGCGGCGCGTAGGACGTGATCCGTCCTAGTTCGGGCGCTGCGGGCGCGGCCGTGGCATTGCCCGCGGTCAGGGCGGCTGCCGCGAACGTCAGCGCGGCGGGAAGCTTCCATGTCATCGCTTTCTCCCTTGTTGGCGGGCCGGTCTGTGGCCCGTGAGAGAACGGATGTGCCTCGCCGCTTATTCCGTTTTTCGGTTTCCTCGCTGAAACGCGAGACGCAATACCTCAGAAATCCGAACCACTTACTCAAAGGCCGTCGACAATTCAGAGGCTGGGGTTCGTGATGCTCATTTCCCGTCGTGCGTTTGCCGTTTCCACCGCCATGTTCGCGATCCTCGAACTGGGTTCGCAGGCTGCCATGGCAGCCGACAGCAAGGTATCCCTGTTCAGGATCGTGACCGTGAAGGACGAGATCGTCGTCGGCTTCACCTCCGGCGAGATCAACGGCGTCGAGACGCCGGATGCGTCCGTCGTCGGCCGCCAGCTCGTCGATCGCGGCGAATTGTCGGTCTGGCAGTACACGGTCCGCAAGAACGAGAAGGGCGAGTTGGAACAGGCCCCGCTGAAGAAGATCAGCGTTCTGAAGAGCAACTCGCTGCGCGTCGAGCCCTATTTCACGCCGCTTCCGGTCATCGCTCCTAAGTGAGGACGGTTCTCCTCGCCCGGCGCCGCGCGAGACGAGAAGTTCGGCGGCAGGGTTCCTGCACCGCAGAGATCAGAGCTCGTCGCCGCGATTTTCCAGTTTCCGCGCCACCGATTCCAGATGCTGGCGCATCCCCCGGCTCGCGCCGTCGAGATCGCGGTTCTCGATCGCCGTCGCGATCGCTTCATGCTCCGCGAAGCTGTGATGGTCGGGCGAGGGGGCCTTCAGGTTCGGCCTGAGCCGGCCCCAGACCACGGCCCGGCGCACGGTGTTCAGCGTGTCGAACAGGCCGAGCAAAAGCGTGTTACGCGCCGCCTGCGCCACCGCGCGGTGGAAATGATTGTCCCAGTTCTCATACTGCCGCCACGTCTCCGCCTGACGCGACCGGCGCAGGCATAGACGCATCTCCTCGATATCGCCCGAGGTCGCGTTCATCGCGGCTTCGCGGGCGAGCAGAGGCTCCAGCAGGAGCCGGGTCCGCATCACTTCCGAGGGATTGGTCTGGCTTGCGAGCGTCGAAATGTCGGCGCTGTCCTCGAGCGGCCGCTGGCCGACGAACGTCCCCTTGCCGACATGGCGCCAGAGATGGCCTTCCGCTTCCAGAACCGCCAGCGCCTTGCGCAATTCGCCGCGCGAGACGCCCAGGCTATCGCAGAGCTCGCGCTCCGGCGGCAGGCGCGGATCGGCATCCACGTCCTTCTGCGCAATGAAGGCGCGCAATTGGGTAAGCGCCGAATGCGCGCTCTGCCGATCAGTGCTGTCGCCGAAATCGGCGATTGGTTTGTCCATTGGTCTAACCAATTCCTGATTGATCGAATGATATAAACCAAAGTCGAAGTCAAGGGCAACGGGGCCTTTTCTCCTAATCCGCTGTATAGGCGAGGGGAGGCCTGCCGTGATTTTGCTGTGAATCCGGTTTGACCGCCCACAAATCGCGTGCTAACCAATCATTATAAATGGCCAAATTGGTCAAATAATAAATAGCAGGGAAGGAACGTCCATGAGCAGTCTCATCAAAGGTGCGACTCGGTTTGCGGCAGCGGCAGCCCTCACGGTTGCGATGTCGGGCGTGGCATTGGCCAAGGATACGATCCGCGTGGCCTTCGGCGACATCGCAAGCGTCGAAAGCCTCAATCTTCTGATCGCCTTCGAGCGCGCCAAGGAGCGCGGCGTCGACGTTCAGAGCACGTTCTTCAAGTCGGAAGATCTCGCCGCGCAGGCGGTGGTCGGCGGTCAGGCCGATGTCGGTATCGGCACGCCCTATGCGCTGATGCAGAAGGTCAAGGCGCCGATCCGGATGTTCTACCAGATCAGCAATCTGCGCTTCTATCCGGTGGTCAACACCGAGTTCTACAAGGACTGGAAGGACCTCGACGGCCAAGAATTCGCGGTTCATTCGCGCGGTTCGGGCACCGAGGCGATCATGAACCTGATGCAGCAGAAGCACGGCATCAAGTTCGCCCGTTATTCCTACGTCCCTGGCGCCGAAGTCCGCGCCGGCGCGCTGCTGCAGGGCAATGTGAAGGCCACGATCGTCGATTCCGGCGCGCTTCGCATGATCGAGGAGAAGGGCGGCGGCAAGTACAAGGTCCTCAACATGGAAGGCGTGAACGCGACCGACGAGGCGCTCTACGCCAACACCGACTTCCTGAAGAAGAACGCGAAGGCCGTGACGATCCTGGTCGAGGAGCTGCTGAAGACGCAGCGCGAGATCAACAAGGATCCGAAGACCGTTGTCGCGCTCCGCGAGAAGTACAAGCTGCTTCCCGACCTGCCGAAGGACCTGAACGCCGAGGTCGAGCCTTACTTTGCCGATGCGGTGAAGGCCAAGCTCTATCCGGATGACGGCGGCAGCGCCGCCGCGGTGAAGAGCGACTTCGATTTCTACACCGTGTCCGGCCAGCTCCAGGGCGATGCCGGTACACTGAAGGAAGCCGATTTCTGGACCTTCGAGCCGCTCGATAACGCCCGCAAGGCGGTTCAGGGCTGAGCCTGGTGAGCGCTCAACCCGCCTTTTCGAACAACCAGGCGGCCGCGCAAGCGGCCGCCTCTGGAGCCGCCGGAACAACGGCCCCCTCCGCTCGGTCCGGCGGCTCCCTCATTCTCTGGCGGATTGCCTCGGTGGTGCTGTTCTGCCTGGCATGGGAAGTTGCCGGCCGCATTCCGATCAACGTGGCATTCCCGCCATTCTCGGACGTCGTCGCGGCGTTCGGCCGGATGGTCGCCGACGGGTCGCTGCCCTCGGCCTTCCTGATCACCTTGCAGCCCCTCGTGATTGGCCTCGTCGTGGCGACCGTGATCGGCATCGTCATGGGCGTCGGGATGGGTCTTCGCGATGAGCTCGAATGGGCCGGCGTGCCGGTCTTCGTGGTCATGCAGGCCGCGCCCATGGCGGCCCTCATTCCGCTGATCACCTACGTCTATGGCATCGGCCTGACCGCGAAGGTGCTCGCCGTTGTCATCCTGGCGCTGCCGGTGATCGCGCTCAACGGCTACAAGGCCGTGCGCAATGTCAGCCCGTCGCTTCGGGCGATGTGCCGGTCCTTCCTCGGCAATCGCAGGCAGGAGATATTCAAGATCGTTCTGCCGGATGCCAGCCCGATGATCTTCGCCGGTCTTCGCCTCGGTATCTCCGCCGGCTTCGTTGGCGTGGTGCTGGCCGAACTCCTGATCACGCCGACTGGTATAGGCGACCTGATCACCTATCACCGCTCGATCGCCGACTACGCCGAAATGTACGCGGTGATCGCGACCATCATTCTCTTTTCCGCCGTCACGGTCGGACTGCTCGAGCGTGTCGAAATCGCTCTCTTCCGGCCCGAAAAGAAGGAACATTCCGCATGACGGCTGCAGTCCGCATGTTGCGCGAAACGACCAAGTCCGACACGGCGCAGCCGATCGTCGAGGTCCGCCACATCTCCAAGCGCTACGGTTCGAGCGTCGAGGCGCTGCGCGATATCAACCTGACCTTCCCGACCGGCCAGCTGACCAGCCTTCTCGGTCCATCCGGTTGCGGCAAGACCACGCTTCTGAAGATCATCGCCGGCCTGCTCGAACCCACGGGCGGCGAGGTGGTTGTAAAGGGCAAGACCGTCACCGGTCCGGGCCCCGAGCGCGCCTTCGTCTTCCAGGATTTCGCGCTGATGCCGTGGGCGAGCGTGCTGCGCAATGCCGCCTTCGGTCTTGAACTGCAGGGCATCGACAAGAAGAAGCGCGAGGAAACCGCGCGCCACTACATCAATCAGGTCGGCCTTTCCGGCTTCGAGAACCGCTATCCGCACGAGCTGTCGGGCGGCATGCGCCAGCGCGTCGGCCTTGCCCGCGCGCTCGCGGTGAACGCCGATGTGCTTCTGCTCGACGAGCCGTTCAGCGCGGTCGACGAGCAGAACCGCCGCAAGTTCCAGGAAGATCTGCTGCGCCTGCGCGAAGTGGAGAGGAAGACCCTGATCTTCGTCACCCACTCGATCGAGGAGGCGGTCTACCTCTCCGACCGCATCGTCCTGTTGTCGCCGCGCCCCGGCCGCGTCTCGGAGATCATCGAGCCGCATGTCGACCGCAGCGGACCGCCGGACCTCATTCGCCGCAACCCGGCCTACCTCGATACCGTCGAGGAAATCTGGCACGGCCTTCGCGATTATGCGGACTAGGGGCAAGCCATGACAATCGCCGGCTACCGCATCCCGCCTCTCGCTTCGCTGATCCTCTGGGCAATCGTCTGGGAGATCGTCGGGCGCCTCGGACTTGTCTTCCTCTTCCCGCCGCTCAGCCATGTGGTGATGGAACTCGGGCAGGTGGTGGGTTCCACCACCTTCCTCAACGCCGCAATCATGACGGTGAAGTGCTTCGTCATCGGCATCGCGCTGTCGATTGCCGTGGGCGTGCTGCTCGGTCTCCTGATGGGCCGGGTCGATGCTGCCGACAAACTGCTCGGCATGTGGGTCAACCTGTTCGTCTCGGCGCCGCTGTCGGCGCTCGTGCCGGTCATCATGATCCTGTTCGGCATGGGCGAATCCACGATCATCGTCACCGTGTTCCTGTTCGCCGTCTGGATCATCGCGCTCGACACACGGGCCGGTGTCCGCGACATGCCGCCGTCGCTGCTCGCGATGGCGAAGTCCTTCGGCGCCTCACGCTGGCAGGTGCTGACGAAGATCGTCTTCTTCGCGGCGCTGCCGGAAATCCTGGCCGGCATCCGGCTGGGCGTGATTCGCGGCGTGAAGGGCGTCGTGATCGGCCAGCTGCTGGTCTCGATCATCGGCCTCGGCGAGCTGTTCGAAGTCTATTCGCGCAACTTCCTCATGGAGGAATTCTGGGCGCTCACCCTCATCGTCTTCGCCTTCGCGCTCGGTGCCGCCGAGCTGATCGCGATGCTTGAACGCAAGATCGATTTCTACGCTGGAGTAAGACACGCATGACCCAGGCCGCCACCCTCTTCGCATCGGTCGACGGCGAATACGTCGTCCCGGTCCCGCCGCTGGCATCATTGCCGGTTCGCGGAACGAAGGCGCGCTTCCCGGTTCGCCGCATCTATTGCGTCGGCCGCAATTACGCGGCGCACGCCATCGAGATGGGCCACGACCCGAACAAGGAGCCGCCGTTCTTCTTCCAGAAGAACCCGGACAACATCATCCTCAGCGGTGAGGCTTTCCCCTATCCACCGAAGACCAGCGACGTGCATTTCGAGATCGAGATGACGGTCGCGCTCGGCAAGGGCGGCAAGGACATCCCGGTCGAGAAGGCGCTCGAATACGTCTTCGGTTACGGCGTCGGCCTCGACATGACCCGCCGTGACCTTCAGGGCGAGGCCAAGGATCTCCGTCGTCCGTGGGAAGTCGGCAAGGCGTTCGAAGCCTCCGCTCCCTGCACCGAGATCGTCCCGGCCTCCGAGATCGGGCACCCCGAAAAGGGTGCGATCTGGCTCGACGTCAATGGCGAGCGCAAGCAGACTGGCGATCTCAACCAGCTGATCTGGAAGGTGCCGGAGATGATCTCCTACCTGTCCGGCCTGTTCACGCTGGCGCCCGGCGACCTGATCATGTCGGGCACGCCTGCCGGCGTCGGCGCCATCAAGAAGGGCGACGTGATGCGCGGCTACGTCGAGGGCGTGGGCGAACTCCACACCCCCGTTTCGTAAGTCCACGAGAGTAAAGCCCGGCGCTCCCTGCGGGGGCGCCGGACAAGACCAAGAGCCAGGCGGCCAAAACGCCGGCGACCCAGGGAGAGCAGAATGTTCAGCAAGGGTATGACCCGGCGCGGCTTCCTCGCGACCGGCGGCGCGGCTGCGGCCGCTTTCGGTGCTCCGGCGGTGGCCCGGAGCCAGGGGGCGGCGTTCCCCTCAGACAATATCCAGGTTCTCGTTCCGACCGGCGAAGGCGGCGGCGTCGACCAGGCGGCGCGCGCCTTCACACGCGTCTGGGCGAAGCACCTCGGCGCGAACTTCGAATACTCGTATTTCCCCGGCGCCTCGGGCCAGGTCGGCTACGAGGTCTTCATCGGAAAGCGCGAGGCGAACGCATACAATCTTCTGTTCGGGAACATCGGTCCCGAGATGATCATGTATGCGACCCAGAACGTGAAATATAAGTACCCCGAAGACATCATGTATTTCGGGGCGATCGACTCCGACGACAGTGTCATCTGGGTCGCGACCAACAGCAAGTTCAAGACGATCAACGACCTCGTCGAAGAGGGCAAGAAGCGCGAGATCACGCTTTCGACCAGCCGCCTGCCGCATCCCTCGACCATCGGCGCGCTGGCGCTGGCCGATGCCACCGGCATGAAGGTCCGCATGATCCCGTATGGCGGCGGCGGACCCGCCCGTGCCGCCGCGATCACCGGCGAAGTCGACGGCTGCGCAACCTTCCTGTCGTCCTCGCTGGGCCTATCCGAGCAGGCACGCTTTCTGACCGTTTTCAACGACAAGAACCGCGCTCCGGACCTCACCAACAACGCCCCGCCGATCAATGAGGCGCTGGGCACCAAACTGCCGACCCTGTCCGGCCAGCGCGCCTGGGCGATCCATCGTTCGGTGGCGGAGAAGTATCCAGACCGGTTGAAGAAGCTGACCGACACCATGAAGACGGTGTTCGACGATCCGGAATACAAAACGGTCGCCGAGAAGGCCGGCACGCCGTGGGAGTTCATCCAGTATGCCGACGCGGCGGCCTGCGACGCCTCGGCGAAGGAATTCGCCGAACTCGCCAAGCAGTACAAGACGCTGCTGTCGGCCGGCAAATGAGCATGCCCTCCGAGCCCTATGAAGGGCAGGCGCCGGACCCCGGGGATCGGGACCGGCGCGAAGCGACGGGCGGTGACTGGGTTATCCCGGCCATCGCCCTCGCATTCACCACCTACTACCTGATCTCGATCCAGGATCTCGTCTGGGAGGCGAAGATCGCGGCCGTGTTCGTCGCGGTCATGCTCTACCTCCTGATCGGCATCTTCGCGCTGCAGACCGTGTTCGGACTGAAGCGCGGAATGCTGAGGATCGATTTCAGCACGCTTTGGGAAAACGGACCCCTCTTCCGCATCCGCGTGCTCCTGTTCGGGCTCGCGGTGGCCTCGGTCGCCGCGCTGCCGTGGCTCGGCTTCACGCTGTCGACGTTCGGTTTCCTCCTTGCCGCCTTCCTCTGGCTTGAACGCATGCCGCCGAAGACGGCCGTCATCACGGCCGGCGCCCTCGCCCTGTCAGGCTACATCCTGTTCATCGCGATCCTCCGTACCGCATTCCCAATGGGCCCGTTCGAGCTCGCGGTGCGAGCGGTGACCGGCATCTAACGGACATTCCCGATGGAACCCAGTCTCGGATTTGTCGCCGAACTCTTCGCGCACGCTCTGTCCTATTGGTGGCTGATCCTGATCGCGACGACGATCGGGATCATCATCGGCGCGATGCCCGGCTTTGGCTCGGCCAACACGATCATCATGCTGCTGCCGTTCACGCTGGCGGTGGATGTCGACGTGGCCATGATCTTCATGGTGTCGCTGTTCTGCGCCTCGCAATCGGGAGGCGGCATCACGTCGATCTTGCTCAACATACCGGGCAATGGCGGCTCGGCAGCGACCTGTCTCGACGGCTATCCGATGGCCAAGAAGGGGCTCGGTCAACAGGCGCTCGTCCTGTCCTTCGTCGCCTCGCAGGTCGGCGGCATGGTGACGGCGGGCATGTCGATCTTCCTGCTGCCGTATATGGCGAAGCTCGCCTACTACCTGCACAGCGTCGAGATGGTCGTGATCGTGCTGTTCGGCATCACATTGATCGCCTCGATCGCATCCGAGAACATGCTGAAGGGCCTGATCGCCGGTGGCCTCGGCCTCCTTATCGGCGCCATCGGCGCGGACCACATCTATTCGACACCGCGCGCCACGTTCGGCTTCCTCGAACTCTATGACGGCGTGCCGCTCATTCCCGTCCTGATCGGCGTTTTCGCGATCTCCGAAGCGCTGATCATGATGGAGAGCCGTTCGGTGCTCTCGGAGGAGGGGCTGCAAGTCGTGCGCAGGGCCGGCTGGAAGGAGACGCTGGAGGGCATCAAATGGGCTTTCCAGCGCACCTGGCTGATGATCTGGACGGCGATCGTCGGCCTCATCATCGGCATCGTGCCCGGCGCCGGCGCGTCCATCGCGGCCTTCGTCGCCTATCAGCAGGCGCGTCTTTACTCGAAGAGGCCGGAGAAGTTCGGCACGGGCATTCCGGAAGGCGTCATCGCTCCGGAAAGCTCGAACAATGGCTGCGCCTCGGGCGATCTCATTCCGCTGCTCGTCATCGGCGTGCCCGGCGGCACCACGGCGGCGGTCATGATGATCGTCATGACCTATCATGGCGTGCAGCTCGGACCGCGTCTCTTCATCCAGACGCCGGAACTGGGCTACGGCGTGTTCGTGACCATGCTCGTCGCCTATGGCGTGATGCTGTTCACCACGCTGCCACTGACGCGCTACATCTCGAAGCTGATTCTGATCCCGACGGCGGTTCTCGCGCCCATCATCATCGCCTTCACGATGGTCGGCTCGTTCGCGCCGCGCGGATACATGTTCGATCTGTGGCTGACGCTCTTGTTCGGCGTGATCGGCTATATCTGCCGCCGCACCGGCTACAACGTCGTCGCGATCCTGATCGGCGTCATCCTCGGGCCGCTGCTCGAGGCCAATGTCATGCGGGCGCTCCGCATCAGCGGCAATGACCCTCTGGTGTTCTTCTCCTCTCCGGTGGCGAACATCCTCTGGGCGCTGCTGGCCATCTCGCTGTTCGTTCCGACCTTCGTGCAGTGGCGGAAGAACCGGCAGGCGCGCTCCACGCCGTCCAAGACGGCGGAAGCAATCTGAATGGAGTCCGCATGAACGAGATGGTTGGTTCGGGCGCCATGACACGCGGCACCCGCAAGGTCGGGCGGCTGGACATTCAGGGCGGCGGGCAGGTCGTGGTTCGCGACGGCCTGGCTTTCCTCGGCCATATGTCGCCGCCGGAAGGCACCTCGATCGTCGATGTGCGCGATCCAGCGAACCCCAAGGTGATCGCGAAGATCGCGCCGCCGAACCAGTACTCGCACACTCACAAGGTGCGGGTGGCGGGCGATCTGATGATCACCAATGTCGAGCGCCACCGCCGGCACTTCTACCGCAAGGGCGAGGGACTGGTCGGCGCCACGGTGGTGCTGACAGAGAAGCTCGGGCGCGAACCGACCGATGCCGAAGTCGCGGAAGCGGTGGGCGTCGCCGCGAAGGATCTCCCCGATCTTCGCGAAGGCCATGCACGGGGTTACAGCGACGGCGGCTTCCGGGTCTGGAACATCGCCGACCCGGCCAATCCGAAGCTCCTGTCCTACGTGAAGACCGGCGGCATCGGTGTGCACCGTTTCGACATGGACGAGAACTACGCCTACATCTCGACCGAGATGGACGGGTTCATCGGCAACATTCTCGTCATCTACGATCTCGCCGACCCGACTTATCCGCGCGAGGTCTCGCGCTGGTGGATGCCCGGCCAGAACATCGCGGCGGGCGAGAAGCCTACCTGGTCCGGTCAGAAGCACCGGCTGCATCACGCGCTGCGCGTCGGCGACAAGATGTGGGCGGCCTGCTGGTACGCCGGCGGCTATGTCATCGATATCTCCGACATCACCAGGCCGAGAACGCTCGGCAGCTACAACTACCACCCGCCATTCCCAGAGCCCACGCACACGCTCATGCCGCTGCCGGAACTCATCGCCGGTCGGCAGATCGCGCTGATGGTCGACGAGGAGCACGACCACACGCCGGGCCAGCCGCACGGCTTCATCTGGATCATGGATGCGTCCGACCCCGCGAACCTGAAGCCGATCTCGACCTTCCAGGTCAGCGAAACGGGCTCGCCCTATTCGCAGGCGGGCGGGCGCTTCGGCGCGCACCAGTTCCAGGAGAAGCAGATCGGCAGCCTGATCTACGCGGCCTGGTTCGCGGGAGGGCTCCGGGTGATCGACATCGCCGATCCCGAGAAGCCGAAAGAGATCGCCTTCTACGTGCCGGAGCCTTTTCCCGGCCACGCCGCGCCGCAGAGCAACGATGTCGACGTGGACGAGCGCGGGCTGATCTATCTGCTTGATCGCGACCGGGGCTTCGAGATCATCGAAATGGCCTGATGCCGGAAGGGATCAGCCGAAAATCCGATCGACCAGGCCGCCGGGCACTGTCCCCCGCCACGTTCACAATTGTCATGGAGCAGTCATCGGACTCCTTTAACGCCGCTTATTTGACAGGCTGCTGAAGGTGAATTCGGGGACCATGACTGATTTGTCGCGGGCGCTTCGGCGCGAGACCAAAGCCGGGCTCGGCACCGCCGTTCACAAGAGCCGGGCACTGTCCCGACAGGGCGTTCTGGAGCGCATGTTCACCTGGGCCTTCCGCGGTCTGGTCTATCCGCAGATCTGGGAAGACCCGGTCGTCGACATGAAGGCCCTGCAGATCAAGCCGACGGACCACATTGTCGCGATCGCCTCGGGCAGCTGCAACGTCCTGTCGTACCTGACCGCCGACCCGGCCAGGATCACGGCCGTCGACCTCAATGGTGCCCATGTCGCGCTGGGCCGCCTGAAGCTCGCCGCTCTCAAGGCACTGCCGGACTACGATGCTTTCTTCCGCTTCTTCGGCCAGTCGAATTCCGAGGCCAACGTCACGGCCTTCGACACCGTGATCAAGCCGCATCTCGATCAGGTGTCGCGCTCCTATTGGGAGGCGCGTCGCGTCAACCGTCGCCGCCGGATCGAGGTGTTCGCCGAGAACTTCTACCGCCACGGTTTGCTCGGCGGCTTCATCGGCGCCGGGCACCGGCTGGCCAAGTTCTACGGCTATGACCCGAGCGTCGTCCTGACCGCGCAGACGCGCGAGGAGCAGCGCGCGCTGTTCGAGCAGACCTTCCTGCCGATCTTCGAGAAGAAGTTCGTGCGCTGGCTGATCAATCAACCCGCTTCTCTCTACGGTCTTGGCATTCCGCCGGCGCAATATCGCAGCCTGTCTGGCGACTCGCCCGAAGGCATCAAGACGGTCCTGCTCGAACGGCTGGAGCGCCTCGCCTGCGGGTTCGACATCCAGTCGAACTATTTCGCCTGGCAGGCCTTCGGCCGCCGCTACCAGCCGACGGAGGATGCCTCGCTGCCGCCTTACCTGCAGCGCGACAATTACGACGCGGTGCGTGACCACAGCGAACGCGTCACCTATCGTCAGCAATCGGTGACGCATTTCCTGCGCGAGAGCTCCGAGGCGAGCGTCGACTGCTTCGTCCTCCTCGACGCGCAGGACTGGATGAGCGATCAGGACCTTACCGATCTCTGGAGCGAGATCACCCGGACCGCGCGTCCCGGCGCGCGCGTGATCTTCCGCACCGCCGCCAACGAGCGCTGCCTGCCGGGCCGCGTGCCGGCCGACATCCTCAACACTTGGACTTACGAGTGCGACAAGAGCCAGCGGCTCGGCCTGCAGGACCGCTCGTCGATCTACGGCGCGTTCCACCTCTACACGCTGCCGGAACACGCGATATGAGCGACGCCGCCGGACTAATGGACAAGATCTACCGGCACCAGCGGCACATCTACGATGCCAGCCGCAAATTCTACCTGCTCGGCCGCGACACGCTCATCGAGGCGCTCGATCCGCCCACCGGCGGACAGGTTCTCGAGGTCGGCTGCGGCACGGGCCGCAACCTGATCAAGATCGCCCGCACCTATTCCGAGGTGCGCTGCTACGGCTTCGACATTTCCTCGGAGATGCTGACGACGGCGCGGCGCTCGATCATGAGGGCCGGGTTGTCGGCGCGGATCACGCTCGCCCAGGCCGATGCGACCGCCTTCGACGCCCGGACCATGTTCGGCATCGGTCAGTTCGACCGCATCGTCATTTCCTACGCGCTGTCGATGATGCCGGGCTGGGAGAAGGTGCTCGTCTGCGCGATGAAGCATCTGAAGCCGGAGGGGTCGATACACATCGTCGATTTCGGCAACCAGGCCGGGCTTCCGTCGCCGTTCCGCGTGGCGCTGAACCGCTGGCTGGCGCTGTTCCATGTCACGCCGCGACTGAGCCTGCAGCGTGATCTGGAAGTCCTCACCCGGTCGCGTCAGATGCGGGTGCGGTCGGAGAGCCTCTATCGCGGTTATACGGTTCGCTCGGTGATCGACCGAGCCGCCTGATCAGCTGCAGTTCGTGACCTGGTTGGAGCAGATGCCGCGCCACCAGCCGTGCTGGCCGTCGCGCGAGCGCGTCAACGCCCATTGGCCGGAACAGGCTTCCAGCACTTCGAGCGTTCCGTCGATCGAAAGCCGTGGCTCGCCGTCGAGCGTCGGCCGGAGAGCGGCGTCGCGGTGCGGCGCTTGCCGGAGCAGGGCAGGCGAGAGATTTGAATTCGCATAGGCCGCGCCGACCAGCCTGGCCTTGACCCAGCCGCGCCCCTTGAACGATTTCGGATGCCGCTTCGGCGGCGGATCCTCATAGGGCGCGCCGGGCTCTTGCGCGTCCTGGATCAGGAACCAGCCCTTGCGATAGCCGATAATCCGGAATTCGGTGCGGTAGCCCATGTCGCCGGCGATGTCGGCCCCGCCGCTGCCTTTCCATGGCGGTGCCAGCCGTCCGAGGATCATTGAGCGCGTATCGGGCGCGGCGCGGACATTCAGACCGCTCGGGTCGGGATCGTTCGACCAGCCATTGATCGAGCACGGGATCACACCTGACGGTATCGGTGTGCCGACAGGCGGTGCGCCGGGCTCCCATTGCTCGGGCGGCGCGACATCGTCGGCGGACTGGCGCGGTCGGAGCACGTGCGAAGCGATGTTCAGTTTCCCGCCATTCTCCGCAAGCTTGAGTTCGAGGACCTGCCCGCCGTCGACATCGAGGCCGGGGTCCTGCGGATCGTCCGCGCCGTCGCGGAAGGCGGCGACATAGGCCGTCTTGGTCTCAGTGTCATAGCGAAAGGCCTGGCCGGCAACGAGGCCCTTCGGCACAAGCGCGACCGCCGCCTCATAGAGGGCAGGGTCCGAGACCAGGGGATTGATGGCGTCCTCGGCGAGAGCGTTCGCGGTAATGAGGACGGCGAAAGCGGACAGGTAAATCGAGCGGATCATGCCCGCCCGATAGACAGCCTATGTTGCTGGTTCATTTCGTGGCCTCCCGGCGGCCAGCCCGCCGCGATTTTCTCGATGGACTGTGGCGTCAAAAGCCCAGCCCCCCACCCCCATTTGGGCAGCTTATCGGCCATGTTCGGGTGCAGCAGGACGGCGGCGCCGGTCGCCGCGACCGGGACGATGCTCTGCCAATCGTATTTCAGCGGCGTCAGTTCTTCCTCGCTGCCCGCATAGTCGCCGGATGCGAAGGCGAGGGCCGCCATCTCGCGGGCAACGGCGATGCGCGACTTGGTACGGAGCGCGGCTCCCAGCATTGCCTGCATGCCGAGACGTGTCCGCACGCCGGTCTTCGTTGGTGGAGCTTCCGGCGGATGCTCGCCGCGCGAGACCGCCACCAGCATGCCGATCAAATCGGTGCCGGCCAGATGCGCGCTCATTGGCTCGACGAGGCGTGGATTGGAATCGAACAGGCGCGGAACGCCGTCTTCCATGATGTAGTCGAACGACATCGCCCCGTGCCATTCGAGCGTCTGGGCGATGGCGCACACGGCCTCACGCACCGCGGGGCGGTAGATGCTCTCCTTCAGCGCCTCGCCGCCGCCCGCGCCCCTGATCAACTGCTGGTAGCCGTGCATGGCGACGAAGCGGCCGCGATCGAAGATCGCCTGCGCGTGTTCGAGCGGGCCGTCCAGCATCTGCTGGACCAGCACTTCGCCGGGTCCGATCTCACGTTTTGCCGCTTCGAGATCTTCTGGGGTCCGGGCGAATTTGACGCCCCGGCTGGCTGTCGCGACCGCCAGCTTGACGACGACGGGAAACTCGACGTCGGAGCCGACCTCGCTGATATCGGTGAAAATCCGCGTGCGAGGTTGCGGCACGTCGATCTCCGTCAGGAGCCGCGAGAACCGGGCCTTGTCGAGCGCGGTCCAGTACGCCTGGAAGCTTGGCAACGCGACCGCGACGTTCGGCGGCAGCCTCTCGGGATATCTGGCGAAGACGAGGCCCTGTTCGTGGATGGGGATCAGGACGTCGAAGCGTCCGGTCTTCAGAAGGCCGATGACGAAGTTGAAGTAGCCTTGCGGATCTTCGCCGATTCCGGGGCAGCGGTGTTGGCCCTGAGCGAAGGTCGAGAATCGCGAGATGCAAAGCGAATCCGGATCAACGAACTCGACCTGATGACCGCCAAGGCCGAGCGCCGTCACGGCCTCGCGAGCGGAGGTGCTGGCGCCTTCCGAAAGAAGGACGCGAGGGCATTTTCGAGAGTTGTTCAGCACCGCCCAAGGTAAGGAGATGCGGACAGTAAAACGCAAGCCGTTTCGATACGGGGGAGGGCTTGGGTAATTCTGTAGGAGACACTACATCGGACCGATGATCCCGATTTCGCTCCTCGACCTCTCGCCTATCCCGCAGGGCAGCAATGCCGGACAGGCGCTCCGCAATTCGATCGACCTCGCCAGGCATGCCGAGCGGTTTGGCTACGGACGCTATTGGCTGGCCGAGCACCACAACATGCCGGGTATCGCCAGCGCCGCGACGTCGATCCTGATCGGCCAGATCGCGGCGGCCACCTCGACCATTCGTGTCGGTGCCGGCGGCATCATGCTGCCGAACCATGCGCCTCTCGTGATCGCGGAGCAGTTCGGCACGCTTGCCGCGCTCTTCCCTGGCCGAATCGATCTCGGCCTCGGCCGGGCGCCCGGGTCCGATCAATTCACGTCCCATGCGCTCAGGCGGAACCTGTCCGGCGAAGTCGACCAGTTCCCGCAGGACGTCATGGAACTGATGGCCTATTTCAAACCCGCGCAGCCCGGCCAGCGGGTACAGGCTGTTCCTGGGGCGGGACTCGATGTTCCGGTCTGGATTCTCGGTTCGAGCACGTTCGGCGCTCAGCTCGCGGCCCATCTCGGCCTTCCCTACGCCTTCGCCTCGCATTTCGCGCCAGGCGACCTGATGTCCGCCATCGAGATCTACCGCGAGCGGTTCCGACCCTCCGAATATCTCGCCAAGCCGCATGTGATGGCCGGCTTCAACGTCTTCGCCGCCGATACCGACGAGGAGGGGCTCATCCTGGCGACCTCGCAGCAGCAGGCCTTCGTCAATCTACGCACCGGCAATCCGGGTCAGCTCCCGCCACCGGTTCCGGGCTTCATGCAGATGATCGACGGGCCGGCTTTGGCCATGGTCCGGCAGGCGCTGTCCTGCACGGCGGCGGGCTCGCCGGACACGGTCAAGCGTGAGATCGAGGCCTTCATCGCCCGCACCGGCGTCGACGAGCTCATGATCACGGGCCAGATTTTCGACCACAAGGCCCGCGTCCGCTCGTTCGAGATCGCCGGCGAGGTGCTTGGACTGCGGGAGAAAGCCTCGGCCGCCTAAGGCAAATATCTCCATCCCGTCTCCCGGTCCGCGAATGGAAGCCTCATCCTGAGCCGGACTCGCGAAGCGAGCCGTGTCCGAAGGATCGCCGCACACTCCGAGCCTGCCGCCATCCTTCGACACGATACTGCGCATCCGGCTCAGGAAGGCCCAACC
>QDFX01000023.1 GCA_003347645.1 Rhizobiaceae bacterium CPCC 101076 | reverse complement strand
AGCCGCTTCTATGCTGAACTTGCGCGACCCGATGCCGAAAGCGCGCCGCGCCGGCGGGAGCCAGCACATCGCCGGGAAATCACTACTCGGGACGCGACCGAAGATGAGCTTAGGCTTCGCGCCTGAAGGTGGACCCATGAACCGCATCACAATCGTGGGAGTCGCAATCGGCATAGCCGCTCTGATCGGCGCTTACCTCGTGTCATACGTCTACGACGATCGCTTAGAGGGTGACACAGCCGTTACGAGCTCCGACGTGAAGGAATGAAATCGTTGCGTGTCGTCTCGCCTTACTCTCCAGGCGCCTGCGTGATCTCGATCACGTGCGTGTCCTCACCGATCTTCAGGCCTATCGAATAGCTTCTGGCTTTGCCATCGGCGTCCTCCTTGCGAGGCGGCTCGAAGGCCATCGTGCCGCCGATCCATTCGCCCGGCATCACCGTGATATCCTTCAGCACATTGCCCTCGAGCGCCGCCATATTGGCCTCAGCCCTTCTCGCCGCGGTCTACTGGCGCGTGTCTGAACTGCACAACGCGCGGTCTGGCCGCTTCAAATCCTGGCCACGGCCGCCGGCATCGCGATCCTCATCCTGCTCCTCCGAGGAGGCGCACGTCGCCAAGGTCATCCGTCGTTACGTCGACCGCACGGCGGCAACGCGAGAGCTGATTCTGAAGCTCGATAAGGTCGAAAGGAGAACGCAAGTTGCAAAACCAGCAGCAAAACAGACCGCCTCAAAAGGTGCTAAGTGCTGGAGCGGGCGATGGGAATCGAACCCACGACATTCAGCTTGGGAAGCTGACGTTCTACCTCTGAACTACGCCCGCGCGCCGGGGAGACTAGCGGGCGGCTCGGTGGGCCGCAAGGCGCGGCCCACTCGGTGTTTCCCCAATAAGGCGGCCCGATCAGGCCGCTCGTAGCGCCTGTGTTTCGGCGCGGGCGGCGGCCAAAGCCTGCTCTTTCTGCTCCGGCCCCATGCGGACGCCTTCGGCGCGGACGAAGCTGATGTCGGTGACGCCGATGAAGCCGAAGAAGCCGCGCAGGAAGGTCTCCTGGTGATCCAGCACGGCGATGGGCGAGGGCGGCGAATAGATGCCGCCGCGGCTGGAGGCGACGATCAACTTCTTGTCGCCGCAGAGACCTTCGACGCCGTTCGCGCCGTAAGCGAAGGTGCGGCCCGGCACGGCGAGCGCATCGATCCATGCCTTGAGCTGGCTCGGAACGCTGAAATTGTACATCGGCGCGCCGATAACGACGATCTCGGCGGCCAGGAAGTCGTCGAGCGCGGTGTCGGTCGCGGTGATCGCGGCCTGGAGGTCGGTGCCCGGCGTGCCGGCGCCGGACTTGGCGATGAGGAGCGCCTCCGTCTGGTGCGGGACAGGCTGGGCGGCGAGGTCGCGGTAGACGACGCGCAGATCCGGCCGCTGCGCCGTGAGATGGGCGACGATGTCGGTGGTGAGCTTGCGGCTGACGGATTCCGAGCCGGTGATGCTCGAATCGATGTGAAGAAGCGTCATTTGTTCGATCCTGTCTCGCGATCGACAAACCGGCCTGGCGACTAGGTATAAAAAAGGTGCCTAGGCACAATTTGTTCGTCAGGCTAAGATGCAGCCTGCCGCAAAGCTCGCAAGGAGGCACTTTTTTGGACGCCGCGCACAAAATTGTTCGCACGGAACCGGCGGTGATCGCCGAGGGCGAGGTCAGCCACGAGGAGTGCCGTGGCTTCGCCGACATGCTGGCGCGGATCGGCGACAAATGGACGGTGCTGATCGTCGGATCTCTGGCGAGCGGGCCGCTGCGCTACAAGGAATTGCATCGCAAGGTCGAGGGCATCTCGCAGCGCATGCTGACTCTGACGCTCAAGGGGCTGGAAGAGGACGGGCTCGTGAGCCGCACCGTCTATCCGACCATTCCGCCGCGCGTCGACTATGAGCTCACCGAGCTCGGGCGGACTTTGATCGTGCCGCTGGCCACGCTCTACAAATGGATGACCGAACACAAGGGTGAGATTGCCGACGCCCGGCAGCGATATGCCGAGGCGCAGGCGAACAAGCCAATGTGGTGACGGCTCAGGTCCGCCGTTCGGCCGGCGCGACGCGGTTGCGGCGAAACAGGCGGCCGATGCGGAGGAAGGCGACAAGGCCGAACTCCAGGGCGAGCAGGCCGGCGATCGTTCCGATCGCGGCGGTGACCGGGTCGATGGCGCTTCCGCGCAGCACGTAACCAAGAGCGAGGAGCGGCGTGTTCCAGGCGAGGGCGCCGAGGAAGGTCGCGGCGGCGAAGCCAACCGGCGGCAGGCCGAGCACGCCGGCCGGGAACGCCAGATAGATGCGCACGGCCGGGATCGTCTGCCCGACCACGGTGATCCAGAACCGGTCGCGCATATAGGACGCGGTCAGGCGGCGGTACTGGTGCAGGTCGAAGAAGACATATCGGCCAAAGCGAGCAACCAGCGCCTCGCCTCGCTCGGCGCCGAGCCAGCGACCGATCAGATACCAGCCGAGCGAACCGAGGGTCGAGCCCATGGTGCAGGCGATGGCGGCGATCGCGAGGTCGTGGCCGCTTGCGATGCTGGTCATGCCGAGGACGACGAGCATCAGATAGAACGGCAGGACCGGGACGATCCTCTCGACGAGCGCGCAGAGGACGAAGCCGAACGCGCCGAAGCCCGCGAGCAGGGCGACGAGATCCGGCATGCCGGCGAGGGCGTCCATCAGATGGCCATCAGGCGGAGCGGGCCGCGCCTCGTGATGCGGTAGACGCTGGCCGGCGGGACGTTGAGGAGGGCGCGACCGAGGAGGGCGGATTTCAAGCCGAGCCGGTCGAGCAGCGGGCGCGGGATCGGGCAGCGGACGCCGTAGGTGAACTGGTAGAAGGCGCCGCCGGGCCGGAGATTGGCGAAGGCGCCCATCAGGATGGCAGCGACCTTGCGTGGACTCATGCTGAGGAGCGGCAGGCCGCTTATGACCGAGCCAAGCAGCCCCGGGTCGAACAGATTGTAGGAGCCGAGCCGTGCCGCATCCATCCAGAGCACGCGCGCTTCGGGAAAGCGCAGTTCGAGCATGCGGGCGAAATCCGAGCCGTATTCGACAAGCGTCAGATCCTGCTGGCGGACTCCTTTTTCGAGCAGCGCCTCGGTGAAGACGCCGGTGCCGGGGCCAAGTTCGAGGACGGGGCCGCGCGACGGGTCGATCTCGCTGGTGATGAGATCGGCGAGAGCCGGTCCAGACGGCGCGATCGCCCCGACCATGAAGGGGTTGGCCGCCCATGATCTGGCGAACAGCAGGACGCTCCGGGACGACATGGAAAACTCCGCACAAAACCGCGGATCGTTCGCGGCTCGGATGCGGTGGTAGGCCGGCCGGATTGTCAGAACATTGCGGGATTTCAGGCGGCCGCCTGCGGCAGCACGATACGGAACGCCGCCCCGCCGGTCGGTCCGTCGAGCACGCTGACCTCGCCGCTGTGCAGGCGGACTATCTCCTGGACGAGGTTGAGCCCGAGGCCGAAGCCCTGGCTGCGCGTCTGCAGCCGGTGGAACGGCTCGAATATCCGTTCGCGATCCTCCGACGGAATGCCCTCGCCCTGGTCGGTGACAGTGATGCCCGTCGCGCGGCAGACATGCACTGTGATGTTGCCGCGGCGCCCGCCATGCTGGATGGCGTTCTGGACGAGATTGGTCACCGCCCGTTCGAGCGCGGAGCGGTCGCCGATGACCTCGATCCTCTCCTCCTCGGTTTCGAAGGCGGGTTCGTAGCCGGCGGCGATGGCGAGCGGAGCGAGATCCGACGTCACCTGCCGGCCGATCGCGACGAGGTCGACGGGCATGAGCGACAATCGATGGTTCAGCCGCTGGAGATCGAGGAACTGGTCGGCAAGGGTCGACAGCCGCGCGAGGTCTTCCAGGAGCCGCGACTTCTCCGGACCCGGCGGGAGAGCGTCGAGCCGGGTCTGCAGGATCGCGATCGGTGTGCGCAGTTCGTGCGCGGCATTGGCGAAGAAGCGCTTCTGCTGCTCATAACCTTGGTCGAGCCGACCGAGCGCGTCGTTGACGGCGGTGACGAGCGGGACGATCTCGCGCGGCACCTGCTCGAGCGGAAGCCGCGTGCCGCGTCGGTCGATGTCGATCTGCTCGGCGCGGGCGGCCGCGGCGCCGACGCTGGCGAAGGTTTTCCGGACGACGAGCGGCGTCGCGATGATCGTGGCGAGGGCCGTTAGCGCGATCAGCGGAAGCACGGTGCTGACGAACACGGTCGAGGCCGCCGATATGACCCGGCGGAACGGAATGCTGCCCCCGGACCCGGTGAGGATCTGCACCTCGCCGGCGGGCGTCTCGGCCCATTTGACCCGCGCCGTGGCGGAGATGCCGCCGCGGAGATTGCCGCCAAGCTTGGCCTGGCCGACGCCATCGAGCGCGCCGCCGATCCTCGCATATTGTGCCGGCACCGGACCCTGGCTGAGTGTCTGGCCGTCGCGGTCGCGGATGACGTACCAGAAATCCGAAATCTCCCCGCGGCGATCCTCGAGAGTCTCCGTATCCCGCACGGCGAGGGCGCCATCGCCGTCGCGGACGACGGAGGAGGCGATAGCGTCGATCGTCTCGTCCTCCGGCTCAAGCTTGGTGAGATGGCCGGTGAACCACAGCAGGACGACGATGAGGACGGCGAGCGCCGTCAGGAATATCGCCTGGAGCGCCGTCAGCCGGCATATCAGGTGCCATTTGAGCGAGGGCGCGCAATTGCTCATTGCGCCTGCTTCAGCAGATAACCGATGCCTCGGACGGGGTGGATTTCGAGTCCGACCTTGGCCTCGGTGAGCTTGCGGCGAAGGCGCGAGACATGGGCGTCGAGCGTGTTGGACTGGATCTCGTCGCCGAAGCCGTAGACCGCTTCTTCGAGCGAGGAGCGCGGCACGGTACGGCCGATGCGGCGCAGCAGGGTTTCGAGGACGAGGAGTTCGCGGCGCGGCAGGACCATGCGCTGGCCATCTATCCTGACCTCGCGGCTGCCGAGATCGAAGGAGAGTCGGCCGAAACTCATGATCTCGGCCTGCATACCGGACGGGCGGCGCATCACGGCGCGGAGGCGGGCGAGAAGCTCGTCCATGGCGAAGGGCTTGGCGAGATAATCGTCGGCGCCGGTGTCGAGGCCGTCGATACGGTCGTCGAGATCGCCGCGTGCGGTGAGCACAATGATCGGCGTACCGAGACCGCGGGCGCGAAGCTTCGGGATCAGGGACAGGCCGTCGCCGTCCGGCACCTGACGGTCGAGCAGGATGGCGCCATAGGCGTTGAGGTCGGCGGCTTCCTCAGCCTCGGCGAGGGTCGAGACATGGTCGACGACGGTGTCGTAGGCGCGGAGCGCGCTGCGCAGCGCCGATGCCATTTCTGGCTCGTCTTCCAGCAACAGAACACGCAATGTCCGGCCCATCCCCATGAAACCCTGAGGCTTCTATCCTAGCATTGCGGGAACATTGCGCCTTCAGATCTCGACGACGACGCGGCCCCTGACCTTGCCGTCGAGAAGGTCGTGCGAGGCCTGGATGGTGTCCGCGAGCGGGATGGTGCGGGTCATCAGGTCGAGCTTTTCGAGATCGATCTCGTTCGCAAGGCGGTGCCAGGCGGTCTTGCGATCCTTCAGCGGGCGGTAGACCGAATTGATGCCGACGAGGGTGACGCCGCGCAGGATGAAGGGCGCGACGGTGGCGGGGAAATCCATGCCGCCCGCGAGGCCGCAGGCGGTGACGACGCCGTCGTCCTTCATCGCGGCGCAGACATTCGCCAAAGTATGGCTGCCGACGCTGTCGATAGCGCCGGCCCAGCGGGCTTTCTGGAGCGGCTTGCCGGGCGAGGAGAACTCGGCGCGCTCGATGATCTCGTCGGCGCCGAGCGATTTCAGGTAATCGGTTTCCTGCGGCCGGCCGGTCGAGGCGGTGACGCGGTAGCCGAGGTGATGGAGGATCTGGATCGCGACGCCGCCGACGCCGCCATTCGCTCCGGTGACGACGATCTCGCCCTTGTCCGGCGTGACGCCGTGGGCTTCCAGCGCCATGACGCAGAGCATGGCGGTATAGCCGGCGGTGCCGAGCGCCATCGCGCGCGCCGGGCGAAGTGCCTCGGGCAGCGGGATCAGCCAGTCGGCCTCGACGCGGGCGAGTTCGGACAGGCCGCCGAAGCGCGCTTCTCCGAGACCGAAGCCGTTCAGAAGCACCGCATCGCCCGGCTTGAAGCGGGGACTGGACGAGGTCTCTACCGTTCCGGCGAAGTCGATGCCGGGGATCATCGGGAAGGAACGGACGACCGGGCCGCGGCCGGTGATGGCGAGCGCGTCCTTGTAGTTCAGCGTGGAATGGCTGACCCGGACGGTGACGTCGCCCTCGGGCAGGGCCGTCTCGTCGAGTTCGGCCAGCCGCGCCGCGCTGCCGGTTTCGGTCTTCTCGACGACGATCGCCCTGAACATCGGTCTTTACTCCACCAATGCCGCTTTATGCAGGTTGCCGCGCAGCTTGGCGACCGTGGCGCGGAGGTGCAGCACGTCTTCCAGCGACAGCCCGGTCGCGCTGAGGATGCATCCGGCCAAGTGGTCGGAGTCCTGCTGCAGCGACAGACCGCTCTTGGTCAGGCGGACGCGGACCTGCCGTTCGTCGGCTGGATCGCGGCTGCGGGTGATGTGGCCCATGCCTTCGAGGCGCTTCAGCAGCGGGGTCAGCGTGCTGGATTCGAGGAAGAGCTTGTCGCCGAGGCTGCCCACCGTCTGGTCGTCCTCGGTCCATAGCGCGACCATGACCAGATATTGCGGATAGGTGAGGCCGAGCTTTTCGAGCAGCGGCTTGTAGACGCGGTTGAAGGCGTGCCCTGTCGAGTAGACGGCGAAGCAGATCAGGTCGTCGAGGCCGAGCGTGGCGTGGGCGGGAGCGGATTTCGGCATAGCGCGGATTCCAGGTTGTGGTCTCACATATAATCGTGCGCGATATGATCGCCAACGCTTGACAGCCGAAATCCCTGCCCATATTAAATCGTTCACGATTAAATCGTCGGCAATCGATAATCGGTGGCCGCCCAGAAAGGAAAATCGCCATGTCCGTGAACGTTCTCTACAGCACCAAGGCTCGCGCAACCGGCGGCCGCGACGGCCATTCCGCAACGCTCGACGGCGCGGTCGACGTGAAGCTGACCACGCCGAAGGAACTCGGCGGCGCGGGTGGCGACGGCGTCAATCCGGAACAGCTGTTCGCGACCGGCTATGCGGCCTGCTTCCTCGGCGCGATGAAGTTCGTCGCCTCGCAGGGCGGCCCGAAGGTTCCGGCCGAGGCAAACGTGACCTCGACGGTCGGCATCGGCCCGCGCTCGGAAGGCGGCTTCGGCCTCGAGATAGCGCTGGAGATCGCTCTGCCGGGCATCGACCAGGCGGCCGCCGAGGCGCTGGTCGCCAAGGCGCATCAGGTCTGCCCGTACTCGAACGCGACGCGGAATAATATCGACGTCAAGTTGACCGTCGTCGCGGGCTGAACCGGGTTTTGAAGGGCCGGCGCGATCAATCGCGCCGGCCCTCGTTCGTTCAGGCGCAACAGCCCGCTACCACCTATCGCGTTTCGCCCCCGCTATGATTCCAGAAAAAGCCGGGAGGACACATGCTGAAGATACCCACGCTCGCAACGAGCGTCGGACTGGTTCTTCTAAGCTCCGCCGCACAGGCGCAAATGCCGCTGCCGCAAAGTACGCCGCCGTCAGGGCAAGATCTGTTCAAGCGGCAGTGCGCGGCCTGTCACACCGCAACAACCTCTGAGCCGAAGCGGCAGGGACCGACGCTTTTCGGCGTGTTCGGCCGCAAGGTGGGCAGCGTTCCCGATTTCAAATATTCGGCGGGGTTCTCGAAAGCCGACTGGGCCTGGGACGAGCAGAAGCTTGATGCCTGGCTGGCTGACCCGCAGGCGATGATCCCGGGCGCGATCATGCCCTATCGCCAGGCCAAGCCCGAAGTCCGTACCGCCATCATCCAGTATCTCAAGGACATGCACTGAATGGCCACTCCGACGCATTCGATGATCCGCGTTCTCGACGAGGCGAGGTCGACCGATTTCTATCGGAAAGTCTTCGGGCTCGTGCCCGCCGACCGGTTCGACTTCGACGATTTCACGCTGATCTATCTTCGCCATCCGTCCTCGCCATTCGAGGTCGAGCTGACGGTGAACAAGGACCGAGCCGAGCCGTATGCACTCGGTGACGGCTACGGCCATCTTGCGGTGCTGGTCGACGGCCTCGATGGCGAACATGCGCGGCTCGACGCCGAAGGGCTGTCGCCGGGGCCGCTGCGCGACTTCAAGCACCAGGGAAAAACGCTCGCCCGCTTTTTCTTCATCACCGATCCGGACGGCTACAAAATCGAGGTCATCGAGAGAGGTGGCCGCTTCGTCTGACCCAAACAACAGAACAAGGGAGGAAACAGACAATGCGCGAGGTCGATCCACGAACGAAATTCAGCCGCCGCTTCCTGCTGAAGGCAGCGGCTGCCGCGGTGCCGACCGCCGCTATCGTCAGCGCGACCGGGCTTTCGATCGACGATGCCTGGGCGGAGGGCGGGGTCCTCGAGCCCTCGACGATGAAGACGCTGGTGAAGGTGGCACGGGACATCTATCCGCATGATTTCCTCGGCGACGTCTACTACATCGCCGCGATCAAGCCCTGGAACGACAAGGCGGCCGCCGATCCCCAGGTGAAGGCGATGCTGGAGGACGGCGTCCGGCGGCTCGACCAGGATGCCAAGGACCGCCACAAGACGACTTACGCAGATCTAGGCTGGGAGGACGATCGCGTCGCCCTGCTGCGCGGCGTCCAGCACACGGACTTCTTCAACAAGGTGCGATCCGACCTCGTCGTATCCCTCTACAACCAGAAGGAACTCTGGCCGAAGTTCGGGTACGAGGGCTCGTCAGCCGAGCATGGCGGTTACCTCACCCGCGGATTCAACGACATCGACTGGCTCCCGAAAGCATGAAGCCAGAACAACAAGGAAAACAACGCTTTGGGAGGATATGATGGCTCAGTTCGGTCAGAACGACGACAGTGTCGTCGTAATCATCGGGTCCGGCGCGGGTGGCGGTACGCTCGGCAATGAATTGGCCCAGAAGGGCGTGAAGGTCGTCATCCTGGAGGCCGGACCGCGCACCGAGATCCAGGACTTCGTCAACGACGAATGGGAGAGTTTCTCGCAACTGGCCTGGACCGATGCGCGCGTTTCTTCCGGCTCCTGGCGCGTGGCGCACGACTTCCCGAACCTGCCGGCGTGGATCGTGAAATCCGTCGGTGGCTCGACCACTCATTGGGCGGGCGCCTCGCTCCGTTTCGAAGAACACGAGTTCAAGGTCGCCTCGGCCTATGGCGGCCTTCATGGCGCAAACCTTCTCGACTGGCCAATCACCAAGGCCGATCTGGACCTCTGGTACGAGAAAGCCGAGAACAAGTTGGGCGTCACCCGGACGAACAAGATCCCCGGTCTGCCCGGCAACAACAATTTCAAGGTGATGGAGGCCGGAGCCCGCAAGCTCGGCTACAAGGAAGTCCATACCGGCCGGATGGCCATCAACAGCGAACCGCGCGACGGTCGTGGCGCCTGCCAGCAGATCGGCTTCTGCTTCCAGGGCTGCAAATCGGGCGCAAAGTGGTCGACGCTCTACACCGAGATCCCGGAGGGCGAGAAAACCGGCAATCTCGAGGTCCGGCCGAACTCGCATGTCGCCAAGATCGAGCACGACCAGACAGGCAAGGTGAGCGGCGTCGTCTATTTCGACGAGAAGGGCGTGGAGCAGCGGCAGAAGGCGCGGATTGTCTGTGTCGCCGGCAACTCGATCGAGAGCCCGCGCATCCTGCTGAACAGCGCGTCCAACATGTTCCCCGACGGTCTCGCCAATTCGTCCGGACAGGTCGGCCGCAACTACATGCGGCACATGACGGGTAGCGTCTACGGCGTGTTCGAGAAGCCGGTGCACATGTATCGCGGCACGACCATGGCCGGCATCATCCGCGACGAGTCACGCAACGACCCGTCCCGCGGCTTTCTCGGCGGCTACGAAATGGAGACCCTGTCGCTCGGCGTCCCGTTCATGGCGGCCTTCCTCAATCCCGGCGGATGGGGACGTACCTTCACCAGCGCGATGGAGGCCTATCCCAGAATGGCCGGGATGTGGCTCGTCGGCGAGGACATGCCGCAGGAGACGAACCGCATCACCCTTGACGCCGAGGTCAAGGACAAGCACGGGCTTCCAGTCGCGAACGTGCATTACGACGACCACCCGAACGATATCGCGATGCGCAACCATGCCTACAGGCAGGGTGCGGCGGTGTACGAGGCGGTGGGAGCCACGGTGACCTATCCAACTCCGCCCTATCCGAGCACCCACAATATGGGAACCAACCGGATGAGCGAGAAAGCCCGCGACGGCGTGGTGAACAAGTTCGGCCAGACACACGATATTCCGAACCTGTTCGTCTCGGACGGTAGCCAGTTCACGTCCGGTGCCGCCTGTAATCCGACCCTGACCATCGTCGCGCTCGCCATCCGGCAGGCGGACCACATCGCAACCGCCATGCAGCGGCGCGACATCTGAGGAGGCGAGAATGAAGACCGTGCGTATTCTTCTGGCCGGATTGTCTCTCGCCGCCATGTCTGGAATGGCGCTGGCGCAATCCACGCCGCCCGCGGGAACGCCCCAGACCTCGAAACCGGGCGTGGTCGCCTATCCGGACAATCCGGCCGGAACGCCCGCTGCGGAGAGCAAGGGAGGGCCGGTCCAGACCGACCGGGCAGTATGCGGGGCAACCGAGCGCTGCCCCGACCGTCCAGCACCGTCCGGCTCCGCATCCGAGGGGGCCGTGCAGCCAGGCGGACCGAAGCCCTGAAAATTCCGGTCCCGGCGGGCAATGCCTGCCGGGGCTATTCCGCCGCGATCAGCGCCGGGGCCGTCAGGTTGCGGTCGAGACCGGCGTTCGAGACATAGATGACGCACGAGCAACGGAGCAGCGAGGCGATATTGCTGAGCTCTCCGTGGTGCTCGAGCACCTCGTCGTGCAGCTTGGTAACGAACTTGCCGACACTGAGCCCTTCACGGGCGGCCATTTCCTCCAGGATCGTCCAGAAGACATTCTCCAGGCGGATCGATGTCGAATGTCCGGCGAGGCGTATGGAGCGGGTCTCTGAGTCGTAGTTGCTCTGCGGCTGGTGCGCGAACATACGGCACATATTGTCCTCCCTGTTCTTCTTTTCAGGGATTCTAAGATGGCCGGGCGGGTAGGGCAATGACGTGGAAACCCAACCGGACACGGTCCCGCGAGCGTCAGCCCGCTTCCCTTAGCAGCGCCTCCAGATGCTCGATGCGGTCGGCTTCTTTCGGCGGCTTGTCCCAGCGGATGCGGGAGATGCGCGGAAAGCGCATGGCGACGCCGGAGCGGTGGCGCGTTGAGCGGTTGAGGCCCTCGAACGCGACTTCAAGTACGAGGCCGGTGTCGGGCTCGTGCGTGACCTCGCGGACCGGGCCGAAGCGGTTGATCGTGTTCTTCCTGACGAAGCGATCGAGCTCGGCCAGTTCCTCGTCGGTGAAGCCGAAATAGGCCTTGCCGACCGGCACGAGTTCCTCGCCTTCATCGCCCGAGCGCCAGACGCCGAACGTGTAGTCCGAATAGAAGCTGGAGCGCTTGCCCGAGCCGCGCTGGGCGTACATCAGCACGGCGTCGACGTTGAACGGGTCGCGCTTCCACTTGAACCACAATCCCTTCGGCCGGCCGGGCACATAGGGCGCATCCTTGCGTTTCAGCATCAGACCTTCGACCGCGTCGGCATCGACGCCCGCTCCGCCCGTGGCGGGATCGGCGCGGGCGGCGGTCAGTTCATTCCAGTCGGCGAATTTCACCTGCGGCGACAGGTCGATGCGCGGATTACCGAGACGGCGGATGAAGTTTTCGAGACGGATTCGGCGCTCGGCGAAGGGCAGGCCGCGCAGATCTTCCTCACCTTCCACGAGAAGATCATAGGCGCGGATATGCGCCGGGTAGTCGGCCATCAGCTTCGGAGTGATCGCTTTCCGGTTCAGCCGCTGCTGCAGGACGTTGAAGCTCTGGACGCGGCCCTCTTTCAGGATGAGGAGCTCGCCGTCGATGGCGCCCTCGAAGTCGATCGCGCCGAGGAGATCCGGGAAGGCGCCGGAGACGTCCTCGCCGGTGCGCGAATAGAGGCGTGCGGAGAGCGTGCCTTCGGGGTCGCGGCCGGAGGCGGCCTGGACGCGGATGCCGTCCCATTTCCATTCGGCGGTGAAATCGGCCGGATCGAGGGCCTCGCGCCAGTTGGCGGTGTCCTCGATCGCGGTCGCCAGCATCGGCGGGCGGAACGGGGCGGGGTTTTCGGTCTCTGGCCTCGGGCCGCGGCCCTCGACCCAGGCGAACAAGGTTTCGTAGGGCGGTTCGAGGCCGTGCCAGACGAGTTCGACATCGTCGGGCTGGATGTTCTCGCCGAGGCTGGCGACGGCGGTCTTGGCGAGGCGCGCGGAAGCGCCGATGCGGAGCGCGCCGGTGATGAGCTTCAGCAACGCCCAGCGGCCGGTTTCGTCCAATGCGTCGAGCCAGCGGGCGATCTGGCCGGGGAGGTCTAGTTTCGACGTCTCCTGCAGGCCGAGGATGATCTCGCCGAGGGCGGGCACGTAGTTCGAGCCGCGCTCGGCCGGCCACATCAAGGCGATGGTCTCGGCGGTGTCGCCGACGAAATCGCGCGAGAGGTCGAACAGGTATGGGTCGGTTCGCTCCTCGATCAGGGTGCGGATGACGTTCGGCTTGGCATGGCGGAAGGTCAGCGCGCCGGTGATGGCGGCCAGCGCATAGCCGCGTTCCGGGTCCTCGGTCTCACGGAAATAATCCGCCATGAGACGGATCTTGGCGTTGCGGCGAGGTTCGTAGGCGAGGCGGTCGAGGAGGGCGGCGAAGCGGTTCATTGGGTGGCCGCTTCGACAAGGGACGTCGTCATGCCCGGGCTTGACCCGGGCATCCAGCGGCCAAGCAACGGAGGCTGCTGCTGGATTGCCGGGTCAAGCCCGGCAATGACGGAGGATGGAAGAGACGTCATATCGGCGCCGCCTCGCTGGGCTCCGGCGGCTTGGCCAATTCCTCGGCTTCCTCGTCCCCATAGCCCAGCAGATGCAACGGCTTCGCCTTCAGCCCCTGCGTTTCGCACCAGTGGACCAGCGCCTCCTCGGCGCCGTGCGTCACCCAGATCTCCTGTGCGCCGGTGTCGAGGATCGTGCGGCCGAGATCGTCCCAGTCGGCGTGGTCGGAGATGACGAGCGGCAGTTCGGCGCCGTTCTGGCGGGCGCGGGCGCGCACGCGCATCCAGCCGGAGGCCATCGCGGAGACGGGATCGGGGAATTTGCGAGACCAGAGTTCCTGCAGTGCCGAGGGTGGGCAGATGACGATCTCGCCGCCGAGCTTCTTCCGCTCGTCGAGGACGACCGGGCGGATGTCGCCGAGCGGCACGCCCTCTGCCTTGTAGAATTCCGAAATCCGAACCATCGCGCCGTGCATGTAGATCGGCCGCTGCCAACCGGCCTCGCGGAGCAGGGCCATCAGCCGTTGCGCCTTGCCGAGCGAATAGGCGCCGACGAGATGGGCTCGCTCGGGGAATAGTTCGGCGGAATCGACCAGCTTGGCGATCTCGTCCCTGGCCGGAGGGTGGCGGAAGACGGGCAGGCCGAAGGTCGCCTCGGTGATGAAGAGGTCGCAGGGGATGACGGTGAAGGGCGCACAGGTCGGATCGCGCTCGCGCTTGTAGTCGCCTGAGATGACGGCGCGGAAGCCTTTCCATTCGAGCAGGATCTGCGCGGAGCCCAGCACGTGGCCAGCGGGATGGAAGCTCGCCTGCACGCCGCCTTTCAGCTTGACGATTTCGCCATATTCGACCGGCTGGACGGAGCGCGCGAAATCCTCGCCGTAGCGCAGGGCCATGATGCGGAGTGTCTCGGGCGTGGCCATCACCGCGCCATGGCCGGCGCGGGCGTGGTCGGAATGGCCGTGCGTGATCAATGCCCGCTCGACAGGCCGTGTCGGATCGATATGAACGCCGGAGGGGCGGACGCACAGGCCTTGTGCTGTACGGCAAAGAAGGTCTTCGGGGCGCATGTGCTCTATAAAGTAATCCATCGACAGCCACGGAGAAGGGCATGGCGGGGAAGGTGACGCATTGGCGGCAGATGACGAAGGTCGATATTCCGGCGGTGCTCAGGGTGCAGGAGGAGGCCTATCCTTGGCACCAGGAGGGCGTGGAGGTCTTCGAGGAAAGGCTGACACTCTATCCGCAGGGATGCCTCGCGCTCGATCTCGGCGAAGGGCTCGTCGGTTACATCCTGAGCCACCCTTGGCATGCCGAGGAGCCGCCTCCGCTCGATGCCGCGCTCGAGCGGCTACCGGAACGGCCGGGCACTTACTATCTGCACGATCTCGCACTGCTTAGATCGGCTTACGGAGTCGGGCACGGCGCGCGGGTGGTCCGGCATCTGGCACAGACCGCCGGCACGGCGGGTTTCGAGACCATGTCGCTCGTGGCGGTGAACCAGTCCGCGCCGTTCTGGCGTCGGCACGGCTTCGAGGAACGCATGACGCTGATCCTGACCGAGAAGGTCGCGTGCTATGGCGATGATGCCGTGTTCATGACCAGAACCCTGCTCTGAGGAATTCGAACAGCGTGTCCATCGCCCAGCGCATCGAGGATCAGGGTCTTCCCCCGGCCTTCCTGCGCTGGTTCGCCTCGCGCGGCTGGTCTCCTCGATCCCATCAGCTCGATCTGCTGGAGCATGCCCGCGGGGGCCGCTCGACGCTGCTTATAGCGCCGACCGGCGCGGGCAAGACGCTTGCTGGGTTCCTGCCGAGCCTGGTCGAGCTAGCGCATCGCGAGCCGAAGAAGGCCGGCATGGCCCGGCGGTCGATCCACACGCTCTATGTGTCTCCACTGAAGGCGCTCGCCGTCGACGTCGCGCGCAATGTCGAGACGCCGATCACCGAGATGAAGCTGCCGATCCGCATCGAGAGCCGGACGGGCGACACGCCGCAGGCCAAGCGTCAGCGGCAGAAGGTCGATCCGCCCGACATCCTGCTGACGACGCCGGAGCAGGTCGCGCTGCTTTTGGCGAGCCGCGAGGCGGAGGACCTGTTTCGCGGGCTGCGCCGTATCATCGTGGACGAGCTGCATGCGCTCGCGCCGACCAAGCGCGGTGACCTCCTCGCGCTCGGTCTGGCGCGGCTGAGGACGCTTGCGCCGGATGCGACCATCACCGGCCTGTCGGCGACGGTGTCGAACCCGGACGATCTGAGGCGCTGGCTGGTGGGGCAGCCCAGCAACGGAGGCTCGTTGCCCCTCACCCGGTCGCCTGCCGGCCACTCGACCTCTACCCGTTTCACGGGGCGAGGAAATCTCGCCGATCTCGTCATCGTCGAGGGCGGGGCGCAGCCGGATATCCATATCCATGAGACCGGCGAGCACCTGCCTTGGTCGGGCCATGCGGCGCGGCATGCGCTGCCTGCGGTCTACGAGGAGATCAAGCGTCACAGGATGACTTTGATCTTCGTGAACACGCGCTTCGTCGCCGAGTTCGCGTTCCAGGAACTGTGGCGGCTGAACAGCGACGACCTGCCGATCGCGCTGCATCACGGTTCGCTCGACGTTGCGCAGCGGCGGCGGGTCGAGGCGGCGATGGCGGCGGGGAAGCTGCGGGCGGTGGTCGCGACCTCGACGCTCGATCTCGGCATCGACTGGGGCGATATCGATCTCGTCGTCCATGTCGGTTCGCCGAAGGGCTCCTCACGCCTGCTCCAGCGCATCGGTCGCGCCAACCACCGGATGGACGAGCCGTCGAAGGCGATCATCGTGCCGGGCTCGCGGTTCGAGCGGGTGGAGTGCGAGGCGACGCGCGCGGCGGCTTTGGCGGGCGAGCAGGACGCCGAGACGGTGCGGATCGGTGGGCTCGACGTGCTGGCGCAGCACGTGCTCGGCATGGCCTGTCCGTGGCCGTTCGATGCCGACGAGCTCTACGACCAGGTGACCTCGGCCGCGCCCTATTCGGCGCTGAGCCGCGCCGATTTCGACGCCGTGCTGAACTTCGTCGCGAACGGCGGCTATGCGCTCAAGAGCTATGACCGCTTCGCCAAGATCCGCCGGAACAAGGACGGGCACTGGCGCGTGGCGAACCCCCAGACCGCGCTGCGCTACCGGCTGAATGTCGGGACGATCACCGAAGCCGAGATGATCAAGATCCGGCTGATCCGGGGAAGCGGCGGTGGGGGCGGGTTGACCGGGCCGATCGGCCGAGGCGGGCGGGTTTTGGGCGAACTGGAGGAGGGCTTCGTCAACATGCTCTCGCCCGGCGACAGCTTCGTCTTCGGCGGCGAGATCCTGCAATTCCACGCGGTGGTCGAGAACTTCGCCTATTGCTCGCGCTCGAACGCCAGCGATCCGAAAGTGCCGAGCTATGCCGGCTCGAAGATGCCGTTCACGACCGGCGTCGCGGCGCGGGTGCGGAAGATGATCGCCGACCCGGAGAGCTGGGAGGTCTTTCCAGAGCAGGTTCGGGAGTGGCTGGAGATCCAGCAGAAGCGCTCGATCATCCCCGGCCCGGACCAGCTTCTGGTCGAGACCTTTCCGCGCGGCGGGCGCTATTTTCTGACCTGCTATCCGTTCGAGGGACGGCTCGCGCACCAGACGCTCGGCATGCTGCTGACGCGGCGGATGGAACGGGCGAAGCTTCGGCCGCTCGGTTTTGTCGCAACGGACTATGCGGTAACGATCTGGGGGCTGAAGGACGTCGCGCATGAGATCGCGCGGGGGCGGCTCAGCATCGAGGCGCTGTTCGATCAGGACATGCTGGGCGACGACCTCGAGGAATGGCTTGCGGAATCGAGCCTGATGAAGAGAACATTTCGTGATTGCGCCATCATTGCCGGGCTTATCGAACGGAATTTCCCCGGCCAGAAGAAGACCGGGCGCCAGGTCACCATGTCATCCGATCTCGTCTACGACGTCCTCCGCCGGCATGAGCCGGACCACGTGCTTCTCCGCGCCGCCCGCGCCGATGCCGCGCGGGGCCTGCTCGATATCGCGCGCCTCGGCGAAATGCTGGCGCGAGTGAAGGGCCATGTGATTCACAAGCCGCTCGACCGGGTCTCGCCGCTCGCTGTGCCGGGTATCCTCGAGATCGGGCGCGAGCCGATCTACGGCGAGGCGCAGGACGCGCTGATCGAGGAGGCGGCCGAGGAACTGGTCGCGGAAGCGATGGGGTCGGCGTGAGCGAGACGACCGAATTCGACCTCCTCGACACGCCGTTCACCGTGCTGCCGGAAGGCGGGCTGTGGCATGACGGCGAGCGCGCGCTGATCGTCGCCGACCTGCATTTCGAGAAGGGCTCGGCCTATGCCGCGCGGGGCAGGGGACTGTTTCCGCCCTACGATACGGCGGCGACTCTCGCTTTGCTTGAACGCCTGGTTGCGCGGCTGCAGCCCAAGACGGTGATGGCGCTCGGCGACAGCTTTCACGACTCGCGGGCGGGCGAGCGTATCCACAAGTCGGATGTCGATGTTCTTTGCGGGCTGCAGACCGGCCGCGACTGGATCTGGATCGCCGGCAACCACGATCCCGAGCCGCCGTCGTGCGTGACTGGCGACTGGCTGCCGGAACTCCGGATCGGCAATATCGTGCTGCGGCACGAACCGACGCCGGGAGAGGCGCCGGGCGAGATCGCCGGGCATCTTCATCCGGTCGCCAAGATCAGGGTGCGCGGCTCAGGCGTGCGCCGGCGCTGCGTGGCGACGGACGGAAAGCGGGCAATCCTGCCGGCATTCGGCGCTTATGCGGGCGGGCTGAATGTGCGCGACCGGGCGTTCTCGACCCTGTTCGCGCCGGAAGCGCTGTGCGCGTGGATGCTCGGCAATCAGGGGGTCTACCGAATGCCGGTCAGCCGGCTGGTGCCGGACGGTTACTAATCCTCGTCCTTGCCGTCGTTGCCTGGCTCGTCCGGCGTCTCGTCTGTCTCGAAGCGATAGACGCCGACCAGCCAGCGGTTGAGGTCGACGTCGGAGCAGCGCTTCGAGCAAAAGGGCTTGTACTCCTCGACCGAAGGCTTGCCGCAGATCGGGCAGGCGGCGGCTTTCGCCTCGCCCTTCTTCGTCTTCACTGGACGCCTTCGAGCGGGTTCAGCCAGCCAAGATGAACCTGGAGGCCTTCACCGGTGAGCAGGTTGACGGTCTCGTAGAGCGGCAGGCCGACCACGGCCGAATATGAGCCGACGATGCGGACGACGAAGCCGCCGGCGATGCCCTGAATCGCATAGCCGCCGGCCTTGCCGCGCCACTCGCCGGAGGCGAGATAGCTCTCGGTCTCCGAGCGCGAGAGATGCTTGAAGCGCACGCGGGTCTCGACCACGCGGCTGCGCTTCTTGCCCGACGGTGTGATCAGACAGACCGAGGTGAAGACGCGGTGGGCGCGGCCGGACAAAAGGCTGAGGCAGTCCTCGGCGTCTTCCGGAATCTCGGCCTTCGGCAGGATGCGGCGACCGAGCGCGACGACTGTGTCGGCCGCGAGGAAATACGCGTCCCTCAGATCCTCATCTGCCTGGGCGGTATGGCGGGCGGCCTCGGCCTTTTCGACGGCAAGCCGCTCGGCGAGCGCGCGCGGACGCTCGAAACGGCGCGGCTCCTCGTCGAGGCTCGTGGGCAGCAGGGCGTCCGGGCGCAGGCCGACCTGCTCCAGAAGGGCCAGGCGGCGCGGCGAGGCGGAGGCAAGGACGAGCTTCGGACGGCCTGACATGCGGCGCTCTGCAGTGCGGAAGCCGGCCCCCCGGCCCCTGTGGGGATTACTTGAAGCGGTACGTGATCCGGCCCTTGGTCAGATCATACGGCGTCATTTCGACAAGGACCTTGTCGCCAGCGAGAACGCGGATGCGGTTCTTGCGCATGCGGCCGGCGGTGTGAGCGACGATCTCGTGCTCGTTCTCCAGCTTCACGCGGAACATGGCGTTCGGCAAAAGCTCTGTGACCACGCCCGGAAACTCGAGCAGTTCTTCTTTCGACATTTAGACTCGCGATTGGCTTGAAGGCGCGGAACCTACTCAAAGAGGCGCCTTTTCACAACCTGTTCCCCGGACAAGTGCGCAAAGCGCGCGTCGATCCGGGGTCCAGCGCATGATTTGCGCCGCAGGCGCTCCATAGATAGTGCGCTTCGCCAGTAAGCGCTGGGTCCCGGATCACGCGATGCAGCTTCGCTGCACCCGGACCGGGACACTATTGATCCCAGTGCAGCGCCACGATCAGGGTGAAAAGCCGCCGCGCGGTCGCGTGATCGAGGTCGATCTTGCCCTTCAGACGTTCGCCGAGGAGGTTCGCCGCGTCGTTGTGGAGGCCGCGCCGGCCCATGTCGATCGCCTCGATCTGGGACGGGGAGGCGGAGCGGATCGCCGCGTAGTGGCGCTCGCAGATGGTATTGTATTCGCTGACGATCGGCCGGAACGGACCAAGCGCCAGCATATGGGTGACGACCGCGGCATCCTCGGCGTCGCGGATGTCGAAGACGAGCCGGTTCTCGAACAGCTTCAGGTCCAGCCGGTACGGCCCCTGGGCGCGACCCGGTACGGCGAAGGCATTCTCATCGAGGAGATCGTGGATCGCGATCTCGCGTTCGTGTTCGGCCTCGGCGGTCGATGCTCCCAGGGACGTTTCGTCGATCGTGACGGCGATCAGCCGGTTCGACGAAATCTCCGGCGCGTCGTCCATCAGGCCGGCAGGCCGAGCCGGATTGCGACCGAGCGGGCGTGGCCGTCGAGGCCCTCCGCCTGGGCGAGGCGGATGGCGGCGGGACCGAGCGCCTTCAGCGAAGCCGGCGAGCATTTCAGGATTGAACTGCGCTTGACGAAATCGAGCACCGTGAGCCCGGAGGAGAAGCGGGCGGAGCGGGCCGTCGGCAAAACGTGGTTCGAACCGCCGACATAGTCGCCGATCGCTTCGGGCGTGTGGCTGCCGAGGAAGATCGCTCCGGCATTGCGGATCTTGAGCGCGAGCTCTTCCGCGTCGGCCGACTCGATTTCCAGATGTTCGGGCGCCAGCCTGTCGACCAGCGGCACCGAGGCTTCGAGATCCGGAACCAGCACGATCGCTCCGTGCTCGGCCCAGCTGGCGCCGGCGATGTTCCCGCGCGGCAGGACCGCGAGCTGCTTCGTGACGGCGGCCTCGACACCGGCCGCGAGCGCGGGCGAGGAGGTGATCAGGATCGCCTGAGCGGCGGCGTCATGCTCGGCCTGGGCGAGGAGATCGGCTGCGACCCAGTCCGGATCGGCATGGTCGTCGGCGACGATCACGACTTCGGACGGGCCGGCGATCATGTCGATGCCGACCGTGCCGAAGACCTGGCGCTTGGCGGCCGCGACATAGGCGTTGCCGGGCCCGACGATCTTCGCGACCGGCTTGATGGTGTCGGTGCCGTAGGCCAGAGCCGCGACGGCCTGCGCGCCGCCGATGCGATAGACCTCGTCGGCGCCGGCGAGCTTTGCGGCAGCCAGCACCAGCGGATTCAGCTTACCGTCCGGCGTCGGCACGACCATGACGAGGCGCGGCACGCCCGCGACCTTGGCCGGAACGGCGTTCATCAGGACGGAGGATGGATAGGCGGCCGTGCCGCCGGGCACGTAGAGGCCGACGGATTCGATCGCGGTCCAGCGGTGGCCGAGCTCGACGCCGAGCGCGTCGGTATAGCGCTCGTCCTCGGGCTTCTGGCGGCGGTGATGGCTTTCGATGCGGTCGCGGGCGAGCTTCAGGGCGTCAAGCGTCTCGGTATCGATCTCGTTCCAGGCTGCCTCGATCTCGGCTTCGCTGATGCGCAGGCCCGCGGGTGAGACCTCGAAACGGTCGAAGCGCCTCGTATAGTCGCAAAGCGCTTCGTCGCCACCGGTGCGGACGCGATCGATGATCGCGCGAACGGCCTGGTCGACGTCCTCTGCGGTTTCACGCTTGGCGGCAAGCAGCGCCGAAAAGCGCGCCTCGAAATCCGGCGCGCCGGCATCCAGCATGACTGCCACGTCAGGCGACCTCGGATTCGGGATGGCTCGGGCAGCAGGAGCAGGTCCAGGTCGGGCCCAGATCCTTGAATGCGGCTTCGAGGCATTCGACCTCGAGCCGGATCGCGGCGCCGTCCATGAACAGCAGATTGACCGCGCCCGCAGGCGTCTCGCCGGGCTCGAAGGCGAGCGCGAGCAGTGTCAGCTGCGCGCTCTTGTCGTCCTGCGGGATGCCCTTGCAGCGGACATTGGTGACGCCCTCGAAATGGAGGGCGGTGCGTCGGCGTCGGTTCTTCTTCTCCAGCGCCGAGGCTTCCCAATCGAAGCGGTCGGCGGCGAGCGCGAAGCGGTGTTCGCGGGGGAGATAGACGAGGTCCGAGACCTTGAGTTCGGCGTCCTGCAGATGGACGGAGAGGATCGCGAGGTCCTCGGCGTCGTAGGCGAGGAGTTTCAGCGGTGCGTCTGACATGGGCGCTGCCGTTCTTGGTTGTTTATCGTCAGGTAGTGGACGCAGGGGCGGAGTGCAATGGAGGAGGACGACGCCCCATCAACCGCTGATGCGCTCGATCTGCGCGCCGCAGCGCGACAGCTTCTGCTCCAGGCGCTCGAACCCGCGATCGAGATGATAGATGCGGTTGACGATCGTCTCGCCTTCGGCCGCCAGGCCGGCGATGACGAGGGACACCGAGGCGCGCAGATCGGTCGCCATGACCGGCGCGCCGGTCAGCTTGTCGACGCCGTCGACGTAGGCGGTGTCGCCCTCGAGCCTGATGCGGGCGCCGAGGCGGGCGAGCTCCTGCACGTGCATGAAGCGGTTCTCGAAGATCGTCTCGCGGATCTTCGACGTGCCTTGGCCGCGGGTCGCAAGGGCCATGAACTGCGCCTGCAGGTCGGTCGGGAAGCCCGGGAAGGGCTCCGTCGTGACTTCGACGGGAAGAAGGCCATTGCCGTTGCGATAGACCCGGATGCCGTTCGGGAGGGCGTCAACATGTGCGCCGGCCTGACGCATTGTCTCTAGCGCGCTGTCGAGGAGATCGGCACGGGTGTTCTGCAGGGTGACATCGCCGCCGGCCATGGCGACGGCGAGCGCGAAGGTGCCGGTCTCGATGCGGTCCGGGATAACGGTGTGCTCGGCGCCGTGGAGCGTGGATACGCCGGTGACCTTGATGGTCGAGGTGCCGGCGCCCTCGATCTTGGCGCCCATCTTGATCAGAAGCTCGGCGAGGTCGGTCACCTCCGGCTCGCGCGCAGCGTTCTCAATGAGGGTCTCGCCGTCGGCGAGGCTCGCACCCATCAGTGCGGTATGGGTCGCACCGACCGAGACCTTCGGGAACTTGATGTGCCCGCCCTTGAGGCCGAGGCGGGCGGTAGCGACGACATAGCCGCCTTCTATCGAGATATGCGCGCCGAGCGCTTCCAGAACGTTCAGCAGGAAATCGACCGGACGGGTTCCGATGGCGCAGCCGCCGGGCAACGAGACGCGGGCATGGCCCATGCGGGCGACGAGCGGGGCGAGCACCCAGAAGCTGGCGCGCATGGTCGAGACCAGCTCGTAGGGAGCGGTCGTGTCGACGATCGTCTTGGCGTTCAGCGTGATCGTCTCGCCGTCGAGTTCGGTCTCGCCGTGGCGGCGGCCGCGGACAGCGAAATCGACGCCGTGGTTCGACAGGATGCGCTTCAGCTGTGACACGTCAGCCAGACGCGGCACGTTCTCCAGGACGACGGTGTCTTCCGTCAGGAGGCTTGCGATCATCAGCGGCAGAGCGGCGTTCTTCGCGCCGGAGATCGGGATCACGCCTTCGAGATGCGCGCCGCCGACGATGCGGATTCGGTCCATGTATCAGGGCTCCTGGGGGCGGGGGTCACCCAGCGTAAACCATGCGATCTATCGGAACCGCCGGGGGGAGACAAGCGGCCGGACGTTCCCCTCATCTGGAGCGAACGCGGCGTCCCGCTCCAGCACCATGGAGGCGTACGCGCTCTATCCCTTCCTGCCGGGCTTCTTCGACGTCTTGACCGGCGTCGCTGGCAGGACCGTGATCGTCACCTTCTTCGAGAGCAGCATCGGCTTGAACGGCCGGTGTTCGGCGTCGCCGAGCACCAGTTGCAGAGTATGCTTCCCGGGCGGAAGTTCCAGTTTGGCCTCGGTCTGGCCCGCCCCGAAATGAAGATGCTGGTTGTCAGTCGGAAGCGGCTCGTCCGGATCGATCTCGTCGGCGACGTCGACAAGAAGATGGTGGTGTCCCGCGTTCGGCGCGGAACTGCCGGCCTGGGTCACGCCCATGTTCCGCAGGCCGAAGCGCACCCAGAACTCGCCGCGGACCTGAGCTCCGTCCCATGGATAGATGATGTAAAGGCGCGCATCGGGAGCCGGCGCCCGCCGCGGAGTCGGGGGCTTGGGAGCGTCCGGATTTTGTGGGGGGGCCGATGGGGGCTGCGGCGCGGGCGGTGCGGTCTGCGCGGAAGCGCCGAAAGCGAACAAGGTCAAGGCGCCGCAGATGAGCAGGATGCTGGTGACCGGTCGACCCATAGAATCCTCCTTTTTAGAGTGAGCGGGCTACCCTCACTCCATGTGCCGGATAACGAACGCCCGTGTCGTAGCGCGTGCGGCTTGCCGGTCTCACCGCGGCCGCGTTGCTGCGCCAGGAACCGCCCCGCAGGACGTTCTCGCGGCAGTTCTCGATCACTCGAGGAGACCCGTCGGAAGGCGCGTCGCGGTAATTGGGCAGCCAGCAATCGGCGACCCATTGCGCGACGCCGCCACCGAAATCGGCTCCGCCGAAGGGATTGCGGGCGAAACTCGCCACCGGCATCGGCGTCTTCGGGTCCTGCGCGCCACCGCAATCCTTGCAATTGGCTTTGCCCGGTTCGACCGCCTGGCCCCACCAGAAACGGGTCGAGGTGCCCGCCCGCGCCGCATATTCCCATTCCGCTTCGCTCGGCAGGCGGTAGGGCTGGCCGGTCGTTTTCGCCAGCCAGTCGACATATTCCCTGGCGTCGAGCCAGCTCAGATTACGGGCCGGTGCGGAGTCGGCTCCGTCGAGTCTCACGCTGCAGGCCCCGGCCGCCGCGCAGCGGTTCCATTCGCCGACGGAGATCGGCGCCAGGCCGATGGCGAAGGGCGCGATGGTAACGGTGCGGATCGGCTGTTCCGAGGGATCCTCGTCGCTACCCATGCGAAACGAACCGCCGGGAATGCGGATCATTTCCGGGCAGGTTTCGCAATCGCGGAAGCCCGAGGGCGTCTCGATCATCCGCACCGCGGGGAGGCTGGGACTGACGAGCGCCACCTTGTCAGCGGGGCCAGGGGTTTCCGGCCTGGCGGACGCCGGGACGCCGGGAGGAGTGGCCGCGGCGGAATCGCTCGGGGGCGGCGGGGGAGACGGGTTCTGCGGTTCGCCGACCACCGCAGCCGAGGGGGCGGGCGCGGCAGGGGGCAACCGGTCGGTCGAGGCGAGGATCGGGCGTTCGGCCGGCCAGTAGGCGGTGGCGTAGATCCCCGCAGCGCCCAGCGCGAGAGCGGCCGGGATCGCGCTCCAGGCCAGCGACCCCCAGCGCCGTCGCGTCGTCGCGCTGGTGACGGCGGCGGGATCCGGCAGCACCCGATAGACGCGGACCGGATCGGTGATGTTCTTCAGTTTCTCGTCGCCGAGCGATTGATAGCCGCAGACGAGCTTGTTCTTGATCTGCTCGTAGACCCCGCCCGAAATGTAGACCCCGCCAGGTGTCGCGAGCGCTTCCAGCCGGGCGGCGATGTTGACGCCGTCGCCGAAGATGTCGTCCGGCTCCACGATCACATCGCCGAGATTGACGCCGATCCGGTACTGCATCCAGTAGTCCCGCAGCAGGCCGGTGTTTTTCGCCGCCAGCGATTGCTGGATGACGATGGCGCAGCGCACCGCCTCGAGCGGGCTGTCGAACATCGCCAGGAAGCCGTCGCCGGTGTTCTTGATCAGCCGTCCGGAATGCTCTGTCAGCGTGGGATCGACGAGTTCGCGCCGGATCTGCTTCAGCCGCAGGACCGTGCCTTCCTCGTCGCGGCCCATCATCTGGCTGTAGCCGACGATATCAGCTGCCAGGATCGCTGCGAGCCGGCGCTGCGGGCCATGCGGATGTGACGAAAACTCCTCGGACATCGCAACCACCGTTGGATGACCAGACAACCTCAACTTATCGACATCGGCGATATGGCGCAAACCGGATAAGCCCGTATTCCTAGCATGCGGGCGAAGCCGCTCCGGGCCGCCGGCTCGGAATGGCGGACGCCGATCAGTCGTCCTTCGCCGGCTTCGGCGCGGCTTCGGCGCGCCGGGCGCGGGCCTGCGCCTTGCGGCGCTTGAGATTTTCCCGGAGCGCCGCCGCCAGCCGCTCGGCGCGCGCTGCCTTGTCTTCGGAAGGAGAGGGAGGCGGTTTGGTCATGCCGCGACCAAACAGCGTCTGTGCGCCATTCGCAAGCGCGGTTGCTTCGAGGCATCGCCTATGGCAGTAACGCGCCGCGTTCGCGATCACGCGCGCCCTTCGCTGCCGTAGCTCAGTGGTAGAGCACTCCCTTGGTAAGGGAGAGGTCGAGAGTTCAATCCTCTCCGGCAGCACCAGCAAAACCCATCAAGAGCGCCTAAGGCCCCAAAGCCTGTTTCCTGTGATGCCATGGGGAAATAGATCGGGCGCACTATCGGCATCGGCCACCGAAGTCGAGGTGTCGAATGACGCATGTGGATCCGGTCCGGGTAGGATTGCTGGGATATGGTTTCGCCGGAAGGACCTTCCACGCGCCGCTGATTCGAGCGGTGAACGGCCTAGCATTGTCTGCGGTCGCCTCGGGTAACCCGGATCGAGTAAAGGCCGACATCCCGGATGTTTCGGTTTACCCGACGCCGGACACGCTGATTGCGGCGGAGGATATCGATTGCGTCGTGATCGCGACGCCGAACGCTACCCATGCGCCGCTGGCGAAAGCGGCGCTCGCGGCGGGCAAGCATGTCGTTATCGACAAGCCCTTCACGCTCGATATGAATGAAGCGCGCGAGCTGATCGGGATGGCTGACAGCCTGCGATTGATGCTGAGCGTGTTCCACAACCGACGCTGGGACAGCGACTATCTGAGCGTCAGGCAGGCCATTGAGGCCGACCAGATCGGACGCGTCGTCCATTTCGAGTCGGGAATTGAGCGCTTCCGTCCCGTCGTTCAGGATCGCTGGCGGGAACGTGGCGGGCCGGGCGCCGGCCTCTGGTTCGATCTCGGGCCCCATCTGATCGACCAGGCGCTTCAGCTGTTCGGCCTGCCCGATCGCCTCTTCGCCGATCTGGGCACATTGCGCAACGGCGGGCGGGCGGACGATTGGTTTCATGTCGTGCTGCACTATGCCGATCGTCGCGTCATCCTGCGCGGCAGCATGCTGGTGGCCGGCGGCACGCCCCGATTTGTCGTTCACGGGACCGAGGGTTCGCTCGTCAAACGGTGCGCCGATCGGCAGGAAAACCAGCTTCGTGCCGGGATGATCCCTGGGGACGCTGGCTGGGGCGAGGATCTGGACGATCTTCTTCTCTTCGATGGTGACGGCGGCAACAGTTCCCTTCCCGCGACCGCCGGCGACCAGCGGCAATTCTATCGGGGCGTCGCTGATACCCTGCGCAATGCCGCACCCAACCCCGTGCGTCCAATCGAGGCGCTGGCCGTAATGAGCGTAATCGAGGCCGGTTTCGAATCCGCGCGCAAGGGCGTCGCCGTAGGTTTGCCGCTCAACGCCGAGGAGCGCGCTTCGTGGCGGTGAACGCTCTGGTCGATTCTATCGCCGCCCAAAGGGAAGCGCTCATCTTCGGCTACGTCTCGTAAAAGACGTGACGGCCCAGGCGCCCGATTTTTCGAAGCTTCGTAGACCAATCCGGGCTGGCGGATACCGCGTGATAATGCGTTGACGTCGACATTTCACTCGCCGGGCAGTCAGCCGTGCAGCTCAACAGCAGGCCGGCTTCCATCTTGATCTCGGCAAAGACGGCCGGATCCGAGATATTGTCCGGGATGTTGTCGCAGGCGAACGAGAACTGGCAGGCATTTCTGCGGTTGGCGTTCTGATAAACGACGCCGCAGACGCTAGACGGGTAACGCTCATGGGCGACACGGTTGAGGATGACCTGCCCGACGACAAGACGTCCGGCCTTCGGCTCGCCCCGCGCCTCGAAGTAGATCGCCGTGGCGAGGCAGGTAAGCTCGTTCATCCTGGGTTCGGTCGGCGCCCCCTTGGCAAAGGAGGGAAAGGAAAAAACGGCACAGGCAAGCAGCGTCGCCGCTCGCGATAGGGTCTTCTTGATCAAAATGAAGAAAATCCGCTTCGCTTCTCATTGGCGGACCCAGCGGTCCGCGCCCCGCCCCCGAGGCGATGCTTTAGTGCGGGACGAAATGGGCGAGCGCTTGCACGCTTCGAGGCGAGACTTGGATCAGTTGGGCGAGCCTGGGGCGTATTGTGGCGGTGCCGTCGCTACCGGAATTTGTATGACAACTGACATCATGATAAGTCTGCGGCTAGACACCGATTAACGGTGCACTTTGGGAGGAACTATGAAGCTCGCGAAGATCGCGGCGCTGGTAGGCGTCGCCGTGCTTAGCATTGGTCCCGCCGCTGCTTATCCGGACCGCCCCGTTACCATCGTCGTGCCGTTCCCCGCCGGCGGTGCGACCGACACGACCGCCCGCCTGATGGGCGGGAAGATGCAGGAGCTTCTCGGGCAGCCGGTCGTCATCGACAACAAGCCCGGCGCCACGGGGGCGGTCGGTGCCACCGGCGTCGCGCAGGCGAAACCGGACGGCTACACATTGATGGTGGCTTCGATCGGCACCTATGCGGTCAATCCCTTTCTGCAGAAGGGGCTGAAATATGATCCCCAGAAGGACTTCGATCTGATCACGGTCGCGGTGCGCACGCCGAACGTCCTCGTTGCCAATCCGAACTTCCCGGTGAACTCGGTTGGCGAACTCGTCGAGTACATGAAGAAGAATCCCGGCAAGGTCTCGTTCGCGTCGTCGGGGTCGGGCTCGTCGGACCACCTGACCGCGGCCCTATTCATGCAGAGGACCGGTACCAACGGTGTCCACATTCCCTATAAAGGTGGCGCGCCGGCGATCGCCGATCTGATCGGCGGCCACGTGAACGTCTCGTTCCAGAATCTCGGCGCCATCATCAACCACGTGAAGGCCGGGAAGCTGAAGGCGCTTGCCGTCAGCAGTGAAGCGCGCGTTCCGCTCATGCCCGATCTGCCGACTCTCGGCGAAGCTGGATTCAAGGAGGTCGTCGTCTATTCCTGGCAGGGCGCGGCCGCTCCCAAGGGCTTGCCAGCCGACGTGAGGGCCAAGGTCAATGAGGCAGCCGTCGGCGCTCTGAACAGCCCGGACGTGAAGACCAAGTTTAACGAGCTCGGCTTCGAGGTCGTCGCGAACTCGAACGAGGAGTTCGCCAAGTTCCTCGGCGACGAGCTCGCTCGCTGGAAGCAGGTTATCGCCGACGGAAACATCACCGCCGAATAAGGCGGTTGCGGCGGCGGCCCGACCGCCGCCGCCATTTCACTGATCAGGCGAACCCATGTCGTTTTCCATCAGAAGCCCAAAGGATATCGCGGTAGGGCTCTTTTATGTCGGTCTGGGCGCGGCGGCGGTCTTCATCGCCCGCGACTATCCGATGGGCACCGCGGGCCGAATGGGGCCTGGCTATTTCCCCTCCCTGATCGGTTCCGGCCTCGTTCTTCTCGGACTGACGGCGGTTCTGCGCTCGTTCCTGACCGAAGGAGATCCGGTCGATCGCGTCCATTGGCGACCGCTGCTTCTGATCTCGGCCTCGATCGTCGTGTTCGCGCTGATGCTGAGCAGGCTCGGCCTTGTTGTCGATCTGGCGCTTTTGATCGCCATCGCTGCATTGGCCCGAAACGACGCGCGGCTCTCGGTCGTCGGCTCTGCCTGCGCCGCCTTCCTCATCGCATTCTGCGCGATCGTGTTCGTCAAGGGGCTCGGACTTCCCATTCCGCTCTTTGGCACGTGGCTCGGGGCCTGACATGGATTTCTCGAATGTCGAGATCGGTCTCGCCACGGCCTTCAGCGCCTGGAACATCCTCTATTGCCTGATCGGTGTGTTCCTGGGCACCGCAATCGGCGTGCTGCCCGGCCTCGGCCCGGTCGCGACGATATCCATGCTGCTGCCGATCACGTTCGGTCTCGAGCCCGAGACCGCGCTGATCATGCTCGCCGGCATCTATTACGGCGCGCAATATGGCGGCTCGACCACCGCGATTCTCGTCAATCTGCCGGGCGAATCCGCGTCCGTCGTCACCGCGATCGACGGTTATCAACTCGCCCGCAAGGGGCAGGCGGGGAAGGCGCTGGCCACCGCCGCCATCGGCTCGTTCGTCGCTGGCACGATCGCGACCCTCCTGATCGCGCTGTTCGCGCCGCCACTGGCCGACATGGCGCTGGAGTTCGGGCCGCCGGAATATTTCTCGCTGATCGTCCTCGGCCTTGTCGCGTCGGTGGTGCTGGCGCACGGCTCGCTGCTTCACGCCTTCGGAATGATCGGTGTCGGGCTTCTGCTCGGCCTCGTCGGTATCGACGTCAATTCTGGCGCCTCACGATATACGTTCGAATTCCCGCAGCTGACCGATGGCATCAACTTCGTCGTCGTGGCCATGGGGCTGTTCGGCATAGGCGAGATCATCGCCAATCTCGATCGCAGCTCCGAGCGGACGCTGCTCGCCAAGAAGATCACCGATCTGATGCCGAGCCTGGCCGATCTCCGGGAAATGTTCGGTCCGGTGATGCGGGGAACGGCACTCGGCTCGTTGCTTGGGATCCTGCCCGGGGGTGGCGCGATGCTGTCTTCGTTCGCGTCCTACGCACTGGAGAAGAAGCTTTCCAACCGGCCGCAGGACTTCGGCCATGGCGCGCTCGCCGGCGTGGCGGGTCCGGAATCCGCGAACAATGCCGGCGCCCAGACGTCCTTCATCCCGATGCTGACGCTCGGCATCCCCTCGAACCCGGTCATGGCACTGATGATCGGCGCTCTCATCGTCCATGGCATCCAGCCGGGGCCGTCGGTGATGAACGAGCAGCCCGCTCTATTCTGGGGCGTCATCATCTCGATGTGGATCGGCAACGTGATGTTGCTCGTCCTCAACCTGCCGCTGATCGGGCTGTGGGTGAAGATGGTGTCGCTTCCCTACAATCTGCTCTATCCGACGATCCTGGTCTTCTGCTCGATCGGCGTGTTCAGCCTGAACAATGCGGAATTCGACATCTATCTGATGGCCCTGTTCGGGGCGCTCGGCTATTTGCTCCGCAAGTTCGACTGCGAACCGGCGCCGCTCCTTCTCGGCTTCATCCTCGGGCCGATGATGGAGGAATATCTGCGACGGACGCTGCTCCTGTCCGCCGGCGATCCGGCGGTCTTCGTCACGCGGCCCATCAGCCTCGCAATGCTCGTCGTCGCGGCCCTTCTGCTCGCGACCGTCTTCGCCCCGTTCATCGTCAAGAAGCGCGAGGAGGCATTCCAGGAATGACCTCGCTCGACGCCGCTTCCGTCATCAGAAAAGGATGTGCCCGTGGATCTGCCGATTAACCCGTTCAAGCGTGCGATCATGGCGGGCCAGCAGCAGATCGGGCTCTGGAGCAGCCTCGCCGGCAACATCACGACCGAAGTATTGGCGGGAGCCGGGTTCGACTGGCTGCTGATCGACGCCGAGCACGCGCCGAACGACGTGCGAACCGTGATCGGCCAGCTGCAGGCAATGATGGAGCATGCCACCCATCCGATCGTCCGGGTGCCGTTCAACGACAAGATCGAGATCAAGCGATATCTCGACGCCGGCGTGCAGAGCTTCCTAATTCCGATGGTAGAAACCGCAGAAGAAGCGCGCGCCGCCGTCTCGTATACCCGGTTCCCGCCAGACGGCGTCCGCGGATTCGCGGGCGTATCCCGGTCCTCGCGGTTCGGGCGCATTCCGGGCTATCACAAGAAGGCGCACGAGGAGATTTGCATTCTCGTGCAGCTCGAGAGCGGGCTTGCCCTCGAGAATCTCGAAGAGATTGCGGCGGTGCCGGGTATCGACGGCGTTTTCATTGGACCCGGCGATCTGTCGGCCGCGCTGGGCCACCTCGGAAATCAGGGGCATCCGGAGATCGTCGAGCTCATCGAGAAGTCGATCAGGCGGATCGTCGCCGCCGGCAACCGGGCGGGCATTTTGACGACCGACGAGACGCTCGCACGCCGCTATATCGCGGCCGGCTGCGTCTACACCGCCGTCGGCCTAGACACCGCGATCCTGGCCCGGGGCGCCGAGGCACTCGCCAAGAAGTTCAAGGGATGACGATGAGCGCCGCCGAACACGAAGCACGGGACACCGACAGGATGATCAGCACTGGCGAGGCCTGGCGTTCCCCGGTGGTCGTCGCCATGAAGGTCGTGCCCGTCGCCGGGCACGACAGCATGCTGCTGAACCTGAGCGGCGCGCATGCCCCGTTCTTCACCCGCAATGTCGTCCTCGTTCAGGACAGCGCCGGACATACCGGCGTCGGCGAGGTGCCGGGCGGAGAAGCGATCCGCGCGACACTCGAGGACTCGCGAGAATTGATCGTCGGCCAGCCGATCGGGCGCTATCTCTCCGTGCTCCAGGCGATCCGCAGCCAGTTCGCGGATCGTGACGCTGGGGGCAGGGGGCTTCAGACATTCGATCTTCGCACGACCATCCATGTCGTGACGGCGGTCGAAGCCGCCCTTCTCGATCTCCTCGGCCAGCATCTCGGCGCTCCGGTTGCCGCGCTTCTCGGTGAAGGGCAGCAGCGCGCGGAGGTCGAGATGCTCGGCTACCTGTTCTATCTCGGCGACCGGCGGAAGACCGATCTTCCCTATGTCGAGGATCCGAAGGCCGGAAATGACTGGTTCCGGCTGCGGCACGAGGAGGCGCTGACGCCGGCAGCTGTCGTGCGGCTCGCGGAGGCCGCCTATGAGCGCTACGGTTTCAACGATTTCAAGCTGAAGGGCGGCGTCTTCGCGGCGCCGGATGAGGCGGAGGCCATCGTCGCGCTCGCCGGACGCTTCCCCGACGCACGTATCACGCTGGACCCGAACGGTGCCTGGTCCCTGACGGAGGCGATCGAAACGGGCCGGTATCTGCGTAACGTCCTCGCTTATGCCGAAGATCCGTGCGGCGCGGAAAACGGCTTGTCAGGCCGCGAGGTGATGGCGGAATTCCGGCGTGCCACGGGGCTGCCGACGGCCACGAACATGATCGCCACCGACTGGCGTCAGATGGGTCACGCTATCCAACTGCATGCGATCGACATCCCCCTGGCGGATCCGCATTTCTGGACGATGCAGGGCTCGGTCCGCGTCGCACAGATGTGCCGCGACTGGGGTTTGACCTGGGGCTCGCACTCGAACAACCACTTCGACATTTCGCTGGCCATGTTCACCCATGTCGCGGCCGCCGCTCCCGGGAACATCACTGCCATCGACACGCATTGGATATGGCAGGAAGGCCAGCGCCTGACGAGGGAGCCATTCAGGATTGTCGGCGGGAAGGTGGCTGTGCCGGAACGCCCGGGACTGGGCGTCGAGATCGACTTCGACGCTCTCGACGCCGCGCACGAGCTCTACAAGAAGCACGGGCTGGGGGGCCGCGACGACGCCGTGGCGATGCGCTACCTGATCCCCGATTGGCAATTCGACAACAAGCGATGCTGTATGGTGCGATGATGTTGGAACTACGGAGGGCGCGCCATGCCAGTTCTCAGACGGCGTGACACGCTCAGTCACCAGGTCCTGGAAGCCATGCGCGAGCGGATCGCGAATGGCGATTTCAAAAGCGGCGAGAAGCTGCCGAGCGAGCAGGAACTCATAGAAGAGTTCGGCGTCAGCCGCACCGTGGTCAGGGAGGCCATCGCGAGCCTCAAAGCGATGGGCATCGTCTCTACGCAGCAGGGTGTCGGCGCTTTTGTCGTGCAATTGTCGGAAAGCCCCGCATTCCAGATCGAGCGGGCGAGTCTGGACATCATCCACGAGGCGGTTTCGGTGCTCGAGGTCCGGATCAGCCTCGAAACTGAGGCTGCCTACCTGGCTGCGGAACGGCGGTCTGCGTCCGACATCGAAGCGATGAAAGCCGCTCTCCGCGATATGGAAGTTTCGATTGCGGAGAATGGAGACGCGGTTCAAGCCGACCTCGACTTCCATAGCGCGATTGCGCGTGCGACGGGGAATAAGCACTTTTTGAGCCTGTTCTCCTACCTCGGTACGCTGCTGATTCCCCGGACGAGACTGCAGACGTTTCAGCTGCAGACATCATCCCGCGAGGACTACCTGCGCAGGATCCTGCGCGAGCACGCGATCATCTTCCAGGCCATCGAAGGGCAGGAGCCGGATCACGCGCGGGACGCTATGCGAAGTCATCTCGGAAGCAGCCGCGATCGGCTTATCGCCTCGAGCAGGAAGCGCGGGAGCAACTGACGGTCTCTGCCTGACCTATCTCCTTCCGCCGCTTCTGCCGCCGCCATTCCTTCCCGATCTGTCGCCATCGCGGCCGCCTCGGCCCTTGCCGGACGAGTGGGAATCTGTTTCGCCTCCATCGGCTCCAGCCTTGCCGGATTTGCCGGAGGGCGAACCGTGCTCGCCATGACCGCGATCATGACCGTGAGAAGGGCCGTCACCGTGTTTCGAGTGGCCGTGATGCCCGTGCTTGCCGTGGTGCCCGTGATGCTTGCCTGGTTTATCGGGCTTGTCGGGTTTTTCCGGCGCCGGCGGGTCAGGCGCCGCCCGCCGAGCCGCGATGGTGGTCACCTGTTCCCTGTCCTGCTGCGCACTGCGCGTGCCGTCGCACCCCGCCGTGCTGACGCGGAAATCGCTGCGTAACGGGCTCTGTCCTCCCGCGACGGCCAGTGGAAACGAGGCGCGGATAAGGGAGGCGCGCTGCGGACCCGCCTCCGGCAGGCTGAGCGAGCCATCGGCCGAGGCGACCACCGCGCCGCAGCTGCGGTTGACCTCGGCGCACCGTCCGCTGGCGCGATTGCAGACGCGCACCGCACCATTGAAGACCAGTACCGCGGTCGCCTGCCTGCCGCCGACTGCCACATCGAACTGGGTGCCGCGCACGCCGATCGTGGCGGTCGGAGTCTGGATGGAATAGGTGGAACTCGGAGCCGTTCCGCTCATGAAGCGAAACACGCCCTTGGCCAGCTTCATGCTGACGTCGCCTGCGGAGGCAGAATTGCCTGCATAGACGAAACGGTCGATGACGATGGATGAGTTCGGCGCGACGACGAGTCGAGTGTTGTCGCGGAACAGGATCTGGGCGAGGCCGATCCCACCGGTCGCGATCCGGTCGCCGGTATAGACGCTATTCGTTTCGGTGAGCGTACGAGAGCCGCCGGGGCCTGAAGCGCTGGTGGACTGGACGACGGCTACCGCAGTGCCGCTGGGATCAAGCGCATGAGCCGCGTGTCCCAGGACGAGGGATACGCACAGAACCGGCCACCCGCAGTGATGCGCACGCGAACCCATCGGAGCACACGTCAACCCCAATTAACGATTTATTAACATAAATTTCCGGTTGTGAATAGGGGGGCAAGCTACCCGGGGCTGCGGCGCGCTTTACCGCCGGCAAACGCGCAATGCTTTCCATCCGCCTAGCGACCGGAGTTTTTCGAGTGGATGGCTGATCAGGCCCAACGGAGGATTGCAAGGGTGGCGGTCTCGGTAATTCCGCTCAGACTTCTTGTGGTTAGGCCTACGTCAAGGTTTGAGCGCGAGAACCACGTAGCTGCTGGGATAACCCTTCGCGGTGTAGCGGTTGTTCTTGTCACACCTCGCCGCAAGAGAAGCGAGCAGACGCAGGGAGGGTTTGAGGACGACCAAAACCGCGGCCATCGTCCAGCCGGCGATTCCTCCTCCGAGAGCTTTCGGCGACAGGGGCATGTATTTAGCGAGCCACGTCATCTGGAGATAGGCCGTACCCATGAAACCCTCCAGCCATCGGGTTTCAACCACCGTCAATCCAGCATCCTCGAACAAGCGCCTGAAGCCAAACTGGGTGTAGCGATAGAAGTCGTACGGCTTCTCATGCTCTTCATAGAAAAGCGGAGCCGAGCAAAAGATCGTTCCCCCCGGCTTCAGCACGCGACGAAGTTCGGCGAGAACCGACGCAGGGTCGGGCAAGTGCTCCATGACCTGAGAGAACAAGACGGCATCGTACCTGTCGTCCTCGACGGGTATCGAGGCGAGATCGCAGACGTATGTGCTCGGCTCGTACTTCTTGTCGACCATTTCGAAGTCAGCCGATTCATAGCGATGGCCGTCGAATTTTCCGCGATAACGCTGATTGCCGGCTCCTGCATCGAGGACGAGGGAACCGGAACGAAGCGAGGCGGCGAACGCGCCGATCTCCTTGTCCAGCCAATAGCGTGATGGGCTGACCATCTGCTCCTCGTAGCACACCATCGCCGAGGGTTGCAGATGTTCCAGACGGACTTTCCACGCCCGCGATTGCACTTCTGCATCGAAGCTTGAACCGCCGAATTGGATCGGCGACAACCATTTTATGCGTCGATCCGCCATTACTCTCGAATCCGAGACGAGCGAAAACGAAAGGAAAGTGCTTTTCGAGCAGCTGTTGGCTTCGGCTCTCACCGGCGCTCATCTTGAAATTGGAACCGCAGCCGGTGGCACGCTCAAGGAGATGATGCTCATCTATCCGGTGGCCGTTCGCCCGAAGTTCGTCGTCGTCGACCCGATGACCTATTTCGACGACCAGATGTCCATCATCGAGCAAAATCTGCGCTCAAGCGGGATTGATCCCGCTACGGTTGATTTTCGGAGGGGTTATAGCTGGCCCTTGTTCCAGGAAGCGTTGAAAGCGAAGGACCGATTCTCCTTCATTTTCATCGATGGCCATCACGGAGTGAAATTCGTCACTCAGGATCTCGCGTGGACGCGGCTGCTCGATGTGGGTGGGATCGTGGCGTTGCACGACCATTCGAAGAGATTTCCTGGAGTCTTGTGGTCTGTGCGACGGTTTCTGAAGGTCAACAAGAACTACGAAAAGATCGCGGAGACAGGTGCGCTGGTCATTCTCAGGAAAACAGCTTCCTCTCCTCGGCCCGAGGTGACCTCGATGGATATTCTCCTAGCCGCCTTGATGAAGGTCCCCTTGAATTGGAAACGTAGTTTCGATCGCCGAATTTCACGCGCCTGATTTGGCCCATTCCGATCCGCCGTTGGTCAGTTTTAGAGAGGTCGGCGCATCAGCATCGAGAAGCCCGCAGATGTGGACCCGGGATTGTTCCAATACATCCGGCGATCCCTGACTGTGCGAATGGCCGACGGATGCTCGTCCGAATTCACGACGACCAGATCGGGAAAGAGAAATGGCATGGCGGTAGCCCTCGCGCGCCAATGGTCGCCGTAATACGGTCCCTCGTGAACCGGGTAGAAGAACGGCATCGCAATATAAAGGTGTCCTCCGGGTCTGATCATCTTCGTGATGTTCTTGGCGGCGATCCAAGGTCGGTCGATGTGCTCGATGACTGACATCAGCAGGACGAGATCGTAGGAGCCGAAATCCTGACCGGTCATCAGGTCGCCAGCGATGTGGCGCGGGTGGTCGTGTGACGCGAGATCAAGCGTTCGGAACCCGGCCTTCGGGAAATAGGCCTCATAGGTCGACCCCTCCTTGTCCGGAGCGTCGGGCCGATCTCCGATATTGATCACGGACCCAGGGTTCAAATCACGGCAATACTCCCGCAGATACAGGTTCGTGTAGACCCGGTGGATCGACGTCGACCCGTATCGCCTAATACGGATGGGTCTCTTTTTGAAAAGCAGGCGGCGCAAATCTATCGGCATCGGCGGATCGATAGCACACGAGCCTGTTCGGTTGCATATGTTCGAAGCGAACTTTCCACGCAATCGATGCCCAAATGCCAATTCCCTGTTTTAACAGGGATTGCGGCACTCGCGACACTTTGGCTGAACCTCATTAGAGCAGAAAGTGCTTCTATAACAATAGCTTACGAGCTATCGTTTGCTCCTGTAACAGGTAAATTTCAGCGACCGAACAGGGAAGTCGGCGCGCGGAACAGGGATTGAAACCGTCCGCCGATGCCGTCTGCGGTGCACGCTGAAATACACTTATAAGGAGAAGTCTATGGATATGCACGCGAATGCCGTTCGTTCTGTTAGGATCCGGCGGAACATCAAGCAAGGATCTGAGGACGAAATCCTGATCGATTCTCGGGCCAGGCGGCGATCATCCAAGTCCGCAAACATGGCGCCGGTCGAGGCGGTTTCGGCTGCGATCGGGCTGCCTTCGCTGCTCCGGATCATCGAGAGCGCCACGGAAAGCGAGGCGATCAGCGCAGCCAAGCTCGATAGTCTCCTCGCAATGCATGATCGCCTGATCGAGAAAATGTCGCGGGAGGCATTTACCGCGGGCCTTGCCGCGCTGCAGTCCGAATTGCCGGTGATCGCCGAGCGGGGCGTTATTCCCGCCAAGGGACGAGGCGGCCGCCCTTATACGTACGCCCTGTGGGAGGATATCAACGAAGAGATCAAGCCGCTCCTGGCGCGCTGTGGCTTCGCGCTGAGCTTCAAGACGGGGCAGGACGGTGCGGCGGTTCGAGTGACCGGGGTCCTGAGCCACAAAGGTGGTCATTCGGAGGAGACCACGATGAGCCTGCCTGTCGACCTCACGGGCTCGAAGAATGCGGTGCAGGCAATCGGCTCGTCGACGAGTTACGGCAAGCGCTATGTCACGCAGGCTTTGCTCAATCTCACTTCGCGCGGCGAGGATGATGACGGGATTGCAGCGGTCAGCGAGCCCACAATATTGGAAGATGAACTCGCGTCTCTCGAGGAGCTGATCCGTGAAACCGGTGCGAGCCGGGCGAAACTCCTCTCCTATCTTGAGATCGAGGTTTTGAGCGATCTGCCTCGGACCAAATTCGAGCATGCGGTGGCCGTCCTCGAAGCCAAGAGGGGGCGGGTATGAACGCGACCCTGATGACTGCTTCTCTCTATCCGAGCATGTCGCCCATGGCCGCGCAGGGCACGGCGGAATGGCTAAGGGAGCGTTGCGGCAAGGTGACCGCCTCGCGGATCGCCGACCTCGTTGCCCGCACCAAGACCGGTTGGGCGGCGGCACGGATCAATTATTTGGCTGAGCTCATCGCCGAGCGCCTGAGCGGACAGCCGACGGAGGGCTATGTCAGTCCGGCAATGAAATGGGGGCAGGACTGCGAGGTGGAAGCGCGGCGCGCCTATGAATTCTTCACCGACCAGGATGTGACCGAAGTTGGATTTGTGCCGCATCCCATGATTGTGATGAGCGGCGCCAGTCCCGACGGCCTTGTTGGCGAGGACGGCCTTGTTGAGATCAAGGCGCCGAATACCGCGACTCACCTTGAGATCCTGGCCACTCGGACGGTGCCGTCCCGCTATGTGACGCAGATGATGTGGCAGATGGCGTGTACGGACCGGCAATGGTGCGACTTTGTCTCCTATGATCCGCGGCTGCCGGCGCATATGCGCCTTTTTGTGCAGCGCGTTGATCGCGACGAGCGGATGATCGAGGACCTCGAACAGGCGGTGCGGGAGTTCCTGGGCGAACTCGACGTCAAGGTGATGTCGCTGGAATTGCGCTACGGCGCTACTGGCGCGCTGCGGCCGGATCACCAGGAAAAATATCGTGAGCCGGCGTGATTTCTCCAAAGCGGTCAAACGCGCCGCGGCGGCACGGGCGGATGGTCATTGCGAGGCGTGCACCGCGCGCCTCGCTTACGGCCAATACCATTACGATCACGTCCTGCCGGACTGGCTTGGAGGAGAGCCGGAGCTCGAGAATTGCCAGGTTCTCTGTATCACCTGTCACCGACTGAAAACGGCGGATATGGATGTGCCGCGAATAGCCAAAACCAAACGAACCAGTGATCAGGCGATCAGCATCAGAAAACCTCGGCAGATCAGGGGCTGGCGGAAGTTTAATGGGGAAGCGGTACGGGCGGCGTCGCGGCGCGATTAACAAGCCCGCATAGGGCGATGTAGAAGCTTGGTTAGGCGGTGACGGCATTCACCAGGTCGCTGGCTCTGCCAAATGTCTAGCTTGCTCTCAACCGCTAGTTCCGCGCGATGGCGCCTTTCCTGATGTCCCGGAAGATCTGACCATTCGGACAGGACATCATTCGATCTCCGCACAGGCCCCTTCCTGCGGTGAAGCCCGCCGACAATCCTATTCGCGTCGCTTTTGGAGACGAGAATCGATACGGCAACAACTTGGCGGAGGCAGAGGCCTCGCCCCAGACCGACCAATCGACATGAGGTCCTGCTACCATGGTGCGCTCCTTGGCTGGACGGTTACGTGGGTGAGTTGCCGCCTTCCCGCAGGGCCGAAATGACGATCAGGTGGATTCGACCTCTCGGGCCTTGCGTTATCTCGTGGCGCGACCGTCGCCGACAACGTCAGCTGCTCCGCCCACAACTGGGCGTGGCCGGTTTCCCGGTCGCGCCATAGGCTGCGACCGAAGACTGTTTGGTCCTAGCGGCTCGCCTCATCCGCTTCAGCCGATCATGGACAATGTCGGCCTTGAAGCGTTATCGATCAATCTAGGATCGCTGACCGCTTGAATTGGAGTCGCCATGCGTATCGCGATGATTGGCTCGGGCTATGTGGGCCTGGTCTCCGGGGCCTGTTTCGCCGATTTCGGCCATGATG
>QDFX01000022.1 GCA_003347645.1 Rhizobiaceae bacterium CPCC 101076 | reverse complement strand
GGGGGGGGGGTAACGCTCAAGCGGAGGGCGCCTAGTGCACGTGCATTCCGAATACGATATGCCGTCAGGTCTCAGGAACGCATTCGGGCAGCTCTGCGGAAACGAGCTTCTGGCTTTGCTGGATGGCGATCAACTTCGGAGATGTCTGGCCAGTTCGAAGGTGCGGAGCTTCACATCGGGCCAGGATCTGACGGATTTCGATCCAAACGGCCAGCTCGCTTTCTTCATTGAATCCGGCTTGGTCTTTGAAATCGAGCAGCTTCTGGATCGAGAGATAGCCACCCGTTGTATCGGGCTGGAAGGCGTCTCTGCATGCAGTCTCTTTCGAGGCAAATCGAACCAGCGGTCGTTGTGCGTGAGCAATGTCGAGGCGGTCTGCGTCCCGCGCGACGTGTTCGTTCAATTGACAGCCGAAAGCCCCAGCTTCAACCGCACGATCAGCCGCTATCTTCAGCGGGTCTTCACCGAGATGGCGGAGTGCCTCCTGACAACCGCCCATTTGACGGTCGAGCAGCGTCTTGCCCGGTTGCTGGATTTGTCGTTCCAGCGAGCGAAGACCGACACCCTCGCCATGTCACACGTGCAGCTCGCGTCGCTTCTGGGCGTGCGTCGTGCCGGCATCACCGTGGCTTTACATCTTCTCGAAGGCGAACTCGCCATCCGCTCCCACAGGTGTCGCATCCAGCTCAGGGACGGAAATCGTCTGCGGGAGCTTTGGAGGGGCGAGGATGCTGCCGCCACTTCTCTTAAAGCGCTGCAGCCGGAGGCGGACCACGAATTTATGAGAACGGAAGACACCGGAACGCGCCGAAGTGTTCGCGCTCTCGATTTTGAAGAATAAGGCCGAGAGCATCGGTAGATGCTCTCCTGGACGCTTCCGATCGACAACAATCGCGCTCTCGGCCTGACGGATCAGGAATAAGTAGCGGTCTGCCACAAGCTCAGAAGGGCTGGATGACAAATCCGCTGACCGGCTTCGTTGGCACCTGTCCGAGAGGAACGCTGAGGTCCTGGTCCGGCACCGTGTAATCCAGTTTCGTCAGCACCCGAACCGCCCGCTTCATGACCGCGATGGTCGCGGCTTCTCCCGGGCAACGGTGGGATTTCTCCACGTAGCCAGCTCCCTGGGCGACAAATGAAAACGCATCACCAGGCCAGTTCTCGAAACGGTCGGGCTTGAAGCGATCGGGCTCCTGCCAGAGCCGCGCGTCGTGATTGGTGCCGTAGAGGTCGAGCAGCACCCAGTCACCCTCCGCGACCTTATCGCCCCGCCAATCACTCTCCACCCTCGCCCGGCCTCCAATCACCGGGAAGAAAGGATAGAAGCGTCGCACCTCCTGTACGAAACACTCGACGGCAAAGTGTTCGCCGCTCGCAGCGAATTCGTGGCCTTCACTCACTCGTCGGCGAAACACAGCAGCTCCAGCCGCTTCCTATAGCTCGCCTCCGCGCTCTCGATGCGCCTCCGTTCGTCCAGGTCGCCGGCGAGCGCGCGAGCCGCCATTCGTGTCGCGCCAACGCGGAACGCCAGATAGCAAGCTTCCATGAAAAGGAATAATTCCAGTCGCGGCCGCAGATTGCCCGGGAGGACGATCTCGTTAAGGTTTTCCATGGCGCCGCGATCATATCCCAGCTCTATGCAAGCGCCCACGAGATCCCAGACGATCGGCTGTGGACCAACAAGATCGTGGTCGCCGTCGTGGTCCAGGGCGTCCGCCTTGAAGATCCGCCCCTGCTCGTTGCGAAACCACTTCCACGGCTGGCAGGCACCATCGATCGCGACCGGTTCGATCTCCTGCCTCAAGAACTCGCCGCCCTTCAGCTTGCGACCCAGCCGGCCGGCTGCCTGTTCGCCCAGGCTTTCGGCGGTGTTGGCGAGCGCCATCTCGCGAAGAACGTCGATGCTGGCTCCGGCGAGGCCCGGGGCCGGCAAGCTCAGCCGGGCCCGAAGGTACTGGCCGAGTTCCATCGGATCGGACGGGCGACTGTAAGCCGGCTCGATCCACTGTTGAACGAGGAAGCCGTTCACGACGCCGAGCACCTCGGGGATAAACCCCGCCTGCTCCAAACGTCTAGCACGATCGAGCTTCCGTTCTCCCGACAACCCGAGCCCCACGAACCGCGCGAAGTAAGCACCCGTGGCCGTACGGACCAGAAGTTTTCGACGGTCGGTTCGAGGATCGATCGGCGGCCATTGCGAAGGGTCGGCAAACAGCTTCGCGCGCCAATGTCCGGCCGACAGGTCCTCTACGCCGATCAGACTTTCGCCAAGGAGATCGGCGATCCAGTCGGCGATCCGGGAGTCCGGTATCTGCACGGCGGGCCGAACGGTTGTGCCGGCCCAAATCCTTCTCGTCTCTTCACATGCCTCGACGCCTGGTCCGTTTCCGTGACCGGGCATGAAGGTGATGCGGTCCGCCCTCACCCCGCGTCCGCGCATCAGACGCCCAACCGCCGCGAAGGAACTGCCAGACAAGCCGGGACCTTCATCCACCACGACAAAGTGCTCCGCGCCATCGAGCAGCTTTCGCAACGCCGGCTCACGGAGATGCACCTCCCGCGAGAAGGGATGAGCGGTCGGCCTCACGGTTATGGGTGCGGGAGAGTCGAGAACGGCCGCGACCAGCGAAGCGAGGCTCGTTCCGATGCTTCTGACGCCGATCACCCGAACCGAGGCGCCACGATGAGGAAGCGAGAGAGCCGCCTCGATGTAGCTTTCCGGGTGCAGCGCATGAAACGCGTAGCCTTCGGGGATAGTAAGCGTGACGCGCTCCGGCAGCTCTCGGAGTTTCGGAAACGGCGGGGGCGGCTCGAAACCGAAGCCGTTCGTCCAGGACCGAAGGATGCAACGGCCAGACGCTGTCAGCCATTCCATCAGCGGCTCATTGTTCGCGGTCGGCCCGTCTCCTCTCTCTGGATCAAATGCGGCGTCCGCGACGCCCTGCGCCAGCCTGCCAGCCTCGACGTGGAGGCCGACCAACTCGGCGTGCCGAGAGATACCGGAACGCATCTCCGAGAGATGGTCCCGGCGGCGGTTCAACTCTCCGAAGAACGAACTGGTGTGGATCGTTTCGCGCTGGTCGCCGTAGACGATCATGTCACGTTCTAGCGGTCATATCGAAGCGACCTTCGTTCCGCGATGCGAGCGTCGGCTCTCCTCGGCGCATACCGGGCCACCATCTCCGCGCAGAATTCGGCGAATTCCTCGGCGACTTGCGGCGCGCTGGTGTGGTGGGGTTCGATGCCGCGGTGTTCCGGCGTGAAGCAGAAGGTGACGGTCGTGTCGAACCTATCGAGCGCCTCCATCTGTCGGTCGAACCAATCGAGCGCCCCGTCGCGGAAACTGTCCGCCCACGACAGACCGGTACGGAGGTGGCGCACTCCGAGTTCATCCATCAAGCGAACGGCGTCGTCGAGCCGATGATCCTGGAAGTGGAACCATTGGCAAAGGCCCATGTCTGCGGCATACGGGCGGTAAGCCTCCAGCGCCGGCTTCGGGGAGCCGTCCTCCCGCAGAAGACCCATGCTGAAGTGCCGATAATAGGATGAGCCTTCCGCCTCCTTATGTCGGGTGGTGGCCTCCCACGCCCTCGGCAGGTCGTACAGGCTGTACCAGTGGATGCGGGGCGCGCGGCCGATCAAGAGTTCGGCCGTCTTCTTCACGCCCCACGCCTGGACCTCCTCCGATCCGAAGGAGGACACGCCGCATTCGGTCACCCAGATTGGCTTGTCCGTGACACGCCTGATCTCGTCGATCTTGGCGGGCCATTCGTCGATCATCCAGAGATTCCAGTCCAACGGAAATCCGTGCACGGCGACCACGTCGACGTGTTCCATCGCGCCCTTGTCGGCAAGTCGGCGAACGAAATGCGGGTCAATCGGCGACATGCCTCCCAGGACCCGGGTGATATCGGGATTGGCCTCCTTGATGGCTGTGCCTGCTAGCCGTGTCATGGCCGCGAACAGATCCCACTCGGGATCGATGATCGGATCCCAGTGCGATTTGTTGTTCGGCTCGTTCCAGATCTTTACGGCTTCGATCACTCGTTCGCTCCCCTTTCGGCGTGTCCAGACATGGCGGAACCGCGGGCTGGGTAAACGGGTCCGGCCGCCGTTGGCCGCTCACCTCTCCGGCACAGGAAAACCTCGGGCTCGGGGTGTTCGAGGACGACGAATCCCGATGAGCGAAGCATCGCCGCGCTGCAGGCGGCGTTCGGCGCCCACCAATTCGTCCAGTCGTGCGCGTAGCTCTGCTCGATGAAGTGCATCTTCGGGTAACCCGGCTCATCGAAGTGAGCGGTCTCCTCGAAGGGATAGTCAGCCTCAACGTCGGCTACCGCCGGCGAGCCACGCTGCATCGACTGATACAGCAAGAGATCGTTCGCCACATGCTCGTGGATAAGGTCCAGCGCAAGAAGCGGGTGACGCAGATGGTAGAGCACGCCCATGAAGACGACGAGGTCGAACCGTTCGCCCAAGATCGCCAAGTCATAGACGGACAGCTTGCGGAACTCGACGTCGAAGCCCTGCACTTCCGCCGCGAACCGGGCCTGAGCGAGGTATCGATCATCGAAATCGATGCCGAGCACGCGGTCGGCGCCGCGGCGCTTCATTTCGAATGAATAGAAGCCGGCGTTGCAGCCGACATCGAGAACGGACTTTCCGGAAAGATCCTCCGGCAGGACACCGGCGAAGTTCTTGAACTTGGACCGTGGATAATCGTGCAGGAAGTGGTTTGGCGCAGTCTGCACGCCTTCCAGATCGAGATTGTGGAACCATTCGCCGAGTTCAGCGACGCGGCTCCGAATCCGTTCGTCCGTCCAATGCTTCATGCCGGCATCTCGTTGAGGCTCATTAGCCGATAACCGAGCTCCGAGCCCGCGATGCACGTGATCGAACCCGGGCTGATCTCCAGTCGGTCGTGTGCCCTTGGACTGAGGCCAAGAGCGACCATCACCGCCGCCTTGATCACGTCGGAATGGCTGACGGCGGCGACGTTCCGCCGGCCGCTGTCCACGATCGATTCCATCCATCGAAAAACCCGCGCCTGAACGTCGAACATCGATTCACCACCGGCCGCGCTTGCCTGGTCGCGACCGACATTCCAGCGGACGAAACGAGCATTGCGATCGAGGTCCGCTATCTCGCGCCCGTTCCATTCACCGAAGTCGATCTCGTTGATCGCCGGTTCGAGACAAAGCTCGGCACCACACAGTTCCGCTATCGGTTGCGCCGTCTGCTGGCTTCGCTCCAACGGGCTCGTAAAGACGATCTCTATCGCCTCCTTCTTCAGCCGAGCACCTACTTCCCGCGCCTGGCACAGGCCCGGATCGCCCAGCACGACCCCCGCCGTTCGGCCCGACAGTTTCCATCCCAGCTGGTCGTGCACGCCATGACGAACCCAGAAGATTCTCATCGTCACCGGGCCCATCCGGTCAGCTCGACAAGCCCGGTATTGTCGCATGGAATGAGTGTACGTGAGATCGTCGCGACCACGCCGGGCTCCGGATTACAGCGAAGGTCAACGCCGTTCTTCGCACCGTGGGTCCGCTTTGTACCAAAGCGGACGATATGCCTGCGGCAATCAAAAACTCAGAGCGCGGTGTCCCGTCTGCTGGGGAATAGTGATGCCAGGCGATCGGCCAGTGCGCCCATCGAGCCGCGCGAATAAGCCAGTGCGTGATAAACATACAGCGCGAATCGGGCCCATTGGACATAGAGCCTTGGGCGTTCGAGCGTGCGGGCAATGTAGAAGATGCGGTGGCTCCACCAACTGATCGCCGCCCGACAGCGATAGGTCAGCTTCCGCCGGAACGGAATCGCCGTCGACGGCCTGACCCTCTTCCTCGGCGAGACACCTGCCCGCGCCCAGGTCAACCGATAGGCCAGCCCCTCGCGACGCTGTCGGAAGCCTGCCGCCTGTGTGCGCCTAACGAGATCAGCGTCCACCTCTGTCAAATTCAAACGATCCTTCCTCGCAGCCTCCTGAATCAGTTCATTCAGTATAAGGGAGCGGATGACGACGACGTTCGTTCCCCGCCCATCCGATGAGTAAGGCTCGACCCAGGCATCACCGAAGGCGATGTCCGCAGTTTCCGCTACGACGTCGTCGCAGAAATTGCAGGCTGAATTCTGAAAGAATCCGGCACCCCAGTCGCCGTCCGACAGATGCCACCAGTCTTTTCGTCGCGTGCGGCCATCGATGAGACCGATCTCCGCAGTGTACCAGTTCGCCGGGCGCCTGGGGTCCTTGACCCGATAGTCTACCTTTTCCACCTCGTCGGTGCCGGCGGCCATCTGCCAGGCGAGGCTCTCGACGAACCGGGCGCTCTTCATATGGCCGCAGAAGAGACCCAAGGTGTGGACGATCCGCTCGGCAAGAACAGGCTCTTCGGCCCGGGCCAGGTTGATCGCCTTGATAAAGCAGGGAATACCCACGATGGCGTAGCGGCCCGGCACGGTGCGGATTTCGTCAAGCACGCCCGAGAGTTCCACCGGGTAATAGCGGGATTTGGCACCTGCACGCACGTCGGCCACTGCACGGGAAATCCGGTAATCGAAATAAGGATGTCCCGCTCCATCGACACCGCCGACATGTGCAACTCCGTCGACCATCCCGCAACGCAGAAGCTCCGCGGCGACCCAGCTCACCATTCCGCCCGAGCTGCCTAAGCCCCGAAATTCACCTTCGGCGACGTATCCCACGAACGCGGCTTCGAACGCTCCGATGTGTTCGTCCATTTGCCTCGCATCCGGAAAGCGGTCCTGAGCGATTTCGTCCTCGTTCATGGCAAAGGGCGAGAAAGGGCATGTCCTGGCGAAGCGGTCGGTACGGCGGCCGTAGCCCGGCGCGTCACGGCGCGGCTTGTACTGCCCGTATTGGTCGAAGCGGAGAGCATTCCCGGCATTCAGCATCCCGCCGCACGCGCCGCAGCCGATGCAAAGACCGCACGAGACGATATCCTTCGGCGACAACGACCGCTCGGCCGACATCGCGCTCATGCGCATTCCAGGACGTGTGTGAGAAAAGCGCTGGAATCTCTTCGCAGATCGGCGAGTTTCGCCGCGATCTCGGGTTGGAGCTCCAGAAGGGCGGAATACTGCAGCTCGGAACTGTCCTCGTCCACAAGGTGCTGCTCGGCTCCCAGCGCCGCGGTCAGATCGTGAATCTTGTTGCTGCGATAGGCCGAGGGGACGCAGACCAACGGTCGACCGTTCAGGAAAGCAAACACGCAGCCATGGAAGAAGTTCGTAGCGACGGCGGCGGCGCCTGCCATGAGCCGCGCGAATTCCTCTGGCCCCGCAGCGATGCGCTGCTCATCCGCCCAGTCGTTTCGATATCCGATGCTGAGCAGGCGCAATCCCCGCTCCCTGGCCGCTCCACGAATGCGGCGGGCGAACCAGTCCGGAAAGCTATGGCCGTAGACGAGAACATAGGGTTCTTCGTCGTTCTCCGCGGGAGCGATCTGGGGAGGAAATTGGAGGCACGGATCGAGCACCAGCGACGGCTCAAAGCCCAAAGCGTTCCGGATCATGCAGCGCGAATTTTCATCGCGTACGGAAATCCTGTCGAACCGTTCCAACCGTGCCGCCCACTCGACCGCCAAGCCGTCGGTTGCGTCCTGATTTCCAAAACTGGCGGCATAAGAGATGAGTTTGCGGGAGGCCAATCCGTGGCCGAAGAAGGCGGTGAATCCGCCATACCATGGGTGATGGAGGTTCCAGACCTCGTCGCTGCCGACGACGATCAGATCGAAAGATTCGGTCAGGACCGGCACGTGGAGGTCGAAACGGGACGAGCGCGGCAGATGGGCGATGGCGTCGAGAAACAGGCGGGTCTTCCGCGCATAGCTCAAGACGTCCGAAGCGTCGGAGGAAACCGGCAGGAGCGGCTGCAGGGCGCATCTGAATTCCGCTTTCCGCACCTCGGCGGCGTCATGGTCGAGCAGGACCGCATCGCAACCGAACGATCGCAGGCCTTCGACGAGACATCGTGCCTGCCAGTAGGAACCGTAATTGATGCAGCGGTGAAAAGTCAGAATTCCGACAGCCCGGCGTGACGAGGCGCGACCCTGCCGCCTTTCATTCTGCGGCGAATGAAGCTCCTCGGCGAGACCGGCGTCACAGCTGAGCGGCACTCCCAAGACGTCCCTGATGCGAGCCTTCCTCATCAACGCGATCTCTCCCGGAGATGTCTTGCGTCGCCTTTTCGGAACTCGCACTGGTCCGCATCGTTCCCGATGAGGCCGGACGAAGCTCCCCATCGGCAGCGATCACCGGCGGACACAGCGGGAGGCCCGGCTCGTGGTGACACTGGCCTTGGACGATCACCGCCTCGGCGGTCGCCCGTAAATCCGATCCAGGCACTCGGCGACATCGACGAGCCGCTCAGTCGCTGGATCGAAATGCTCCCCCTTAGCTAAACGCATTGCCCAGTCGGCCGCCGCGCGAACGCCCCAGGAGTCGGGCGGCTCGGCCAGGATTTCACGTGCCGTGCCGCGGTAACGCTCCGCGACGAAGTCATAGAACGAGCCACCGACATTGCGGAGGGCCACCCCTCCCTCGGTTCCATAGAACTCGGCGGAGATGACGGCATCGCATCCGGCATGGAGGCGCCAGGAACAGGCGAGCCGAACCACGGTACCGGTCTCGAGCTGGAGGGTCGCAATGGCATAATCCTCGACCCGGCCGGAGGCGGCTTCCAGGCGTTCGCCCCCTGCCATCAGGGTCCCGGAAACATCCAACACTTTGGGAAAGTCCAATGACCAGAGTGCGAGATCGACCAAATGAACACCGAGATCCATCACGCAGCCGCCGCCGGACTGCGCCGGATCGTAGAACCAAGGCTTGTCAGGTCCGTAAGCGTTGTGAAAGGTGAGATCGATGGCATAGACGTGCCCGAGTTCGCCTCGGTCCAACAGCTCGCGAACGCGCCGCATGGCTTCGGTGAAGCGATAGCAAAAATCGACGCTGAGGAGCCGGTCGGCCGCGCGCGCAGCATCCACGACCGCCCTCACCTCCTCCGCCGTCCGTCCGAGAGGCTTCTGACAGAAGACCGCAACGCCGCGTGACAGCGCCTCTATCGATTGCGCAGCATGCATTGCGCTTGGCGTTGCGATGACGATGCCATCCACGCCTGCGTCGAGCATGTCGTTGAGTGACGTCACGAGTTCGGCGTCTGGCGCGAGTCGCTGAGCCTCGGACGCCATATCGCGCGACGGATCGGAAATCGCGGCGACTTCGACCGCGCCGGTATCGAGGATGCCCTCCAGCCGATGCCGACCAATCCAGCCGACGCCAAGGAAGCCGATGCGCGGCCGAGCAAGTGCGCAAACTGGCATGGTCGCGAATTCAGCCATCAGAACGTCACCAGGGCTTTGAGGAATCCTTCGGGACGATCACGGGTCGCGTTAAGCGCCTCATCGAGCCGCTCCAACGGGTAACGGTGGGTGTAGAGCGGCGTCGGATCGAGCTGTCCGGACGCCACCATGTCCACGGCCTCGCGAATGCCCTGCATGTAGATTTTTGGATCGCGTTCATGCGCGTTGATGACGTCGAGTCCGCGCCAGTTCCACAATTGCATATTGATCTGCCGCGGACCGTCCTGGTGATAGCCCGCGACGACGAGACGGCCGCGTTCGCGCGTCAGTTCTGCCGCAAGATCGAGAGGCCATTGTTTGCCGACGGCCTCGATCACGACATCGCAGAAAGCGCCTCCGGTGATCTCCTTCACACGTGCGCTGATCTCGTAATGGTCCTCCATCGCGACGAGTTCATCGGCGCCCATGTCGCGGGCGACATCGAGCGAGAATGGACGGCGCGACACGGCGATGACACGCGCTCCGGCGCTCTTCGCGAGACGGGTGAGGACCGCGCCAAGAAAACCTACTCCGACGATGGCGACGACATGTCCGGACTCGACGCCACTGCGGCGAAAGATATTCATCGCGCAGCCGAGCGGCTCGCCGGGAAACGGCGTGCCGGCAAGCTCGTCGGGAAGGCGAACGACGGCATCGGCATCCGCAATGTCGAACTCGGCATAGCTTCTGTATGACAGAGCCGCGACACGATCGCCGATCGACAGGCCCGTCACGTCGCGACCGACCGCGTGGATACTCCCCCATCCCTCATGTCCGAGAGCGCCGGGCTCGGTCGGAAACGTCATCCAATCGGGACCTGCCCACGGCGTCAGATTGGACGCGCACACGCCGCACCCTTCGAGCTTTATGCGCACCTGGTTCGGCCCAGGGGCAGGCAAGGTCACCGAACGCACTTCCATGCGGCCTGCGGCCGTTATCACGGCGGCACGCATCTCGGTGATATCGGCAGCGTTCGACACGCGTTCCTTGAGCTCGATCTGATCCGTCATGCGAAGGCTCCCTGTCCGCAATGGCGTGACTTTCCAGCGAACCGTCTCGGGGCTTGGAACGTTCCCTCTTCCTGATCAAAGATGATGCTCGGTGCCCTTTCGCGTGATCTCGTCGAGCACGCGTTCAGGTGCCACGTCGCGCTCCAGTTCGTTCAGATTGGGATCTTCCGCTTCTTCGATTCCCAGGCGCTTCGCGATCGCTATGGTCAGAGTGAGAAGACGAGTGACCTCGTGTTCGGCAAGAAGACTGGTCTGAAGATCGAGTTGCGCCTGACGTTTTGCCTGCGCCGCGGCGCGGTTCTGACTGATGAGGACGAAGGTCGACAGAAAGATGGCCTCGACCGAGGCAAAGGTGGCGAGGATCACAAATGTCGGATCGAATGCGGGGACGCCGGGAAAGAGCGACAGATTCACGGCGATCCACGATGCGACGAGCACGATGTGGACATAGACGAACGCCATGCTGCCGGAGAATGCGGTGATCGTTTCGGCGAGGCGATCCTGCAGATTTGCGCGTCCGGCCTCTTCCGCCTGCTTGCCGTGCAGCGCGGCGATGTTTCGCGACAGCACCGAATTCAACGGACTATCTCTGCTCTCGGGCGATCTGTCTGCGTCCGTCCAATCGCTTCCGACCACGCGCACCTCGTACTTTCACCATCAACGCGCGAGGAGCCGTCGGGTGATGCGCTTAATGTCGCTCGCCTGAAATGAACGCCTCCATCGCCCGACGGGCCTGCTCATCAGTGACCTGTTCCGGCGGAGACTTCATGAAGTAGCTTGAGGGACCCGAGAGGACGCCGCCGATGCCGCGGTCCAGCGCGATCTTCGCGCAGCGCACCGCATCGATCACGACCCCCGCCGAATTGGGGGAGTCCCAGACTTCGAGCTTCATCTCGATGTTCAGCGGCACGTCGCCGAAGCTCGTTCCTTCGAGGCGGATATAGGCGAACTTCCGATCCGTCAGCCAGGGCACGAAATCGCTCGGCCCGACGTGCGCATCGTCGTTCGACAGATCGTATCCGATCTGGCTCGTGACGGCGCGCGTTTTTGACAGCTTCTTCGATTCGAGCCGCTGACGCTCGAGCATGTTTCGGAAGTCCGAATTGCCGCCGAAATTGAGCTGGTAAGTATGGTCCAGCCGGACACCGCGTTCGCGAAACAGATTGGCGAGGACGCGGTGAACAATCGTAGCGCCGACTTGGCTCTTGATGTCGTCGCCGATGATCGGCAGCCGCTTCTGCTCGAAGCGCTTTGCCCAGTCTCGTTTCGACGCGATGAATGCCGGAATGCAGTTCACGAAGGCGCAGCCGGCAGAGAGGGCCTGCTCGGCGTAATATTCGGTCGCCCGCTGCGATCCAACCGGAAGATAAGACACCAGAACATCAGCACTCGTGTCCATCAGCACCCGAGCAACGTCCACCGGATCTTCGGGCGATTCCTCCACGACATCCGCTAGGTAGGTGCCGAGGCCGTCCAGCGTTGGGCCGCGCTGGACGACAATGCCTGTCTCCGGCACGCGGGCAAATTCGATCGTGTTGTTTGGCGGCGCGGAAATGGCTGCAGCCAGATCCCTGCCAACTTTCTTGGCGTTCACGTCGAATGCGGCAACGCAGCGTATGTCGGCCACGTGATAGTCACCCAGCCGTACATGCATTAGCCCAGGCACGCGGTCATTGTCCGTTGCGTGACGATAGAACTCGACACCCTGGACCAGTGATGATGCGCAGTTGCCTACACCGGCGATCGCCAATCGGACTTCCCGAGTCGAACCTAGTTCCTGAGCTGCCGGGCTCATCGCGAACCCTCCTCACCGTGCGAGTTGCATGAGCGCGGCACGCCGCGATTACCAAGCTACAAAGAAGCCGGGGTGCAATGGTTCCCGATTGAGGGAGGTGCTAGTGCGCTACCGTACCAATACGGCACTGAGCCCCGCCGAGACGGAACAAAGAAGAAGCTACGTTCCTTTCCCGCAAGGTGAGGCCCCGGAACCGTTCGACATCAACATGTTGGTTGGAACTTGGCTTCTCGCTGCGCCTTCTTTCGCGGCAAGGCCTAAGCCTGCCGCTCCGCCTCTGCTCTTAGGGAGTCAGTACATGAGCGTCGCGAAGGTTCCCGTTTCAGGTCGCAAAAGCGTTCTGATCGCCGGAGGTGCCGGCTTCATTGGATCGCACCTTTGCGAGATCCTGCTCGCGCGAGGCCATCGCGTTTTGTGCGTCGACAACCTGCAAACCGGTACGGAGGACAATCTTCGGCACTTCGAGCGTGAAGAACGTTTTCGGTTCATCGAACAGGATATCTGCTCTCCGCTTCATCCGAAGCTGAAGATCGACCAGATTTATAATCTCGCATGTGCGGCATCGCCTCCTCATTACCAGGAGGATCCGATCCACACGATGATGACGAGCGTCGTCGGCACGCGAAACCTCCTCGAGCATGCCGCTCTTTTTGGAGCCCGCTTCCTGCAGGCGTCGACCAGCGAGGTCTACGGCGATCCCGAGCAGCATCCCCAACGCGAAACCTATTGGGGCAACGTCAATTCGATCGGACCGCGCGCCTGCTACGACGAAGGGAAGCGAGCGGCCGAAGCGCTCTGCTTCGACTTCCGCCGGTTGGGCAAGGTCGACGCCCGCGTCATTCGAATTTTCAACACCTACGGGCCGCGGATGCAGCCGGATGATGGACGCATAGTCTCCAACTTCATCGTCCAGGCGCTATCCGGCGAGCCGCTGACGGTCTATGGCACCGGCAAGCAGACGCGCTCCTTCTGCTATGTCAGCGATATGGTGCGCGGCCTCATGCGGATGATGGCCGTCGAGCCCGCGCCGAAGGGGCCGATCAATCTCGGAAATCCCGAGGAATATTCCGTCCGGCATTTCGCGGAACTGATCGTCGGACTGACGCAGAGCGACAGCAAAATCGTCTACGAGCCTCTGCCACAGGACGATCCGCAGCGTCGACGGCCCGACATCGGGCTCGCCAAGAAGGTGCTCGGCTGGGAGCCCAAAGTAGCCTTGGCAGAAGGCCTGCTGCCGACGGTCGAATGGTTTGCCCGGTGCATTGACGGCCGGTCGGAGCGCGATCGGGCCATTGCGGAACTCCGCGCCAGCGCCTGAGGAGATTCGATGGCTAGATATCTCGTCACCGGCGGAGCCGGCTTCATTGGTCGTCATTTGTGCGCGCAGCTCCTCGACGAGGGCCACGAAGTTCGCGTCGTCGACAGCCTCCTCGACCAGGTGCATGGCGGCCAACCCCGCGCGGACGTGCTGAACGAAGTCGAGTTTATCCATGGCGACCTGCGCGACCGCGCGATCACCGCCGCCGCAGTCAGGAACGTCGATGCCATTTTCCATCTCGCTGCTGAGGTCGGCGTTGGCCAGAGCATGTATGAGATCGACCGTTATGTCGGAGGCAATGATCTCGCCACGGCCAATCTTCTGCAGGAGGTCATCGCTCGTCCGGTCGAGCGCATCGTCGTCGCCTCCTCCATGAGCGTCTACGGCGAAGGCCTCTACGTAACGCCGGATGGCAATCGCATTGAAAATGCAGGCCGTACCAGCGAGCAGATTCAGGCGCGCCAATGGGATCCGGTGGGGCCAAACGGCGAGCGACTGACGCCGACCGCCACCGACGAGACGAAGCAGATATCGCTGTCCTCGATCTATGCCCTCACCAAGTTTGTACAGGAACAGCAGGTACTGATCACCACGCGCGCCTATGGCATGAGCGCTGTCGCGCTGCGGCTGTTCAATGTGTTCGGGCCTGGCCAGGCGCTCTCCAACCCCTATACCGGCGTCCTCGCGATCTTCGCATCTCGCCTGTTGAACAACGAACGGCCGCTGGTGTTCGAGGATGGCTGCCAGCGGCGGGACTTCGTGCATGTAAGCGATGTGGCCCGAGCCTTCCGGCTGGCGATGGCCACTCAGGATGCCAATGGCGAGGTCATCAATGTCGGCGCCGGTGAGCCCCACAGCATCTGCGACGTCGGGAAAATGCTGGCCCACGCCATGGATCGCGACATCGAGCCGGACGTTCTAAACGAAGCTCGGGCGGGCGACATCCGCCACTGTTTCGGCGACCTGTCCAAGGCCGAGCGAATTCTTGGGTTTCGGCCCGATTACAAGCTCTCCGACAAGCTCGGCGAACTCGCCGAATGGGTCGCCCGCCAGCAAGCGACAGACCGCGTCCGCGATGCAAAACGGGAGCTTGAAACCAGAGGCCTCGTGGCATGACTGGACCTGTTCTCATCACCGGCGGCGCAGGGTTCGTTGGCTGCAATCTCGCCGACAGCTTCTTGGGCGACGGGCACGATGTCATCGTCTTCGACGCGCTTTCGCGCCAGGGAGTGGAGACCAATCTGGCCTGGCTTCGAAAGAAGCATGGGGCGCGCGTGAGGGCTGTGATCGCCGACATCCGCGACGCAACGGCCGTCGACGAAGCTGTGCTTGATGCGAGCGCGGTCATTCATCTCGCGGCCCAGGTAGCCGTGACCTCGAGTCTCGAAGCGCCGCTCGAAGACTTCTCCATCAATGGTCAGGGCACGCTCAACGTTCTCGAAGCGCTCCGACGAAAGCGCGGAGAAACCCCGCTCCTCTTCGCCAGCACCAATAAGGTTTACGGACATCTCGGCCAGACCGCATTGACCAGCGCCGATGATCGTTACGAACCCCTCGACCACAATGTCCGGCAATTCGGGATATCGGAGGCTCAACCGCTCGATTTCGCTACGCCCTATGGGTGCTCCAAGGGTGTCGCCGACCAGTACGTTGTCGACTACAGTCGAACCTTTGATTTGAAGACCGCCGTTCTGCGCATGAGCTGCATCTACGGCCCGCGCCAGTTCGGCACCGAGGATCAAGGATGGGTGGCGCATTTCCTCATTCGCGCGCTTTCCGGCGAGCCGATCACGATCTACGGTGATGGAAGGCAGGTGCGCGATGTCCTGCATGTGTCCGACGCCGTCCAGGCCTACCGGTCCGTTCTGAACGCGATCGATCGATGCAGCGGCCGCGCCTTCAACCTCGGCGGCGGGCCATCGAATGCGGTCAGCCTGCGTATTCTGCTGAAAGAAATTCGCGCACTTCTCGGACGCGAGGTGATGGCCACCTACGCCGACTGGCGCCCGGGTGATCAGCTCTATTTCGTGGCCGACACGCGACGCCTGACGCGCGAACTCGGCTGGTCCGCGACGATTGGCTGGCGACAAGGTCTGCGCGACCTGGCTTCGTGGATCGAAGATCACGGCGAGGTCATCCGGAAGGCCAATCGGCCCGCTCCGGCGAGGCTCATTGCATGAACGCGCGCTGGTCTCTCTCGCCCGCGGGTCCGCGCCGCGTTCTCATGACTGTCGACGCGGTTGGAGGCGTCTGGCGCTACGGGATCGATCTATGCCGGGCCTTGTCGCTCGGCGGCGTCGACGTGCTTCTGGTCGGCTTCGGCCCAACACCGAGCAGCAGCCAGAACGCCGAGGCGCTCGCCATCCCTGGCCTCGAATTGTGCTGGACGGAACACCCACTGGATTGGATGGCCGACAAGCGATCGCCGCTTGCTCCAATATCCGACACACTCAACCGGCTCGCCGACAAGGGCGATGTCGATGTGTTTCATCTGAACCTTCCCTCGCAGGCAGTCGGAATCGAAGCCGGCCGGCCGGTTGTCGCAGCTTCGCATTCCTGCTTCGAGACATGGTGGCGCGCGGTACGGCCAAAGTATGCCTTTCCCGAGTATTGGATGTGGCATCGGGAGGTCACCGCCGAAGGTTTTCAGCGTGCCGATACCGTGCTCTCGCCGAGCCGCTCCCATGCCCGCGCGCTCGAGCAATGTTACGGAAACATCGAGCGCCTGAAGGTTATCCATAACGGCTCCGCCGCCTGGTTTCCCGGAGAGATGACGAAGGAAGAATTCGTCTTCTCCGCTGCCCGCTGGTGGGACCCCGCAAAGAACATCTCGACGCTTGATACGGCCGCATCGCAATGCCGGTGGCCGATCCTGGCGGCCGGCGACCTCCAAGGACCGGGCGGCGAAACAGCCGGTACGGTCCGCAATATGCGGACGTTGGGAACACTTGGGCGCTCGGGCATGCATGACATGATGTCGAAGACGCCTGTGTTCGTGTCGACCACACTGTATGAGCCGTTCGGCCTCGCCGTATTGGAAGCGGCCCGCGCAGGCGCGGCACTTGTTCTTTCCGACATCCCGACATACCGCGAGCTTTGGAGCGATGCCGCGCTGTTCGTGCCGCCGTTGGACTCCGGCGGCTTTGCACACGAACTGAACCGGCTGGCTGCGGATCCGGGCGAGCGTCTGCGTCTAGGTCGCGAAGCCCGACTGCGGTCGTCGCGATATCACCTGCACGCTCAGACTGAAGCCATGCTGAAGACTTATGCGGAGGTCTGTGAGCGGGTTGGCGGTTCCCCGATCCCGGCGGAGTGACAATGCAAATCGTCCTCTACACCCATTCCCTCATATCCGACTGGAACCATGGCAACGCGCATTTCCTGCGGGGTGTGCTGCGAGAACTGGAAGCGCGTGGCCATCGCACGTTGGCTCTGGAGCCCGAGGATGGCTGGAGCCGGCAGAACCTGATCAAGAACCAAGGCGTGCAGGCGGCCGCGAGGTTTGGTCGAGATTTCCCGGAATTGAGGGTGGAGACCTATGGTGCCGAGTTCGATCACGAAGAGGCGCTGGCCTCCGCCGACGTGGTGATCGTGCACGAGTGGACCTCGCCGGCGCTGGTCGAGCGACTGGGGCGCCTCCGCAGAAATGGCGCGCGCTTTTCCCTTCTTTTCCACGATACCCATCATCGCGCGATCTCACTGGAGCGAGAGATCGCGGATCTCGACCTCGACGGCTACGATGCGGTCCTGACCTTCGGCGAGGTGCTCCGCGAGATCTACTTGAAGCGCGGATGGGGACGCCGCGTCTTCACGTGGCACGAAGCAGCCGATGTGCGCCTGTTCCATCCGCATGCGGAGATCGGCCGCGAGCGCGATCTAATCTGGGTCGGCAATTGGGGAGATGATGAGCGCAAGGAGGAGCTTTCCTCCTTCCTGATCGAGCCGGCCAAGGCTTTGAAGCTCACCGGAACCGTTCATGGTGTTCGTTATCCCGAGAGCGCTCTGAAGAAGCTGACGGCTGCCGGTCTGACCTATCGCGGCTGGATTCCCAGTGTCGACGTAGCCGCGTCCTATGCGCGGCATCGATTCACGGTGCACGTGCCGCGCCGTCCCTACAGTCAATCGCTGCCCGGAATCCCGACCATCCGGATGTTTGAGGCGCTTGCCTGCGGCATCCCGCTGATTTCGGCGCCTTGGTCGGATTGCGAAGGCCTTTTCCGCCCGGGAGAGGATTTCCTCTTCGCGCGCAACGGCGAAGTCATGAAGCAACACATGCAGGCGGTGCTGAGCGATCCCGATTTGGCCGCGAGCCTTGCGCGCAATGGATCGGAGACCGTTCTGGCCCGCCATACCTGCGGCCATCGCGTGGAGGAGCTGCTGGCGATCCTGGCCGACATCGGGAGCGTTCCCGTTCCAACGAGCATGGAGGACGCATGATGCGGATCGCCTTCTACGGGTCCAGCCTTCTCTCCTCGTACTGGAATGGCGCCGCCACCTACTATCGAGGCTTGCTCAAACAGCTGGCGCGGCGCGGATATGAAATCACCTTTTATGAACCCGATGCCTACGACCGACAGAAGAACCGGGACATCGACCCGCCGGACTGGTGCAAGGTCGTGGTCTATCCGGCCAGCGCAGATGCCGTCGCCTCCGTCATTGCCGAAGCGCGTCACGCGGATGTGGTCATAAAGGCGAGCGGTGTCGGTGTTTTCGACAACGAGCTGATCACAGGTTTGGTCGCCGCGGCTCCACCAGACGCCCTGCGGATCTTCTGGGACGTCGATGCACCCGCGACACTCTCCGAAATTCGCCCGCAACCAGATCACCCCATCCGGCGCGCACTCCACGAACTCGACGCCGTGTTCACCTATGGAGGCGGCGAGCCCGTCGTGGCGGCCTATACCGCGCTCGGTGCAGCTGCCTGCCGACCGATCTACAATGCGCTGGATCCGGAGACCCATCATCCCGTCATGGCGAATGCGCGATTTGCCGCCGATCTCGCGTTTCTCGGCAATCGTCTGCCGGACCGCGAGAAGCGGGTGGAGGACTTCTTCCTGGCATCGGCCGCTGCCCTCCCGGATCGGAGTTTTCTCCTGGGCGGCTCGGGTTGGGTCGACAAGGCCATGCCCGCCAACGTGCGATATGTTGGCCATGTTGGCACGGCCGACCACAATGCTTTCAATTGCTCGCCGATGGCGATCCTCAACATCAATCGGGACAGCATGGCGGAGAACGGCTTTTCTCCACCGACACGGGTCTTCGAGGCCACCGGCGCCGGCGCTTGCCTGATCTGCGATTCCTGGACGGGTCTGGAGATGTTCCTCGAGCCCGGCGCCGAGGTCCTCGTCGCGCGCGACGGGGACGACGTGACGGAGATCATGCGGACGCTCACTCGCGAGCAGGCCAGTTCGATAGGACAGCGCGGATTGGTTCGGGTTCTGCGTGACCACACCTATACCAATCGCGCCGCCGAGGTCGATCAACTGCTGCGGTCGGGCCTCGCGGCGAAGCGACGTGGGAACGCCGCATGACCACTCCTCTCCGCATCGTCTTTCTTGGACTCTCGATCACGTCGTCCTGGGGGAACGGCCACGCGACGACCTATCGCTCACTCATTCGCGGACTCCATTCGCTCGGCCATGACGTTCTTTTCCTCGAGCGCGATGTTCCCTGGTATGCGGACCATCGGGACCTTCCTCGGCCGGAATATTGCGAACTTGGCCTCTACAACGACCGGGGCGATCTCATCCGCTGGGATAGCGAGATAGCTCGGGCGGATGCGGTCATTCTCGGCTCCTATGTGCCGGATGGAGTGGCGATCGCCGACTATGTCCTCGATACCGCTTGCGGCGTCACGGCATTCTACGACATCGATACGCCCGTCACGCTCGCCAAGCTCATGCGAGGCGAGGAGGAATATGTCAGCCGGACCGCCATCCCACGGTTCGATCTCTACCTGTCGTTCACCGGCGGCCCTACCCTGCGGCGGCTGGAGCAGGAGTTCGGCGCCCAACGCGCGGAGGCGCTCTACTGCTCGGTGGATGAAGAGCGCTATCGGCCTGCAGACGAGCCAGCAAATTGGGATCTTGGCTATCTCGGCACCTATAGCGACGACCGGCAACCGACGCTCGAAAGGCTGCTTCTGGAACCGGCACGAAAACTGCCGGACCGGCGTTTCGTCGTCGCCGGGCCGCAATATCCTTCGACCATCGCTTGGCCGGCGAATGTCGATCGCATCGAGCACCTGCCGCCTGAACGTCATCCGGAGTTCTATTCCAGGCAGCGCTACACGTTGAACGTCACGCGGGCGGACATGATCGCCGCGGGATGGTCTCCGAGCGTCCGGCTCTTCGAGGCGGCCGCGTGCGGAACCCCCATCATCAGCGATTATTGGCCGGGGCTGGATGAGCTGCTGCCCGCAGGAGAGGCCGCGATCATCGCGGCGGGCGCGGAAGATGTCGTCAGAGCGATCACGGGCAATACTGATGCCGAGCGCGTGCGCCTCGCGATCAACGCACGAAGTCGGATACTCCAAAGTCACACCGGCAGAGCCCGTGCGGCGGAACTCGCGTCGTGCCTGACTGAGGCGCGGTCGGCGGCGGGACGGCGACTTAGTTCGGTTCGAGTCAAGGAGCTCGACGAGAGTTTGGCGAGCATCGATTGACCGCTGTCTGGCGGCGAACGTCCGTCACTTCTGGCCGGAACCTGGCTCGGTCATTTTGCGGTGTTGGCCAGCCAGCATGCCGGCGGGTGTGATGTTCGCCATCGCGCTCATCAGCTTGTTCTTCCAGCCGGCGATGACATCGCCCTCCCCGTCCATCATGGCGTCGAACCCGACGCGGGCTACGAATGCGGGGTCGTCCTTTTTGCCTTGCGCCACCGCGGTATCCGCCATCTCGGCTCGATCGAAGAATTCGGTGTCGGTCGCGCCAGGCATTAGACAGGTGACGGTGACGCCGGAGTCCTTCAGTTCCTCACGCAGGGCGAAGGAGAAGCTGTCGATGAAGGCCTTCGTTCCGTTGTAGACCGCCTGGAACGAGCCCGGCGTGAAGCCCGCGATCGAGCCGGTGATCAGGATACGACCTTCCCCACGAATCCGCATCTCGCGCCCGATCCTGTGGATGAGGTAGATCGTGCCTGTGATGTTGGTATCGACGACCTTTCGGGCCGCTTCGAAATCCTGATCCAGGAAGGCGTGGCCAAGGCCCTGCCCGGCATTGGCGAGCAGGCAATCGACCGGGCGATTCAGCCCCCCAATAGTTTCGCAAAGGCGGTCCACACCGTCGGTAAGCGCGAGATCGACCTTGAGCGGAGTGACTTCGACGCCTGTGCTCCGAAGCTCGTGCGCCGCCTGCTCGATTTCTGGCAGGTCCGCTGCGACGACGAGATCCATATCGTGCTCGGCACAACATCTCGCGAGTTCGAAGCCAATTCCCGACGAGGCTCCGGTGACGACAGCAAGCGGGCGTTGCGGCATGACAGGCACCCCTTTGCGCTTTCTCAACATCGGCTTGGCCGGGCCGGATACCGGGAGAGTTGATCTTCCAACCTCAGGCAATCTGCTCCGATGCGGAACAAGGACGCTCAGTCAGCACCATTCTCCGTTGGACGCCTCGCACAGGTGAGGCTGCGAACCTGCCGAGGCGTCCATGGAGAGGCCGGATGGCGGCCGCTCTTGTCGTTAACCCGAAAGCGGCACATCAGGTTGCGAGCTAAAGCGTACCAAGCCGTCGCGCTTCAGGAGCAGCCGTTCCAGCGAGCCCTCCCGCGTCCTGGGACGAAGATGAAGTCACGCGGGCGCGACTACATAGCTTCTGTATGACTACTCGACCGTTTGGCGGTGACCGCTGACGGAACTTCGAACAAGCAACGTAGGTTAATTGCCGGACCGGCTTATCCTGACACAACGGACGCAATGCCTACGTACCGATTTCGTTTATCGCTTCCGCCAGATCCTGAGCCCCAGGAATTCAAGGACGGCGATGAAGCATGGCGGACGGCTGTCATCCTGATGGGAGAGACGGTCCGTGATCACGACGGACGTTTGAAGCCCAGACAAACATTGTCCGTCGAAGTCGTCGGCGAAGGAGAGCGACCGGTTCTGTCGCGTTCGCTAGAAGCGACTCATCGCGAATGACGTCCCCTGTTGACTTGCTCATTGCCAAACTGGAACAACGGGATCGACTTTCTGCTGACGAAAAGGAAACGCTGGCAGGAAGCATCGCCAGGCTAAGGCGCGTTGCCACTGATGACGACATTGTTCGAGAGGCCGATCGTCCTCGGGAATCTAGTCTCCTCGTGGAAGGTTTTGCCGCCCGGTACAAGATCTTGCCCAGCGGACGACGGCAGATCACGGCTATTCATGTGCCGGGCGACTTCGTCGACTTGCACAGTTTCCTGCTGAAGACGATGGATCACGGCGTAATGGCGTTGACCGCGTGCGAGCTGGCACTGGTTCCGCATGCGACGCTTCTCCGGATCACCGAAGAGAAGCCGCACCTAGCGAGATTGTTGTGGCTGGGCACGCTGATCGACGCCGCGATTCATCGTGAGTGGCTGACCATGATGGGCCGAAGCTCGGCCACCGCGCACATGGCCCATCTCATCTGCGAGTTGTTCTGCCGCCTTCAGCTGGTCGGATTGACCGATGGATGGTCCTTCCGTTGTCCGCTGACGCAGGAGGAGCTTGGCGATACGCTTGGGCTCTCGACGGTTCACGTGAACCGGGTGCTGAAGGAACTTCGCGAGCGGAAGCTCGTAAGCTGGCAGAACGGCATCGTGACGATCGCCAATTGGCAAGGTCTGCAGGATCTCGGCGAGTTCTCCGAACTCTACCTCAATCTTATTCGGGAACCGCGTTAGACGTCGGCTATTGCAGGTTCTCGGCCTTGAACGTGAGCTTCAGCAAGGTTTGGCGGGTCTCATCGGTCACATGCATCTGCCATTCCGAACCATCCCAGACATTGCGGGGTGAATGCCGTAGAATCTCGCCGGCTGTCTGGATCGCTTCAGCCCGGGCGGCTTCGATATCGCGAAGTTCGGTCCCCTCGTCATCGATCGTGAATGAATGGTCGACGACATGAAAAAAATAGCGCGGCATCTACACTCCCCCGGCGGGAGCACGATGTCTCTCAGTCACCGGCGCCTATTGATCACGGTGATGAGCAAATCATAGGGCAAAAGGACCAAAAAAAAAGAGTTCGGAAAAGCCAATGATAATCGGACGACGTGCTCCATGTTAATGGAAGAACCAGATGCAGTTTAGCGCGGTCGCTGATCACGATCTGTAAAGTCATCTGATCGACCGAGGCATAGCGCTCCCCGGCTGGGAGAGGCTATGTCGCTGCATTTATCGCTGATTTATCCATTGATCCGTAAGCTCGAGAGCATCTTCAATCTCTCGCCGGAAGAATACGACGCGCTCGCATCTTTGCCGCTTGTGGCACGCACAATCAGGGGCGACCAGGACATTGCTCGCGATCATGATCGACCGTCGCAATGCTGCATCCTGCTCGACGGCCTTCTCTATCGCTACAAGCTTCTCGGCGAGGGCAAGCGGCAGATCTTCTCGTTCCACATAGCCGGCGATATCCCGGATCTGCAGAGCCTTCACCTGCAGGTCATGGATCACAACATCGGGACGGTCGTGCAGAGCAGCGTGGCATTCGTGCCCCACGGAACGATGAACCGCCTGATCGACGAACATCCCCGGATTCGAAATGCGCTGTGGCGCGACACCTTGATCGACGCGGCCATCTTCAGGGAATGGATGGCCGGTTTGGGACGTCGCGACGCGTACGGCCGGATCGCTCATTTCCTTTGCGAGCTTTTCGTCCGCTACAGTGCGGTGGGCTTGTCCAACGGCCATAAGATCGAACTGCCGATCACCCAGGAAAAGCTCGGCGATGCGCTCGGTCTCTCGACCGTTCATATCAACCGCACCCTGCAGACCTTGAGAGCGGATGGCCTGATCCGTTGGGACAGAGGCCACCTGAACATCACCGATTGGAACGGCCTGAAGCGCGCAGCTACCTTCGACGACACCTATCTGCACCTGATATAAACTGAGCTGGCAGGCTTGACGCCTCTGCCAATTACTTCAGCGTTCGCTTGAGAACGACGCAGCCGCAGACTCGATACCCGCCCGTATCCTCCAGATTCTCGACGGACACGCTGGAGACGTTCAGAGCGCGATGCGCTCTGATGTCTTCCGCAATTTCAGAGGGTGAAAGGCCGTAAGCCGCTCCGGCGCGGATTATCTGGTTCACGATCGCTATCGCAGCTAAATCGTGGCACGTCAGTTCATGGTGAATTGTTATTTCGCCGCCCATGGCGCAACTCCATACCAACGAGACGCGCCCCACGGCCCTCGCGGACCGGAGCCCTCTTCTCGTGCAAAAGTCGTTGCGAAAAGCTTCGTCATTGGATTCGTCTCCTCTCTCCAGCCAATCGAGAAATCCGGGCACGCAATCAAAGGTTCACCCGCCGTGCGCTCGGTTCGCTACCGCTCATGACCGGAACAGAGATAGGGACTGGGGATGGTAAGAACCCGTGAGCGCGGCCGTTCAAAGAAACTGCCCTAGAGCTAGGAGCCTTCCATTCAACGCTCGTGGACGGACCGGCTCCCCGCGTTGAAGAGCTGAGAGCTTTTGACCGGCCTCATGTCCGTTAGCGTTTCGCCTCGGCGATGCGCGAAGGCCTCTGATTGAAGCTCACCATCGCCCAAGGCCCGGGTCACAACGGCCTTCAGTCCAGCCTACTCGAGGCGGCCAGGCGACATCGCATCACCCTGGCTGCTTCGAGTTGCGTTCACTGCAAGCCTTCAGCCAGTTATCGCGCTCGCCGCCGCTCAGCTTCAAATAGTCGGCCTGCTGCGTGCAGATCTTGGCCTGCTGTTCTTCCGGCACCTTGCCCGGTCCCGGAGGTGTTCCGGCAATCCCGGTAAGACACGCCATCATCCACTGCTTCTTCTGTTCATTGTCTTGGAGGTTCATCTCTTCCACTTGGGTCGTACAACTCCACATCGCCTCCTCCTGCGGAGCAGCCTTCTGGCGAGGGCTGGTGTCGCCCTCCTGAGCCATCGCCGCGCCCGCCAGACAAACGAACAGTGCGGATATAAGGACGTTCATGGGATAGCCTATTCAAAAGGTAACGAAGCACGCGACGCGCCCGATCGATGATCGACGCGGGCGTTCTTCCCCGGAAACCGTCAGAACGCCGGAAAAGTCCCGCCAGCTGCAAAATCGGTCCGGTAACGGACAGGTCGAACCTCATTGGCTTCTGTGAATTGAGAAGCAGGAGGACAGCACATGATCATTCGCATCCTAGCCATCGCAGCGGGACTCACCGTCAACACGGCCGCCTTCGCTCAGCAGACCGAAACGCCGCCCGGCAACGTCTCGCCGCCGGCGAATTGCGCGGCGAATACGGACTGCAAGGCAGCCAGGCCGGACACGACACAGAGCACTTCCGACAGGAACGAAGCGGGCCGTGCCGCGACCGGGACTGCTCCCACCAGCGGTAGCCGGGCCGACGGTGGCGGTTCCTATCGCGATCCATCTTCGATCCATAGCGGCGCGGGCACGAATTCGCAGTGAGGTGCAGGCCTTGCTGAACGGTGGGAATTTCACATGATCAAGCTTCTGATTTGGGCGATCGTCATCATTTTCGTTATCGGTCTGCTGGTCGTAACCGGCGTTCTGAAACTTCTCATTCCGGGTTGATGATGCACGAGCGCCCTGCCCGTCCCGAACAGCTCCGCGGAGCGATCGACGCCGGCCAGACGGCCGGCAAGGTTGCCTTTCCCGATCCGGCGGCCGTGCCACTTGGCGCCGACGACGAAGCGGCCGGAACGCCTCCGCCCGAACCGGCCGTTCGGCTGGCCATGAAGGGAGAGATACGCCAGCCACGGCAACCTCAATCGGAAGGGAGCGAACCGCCGTTCTGGCCAGGCGCGCTGTACGTGATCATCGGCAGCCTGAGTTTGGCGGCACTGATCGGTTGGCTCCTGCTCTAACCCGCCGTTTCCGTCACCCGAGAACACCAAATGCTGCGCTCACCCATAAAGCAGTCGGGGTCGCCACGCTGCTTCACGGGCAACTTGACCTCTCGATCATCGATCGAGTTCGGCGGTCCCGGTGCTTCGCCTTTCCAACACGCGATTGCAGACGGCTCCGTTTCCTTCCCGACCGTTTTCGGCAACGGCCTCAAGGGGCCACCGGGAGGCGGTCCCGATGAGCAGCCGAAATCATTACCATTGATGATGCGCCGCGTGACTGAGAGCGGAATCGTACCATGGCGAACCTCCAAATGTTCCTTGCGTTGGGTCGGGCTGGGTGAACGGAGGAAATGGGTGCGATGCGAGCCCTGGTTTGGCACGGCAAGGAAGACATTCGCTGCGACACGGTTTCAGACCCGGAGATCGAAGACGCGCGCGACGCCATCATCAAGGTGACGAGTTGCGCCATCTGCGGCTCAGACCTCCACCTCTTTCACAATCTCGTTCCGGCTATGCTGCCCGGCGACATCATGGGTCACGAGAGCATGGGCGAGGTGGTCGAGGTGGGCTCCGGCGCCAGGCACACCCTCAAGAAGGGCGACCGCGTCGTCATTCCTTTCACCATCACCTGTGGCGAATGCGAACAATGCCGCCGCCAGAATTTCTCGGTCTGCGAGCGGAGCAATCGCAAGAAGTTTTTGGCCGACAAAGTCTTCGGCCACGCGACTGCGGGCCTGTTCGGCTATTCGCACCTCACCGGCGGCTATCCCGGCGGGCAGGCGGAATATCTTCGCGTGCCCTTTGCCGATTCAACGCATGTAAAGGTGCCGGACGGCATTCCCGACGATAAGCTGCTCTTCCTCAGCGACATCCTTCCGACCGGGTGGCAGGCCGCCGTTCAATGCGACATCCAGCCCCGCGACACCGTCGCGATCTGGGGTTGCGGGCCCGTCGGCCAGATGGCGATCCGCAGCGCTATCCTGCTCGGCGCCGAACAGGTCGTCGCCATCGATTGCCTGCCGGAGCGACTGTCTATGGCCGAGGCAGCGGGCGCGACCACGATCGACTTCCTGAATGAGAGCGTGATCGAGAGGCTCAACGAGATCACCGGCGGCAAGGGCCCCGAGAAATGCATCGATGCGATCGGCACCGAGAGCCATGTCACGCTCTCCCAGCCAGATACCGTGCTTGATCGCGCCAAGCAGATGATGCTCCTCGAGAACGACCGGCCTCATGCGCTGCGCGAGATGATCTATGTCTGCCGTCCGGCAGGGGTGATCTCGATCGTGGGCGTCTACACAGGTCTCGTCGACAAGCTGCCGATGGGCATGGCCATGAACAAGGGCCTCACCTTCCGGATGGCCCAGACGCACGTCGCTCGTTGGACGGATGACCTTCTCCGTCTCATCGAGGACGACGAGATCGATCCGTCCTTCGTCATCACTCACAAGGCCGATCTCGCGGATGGGCCTGAGATGTACAGGACGTTCCGCGACAAGCAGGACAGCTGCATCAAAGTAGTCCTGAACCCCTGAGGTAAAGCATGAACGCGCTCGCCAATCTGTCGTCGCACATCGCCCGCTCGCCGGGAGATCCGAAGATCGTTCGATCCGGGCCAAGTTCGCTCTCCGGAGCCGATAGGCTCGCCCGCGCTCTTGGCTGGTTCAGCATCGGCCTGGGTATCGTGGAAGTCATTGCCCCCGGCGCCATCACCCGCACCCTCGGACTTCAAGGCAAGGAGAGCTTGGTAAGGGCCTATGGAGTGCGGGAGATCGCCTCCGCGATACCCACGCTTTCCTTCGACAAGCAGGTTGGTTTGGTGAGCCGGGTCGCAGGTGACTTGCTGGACGTCGCTACGCTGGCCCCTGCGCTGCGCCCCGAAAATCCGAAGCGGGACAATGCTGCCATTGCAATGGCCTTGATAGCCGGGATCACCCTGCTCGACATCGCCGCGGTCACGGCCGTTTCAGCGACGCACAGCGCCGGCAAAGGCCGCAGGCGGGACTACAGCGACAGAAGCGGCTTCCCCAAGGGCAAGGAAGCATCACGCGGCCTGGCGAGGGAGTCCTTCCAAACGCCGCGGGATATGCGAGCAGATCTGGCCCCTCGTCCCCGGCTTGAAGCGATTGAAGGCTGACGGCCGATCGCGTCGACTCGCCCTACGACGGGCACTCCGCGCCCGTCTCGATCCAGGCGCCGATGAGAGCGCTGAACTCCTCCTGCGTGCCGGGTGCCGGCCTGCGCCCTTCGCCGGGATGCCATGCCCAGCCGACCAGGTGATCCTCGATCGTATGCCGGTGTATCTGCGTCAGACTGCGATTGCCGTTCCGCGTCGGATCTTTCAGCTGCCGGCAGATATAGCCGAGCGTCTGCTTCTGCCAGCCCATGCTGACCGGCGCGAGCGACCAATGGGCATTACCGGGAACCGAGCCAACGCGGCTGCCTGGGATGGCTGGCGAATTCTCAGCACGGTGGCATGCACTGCACATCAGGCCGTCGGGGCCGATGCCAGGACCCGCGCCGCCTCCCGCGTTCATCAGCGGCACGTGCGGATGCATGCTGTCGCCCTGCGTCGGCTGGCGGTTCATCGGATGGCAGTTAATGCAGCGAGGGTCGGTGATGACCTTTGCCGCCTCAACGAAAAGCGCGCGTGAGCGGGTGCCGGCGTCTGCGATCGACTGGAACTCCGAAACGCTCTTGAGCCGGCGTGCGGGGTCGGGCGTGCCTTGCGACGTATCGGCGATGCCGCTGCTACCGAGGCTGAAAGTTGCGAGCCCGACGCCGAGCGAGGCGACCGCGAGGACGAGAACCTTGAGAAGACGAACGTTCATGGTCAGGCTCCCCTCAGCGCGCTGCCGTCTATCGGCAGATCGCGGAGCCGCTTGCCGGTGGCGGCGAAGATCGCGTTCGCCAGCGCCGGCGCGACCAGCGGCGTGCCGAGCTCGCCGACACCTCCAGGCGATTCCGTGCTCGGCACGAGATGGACCTCGATCGGCGGGCATTCGTTGATGCGCAGCACCGGCGAGTCATCGAAATTGCCCTCGACGATGGCTCCGTTTTTCATCGTGAGGCGGCCGTACAGAACGGCGCTGAGCCCATAGATGAGCCCGCTTTCGATCTGCTGTTCGAGCACCGTCGGATTGATCGCGATACCGCAATCGGCGGCGCAGACCAGGCGCTCGACCTTCAGAGCGCCGTTCCTATCGACATGGATCTGGGCGACGAGCGCCGCGAAGCTGCCGAAATCCGGCAACACGGCAACGCCAAGCGCCCGGCCGCGATCGAGCGGCGTTCCCCATCCGGCGCGCTCTGCGGCGAGGTTGAGCACCGCCAGCAGGCGCGGATTTCCCGCGAGGAGCTGGCGGCGATAGTCGACGGGATCGCGGCCAGCGAGATGCGCGGCCTCATCGATGCCGCCCTCGATGGCTGGCGCATTGCGATTGGGACCGACGCCACGCCAATTACCTGTCAGCATGCCCTCGGGCGCCTCGTGGCGCACATATTCGACGCGTTTGTTGGCGATGGCGTATGGGCTCTCGGCGCCGCCAGTGATGTCAAAGTCGACGCCGTCTTTGAAGAAGATCGGCAGGAACCGCGCCATGATGGCCGGCCCGACGATGCGGTGCCGCCACGACACCGGCATTCCGTCCGCGCCGAGCTTCACGCTGAGGCGGCTGAGATTGAGATAGCGGTAGCTGTCGTGGCGGATGTCCTCCTCGCGGCTCCAGACCACCTGAACCGGCCCCTGAACATGCTGCGCCACCCGCGTCGCCATGGTGATGCCGTCGATATCGAGACGGCGGCCGAAACCACCGCCTATGAGATGGTTGTGAACCATGACCTTCTCGACCGGCAGACCAAGCACCTCCGCGGCGGTTTTCCGCGCGCGGCCCGCCGCCTGCGTGCCGACCCAGACGTCGCAGGAATCCGGCCGGGCATGAACCGTGCAGTTCATCGGCTCCATCGTCGTGTGGGCGAGGATCGGCATGCGATAGACGACGTCGAAGCCCTTGGCGCCGGTCGCCTCGGCGGCGGTGACATCGCCGCTGTTGTGGGCGACCACGGCCTCGCCGGCCACCGCCGCTTCGATCCGCCGCTCGAGTTCCTCGCTGTTGAGGTCGCCGTTCGGTCCCGGATCCCAGGTGATCTTGAGCGCGGCTAAGCCCTTGCGGGCCGCGCCCGTATGATCGGCGACAACCGCCACGGCATCGCTCAGCTTCACGATCTGGCGTACGCCTTTGATGCGCAGGGCCTCGCTGTCGTCGACGTCCTTCAGCGTCCCGCCGAAGGCCGGCGAGATCGCGATCGCCGCGAACTTCACGCCGGCCGGATGCGCGTCGAGACCGAATTTGGCGGTGCCATTGACCTTGGCGGGCGTGTCGACGCGCGGCACGTCCTTGCCGATGAGCTTGAACTCCGACGCGGGCTTGAGCGCCACATTTTCCGGCACCGGCAGCCCGGCAGCCTTCGCGGCAAGCGCCCCATAGGCGAGCCGCCTACCGCTTTCGGCATGCACCACATTGCCGGACTCGGCGCGGCAGGAGGCCTCTGGAACGCTCCATTCACGGGCAGCGGCCGATACCAGCATGGTCCGCGCCGTCGCTCCGGCGCGCCGCATCGGCTCCCAGAAGCCACGGATGGTGACGGAGCCGCCGGTGAGCTGGTCGCCCAGAACGGGATGCGCATAGCGCAAGGGATCGGCCGGCGCGGCGACGACCTGAACCTGGTCGAGCGGAACTTCCAGCTCCTCGGCCACGAGCGTCGCGATGCCGGTATAGACGCCCTGCCCCATCTCGGCGGATGGAACCACGACTTCGATCTTTCCAGAGGGTGGAATGCGGATGAATGGGTTCGGCGCGAAACTGTCCTGGCTCTGAGCCGCGGCCGGCTGGATGATCCGGGAGCCGATCAGAAGGCTGCCGCCGGCGAGCGTCGCCGAGATCAGGAAGGAACGACGGGAGATTTCGCCGGAGAGTGCGGTCTGGACGATGCCCATGATCAGCCCTCCCTGCTGGACGCGAGCTTGATGGCGGAGCGAATGCGCGGATAGGTGCCGCAGCGGCAGATATTCCCCGCCATCACGGAATCGATGTCTTCGTCCGTCGGCTTCGAGTTCAACGCCAGCAAGGCTGCCGCGGACATGATCTGGCCCGACTGGCAATAGCCGCACTGGACGACTTCCTCCTCGAGCCAGGCTTTCTGGACGCGGGCACCGAGCTCGGCGTCGCCGAGAGCCTCGATTGTGGTGATATCGAAGTTGGCCGCATCTTCGACGGGAGTGATGCAAGAACGAACGGCCTGGCCGCTCAGATGAACGGTGCAGGCGCCGCACATCGCGATGCCGCAACCGAATTTGGTGCCGGTGAGTCCGATGACGTCGCGCACCACCCAGAGCAGGGGAATGTCACCGTCAACATCGACCGAGTAGGATTTTCCGTTGACGTTCAGCGCATAAGGCATCGGCGTCCTCCATGGCATTTTGTCGATGCTAGCTCCGCCAACCTCCCCTATTCAAGAACGATTCCAATAAACTTGCTTCTTTACATGGCCGTGACTTAACTCGCTCCGATATATGGGATCTTTATCGGGCCTCCGCTTGATGCCCCGGCCCGATCATCCTGTCTGCTCTTTCTTTCGCCCGCGGCAACAGGCCCGAACTGTCACTTGTTCGCTGTCCTCGCGGCTTGTACGGTGCGGCTTCGCATAACCCGCCAATTCACAGCCCCCATATGACAATTCGCGCCAATCTTCTCGACACCATCGGCAATACGCCGCTCATCCGGCTCAACCGCCTCTCCGACGAGACGGGGTGCGAAATCCTCGGTAAGGCCGAGTTCATGAATCCAGGCCAGTCGGTGAAGGACCGGGCGGCTCTCTTCATCATCAAGGATGCGATGGCGCGGGGCACGCTGAAACCCGGCGGCACCGTGGTGGAAGGCACGGCTGGCAATACCGGCATCGGCCTGGCGCTCGTCGGCAACGCGCTGGGTCTCAGGACGGTCATCGTCATCCCTGATACCCAGAGCCAGGAGAAGAAGGACATGCTGCGGCTGGCGGGCGCTGAGCTCGTCGAGGTGCCGGCCGTGCCCTATTCCAACCCGAACAATTACGTGAAGGTCTCGGGTCGCCTCGCGGAGAAACTCGCAACGACCGAGCCGAACGGTGCCGTCTGGGCCAACCAGTTCGACAATGTCGCCAACCGGCAGGCGCATATCGAGACGACCGGTCCGGAGATCTGGGAGCAGACCGGCGGCAGGATCGACGGCTTCGTCGCCGCGGTCGGGACCGGCGGAACGCTGGCGGGCGTCGGCATCGCGCTGAAGAAGCACAATCCGAGCATCAAGATCGCGCTGGCCGATCCGCACGGGGCCGCGCTCTATTCCTATTACACCTCCGGCGAGCTGAAGGCCGAGGGATCGTCCATCACCGAAGGGATCGGCCAGGGCCGCATCACCGAGAACCTCGTCGGAGCACCGATCGACCTTGCCTATCGCATTGACGACGCCGAGGCGGTGAAGATCGTGTTCGATCTCCTGGAGCACGAAGGCCTGTGCCTTGGCGGTTCGTCCGGCATCAATGTCGCAGGCGCGGTACGACTTGCGCGCGAGCTCGGGCGGGGTAGCACGATTGCAACAGTGCTCTGCGATTATGGTACCCGGTATCAATCTAAGCTTTTCGAACCGTCCTTCCTGCGCGAAAAGGGCCTCCCCGTTCCGGAATGGCTCGAACAGCCCGCCCGGATCCGGGCATCGGACGTCTTGGTCTGATGCAGCTTCGAACGCTCTGTGCGTGGCCGGCGACTAATCGTCGGCAACCAAACGCGATACTCGGCGTTAAAGGTTGGGTGTGTAGGTGTTGCTTGTCGACCTCGTATTAGTCGCCGCAGGGGAAGGAACGAAACGTGGATCTGTTGCCTCTTCATCTTTCGATCGCGTTTTTCGTTCTTACGGTCGCGGGCTGGGCCGCGCTTTGCGGTCATCTTTACTTCAAGCGTCGCCGTTCGCTCGAAGCCGGTATCGCAGCCCTCCGCGCCGAACTGGACGCGGCTGTTTCCGAGCCGATGCAGCAGGCTGCCTGAGCGGTCTCGCATCCAGACGCAAACGGCGCCTTCCGGCGCCGTTTTCGATTCGTGAGCCCCGTCAGATCCGCCAATAGGGATCGGTGTCGTAGTGTTCGTGGAGCGCACGCTCCGCGTTGCGGTCCGGTCCGCTTTCACCTTCGGAATTCAGCACCGGCGCGCCCTGTAGCTGGCCCTTCGTGATGTCCAGCACATAGGCATTGAGGTTCGGATCGTAGTCGAGCTTGGTCCACGGCATCGTGTAATAGCGCTCGCCCACGCCGAGCAGGCCGCCGAAGCTCATCACGGCATAGGCGACCTTGCCGCTGATCTTGTCGATCATCAGCCGCTCGATCTTGCCGATCTTCTCGCCGTCCGGCCTGCGAATGGTCGAGCCCTGCACGCGGTCACTCGCGATGAGCGGGTTTCCGGCCGCGCGAATCTTGGTCTGGGTATCAGAATCCATCTGATGGTCCTCCCGCTTGTACGGGATGAACACTCCCCTCCGAGGGTGGGTTCCGTCAGGCGGGCGCGGGAAGCGGCTCGGAGCGGGTTTCCGCAGACGTCAGACGCTGCACGTTCGCCACCGCATGGCCGATAACGGCCAGCGCTCCGAACTGATGGGCGAGCGCGAGCGAAATCGGCACAACCTCGAGCAAGGTCCAGATGCCGAGCACTGCCTGGCCAAGCACCATGCCGAACAGGACTTTCGCCGACTTCTCCGCTTCGGTGCCCCGCGCCTGGAATGCATGGAACGCGGCGACGGCGAACAGGAGATAGGCCGTCATGCGGTGCATGAACTGGGCCGTCATCGTGTTCTCGAACAGATTGCGCCACACCGGATCCATGAACAGCAGGCCGTCGACCGGCGGGATGAAACGGCCATCCATCAGGGGCCACGAATTGTAGGTCAGCCCCGCATCGAGCCCGGCGACGATGGCGCCGAGGAACACCTGGACGAAAGCGATGACGAGAACGATCCAGGCACCGGTGCGGACCGAGCGCGGGACGGATCTCGTCGCATGCTCCCGTAGGCTGCCCGCAATCCAGATCAGGGCCGCGAACAGAAGAAATGCGAAGGTCAGGTGGACCGCGAGCCGATAGGGCGCGACGGACACGCGTCCCGCCAGACCGGAGGCGACCATCCACCAGCCGATTGCGCCCTGAAAGCCACCGAGCACGAACAGCAGAGTGAGGCGCGGCGCGAGCGTCCGGTTCAGGTATCCGCGCCACCAGAAGAAGACGAGCGGCAGGAGGAAGACGAAGCCGATGACGCGGCCGAGTAGCCGATGGCTCCACTCCCACCAGAAGATCGTCTTGAACTCATCGAGGCTCATGCCTCTGTTGACCCGCTGGTACTGCGGAATCTCGCGATATTTCGCGAACTCCGCCTCCCACGCCTCGTTCGACAGCGGAGGCAACGCACCGGTGACCGGCTTCCACTCGGTGATCGAGAGGCCCGATTCGGTAAGGCGCGTCGCACCGCCGACCATTACCATCACTGCGACCATGGCAGCGACGATGTAGAGCCAGACGCGGACGGGTCGCATGGATTTGGCGGCGGCCGCCATGAGCTTGCATTCCTTGAGAGTTCGCCGGAGAGATAGGTCCCTCGCCTTTCGACCGCAACGCGACCTGTCGCCCCGCGCCATTTGGAGTAATCGTGCAGATCCGCACCCGCAAATTCATCGGCACCGTGCTGATGATCATCCTTGTGCTCAGCTGGGCGCTGTTCTTCATGGCCGTTGCACAGGGACGTGTGGCGCAGGCGGGCGCTATCGTGCAGTTCGTCTATTACGTCGTGGCGGGCGTCGGCTGGGTGATCCCGGCCGGACTCATCATCAAATGGATGTCGAGACCGGACTAGGCGACGTCGAGCCTGCGGAACCTGTTCTGCAGCGCGAACGGCAGGCCGGAGGCGAAGAGTTCGAGATAACGCCGTTCCTGGTAATTGCCGTTCAGCGAGATGCGCGGCAGCGCCGTGGGATAAGTGCCGTGCTCGGGAAAAAGCACGCCCTTCCGCGTGGTCAGCCCGCTGGCAAAGCCCAGTTCCCTGGCGATACGAAACTCGCGCGGGCCAGCCGAGGTCGGGTCGCCGACGGGATAGGCGAGGTGTCGGGGGGTGACGCCAAGTTCTTCCGTGATGCGGCGTTGCGAGGTCGTCAGTTCATCACGCACGTCCTGTTCGGTGGCCTTTGCGAGCATCGGATGGGAGACGGTGTGATTGCCGATCTCGACCAGAGGATCGGCCGCGACCGCGCGCAGTTCGCTCCAGTCCATGCAGACTTCGCGGGTTAGCGACAAGCCGTCGAAGCCGGAATCCTGTGCCATCCGGCTGATGATCGCGCGCATGGTCTTTTCGTCCGCGATGCTCCTGAGATGCCAGTAGATTCGATTCCACACGGCATTCTTCTCGGCGTCGCTCACGAGCGCGATCTGTTCCGGGCCGCCGCCGAAGTCGTAGGCCAATGACGAGCGGCGACGGAGTGTCTCTTCGAGGACCAGCCACCATAGCTCGGCTGTGCCATCGGCAAAGCCCGAGGCGATGAACATGGTGCAAGGCGCATCGTGCTTCCGCAGGACGGGCAATGCGTGATCGCGGACATCGCGGGCTCCGTCGTCGAAGGTGAAGACAGCGAAGCGGCGCTGGTCTTTCTCCTGAAGACGCTGAAGGGCGTCGCCGAGCGTGACCACGTCGTAGCCGGCCTCTTTCATCGCGACGATCGCAGTGTCGAGAAACTCCGGTGTGATCTCCAGGATACCGTTGGGATCGAAACGCTTCTCCCGCGCTGGGCGCACGTGGTGCAGCGTGAAGATCAGACCTGAACCGCGTGTGAGACGCGCAAGCAATCTCGTGATCCCGAGCGCACCCGCCGCATCAATGGCGTTCAATCCCAGTCGAAGAAGGCCTGTGCGCAGATCCACCGCGCCGCTCAGGCGGACAGAACGGACGAGGCCCGCGCCGGGGCATCGGGCGTGAGCAGCACGACGACATCGCTGATACCGCTGGCGAGCAGCGACGTATGCGCCATCGCGGTCGCTTCGTTCGCGCCTGTCGGGGCGACGAGAATGGCGGCGTCGGTTTTCTTGGCGAGTTCGATCATGCCACGGCTGGTGTCAGGCGACGGCGCGAGGACGACGACGAAGTCATAGGTGAGGCCGAGAGCATCGAAGACGACGCCGATGCGCTGGATGGCCGGCACGGTCAGCGCGCCTGAAGCCCCATGAGCGATGATATGCGCGGCCGAGGCGCGATCGCGCTGGATCGCTTCCCCGAAAGAAACATCGCCGTTGACGAGTTCGGCAATTCCGCCGGCCCTCGGCGAGGCGACCGTATCCGAGATGACGTCGGTGTCCGCAGCATCGATCAGCACGACCTTCCGGCCGGCTGCGGCAAGCGAACGGGTCAGTGACAGCGCGATCGTGCCGGCGTCAACACCGCCAGTCGCCCCAACGGTGAGGATGTTCAGGGCGCCCTCGCCCTTCGGCATCGCAGCGAGATGGTTCGCCAGATCTCCGAGCAGACGAAGATCGGCTGCCTCGACTTCCATCTGAGGCGAAAGCGGCGTTGCAGCCGAAGTTTGCAGGCGGCCGAACACCGGTAGTTCCGTCGTCGCCGCCGAAGCAGATGGCGCTTCCGGCGCGGTTACATTCGGCACCGTGACATTCGGCACGCGAGAGATGACGACTGGCGGGGGTTCGGGCTCGGCTTCCTTGCGCCGGAACCGACCGGTCGCGCCCGCGAGTGCGCCGCCGAGCGACCAACGGGCACGCGACGGTTCGACCACTGGGCTGGGTTCGGCGACCGGCGTGGGAACGGGCACGCGGACTTCCGGCGTCGGTGGAGTGCGCAGGAATTCCGCCACTGCAACCGCGATGCTCAGCAGTACGAACGTGGCGACTGCAGCCAGCGCCACGATCGGTATGGGCTTTGGGTAATAGGGCGTGTTGGAGGCCGCCGCACGCGAGATAATGCGGGCATCCGCAGGCGTCGCTTCGATGCGCTCGCGTGCGGCCGCGTCGCGGTAGCGGGCGAGAAACTGTTCCAGAAGATCCCGCTGAGCCTTGGCATCGCGTTCGAGCGCGCGGAGCTGGACTTCCTGTTCGTTGGACGAGCCGGTGACCTTGCGCTGATCGACGACCGCAGATTCGATGGAGGCCACGCGCGCGGCGGCGACATCGGCCTCGTTCTCGTAGGCACGGGCGAGCTTACCGGCTTCTTCCTTCATCTGCTGATCGAGCGATTCGATCTGGGCGTTCAGTTCCTTCATGCGCGGATGCGCAGGGAGATAAGTCCGGCTTTCACGCGCGATCGTGGAGGCAAGCGCGACGCGTTGCTCGGCAAGGCGCCCGATCAGGCCGGAATTGGCAAGATCGAGCGATTCCATCGGCTTGCCGCTCTTCAACGCATCGCGAATGGTCTGCGCCTTGGCGCGGGCATCGGCCTGCTGCGAACGGACTCGCGACATCTCCGCGGAGAGATCGCTGAGCTGCTGGCTGGTCAAACTGACATTGTTCGCACCACCGCCCATGAAGAGATTCGAGTTGGCGCGAAAAGCCTCGACCTTGGCTTCTGCCTCGGACACACGGCGGCTGAGCTGGTCGATTTCCGTGGCCAACCAGGCGGATGCCTGGCGCGTGCTCTCCTGCTTCGCGGTCTGCTGCATCTGCAGATAGCGTTCGGCGACGGTGTTCGCGACCTTGGCCGCCAGATCGGGATTCTCCGACGAGAACTCCGTGACGACGACACGGGAGCGTGCGACGGCGTAGACGCCGAGCTTCTTGAAATAGGAATCGAGCACACGCTCTTCGGTACTCATCTTGCCGGGATCGCGGATCACGCCGAACAATGACAGCACCCTGTTGACCGGCGAAGGACTGCCGCCGTCCGGATTGAATTCCGGAAGGTCGGCGAGACCGAGATCCCGCACGACGTCACGAGCCAGATCGCGCGACATCAGGAGCTGAACCTGACTCGTCACCGCAAGCTCGTCGGCCTCGACGGCCGCGTTCTGGGCCTGTTCGGTGCTCGGCCGCGTATAGGCGTTTTCACTCGTCTCGATGAGCAGACTCGCTTCAGACTTATAGAGAGGGGTGAGCTTGCCGGTGAGGAACAGCGCAGCGGCCGCGACGAGAAGCGTCGGGCCGATGATCAGTACCTTCTTTGCCCATATGGCGCGGCCGAGCGCGCCGAGATCGATGTCGCTCGGTGGCTGATCGCTGGGCGGTACGCTGAAACTGTTGGCGCCCGGCATGGCGCTCCCCTGCTCGAATGACCCAGCCTGTTGTCGCGGCTTATGGTTTCGAACGGGTTAACCCCGGGAAGAACCAAGGGTTTGTTAACCATAACGGGGCTAACTCGGCATCAGAGAAAAGCTACTGAAAGCCTGTCATGCCGCGTTTCCGCTGGGCCGTCATTCCGCTCCTCCTCGTCACCATTGGATTCATAGCGGGCTGCGCGCCAAAACCGCGCGGAGCAGAGCTCGCGATCGCGATGGTGGACACGCCCTATCTGCTCGGCAGCGGCGATAAGTTGAGAATCACCGTTCTCAACCAGGCGAATCTCAGTGCGACCTACCAAGTCGATCCGAGCGGGTTGATCACCATGCCGCTGCTCGGCCCGGTCGAAGCAAGTGGACGCTCGCCTTTCGAGTTGAAGGGCGCGATCGAGGCTAGGCTTCGGAAAGACTACCTTCGAGAGCCGAATGTCTCTGTTGAGATCGAGAGTTACCGGCCATTCTTCATCCTCGGTGAAGTGACGGCGGCAGGACAATATCCATTCGTCGCGGGCATGACCGCCGAGCAGGCAGTGGCGATTGCAGGCGGCTACTCACCGCGTGCCTACCGCAAGCAGGTCGAACTCAGCCGTCGCGACCAGACCGGCGTCACAAGCATGACAGTGCCGATGACGACATTGATCCGGCCGGGTGACACCGTCACCGTCAAGGAACGCTGGTTTTGACGCAGCACGCGACCGATCGGCCGCTCAGGATCGTTCACGTCTTCCGCTCGCCCGTCGGCGGGCTTTTTCGCCATGTGCTCGACGTTGCACGCGGCCAGGCCGAACTCGGCCACCATGTCGGCATCCTCTGTGATGCGAGCACGGGCGGCGAGCGGGCTGCAACGGCCTTGGAGGAACTCAAACCGCGTCTCGATCTTGGCCTGAGACGCATCGCGATGGGCCGCAATCCGGGCCTCTCCGATCTTGCCGCGACGCGCGCGGTTCGCGTTTTCGTCGAAGAGGCGAAGCCCGACATCGTGCACGGACACGGCTCTAAGGGCGGTGCCTATGCCCGGGTACCCAGATTGATCGACCGGAACTGGCCCGCGACGGTCTACACGCCGCATGGCGGCAGCTTCCACTACACGACCAAATCCGTCAGCGCCCGTGCCTATATGGCTGCTGAAACCATGTTGGCGCGCTCGACCGATATCTTCCTCATCGAAAGCGACTATATCGCCCGGCTGGCGAGGCCAGTGATCGGCGAGAAGGCGTCCCAGCGCATACGGGTCGTCCGCAATGGTGTCAGCACCGCCGAATTCAAGCCGGTGCCGCTCGAACAAGACGCTGGCGACCTGCTCTACATCGGCGAATTGCGCGTGCTGAAGGGGATCGACGTCTTGCTGCGGGCCGTGGCGCAGATCGCGGCCGGCGGCCGGGAACTGTCCCTTCTGATCGTCGGAGCGGGGCCGGACGAGCGGCAATTACATGACCTCGTTGCCGAACTCGGACTTGGAAACCAGGTCCGCTTCTCCCCTCCCCAGCCGATCCGGGAGGCTCTCGGCCAGGCCGGCCTGATGATCGTGCCGTCGCGCGCGGAAAGCCTGCCTTACGTCGTCATCGAAGCAACCGCCGCCGCGCATCCACTCGTCGCAACCAATGTCGGCGGCATTCCCGAAATCTTCGGACCGTTCGCGGATCGGCTCGTCCCGCCTGATGACAGCGAAGCGCTCGCCGACGCGATCGAGCAGCTTCTGTCGATGCCCGCCCCGGAAAAGACCGAGCAGGCGGAAGCATTGGCTGGCTATGTCCGCGAGAATTTCTCGATCTCGGAAATGGTCGCCGGAGTACTATCCGGATACCGCGAGGCCCTGACCTACAGGACCTGAGAATAAGCGTTTAATTGTCCCTATTAAGCCTTCTTCCACCCCTCTTGGCGATGATGCCCCGTCCCGAACCGCGTCTGGGTCTGTGCAGGTCTGTCATGAGTATTGCCGACATCGAAAGAAGAAACGCTGGGCGAAACCGTTCCGTGGCGCCATCCGCGCAGACTTTCGAAACCGGCAAGCCGACGGCCCTGTCGCCTCTGGCCGAAATGATCGCCAGCACTCCGGTTCCGGCAACCTATTCCCCCATCATCATCACCGGCCTCGTCAGGTTCGGCGAGGCGATCGGCCTGTTTCTGGTCGGCGTGGTTGCCCTTTCGCTGTTCTCCGGTTCAAGCGAATGGTTCTGGCTCGAGGCGCTGCTGCTTCCCGCCGTGACGATCACCGCCATCGTCCTGTTCGAGGCCGCGCATCTCTATTCGGTGCCGATGTTCCGCAACCTGAGCGCTCAGGCCATTCGACTCGCCTGCGCATGGACGGTCGCGGTCGCCGCGCCCTGGGTTCTCTTCGCCGCGCTCGGCTATACGACGCCCGGACCGAGCTGGATGCTGGCCTGGTGGTCCTGCGGTGTCATCGCGCTTATCGCCGGGCGAGGAATCGTCTGCGCCGTGGTGCGGCACTGGACGGCCGCGGGACGGCTCAAGCGGCGCACGGCGATCGTCGGCGGCGGCCCGGCCGCCGAGAACCTGATCAACGCCATCCAGGCTGATACGATGAGCGACGTCGACATTTGCGGCGTGTTCGACGACCGCACCGACGAACGCTCGCCGGACACTGTCGCCGGCCTGCCGAAGCTCGGCACCGTCAATAATCTCGTCGAATTCGCGCGCCGCACACGGCTCGATCTCGTGATATTCACCCTGCCGATCACGGCCGAGGGGCGCATCCTCGAAATGCTCAAGAAGCTGTCGATTCTGCCGATCGACATCCGGCTGTCGGCGCATACCAACAAGCTGCAATTCAGGCCGCGCTCTTATTCCTATCTCGGCTCGATTCCGGTCATCGACATCTTCGACCGCCCGATCGCCGACTGGGACGTGGTGATCAAGGCGATGTTCGACCGTGTCGTCGGCGCGATCGCGCTGATCTGCCTGTCCCCGGTGATGCTGGCGACCGCGGTCGCGATCAAGCTGGATTCACGCGGCCCGATCTTCTTCCGGCAGAAGCGCTACGGCTTCAACAACGAGCTGATCGAGGTCTTCAAGTTCCGCTCGATGTATACCGAGCATACTGACCCGACCGCGTCGAGGCTCGTCCAGGTCAACGATCCGCGCGTCACCCGCATCGGCCATTTCATCCGCCGCACCAGCATCGACGAGCTGCCACAGCTTCTGAACGTCGTGTGGAAAGGCAATCTCTCGCTCGTCGGCCCCCGTCCGCACGCGATCCACGCCAAGGCGGAAGACCGTCTCTACGACGAGGCCGTCGACGGCTATTTCGCGCGCCATCGCGTGAAGCCCGGCATCACCGGCTGGGCGCAGATCTGCGGCTGGCGCGGAGAGACCGACACGCAGGAGAAGATCCAGCAGCGCGTCGAGCACGATCTCTATTACATTGAGAACTGGTCGGTCCTGTTCGACATCAAGATCCTGCTGAAGACGCCGCTGTCGCTGCTGAACTCAAAGAGCGCCTATTGAGCGCAACGCACGCAACCGGCATCGCCGCGCCGCGACTGGCGGTCTCGCGGGAAGGCCTTGCCCGGTTCATGCTCTGGCTGTTCGTCTTCAGCGGCAGCTTCGTTCTGATCGAGCCTTCGCCCTATGAGGCGATGTTCATTCCAACGCTTCTCTTTTTCATGCTGGCCGGGCTGAGGCTGCACGCCACGGCCATGCCTCTCGTCATCCTGCTCGTCCTGTTCAATATCGGCGGGGCAATGGCCGCGACGCGCGTGCTGCAATATGAGGGCACGGTCGAATATGTGTTGATCTCGGCCTTCATGCTCGGCAACGCCGTTTTCTACGCGGCGCTGCTGACCGAGCACACGCTCGAACGGTTCGCGATCATCAAGACCGCCTATATCGCCACAGCGATGGTCGCCGCCGTCTTTGGAATAGTGGGTTATTTCAATGTCGCCGGCACGAGCGAGCTTCTGACGCTTTACAGCCGCGCCAAAGCCTTCTTCAAGGACCCCAATGTCTATTCGCCATTCCTGGTCCTGCCCCTCGTCCTGATGCTGCAGGACATGCTGCTCGGGCGCGCCCGGACGATCATGATCCTGTCGCTGCCCTACATGATCACGCTGATCGGCCTCTTTCTCAGCTTCTCGCGCGCGGCCTGGACGCACGTCGTCCTGTCGAGCGCGCTCGCGGTGCTCTTCCTGCTGATCTTCTCGAACTCGGCGCGGCTTCGGCTTCGAGTGATGGTCGTCAGCATCGCCGGGGGTGTGTCGGTGGCGCTCGGCCTCGTCGCCCTGCTCAGCATTCCCGCCATCAGCAAGGTCTTCGAGATCCGCGCCAGTCTCGAGCAGGACTACGACGTCTCGGATAGCGGCCGCTTCGCCAACCAGGCGCGCGGCCTCGCCTATATCATGGACAACCCGCTCGGGATCGGCCCGCACGCGTTCGCACGCATCTTCGAGGCCGACCCGCACAATGTCTTCATGAACGCGTTTTTCTCGTATGGCTGGCTCGGCGGCTTCAGCTACGCGGCGACGATCGTGCTGACCTGGGCGGTCGGCTACAAGGCGTTGTTCAAGCCGAGCCCATACCGGCTGCCGTTCGGCGCAGTGCTGGCGACGTTCACCGTGCTATCGCTGCAGGGCTTCATCATCGACACCGACCACTGGCGTCACTTCTTCCTGCTGCTCGGCCTCACCTGGGGCTTCATCGCCGCCGTCAGCAAATACCAGCAGCAGTCCGGATCCTATTTCCGGACCACCGCATAGGCGTAAGCGGACAGCCGGCCGAAATTGGTGCGGCGGGCAAGATTACTGACCAGAGCGTCGATCTCGCGCACGACCGGAATATTGATGAAATACTCGTGCCCGTAGAACGGCATCACCGCGACATCGCGATAGCCGATGTCACGCAGCATCGGCTCGACCAGACCCGGCGCGCCATAGCAATGGTCATAGAAGGCGGGGAATTTCGGATCCTCGTCTGCAGTGCGGTGCTTGTAGAGCAGGTTGACAATGGCCGAGGACACGCTCTCGGGGATGAACTTGTTCACGACAAAGGGCGGGCAATAGAGCGTCGGGTAGAAGGCGATGGCGACGCCACCGGGAGCGAGCAGCTGGTAAAGATTGGTCCAGGCCTGCTCGACGTCCTTCACGTGTTCGAAGACCATCCGGGAATAAGCGAGATCGTAGGCGCCCTTGGCGATGCCGGTCGAGCTGATGTCGCCGGAGACATCGAAACAGGCCGTGCCGAAATTGGCCTTCATGTTCTCGAGTTCGACCGACGAGATGTCGTTGATCGTCACCTGAAAGCCGTGCTCGGCAGCCTCTTCAGGAGAAAACGACGGATCGCGGCCGCCGCCGATTTCGAGCAGGCGCGTCAGGCCGTAGGCCTTGGCCAAAGCCACGATGGTCGGCTTGTAGCCGTCCCAGCACCAGTCGCCATAAGGACGGTATCCGGACGCCTCGATGACGCTGCGAAGAGAGGAATTCGCGCTAACCTCAGGGTGCGCGACATCATCGGCAACGTCGAATTTTGAAACAGCGGACACGAACGCCTCCCGAATATTCGCCGAAAATTCTATCGATCGACGGGAGTTTACAAGTTCAACGCTGAAACACTGTTAATCTCGAGGAAAAATCATTCCGACTGAAGGTTTCTGCGGATCAGTCGCCAGCCTATCGCGCCCACGGCGAGATAAGCGATCGCCGCCAGCCCGAGCCTGACCGCAGTCGGGAGAAGGTCGGGTAAGGAGGGGATCAGATTGGGCAGGCGGGCCATTTGCGGCTCAAGCCCGACTAAGACGGCCGCCATCGCGAAGGAGGCGGCAATCGATAGCAGAAGAACCCGGACGAGCCTCTGGTCGGCTGCGAACATCCCGCGCCTTGCGAGCAGGATCGCGAGAAGGATCGCATTGATCCACGCGCCGACCGACGTCGCGAGCGCAAGGCCCGCACTCGCGAGGTGTCCCATCAAAACGATCTTCAGAAGCACGTTGATGGTGATCGAGATCGCCAGCACCTTGACCGGCGTCGCGGTGTCGCCGCGCGCGTGGAATGCGGGCGTCAGGGCACGCAGCGCGACCACCGCGGTGAGACCAATCGCGTAGGCTTCGAGCGCGCGAGCGGAACCCGCGACCGCATTCGCATCGAACGCCCCTCGCCCGAACAGCACCGCCATCACCGGTTCGGCCGCCAGCAGGAAGACGACCACGCATGGAAGGGTCAGGGCGACGATGCCTTCCAGCGCCCGGTTGAGTCCACGCCGGGCGCCCTCCTCGTCTCCCGCCGCGACGCGGCGCGACAGCGCCGGCAGCAGCACGACGCCGACGGCGATGCCGATGACCGCAAGCGGGAGCTGGTAGAGCCGGTCGGCGTAATAGAGATAGGACACCGAGCCCGACGGCAGGAAGCTGGCGATGATAGTGTCGGCGAACATCGCGATCTGTACGCCGGCCGAGCCGATCGTCGCCGGCCCGAACGCCTTCAGGAATTTCCGCATGTCCTCAGTCATCGAGGGGCGGACGAAGCCGAGCGTCTGGCCCGTCCGGCGCAGATCGAGCATGACCCAGAGGAGCTGGCCGAAACCGGACAAAGTCACGCCCCAGGCGAGCGCATGGGCCGCGGTCGGGAAATACGGCGTCAGGAACAGCGCGCCGATCATGAAGATGTTCAGCAGGATCGGCGACGCCGCGGCGGCGGCAAACCGTTCATGGGCATTGAGCATGCCGGAGACGAGCGTCGCGACGGCGATCAGCGCGAGATAGGGAAAGGTGATCCGCGTGAGATCGATCGTCGTCGAAAACTGGGCGGGATCGTCGACGAAACCCGGGGCAAGCAGCCGAACGAGTAGTGGCATCGCCGCGAATGCGAGCGCCATCAGGATGAGCTGGACGATCAAGGTCAGCGTCAGGATCGCACCGGCGAAACGTTTCGCTTCCTCGGCGCCGCGTTCGGTCAGCACAGCCGAGTAACGGGGCACGAACGCGGCGTTGTAGGCACCCTCGGCGAAGATCGCGCGGAAATGGTTCGGCAGCCGGAACGCGACCATGAACGCGTCGGACAGCGGGCCCGCGCCGAGCAACGGAGCCATCGCGACGTCACGGATGAAGCCGAACAGGCGCGAGACGAGGGTCAGCCCGCCAACGGACGCAATGCTGCGCCACATCGCCATCAGCCTTTGGATTGTCCACTGGACACCGAGGCCTTCAGCTCGGCGAGATCCTTCCGGATTTCCCGCAGGACGTCGCCAAGGTCATGGTCGAGCTCGCGGCGCAGTTCGGCATCGCGCTCTTCCTCTTCCTCGGCCACCGCGGCCCGGACGCCGCTCTGCATGGAATCGACGATGACGGCGACGACGAGATTGAGCACCGCGAAGGTCGCGATCAACACGAAGGGTACGAAGAACAACCAGGCAAAACGATGCTGCTCCGCGACATCGCGCATGATGTCCGCCCAGCCTTCCAGGGTGAGGATCTGGAACAGGGTTAGCAGCGAGCGGCCGAGATCGCCGAACCATTCGGGATGCGTCGCGCCGAACAGCTTGGTGGCGATCACGGCGCCCACGTACAGAACCAGCGCCAGAAGCGCCGCCACCGAGCCCATCGCCGGCATGGCGCGCAGGAGCGCGTCCACCACGGACCGAAGCGCCGGCATTGCCGAGACGAGGCGCAGCACCCGCATGACACGCAGGGCGCGGAGCGCGGATAGGCTGCCCGTCGCGGGCAAAAGAGCGATGCCGATCACTGCGAGATCGAACACCGACCAGGGATCGCGAAAGAAGCGCGAACCGAATGCAAACAGGCGAGCCGCGATCTCTACGACGAAGACCATGAGGATCGCGTGGTCGAGCGCATAGAGCACGGGCCCTATCGCCGCCATGACCGGCGGGATCGTCTCCAGGCCGAAAATGACCGCGTTCACCAGGATCAGCGCGATGATCCCGGTCTGGGCCGGCGATGATTCCAGGAAGTCTGCGAGGCGGGTGCGGAACGAGACAGGCGTGGTTTGAGCGCGCGCCATTGTGCCCCCGTGAAATGAAATGGTCGGAGCGGCGGGATTCGAACCCACGACCCCTAGTCCCCCAGACTAGTGCGCTAACCGGGCTGCGCTACGCTCCGACGCCCGAACGTCTAGTTTATCAAGGTGATTTTTGGA
>QDFX01000021.1 GCA_003347645.1 Rhizobiaceae bacterium CPCC 101076 | reverse complement strand
GAGGCCCAAGGCATGTGGTCCCGGCGGGTTAGACTCCCGTCACTAGGGTGTCCATCGGCCTCTCCCGTTCCGGCGGAAACCGACCGCCCAGGGAGAGCGGGCACCCGCCAGCGGAGGCTAGAAAGCTAAGCCTCCGGGGGCGATGTGCAGCAAGCCAAGCACACCGCGCGCGGGACGTCGCGAGAGCGTCTTCCCGAGGTGAGCAAAACAACTGGTTTGGCCCTTCAATTCATCAGGCCAGACCGCCCCGGGAGAGGTCGATCTCCCGACGTCCCGCGCATCCCTCCAATGAGGACGCGACGAGGATTTTGGCCGCGAAGGAAGCGGGCCAGCGCGAAGATACTTCGAGCCACGGAGCGCTGACGTGTGTCCGGACTTATGCCTCTCCCGTTTACGGGAGAGACCGACTCGCGAAGCGAGCGGGTGAGGGCATGTGAGCAGTCGCGAGCATCGTGCTTGCCCTCACCCCGGTCGCGTGACCGCGACTCGACGCTCTCCCGCTTCGCAGGAGAAGGAAGCCTCAAAACGCCTTGAACGTGATGATCGTCCGCGTGTCCTGGATACCGGGCACCTTCTGGACCTTCTCGTTCACGAAATGACCGACATCGGTGTCGGCCGGCACGTAGAACTTCACGAGGAGGTCGTAGTCGCCCGCGGTCGAATAGATCTCGGACGCGATCTCGGCGTCGGCCAGTTCGCCCGCAACCTCGTAGCTCTTGCCGAGCTGGCATTTGATCTGGACGAAGAACGCGATCACGGGAGACCTCCAACAGCGGCGCCAAACTGGCGAAAAGCACCGGTCGTTGCAAGCTGGGGTCTGAACAAGCTGGGGCCAGAAAATGAAATGCCCAGGCTCCGGCGATCGGGCGCGCGCTCCTTCGAGCACACACTCACGACCAACTACGGGCCTGGGCAAATCCTTGCCAATCAGTAGGCCGTTCCTAGGCACGGCCGGAGTGGACCGGAGGAGTACATCCGTCCGTCCGGTCGCATCGCCTTATCATCGGTCTTTCGACCGGCGGCGACGCCTCGCTGTCTGATTGGTCCGGCTAAGATGGGTGGGCGAACCCGGGTTTCAAGGGGTGACGCCGCCCATTTCGCAAACGATCTTCCATTCGTCCTCGGTCACGGGCTGGACCGAGAGCCGCATCGAGGTGACGAGCGCCATCTTGGCGAGCGAGGGCGTCGCCTTCACCGTCGCGAGCGTGACCGGCTTCGGCACCGGCTTCACCGCGCGGATGTCGACGCATTCCCACTGGCCGCTGTCGTCGGTCGAATCCGGATGCGCCAGCTTGCAGACCTCGACGATCCCTACGACATCCTTGGTCGCGTTCGAATGGTAGAAGAAGCCGAGGTCGCCGAGCTCCATCGCCCGCATATTGTTGCGGGCAAGATAATTGCGGACCCCGTCCCATTCCTGTCCGGCCTTGCCCTTTGCCTTCAGCATCTCGAACGAAAAAACGTCCGGCTCGGACTTGAACAGCCAGTAACGCATCAAACCTCCGCCTTCAGTGGACGCGCCAACAATTCCTCGACCGCCTCGCCGACCGAGATCGCCCGCTCCAGCACATCGCGGACAGCCTTCGCGATCGGCAGTTCGACATCGTGCTTCTCGCCGAGAGCGACCAGAGCCTGCGCGGTGAACGCGCCCTCGGCCAGCTTGTCGGGCGGTGTCTCACCCCGGCCGATCGCCTGGCCATATGAGAAATTGCGCGACTGCGTGGTCGTGGCAGTCAGGACGAGATCGCCGAGACCGGACAACCCCATCAGCGTCTCCGGCTTCGCGCCGAGCGCGCTGCCGAGACGGCGCAGCTCCGCGAAGCCGCGAGCAATCAGGGCAGCGCCCGCACTGGCTCCCAGCCCGCGCCCCGCCGCGATGCCGGCGCCGATGGCCAGAACATTCTTCGCCGCGCCGCCGATCTCGACGCCGAGCACGTCGTCCGAGTGGTAGAGCCGCAGGCCCGGCGAGGCGAGGCTGGCGGCGAGGTCCGCCGCCAGCCATTCGTCGTCGGCCGCGATCGTCACTGCCGTCGGCAGTCCGCGCGCGACATCCGCCGCGAAGCTCGGACCGGACAGCACGGCCGCCGGATTGTCCGGCAGCACGGCGCGCAGGATCTGCGACATGAATTGCAGGCTGCCGCGTTCGATCCCCTTGGCGCAGGAAATAACCGGCGCGCCCGGACGCAGATGGATCGCGGCATTCTCCGCGGCGGCGCTCATCGCCTGCGCCGGCACGACCATCAGGACGGCGTCCGCATCGACGATGTCCGCAATTGCGGCGATAGGTCGGACAGCAGGCTCGAGATCGACACCCGGCAGATAAGCGGCATTGGTGCGCGTCTCGGAGAGTGTCGCGATATGGCCCGCATCGATATCCCAGAGCACGACCTCGCGCCCGGCACGCGCTGCCGCATTGGCGAGCGCGGTTCCCCAAGCGCCCGCTCCGAGGACGCCGATCGTCGAGAACGTCGTCATGCGCGGGCTCCCGGCAAAGCGGACTTCTCGTCGAGCGGCCAGCGAGCACGTGGCGCGGTGTCGAGCGGGTCGGTCAGTCCCAGCGCCAGACGCTCGGCGCCGGCCCAGGCGATCATCGCGCCATTGTCACCGCAGAGATCGAGCGGCGGCGCGACCAGTTTCACGCGGAAATGCTCCGACATGCGCTCAAGCCCGCCGCGCAGCGCGGCGTTCGCCGCCACGCCGCCTGCGACGACAAGCGCGGACGGATGGCCGAACTGCGCCTTGAACATCTGCAGCGCGACCCGGACCCGGTCGAGCACCATGTCGATCACCGCCGCCTGGAAACTGGCGCAGAGATCGGCGATGTCGCGATCGGACAAGGGGGCGATCTTCTCGGCTTCGATCCGAACGGCCGTCTTGAGACCCGCCAGTGAGAAATTTGGTTCTGCGCGGCCGATCATCGGCCGCGGGAAGTTGAAGCGGCTGGAATCGCCGCTCTCGGCGGCCTTCTCCACCTGCGGTCCTCCCGGATAGCCGAGCCCGAGCAGCTTGGCGACCTTGTCGAACGCCTCGCCGATGGCGTCGTCGATGGTCGTGCCGAGGCGACGATATTTCCCGACGCCCTCGACAGCGAGCAATTGCGAATGGCCGCCGGAAACGAGGAGCAGCAGATAGGGAAACTCGACCCCGTCGGTCAGTCGCGCCGTGAGCGCATGACCCTCGAGATGGTTCACCGCGAGGAACGGCTTTCCGGCCGCGAATGCCAATGCCTTCGCGGTGGTCAGTCCGACGATCACCCCGCCGATCAGCCCCGGTCCCGCGGCTGCCGAGACGCCGTCGATGTCCGAGATATCGGTCTCGGCGTCAGTCAAGGCCTGCGCGACGACTCGGTCGATCGCATCGATATGGGCTCGGGAGGCGATCTCAGGCACGACCCCGCCATAGGCCGCGTGCTTCTTCACCTGCGACAGAACGACGTTCGAAAGAATGCGCGCGGAGCCGTCCTCGCCCCGTTCCACCACGGAGGCGGCAGTCTCGTCGCAAGTGGTCTCGATGCCGAGAACGCGCATTGGATGTCCGCTTAGTGCATCTGCGAGGTTTCGAGATGGCGTGTCACCCTATAATCTCGCCGAACCTCAAACCACAATGTTCCCAGATCAGATGTCGTCCGCTTTCCTTAGAATCGGTACGCGCGGCAGTCCGCTCGCGCTCTGGCAGGCCCACGCCACGCAGCAGGCGCTCGCCGCCGCGCACCACGTCCTGCTCGACGAAATCGAGATCGTCGTCATCAAGACGACCGGCGACCAGGTCCGTGACCGGCCGCTCGCCGATGTCGGCGGTAAAGGCCTGTTCACCAAGGAAATCGAGGAAGCGCTGCTCGATCGCCGGATCGATCTCGCGGTTCATTCGGCGAAGGACGTTCCGACATTCCTGCCGCAAGGGCTCAGGCTCGCGGCCTGCCTGCCGCGCGCGGACGTTCGTGACGCGCTGGTGGCGCCCGGTTACCGCACGCTCGATTCGCTTCCCTATGGCGCGGTGGTCGGCACTGCTTCGGTTCGCCGCGCCGCTCTGCTCAAACATCTTCGGCCCGACCTCAAAACCGTCCTTTTGCGCGGCAATGTCGAGACGCGATTGCGCCGCGTGGAGGCAGGGGAAATGCATGCGACTTTGCTTGCTCTGGCGGGGCTGACACGGCTCGGACTGCAGAATCACGCCACTGAAGTGCTGGATCCCGGTATTTTCCTCCCGGCGATCGGGCAGGGGGCCGTGGCTATTGAAATCCGGACGGATGACACCCGGACCGCCGAGGCGGTAGCCGCCATCGATCACGGTCCAACATCGACCGCGCTCGCGGCCGAGCGGGCAATGCTTGCCGTCCTCGACGGCTCGTGCCGTACGCCGATCGCCGGTCTCACCGTTATGGATGGCGACGTGCTTCATCTCCGGGGGTTGGTCGTCGAGCCGGAAGGCAAGGCGATCTGGCGCGCCGAAGCGCGCGGTCCGGTATCGGATGCAGAGAAAATTGGCCGCCTGGTCGGCGAGGACCTGCTCGCGCAGGTTCCTCCGGGCATCATCGCAGTCGGGGCCGTCTGAATATGCGGGTCCTCGTCACCCGCCCAGTGCATCCCGCCGAACGGACGGCGGCGAGGCTGCGCGCGCTCGGGCATGAGCCGTCGGTCGATCCGGTCCTGACGCTCGACTTCTTCCCCCCGGCCAGGCTCGTCGGCGGCCAATTGGACGGCGTGATTTTCACCAGCTCCAATGCGGTCCGGGCGATCCGCGACCATGCCGACCTTCCCAAGCTTCTGGCGCTGCCGATATGGACGGTCGGTTCGCGGACGACCGCGTCCGCGCGAGCCATGGGGTTTGGGGTTCCGAGGATCGAATGCCCTGACGTCGCGGGTCTCGTCTCGGTTCTGGGCGACGAGAAGACGCCATTGAGGCTGCTTCATATCGCCGGCGAGGATCGCTCCGCCGACATCGAGACCGAGATCGCGCCGTCGGGACACAGCGTCGAAACACTCGTGGTCTATCGTGCCACGGCGAGCGACTCGTTATCCAAGGAGACGAGAACCGCGTTGAAGAATGGTTCGATCGGAGCCGTGCTTCACTATTCGAGGCGCTCGGCCGGGACGTTCCTGATTCTGGCGGAAAAGGCCGGTCTTCAGACCGAGGCCGTTGCGCCGATCCATGTCTGCCTCTCGGCCGAGGTCGCGGAACCGCTCCGGGCGGTCAACGCGGCATTCATCCGGATCGCCGATGGTCCGAACGAGGATGCGCTTCTCGTCGCTCTCGGGCAGGGAGAAGGGTCGTCTCGTCAAGCTGACGGGGCGGCAGTAGAAAAGAACGGGTTAGAGGAAGAGAGGACTGGTATGGCCGAGCCGGACGAGCCGGAGAAGATCCCCGAGAAGCCGAAACGGTCGGGGAAGCCGAAGCCCCAGGTCCTCGATCTCGAGGCCACGGAAATCGCTCCTCCGCAATCGGAGCCGACTGTCGAGGCGCCTGTGGAGCCTCCGCAGGACATTGCCGACGATTCCGCGTCTGTCGAACAGGCCGGTGCGCCGTCCCCGGACGAACCCCTCACGCCATCGAACGACCTCGCGGGAGACGTCGAGCCGCGAAGCGGGCTTCTGACGCTCGTCGCCGCCGGCCTTATCGGCGCGGTGCTCGCGATCCTTGGCTTCGTGGTCCTTCTCAGCGCCGATCTTCTGGGTCTCAACGACGGTGATGACCCTGCGATCGGGTCGCGGCTCACCGCGATCGAATCGAAGCTCCAGTCGATCGATCAGGCTCCGGCACCTGTGGCCGATCCCGCCCTCGCCGCCAAGGTCGACGACCTGTCGAAAACAGTGACCGACCTGTCCAACCGCCCGGCAGCTCCCGCCCCGTCGGACGGTTCGGCTCCCGCGCCGGCCGATACCTCTCGTCTCGATGCGCTCGATGCCCGGATCGCGGCGATCGACACCAAGCTCGGTGAACTGAGCCAGGTACAGTCCGGGCCGTCGCAGGACGCGTTCAACCAATTGTCGGCCCGTGTCGATCAGATCGCGGCGGCGCTCGCCCAGACGAAAGAGCCGGATCCGGCGATTGCAGAGGCGCTTGCTTCAGCAAGGCGTGCCTCCGCTGTTGCCACGGTCGCCTCGCTGGAGGCTGCGGTCGAGCGCGGCATTCCTTATGCGAGCCTGCTCGGTTCCGTCCGTTCGCAGGTTCAGGGCGTAGACCTCGCCCCCTTGGAGACAGGTGCCGAGCACGGACTGCCGGCGCTGCCGGTTCTTGGCGCGCGTCTCGAAAAGGCGCTCGATGCCGCTCCCTCGCCGACGCCCGCCCCCTCCGCGGGCGTGATCGACAGGCTGGTGTCCGGCGCGCGCGGCCTCGTCAAGGTCAAGCCGGCTGGCGACACCAAGGCGGACGAGCCGGTGGGCGACGACGCCTGGACGATCCGCAACCGGATGTCGCTCCGACTGCAGCGCGGCGCCTACGACGAGGCGCTCAGTGAATGGGATTCGCTCGACGCCCGGACCAAGCAGGCGACGCAGCAAGAGGCCGACGCCTTGCGCGCCCGACTTGCGGCGGAACGCGCGCTCGATACTCTTCGCGAGAAGGCACTGGCCGCCGCTGGCGGGGAGACGCAGTAAATCATGATCCGCATCCTCGCTTTCCTGGCGATCATCGCCCTTGCCGCCTTCGGGGTCGGCTGGCTGATCGACCGCCCCGGCTCGCTGGTTCTGGTCTGGCAGGGCTGGCAGATCGAGACCAGCGTCCCGGTGGCGCTGCTCGGCGTTGTCGTTCTGACCACGCTCGTCGTCCTATTCTGGTCGCTTGTCCGCTTCATCTTCAATTCGCCGGACGCGGTGTCTGATTTCCTGCGCGGCCGCCGCCGCAAGCGCGGCCTCAATGCAGTGGCGCACGGCCTGATGGCGATCGGCATCGGCGACGGCAAGAGCGCGCGCCGCTCGGCCGGCGAAGCCCGACGCCTGATCGGCGACGAGCCACTCACTCTCCTCCTCCGCGCCCAGGCGGCCCAGCTGAACGGCGATCGCCCGGAAGCCGAAGCCGCGTTCAAGGCGATGCTCGAACAGCCGGAAACCCGGCCGCTCGGCTATCGCGGTCTGTTCGTCGAGGCGAAACGTCGGGGCGATGACCGCGAGGCGCTGAAGCTTGCTGACCGGGCGCTCGAGGCGAACCCGGACGTGCCGTGGGCGGGCCCCGCTTTGCTCGACCTCCAGAGCCGCACCGGCGATTGGGACGGCGCGCTCAAGACTGTCCAGCGCAATGTCTCGAACCATGTAACCACCCGCGCCCATGCCAAGCGCGAGCGGGCTGTCTTGCTGACCGCGAAGGCTCTCGCCCTCGCCGAGGACAAGCCTCAGGACGCGCGCGCGGTCGCGGTCGAGGCCGCGAACCTCGCCCCAAGCCTCGTTCCGGCAGTCGCGCTCGCCGGACGGCTCCTCGCCGAGCAGGGCGATCTCACCAAGGCGAAGAAGCTCCTCGAAAAGGGCTGGAAGGCGCAGCCGCATCCAAACATCGCCGAGGTCTATCTCTACCTCCGCTCCGGCGACGCCGCGGCCGATCGCCTGAAGCGCGGCCGCATCCTGGCTGAGAAAGCCGGGCGTGATCCGGAAGGCGCGCTGGCCCTTGCCCGCGCGGCGCTCGATGCGCGCGAATTTACAGTGGCACGCAAGGCTCTCGCGCCACTGGTCGAGCGCGGGCCGACGCGACGGACCTGCCTGCTGATGGCCGAGATCGAGAACGCCGAATTTGGCGACCGCGGCCGGGCGCGGGCATGGCTCGCGCGCGCCGTCGCGGCCAAGCGCGATCCGGCCTGGGTCGCCGACGGCATCATTTCGGATTCCTGGCAGCCCTTCTCGCCCGCGACCGGCAGGCTCGACGCCTTCGAATGGACGGTTCCGGTCGAAAGTCTGGCCGCACCGGACAGTGCCTTGATCGATGCGGAAGTCGTGGCGAGCGAGGCGCCGATCGTCGAGCACGAGCCGGTGGTCACGCCCGTCGTCCAGCCGGAGCCGGTTGCTCAGCCCGTCGTGGTCGATGCCGTTCTCGAACCTGAGCCGGTGGAACCCAAACCGGCTGCGCCGGAACCGAAACCTGCTCCAAGGCCCGGGTTGGCGCGCGAGCGCAAGCGGCCCGTCGACGTCGTCCTGCCGCCCATTCCGTCTCCGGACGATCCCGGCCCGGACGACCAGGACGAGGTGACGATTCGCGCCGCCGGTCGCAACGTTAGCGCCTGATCAATAAAAGGCCGCCATTATCTGGCGGCCTTCTCATTCGGGCCGGATTGCCCGGCGCTGCGGCTTGCCATTCGGCGCCGTATCGTCTAGCACCCCTCTCGCCGAGAAGGCGCGCTTCGGCGCACGACGGCGCCGCTTTAGCTCAGCTGGTAGAGCACCTCATTCGTAATGAGGGGGTCGGGGGTTCGAATCCCTCAAGCGGCACCATTAATTTCAATAGCTTATCTTTGATTCTCCCGCCGAGCGTCGACTCAAGCGAGCCGGTGCCCAGCAGTGGTTCTCGTCACATTCTCGGACAGGGTTGCATGGCCTGCCCGTCGGACCACTGGTAGATCAACTTTTTTACCGCCGCGGAAACGGGATCGATCGCGGGCACTCCCAACTCGAGTTCAATGTCTTTCGCAAATCTCGCAAGCGGTCCTCCGCCGATCACAATGGTCTGGGCGCCGTCCAGGGACACGGCTTGCCTGGCGGCAAGCAAAAGCTCGGCGAAAAGACGTTCGGGCTTTCCGATAAGTTGTGACGGGTGACTTGGCGTTTGGCGAACGGACCGAAGCTGGTCCGCCAAGCCGAGGTTATCGGCCATTTTCTCTATGCGACTGCCCAATCCCGCAGTCGAGGTCACAATGGAGAACGGCCGACCGCCGAAGGCACCCGCAAGCAGGCCAGCCTCACCTATGCCCACCACAGGTCCCGCGAACGAGCGGCGGGCGTCCTCCAGCCCAGGGTCGCCGAACGCGGCCACGATAAGTCCGGTTTCGCGGGGTCGTTCGGCCGCGATTTGCGCCGCCATTTCCGACACCGCTGTCGCGGACGTCTCCAATTCCTGCTGATCAATGATGAAGCTTGACCCGAATGGAGCCGTCCGGCCGTCGACTTCAAAATTGGCGCCACAGGCCTGGCGTGCGAGGGCGACCATCGCGGCGGTGGTTGAGGCGTTGGTGTTCGGGTTGAGTACGACGATACGGCGGCGCGAAGCCATCTTTGTCACGGCTCGACTTTGGCTGCGGCGTCGACGGCGCGATGCTCGATCCAGTCCGCAAGGGCCGGCATCAGTCCCGCTGTCCGCTTTGGACCGGGACGTGCAAAGCGACCTGCGGTGGCTGCGCGCGGTCTCATCCGGGCAAGCGTCTGGGCCTGTCCGATGGCTGCCGATAATGGATCGATCAGCGGCACCGAAACGCGATCGGCGATGCGAAAGGCAAGGCCGGACAGTGGCGCGCCCGCGAGGATGATGGCGTCCGCGCCGTCTTCGCGGATCGTGCGGTCCGCCAGCGCGACGAAGTCTTCCTCGAGTTCCTCCCGGACCGAGTCCACCGACTTGAAGCCGGATGTCGGAACGCGGACGCCGGCGCAGCGACCCGAAAGCCCGGTCGAGATCACCGCGTCCTCGTACCACGGCAACAGGGTGGGCGAGAAAGTCAGGATGGCGAAACGCCCGCCCGCCATGCAGGCGGTCAGCATCGCGGCTTCCGCCATGCCCGTGACCGGCACGTCGAACAATTCCCGGATGGCGATCAAGCCAGGGTCGCCGAAAGCGGCGATGATGATTGCGTCTGCGCCTCGCTTGTGCTCGGCCACCATTTCCAACGCGATGGCGCCCGCGATCAAGGCCTCGGCACGACCGGCGATATACGGAAAGCCGCGCGTCGCGGTTATGCCGACGAGTTCGGTGTCGGGCGCCAGCGAGGGAGCGGCTGTCGCGACCATCCGATCCGTCATGCCGGTCGATGTATTGGGATTCAGAAGAAGGATTTTCATGGACGCATCGCTCCTGATGCTGCCCAATCAAATTGCATGCCATCTAAAAAATGAACGCAATATCCGGTTTCTAGTTGCACTTAGTCGGCGGCGTCGCCGGCGATCTGCCCCGTCAGCACGCCGTAGACGGTCTCGCCCGTCCTGAGCAGGTGACGCTTCCAGACGGAGCGGGCCTTTTCCGGGTCCTTCGCGCGGAAGGCCTCCATGACCGCCGCATGCTCGCCGACTGACTCTTTCCAGCGGAAGGGATCGATGATGGCCATGTAGCGTCCACGGCGTGCGCGGAGCATGAGATTGCCGTGTGTGGCGATCAGCACCGGATTGGCGGACGCCTTCACGATCGTGTCGTGGATTGCGCTGTTGAGCGCAAAATAGGCATCCTTCTCCCGCTTTTCATAATGCCCGCACATGCGTTCATGCATGTCTTCCAGACCGGCGAGATCATTCTCTGAGAGCCGGGCCACGGCGAGTTCCGCAGCCATGCTTTCAAGCCCGGCGATGACCTCGAACAAATTGCTCGCCTCCGTCGGGGTGAACGACATGATGCGGGCGCCCTTGTTCTGGGAGATCTCGACAAGTCCCTCGGCCTCCAGCAGTTTGAGCGCCTCGCGCAGCGGCGTCCGGGATACCGACAATTGTTCGCAGACCGCGCGTTCGATGATGCGCCCTCCTGGCGGCAGGTCACCCTTGACGATCAAATCCCGGAGCCGGTCGGCGACCTGCTGGGCGAATGGAATTCGTCGCGACATCGAGGTCGCGCCTGCCGTGCGCCGCGCTCGCGAATTCAGTCCCGGTTGGTCCATGCCTGACATACCCCGTTCAGCCCTGACCGGCTCCAACGCAAAAACCTCGCCAGCCGACAGAACGCGCAAATTGAATGCAATCTGACTGTTAAAATTGCATTCCATCCGATTTCGCCCAGTGAAAATAAGCAGCACGCCGATTTGCGGTTGGCACGCTTGTTGCTGCTAGACGGCAAGCGCAGAGCTTTGCTCTTTCGGGTTGGCGTGCCCATCGTCGGGATCCCGGAAGGTCGACGCGGCAGCCGCCGTCGTCATCTCGCTGGCTCAACGGTGAGGATCATCCCCAACGGGGTCCACTCGGTCTCGAAGAGGCTGGAGGGGATAATGTGCGATCGTGATGGCAGCTTTTACCGCAATTTTTCGCGGCGTGATTTTCTCAAGTCCTCCGTGGTCGCCACTGCGGCGACCGTAGCCCTGCCGCCGTCGCTCGCGGCACTCCTCACGCCGACGTCCGCGCTTGCCGCGACCACGATCAAGGCGACCCACGGCTCGGGCTTCTGCAATATGGGCATCTTCCTCGCCAAGGAGCGGGGACTGGCCAAGGCCGATGGCGTCGACCTCGAATTCGTCGTCACTCCGTCGAACACCGAGATCACGACCATGTTCGGCGCGGGCCTCGTCGATATCTCGATGATCCCGTACTCGAACTTCATGACGCTCTACGACGCGGGCGCGCCGGTGAAGATCATCGCCGGTGGCGGCGTGCAGGGGTGCATCATCGTCGCCAAGGACGGCATCAAGTCCGCGGCCGACCTGAAGGGCAAGAGCTTCGGCACCTTCCAGGCCGACACGCTCGAAGTGCTGCCCTACGACTATCTGAAGAAGGCTGGCCTCACCTTCGACGACGTGCAGATCAAGTACATGAACACCTCGCCGGAGCTCGCCCAGGCGTTCATCGCCGGCGCGGTCGACGCGATCTGCCACATCGAGCCCTATGCGACGCAGTGCGTCACCAGCGTGCCGGGCGCCAAGGTCCTCAGCGACGGCATCGATCTCTACGGCGCCGGCTACTCCGACTGCGTGCTCGCGGCCCGCACTCCGCTGCTTGAGGAAAACCCGAAGGCGGTGAAGGCAATCATCAAGGCGCTCATGGTCGCCCAGTCACAGGCCGAGAAGGACAAGGACACCGCCCTGAAGGACACGGTCGGCACCTACTACAAGACCACGATGGAGGCAGCGATCAACGCTTCCAACAAGCAGCCGATCGTCGTCGACCAGCGCAATCAGACGCAGTTCATCATCGACCGTGGCCAGTCGATGAAGGAACTCGGCTACGTCAAGAAGATGCCCGACAAGGCAGCCTTCGACTGGAGCTTCCTCGAGCAGGTGATCGCCGACAACAAGGATCTCTACGACAGCCTCAAGCTCAAGTCCTGAGTTCTTCGCCTCCAGCCGCGCCGCATGTCGGCGGCGCGGCCACCAGTCCCTAAAAGTTGGAGACGGACGTGACGATGAGTATTCCTGTCGGCTCTCAAGACGACAAACCGGCTGCAAGAGTTCCGACCCTGTCGCCGGGCACGCGCCGCATGCTGGCGTCCATCGGCTGGAGCCTGGTGTCCCTCGGCCTCTTCGCCGGGATGTGGGAGGCCCTCTGGGCGATTGGAGCCATCAATCCGTTGCTCCTGCCGCCGCCCCATATGTTCTTCTCGGACATCGCCCGCACGCTCACCTTCTTCGATCACAAGGCCCGGATGATCGGTAGCCAGGGTGGTGGAAGCGCCATCATGGGGCTTCTCACGACGATCGGCTGGACGACGTTCCGCGTGGTCGCGGGGCTGTCGATCGGCTTCGCACTCGGCGTGCTCTGCGGGGCGCTCATTCACTACGTCAGGATGTTCCGGAATCTGGTCCAGCCGCTCATCCTGATGCTAGCGCCGATCTCGCCTGTCGCATGGCTTCCGGTGGCGATCTTCGTCTTTGGCGTCGGTGACGTTCCGGCCATCTTCCTCGTCTTCGTCACCGTCTTCTTCATGATCGTGCTGGCGACTGTCGCCCAGATCGCGAGCGTTCCGAAAAATTATCTGCACGTCGCCCGCATCATGGGCGCGAACGAGCGTCAAACCTTCTGGCGCGTCATCCTCCCGGCCATTCTCCCGAGCCTCTTCATGACGCTGCGGCTCAATCTCTTCGCGGCCTGGATGGTCGTGCTGATCGCCGAGAGCGTCGGCGTCGGGATCGGCCTCGGCCAGATAACCGGCATGGCGCGCGCGACCTTCAACGCGAAGCTCGTCTTCTTCACGATGGTCATCATCGGCGTACTCGGATTCACCTTCGATTGGGCGCTGCGCAAGATCCAGCAGAAGATGCTGTGGTGGGTGCCTCCTGGACAGGGAGCGATGTGATGGCCCGTCCGGCACTCTCGCTCCGCAATGTCTCCAAGACCTGGATGCCTGAAGGGCGCAGCCCGGTAATCGCCCTCCGCGATTTCGATCTCGATGTCGCCCCGGGCGAGTTCGTCGTTTTCCTCGGGCCATCCGGCTGTGGAAAATCGACCCTTCTCTACATGATCGCCGGTCTCGAGGAGACGACTGGCGGCGTCATCGAGCAGAACGGCAGGGTCGTCACCGAACCGTCCGCCGAGCGTGGCCTGATCTTCCAGGAAGCCTCGCTTTTTCCCTGGCTGACGATCGCGGACAATGTCGCATTCGGCCTGTCTATCCAGGGCGTGCTGCCGCAAAAGCGCAAGGAGATGGCAGCCGACATCCTGCGTTCCGTCGGTCTCGGCGACATGCTCGACAAGAAGCCGGACGAGCTTTCGGGCGGCATGCGCCAGCGCGCGGCCTGTGCCCGGGCGCTGGCGATGCGCCCAAGCGTCCTGATGATGGACGAGCCCTTCGCCGCGCTCGACGTACAGACGCGCGCCAAGATGCAGGACTTCCTTCTGCAGATCTGGCGTGACAGCAAGGCCTCGATCATCCTTGTCACGCATTCGATCGACGAGGCGGTTTCGCTGGCTGATCGTGTCGTGGTGTTCACGTCACGTCCCGGCCGCGTGAAGACGATCGTGCCGATCGATCTTCCGAGGCCGCGCCCGACGCGTGATCCGCGCTACCACGAATACCGCGACATGTTCGCCGAGCTTCTGGCCGACGAGGTGGACCGCGCCTTTGCCGAGCAGGAAACGAGGTAGCTGTGTCCACGTATGTACGTGTTGCAGCAGCCTCGACGGGGCCGGCTAGTGATGACCTGTCGGCTGCTCTCGCTGAAGCGAAGCAGGCGATCGCTCGCCTGGCCGAGCTGGGAGCGGAACTCGTCGTTCTGCCGGAGCTGTTCGCCTGCCCGTATGTGGCGAGCGACGATCCGGCCAATTGGGGGCATCTCGCCGAACCCATCGACGGCCCGACCGCGCGCTGGGCCTCCGGACAGGCGGTCAGGAACGGCGTCGACATCGTCTTCGGCATGGCATTGGCGGACGCAGATGCGAAGCCATTCAACGCGGCGCTTCTCGCTCGGCGCGATGGCAGCATCGCGGAGGTGGCGACGAAGCTGAACCTGCCGCCGCCCGGACCCGGCGAACGCTTCGGCGAGGCAGACCATTTCCGGCCCGGTGTCGGCGATGTCGCGTGCTTCGAACTCGGCGGCGTGCAGGTCGCGGTGCTGATCTGTTTCGACCGGCGTTTCCCGGAGTGCTGGCAGGCGGCCGTGCGGTCGGGCGCTGAATTGGTCGTCGTCCTCGTCGGCGGTCCGGCACCTCAGGATCCCGACGGCTTCTATCTCGCCGAGATACAGGGTCATGCCCGGGCGAACGCCGTCTATGCGCTCGCCGCCGCGCGAGCGGGCGTCGAAACCGTGCTCGGGCGCAATGTCCGCCATGACGGCCTGACGTTGGCGATCAATCCGTTCGGAACCGTGCTCGCGGCAGGCGAGGGGACCGCGAGCGACGTCGCGATTATCGACGTCGATCCTGTCGTCATCGCCGCCGCCCGGTCGGGCCGCGGGAGGAACGACATGCACGCATCAACATCAATCATCTGAGAGAGCAGGGACCCAAAATGGCAGAACTCATTGTGCAAGCACGTTGGCTGGTGACCGGTGTCCAGGACCGCCACACACCGATCGGGATCGACGACGGCGCGGTGCTCTCGCGCGACGGCACGATCGTGGCGACCGGCTTGCTCGACGAGATGAAGAGACTGGCGCCCACCGCGACCGTGAAAACCTATCCCGACCACGTCATGCTGCCGGGCTTTGTCAACAGCCATCACCATGTCGGCATGACGCCGCTGCAGCTCGGTTCGCCGGACTATGCGCTCGAGCTCTGGTTCGCCGGACGCATGCCGGCCCGCCGGATCGACCTCTATCTCGACACGTTGTATTCGGCGTTCGAGATGATCGCCTCTGGCGTGACGACGGTGCAGCACATCCATGGCTGGATGCCCGGCGGTTACGACGCGATCCATGGTGCGGCGACGAAAGTTCTCGACGCCTATCGCTCGATCGGCATGCGCGCGTCCTACTGCTATGCGGTTCGCGAGCAGAACCGGCTTGTCTACGAAGACGACGAGACGTTCTGCGCCAAACTGCCATCGCCGCTCGGCGAGGAGCTGAGCGCCTACCTCAAGGCGCAGGCCATGCCGTTCTCCGATTTCCTGAAGCTTTTCGACCAGCTGACGGCGGAGAACCAGGGTCAGCGCCTGACGCGCATCCAGCTCGCGCCGGCGAACCTGCACTGGTGCAGCGATGAGAGCCTTGTCGCCCTGCACGAGAAGGCGACGGCCGCCAATGTGCCGATGCACATGCATCTCCTGGAGACCGCCTATCAGAAGGAATATGCGCGCCGTAGGACCGGCAAGACGGCGGTTCGGCATCTCCATGATCTCGGGGTACTCAGTCCGCGCATGACGCTCGGCCACAGTGTGTGGATGACCCAGGAGGACGTCGATATCGCCGCACAGACCGGTACCTGCATCTGCCACAACTGCTCGTCGAATTTCCGCCTGCGCTCCGGCATCGCGCCGCTGAATGCGTTCGAGAAGAAGGGCATGACGGTCGGCATGGGCCTCGACGAGGCTGGCATCAACGACGACCGCGACATGCTGCAGGAGCTTCGTCTCGTCCTGCGCGCCCACCGCGTGCCGGGCATGGACGACGACGATGTGCCGTCGTGCCCGCAGGTGCTGAAAATGGCGACCGAGTCCGGTGCCAAGACCACGGCATTCGGCGAGACGATCGGCAAGCTCGAGGCCGGTCGCGGCTTCGATGCCGTACTACTGAACTGGAAGACCGCGACCTACCCCTTCCAGGACCCGGACATTCCGATGCTCGACGCAGTCATGCAGCGCGCCAAGACCAATGCCGTGGACGCGGTCTTCATCGATGGCGAGGTCGTCTACGCCGACGGACGCTTCACCAACATCGACCGCGATGCCGTGTTGAACGAGATCGCCGATGTCCTGGCGAAGCCGCGCACTCCGGATGAAATATCGCGCCGCAACCTCGGCCGCGCGGTCTTCCCCCACGTAAAGGCTTTCTACGACGGATATATCGGAGACGGACCGGTCCAGCCGTTCTACCGTCAGTCGTCGAGCGTTTGAGAGTCGAGGACGGAATGACCGAATTCTTCATGGTCCACGGAGCGCCAAACCCTGTGGCGCCATTCAGTCACGCGGTGGAGACGGATGGCTGGGTGTTCATCACCGGGCAGATGCCGACCTGGCCCGACGATGATAGCCGGCCGCTTCCCGAAGGCGTCGAGGCGCAGACCCGGCGGGTGATGGACAATCTCATCATTGTGCTGAACGGGGTCGGCCTCGATCTGTCGCATGTTGTCCAGGCAAGGGTCTATCTGACCGATTTCTCCCACGACTACGCGACAATGAACACGATCTATGCCTCGTACTTCCCGGTCGACCGGCGTCCGGCGCGGACCTGCGTCGGCGTCACCGGTCTGGCACGAGATGCGCTTGTCGAGATCGACCTCATAGCGCGCCGGCCATCCTGAAATGAATGTGAATGACAACGTGACCGCCGCGAACCGGCGGGCAGTCGAAAAGATCGTAGCGACGATTCCGGTCGTCCGCGAACTGGTAACCGCGCGTGAGGCGCTCGACCTTGCCGAGGGTGAACTAGGCCATGCCGGTCCGCCATTCGCGGAAGGTGAAATTCCTCCGGTCGTCGTGCTGAATGCGCTCGCGGCCGCTTCGGTGCATGAGGGATGGGCCGGCGATATGGGCCAGGGTCGCCGGATGGTGCTGTCGGGCGAGGTGAAGCTACGGTCGAACCACTCGCTAGGAACGGTGTCGCCGATGGCTGGAATCGTCCGGCCGAGCCAACGGCTGTTCCGGATCGAGGATCGCAAGACGGGGTCGAACACGTTCGCGACCCTCGCCGAGAAAGGGCGGTATGTCCTGCGGTTCGGCTATTACAGCGAGGAAGTCGCGGCGGGCCTGCGCTATGTCGAGACCGAGGTCGCCGAGGCGCTCGCCAGGGCAATGCCGAAAGGCGGCCTCGAAATCCTCCCGCTAGTTGCTCGGGGCGTGGAGCTCGGCGACGACGTCCATCAGCGCAATATCGGCGGCATGCTGTCGTTCCTGGCAGCACTGCCGGATTTGCCCGGCCCGATCCGGACATGGTTGAGTGACCATCCGCAGCATTTCCTGAACTATGCGATGGCGTCGGCGAAACTGTGCCTCGATCAGGCGCGCGGCATCGAGGGCTCGAGCGTCGTGACCGCGATCAGCCGCAACGGCCTTGTCTGCGGCATCCAACTCTCCGGCACCGGCGACCGCTGGTTCAACGCCTCGGCGGATCTACCGGAAGGCGGCTTTTTCCCGCCATTCACGATCGACGATGCCCATCGCGACCTGGGCGATAGCGCGATCATGGAGAGCTACGGCCTCGGCGGCTGCATCGCCCACGCATCTCCGCAGATCGCCCAGAGCATGCAGCGGCCCTGGTCGGAAGCCGTCGCCGGAGGCGAGAGAATGCGTTCGCTGTTCCTCGCGAAGAATCCGTTGATCACGCCCGCTTTGGCAGGATTGGACGCCGCAGGTATTGCCCTTGATGCACGGCGCGTTGTTCAACTCGGTGAAGGGGTGCGCATCCACACCGGCATCGCCCATAAGGATGGTGTCGCCGGCTGGATCGGGATCGGCGTCGCCAAGGCGCCACTCGAATGCTTCGTGTCCGCTGCCGCTGCGCTCGATGCGCTTCCCAGCAAGGTTGGCGCGCCGGCATGAACGTTCGCATCGGAATCGTCGGCGGTGGCTTCACCGGGGCGGTGTTCGCGGTCCATCTCGCCAATGCCTCTTCGGTACCGCTCGACATCGAGATCATCGAACCGCGCGAGAAGGTCGGCGCCGGGTTGGCCTATGGCTCGGCGAGCGCTGAGCACCGCATCAACGTCCCGAGCGACCGGCTGACGGTGTTTAGGGAAGAGCCGTTGCATTTCACCCAATGGCTCAAGGCAAGGGGTGAGTGGAACGCGGATCCCGACGGGCTCACGGGGCCGGAGGACCATTATTCGACCCGCCACGCCTTTGGCGCCTACGTCGCGGACCTCGTCCGAAAAAGCTCAGAGAACAATACGTCGGGCTCGATCATCCTTCACCGGCGCAACATGGCCACGGCGCTGGAGCGCACCGCCGAACGATGGCGGGTGACCTTCGACAGCGGTGAGTCCGCTACCTACGACGAGGTCGTCGTCTGCACGACCTATGGGGCTCCGGCCTTTCGATGGACGCTTGCCGAGGGTGCGGAGGAACTGCCCCATCTTGTCAGAAATCCGTGGGACTGGGACGCCATCCGCGCTATCCCGGCAGACGGTGATGTCGTCATCATCGGCACTGGCCTGACCATGTGCGACGCAGTCGTCACCCTGCGGGTAAATGGCCATCGCGGCCGCATCCGCGCAATCTCGCGTCGCGCTCTCACTCCACGAGAGCATGGAGAGTTCGACAGTTCCTTCGACCTCTTCGAGGACCGTGAGCCTCCCCTGACCGCGATCGGTCTTCTGCGTCTCGTCAGGACTCGTATTGGGGACGCCGCGTCCGAGGGACGCGCCTGGCATCCCGTCGTGGACGCGGTGAGGCGCAATCTCGCGACCTATTGGCGGACGCTCCCGATCGCCGAGCGGGGCAAGATCGCCCGGCATCTGCGCGCCTATTGGGATGTTCACCGGTTCCGGATGGCACCGCAGGTTGCCAGTCTTCTGGCCGAAGGAAAGGCCGACGAGTGGTTCACGCTATCGGCCGGGCGCATTGACCGGATCGGCCGCACAGGCTCACGTTTCCGGATCGACTGGACGCCGAAGGGCGGTAGTCCGGGTGGAACCGAAGCGGATGCGATCATCAACTGCACGGGCCCCGACAGCGATCTTCGCCGGACCCGAAATCCCTTCGTTCAGGCGGCAATGAAAAGTGGCCTTCTCCGGCCGGACGCGCTGCGCATCGGTTTCGACGTCGATGCCGATGGACGGCTCCTGGACAGCGGCGGCGAGGTAAGTCCCGGCCTTTGGGCAGCGGGTCCCTTGGCGCGGGCGATCGTCGGGGAGGCGACGGGGGTGCCCGAAGCATCGGCGCATGCGCGTCACGTTGCGGAGGCCTTGGCTGCCAGCCTCGATCGCGCCGTGCTGATAGCGCGCGAGGTACCTTTGGCCGTGCGGGAGATCTGAGAATGCCGCGTTACATCAAGGTGGCGGGGGCGGCCCCATCTCCAAAGACCGTCCGCTATTCGCATGCCGTCGAGGCCGGAGGCCTGCTTCACGTCACCGGCCAATTGCCGATCGATCCCGACAATCCCGATGCGCCGCTGCCGACGTCGATCGAGGAGCAGACGGAACTGGCATTCCGCAATCTCGATCTGATCGTGGAGGCGGCGGGCTACAGCCTCTCAAACACCGCTTTCGTCCGCATCTTCCTGACGGAATTCGATCGCGACTTCGCGGGGATGAACTCGGTCTATCACCGCTATTTCAACGACGATGCCAGAATGCCCGGTCGGACGACCGTCGGAGTCGCGAAGCTCGGCCGCAATGCTTTGGTCGAGATCGATCTGGTGGTTGAGCGGCAGGCCTAACGCTGCGCTTCTGGCAGCCGAAATTTGATACCGTCGGGACATTCTGTCGACCGGGCACGGATATTGCATTCACTCGAGAGGCTGCAGACCACGGCGGTTTTCGTGCGGGGAATGTCTGCAACGGGAGTCAAATGATGAATGCAATCAACCAGTTAATGCGTCGCGCGCTGCTTGCCGTGGGGTTTGTCGCCGTTGCCGGTGTGTCGCTGTCGAGCACGGTCGCTCACTCCGCAACGCTCGCTGAGATCAAGGCGCGCGGCTACATGATCGTCGCGACGGAAGACGATTATAAGCCGTTTGAATTCATGGAGGACGGTAAGCCGACCGGCTTCGACAACGAGCTTCTCGCCGAATTCCGCAAGACCGTGCCGTTCGAGATCCGCCAGGAGGTTATTCCGTGGACCGGACTTCTCGCGGGTGTGAGCACCGGCAAGTACGACGTTGCGGTCACCGCCGCGATGATCACCAAGGAGCGTGTGAAGTCGCTCGACTTCAGCATGCCGATCGCCGACTCGACCCACTACTATGCCAAGCGCAAGGGCGACGACAGCATCAAGGAGATCAAGGATCTCGCGGGCAAGACGGTCGGCGTCCAAGCCGGCAGCGCGCAGCTCGAAAAGCTGCCCGAGCTCGAGGCGATGCTCGCCAAGACGGGCGGCAAGCTCGGCAAGGTCGTCCAGTACACGTCCTATCCGGAAGCCTACCAGGATCTCGCGCTGAAGCGCGTGGACTTCGTGGTCAACACGATCATCAACCTGCGCTCGCTCACGAAGGACAAGCCGGACACGTTCGAAATTGGCCAGGCCGTCTCGGGACAGACCGTTCCGGCATGGGCGGTTGCCAAGGGCAATACCGAACTCCTGGCGCTGATCAACAGCTTCATGGCCGAGCAGCGGAAGAGCGGAAACATCCTCAAGCTGCAGGAGAAGTGGCTGGGCCAGGCGTTCCCGGATCTTCCAGAGACCTATCAGCCCTGATCCCAGCCAAGGCCGGCCGCCCATCGGGGCGGTCGGCGGACATTTGATCGTGACCACAGCAGCCTTCCTCTCGCTTCTGCAAGGCGCCGGTGTGACCCTGGTGCTATCCGGCGCCGGTATCGCCCTTGGTGTGCCGTTGGGACTGCTGCTCGGGTTGATCCGGTGGGGCAGGGTGCCGGTGCTGTCCCCTATCGTCATGGTCTATGTAAGCCTGCTGCGGTCGACGCCGGCCGTGACTTTGTGCCTGCTGATCTTCTTCGCGATCCCGACTATGGGCATCGATATCGGGCCGTGGACCGCGTCCGTGCTGACGCTTGGATTGAACACGGCTGCGTTCAATTGCGAGATCTGGCGCTCGGGACTGAACAACTTTTCTCCCGATCAACTGGAAGCCGCTCGCTCGTTCGGCATGACGCCGGCTCTACGTTTCCGGCGCATCATTTTCCCTCAGCTGTGGCGTGCCTGCCTGCCGGGCCTCGTCAACGAGATGACGCTTTTGATCAAGTCGAGCCCGGCGATCGCCGTCGTGGGCGTTGTAGAGATCACGCGAGCGGCGACACGTATCGGCGCCCAGACTTATGATCCGTTGCCTCCCATGCTCGTTGCGACGGGAATCTACATCGTTCTCATCGTCGTCTTCGTCGGCCTCCAGCGGCTGACCGAGCGACTGTACGGCCAGGCCGGGGCCGCTGCATGACCCGCGATTTCGGAGTCGTCTGGGAGCATGCGGATCGCTTGGTCGAGGGTCTGCTCAACACGATCATCCTGACGCTCGTGGGTGCGTCGCTCGCTCTCCTGATCGGCAGCCTCGTCGCAATTCTTCTGATGTCTTCCAGCCGTCCCGTGCGGCTGATCAGCCAGGGCATCGTTGATCTGATGCGCTGCATTCCGTTCCTGATGCTGGCCTATCTCGCCTATTACGGCTTGCCGAGTCTGGGACTGAACCTGGACAACTGGACCGCCGGGCTCTTCGCGATCGTCGTTTACAATACGGCCTACATGGCCGAGATCATGCGCAGCATCTGGATCGGGCTCGGTCGGGAGAGCATCGAGGCGGCGACCGCCTTCGGTTTCCGTGGACCCCGGCTCTACACCCGGATCATCTTCCCGCAGATCTTTCTGGCCGCCAGCCCGATGATCGGCAATCAGCTCATCCAGATCATCAAGGACACGGCGTTCCTGACGATCATCGCCGTCCCGGAGCTGACGCATGCGGCGAGCAGCATCCAGTCGCAATATTTCGTTCCGTTCGCGGCGTTCATCGCCGCCGTCCTGATCTATTGGGCGCTCTGCATGCTGGTCGAGGCCGGAGTTTTCGTGGTTGAGCGGCTCGCGGAGGTGCGGCGCTGATGGTTGAACATGTGGGCAGCACCAATCCGGAATGCGTTCTGGACATCCGCGGGCTGACGAAAAGCTTCGGGACCAACGTCGTTCTCGATGGTGTTTCACTGACCGTCGAGCGGGGAAAGACGGTATGTCTCCTCGGGCCGAGCGGCTCCGGAAAATCGACGCTTCTGAGATGCGTGAACTTCCTTGAAAAGCCCGATCAGGGATCGATCTACCTCTCGGGTCGCAGGATCGGAATGCGCGAGGGCGGCGTCATTCCGATGTCGACCTCGGAGCTTGCCCAGGCGCGGGCGCGCATCGGCATGGTGTTCCAGCATTTCAATCTGTGGCCCCATCTGACCGTGCTGCAGAACCTCATCGAGGCGCCCATCCATGTGCAGCGCCGATCGCGCGACGAAGTGGTCGCGGAGGCGGAAATGCTGCTGGAGCGCGTCGGCCTGACGGACAAGAAGGACGTCTTTCCGAACCGCCTTTCCGGCGGACAGAAGCAGCGCGTGGGCATCGCCCGCGCTCTCGCCATGAAGCCCGAACTCCTGCTGTTCGACGAGCCGACATCGGCGCTAGATCCCGAGCTTGTGGGCGAGGTCGTCGCTGTCATGAAGACCTTGGCTGAAGGCGGCAGCACGATGCTGGTGGTGACCCACGAGATGGGCTTCGCCCGCGAGACCGCGAATGAGGTCGTGCTGATGGACGGCGGCCGGGTCGTCGAGAAGGGGCAACCCTCCGAATTCTTCACAAACCCAAAGACGGACCGCGCGCGGCAGTTCCTGCAGCGCTACGTCAGCGCCTGAGCGCGCCTCATCAGACAGGAGAGTACAATGAGCGGAGTTCTCGACGCGCAGGCCGCGGCCGATCTCGACGGCGTGATCTACGACTTCATCGTTCCGGCCAAGGAGCCGTGGAGCCGCGTGATCAAGGCGGGCGAGATCTTGCGGATCATCGATCTGGAAGGCCAGCAGGCCGTCGACTTCCTGTGCTTCAACGCGGCCGACCCCGGCGACCGCTACAGCTCGATGAACACGATCAAGGTGCAGGGCAACACGTACGTTGCCAAGGGAACGGTGCTCTACAGCGACAGCGGCGCGAAGCTCTTCACCGTAATCGAGGACACTTTGGGCCAGCACGACACGGTCTATGGCTGCTGCAGCAACCCGAACAACTTCCTTCGCTACGGCGTACACACGACCGAGAGCTGCTATTCGAACTTCCTGAAGGAGCTGTCTAAGCATGGCCTCGATCGCAGCGCGATTGTCGGCAATGTGAATTTCTTCATGCAGGTGCCGATCATGGCCGATGGCGGAGCCGGAATCGCGGCCGATATCTCGGCGCCCGGCGGCTATGTCGATCTCCGGGCCGAAACCGACGTGCTCGCTGTGCTGTCGAACTGCCCGCAGATGCACAATCCCTGCAACGCCTACAATCCGACGCCCATCCGCGTGATCGTCCGCAACGTGGCCTGACCGCACGGCATCAATCAGACTTCAAAGGAGCCCGCGAGGACATCGTGGCAGCAAAGATACGCGTCCATATTCAGGAAAATGACGGCCCCAACGCGATCTATCGGATCGACGCCGAGAAGTATCGGCGGGAGAGTGCGGCCTACCAACAGATCGCCGACCGGCTTGAGGTCTCGTTCGGTGCGACAGACGAGGAAGCGGATGCCGGACTTGAGGCGGCTGAGGTGGTCCTGTGCGGCTATTTCAACAACAAGGGACTCGCCGAGCGCGCGCCGCACCTGCGCTGGGTCCAATCGATCTTCGCCGGCGTCGACAAGCTCATCCCGGCCATTCCGCCGGGCGTGACGCTGACCAATTCGAGCGGCATCCACGCCCAGAAAGCGGGTGAATACGCGATGGGCGCGATCCTGATGCTGAACAGCGCCCTTCCACAGTTCGTGGAAGCGCAGCGGCAGACGAAATGGGAGCAGATATTCACGCCCTCGGTGAGCCGGCGGACGGTGCTGATCCTGGGGGCAGGGCGGTTGGCGAGCGCTGTCGCGCGTCATGCCAGTCACTTCGGCATGAGGGTAATCGGTGTTGCCCGCTCGGGTGGCGCTCGCCCCGATTTCCCGGAATGCTATCCGGTGGATCAATTGCCGGAACTCCTGCCGCAAGCCGATTTCCTGGTGTTGATGGTGCCCAACACAGCGGAGACGAACGGGTTGATCGGCCGTCGTGAGCTCGATCTCCTGCCTTCGCATGCCGGTGTCATCAGCCTTGGGCGATCGCAGGTGATGGACCACGGCGCGCTTATCGAGAAGCTCGAAAGGGGAACTCGGGGGCGCCTTCCTCGACGTCTTCGACAAGGAGCCGCTTCCTGCGAATTCTCCGCTCTGGAAGACGCCCCGCCTCTTCATCAGTCCGCATTGCGCGCTCGATGACGGACCGGACTACGTCAGGCTCAGCCTCGACATGTTCTTCGACAACATGCGCCGTTACCTGGACGGCGAGCCGCTGCGGAACGTGGTCGATACGGGGCGGGGTTACTGATGACCGAGGTCTACAGCATCCCGCAAGTTCTCCGGCGCATCCGTACCGAAGCGCCGTGCCTGACATTGCCGCTGATGAAGGGCGCGACGGGTCTTCCGATCGTTTGCAACTGGTGGCCGACGGCTATCAGGATCTCAAGCTGCTATCGATAGCGACCATGCTCGAAAAGACCGGCACGGCCTGATCCCGCCGTTCAGGCGTCAAGCTTCGCCAGAATGGCCTGGGCGGTGCGGGTGTTATGTTCCTTCAGCCGCCTGGACAGTTCGGCACCGTCCCGCTGGCGAAGCGCATCCATGATCCAGGCGTGCTCCTTCGCGGATTCGCTCCACCGGTTCTGGTCGTCGTTCACCATGTAACGAGCCCTCTGCAGCTTGGCGAAGAGCTGGTTGTAGGTGTTCAGCAGGACCGCGTTTCCACTGAGCCCGATCATCGACTGGTGGAAAGAGATGTTCAGCTCGAAATAGCTGTTCCGGTCGGCGGCATCGCGCTTGCTGCTCATCTCGGTCGTGATCTGATCGAGACGGGCAATATCTACGTTCGATACTCGATCGCAGATGAGGGGACCGGCGAGTTCTTCCAGCGCGCCGAGGACGTCGAAGGTCTGTGCGATCTCCTTGGGAGAGATCCTGGCGACGGTGCTGCCGCGGTGCGGCCGCATCTCTACCAGCCCTTCGGATGCCAGTATCTTCAGCGCTTCGCGCAAAGGAGTACGGGAGACGCCAAAGACTTCGACCAGTTCATGTTCTGTGAAACGCGCGCCTGGCTCCAGTTCACAGCGTATGATCATCTGCCGAAGTCGGCTGACAATGTCGTCGTGAAGGGAAGACGATGAAGAAGGGCCGAGGCTGTCCAGTTCTTTGCGATTAAGTTGGGTATTCATCAGCCGGTCGCTCTAGAAAAATGGAAGGCGCGCCTGAATCTTCAGCGGCGGGAATCACGTTAGCACTGCCATTGCGGAGCCCACCACTTATTCTCGGCATTCCCGTGCTCTTGCGCACACCTCAAATGCGTATAATCCAATCTGATGCAAATGAATGCATCAATGTAATTTTGTATGCAATAATTGACGAGGCATGTAGGGGCTCGGTATTTTGCGATGCAAGCACCGGCCCTTCTCTCTGAAGCGGGATTGGGGCGCTGTCTTCCTGGCTCGGATTAGCGAGATCATCGTGACGTCATCCAAAGCCGTTCGTCTTGGCATGCTCACGCCATCGTCCAACACGGTGCTCGAACCGCTCACGTTCGCGATGGCGTCGTCCGCACCCGAGGTGACCGCGCATTTCTCCCGCTTTCGGGTCACGCAGATCGGATTGTCCGCGGCAGCGCTCGACCAGTTCGAGGCCGGCGGAATTCTCGCGGCTGCCGATCTGCTCGCGGACGCGAATGTGGACGTCATCGCCTGGAACGGAACGTCGGCGGCATGGCTGGGTTTCGATCGCGACGAGGCCCTCTGTGACATGATCACCCAGCGCACCGGCATTGCCGCGTGCACGGCGGTGCTCGCGTTTCGCGAATTGTTCGACGCCCATGGTTTGAAGCGGATAGGCCTGGTGACGCCCTACACCAGGGATGTTCAGCAGAAGATCATGGCGAACTGGGATGAGGCGGGCTTTTCGTGTACCGCCGAGCGTCACCTCGACCTCAGCGAGAACTTCTCATTCGCCGAGGTCGGCGAGGATCAGATCGCTGACATGGTGCGCGATGTTACGCGCGAGGGATGCGACGCAGTGGCGATCGTCTGCACGAACCTGAACGGCGCGGCTCTTGCTCCCCGGCTGGAGCGAGAGCTCGGGATACCCGTCCTGGATTCGATTTCGGTCACGTTCTGGAAGTGCATGGCGCTCGCCGGCCGGCGCCCGGCGGACCTGTCGGATTGGGGCGGTCCGTTCAGCCTTGCGGGGGAATTGGGCCGGGAGGAGGCTTGATGGCGGAATTCGATCTCATCCTGCGCGGCGGCACGGTCGTCACCGAGGCGGATACGACGCGGTGCGATGTCGGCATCAGGAACGGCAAGATCGTCGCGCTGGCCGATGATCTCGGCACAGCGGCGGCCGAGGTGATCGACGCGACGGGAAAGTGGATCCTGCCGGGCGGCATCGACAGTCATGTCCATCTCTCGCAACCGTCCGGCCCCGGCATCAAGATGGCGGACGATTTCGAGACCGGCACCCGGTCCGCGGCCTTCGGCGGCAATACGATGGTGCTGCCGTTCTGCCTACAGCAGAAGGGGCAATCCCTTCGCGAAGCGCTGAAGCACTATCACGCCGAAGCGGACGGGCGCTGCTACACCGACGTCTCGTTCCACCTCATCATCAGCGACCCCAGCGAGCAATTGCTCGGTCAGGAATTGCCGGCTCTGGTGCAGGACGGGTACACCTCGTTCAAGGTTTTCATGACCTACGAGGACCTGCGGCTCTCTGACCTCGAATTGCTTCAGGTCATGGATGTCGGACGCTCGACCGGCGCGCTGGTCATGGTTCATGCGGAGAACCACGACGCCATACGCTTCCTGACCGAGCGTCTGGAGCGAGAAGGCCGCACCGCGCCCCGTCATCATGCCACGTCGCGGCCGATCGCCGTCGAACGCGAGGCGACCCATCGCGCGATCTCGCTGGCGGAGATCGTCGACGTGCCGGTGATGATCGTCCACGTCTCGAATCGAGAGGCGATCGAGGAGATCCGCCGCGGCCGCCAGAAAGGGCTGAAGATCTTTGGCGAAACCTGCCCGCAATATCTGGTGCTCACGGAAAGCGACCTCGATGGCCTGAACATGGAGGGAGCGAAATATGTCTGCTCGCCTCCGCCGCGCGACCAGGAGAGTCAGGATGCCTGCTGGCAGGGGATCGAGGACGGGACATTCGATGTCTATTCGTCCGATCACTGCCCGTTCCGCTATGAGGACGCGGCGGGCAAGCTGGCGCCCAACGGACGAACGAGCTTCCGCTGGATACCCAACGGCATCCCCGGAATAGCGACCCGGTTGCCGATCCTGTTTTCGGAAGGCGTGGTGAAGGGGCGGATATCACCCCAACGGTTCGTCGCCCTGACCTCGACCAACCACGCACGCGCCTACGGTCTTTATCCCCGCAAGGGCACGATCGCGATCGGCGCAGACGCGGACATCGCGATCTGGGACCCCGCCAGGACCGTGACCATTACGCACGATCTCCTTCACGACGGCTGCGACTACACCCCCTATGAGGGGATGGAGATCACCGGCTGGCCAATCACCACCATCGTGCGTGGCGTAACGGTGGTCCTCGACGGAGAGCTCGTCTCGAACAAACCCCAGGGGACGTACATCCCCCGGGAACTGTCCGAATTCGTCAGTCGGCCGGTCATGCTCTCCTGATCGCGAGATACCAAAATCTGCAGAGACGGAGGGACCTGACTTGGGAAGGTTGGAAGGGAAACTGGCGCTCGTCACCGGCGCGGCTCGTCGCGACAGCATCGGCCGGGCAATCGCACTGTGTCTCGCGGAGGAGGGGGCTGACGTCGTCGTCGCCGATTTCAACCGAGCGGAGGAAGCCGAGGAAATCGTGCGCGAGATCGAAGTGCTCGGCCGCCGCGCGTTCGCAGTCGCAGGAAACGTTTCGCTCGTCGCGGACTGCCGAAGGCTTGTGCCGGAGGCCGTGGCCCTGCTGGGTGGCCTCGATATCCTGGTCAATAATGCCGGCTACTCGCATCACCAACCGGTGCTCGACATCACCGAGGCCGATTATGACGAGATGCTGGACCTCAATCTCAAGGGCCCTTTCTTTTTGGCCCAGGCAGCCATCCCGCATCTGATGAAGCGCGCCGGCGGGCGGATCATCAACATATCGTCCGAACAGGCCTACATCGGCGATCGTGGCCTGCCGCATTACAGCGCCGCCAAGGCCGGGATGATGGCGATGTCCAGATCCCTCGCCCTCGCGCTGGCTCCGAACATAGCCGTGAACTGCGTCGCGCCCGGTCCAACGGCCACCGGCCGCTTTCGCGCCGGTCCCGAATACACCGACGAAATCCGTGACCGGATACCCCTGAAGCGCTGGGGCGAGCCGCGAGACGTCGGCCGCTCCGTCGTCTTTCTCGCGTCATCCGACGGCGACGCCTTCACCGGGCAGGTGCTGGATCCGAATTGCGGAACCGTGATGCCCTGACCCAGGGCGGGCCTGGATCGCCGAGCAGGAATGCCTGCTTACAGCGGCCCGCTCGCGATGATCCTGACCGGCCGCTCCCAGATCAGCAGGGCAACGCAGCCCTCGTCGCTCCAGACGTCGTGCGAAGTTCCGGGCGGGTTGATCGTCAGCGAGCCCTTGTCGTAGCGGCCGCGCTCGTCGGATTGCGAGCCGTCGAGGATCAGGACGTGCTCGAAGCCGGTGTGCTCATGATAGGGCACGCGGGCGTTTTCCTCGTAGCGCAGGATCGCCGCCGCCGGGCCGTCGCCCGAGCCGTAGAGCGGGTGGATGGTGACGCCGGGGTGAAAGGGCTGGAAATCGAGCTTTTTCCAACCGCCGTCGATGAGATCGCCGAGGAGGAGCGGGTCGATCATTCTGCTGCGTCCGCGAGAGTGAGTGCGCTGGCGGCCTCGGCCGCCGTCGCGGTCCAGCCGACGATCGCGCCCTGGGCGCGGATCATGTCGATGGTCGCCGCCTTGAACTCCGGGAAATAGCTTTCGGTCGCGTCCTCGACGAGGAGGCACGAATAGCCGCGGTCGTTCGCTTCACGCATGGTCGTCTGCACGCACACTTCGGTCGTGACGCCTCCGAACAGCAGATGCGTCGTGCCCCAGGATTTCAGGATGTCGCCGAGCGGGGTTGCGTAGAACGCGCCCTTGCCCGGTTTGTCGAGCACGGTCTCCCCCGGCAGCGCCGCGAGTTCGCCGATGATCTCGACGCCCGGCTCGCCCGAGATCAGGACCCGGCCCATCGGCCCGTCGTCGCCGATGCGGAGCGAGGGTTCACCGCGCTCGCGCTTGGCGGGCGGGCAGTCGGACAGGTCCGGCCGGTGGCATTCCCGGGTGTGGACGATCGGGATGCCGTGCGCGCGCGCGGTGTCGAGCAACAGCTTCGCGCCTGGGATGATGGCGCGCAGCAGAGACACGTCGTTGCCGAGCGTCTCGCCGAAGCCGCCGGGCTCCATGAAGTCGCGCTGCATGTCGATCATGATCAGAGCCGTCTTTCCCGGCGGGAAGGAATAGGCAAACGGCTGCGCGGAAGAGATCGTGGCCATCAGCCGTGCCCCACCATGTGACGGCCGATATCGAGCGCGTCGGCGCCTGGTCCCGGCGTTTCGTGGACGATCTCGCCGTGATGCATGACGACGATGCGGTCGGAAAGCTCCATCACCTCGTCGAGGTCTTCGGAAAGGAGCAGGACCGCCGTCCCGGCATTTCGCGCGGCAACAATGCGGGCGCGGACTTCGGCGACGGCCTTCACGTCCAGGCCGAAGCAAGGGTTCGAGATGACCAGGAGGTCGACCTCGCCGTCGAACTCGCGGGCGAGGGTGGCGCGCTGGACATTGCCACCGGACAGCGCGGCGATCGGCGCTTCGGGCGAGGGTGTGCGGACGCCATAGGACTGGATCATGCCGAGCGCGCGCTCGTTCATGCCCTTGAGGTCGAGCCAGCGGCGCGGACCCTTCTCGTCGTGGTCGAAGCGGCGCAGATTCATGTTCGCCACCACGCTCATCTTCGGCACGCTGGCATTCCTCAGGGGCTCCTCCGGGAGGACGCGGACGCCCAGTCTGCGCGCCTCGTCCCGGCCACCGTGATAGGGCGCGCCGGAGACGAGGACGTCTCCGCTTGCAGGAGAACGCTGACCGCCGAGCACTTCGACGAGGTCTTTCTGGCCATTGCCCGACACGCCCGCGACTCCGACGATTTCGCGTGGGCGGACGACGAGCTTGTCGATCGAAAGGCCGAAGCGGCCAAGTTCGCCTTCCGTTTTCAGATTGCGGATGGCGAGACGCTCCTCTGCGTCCGGGCCTCCCAGGCGCTCGACCGGCTTTGGCGCGTGCGGCTCGCCGATCATCATCGCCGTCAGTTCTTCAGGCCCCAGTTCCTTGGCACTGCCGGAACCGGCGAACTTGCCCTTGCGGAGCACGGTGACGTCGTCGGCATAGGCCGCGACCTCCTTCAGCTTGTGGGTGATGATCACGACGGTGATGTCGCCCATCTCGACCAGCGAGCGGACAAGCCCCAGCACTTCGGCCGCTTCCTGCGGGGTGAGGGTCGAGGTCGGTTCGTCGAGCACGATCAGGCGACGGTTGAGATAGAGCTGCTTGAGGATCTCGGTCTTCTGCCGCTCGCCCGCCGCGAGTTCGCCGACGGGAACGTCCATCGGGACGAGGAAGGGCATGTTCTTCAGGAAGTTGAAGAGCTGCCTGCGCTCCGCCTTCCAGTCGATGATGCCCGGGACATTCGAGCGCGACATCACCAGGTTCTCTGAGGCCGTCATCGATGGGACGAGCGTGAAGTGCTGGTAGACCATGCCCATGCCGAGCGCGTCCGCGTCGGCGGGCCGGGCGATGGTCGCCTCGCGGCCCTCGACGACGAAATCGCCCTCGTCGGACTTGTAATAACCGAGCAGGCATTTGACGAAGGTGGACTTCCCGGCTCCGTTCTCGCCGAGCAGCGCATGGACGGTGCCGCGGCGGATCTTGAGCGAGACATTGTCGAGCGCGACGAACGGGCCGAAGCGCTTGGTGACGCCGATCGCCTCGACCTCAAGCGCGCGGTGGGCGGGCTTGTCGTGGAAGACCGGGTCGAGCGCGGCGCTCATGGCAGCGCCTCGATCAAGTCATCCGAGGTCGCGACCGCGCCGAATACGCCACCCTGCATCTTGATCATGTCGATCGCGGCGAGGTGGTTCTCGGTCTTGGTCGCGCCGGTGCAGTCCGACAGCAGCAGGCACTCGTAGCCAATGTCGTTGGCGTCGCGCATCGTGGTGTGGACGCAGACATCGGTCGTGACGCCGGTCAGCACGATATTGCGGATGCCGCGCGTCTTCAGCACGAGTTCGAGATCGGTCGCGACGAACGAACCCTTGCCCGGCTTGTCGATGATGACCTCGCCAGGCTCCGGCTGAAGCTCGGGGATGATCTCCCAGCCCGGCTCGCCGCGCACGAGGATGCGGCCGCAGGGGCCCTGGTCGCCGATGCCGGCGCCGATGCGCTGCGAGCGCCAGCGCTTGTTGGCGGGAAGGTCGGCCAAGTCCGGGCGATGGCCCTCGCGGGTGTGGATGATGTGATAGCCCTTGCTCCGCATCACCGAGAGCAGGCGGCGTATAGGCTCGATGGGCGCACGCGTGTTCGAGATGTCGTAGCCCATCACGTCGACGTAGCCGCCGGGGGCGCAGAAATCGACCTGCATGTCGATGACGATCAGCGCCGTGTTCTCGGGGCGGAGATCGCCGTCGAACGGCCAGGGATAGGGATCGGACTTGATGGTCCGTCCGTTCGGCACGAAGGCGGCGGCGATGCGTTCGTCGTCGAGCGTATCCGTCATCATTGGCCTCAGCGGGTCAGCGACAGCTCCCCCGGCATGCCGCGCAGGACGCGGCCGGGAGCGACGGTCAGGATCATGATCAGAAGGGTCAGCGCGTAGGGCGCGGCATAGAACAGGTAATAGCCTTGGGTGATGCCGACGGTTTGGAGTGACGGGCCGAGTGCGCCGGCCGCGCCGAACAGGAGCGCCGCCGCCGCGCAGGCGAGCGGGTTCCAGCGGGCGAAGACGACGAGCGCGACCGCGACGAGCCCTTGGCCGGAGGAGAGGCCCTCGTTCCAGCTGCCCGGATAGGACAGCGACAGGAACGAGCCGCCGACGCCCGCGAGCGCGCTGCCGATCGTCGTCGCGATCACGCGCACCCGGTCGATGGGCAGGCCCATCGCCTTCGCGGCATCGGAGGAATCCCCGACGATGCGGACGACGAGGCCAGTACGTGTGTTCTTGAACGCCCAGGTCATCACGAAGGCTACGAGAAGGCCGATGAAGAAGAGCGGGCTGACGTCGAGCGCGCTGCGGATCTGCGGCGCGTCGGACCAGAAGCCGAGCGGGATGACGGGAAGTTGCGGCGCCGAAGGCTGTATGTACGGCTTGCCGAAGAAGAAGGCGATGCCCGTGCCGGCCAGCATGACGGCGATGCCCATGGCCACGTCGTTGACGCGGGCGAGGCTGCAGACGAGACCGTGCAGGAGGCCGAGGCCGCCGCCCGCGACGAGCGCGGCGAGAACGCCGATCCAGGCGCTGCCGGTTTCATAGGATGCTGCGTAGCCGGTCATGGCGCCGAGGACGAGCGCGCCCTCATTGCCGAGATTGATGCGCCCCGATTTCTCAGTGAGGCACTCGCCGAGGCTGACGAACAGGAACGGCGTCGAGACGCGGAGAGCGCCCGCGATCAGCGCGACGAGGACCATGCCGACATTGTCCATCAGGCGGTCCCCCTCGGCTGGAACCAGCGGAAGCGGCCATAGATCGTCTCGCTGGCGAGGATCGAGACGAAGATGAAGCCCTGCAGCACCAGCACGGTCGCGTCCGGAAGTCCGAGGCGGCGCTGGACGAGTCCGCCGGCCGCCGAGATGCCGCCGAGCAGGATCGCCATCGGGATCGCGCCGAGCGGAGACTGGCGCGCGAGAAAGGCGATGAGGATGCCGGCATAACCGTATCCTGCCGCGAGCGAGGCATTCGCGGAGCCGTGCACGGCCGCGACCTCGATCATGCCGGCAAGACCGGCGCACGCTCCGCCGAGCGCGCAGGCGATGACGATCAGGCGGTTGGCGGGCAGGCCCTGCAGCAGTGCGGTGCGCAGGTTTCCGCCAGTGACGCGCCAAGCGAAGCCGAAGCTCGTGCGCTGGATGACGATCCAGAACCCAATACAGGCGACGAGTCCAAGGACGAGGCCCGGATGAATATTCATGCCCGGAAGAGAGCCGAGCATGTTGGCCTCGCCGATCGGCAGGGTCGACGGCTTGTTGAGACTGGCGGGGTCGCGCAGCGGGCCTTCGACGAGATGGTTGAAAACGGCCAGCGCGATATAGGCGAGCAGGAGAGAGGCGATGGTCTCGTTGATGCCGCGATAGGCGCGGAGCCAGCCGGTCAGGCCGATCCAGAACGCGCCGACGAGCGCTCCGGACACGGCCATTGCGAGGATGACGAGCGGCGGGAACAGAGCAGACAGGGAAGCTCCGATCACCGCCGCCGCCAGCCCCCCAAGCACGACCGCGCCTTCGCCCCCGATGACCACGAGGCCGAGTTGTGCAGGCAGGGCGACGCAGAGAGCGGTGAGGAGAAGCGGCGCGGCGCGCTGCAGGGTGTTCTGGAACGAGAACCAGCTACCGAAAGCGCCGCGCCAGACAAGGCTCGCGAAGTCGAGCGGCGAGGTGCCGAGGAAGACGAGGAAGATCGCGAAGCCTGTGGCGGCGATGAGAAGTGCCGCGACGGGAACGAGCAATTGCTCGAGAAGCCGCCGGAACGGATAGCCCCAGTCGCCGGCGGGCTGTTTCGGTTGGGCGGTCGCCTTTGATGCCGCCTCGCTCGACATCGCGATCGTCATGGCTCAGCCGATCGCGCCGATGATGCCTTCGACGAGGTAGTCCGTGCTCTCGAGCTCGATTGCCGTCTCGGGATAGGACTTGCCGGCCGGGATGACCTCCTTGCCGATATTGGACTTCAGCGGTCCCTTGAACACCGCATAGTCCGGGCTCTTGATCATCTCGGCCTTGACCGAGTCCGCCTGCTTGCGAGCCTCTTCCGAGACGGCGGGACCGTATGCGGACGTCTTGACGAACCCGTCGGACAGTCCGCCACGAACGAAGTTCGGCAATGGCTTGCCGGCCTGTGCCTCGGTGACGAATGCTTCGTAGACCTTCGACCAGTTCCACTCCGCGCCGGTGAGATAGCCCTTCGGCGCGAGCTTGGACTGGTCGGCGTGATAACCGGTGCAGAAGATGCCACGGCGCTCCGCGGTCTCCATGATGACCTTCGGGCCGTCTACATGGCAGGTGATGACGTCGACGCCCTGGTCGGCGAGGCTGTTGGTGGCCTCCGCCTCCTTGACGGGGAGGGACCAGTCGCCGGTGAAGATGACTTGGGTCGTGATGGTCGGGTCGACCGACTTCGCGCCGAGCGCGAACGAATTCACGTTGATTAAAACCTGCGGGATCGGCTTCGCGGCGATGAAGCCGAGCTTCTTCGTCTTCGATGTGTGCGCGGCGACGATGCCGGAGAGGTACTGCGCGCGGCCGATATAGCCGAAATAGGAACCGGTGTTCTTCGGATGCTTGCCCTCGGTCCAGAGGCCGCCGCAATGACGGAACTGCACGTCCGGATATTTCGCCGCGACCTTCAGCATATGCGGGTCGAAATAGCCGAAGCTGGTCGGGAAGATGAGCGACGCGCCATCGAGCTCGATCATCGATTCCATGGTCTTCTGGACGTCGAGCGTCTCGGGGACCTTCTCCTCTTCCAGTACGGTGACGCCGGGGATCTTCTTGATGATCGTGGCGCCCTCGGCATGGGCTTGGTTGTAGCCGTAGTCGTCTTTCGGCCCGACATAGATGAAGCCGACGACCAGATCCTTGGCGAAAGCCGGCCGCGATGTCCCCAGGCCGGTCGTGGCCACGGCCGTTCCGGCGGCCATACCCTGCAGAAGCGTACGACGGGAGACAAGGTGCTGGTCACGCATCGGCTGCAACTCCGGTCCAGGCGGCATCAGGTGACGGAGACGCTAACGGCGTTCGTGCTGCAATCCAGTGCTTCTTTTCGAGCGCGGTGTTGCCTAAACTGCAACAGGGTTCGGTTCGATGAAGCATCTCAGGACGCTCGAATACATTCTTGGCGTGGCGCGCTCCGGCTCGATCCGCAAGGCTGCCGAGCAGCTCAACATCACGCCGTCCGCGTTGACGCGGCAAGTGCAGGATTTCGAGCTTGAGCTCGGCGGGCCCATCTTCGAGCGGCTGCCGCAGGGCATGCGGCTGAACGCGGCTGGCGAACTGCTGGTCCGGCACATCCAGACGCAGGTGTCGGATTTCGAGCGTTTCCGCTCGCAGATGGCCGACCTTTCCGGCGTGCGGCGCGGTCACGTCACCGTCGCTTGCAGCCAGGCCTTTGTCGATCATGTGCTGCCGCAGGAGATCGATGCCTATCGGACGCAATTCCCGCTCGTCTCGTTCTATGTGCAAGTGCGCGACCACGCCCAGGGCGTCGGCGCGCTGACGAGCTTCGAGGCCGACTTGGCATTGCTGCTGGAGCCGCCGCCCTCGCCGGACATGGACGTGCTGTTCAGCGCCCACCAGCCGCTTTGCGCGCTGATGCGAAGCAATCATCCTTTGGCCGCGCAGGGCCCGGTCCGCCTGCGCGATTGCCTGAACCATCCGCTCGGCATGCCCGACCGCTCGCTCGCCGTCCGTCACAGCCTGGATGCCGCGTTCGCCCGGATGCGGCTGACACCGAACATCGCGCTGGAATCGAGCTCGCTCGAACTGCTGCGCATCTACACGCTGCAGGAGCACATCGTCTCCTTCCAGGTCTCGATCGGCATCCCGGCCGGTATTCCGGATCTAGTGCTTCGCCCGATCGACGAAAGGGACATCGCGCCGATCCAGGTCATCCTCGCGCAATTGCGCGGACGGACATTGCCGATCGCCTCCGCGAAGTTCGCCGACCAGCTTTCGCGAAGTCTGGCTGGCTTCGAAGGCTAGTGGCCGGCGACGCCCGTTCCAAGTAGCGCGCCCGTGCCTGTTCCTATCTGGAGAGAATGCGTCGCCCCGGTGATGAGATTTGCGGGGTTGCCGATGAGATCCGCCGCAGCGCGGCAATCAGCGGCGAGGCATCCCGTGGACGAGGTTGAGCCACCGCCATTGCCCTGGAAAGTGAAAAAGCCCGGATTGGTCGTTGGAGAGAGTCTGTCGGTAAAGGAGATTGAATCACCGTTCAGGGAACGGCTCGCCGCATTGATGTTGTCGAACGTTACATCGACCTGCGGTCCGGAAAGGTCCGGCGTCACAGTCAGCCGAAAATCATAGCTACCCATCTGGTTCCGACCTTCCGCGCCGTACACGTTGATCGACTGATTTGCGCCAAACCGGTCTCGCGTCCCCGCATCATAGAGAACGGCTCCGGTCTGGCTGAAGGTGACCGTGTCTCCCAGATGGGCGGCCATCTCATAGGTGCCGATTTCCAGGCCGATATTGTTGGTCACGCCCGATCCTTGGAGTAGCGGAGGCGGCTCGGCGACTTCCTGATCGACCTGGCTCTGGTCCTGGATCGCCGTCGTCTTCAGTTTCGACAGATTTTCGGACGAGAGCGCCGCCGATTTTCCCTCGACGTCGCTTTGGCCGCTCGCATCCGCGGCCCTCTGGCCGATGCGGGTCGAATTTTGCGAGCCCGAGGCCGTGCTGTGCCCCTGGATGTTCTGGTTGAAGAGGCGTTCCACCTCCGGACTGATCCGCATCGGCTGCAGCGGCTGCGCGTTCTGGCTCGGGACGAACGTCACGAAGCCGTTCCGGGAGATCGTCACCGAGCCTTGGCCGTTGCCGACCTGCATGCCGCCTTCGCGGTCGATCGTGTTGCGGTCGTTGCCCGGACCGCGCAGCAGGATGAAGGTGGCGGTGTCAGGATCGGCCTTCGAGACGTCATAGCCCTGAGCCTTCGCCAATTGAATCGCGGCCAGGCCTACGAGGACGTCCGCCGTCGTGCCGCGGATGCCGATGGTCGAGGAGGGGGTCTTCAGGTTGATGTTCTGCGGCTGGTTCTTTGCCGCGAAGCCGGAGACGTAACGCAACGCGCCCTTGGTCACGGTCGCCGCGAGGGCTCCGGTGCCGGCGTTGGGGTCGTAGACGAAGTTGTCGAGCGTGATCTGGCAGTCGGCGCCGATGGTGAAGGTGGTCTCGTCGCGCAGCAGGACCTGCATGCCGGAATTGGCCTGGCTGCTAACCCTGTCGCCCGTGAACATCGTATCCCCGGCCCGGGCGTCGTAGGTGCGCGCCGAACTCTGCACGCCGACCCTGCCGCGCACGGCGGCGGAGACGCCGATCTCGGGAGCGGCCGTCGCCGTCGCTCCACCTGTGAAGACGGCTGCGCCTGCGACGAGAGAGGTGAGCAGGAAGCGGACCGGGAAGATACGTTGCTGGATCACGTCGCGCTCCTAGAAGGCAAACCGCTGGACGAGAAGAATCTCGCCGCCGATGTTTTCGTATTCGAAATTCGGGATGTTCGAGTCCTGCAAGACGTATTCGACGGAAGGCTGGAACACGACCCGGCCCACGAAGGGTTGCAGATCCACGCCGGCCCATCCCGCCAGGGTTCCGAGCGGCACGCCATATGTGGCCTTGGCCGCGAGGTAATCGTCCTCACGGGTGATGGTTGGCGAGTACACCGGGTCGGGGGCGTCGAATTGGAAGTTGGCGTAGATCACGCGCCCGGCGACGAACTGGCCCTTCGGCAGGAGATATTGGGCGCGGGCCTCCAGCTCTAGCCCGTCATAGGCGTACTGCTCGACCTCCGCCGCCTTGTCCATGAAGCGGGCGGCGAAGAGCGTCTGGAACCTGTCGCTGCCGTCGAAGATGAAGCCGCCGCCGAACTTCAGCCGTTCGCCTGTCCGCATCTCCGATCCGGGGCTTAGTTCCGTCTCGTCGTACCATTGCATGACGCCGTCGAAGTCCGAGAACACCTTCAGCCGGTCGCTGACGCCGGTCAGGACGCGGATATTGCCGCCGGCCTCGCGCTGGAACATGTCGTGCTCCTGGGCATAGCCGCCTACGCGCGCCGTCGTCTGGATGTTGAAACGGCCGAGAACGACATCGAAGCCGGTCTGGATGCGCGCGTAGGAGAGGGTGTACTCGGTCAGGTCGGCCTGCTCGATCGTCCCGAGATCGGCGCTGAAATAGATCCGCCGGAATGTCTGGCTGTCGAGATCGTGCTCTCCGTAAACGCTCGCGCTGACCACGCCCGCCGCATCCGGCTCCGGATCGCCCGGCATGTCGACTGGAACGCCGAACAGAAGGCCGTCCGAGGAAGCGGGATCGAAATTCCGGTTGGAATCGTAACGTCCGCCGACCGCGATCGTGGCGCCGAACCGCGTGGGATCCATGCGCTGCCCGACGGCTTCGTCGTAGCTCGCGAGTTCGTCGAGGAGACCTTCCGGAAGGTTTCGCCGTTTGAGGACCTCGACCTCCCGTTTCGCGCCGACCATATCGTCGAGCCTGAAGAGCACCGCGACATAGAGGAGCCGAACCTGGTCGGCTTCGGGCTGAACGAGCAGGACACGCTCCAGTTGTGCCGCGGCAGAGTTGAGGCGGCCGGCGCGGATCAGATGGTCGACATAGAGGATCGTCAGATTGAGGTCGTTTGGGGAACGAAGGACGTCCGCATAGGTTGGCGGGCTCGCCGGCTGCTGGGCCGAGGCGAACGAGACTGACGCCAGCAAAACGCAACAGATGACTGGCACAGTCCGCATCGCGCCCCCCACGAGCAGATACCGCATCTCAGGGTAGTGGGTATTAACGACTTGTCAATAATGCCGGTTTGTGCATTCCGCAGGCCTGATTCGTGGCTCGTATCGGCGCCGTTCGGTCGTCCCTACAAATTGGTGCGCCGGCAGGCCGCGATCCTTTCGCCACCATCTCCGCGGCGCTAGCATCCCGGACCTGTGGGAGAGGGTTTCCAATGGCGCATCAGTCCATTTTCGGCGGGCCGGTTTTCGATATGGCACGTCAGCAGTTCGAGAGCGTGGCAGACATCCTCGAAATCCCAGATCATGAGCGAGGGCGGCTGCTCTATCCCAAGCGCGCGATGGTGGTCACTTGCCCGATCATCCGAGATGACGGGCAGGTCGCGGTCTTCGAGGGCTATCGCGTCCAGCACCATCTGACGCTCGGCCCGACCAAGGGCGGGACGCGGTTCGCGCCGAACGTGGATATCGGCGAGGTCGCGGCGCTGGCAGTCTGGATGAGCTGGAAATGCGCTTTGGCGGGGCTCCCTTATGGCGGCGCCAAGGGCGGCATTGCAGTCGATCCTCGACTGCTCTCTCGCCGCGAGCTCGAAATCCTGTCACGCCGCTACATGCAGGAGATGATCCCCTTTGTCGGCCCGCATACCGACGTGATGGCGCCGGATCTCGGCACCAACGAGCAGGTGATGGCGTGGTTCATGGACACCTATTCCATGTATCAGGGCCGCACGGTCACCGAGATCGTGACCGGCAAGCCGGTGTCGACCGGCGGCACGCTCGGCCGGCGCGACGCGACCGGTAACGGCGTGGCGCATCTGATCGGCCGGGCCATGCTCGAGATGGGGATGGACCCTCGCCATGCGACCGCGATCATTCAGGGCTTTGGCAATGTCGGTTCGGTCAGCGCCACGACGCTCGACCGGCAAGGGGTGACGATCACCGGCATCAGCGATCGCACGATAGCGCTCTACGATCCGAAGGGCTTCGATGTCGAGAAGGCGGCTGAATATGTCGCCGAGCACGGCGTGCTCAAGGGCTTCGCCGACCAGGCGGAGATCTCACCGGACGATCTCTTGATCCAGCCCTGCGATATCCTGGTCCCGGCAGCGGTTGAGCAGGTGATCACCGGCAAGAATGCGGGTCTCATCAAGTGCCGGATCCTGGCCGAGGCCGCCAACGGCCCGACGACGCCGGAGGCGGATGCGATCCTCGCGCAGCGGCCGGACGTTTTCGTCATCCCAGACATTCTCTGCAATGCCGGCGGCGTCATCGTCTCCTACTTCGAATGGGTGCAGGACCTGCAGCAGTTGTTCTGGAACGAGGACGAGGTATTGGAGCGGCTCTACCAGATCATGGACCGTGGCTTCGACGAGGTGAGGCGGCTCGCGGCGCGGAAGGGGATTTCGAACCGCAACGCGGCCTTGTCGGTCGGCGTCGAACGAGTGCGCAACGCCAAGAATACGCGCGGCCTTTTCCCGTAGCCGCAACTCGCCTTGCAATTTGCGACGCATTTCGCGGGAACGTCATCTGCATGCCACCAGATGTGCGCCGCTCTCGGCTGCGGCCACGAGATATCGCGCCGCTCCGTCTGGCAAAGCCCTTGCTGTACTGGGCACGCCCGGCAGTCAGGTATTGCGTCGCCGGAGAAATTTCAGCGGGAGAGCCAAGGCTCTCCCGCTTTCATTTCAGGCCATGGCCTTGACGCGAACCTTGACCGCGATTGGTCCGGTATCGCCGACATCCTCGACGTAATGGACCTGATCGCCGCGCTTCAGCCGGTCGAAATCGCCGGCGAGCAGGCTGTTGCGGTGGAAGTAGAGCATGCCGCCCTCCTTCGTCAGCAGAAAGCCGAAATCGCCCGCCGGGTCCATTTCCGCGATCTGGCCGAGGAATTGGTTGGCGATGTCGCGCTGCGGCGCCTTGGTGCGGCCCTTGAGCTGTTCCTTGAAATCGAGGAGCTGGCGCTCGGCGATACGGAACGCCTCGTTGATGGCAACGCGAATATCAGGCGTCTGGAACTTCTGCTGGAGATGTTCAGGCTCATGGCTGACCACGATATCCTTGTGGCCGGGCACGCCGATCTCGATACGGATGACCGGGGGTACCGAGAGCGCGTTCTTGGCACGCTGGTCGACGCGGACCCGACAGGTGACGATACGATCGAAAATGGTTTCGAGCTTGGCCACCCGTTCGCGGATGGCTTCTTCGGCCCATTGGCTGCTCTGGATGTTGTGGAAAGCGATCTCGACCGGCACCTGCATAGGCATCCCTCCCGACGCTGTCTGACACACAGCTTTTCATCCAAATGTCATTTGGGCAACGTCCGGCGCGAAGAGTTGTTCGAACGAAAAAGGCCCGCCGGGACGAACCAGGCGGGCCTTTCTCAAATCGATCGGACGCTTATTGCGGCTGCTGCTGTTGCTGTTGCTCGGCATTCAGCAGCGGCGTGATGTTGCGCAGCGTCACGCGGCGGTTCTCCGCGCTCGGACCTTCGGTATCGACGCGCAGATATTGCTCGCCGTAGCCTTGGGTCACGAGATTCTCGGCCGGGATCTGGTAGGTCTCGCTCAGGATTGCGGCGATCTCTTCAGCGCGGCGGTCCGACAGCGACAGATTGTCGATGTCCGAGCCAACGGCGTCGGTATGGCCCTCGATGAGGAACACCTCGTTCGGGTTCTTCTCGATGACCGCACCGAGGGCCTGCGCCAGTTCCTGCAGCTTCTGCACCTGATCCGGCGGTACGGTGAATTCGCCGAACTCGAAGTTGATCGTGTTGACGTCGACCGAGCGAACGCGGTCGCGCAGCCGGACGTTCTGACGAACCTCTTCGAGGGTGTAGGGCCGGTCGATCGCCTCCACGGGAGGCGCCTCGAACGCTTCGTAGTAATCGTCGTAACCGGCACGATCGGCCTCGACGATGTACTCCTCGCGCGGAATGCCGACGCGAACCGGCGGCAGGTCGAGATAGATGCTCAGCCCCGGACGGCGCGGCCGGTTGTCGATGAGCACATAATCGCGACCGCCCTGGCGGCGGATGCGGCGAAGCAGGCGGCCGTTATCGTCCTGGATCGTGACGATCTCGACGCCACCGGGACGCCGGATGACCGTTTCGATCTCGTTGCCGCGGCGGTCGACACGCACGTCCTCGGCGCGACGGCGCAGACGCTCCGTCTCGTCGTGGCGGATGATGGTGCGGCCGTTTTCGCGGATGATCGTGCGGTCGTCGCCTTCACGGATAATCAGGCGATCGCCCTGCCGCTCCTCGCGGCGGCCGAACTCCTGGTCGAAGCGGCGGTCGCGGCGATCGTCGTCACGACTCTCGCGGCGCTCGGGATCGAAGCGACGGAACTCGCCTCCGCCCTGGCGCTCGGCGCCTCCGCGGAACTCCTGGCCGGGCTCGCGCACCGGACCGGGAGTGTCCGGACCGAGCCGCGGGTCCGGGCCACGACGGCCATCCGCACCCGAACGATCGTCCGGTATCGGGCGTCCGTCGGGACCGAGGCGGCCGTCTGGTGCCGGACGTCCATCGGGGATCGGACGTCCATTGGGACCGGGCTGGGCGTCGGGGCCGAAGCGGCTGTCCGGACCGGGGCCGCCACGGCCGTCGGGGCCGGGACGCCCATCAGGTGCTGGGCGTCCGTCCGGACCCCGACGACCTTCACCCTGACGACCTTCGGGACGGCGATTGTCACGCTGACCGGGTGTCTGGATGCCGGGCGGGATCGGAGGCTCACCGGGCGATACCCCGGTCGACGGCGCGGGAGGCGCGTCAGGGCGCTGGACGCGCGGCTGTTGCTGTTGCGGCGTAGGCGGCACTGACGCGGGCGGAGTCGCGGCCGGAGGCGTGGCCTGCGGCGGCACGGGCGGAACCGGCGGCTCCGGGCCACGCTGAGGCTGGTCGGGACGGCCCTGGCCGCGCGGCTGCTGGCCCTCTTCGCGGCGCGGACGATCGGGGCGCTGCCGGGGCTGCTGGTCGGGCGCCTGCTGAATCTGCGGCGCGCGCGGAGTTGGAGGAGCTTCCTGGACCTGCGGCGCACGCGGAGCTTGCGGCGGCGCTTCCGGAGCCTGCTGCTGCGGCTCACGCTGGCGGCGCTGGTTGCCATCCGGTTGACCCTGCTCGCCGCCACCTTGACGGCGTTCGGGGCGCTGCTGCTGTTCGCCGCCACCCTGCCGTTCGGGGCGCTGGCGCTGCTGCTCTCTTCCGCCTTCATTGCTGGGGGCGCGACGCTGGCCACCTTCGCTGCCGTCGCGCTGCTTTTGCTGCTGCTGGCCCTCGCCCCGAGGGCGCCGCTGCGGGGGCTGCTCGTCGGCGGGGGCGCCGGCTTCGGGCGGCGGCGGGGCCTGCGCGAGAAGAACCGGCGCATTCGCTGCATCGAGCGCCCATGCCGCAACGGGCAGGGCGCTAGAAATCACGGTGCCAGCAAGAAGTACAATTCGGATCGGTTTCATCCCTAGACCTATTTCAAGTTGTCCGGATCATAAGATGGCGTCAGTTCTTATCCGCTTTGTGTCGTTTTAAGGACATGAATACAAATAGTTTTCTGAACATCTGTTCAGAAAGCGGGCATACTAAGTATTTGGCAGTTCGTGGAAGAAAGAGCGGCTCCGGCAGCTTGCGTTCAGGCCGTTAATGCCGCGATGGGGGGATGGTTCCAAATAAAAATGGGGCGCATGGCGCCCCATTATTGTCAGTCGAATATCTGGTCAGTTCAGGCCGGCCATCTTGGCGCGCTGCTTCACGAGAGCGAGCACGACGTCGAGAGTCGGGGTCGCCACATCGAGCATGCGGCCCATTTCCTGGACCACCGTGACGAGCGGCTCGATCTCCATCGGGCGGCTGCGCTCCAGATCCTGCAGCATCGAGGTCTTGTGGGCGCCGACCGCGCCCGCGCCATTGATGCGACGCTCGACATCGACGCGGAAGCTGACGCCCTGCTTGGTCGCGATGTCCTGGGCTTCGAGCATCATCGCCTTGGCGACGGCGCGAGTGGCCGGATCGGACGCGATGATGTCGAGCGTCGCATGGGTCAGTGCGCTGATCGGGTTGAAGCAGAGGTTGCCCCACAGCTTCAGCCACAGCTCGTCGCGGATGTTCGGCATCACCGGAGCGCGCAGGCCACCAGCATTCATGACTTCCGCGAGGCGCTCGATGCGCGGCGTGGTCTCACCGGAAGGCTCGCCGATCGGGAATTTGTCACCGTAGACGTGCTGGATGACGCCCGGCTCGACGACTTCCGTCGCCGGATAGACGATGCAGCCGATCGCGCGCTCGGGACGCAGTGCCTGCCACTGCTTGGCGCCCGGATCGATCGACTCGAGCGTACGGCCTTCGAGATTGCCGCCGAACTTGTAGAAGTACCAGTAGGGCACGCCATTGACGGCCGTGACGACCGAGGTGTCGTTACCGAGAAGGGGCTGCATCGAGTCGACCACGCTCGGCACCGAATGGGCCTTGAGCGCGATGATGACGTAATCCTGCGGGCCGAGTTCCGACGGATCGTCGGTGCAGTTGAGGTGTTGGACGCGTTCCTCGCCGTCGATGAGCAGCTTCAGGCCGTTCTTCTTCATCGCTTCGAGATGGGCGCCGCGTGCGACGAGGCTGACTTCAGCGCCGGCCTGAGCGAGCTGAACGCCCATATAGCCGCCGATTGCGCCCGCGCCGTAGATGCAGATCTTCATTGTCCCCTCCTCGTCGGGCCGGCCTCCTGCGGAACACGCATCATGACCGGCGCCAATTTCAACCGGGGAGAGCGCCGTGGCGCTCTCCAAACTTTTGGTGTCGTGGGCATGATGCTCGGAACTGCCCGCGATGCAAAGCCTTGGCCTTCAGCCGATCTCGTGACCCGACAGAAGCTCGATCGCCTTGATGAGCGCCGAGTGGTCGAGGGCAGCACCGCCATTGGCGGCAAGACCGTTCATTAACTGCGCGGCATTGGCCGTGTTCGGAAGCGCGACGCCGAGGCTGCGCGCACCGTTCAGGGCGAGCGACAGGTCCTTCTGGTGCAGCTCGATCCGGAAGCCCGGATTGAACGTGCGCTTCACCATGCGCTCGCCATGCACTTCGAGGATGCGCGAATTGGCGAAGCCGCCCATCAGCGCCTCCCGGACCTTGGCCGGGTTGGCGCCGGCCTTCGAGGCGAAGACGAGGGCTTCGGCCACGGCCTGGATGTTGAGCGCGACGATGATCTGGTTGGCGACCTTCGTGGTCTGGCCATCACCATTGCCGCCGACGAGCGTGATGTTCTTGCCCATCTTCTCGAAGAGCGGCTTCACTTCGTCGAAGATGGCCTGGTCGCCGCCGCACATGATCGTCAGCGAGGCGGCCTTGGCGCCTACCTCACCACCCGAAACCGGGGCGTCGATGTACTTGCCGCCGAGCTCTTCGATCTTCTTGGCGAACTTCTTCGTCTCGATCGGCGAGATCGAGGACATGTCGACGACGATCTTGCCGGCCGAGAAGCCCTCGGCCACGCCCTTGTCCCCAAACAGGACCGCCTCGACGTGCGGGGTATCTGGCACCATGGTGAAGATGATGTCGGCGGCTTGGGCGACCTCGGCCGCGCTGCCGGCCTTCTTGCCGCCCGCCGCGACGAGATCTTCCGGCACGCCTTCGATCGTGTAGAGGTGGACAGTGTGCCCGGCAGCGATGAGGTGGCCGGCCATGGGCTTGCCCATGATGCCGAGACCGATAAAGCCGAGTGTCTTAGCCATTACGAACTCCCTGGATTGTCGTTTCGAAGCGGGTGCGAGCGACTTACTTCGGCAGCCAGCCGAGGCCCGCGACCGTATCGGTCTTCGGTTTGTACTCAGCGCCGATCCAGCCCTGATAGCCGATCCGGTCGATGAAGTCGTAGAGGAAAGGATAGTTGATCTCGCCGGTGCCCGGTTCGTTGCGGCCGGGATTGTCGGCCAGCTGGATGTGGGCGATCTTGGCGAGGTTCGCCTCGATCGTGCGGGCGAGGTCACCCTCCATGATCTGCATGTGGTAGATGTCGTACTGGACGAAGACGTTGTCGGAACCGACTTCCTCGATGATCGCGAGCGCCTGCTTGGTCGAGGTCAGGAAGAAGCCCGGGATATCGCGGGTGTTGATCGCCTCGATCAGGAGCTTGATGCCGGCGGCCTTCAGCTTTGGAGCGGCGTATTTCAGGTTCGCGACGACCGTCTTGTGGGCGGTCGCGGCGTCGATCCCCTTCGGGATGCCAACGAGGCAGTTGACCTGCTTGCAGCCGAGCGTGTTGGCATAGGCGATCGCCTTGTCGACGCCAGCCTTGAACTCTTCCACTCGGTCCGGGAACACGGCGATGCCGCGCTCGCCGCCGGCCCAGTCGCCGGCCGGCAGGTTGTGCAGGACTTGGGTGAGGCCGTAGGCTTTCAGTTTCGCGGCAAGCTCGTCAGCCGGGAAATCATAGGGGAAGAGATATTCGACGCCCTTGAAGCCCGCCTTGGCCGCCGCCTCGAAACGGTCGAGGAAGCCGACTTCGTTGAAGAGCATGGTGAGATTAGCCGCGAATTTCGGCACAGACGTCCTCCGTCAATGATGGTCTGAAGAGCGGATAGCTCCGGCCGATTACTCGGCCGGAACGCTCTCGACGTCGAGGATTTCCTCGAACTCGTTGATCTTGTCGATTTCGACGCCCATCGCGATGTTGGTGACGCGCTCGAGGATGAACTCGATCACGACCGGCACCTGATGCTCGTCCATCAACTCTTTCGCACGAGCGAAGGCGTCCTGGAACTCGTTCGGCGACTTCACGCGGACCGCCTTGCAGCCGAGGCCTTCGGCAACCGCCACGTGGTCGACGCCGTAGCCGGCCTGGCCGCCGTCCGCCTCGTCGAAGTTGATGTTCTCAAAGGCGAGTGACACTTCGAAGTCCATCTCGAAGCCGCGCTGCGCCTGACGGATGAGGCCGAGATAGGAGTTGTTCACGACGACATGCAGATACGGCAGCTTGTGCTGCGCGCCGACCGCGAGCTCCTCGATCATGAACTGGAAGTCGTAGTCGCCCGACAGCGCGACGATGTTGGCTTCCGGGCGGGCGGCGCGGACGCCGAGAGCCGCCGGGAGCGTCCAGCCGAGCGGGCCGGCCTGGCCGCAATTGATCCAGTTGCGCGGATTGTAGACGCGGAGGAACTGGGCGCCGGCGATCTGCGAAAGGCCGATCGTCGTGACATAGGTCGTGTCGCGGCCGAACGCCTCGTTCATTTCCTCGTAAACGCGCTGCGGCTTCAGCGGCACGTTGTCGAAGTGCGTCTTGCGCTGCATGCGGCGCTTGCGGTCGAGGCACTCCGCGGCCCAGGCGCTGCGGTCCTTCAGCTTGCCGGCGGCCTTCAATTCCTTGGCGGCCACGACGAGCAGTTCGAGCGCGGCCTTTGCGTCGGAGACGATGCCGAGATCCGGGCCGAACACGCGGCCGATCTGGGTCGGCTCGATGTCGATGTGAACGAACTTTCGGCCCTTGGTGTAAACTTCTACCGAACCGGTGTGGCGGTTGGCCCAGCGATTACCGATGCCGAACACGAAGTCGGAGGCCAACATCGTCGCATTGCCATAGCGGTGCGACGTCTGCAGGCCGCACATGCCGGCCATCAGCTTGTGGTCGTCCGGGATCGTGCCCCAGCCCATCAGGGTCGGGATGACCGGGATACCGGTGATCTCGGCGAACTCGGTGAGGAGGTCGGACGCACCGGCATTGATGACGCCGCCGCCGGAGACGATCAGCGGCTTCTCGGATGTGTTCAGAAGCGCCAGCGCCTTGTCGATCTGGTTGCGCGAGGCCGTCGGCTTATAGACGGCCAGCGGCTCGTAGGCATCCTCGTCGAACTCGATCTCGGCGGTCTGCACGTCGACGGGAAGGTCGATCAGGACCGGACCCGGGCGGCCCGAGCGCATCAGGTGGAAGGCCTGCTGGAAGACCATCGGAACGAGCGCCGGCTCGCGGACGGTGACGGCCCATTTGGTGACAGGCTTGGCGATCGATTCGATGTCGACGGCCTGGAAGTCTTCCTTGTAGAGACGTGCGCGCGGCGCCTGGCCGGTGATGCAGAGGATCGGGATCGAGTCCGCCTGAGCCGAATAAAGGCCGGTAATCATATCGGTGCCGGCCGGGCCGGACGTTCCGATGCAGACGCCGATATTGCCATGCACGGCGCGGGTATAGCCCTCCGCCATGTGCGAGGCGCCCTCGACGTGGCGGGCGAGCACGTGGCGGATCGAGCCGCGCGCTTTCATCGCCGAATAGAGAGGGTTGATGGCCGCGCCCGGAACGCCGAAGGCGCAATTGACGCCTTCCTTCTCCAGGACCCGAACAGCCGCATCGACGGCACGCATCTTGGCCATGGCATTCTCCTTGAACAGGCTCGCCAATCGGGGCGAACGAGATTATCAAATGATTTTGGGAAATGATCCCATTCGTGGCGTTCCGTGCCATAACTGGCACGCCGCCGCAATATGAAAAGAGGCTTGGGGCTTCAAACTAATCGGTCGATAAGGCCGCACCCGGGCGAAATGAGGACATGATGGGTTCAGCAGATGTTCCGGCCAGGAAACGCGGCCGACCGCCGACCGCAGGCTCCGAGCCCGGCGGTGAAGTGCAATCGCTCGACCGGGCGATCTCGATCCTCGACGTGCTGGCCAGCGCCGACGGTTTGCCGCTGAGTGAGGTAGGGCGCCGTCTTTCGCTGCCCACCTCCACGCTGCATCGTCTGGTGACGACGCTGGAGAAGCGGGAGCTCGTGAAGCACGACGCCCAGAGCGGTCTTTGGTCGGTCGGCGTCGGCCTGTTCCGGATGGGCTCGTCCTATCTGAGGACGCGAAAGCTCCCCGAGATCGGCCTTCCGATCCTGCGCCAGCTCAATGCCAGCCTGAACGAGACGGTCAATCTGTCACTACTGGAGGGCCGCGAAGTCGTCTGCGTCGCCCAGGTCGAGAGCCACGAACCGGTCCGGGCCTTCTTCCGGCTCGGCGCGCGGATGCCGGTCCACGCTTCGGGCGCTGGCAAAGCGCTACTTGCCGCATCAGCCGAGCGCAAGCAGGACGAATGGCTCGAGAGTCTGGACCTCAAGCGGTTCACCGACCGGACCTACACTAAGATGGCGGGGCTTCGCGCCGATCTGCAGCGGACCGCCCAGCGCGGCTTCGCCGTCGACGACGAGGAGCACGCTGTCGGCATGCGCTGCGCGGCGGCAGTGATCTTCAATGAATACGCCAATCCGGTCGGCGCGGTGTCGATCTCGGCTCCGACCATCCGCCTTCCGCTCGAAAGATTGGACGATCTCGGCGAGCGCGTGAGGGAGGCGGCGGCGCAATTGACTGCCCTTTATACAGGGGTGAAGCCGTAAATGACTGTTAACGCTCAGTAAAAACTTTCTTAATCAGAAGCATTGCAAGCGTCTTGTAGAACGTATACTGGATACCAATGGACCGCCGCTCGATCGGCCGGCTATTTCTCATGATCCGTCGCGCATAGACGCACCAACAAGACGGACGTGGATGAGGGGAGAAACGAAGATGGATTCCATTCACGGGCGTATTGCGGGCCGCGTCGGCTTCGCCGCTGTCGTTGCCGCCGGTCTTGGTCTCGGCACGACGGCCGCATTGGCCTGGGAGCCGACGAAGACGGTTGAGTTTATAGTACCGGCTGGGACGGGCGGCGGCGCGGACCAGAT
>QDFX01000020.1 GCA_003347645.1 Rhizobiaceae bacterium CPCC 101076 | reverse complement strand
AGTCCGTCTTGGCGGGATGCTTCGAAAGCGCACCGCCGGGACTCGCGACGGAGCTCCCAATCCTCTGAAATCATGTCTAGCTGCCTCCCGTGGGAAGCGGCTTCTGTTGCCGCAGGGTGACTTTCGCAGATCCTGACGACTGATCATTAACAGCGGTTAAGAACTCCAAAAAAGACGAGAAAAAGCGCCGCTTCGGCTCCGGTAGCCAGCCGGGGCGCACAGTCGATCCAAAGCACTGGGAGGTTTTACGCGCCCCGGTTAGATCGACTGGATCTCAATCGCATTGGGGCTTTTTCCCTGCGCTCCATCAGCCCGTCGACTACGCACACGATCCGCTGGAATAGTGAGTCCCTGCATCATCCCGTGACCCGATGGTGGTCAAAGGGCAATCGCCTCAATCTGCGTTTATCGATGATCAGATCGAGAAGCGCCCGCAGTCGTGCAAGCCTCCTCAAAAGTCGATGGTAGCCGATCCAGGTTTCTCTCCCCGGAGGTTCCTCGCCAAAATCGATCCTCTCGACCCGTCGAGCCTATCGCCAACGACCTCGGAAGCACGGCCACCCCTATTCCGACGGCATTTGGTGGTTACGTTGCTTTGGCAAGATGTCCGACCGCTCAGTGGTATTGCCCCGCATGGACGCAATGACGCGACACTAGGGAGACCCGAGCTGGCGCTCGGCTTGAGTGACCATGTCGAGGCAAGCGGCGCTGTTCCCCCGTCCGTCGAGCATGCGGGCCTCATTGAGGCTCGCACGAGCCTGCATGGCGCGGTCGCCACCGCCGCCCTCTTCTGCCGCCTGTCGCGTGGTTTCGGCCTCCCTTGCTTCATTCTGGAATGGCGGGACGGTGGGCGCCGCGATCGGCGCTCCCTTATCGCGAGCCTGCATGGCCTGGCTCTCGCGCGCCGCGGCAACGCTCTGCCCTCCAGAAGAGACAGAGGCGGCGGCCTCTGCCATTTCCTTCACGCGCGCTTCGATTGCATCGATGCGGTCGGTGCAGGTCGAGGCGAAGGAAGATTCCGCAAACAGCAGAAGCAGTATCGCGCTAGTCGCAGGCATTAGGCGGAACGGCATGGGGCATCTCCGTTTCAAGGTGACGCCGAACCATCCCTCATCGATTCGGTGATCCGGCGCCGGTGGTCTTCGGTGTCGCAGGCTGGACAACCGTCGGGCACACCGTCACGTGCTCAGTTGGTCCCTAATCGGCAATTGGCGAATGCGCTTGCCCGTTGCGGCGAACACCGCGTTGGCAATGGCCGGCGCTACCGGCGGTAGCCCGGGCTCGCCGACGCCGCCAAGAGGCCTGGTGTAGTCCGTCGAGGGCAATAGATGCACATGGATCTCGCGCGGCGCCGAATCCATCCGGGTGAGCTCATAGGTGTCGAAGTTGTTCTGCTCCGCCCGCCCGTTTTTGAACGAGATCTCTGCTGAAGTAGCGAGCCCGGCTCCCATGATAACCGCCCCCTCCATCTGGGAGCGAACCCTGTCTGGATTGACCATGGGCCCGCAGTCGATTGCGATGTCGACACGTGGGATCGCAAGCCTGCCTCCGTCGCCAACCGCCACCTCCGCCGCCACCGCAATGTAGCTAACGAAGCTGTAATGGCCGGCGATGCCAAGTCCGCTTCCCTTCGGCAAGGTCCGGTTCCAACCGATGCCCTCGGCTGCGGTCTCGACCACGCGCCGAAGACGGCCGGTGTCGATCGGGTAGAGGGCAGGATCTTCGCCGTGATTCCAGACGTCTCCGATCGTGGTCGGATCGATGATCCGAGCTGGGCCGATGAGTTCAAGGAGATAGTCCTTCGGGTCGCGGCCCGCGGCATGGGCAAGTTCGGCCACGAACGACTGGATCGCGAACGCATGCGGGATATTGGACACCGCTCGATACCAGCCGATGCGAACATGCGCTGTGGCTTCCGGATTCTCGGCCCTGATGTTCGGAATGGCAAAGGGCGTGTTGACGAACCCCATGCCGAGTTCAAAGGGCAGCTCGTGCTTGGGGTCTGGCGCAAATATCGATCCGATCGTCGGAGCTGCACTGCGATGCAGCCACGCCACCGGTTTACCGGAGGCGTCGAGCCCCGCCTCAAGGCGCTCGACCGAGACGGTGTGATAATATCCGTGATGCAGGTCGTCCTCACGGGTCCAGGTGACCCTGACCGGTGCTCCGTCCATGGCCTGCGAGCAGAGGCCTGCCTCGACGACGAAGTCCGGCTTGGATTTCCGCCCAAACCCGCCGCCAAGCAGAGTGACGTTGACCTTCACCTTCTCGACCGGCAGGCCTAGGCGCTTGGCAAGGCGTGCACGGGTGACCTGAGGCGCCTGCGTGCAGGCCCATGCTTCGGCCGCCCCGTTGACGATGCGAACGAGCGCCGCGGGCGGCTCGAGCGGCGATTGAGCCAGATGCGGGATGTAGTATTCGGCCGAGATGCGCTTCGTGGCGCCGGCCATCGCGCGGTCGACGTCGCCCTCATTGCGAACGACCTTGCCGGGCTTGCTCGCCGCCTCGCTGAGGCGGGCGCGATAGGTGTCAGAGGAATAGACCGCGTTCGGGCCGTCTTCCCAGGTCACCTTCAGCGCCTCGCGTCCTCTGATGGCGGCCCAGGTATTGCGGGCAATGACGGCGACGCCGCCAAGCGGTTCGAATTCGGACGGTATCGTCGGCGGTTCAATGGCGATGACCTTGACGACGCCCGGCACCTTCAGGGCGTCAGCGGCGTCGTAGGACGCCACCTTGCCGCCGTAGACCGGCGGACGGGCGACAACCGCATAGAGCATGCCTTCGGCGCGGGCATCGATGCCATAGATTGCCTTGCCCGTGGTGAAGTCGTGGTTGTCGATGAGGCCGATCGTGTCCTTGCCGATGTAGCGGAAGGCCGATGCCTCTTTCAGACGTACGGTATCGCGATCCGGCACCGGTAGCATCGCTGCAGCTTTGGCCAGCGCGCCATAGCCCAAGGTCCGTCCGCTCGCGACGTGCGTGAACGAGTGATTCTCGGCCCGAACCTCCGACGCTGCCACGCCCCACTGAGCGGCCGCGGCCTGCGCCAGCATCGTGCGCGCCGCCGCTCCTGCGCGGCGCATCGGCATGAACCAGTGACGTAAGCTCCGCGAGCCGTCCGTGTCCTGGTTCCCGAAGCGTTCCTCGTCGGCCCAGGCCTGGGCGACACGAACCCGCGCCCAATCGGCATCGAGTTCGTCGGCCACCACCATAGCGATGGAGGTGCGTACACCCTGTCCCATCTCGGAGCGGTGGCAGGTCACCGTGACGGTGCCGTCCTCAGCCAGAGAGACGAAGACGGCGGGATCATCGCGCCAGCCGTTCGGCATGCCGTCCGCCCCGAACTTCTTCTCTTCGGCGGGAAGCCTGGTCGGCAGGCTCACGGCGAGAACGAATACGCTGGCGCCGAGGCCGGCAAGGACGGTGCGGCGGGAGACATTGACCACGCCGCCGGTGATGTCTGTGACATGCTCGGTCATAGCCGCACCCCCTTGGCTGCCTGCTTGATCGCGGCGCGGATGCGCGGGTACGTGCCGCAACGGCAGAGATTGCCGCTCATCGCGGTGTCGATGTCTTCGTCTGTAGGATCTGGCGTCTCCTTCAACAGCGCGGCTGCCTGCATGATCTGGCCGGACTGGCAGTACCCGCATTGCGACACGTTGAGATCGCGCCAGGCGACCTGGACCGGGTGATTGCCGTCCGTTGAGAGGGCCTCGATGGTTGTAAGAACAAGGCCATCCGCGGCCGAGACCGGCGTCTGGCAGGCGCGCACCGCCGTGCCGTCGAGATGGATGGTGCATGCACCACAGGCCGCGACGCCGCAGCCGAACTTAGTGCCGGTGAGACCAAGCTCATCGCGCAAATACCAGAGGAGCGGCATATCAGGATCGCCGTCGTAGCGGCGCTCGGTGCCGTTCACATTGAGAGTAGTCATCAGCGTATCCTCCCTGAGGCTGGAGAGGTCCGGTTACACGGCCGGTTCGACCTGGCCCGGTGCCACTAAGTCACGCTTGATGCCCATATCGTGCGGGCGCTCCGTTCGGAAAGGCAAGCTGCGCAACCGCAAGTTTTCGTGACTGCACCGCAATGAAACTCATCACCCGGTCAAGGACGTGCGGCCTTCTCAAGGAGGGGTCTAGCGACGCTACGAGAGCTTAGCGAAGCCGGCGATCGAGGCGATGCGCGATCCGACGCCGGAGGTGTTAGCGGCGATGTTTGAGGCCATGTTCGAAAGAGGCTCAGTTGTCCCAGATGGATCAGATCACCGCCTTCTCGAAATCACTTCGGTCGCCTGTAACCCCCAGGCGCAGCGGGCCGGAGCGCCAGCCGTTCACCTTTTCAGCGATTGCCAATATCGACGGCGGCGACGCGGACGGTTCGTCGACCTCCACTCCCCTCTAGAGTCAGCGATAGCTCTCCACTCACCCCGACTTCCTCCAAGCGATCAGTCAGGTCCGTTAGCTGCCGCACCTGTTTCCCATCTGCTTCGACGATGACATCACCAATCGACCCCGCCTGCTCATCAATGCCTCTGATGCCAGCCCGCTCGGCGGGTGATCCCGGAACCACCGCCGCGACCACCAGTCCTACCAGCCCCAGTTGCGCTGCGACGGCGTCATCCGCCGCGACTATTCCAATACCGGGCGTTGGAACTCGGCCGTCATTGATAAGCGACGGGACAACCCTGTTCACGGTATCGACCGGAATGGCAAACCCGATGCCGGCGTTTGTGCCGGAGGGCGAAAATATCGCTGTGTTCACTCCGATTAGCCTGCCCGCAGAATCCAGCAATGGTCCGCCTGAATTTCCAGGATTGATGGCAGCGTCGGTTTGAATCACGTTCGCCACCTCCCGCCCGCCACTGGTGGGAAGGCGCCGCTTCAAGGCACTTATGATGCCCATCGTCAGAGACTGGTCCAGGCCGAAAGGATTTCCGATAGCGTAGGAAATCTGCCCGACCTTCAAGCCTTCGATCGTTCCGACAGAGACAGCCTTGGGTAAATCCGCGGCCGCTGAAACCCGGAGAACCGCCAAGTCATAGTTCCGGGCGGTCCCGACTATCCGAGCCGGCACCGTTTTGCCGCTCGCGAAGCGCACCACCACCGATCCGGCGTTTTCCACGACATGATTGTTAGTCACGATATGGCCCGCCTGGTCCCAGACAAAGCCTGTTCCAGAACCTACCCCCTGACTGCGGCTCGCGTCACCTAACGACATACCGCGAGGCAATGCCACGACCTGAACAACGGATGGCGCAACGGCTTCGAAGACCGCTGTGCTGGAACGCTCGAAGGCACTTAGATCCCCCCGCGCTTCTACCGGCTTTGGCTCCACAGCCGAGAACAGCATCATTGTTACTACCGGTTGCACCGCCAGCCCTAGAATCAGAGCTCCAGCGAGCAGCAGGAGGGACGTCAGAGTTCTCGGCATGCGGAAGCGCTCACATAGGTGCGCGATCAACGGGAGAATGCCAGTGAGCGTTCCGGCCTGCGGCAGTTGAACTTGCTGTCAGTGAGGCAGCAGGGCAGGACGCCGATGAGGAGGACTTTATTTGCGCTTGATCTTGACTCTAGTGGACGTTCCTCCCCGCCCTTCCCACTGATGTCTTCCCTCCGCCCCGAACCATCCACTGAAATATATCGGGAACATTTTCGTGTCCGCATCCTTGAATCGAACATAGTTCCCGTATACGAACAACATCGAACTTGTAGACGAATGTTGTTTTGCGCCACGGCGCCCACGCGATCTTCCTTCTCAATTTCAAAAAACCCGAGCCACAGCACACTGCTGGGGATCGAAACACTATGTCGATTGAAAGGAAATCGTCATGAACATCGGAACAGTTAAGTTCTTTGACGCCCACAAGGGCTTCGGTTTCATCCAGCTTGACCAGGGCGGCCCGGACGTATTCGTCCATGCGTCGGCTGTCGAACGCGCTGGAATGCGCGGGATTGCCGAAGGCCAGAAGCTCAGCTTCGACATCGTCAGAAACGATCGTAACGGCAAGTCCGCGGCTGAAAACCTGCAGGCGGCCTAAATTTAGTCTCTCTACCGCTGACCACGGATGTACTGGCAGCGGATTTGACGAGGTATACAAGAAGGTCGGGCTCGCCCGGCCTTTTTTGTTTCTCCGTGTTCAGGAACAATTGACTTCCAGACGCGCGAGGAACCTGGCCTCTCGCGCTCGAGCACGTCGGTCTTCACGATTTTCGCCGGTCAGGTCATAGGCGGCGACAGGTTCGATGCTTTGCCGGTGGCGCGGAACAGTCCGCGAGCGGACGCGCTCATGCCCACACGTCCGTCTCTTCCGCGGCCGAATGGATGCTGAGCACTCGCCCCAAAAGCGGTCCCGATCGCGCGATTACGTACCTAGGATTTTTGTCAGGAACGACGCCGCACTCGCTTCTGTTGAACTCACCTACAAGGGAGGATTTGCGATGCGGCTGCGTTTCGAGGTGAGGCAGGAAACGGATGGAAAATGGGAGGTGATCAACATCTTCACTGGCCAGGTCGTGGTCGTGGAGGAACACCCGCTCTTCGGACTCAAAGAGAGCGATGCTCGTGACATGGCCAATCTGCTTAACAGCCGACGGTTCGGTGCCCGGGAGCCTCTCCCGCGAAACTATCGGGGCCTCTAGACAACGATGACGAACATTGTCCTGAAGCCGTCGCTCGTCGTTCGGGACGGCAAGATGCGGCGAGAACTGCTGACCTTTAGCGACATCCTCGATTACGTGGCTCCGACTGGCGCCGCTCCTGCCATGGGGATCGGCAAGATCGTGCTGGGAGCGAAGAGCGCCGACGACCAGAACGCCGCCGCCGTGAAGTTTCGCGAGTGGGCCGCCAAGTCGGGCCTGCTGATCTACGAGCACGAACACTGAGGTCATCGCCCTACCGCTTCTCTACGCGGATTTTCCGGGCTAGCTGTGCGTTTCGCGCGGCGACCATCGCGACATGAAGACGAGCGGCAGCGGCGTGTCTAGGCAGCGCCGCAGCCGCCAGCTCGACCGCATCCTCCAGCACTTCGCCGTAAACTCATATCTCCGCGCATGGCCCAGCCCGCCCTCGCCCGGCGGGATTTTTGTTTGTTCGCTACCGAACAGCAACGCCGAGCCCCCTTGTAAGTTGATCCCACAAACGGGCTGCTCCACCTGTCCCGTCGCCTCTCGCGCCTAACGAGCGGAGATCGGTTATGAACCGAACTACAATCATCGGAATTGCTGTTGCGATCGTCGTGCTGATCGGCGCGCTATTCGTCTACATCACGCATGACGATGAAATTCAGGGGAAAATGGCGGGGCCCACCAGCGAACAGAAGTGATCGACTTTTTTGTTATCGGTCTGCTCGACCTTGTCGTGGATGCTCGCGCCTTTGACATCGGCGTCCTTCGGCCCGGCCTTTCCGCGCTGCTCCGGCGGAATCGGTGGGGGTCTGTTGGTCATCGTTCCCTCCAATGGTGACAGCGGATGAACTAGTCACCGAAGGTCCAGTTCCCGCCCGAAACCGGACCAACCACGATCATCTTTGAAGCTTCTCTCTCATGCGGATGTTTAGCTAGGCTTGGGCTCTGTCCGCTATCGAACAGCAACCGAAGCGCACGTCTTCTGGTTTATCTCGCACAGCCAGGGCCATACTGATTGTTCCTCGCGGCCACCTCCCTCGGCGGGGTTTCTGTTTGAACCCAAACGTCCGTCGTCGCGTTTCGGCATAGGCGGGTGTAGATTCCCCTGCCCGTCATTCGGGAAAGACAACTTGCCCCGCCCTCACCGGCGGGGCTTTTGTTTGAAGCGGCGTCTCGGCAGTGACAACGCCAAATCGCAATCGGGATCCGGCGCGGGAGAGTGCATTCGAGCGAGTACGCAACCGCACTCCCGACCCCACTGCGGTAACTCCTAGGAACACAGGATAATAATCCGGCGTTGGTTTGAGACTACACCCAGGAGTTAAGTCATGGCGCATATCGACACCCCCCGGGGCATGGGAGCTATGGACGCGCCACATCGCTCGCCGGTCAGCCCGGCAGAAGACATCCGAACCGTCGCGATCAACCAAATCTCATGGAGCGCGGTTTTCGCGGGCGTGGTGACCGCACTGGCCCTGCATGTGATCCTGAACCTACTCGGCCTTGGAATTGGTGCCGCGACGATCGAGCCCACGACTGGAGAAACGCCGGACGCTCAGACGTTTTCGATCGGCGCCGGGATTTGGTGGACCGTATCCGGCATTCTCGCGTCGCTCGCCGGCGGCTATGTCGCCGGCCGCACAAGTGGCAAGCCGAAGGGAAGCACCGCCGGATTCCATGGCTTTGCCTCCTGGGCAACAACCACCTTGGTCATCTTCTACATGATCACGACCTCGGCTGGCGCATTGGTTGGCGGGCTCTACAGCACAGTGTCCGGCGTCGTGGAGCAGCACGCAGGCCAAGCCGCCCAAACGGCGGCGAACACTCCCGATCCTGTCGGTCGACTAAGGGGACAAGTTCAGCAGATGACCGGCCAAGACCCGAACAATCCGTCACCGGAAGCAAAGCAGCGCGCGGCTGAGGCGGCTGATGCGACCGCGACGGCGGTATCCACCGGCGGGATTTTTGCTGCCGTAGCGTTGCTGCTTGGCGCGGCAGCGGGGTTCATGGGAGGCCGTATGGGCGCAGTTGACCCCACCATTACGACCGCTCGCCTCGCTGGAACCGGGAGGTGAGCTCGGCTAGGCCCGGTGATCAGAGTGTCTCACCCGGCGATTGGCGCTTGCCGGCCCGCAGCAGCATCCCGCCGACGAGCAGCATCGCCGCGCCCCAGATCAGGAAGCCGATATCCCAGAAGATCCACTGCTCACGTGGCACGGTTTCGTTGACGTGGTGCAGATCAAGCAGATGATGATCGATAATCCCCTCGACCAAGTTGAAAAGCCCGAAGCCGATTAACATGCTCCCGACGAGCATCTTGCCTGACCACCACAGATGACCGCGATGCGCAGCTCGCCAGAGCAGGGCGAGACCCAGCACGACGAACACGTAAGTCGAGGCATGAAATAGCCCGTCCAGGAGTGTGTTGAACTTCAGATTCGACACCGTATCGGCGGGATAGCCGGCACTCGTCACCATATGATGCCACTGCAGGATCTGGTGCAGCACGATTCCGTCAAAGAACCCGCCCAGACCCAGTCCAAACAGAATGCCTGCTGAGATAGGAAAACGGCGTTCTTTGCGGTTGTCGGCCATGATAACTACCTCGCCGCTTTCCTTCCCCATCCAACACGCCGAGAGCGGGTTCGTTCAGACCGTCACCCGGAGGATTTGGTTGTTCGGACAACTGCCGATCAACGTTGAAATCGGGGAGTTCTCCCGCCAGCTTCTTGATCTCTAGAGTCGACCAGAACCGCAGAACCGAATTTACCCAATCACGCGAACTTAAGCGCGCCTGGGGTGTTTTGGCCGATCACCCGAGAAATGCACTCATGACGGCCCTGTCACTCACCTCCTCTAACTTCCGAAACCCGGCCATCCTTCTCGCCGGCCCCGTCGACCATGCGATGTACGCGAATTTCCGGTCGCAACTCGCCCAAGCTCCGGCAGAGGGCTTGATCGTTATCGAGTTGTCGACACTGGGCGGCGATCCAGAAGTGGCGAGAATGATGGGTGAGGATGTTCGCTTTCACAGCGAGAACGACCTGAGCCGTAGGTTCGTCTTCCTTGGCAAGGCAGCGATTTACTCTGCCGGCACAACGTTCATGGGTTTCTTCACTCGGCCGAATCGATACCTGACGCGTGGTACCCGGCTCATGATCCATGAACGTAAGCTGACTAAAACAATTTCCGTCGATGGCCCGCTGACTGCCTGTGTAGCGAACCTTCAAGCCACGCTCAATGAGATCGAGGCATCGATCCGGATCCAGAACGAAGGCTTTGCCAACCTGATCGTTGGCTCTTCAGTATCCATGGAGGAGGTGCTGCAGAGGGCCCCCACAAATTGGTACATCGAGGCCACCGAGGCTCGGGACCTGGGGCTCATAGAAGCGGTGATCTGATGATCTTCTTTACTGGCGACACCCATTTCGGAGATCCACGCATTCTTCGCATCGACAGGCGCCCTTTCGCCAGCGTCAGTGAACACGACGAAGCGTTGATCGCTAATTGGAATGACGCGGTCTCACCGGACGATGAGGTCTGGCATCTCGGCGACTTCTCCCTCGGACTTGCAGAGAACCGGATGCTCAACATCCTGGAAAACTTGCACGGAACCAAGCATCTCATCATCGGCAACAACGACGGTCCCACCACGATCACCGCGCCCCATTGGGCGAGCATTCAACATTATCGCGAACTAGTCATCGATGAGACCGAACTGGTTCTCTGCCACTATCCCTTCCGAACGTGGAACCACATGGGGCGCGGAGTGATCAATATGCACGGCCATAGCCATGGCAAACTCAAACCCCTGCCCCGCCAATACGATGTCGGTGTCGACGTTTTTGCCTTCCGGCCGGTGACGCTTGAGGTAATCAAAGCGTCACGGAAACGAGCATAGCCAGCGAGATCCTTTACGTGGCAAAGCTTGGTAGGACGTCGATGCCGAACGCCTCGATGAATTCCGTTTGATTACGTCCAACGTTGTGCAGGAAAATCTCTGAAACTCCCATGTCGGCGTCCTCTTTCAACCAGCTCACGTGCCGGTTGAGGTCAGAGGAGATGCGCACATACTCATCCATATCCTCCGGTCGGACGTGTTTGGACGCACCGTCGAAATCAGCCGGATGGCGCAGATTGGCAGCTAGCGAGGCAGTGATGGCATTGCTCCGCCACTGATCGTAAGCGTTAAGGCGTGCAGCATCGTTACCCTCCGCGTAGCTCACGTGAACCTGAAGCACGATCGGCTTCCCCTCCCCCCCACCGGCGTGGAACTCCTGAATCATGTTCTTCATCGCGTCGCGCGATTGATTGACCATCAGCAACCCGTCAGCAAAACCCCCAGCCCAACGAGCGGTATCGGCCGTCAGTGCAGCAATCAAAAGTTTCGGCGTTTCGAGTGGCCTAGTGTACAACTTCGCCTCGTTGACCGCGATCGGATGGCGGGTTGTCACTGTACCCCCAGCCAGCAGTTCACGAATGATGTCGGTGGCAGCTCGGAGTCTGTCGTTGCGCTCCTGCTTCGATGGCCATCTGTCGCCCACGACGTGCTCGTTCATCTCCTCCCCGCTTCCAAGAGCGACCCACGGCAACCGTCTCGGAAACATGTCGACGGTCGTGGCGATGGCTTGTGCGACGATAGCAGGATGATAGCGCCATCCGCCTGGGACGGTGATTAGTCCAAGCGTCATTGCATCGGTGGATTGGAGAGCGGCGCCCAGCCAAGCCCAGACGAAGCCGGAATGCCCCTGCCGCTCACTCCATGGAGCGAAATGGTCTGAGGACATAGCAGCCACGAAACCGGCGTTGCTAGCTTGCTTGACATAGCCGATCAGTTCCCGCGGTGAGAACTGCTCGTGCGAGGCATGGTACCCAATCCTGATTGTCATGGCATGCCCTCGAGCCTGGACCACAGGTATTGATAAGGCTCGAGCTCAAGCCTGACGCGGCCTTCCTCGATGTGGATGTGCATGTCGCCAATCAGATCGTGAAGCTGAGCGCGCCCGGATAAGCCGATTTGGAAATCCACCCGCGCCCGCCGACGGGAGAGATTGTGCAGAAACAGCATGCCTCCCCCCTCGTGCTGACACCGATGGCCAAAGACCGATTTGTGTCCTGTGGGAAACGACGTCAGGGGAGCCCTCTTGAGGGCGATGCTATCTCGGCGAAGCTGACTGAATTTGCGGATTTTGTTCAGGAGCGAAGTCGGATTGCTATCCTGCTTTTCCACGTTGACGCGCCGGGATGAGAACGGTCCATTCTTCATTGTCGGTTGGATGAGGTTTTTCGCCGATGCCGTGGAAAAACCGGCATTGCGAGCTGCTGACCATTGCATTGGCACCCGCACGGAATTGCGGCCCTGTTGGCTCAGATCTTCTCCGATTCCGATTTCGTCGCCATAGATCAGCGTCGGTGAGCCCGGGAGCGAAAACAGGAGACTGTTCACCAGCTCCAAGCGCTTACCGTCGCCCGCGAACATGGGCGCGAGTCTGCGGCGTATGCCACGGTTGTAAAGGCGCATTCTCTGTTCGGGAGCAAAAACGTCACAGGTCTCGAGGCGATCCTCATCGGACAGGCGCGATAGGTCCAACTCATCGAGCGTGCGGAGGAAGTTCGCCCAGCCACAGTTTTCTGGCGGGACAGGCAGAAGGGTGATCGCATGCTCGATCGGCGCGACCTCCTCGCGAGCAAAAGCGAGGTAGAGATGCGCGTTGAGAAAAAAATTGAAAAGAAGGCCGAGTTGATCAGCATCGCCAAAGAAGCGGCCAATCTGATCCGGAGGAACGTTGGCTTCCCCAAGCAGGAGACCGTCCTCGCGCCGAGCGCAGACCGTCCGATGCATGTCGCGCAGCGGGCCGTTGGGATCTTCAGGAGCGGATCGGTCTAGACCGTTTTCACCGACGATAATCGGCGCCGCATCGACCCGGAAACCGGCAACACCGAGTGCCATCCAGAAGTCGATGATCTTAATGATCTCGCCTCGGACTTCTGGATTCGCAACATTCAGATCCGGTTGATAGTGATAGAAGCGATGGAAATAGTAAGAAGAGGCGACCTCGTCGTAGGTCCAGACCGTGTCCTCCTCTCCCGGGAAGATGGTCCGGTCATCAGCTTCCAGCCTAGGCGGCCTCTCAGTCCAGACGTAGTAATGACGGAAACGGCTTCGCGGATCCCGACGCGCGGCCTGGAACCACGAATGCTCGTCCGAGGTGTGGTTCACCACGAGATCGGCAATGACGCGGATGCCCTGCTCTCCAGAGCGCTGAATGAACGTGACGAAATCCTGGAGTGTCCCAGTTTTGGGATTGATCCGATAATAATCGCGGATGTCGTATCCGTTGTCTCGATCGGGCGTATCGTAGAAGGGCAGGAGCCACAGACAGGTGATGCCGAGGCTACGCAGATAAGGTAATTTCTCGGTCAGCCCTTGAAAATCGCCGGCGCCGTCTCCGTTGCCATCATAAAATTTCTCGACGTCGACCGCGTAGATGACGGCGTCCTGATACCACATCGGCTGACACTCCGACTTCCGATCCGAAGCGCCAACGCCGCCACGTTGCCGGGGTTCCGGGCACTGCAACGTTAGGGGCGCCGCAATGGCAACGAGCAAGCCTCTTTGAGGCAGACGATTTGGAATCAATTTAACCGCTCGAGAATAACTCGCCGCGGCATCAGGAAATTGTGCAGCTGGTGAGGGTAGCCCGGTGGCGCTGATCGGATGGGAAGCTCGGGCGCAGCGCTGTCGACAAAGAAGTAAGGACCGTCAAGCCCCAGTCGCGGCACGGTCCAGGTTCGACTGGGGAGCGTGTTGAGCCGACACCAACGTTTGTCATCGATGCCTCAGCCCAGATGACGGCCGAGTTTACGATTCCGCGTATGTATTTTGATCGGGACTTCCGCTGATCGTTTGACTGCCGCGCAGCCCGCCGTGACAGCGTTGTTATTCACTGCCAACTCGCCAAGGTTGGCGGAAGCGCGAGGGGACCTCAGCGCCTTCGAGCGCGCGAGCACGGAGGTCTTCGACGCCATTGCCCCCGGGCGGTCACGCTGTCTCTGCAGGGCGTGACGGCCCGTTCACATTGACCCGCAGCGAAAAAACACAGGCCGAAACCTTTTGGCTCTTTGCGCCGTTGAAGGGCTCCACAATGGAGAACCAAATGACCAAGTTCATTGCCGTTGCCGCTACGACTCTGATGATGGCCGCCTCGCCGCTCGCGGTTGCGCCGGCCTCTGCAGCCAGCGTGAATATCCATGTCGGCGGCGGCCATCATCAGGGCCACGGCTATCATCACCGGAAGGTCGTCGAGAAGCGCATCATCCGGCACGATCGCTGCTCCACCAAGACAGTCATCAAGCACCGCAACGGCGAGCGAATTGTTCGCAAGGTTCGCACGTGCGGCTAACTACGCTCGACTTCGCTGGCGGTTGCCCTCGCCAGCTGAAAAGGCCGCCGCCGGCCCCTCTATAAGCCAGTGGCGGCCGCTCCGATTGATGGTATGCTACGGTTTCCAGCCAGTTTTAAGTGTCCCAGGAAGGGACGACCCGCCGGCCGCTCCCCCCAGCCTGGCCGGCATTCGCCGTCGTCCCGTCTGCATGCGGACCACGGTTTAGGGCCGTCACCTTTGGCTGGGTGACGGCCCTTCTTTATAGGCGCTTAGCAGCCCTCGTCTTCCGGCGCGACGCTAGTTAATGACTTGGAGGACCTTCCTCGACGAAGGCTCAACGATCACCCGTTTCTCATTGACCACAGCGTAAGTGTATTTCTCGTATCGAGGCACCGGTTGAAGCACCACGGTTTCAGGTAGCGGTTGGCCCACCTGCACCTCCTGCTCGATGACCACGGACCGCGGCGGCGGCGCCTCCATCACCACCGTCCGTACCTCCGCCGGCGGCGGATCAATCGCGGTTCCGATGGCGGCTCCGGCAACACCGCCGACAACGGCGCCGACAGGTCCGCCGACCACCGCACCAGCGGCAGCGCCGCTAGCGGCCCCAGCTCCGGTACCCTCAGCGAAAGCTGGGTTAGCGGCGATGAGAGCGATGCTCATTAGGATTATTTTCTGCATAACAAGTCTCCCTTCATGGAGAACTGAAAACTCGACGACCGACATCCGCGTTCCTGAAGAACGATTTGATCGAGCTTCCTTAAGACGGGAACGAACAGGCTGTCCTCACGTTTCGACCGCGAACGATCGCACCGACATCGAGGAGGCAACTTGAATTCGAACAAGTTGGTAATTTGGCTGATCGGCTGCGGCGTCGGGGCGATCGTCGCGCTACTGGCAATCAATCTGAAACCGGACGAACGACATCTCGACCGCCCCATTCCGCAGAATGTGACCTCTGCGAATCCGAACTTCCCGCCGGCGATGGAGGGGGTGATTGGGTCATCGATCGAGACCGGACACGCCATCCAGACTCTGGTGAACGGCGACGAGATATTTCCGGCAATGCTTGACGCGATCGAACGCGCCGAGCGGTCCGTGAATTTCGAGACTTACATCTACTGGTCGGGCGATGTCGCAAATCGCTTCGCGGACGCGCTTTCTCGCAAGGCATCCGGCGGAGTGCGCGTTCACGTCCTGATCGACGGTGTCGGTGGCGCCAAGATGGAGCGTTCATTGATTGAGCGGATGAAGTCCGCCGGTGTCGACGTGCAGATTTTTCGTCCCGTCCATTGGTACACTCTCGATCGCGTCAACAATCGTACCCACCGGAAAGTGCTGGTCGTCGACGGCCGGATCGGCTTCACCGGCGGTGTCGGCATCGCTGACGAGTGGAACGGCAACGCGCGGTCTCCCAGTGAATGGCGCGACAATCATTACCGCGTTGAAGGTCCTGTCGTTGCCGGCTTGCAATCGTCGTTCGTCGAGAACTGGCTCGAAGTCACAAACGAGCTTCTTATCGGAGAGGACTACTTCCCGCCCCTAAAAGCGGCCGGGAAGCTTGCGGCACAGACGGTGAAGAGCTCTCCGTTTTCGGGCAGTGAGAACGTTCATCTGATGCTGCTGATGGCAATTGCTGCCGCGACCGATCATATCCGGATCGAGATGGCGTACTTCGTGCCGAGCGAAGTCGCCATTCAGCAACTCATCGAGGCGCGCAAGCGCGGCGTCGAGGTCGAGGTGCTCGTGCCCGGCGATCACGTCGACAATGCCGGGGCGCGCAGCGCCTCTCGCTATCTCTGGGGCGAGCTACTGGAAGCGGGTGTCCGCATCTATGAGTTCGAACCCACTATGCTGCACGTGAAGTTTGTGACCGTTGACGATGTCTGGGCCACCGTCGGGTCCGCGAACTTCGACGAGCGATCATTTGGCCTCAACGATGAGGCCAATCTGACCGTGTTCGACCAAGGCTTCACGCAAACACATATCGACATCTTTGAAGCGGACAAGCGGCGGGCCCGCGAGGTCACGTTCGAGGACTGGCAAAACAGGCCCCTTCAGCAGAAGGCAATTGACCTGATCTGGAGCGCACTCGGCAGCCAGATGTGATAGCCCTTCCCTGATCGACACAATCCGAACGAAAAGCCCCCCGATACTTTCCATAAATTCCTTTCGGGTGGGCATTCTTCATGGCTTCTGCACTGCGCGACGGCGTCAAAGGTATCGACGTCACCATGCGCATCACTCTCGGCGTACTGGCTCTGGCCTCAGGCGTGTACACCTATCTTGGTGTCCGCGATCTCTTGGATGGGTCGGCGGTCGTTGTCGCCTTCGCGGCCTTGATCTATTCCGTGGCCGTCTCGGTCGCGATCTTCACGTTCTGGTCGTTTCTATTGACCTTTCTCCCGCAGGTCCGAGACGTGGCGAGCCGGCTCTGGCTGTTTGCCGCAATGGCGCTTGGCTCGCTGATGATCTGTGCCATGTCGGCATGGCTGAATGCCGCCGCTCTGGCGGGCGCCGCGGCGATCGAGCAGCATCTTGCAACGACCCTTCAGGCATACACCCGTGATCTCGATACCGCGCACAATCGGGCGATCGGGGCTCAGAGCTTGCTGCCCGACATCCAGCTCGCATCCACCCGGTTCGCCCGTCTCGCTGATGCGGAACGCAGCGGCGCCCTGACGGGAACAGGCGGGTCAGGAACCGTCGTCCAGCTTCTCAGCCAAATGTCGAGCCAACTCGACGATCTCGGGCGTCAGGTCGGCGAGAGCGCCGAGCGGGCGAAGGCCCTCTACACCGAGGGCAGTGCCCAGATCGCGAAGATGCGTGAACTCGTCTCTGGCCAAGGCAACATCAAGACACGAAGCGATGCGTTCGGTGCCGAGGCGATGAAACTCGTCGGCACGGTGGCCTCACTTGAACAGACGTCGATGGCGCCTGCAGTCAGGCGAGCCGCGGACGATCTGGCCAAGAGCTTCATCGCGCCGGCCGCGGACGGAAGAACAGCCGATCTCGCCGGTCGCCAGAATGCGGTGGTTGGTAGCGTCGAGAAGGCCGTCGCCGCCCAGGCGCACGCGCTTTCGCAGGCAGCCGACACAATCATCGGGACCGGACCGGTTGAGCCGGCTCGGTTCCAGCCGCTGTCGACCGCTGAAGCCGTGCTGCGCTATGCGGGTGACTTCCTGCCGAGCTGGGCGGGCGCGATCTCCATCGACCTGCTGCCGGCCGTCTTGGTCATCATCCTCTGCGTGGTTCACGCGGCGATACGACGGGAGGGCGAGCTTGCCGATGCGGAGACGATGACAGCGGCTGATCTCATCACGGCGATGCGTCTCCTCCGCACCGTCGATGGTGAGCGACGGGAAGCGGTCGTGGACGTCGGCGACATCGACGATCTGGAAGTCGTGCGCGCGACAGAGGCCAACGTTACGGCCCTCGCGCCTCGCGGAGCTAAGAAGGAATGAGTCTGAGCGGGACCCCGGCTCCCTCCGATCCCGCCTGGAGACGCATTCTGGGCGAACGACCGGACGAGACGTTCCTGCGAGCGATGTTCCGGTTGCTCGTTGCCGGGTCTGTGTTCGTGTTGGGCTATGACGTGATCGAACGCGTGCAGAACGCTCCGGACCAAGCTGCCACGACCCTGCTGCCGGGGGAGGCTCCTGACGTTCAGCCGTTCCTTCCATCGGCTCGGCCCGATTTCGCCGAACCGGGAGAGAAGCGACCTGGGCGCGCTCCCCGCGCCGAACTGCAAAAGCCAATGACGATCGAGCTGGTGTCGGGCGGCCGCCTCGAGCTCACCGGTGTGATCACGCCAGGTAGCGCTAACCGCCTCAAGGATGAAATCGACAAGCGCGGCGACTACGTGAAAAGCGTCGTCCTCAACTCTCCTGGCGGTTCGGTCCAGGATGCCTTGGCGATGTCGAAACTGATCAGGGCGAAAGGTCTATCCACGCGCGTTGAGACCACCGGACATTGCGCCTCCTCGTGTCCTTTGGTTTTCGCAGGTGGAGTAGAAAGATTGGCGGATAAAGGTGCGTCGATCGGCGTCCATCAGGTCTTCGCGCTATCCGCGGCCGGTGCATTGGCGGATACCGGCATGGCCGACGCGCAGCGGGTCTCAGCCGAATGCCAACGCCTTCTTGTCGACATGGGCGTGGATCCGAGGGTCTGGATCCACGCTATGGAGACGCCTCCTCAGGAGCTGTTCTACTTCACCCCCGAGGAGCTGATGTCGCTCAAATTGGCGACAGCGATGTCCAAACCCGCTGCCGCACGCGGCGCCGCAGCCAAGTAGACTCGGATGCCCCGAAATCGAGAAGTCACCTCGGCTGACTGACGTCCACGGGACCGGTCAGACCAGAATTGCCGATGACGGGCGATGTCCCCTGTCCTGCCGATGTGCGGCACGATCCAGACACCGAGTTGCTTGAACCGCCGGTCGTTGTGGAGCGTTCGCCAGTGCCGCCGCAGGCGGTGCTGGAGGATCGCGAAGCTGACTCATCGATCGAGTTCGACAGACCCGACGACTGGCCAGTACCGTAAACCGGCACCTGTTCACCGACCGATCCACCCGGCGAGGTCTGAACGCTGCCCCCGCTGCCTGGGACGCTGTAGGCGTTTGGCTGGGTCCCGCCGACACCGCTGGATGGGTTCGTGCTGGTCGTCGACCTACCCGATGCTGCCGCAGCGGCCGAATTGGCGCCCGCGCGAGGCATCGCGCTGCCGCCGCCTACCGAACCGCCAGACAATCCGCTGGAGGAGCTCGATCCGCCGCTCGAGCCTCCACCTGCGCCACTCGATTGAGCGAAAGCCACAGTTGTTCCGCCGGCAATCACGGCGACGATGGCGATCAATGAAAGAAGATTACGCGTCATCTGAACCTCGCTGGTTCATCGGACAACGTGGGGCCGGAGGCGCTGTTCCTAATAGATCGGCAATGCCTGCTCGAATTCGGCATCATGCGGCTCGTCGGCTACATCCTCCTCGAAGTCGTCCCTTGCACCACTGCCCCAAGCCAGTTGGCACTCGGTGGCGCCTTCCTGCACGAGTTTGAGCTGGCGGTTTTGTTGCCTCGAGCTAACCGTTCGATCTAACTGGGGTCGAAAACAAGGACTTTCGTAGCTAAGCAGTTGATCCATCTGACAAATGCCTAGCTTCCCAAGCTGAATGTCGTGGGTTCGATTCCCATCGCCCGCTCCATGTTTTCGAGCAATGGCACGACCACTCTGCTTCAATCTGGTGGGCGCGAGCCTCCTACCCGTCCAGTTTCGGATCGCATGTTCCGCCTCGTCGCCATGATCTGATTAGTGATGACGGGGACGACCAGCAGCGCGCCGGCGATCGTCGAATAGAGTTCGGGCGCGATCAGGAGCATCGCCGTGGCCGCCAGGACGAGACGTTCCCAGATCGCCAGACGCGTGAGGAGCCAGCCGGAAAACGCAGCCGAGAGTGCCAGAATGCCGGCACAGCAACCGGAGAAGGCGAGAAAGAAATCCGGCCAGGTGAAGTCTTTCGTGACGAGCAATAGCGACGGCGAAAACACGAAGACGAAGGGCACCAGCACCTTCCCCATTCCGAGGCGGAAAGCGATGTTGCCGGTGCGAAAGGGATCGGCGCCGGCCATACCCGCGGCGGCATAGGCTGCGAGCGCCACCGGCGGCGTGATGTCGGCGAGAACCCCGTAATAGAACACGAAGAAATGGGCGACGATCGGCTCCACGCCGAGCAGGCCGAGCGCCGGCGCGGCGATCGTGGCCATGATGATGTAATTCGCCGTCGTCGGAATGCCGCATCCCATCAGGATGCAGACGACGCCGGTGAGGACCAGCGTGAAGAACAGGGTCAACGCTGACATCGTGAACAGCCAAGCGGGCAGGATCGCTGCCGCCATCGTCGCCAGATCGCTCGCCACCGAGGTGACGATGAAGCTGACCTTGAAGCCCACGCCGGTCAGCGTGACCACCCCGATGACGATACCGACGGTCGCCGCGGCAGCGCCGACCGCCAGCGCATATTTCGCGCCGTCGCGCAGCCCCTCGAAAACCTCGATCGGCTTCATCCGCCGACGCGGATTGAGCAGTCCGACCGCGAGGCAGAGGGTGATGCCCCAGAAGGCGGCCAGATAGGGCGTGTAGCCGGCGAAGAGCAGCCCGACCAGTACGACGAGCGGGATCGCGGTCGGCCAGTCGCGTCTGAAAGCCTCCCGCAGATCAGGCATTTCCTCCTTGCTGAGGCCGCGAAGCCCATCCCGCTTGGCCTCGAAATGGACCTGCATGAACACGCCGAAGAAGTGCATGAAGGCCGGCACCACCGCGGCCAGGATGATCGTCGTGTAGGGAAGTCCCAGGAACTCGATCATCAGGAAGGCGGCGGCGCCCATGATCGGAGGCGTGATCTGCCCACCGGTTGAGGCCGTAGACTCCACCCCTGCCGCAAACTCCTTGCGATACCCCAGCCGGATCATCGCGGGGATCGTCAGCGAACCGACGGTCACGGTGTTTGCGATCGAGGAGCCCGAAATCATGCCGAACAAGGCCGAGCCGAAGATCGAGACCTTCGCCGGACCGCCGGCATATCGTCCGGCGACCCACGCCGCGCAATCGAGAAAGAGCTGTCCGAGACCGATCCGGGTCGCGAACACCCCGAACAGCACGAAGTGGAAGACGTAGGTCGCCACCACGCCGAGCGGCACGCCGTAGATGCCCTGCGTCGTCAGGTAGAGATGGTCCACGATGCCTGGGATCGTGGAGCCGGGATGCACGAGGATTCCGGGCATGCTCTGGCCGAAATAGGCATAGGCCAGAAATAGGACGGCGATGATGGGCAGCGGCCAGCCGACCGACCGGCGCGTCGCCTCGAGGAGCAGCAGGATCAGGATGCCGCCCAGGAGGACGTCGGTCGTTGTCGGATTGCCGACGCGAAAGGCGAGGTCGTCGAGCGGGATCAGCGGAACGTGGAGGACTGCGACGAGGGCCGCGATAGCCAGGATCCAATCATAGATCGGAATGCCCAACGGCCTGAGGACGCTCTGCTCGATCGGCGCGCGATAGCCGGTCTTCGTGAGCGGAAAGACCAGGAATGTCAGTGCGAGTACGAGCGAGAGATGGATGCCTCGATGCACGATCTCGGACAGAAGACCGAAACCGGCGGTGTAGTAGTGGAAGATCGACAGTCCGACGAGCGCCGCGCCGACGATCCAGCCGGCGGCCGGCGAGAGCCCGCGGAATCGGACCTCCGGGTCGAATTTCTCCTCGAGCTCACGAGCCTTCGCTTCGTCGAGTTCCAAAACCATGCGCGAATCCGGCTCGATAAAGACGGTGAAATGCACCGGCGCCTTGGCGCCGGTGCGGACAGACTTACTGCGTCTTTATCCCGGCTTCCTTGTAGAAGCGCTCGGCGCCGGGATGGACCGGAATGCCGACGCCCTGAAGCGCCGTCTCCTTCTTGATCTGCTTGCCCTTGGCATGGCCGCTGTCGAGCAGTTTGCGGCTATTGTCGTTCCAGAGAGCTTTGGTCACGCCATAGACCAGGTCATCGCTCTGCGATGCATTGGTCACCAGCAAGGCGTTGACGCTGATGGTCGGTGTTTCCGCAACGCCCTTGTAGGTCTCAGCCGGGATCGTGTCCTTCGAGAAGAACCCGTATTCCTTCAGGAGCTTGTCGGCCTCCGGGCCGGAGATCGGGACGAGTTCGACGCCGACCGAGGTCGCAAGCTCGACGACCGCGCCCACCGGGAAGCCGCCGACGAAGAAGTAGGCGTCAAGCGCATTGTCGCGTAGCCGGTCGCTGGACGCGTTGGGCTTGAGGTATTCCGCCTTGACGTCCTTCTCGGTCAAGCCATAGGCGCCGAGCACGATACGGGCGTCGATCAGCGTGCCGGAACCCGGCTCGTCGAGCGAGACGCGCTTCCCTTTCAGGTCGGCGACGGTCTTGATGCCCGCTCCCTTGCGGGCCACCAGGTGGATCGTTTCGGGATAAAGATTGGCAATCGCCCTCAGGCCTTCGACCTTCGGCTTTCCTTCATAGACTCCGGTCCCGGTATAGGCCCAATAGGCCACGTCGGACTGGGTTAGTCCGGCCTCCAGGGTGCCGCCCTGGATTGCGTTGATGTTGGCGACGGAACCATTGGTCGCCACGGCCGTGGCAACCAATCCCGGAACGCCGCACGCTCCGCCTTCCTCGCATTTCCGGCTGCCGGGAGCCGACGAGATGGCGTTCGAGATCAGCCCGCCGATCGGGAAATAGGTTCCGGCCGTCCCGCCGGTGCCGATCCGAAAGAACTTAATTTCCTGTGCAAAGCCGGTGGCGGCCGCGAGACTCCCCCCGATCAAGATCCCGATCGCCAGTCGGCGCGTCGTCCGCATGTCCATCTAATCCTCCCTGACGCAAACGCGAATTCTTGTTGTCCTGCAATGGTGGCACGAGCCCACTTGATCCGACAATGGGTATCGCCCCCGCGGATCGAGGTGTCGGTCAGGCTTCTCGCGATCCCATCGTCTCGATCAGATTGTCGCGCAGCCTCGAAACGGCCTTCTGCAGCCTGGCGAACTCCTCGACCGGCAGGCCCGTCTGCTTCACCAAAGTCATGTTCAGCCCCTGCTCGCGCAGGCGGCGGCCGGCCTCGGTCAGGCCGACGCGGACCACACGCTCGTCCTGCGGATCGCGCCGGCGGGTGAGATAGCCCATCGTCTCCAGCTTCTTCAGGATGGGCGTCAGCGTGTTGGACTCGAGAAACAGCTTCTCGCCAAGCCCGCTCACCGTCTGGTCGTCCTGCTCCCAGAGCGCGACGATTGCGATGTACTGGGTGTAGGTCAGGCCGAGCTTGTCCAGGATCGGCTTGTAGGCGCGGCCATAGGCCAGATTGGCCGAATAGACCGCAAAGCACAGGAAATCGGCGAGCTTCGGGCTCGGCGGACCGTCCGGGGCGGCGGGCTTCATTCTCATCTCTCCAATGCGAGACGTGGTCTTCTCATACCTACATATATCGCATCCGATTAAATCGGAAGATTGACATTCCTCGCATCCTCCTATTTATAACTCGCATCCGAGTTAATCGGTTGCGAATAAATAAGGAGAACCACATTATGAGTCAGATCGAGAAGGTCCTTTACACCGGCAAGACCCATACCACGGGCGGCCGCGACGGCGCGGCCCGCAGCAGCGACGGAAACCTGGACGTGAAGCTGTCGCGATTTGGCTCCTCCGGTACCGGCACCAATCCCGAACAGCTGTTCGCCGCCGGCTGGTCGGCCTGCTTCATCGGCGCCATGGGGATCGAGGCCGGCAGACGGCAGATCACCCTGCCGCCGGATCTCGCGGTCGATGCGGAAGTCGACCTCGGTACTGGCAGCGGCGGCTATTTCCTGCAGGCCCGCCTCAATGTCAGCCTGCCGGGCATCGAGCGGGAGACCGCGCAAGCACTGGTCAATGCCGCCCACCAGACCTGCCCCTATTCCAAGGCCACGCGCGACAATATCGATGTCGAGATCAAGCTCGTCTGACTCACCTTGTCTCGCGACGTCGCCGACCTATTAAACTCGGATGCGATAAAATCGCATCCGAACATCAAAACGGAGACACCATGAACAGCCTGGCCAAGCTGGCGCTTCTCCTGGCAGGCCTTGCCGTGGTCATCACGTGCAGCGCTGAAGCCTTTACCGAGTCCGCGCCGCAGAACGCCTCGCCGATATTTGGAGTGACGATTCCCGACGGCTATCGGCAATGGGAACTAGTCGCCCCCGCCCAGGAAGGCGAGCCGTTGAACGAGCTTCGCGCGGTGCTCGGCAATCCGATCGCGCTCAAGGCCTATCGGGAAGGCACGCTTCCATTCCCCGACGGCACAGTGCTCGCCAAGCTTGCCTGGAAGCACGTCCAGTCGCCGGAATTCGAACCCGCTTCGATACCCGGCGCCGCCACCACGCTGCAGATCATGGTCAAGGACTCGAAGAAATACGCGGCGACGGGCGGCTGGGGTTTCGGCCGGTTCGTCAACGGAAAACCGGTCGACGAGGCCCAGCACGAGACCTGCTTCGCCTGCCACGAAGCCCGGGTGAAGAACCACGATTTCGTTTTCACCCGGCTCGCTCCCTGAGGATCGAAAGACGCCTCTTTCAGCGCACCGCCGCGTATCTGCATACGCCGGGCCGCCTGAGGACAGCCATCCCGATTGAGAAAGGACCCACGATGTCAGACGCGTTCAACCCCCAGCGCCGCCGCTTCTTCGGCACCGCCGCCGCGACCATCGCCGCAGCCCAGTTCGGCATGGCCGGTCTGGCCAGCGCACAGGGTGCAAAGCCTACGGATCTGCCCGCCGTCAACCCCGGGACGAACACCTCGTTCGGCTCCCTCAAGCAGATCCATGCCGGCGTCCTCAACGTCGGATATGCCGAAGCCGGTCCGGCCGACGGTCCTCCGGTCATCCTCCTGCATGGCTGGCCCTACGACATCCATGCCTTCGTCGATGTCGCGCCGCTGCTCGCATCGAAAGGTTATCGCGTGATCGTGCCCTATCTGCGCGGCTACGGAACGACCCGCTTCCTGTCGGGCGACACACCCCGCAACGGCCAGCAATCGGTCGTCGCGGTCGACGTCATTGCGCTGATGGACGCGCTCAGGATCGAGAAGGCGGTCATCGCCGGCTTCGACTGGGGCGCGCGGACGGCCTGCATCGTCGCGGCGCTCTGGCCGGAGCGCTGCAAGGCACTGGTCTCGGTCAGCGGCTATCTCATCGGCAGCCAGGAGGCCGGCAAGAAGCCGCTCCCGCCCAAGGCAGAACTGCAGTGGTGGTATCAGTACTATTTCGCCACCGAGCGCGGACGCGAGGGCTACGCCGCCAACCGGCACGATTTCTCGAAGCTGATCTGGCAGATCGCCTCGCCGAAGTGGAATTTCGACGACGCGACCTACGACCGCTCCGCCCACTCCTTCGACAATCCGGACCATGTCGACATCGTGATCCACAATTACCGCTGGCGGCTCGGCCTGGCCGAGGGCGAGGCGAAATACGACGATCTCGAAAGGAAGCTCGCCGCCTTCCCGGTCATCACGGTCCCGACGATCACGATGGAAGGCGACGCCAACGGCGCGCCGCATCCCGATCCGGCCGCCTACGCGAAGAAGTTCTCGGGCAAATACGCGCATCGGCTGATCGACGGCGGCACCGGCCACAACCTGCCGCAGGAAGCGCCGCAGGCCTTCGCCCAGGCGGTCGTCGACGTCGACGGCTTCTGACAGGCCCCAAAACCAGACCATTCGTAACGAACCGCACCGGTTCTTCGGTGAAGGAAAAGCCATGACCCTGTTCCTGTTGTCCTATCTGGCCGGCATCCTGACGATCCTCAGTCCGTGCATCTGGCCCGTTCTGCCCTTCGTCCTCGCACGGTCGGACCGGCCCTTCCGCCAGGGCCTCCTGCCGCTGCTGGCCGGAATGGCGCTCACCTTCGCATTCGTCGCCAGCCTCGGCGCAATCGCGGGCGGATGGGCGGTCGCGGCCAACCAGTACGCCCGCATCGCTGCCGTCATCCTGCTCGGCCTGTTCGGCGCGGGCCTCCTGTTCCCCACCCTGTCGGAACGGCTGACCCGTCCGCTCGTCTCGCTCGGCGCGCGGATCGCGGGCGCAGCGGAACGCCGGAGAAGCGAGGGCTCGGACGTTTGGCCGAGCATGCTCCTCGGCGTCGCCACGGGCCTACTTTGGGCGCCGTGCGCCGGCCCGGTGCTGGCGCTGATCCTGACCGGCGCGGCGCTGCTCGGTCCGAACTCGCAGAGCTTCCTGCTTCTGCTGGCCTATGCCGGCGGCGCGGCGACGTCGCTGTCGCTCGCCTTCGTGGCCGGCGGCCGCCTGTTCGCCGTGCTGAAGCGCGGCCTCGGGTTCGGCGACGGACTTCGCCGGGTCGCGGGTGCGCTGGTCCTGGCCTCCGTCGTCGTGGTCGGTCTGGGCCTCGACGCCAGCCTGCTCGCGCCGCTTTCGGCCAATGGCACGACGCGCATCGAGCAGAAGCTGCTCGACCTGCGGGGCACGTCGCCGGCAGCCGGGACGCGCCGGGCCTCCATGGCGGCGAGCCTGCCCATCGAAGGCGTCCTGCCCTCGCTCTCAGGCGCGAAGGAATGGCTGAACTCGCCGCCGCTCGCTCCCGAGGCGCTGCGCGGCAAGGTCGTCCTCGTGAATTTCTGGACCTATTCCTGCATCAACTGCCTGCGCACGCTGCCTTACGTCCGCGCATGGGCGGAGAAGTACAGGGATCAGGGGCTGGTTGTCGTCGGCGTCCATACGCCGGAATTCGCCTTCGAGAAGAGCGTCCCGAACGTGCTGAAGGCGACGAAGGATCTCGGCGTCGGCTATCCGGTCGCGATCGACAACGACTTCTCCGTCTGGCGCGCCTTCGACAACAGCTATTGGCCGGCGCTCTATTTCGTCGATGCCGAAGGCCAAATCCGGCACCACCAGTTCGGCGAAGGCAATTACGACGTTTCCGAACGCGTCATCCAGGCGCTTCTGGCCGAAGCCGGCAATCGCACTGCGCCCGTCATGCCGACTGCCCTGCCCGCCTCAGGCACTCAGGCGCCGGCGGACCCAGTCAATCTGCGCTCCGGCGAGACCTATCTCGGATACCGGAACGCGGCGAATTTCGTCCCGTCTGGAGGTCTGGTTCGCGACAGGAGCGCGGCCTATCGCCCGGCCTCCCACCTGCTGAACGAGTGGAGTCTGGATGGGAAATGGACCGTGCGCGGCGAGAGTGCGGAGCTCGACGCGCCGGGCGGCGTGATCGGCCACCGCTTCCACGCCCGCGATCTGCATCTCGTCCTCGGCTCGAAGACGGACGGCATGCCGGTCCGCTTCCGCGTCACGCTCGACGGCAAGCCGCCGGGTGACGACCGGGGCAGCGACGTCGACGCCGCTGGCCTGGGCGTGGTCACGGACCACCGGCTCTACCAGCTCGTCCGCCAGTCCGGCCCGGTCGCCGACCGCGAGTTCAGGATCGAGTTCCTCGATCCCGGCGTTCAGGCGTACGCCTTCACCTTCGGCTGAGCGCGCTCAGTATTCGCCGTGCGGTTCGCCCGGCTCGCTGAATTCCCGTCTGGCCGCATCCATGGGCAGACGGTCGGAATAGACCGGCAAGTAGGACGCGGGGATGGGCTTGGCTTCCGCCTTCGCCCGCACGCCGTGGTCCTTGTACAAATCGCCCGCCGTGGCGATCGTGGCGCAGAGCGCCAGCAAGCCGACGGCGATCACGGATACATGGTTCGCTTCCATCGCGATCTCCTTTTCGGATGATGCGACCCTAGTCGGCGTTCGTCGCAATCATTCGCCGGCGAGCGCCTGAACGGTAATCCATTGTACCCGTCCGGCCGGTGGCGACACTTTGTTACGATCGCGTCGCGCCGATCCGATAAGCGCTTGCGCCGCCTGACCGAAAAAGCCGGCGGCCGTCTCCCTCGACGCCGCCACCTATCCGGATACCATACGAAAGTGTAAGCGCCTCACTCGCATGGATACTGGCACGGCGACCGCAAGAACCTGATCTTGCGCACGAATTTCACCGAGGAGCAGTCATGAGCACGATCACGACCAAGGACGGCATCCAGATTTTCTACAAGGACTGGGGTCCGAAGGACGCGCAGCCCATCGTCTTCCATCACGGCTGGCCGCTCAGCGCCGACGACTGGGACAATCAGATGCTGTTCTTCCTGTCGAAGGGCTACCGCGTCGTCGCCCATGACCGTCGCGGCCACGGCCGCTCGACTCAGGTGTGGGACGGCCACGACATGGACCATTACGCCGCCGACGCGGCCGTTGTGGTCGAGCATCTCGACCTGAAGAACACGATCCATATCGGCCATTCGACCGGCGGCGGCGAGGTCGCGCGCTACGTCGCCCGCCACGGCCAGCCGCAGGGCCGCGTCGCCAAGATCGTCCTCGTCGCCGCGGTGCCGCCGATCATGCTCAAGACGGAAGCCAATCCGGGCGGCCTGCCGATCGAGGTGTTCGACGGCCTCCGCAAGGCGCTCGCCGACAACCGCGCGCAGTTCTACCTCGATCTGCCGACCGGCCCGTTCTACGGCTTCAACCGCGACGGCGTCACCGCGATCCCGGGCGTGATCCAGAACTGGTGGCGGCAGGGCATGATCGGCGGCGCCAAGGCGCACTACGACGGCATCAAGGCCTTCTCCGAGACCGACTTCACCGAGGACCTGAAGATCATCGACGTGCCGGCGCTCGTCCTGCACGGCACCGACGACCAGATCGTCCCCTACGCCGATGCCGGCCCGCTCTCGGCCAAGCTGCTGAAGAACGGCACGCTGAAGTCCTATGAGGGCTATCCGCACGGCATGCTGACGACCCATCCCGACGTGCTCAACGCCGACATCCTCGCCTTCATCAAAGGTTGAGCCATCCAGCCGGAGGCGCGGGCAAATGTCCGCGCCTCCGGACCATCGACGAAAGGCGGGCAGTTCCACCTGCCCCGGCCATACCTTCGGATGGTCCAAGAAAAATCCGATCGACCTAACTCAGTCTTCAAAGCCCGCGCATGGCCCGCACGGCTGAACACCGACGTTCCGGAGACTTGAAAATGGTTCGGCTTTCGATCCTCGCTCTCGCGCTCATGGCGGCGAGCCCCGCTTTTGCCGCGAGCGACATACCCCGCCTCGACATCCAGAAGACCTGCCACAACGAAGCCAGGCAGGACGCGGCGGACTATTCCATCACCGGCTGCGTCGGCGACGAGAACAAGTCCCGCGTCGATCTCGAGAAGCAATGGCCCACCTTCAGCGCCGCCTCCCGCCAGTTCTGCACCGAGGAGTCGGGCTCCGGATGGGATCCGTCCTATGTCGAACTGTTGACCTGCCTGCAGATGCACGACGCGGCCGCCGCGCCGCAAGCGCGCACGCCGCGTATCGGCCGGATGAGCTACTAACCGCTTTGCGGCCATCTTTTTTACGGAGGTGGGTCGCAGCCCTGTCGGCTATCCCGGTTCAGTGTCCCGGTTGAGGTCCGCCAGTTGTTGGGACGACTTGCGTTCGACTTCGCGCTCGATCGTGTCCAGCGTCTGGGCCAGGTGCAGTTCGGTCTTCAGCGAAACGCCCTCGCGGTCGCGAACCCGGTAGAGCGCGAGAAGCTCTGCATGGTCGCGGTTGTTCATCTCGATGATTTCCGGCCGCGCAAACATCGACAGCACGACATAGGGCGAAGCCGCGTGCGCGAGTGTGTAGACGATCCCGGAAAGACGTCCGTCCTGCGTCTCGCCCCCGGTCAGCGTCGCGTGGAATTCCTCGTTCAGGCTTGCCCAGGTCTCCGGCGAGGTGTTCGCGCACATCCGTCGATGAAGCGCTTCCGCCCTGGCGATCTGCTCGTCGGTCACGTTGTCGAAGGTCCGTTCGGCCAGCAGCGGTTCGAGGCGCACGCGCATCTGGTAGATTTCCTGCACGTCGCTGAGCGTGAGCCCGCGCACGACGGCTCCCCGATGCGCATCGAGCGAGATAAGCCCCTCGGCGAGGAGATCACGAAACGCCTCCCGCACCGGCGTCGTGCTCACATCGAGCCTCGCCGCGACCTCCTCCTGTCTCAGCCGCGAGCCGGGCTGATGGCGCCCCTGCAGGATCTCCCGCCTGAGAGTTCCGACTACGTACTGGCGCGCCGTTCTGGGCCTTTCCCGAACCTTCATCGCTCCCCACTGCCCCCTGCCGATTCCGATCGGCGGCAAGATCATAAAGCGCGTCATAGGGGGAAGGAAATCCCACTTCCGACGGCAATCCGTGCCGAGAATCTATGCATTGTGCATAATATACAAACTTTGATTTTGTGTCAGTTGAGCCTCAAAAGCGACAGGCCAGCAGCTCCGCCATACGTCACAAGCCATTGATTTTAGGCGTATAATTTCAACGGATTGAGCCAGGTCAAAAGCTGGCACGGACATTGCGTTTTATCCTGAAAACGGGGGGACGCGAATGTCTGAGCCGCAAATCCAGTTGAGTATCCGCAATGTGCGGAAATCGTTCGCGGCCAAGGGCGGCGAGGTCCCCGTCCTCGATGGTCTGACCTTCGACATCTACGAGCGCGACTTCGTCTCGATCATCGGCCCGAGCGGTTGCGGCAAGACGACGGTGTTCAACATCATCGCCGGGCTGCTCGACGCCGACACCGGCGAACTCGTCTATCGCGGCGTCCCGGTGGACAATCTGCGCGGCCGTATCGGCTACATGATGCAGAAGGACCTGCTGTTTCCGTGGCGAACGGTGCTGCAGAACGTCCTCCTCGGCCTCACCGTCCGTGGCGTGCCGGAGCACGAGGCCCTCGATACCGCCCGCGAATATCTCTCGACCTTCGGTCTTTCGGGCTTCGAACAATCCTACCCGCGCACGCTGTCGGGCGGCATGCGCCAGCGCGTGGCGCTGATCCGGACCCTGATCATGGATCCGGACATCCTGCTGCTCGACGAGCCGTTCTCCGCGCTCGACTACCAGACCCGCCTCTATCTCGAAGGCGTGCTGATGGAGGCGGTCGAGACCTTCAACAAGACGGTCATCCTCGTCACCCATGACATCGACGAGGCCGTCGCCCTGTCGAAGCGCGTGGTCGCGCTCAGCGGCCGGCCGACCAAGGTCAAGAACGTCCACACGATCGACATCGAACGCTCGAGCCCGGTCGAGGCCCGCAGCGATCACCGCTTTTCCGATTACTTCCACACGCTTTGCGGCGAGCTCGACATCCAGACCACGAAGAAGCGGGTGAAGGCATGACCCAGGTCACCGCTCTGTCCTCCCAGGAAGCCCAGTCCGCCGCCGATCCGAAGGCCGGCACCCGTTCGAAACGTGCCCGATTTTCGTTCGACACCGGCGGCGGTCGCATCGTGCTGCAGCTCGCCAGCGTCTCGGCCTTCTTCCTGATCTGGGAATTCGCCGCCTGGATGGGCTGGATTTCGGAATTCCTCGTCGGCCGGCCGTCGGGAATCTGGAACGTGCTGGCCACCCGCACGCTCGACGGCTCGATCTTCGTCGACAGCGGTTACACGCTCTACGAGGCCCTGCTCGGCTTCGTCATCGGCACCGTGGTCGGCTCCGCCGCCGGCCTTGCGATGTGGTACTCGGCCTTCGCCGCCCGCCTGGTCGAGCCGTTCATCGTCGCGCTCAACAGCGTTCCCAAGATCGCGCTCGCGCCGATCGTGCTTCTGTGGTTCGGAACCGGCCTCGTCTCGAAGGTCGTGCTGGTCGTGTCGATGACGGCGCTCGTCGCGCTGATCGCCGCCTATCAGGCCGCCAAGGACGCCGACAAGGACCTGCAATCATTGATGCGCTCGATGGGCGGCACCAAGCACCAGGTCTTCTATCGCGTGATCATCCCCTCGTCGCTGCCGGCGATGATCGCGACCTTCCGCATCAATATCGGCTTCGGCCTGGTCGGCGCGGTGGTCGGCGAGTTCATCTCGTCCAAGCGCGGCCTCGGCAACATCGTCTACACGGCGTCGAGCCTCTACGACCTCAACACGGTCTGGGTCGGCCTCTTCACCCTGATGCTCGTCGGCTTCTTTCTCTACCACGGCATCGATTTCCTGGAACGCCGCCTCCTGCCCTGGAAGCAGGACGTCGAGCGCGCGCACGTCCAGCTCTAACCCGTTCCTTCCAGCCGAACCGTTCTCACCAGCATAAGGGGGTGTGTCATGAGTTTCATTGGGAAAAGCTTCTGCGCCGTGCTCACTGCGGCGTCATTGATCGCGGCGCCTTTGACCGCATCGGCACAGGACAAGAAGGTCGTCATCTCGCAGGCCTTCCAGTCCATGCTGTATCTGCCGCTCTACGTCGCCATCAACAAGGACTTCTTCAAACAGCAAGGGCTGGACGTCGACAAGGAAACCGCGGGCTCGCCGACTGCCGCCCTTTCGGCGGTTCTCTCGGGCAGCGCACAGTTCTCGATCCACGGTCCGGAATGGACGGCGATCGCTGCCTCCAAGGGGGCCAATGTCGGCATCATCAGCAATGTCGCGAACGGCGCCGCCGTCTGGATCGCGACGACCCCGGATTTCAAGTTCGAGACCATCAAGGACATCAAGGGCCAGAAGGTCGTGACCGGCCTGATGCCGACCACCTCGACATCTCTGTTCATGAAGCTTCTCAAGGAGAACGGCATGGACCCGAACAAGGACGTCGACATGCTGCAGGTGCAGATCGGCTCGGAGCCGGGCCCGTTCATGGGCGGCCAGGCCAAGGTCGCCGTCCTCTATGAACCGGGACTCGACCAGGTCGCGGCGCGGGGCATGAAGGTCGTGCTCGGCTTCCCGCAGGTTTACGGCCCTTACGCCTTCTCGTCGGTCACGGTTAAAAAGGACGTCGATCCCGATTCCGCGCAGAAAGTGGTCAACGCGATGGAGCTCGCCTTCCGCTTCATCCAGTCCAATCCGGATGAGACCGTCGCCATCGCGCAGAAGGAATTCCCGTCTCTCGATCCCAAGGTCGTCGAGGCGGCCGTCCGCCGGATGATCAAGGAAAACGTCTATCCGAAGAGCGCCGAGACCACGCCCGACGCTTTCAAGGTCGCGATGGACACGCAGATCGTGCTGGGCAATCTTCCCGCGCAGCCTGATTTTTCGAAGTTCGTCATCCAGGATTATTCGAAGAAGGCGCTGACGCTCGCCAATTGACGACTGCCTGGCCGGCCGCCACCCAGCGGCCGGCATCTCCTTCCACTCCAAAATCGGCCGATCATGTCCAATCCCCCGAGTCTGCTTGAAGCCCGCCTCGCGTTCAGCGAGGGCCGCCTGACACCCCGCGAGTACGTTCTCGCCTGCACCGCGAAAGCCGACGAGGTCGAGCCCTGGCTCAAATCCTTCGTGACGCGCGTCGCGAACGACAGGCTTGAAGTGTCGGACGACGGCCCGCTCGGCGGCATCCCGGTTGGCGTCAAGGACATCATCGACACCGCCGGCCTCCTCACAACCAACGGCTCGGCCGCCTACCAGACCAATGTGCCGTCCGAGGACGCCGACATCATCGCCCGCATCAAGGCGCTCGGCGGCACGATCTTCGGCAAGACCGTCACCACCGAATTCGCCTGGCGCCATCCCGGCCCGACCGTCAATCCGTGGAACAGGGCGCACACCCCCGGCGGCTCGTCGAGCGGCTCCGCCGCGTCGGTCGCGGCTGGCATCGTGCCGCTGGCGCTCGGCACGCAGACCGTCGGCTCGGTCGTCCGCCCCGCCGCCTATTGCGGCGTGGTCGGCTTCAAGCCGAGCCACGGCATCGTCCCGCGCGAAGGCGTCCATCCGCTCTCCGGCTCGCTCGACCATGTCGGCTTCTTCACCCGCAATGTCGACGACATGGCCTATGCCTTCGGCCTCCTCGCCGACGACGTGGTCGACTTCCCGGACGTCGATCCGCGCACCGGCGTCGAGCCCGTCGACAAGCCTCGCCTTGCCATCCTCAAGCCTCCGTTCTGGAACCGAGCCGACGCGGAGCAGCAGGCCGAATTCGAGCGCGTCGTCCAGCTCCTCAAATCGGCGGGCGCCACGCTCGAAGTACTCGAACTTCCCGCCCGCTTCTGGGACGCCGACGCCATCCAGCGCATCCTCTCGACAGAGGCCGCCGTCGTGCATCAGGACCTCATCGCCTCGAAGCCCGACAAGGTCAGCCAGCGTATCAAGGATCTCGCCGCCGCCGGCCGCGAGGTGAAGGCGATCGACTACCTGAACGACCGCGCGCTGCAGGCCGAGTTGCAGTTCGAGTTCACTGACCGCCTCGACGGCTTCGACGCCGCGCTGACCCTCTCCGCCACCGGAGAAGCGCCCGAAGGCCTCGACGAGACCGGAGACGCCAGCTTCTGCGGCCCCGCCTCCTATCTCGGCGTCCCCGCCCTCAACGTCCCCTCGGGCCGTTCGAAGAAGGGCCTGCCGCTCGGAGTACAGGTCGTCGGCCCGTACCTCGAAGACGGCCACACTCTGCGGGTGGCGAAATGGGTGGAGCAGGCGCTGGCGGCGAAGTAGCGCCGAGATCGGCGACCTAGCGCGGCGGCCAGGTCCAGCGCGCCGGGTCCTCTTCTTCCGCCAGTGTCTCGCCGAAATCCTTGGCGAGGCGAATGCGCTTGATGCTCGCATTCTCCTCCAGCGCCGTGATGAGCTCCGGCGCGTGCGAAACGAGGATGATCTGCGAACGCGCCGACGCCTTTGCCATCAGGCGCGCAAGGGATGGCAGGAGATCGGGGTGAAGGCTCGATTCCGGTTCGTTCAGGATCATCAGCTCCGGCGGACGAGGCGACAGCAGCGCCGCGATGAGAAGCAGATAGCGGAGCGTCCCGTCGGATAGCTCCGCTGCCTTCAATGACCTGAGCAGGCCATGCTGGCGCATCCGCAATTCGAAATAGCCGCCTGCCTCGTCGATCTCGATCTCCGCTCCGGGGAAGGCATCCGACACCGCTTCGCGCAGATCGTCGGCCCCACCGATTTCCAGGATCGTCTGGACCGCGGCGGCGAGATCGGCGCCGTCGCTCGCCAGTACCGGCGTATGGGTCCCGATCTGCGGCCTTCGGGCGGCAGCCTCGCGATCGGTCCGGAAATGCTCGTAGAACCGCCATTCCCGCATCCGCTCGCGCAGCACGAATAGTTCCGGAGCCTCGGTCGGTTCCGCGCAATGCGTCATCATGCTGTCGACCGGCGCGAGCGTCTGGAACGCCTGCCGCCAGGCTCCGGTCTCGCCGCGTATCCGCACCGACGGTCCACGCCGCTCCGCCATGATGCTCGACCGTGTCGGCGCCGATCCCATCCAGACGGTCTCGCTCTTGATCTCGGGGTCGAGCGAGAACATCGAGGACGAGGGCAGCGGCAGTCCCAGATCGATCGCATAGCCGAAATCGTCTCCGGCGAAGCCGAGCTTGAGGCTGATCGGCCCTTTCCGACGCGTCCCCTCGACCGCATGCCGTCCGGCCTTCACTTCGCGCCCGAAACTTTCCGGACCGGCCCACAATGTGGACTGCAGTCCGCCATCCTCGGCGAGCGAGCGGATCACCCGTCCCTGCGCGACATCGGCAAGCAGCCTGAGCGAGCGGTAAAGGCTCGATTTGCCGCTGCCATTGGCTCCGGTGACGACCGTCAGGCGTTCGAGCTCGATCGTGATGTCACGCAGCGAGCGAAACCCGGAAATGGCGATCTGGTTGATCATCCGACCAAATTGGTTGGGACCACCCGGGCCGCCTCCACCGCCAGCGGGATATGCGCCGCCGCAGTCCTCGGCAAATGGCCCGACAGCCTCGGGTCCTCGGCGATCTCGACCATCAGCGCATAGGGCCGAAAGCCCGAGCGCTTATAAAAGCCGAGCGCCTGCGGGCTGTCGAAGGTGCAGGTGTGCAGCCAGAACCGCGTGATCGGCCGCGACCAGGCCCGGGCGATCATGCGGCTCATCAGGAACCGCCCGCCGCCCTGGCCGGTCGCATCGGGCGTCAGGCCGAACAGGCCGAGCTCGCATTCGCCCCCGACGCGGAAATCGAGTTCCGCCAGCCCGATCGCGCGCTTGCCGTCGCGCAGCAAATAGTTCTCGACCAGCGGATGGTCGAGCTTCCCGCGCAATTCCTCCTCCGGCATGACCAGCCGGGAGAACCACAGCCAGTCCTCGCCGATGGCGCGGAACAGCGCCCGGTATTCGTCGAGCGGGGGCTTCTCCCAGCGTTCGACCAGCATCGGCCGCTCGACCGGGCGCACCGCCTTGCGCGGCGGCTTCTCCAGCATTTCAAGGCAGGTGACGATTGTGGCGAGCTTGCCCGGAGGAACCGGCGAATAGCCGTCCGGGATCGGCGGAAGATCACTCAGCATGGGCGGTAGGAACCGCGCGCGGCGATTTCTGTCAATCGCCCGCGCTTGTTGTCGTCAGCCCTGCGACAGCGCCTCCAGCAGCGCCTTGTGGAACACCTCCGGCGCCTCGACCTGCGGTGAATGGCCAAGGCCGGGAAACTCGACCAGCTTCGCGTTCGGGATCGCCTTGGCCGTCCGCCGCCCGAGTTCCGGATAGTCGCCGAGCCGCGCGGCGACCTCCGGCGATGCGCGGTTGGCGCCCGGCGCGGTCTTGTCGGTCTGGCCGATGAATAGGGTCGTCGGCGCCTTGATGCGCTTGAATTCGTGGACGACCGGCTGGGTGAAGACCATGTCGGAGGTCAGCGCCTGGTTCCAGGCAACGGCTTCCTTGCCGGGTCCCGCATACATGGCAGCCAGCATCTCGACCCAGCGGTCATATTCCGGCTTCCAGACCCCGTCGTAATAGAATTTGAGCTGGTAGTTCTTGATGGTCTCGAACGAGGTCTTCAGCTCGTTCTGGTAGCCCGCATCGACGGCCGCATAGGGCACGCCCTCGGCCTGCCAGTCCTCCAGCCCGAGCGGGTTCACCAGCATCAGCCGCTCGACCGCCTGCGGATACTCAATGGCGAAGCGCGCCGCCAGCATGCCGCCCATGGAATGGCCGATCACGATCGCCTTCTCGATCCCCCGCGAGGCGAGCAGGTCCTTTGTGTTCCTGGCGAGCTGCTGGAAGCTGAACTGATAGGCCGCGGGCTTCGACGACTTGCAGAAGCCCACCTGGTCCGGCGCGATCACCCGGTAGCCGGCCTCCGACAGCACCTTGATCGTCGCGCCCCAGGTCGCGCCGCAGAAATTCTTGCCGTGCAGCAGCACCACGGTCTGCCCGTTGGCCGTACCGGTCGGCGCGACGTCCATGAAGGCCATTTGCAGGCTCTGCCGCTGCGAGGTGACCCCAAAGGTCTGGACCGGAAAGGGATAGTCGAAGCCCTGAAGTTCCGGTCCGTAGACCGGCCGGTCCTGCGCCTGGGCGGCGGTCGAAATCAGAAGCAAGGACAAGGCAGTCGCAAAGGTTCTCAGCATGCATGGGTCCTGGGAAAGGTCGCGGTGCGAAACGCCGGAATCGCCGAACGAATAAGGCGCGGGTGGGTTATCGTCGTTACACAAAGTGGGAATGATATGGCCGGCCGAGGCGGCGCGACCATTTGCGCCCGAGGCAACGACGAGAGGTCCCGATGCAGGAAAGCCCCAGCGTTTCCACCCGCAGCACAACGAAAGCCGCGCCCGCCCTCGTCTGGCTGATCATTGGTCTCTTCTTCATCTGGGGCGGCACGACCAGCCTCAACGACATCCTCATCCCGAAGCTCAAGGGCCTGTTCCAGCTCTCCTATGCCGAGGTGATGCTGACGCAGTTCGCCTTCTTCATGGCCTATCTGTTCTTCTCGATCCCGGCCGGCACGCTCGTCGCCCGCATCGGCTATCTGAAGGGCCTCGTCGTCGGCCTGCTCATCATGACGTGCGGCGCGCTGCTGTTCTGGCCCTCAGCCCAGTCCGGCGTCTACTGGCCGATCCTCGTCGCGTTGTTCGTCGTGGCCGGCGGCATCACCATCCTGCAGGTCGCGGCCAATCCGCTGATCGCGGGCCTTGGCGATCCGGCCTCGGCCTCCAGCCGCCTCACCTTCGCCCAGGCGTTCAATTCGCTCGGCACGACGATCTGGCCCTATATCGGCGCCCAGCTCCTGCTCGGCACTGTCGCCTCCGTCGACCCGGCGACCATCCCGCCGGAACAGCTTCCCGCCTTCCGGGCCGAGGAAGGCGCGATCATCGCCAACATCTATATCGGTATCGCCATCGTGCTCGCGATCATCGCCGCGATCTTCTGGTTCCAGCGGCATGCGGTGCCGAACGAGCGGCCGGAGGAAGTCGGCTTCCGGGACTCGATCTCGCTGCTCCAGCGTCCCCGCATGCTCTTCGCCGTCGTCGCCATGTTCTGCTACGTGGGCGCCGAGGTCTCGATCGGCTCGGTCCTCGTCAGCTATCTCGAACTGCCGACCACGCTGGCGCTGACCCCGCAGAGCGCCGGCGAGCACATCGCCTTCTATTGGGGCGGCGCCATGATCGGCCGCTTCATCGGCTCGTGGCTCCTACGCCAGGTTCCGGCCGGCCTCCTGCTCGCGATCTTCGCCGCCGGTTCGGCCACGCTCGTCCTGATCTCGATGGGAACGACAGGCACGATCTCCGGCTGGGCGCTGATCGCGGTCGGCCTCTGCAACTCGATCATGTTCCCGACCATCTTCGCGCTCGGCGTCGACGGTCTCGGCAGCAAGACGCCGGAAGGCTCGGGCCTGCTCTGCATGGCGATCGTCGGCGGCGCTATAATCCCGGTCATCACCGGCGGCCTCGCCGACGCCTCGACCATCGCCACCGCGCTGATCGTGCCGGTCGTCTGCTACCTGATCATCTCCGGCTTCGGCCTGTTCGCCCGCAGGCCGGCCACGGCCTGAACGCGTCGGGTGGGAATGGCGCCATTCCCACCCGTTTTTTCAGCGAAAGCCGCCTGCGGCAATAATCGACTCTCCGGTCAGCCAGCCGGCATCCTCGGAGGCGAGAAAGACGGCGACCCGCGCAATATCCTGCGGTTGCCCCACACGTCCGAGCGGCGTCTGCGCCACCATTTGCGTCTCCACTTCGCTGTTTGCGACGCCCACCGTCACATAGCCTTCCGTTTCGACCGGGCCTGGGTTGATCGAATTGACCCGGATCTGCCTCGGCCCGAGTTCCTTCGCCAGCGTCGCGGTGATCGCGTCGACCGCGCCCTTGGTGCCGCTGTAAATCGCACTGTTCGGCGGTGTAATTCGGCTCGCGAGCGAGCTGATATTGATGACGCTGCCGCCCTTGTCGCCGAAGCCCTTCACCGCCGCGCGCGTCGCCTGCAGGAGGCCCAGGACATTGATGTTGAACTGGCGGTGGAATTCCTCCTCGGTGAAATCCTCGATCGCTCCGAATGCGTAGACGCCGGCATTGTTCACCAGGATATCGGCCGGGCCATAGGCGGCGACCGTCTCTTTGAACAGGCGCTCCACGTCGGCGGACTTCGCGACGTCGGCCTGCACCGCAATCGCCTTGCCCCCGGCCTTGGTGATCTCGACGACCGTCTTCTCGGCGCCGTCCTTGCTGCCTGCATAGTTCACGACGACCGAGGCCCCCGCCTCCGCCAATGCCTTGGCGATGCCTGCCCCGATGCCTTTCGATGCCCCGGTCACGACCGCGACCTTGCCTGCAAGTTTGCTCATTTCCGTCTCCTGGCTTTTGCCAATTCGATGATTGTCGAAATGACATCGGGTCGGTAAGACAGTTTTACAATTATCGAAATGACGTGCCGGATTGCCGCAGCCAGGCGGCAGGCTCAGATCTCCGACAGGCGCGCCAGATAGGCCTCCAGCACATCGCGCTGCAGGACGAGGTTGGCGAACTTGCCGTCCCGGACGATCTCGACCAGCCCGGCGGTCTCCAGTTCCTTCATGTGATGGGACATCGTCGCGGCGCTGATGTCCTGCATGTCCCTCAGCGCGCCACAGGCCATCGACCCCTTGCAGGTTCCGATCGCCTGGAGGATCTGCACGCGGCGCGGCTCGGCGAGCGCCCGGGCGATCTGGGCGAATTGCTTGTCGGTCAGCGTGACGGGGGCGGAAGAAGTCATGGCGTTCATTTACGCCCAAATGGGCACGCCGCGCCAATGCCGCCAGCAGCCCCCGCGACTGCCCCCGACGGCGGCATGGGGACAACTTTCACTTGTCGTGTAGGGCGAACGACGTGGAAGATGATAAGATGCTGATATGAACTATGTCAGGTCCGTGTTGCCGCTCGATTTTCAGTCGGTCCCTCCCGACGAGCGCCCAAAGACTCGGGCTGAGCTCATCAAGGAAGAACTGGCCGACGCGATCGCTCGAGGCGCAATCGCACCCGGCGTCGCGCTGGACGAGGTAGGCCTCGCGCGCCGGTTCGGCGTATCGCGAACCCCCATTCGCGAAGCTATCCGCCAGCTCGAGGCGATCGGCTTCGCCGAAGCCAGGCCGCGGCGCGGCGCGGTCGTCGCTCATTTCACCCAGGACCGGCTGAACGAGATGTTCGCGGTCATGGCCGAGCTCGAGGCGCTATGCTCCCATTGGTCGGCGCTCAGCATGCCAGCCGCCGAGAAGGCCGCGCTCCGCTCGCTGCATGAGGATTGCGGAGCGATGGCCCAGAGCGGTCAGCTCGACGGCTATATGGAGCTGAACTTCGCTTTCCATGAAGCCATCTATCGCGGCAGCCAGAACTCCTATCTGGCCGAGTTGACCCTCGGCGTTCGCCAGCGCCTGGCGCCGTTCCGCCGTGCGCAGTTCCTCGGCTTCGACCGCCTCAAGCTTTCGGTGATCGAGCACGGCCGCGTCGTCGAGGCAATCGAGCGCGGAGACGGTCCGGGCGCCGCCGAGGAGATGCGGCGGCATCTCAGGATCGTCAGGGAATCAGTTGACGAGGTGAAGCGCTGAAAAGAAAAACCCCGGCGTGAAGCCGGGGCTTTGTTGTCGGCGTGGACTCTGAACCTCAGTTCACGGATTTCAGGTCGAGCCCCACATAGGCCTTGTCGACCACGTCGTTGGTCAGCAGGGCGTCGAGTTCGACCGGCCCCTTCAGCGGCTTCTGCTCTTCCTCGCCGAGCTGCATGAAGTCCATGTAGTTCTTCCAGCGCGCCGGCAGGATCGTGCCGTGCTTCTCGACCTCGGATGGCGCGGTGTAATAGGCGAGGACGAGCTTCCAGAACGGCTCCGCGACCGGGTTGTCGCCCAAAGTCGCCGCCGCCCATTTCGTCTTCATCAGCATGAACGCCTCGTCCGGATGGGCCTTCGCCCATGCCCAGCCCTTCAGAGTCGCGCGAACGAGCTTCGCCAGCGTCTCCGGCTTCTCCTTGAGCGTCTCGGCACGAACGGCGAGACCATCGCCCGGGAAGGTCGCGACTTCCGGCGGCGTGATAACACGAAGCGGGATGCCCTGCGCCGGAATAAGAAGGATATCGCGCTTGGCGCCGGCATAGGCCTGGATGCGGCCCTCCTCGAACGAACGTATCGTGGTGGGATCGCCTTCACCGGCGACGACCATCTTCACCTCCGAACCTTCCTTCACGCCGGCGACGGAGAGCGAGGCGCGGGTCATCGTCACCTCACCACCGGCGAGATCCGAGAGGCCGAGCGTCTTGCCCTTCAGGTCGGCGATCGACTTGATGTCGCTCTTCTCCGGCACGACGATGTCGAATGTGTCCGGATAATAGACCTGCATGATCACCTTGAGCGGGAAGCCGGCATATTGCGTCTGCATCAGCGCGGCGGCCGAGACGATCGCGAACTCGACATTGCCGGCGGCGAGCTGGCGGGCGCCATCGGAGCTGCCCTTGGAGAACTTGATGTCGACGTCGAGCCCCTCGTCCTTGTAGTAGCCCTTCTCCATCGCGATGAAGAACGGGAAGAGTTGCGCCGTCGGGCCGCCCTGCGCCGTGACGCCGACGATCTTCTCGAGCGCGAGGGACGGCCCCGCCGAGAGGACAAAAGATGCGCCGGCGATGACGGCCATCGCCGTCCTGCGCGTAGTGTTCTTGAACGATCTCATTATTGCCTCCGGTAGTCTGATTTCGATACTCACATCCCCGACCAAAATATGATTTTCTTCTCAAGATTCTCGATGAGCTGGTAGACGACCAGGGTGAAGATCGAGAGCAGCAGGATCAGGACGAACACACCGCTGATATCGAGCTGGAAGTTGAAGGCGTGGATCAGGTAGCCGATGCCCGCCGAGGCACCGACGAACTCGCCGACGACGACGCCGAGCACCGCCAGCGTCCAGCAAAGCTTCACGCCCGCCATCATCGTCGGCAGCGCGTTCGGCAGCAGGAGATAGCGGAAGGTCTGCCAGCGCGACGCGGTCAGCGAGCGCATCAGCTTCACCGCATTCGGTTCGACCGAAGCGAGCCCCGTCAGCGTGTTGAGGAACATCGGGAAGAAGCTCATCACCACGGCCATCGCGATCTTCGAGGCCTCGTCGAAGCCAAACCACGTGACGAAGATTGGTGCCAGCACGATCTTCGGCGGCGCCTGCAGGGCGACGAGATAGGGATAGATCGTCGCCCGCACGCTCTCGAACATCGCGACCGAGACGCCGAACACGACGCCGCTCGCGAGCCCGAGCGCGAAGCCGGCCGCGATCTCCGAAAGGGTCACCATGACGTTCGGCCAGAAATAGCTGGCGCTGGCGACACGGAAGAATGCCGACAGCACCTCGCCCGGCGGCGGGATGATCAGCCGGTGGATCAGGCCGAGCGCCGAGAACAGCCACCACAGGAACAGCACGAACATGCCGAAGCCGGCGGCAAGCAGCCGGTTGGTCATGCGCTTGCGCCGCGCCCTCGCCTTCTCCTGCGCGATGTGTCGTTCGATCGTGGATGCGCGGCCCGTCTCCGCATCGCCGGCAATCGACTGGTCATAGGCGATGGTCATCAGTCGACTCCCAGCATGTGGCGGATATCGAAGACGAGTTCGGAATAGCGGGGCTCGCGCATCATCTCGGTCTGGCGAGGGCGCGGCAGGTCGATCTCGACCACGCCGGCCAGCCGGCCCGGACGCGGGGTCATCACGAACACCCGGTCGGAGAGGAACACCGCCTCACCGATATTGTGAGTGACGAACACCACGGTCTTTCCGGTCGCCGACCAGATCCGCAGCAGTTCCAGGTTCATCGTCTCGCGGGTGAATTCGTCGAGCGCGCCGAAAGGCTCGTCCATCAGGAGTACGTCGGGGTCATGGGCGAGCAGCCGGGCGAGCGCCACGCGCTGACGCATGCCGCCGGAGAGTTCGTTCGGATAGCGGTCACCGAAGCCGGCAAGGCCGACGAGTTCCAGCAATTCCTGACAGCGCTCGGCCTGCGCCTTGCGGTCCAGCCCGAGGATCGCCCCCGGCAGGCGGATGTTCTCCATCACACTACGCCAGGGAAACAGCACGGCGGTCTGCAGCATGAAGCCGATATCGGGACGTGGCCGGTCGAGATCCTGGCCGTTCAACGTGAGCGTTCCCTCGGAACGCTCCTCCAGGCCACCCAGCAGGCTGAGCAAGGTGCTCTTGCCGCAACCGCTTGGCCCCACCAACGAGACGAACTCGCCCTCGCGGATGTCAAAGGATACGTCGTCGAGCGCGACGAGCGGGCCCGTGGAGGTCGCATAGATCTTGGTGAGATGACTGCCTTGGATCAGCGCCCTGTGGCGACTGTCTTGCGCCTCGGTTTTGGGCAATTGAGCCAAATCCAGCGCCATTTGTCCGCCCCCGCATCATTGCACGCAGGATTGCATGCACGATGCGGATTACCCTGCATCAACCGTGCCAAATCATCGACTAAAGTCTAGAATACGGAAGGCAGCCCTCGATGAGTGAATTGCCGGGGCCCGCCTAGCCTTCGAGATGCGGCTCGATGATCTGCGCCATTCGCGCGCTCGACGTCGAGGGCGGGGAAAAGCCGAAGATAGCGGCCCTCCCGGTCGAGCAAATTGATGAAGGCCGAATGGTCGATCGTGTAGTTGCCGCCGTCCGTCGGCACCTTCTGGTAGAACACCTTGTAGGCCTCGGCGAAGTTGCGGATTTCAGTCCTTCCGGTCAGCACCGCCAGACTAGGGTGGAGCAGCGGTACATAGCAATCGCCTATAAAACATATTTATATTGTATAATTAGCTGACATACTGCGCCACGCCGTTGCCGAACGACCAGTCCTCTGGCCGCACCTCGACGAGGTTGATGAACACATCTTCGCGCCGCAGTCCGGCCCGCTCGTGCACGCCGTCAGCGACGGCTTTGTAGAAGGCCTTCTTGATCTCGACGGTACGCCCGATCGAGAGCGTCACCTGGATCAGGATCGCGGCCTCGCTTCGCTCGATCCCAAGATAGTCCGGGTCGATGATCAGGTCGGACCTCGAATGCTCGGTGATCACCTGGAAACGATCGTTCTCAGGCACGTTCAACGTGGCGCGCATCGCCTCGTAGACGGTATCTCCGATCGCGCGACGCACATCGGCGCCCATTCCTTCAGGCACGTCGATACGGACAAGCGGCATCCTCGCTCACTCCTTCAAAGTCCTGCCTTGCGGTAGAAATCCCCGGCGTCGGTCGCAAACGCCGCCCTCGCCGCCGGGTCGAAATAGAACATGTGGCCGCCCTTGTAGGTCCGGAGCTCGGTCCGCTCCGCCAGTCCCTTCGCCGGCAGATGGTCGAGCACGTACCGGCTCACCGCATACGGGGTCACGGCATCGCTATGCCCGTGCGCCACGAGCACCGTCAGCTTCGGATTGAGCGCCAGGAGTTCCCGGAAATCGTGGTCCGCGCTGGCCGCGCCCATCCCGCCCCGCCCCCATTCCCATTTTCCCGCCACTTCGCGGTTGAGCAGGTTGAAGGTCATGTCGGTCTTGAAGCCCAGTTCGTCGCGCATATAGCCGACGGCGAGGCCGCCGAGCGCCTGGGTGAAGCCGTCGAGCACGGGGTCCGAGCCGGTCTCATCCGCGTCCTCCGGGAACGGGTCCGGCGTCGCGAAAGCGGCATCGTAGGCGCTCGTGATCGCCCCTTCCTTCGCGCGCTTGCGGAATTCGTCGCCGACGAAGCCGCGCGTCCGCTCCACCACCTCGTAGGGCACGCCGGTCAGCGCCGAGACCTTCTCGAAGAAGGCGCGGCCCGCTCCACCCTCCGGCGGCTTGCCGGCCAGTGTCGAAAGGTAGTCGCCGAGCGCGAAGCGCTCCGCCTCCGCCAGTCTCTCCGGCGAGAATGTCTTCGTCCGATCCATCTCCGCCGCCGCCAGCGACGGCAATTGCAGCGCCGCCTGCAGCGCGAAACGGTCGGTGCCGAACATCAGCCGCCCCTCCAGGAATGGCGACAGCATGGTGATGCCGGAGACCAGAATGCCCTGGTCCTCCTGCAGCGCCTTGGCCACCTTCACGCTGCGGAAGCCGCCATAGCTCTCGCCGAGCAGATATTTCGGCGAGGCGCCGCGGCTGTTCTTGGCCACATAGAGCGAAATCACCTTGGCGATCGACGAGGCGTCCGCCCCGATGCTCCAGAAATCGGAGGCCTTGTCGGCCTTGGCCGCGCGGCTCCAGCCGGCGCCGACCGGGTCGATCAGAACGAGGTCGGTGAATGTGAGCCAGGTATCGGGATTGTCGTGCAGCCGCGCGGTCGCGGCATCGGACGGCTGCGAGAAGTCGACGACCTTCGGCCCGACCACGCCGAGATGCAGATAGGCCGAGGATGCTCCCGGCCCGCCATTGAACACGAAGGTCACGGGCCGCGAACCGGCGTCCGCGCCCTTCAGCACATAGGCGGTGTAGGTGATCGCGGCGGAGCGTTCGCCGCTCTGGTCGAACAGGGAGAAAGTGCCGGCGGTCGCGGTATAGGCCAGCGCGCCGGTGGGAAGGTCGAGCCTGTGCTCGGTCGTACTATCGGCCGGCAGGAGCGCGAGAACGCCCTCCCGTCCCGGTCCGGAACTGTCGGGCCGCTCCTGCGCGTAGGCGGGCGACACGGCAAGCACAAGGGCGAATGCGCCCGCGACGGCGGACCGGAATGCGGAAAAGGCCATGCATGCTCCTCTTGCCCCGCAGTCTTATGTGGGGAGGAGCACCGGCCGCGCCAGTACCGCGCGTCAGGTACCGCGCATCAGGCCTTCTTGGCGGATTTCTTCTTCGGAGCCGGCGGCGCGGCGTTCGCGGCCTCCTCGGCTTCCTTGGCGAGCCGCATGGCGCGCAGCTTTTCGGTACGCTTGGCCATCTGCACGCGCTCGTCGTGATACTCGGCCATCGCCTTCACGCCGTCCTGGGACTGCTGCTGGCGCAATTTCTTGCGTTCCTCGGTGACCTCAGAGGCCATTACTCATCCTCCGGCTTCAACGGCGGCGGCGGCTCGGTAGCCGCCTTCTTGCGCGCGTCGAGCTCATACGACTCGGCGAGGTTGTTCATCAGCGAGCGGTGCTCGGGAGAGCCGGACTTGCCCTGCTCCCGGAAGAAGTCGGCCTGGTCCTGAAGGCTCTTTTTCTCGGTCAGCTCATTCACCCCGCTCGGCAAGCAAAAAGGCCCGGGCAAAGCCGGGCCTTCGTTTCGTCAGGCGGTCTGCAGGCTCGCAGCCTTGGTCTTGCCGCGGTCGCTGACGACCTCGAACGAAACCTTCTGGCCTTCGCTGAGCGTGTAGATGCCAGCCTGCTCGAGCGCGGTTGCGTGGACGAACACGTCCGGGCCGCCGCTCTCGGGCTGGATGAATCCGAAGCCCTTCTGCGAGTTGTAGAACTTGACGATACCTGTCTGAGCCATGTGATGGCCTCCGTATTACGCGCATTTGCGCGCTGCCTAACTTACGAACATTCGGGACGTGACTTGATGCACACCACCGATAGGCGCGTACGGACAAGGCAAACCAAAAGTGTCGGCCCAGCACAACCAGGCGAGGAAAGATTTTCCCCACCGGTTTTATTCGGTTCGATTGAGCCGGAAATGCGTGCTGCGCTTTCGTAATATGGACTCGTTCGCTCGAAATTCAAAGGGATGCGCCGATTTTATTTTCGTGGTAGTTCTGAAAAATGCATAAATATTCCATTGGACAATCCGTGCTTTTCACCGGCGAAGCAGGCTCGCAGAACGCGACCGGACGCTATGAAATCACTCGCCTATTGCCGGAAAATTCCTCGGGCGAGCTGCAATACCGCCTGCGCAAGCTGCCCGAAGGGCCCGAGCGCGTGGTGCGCGAGCACCAGCTGACCACCGAGGCGCTCTGAACGGATTCCATGCCGGAACGGAAGTCCCGGCGCCCCGTTGAACTCGGACACTGTCTCCGACAGCGGCAGTGCTGCGACCGGTCGACGGTCGGTCGAGTATGGGAACCTCTCGACCCGATCTCCTGGTTGCTCTGATGGCGCCTTCCGTTCCCGGCCAGTAACCGGCGCGGTGACCCGTCGAGAAGAGCCCGCTCCCAGGCGGGCTTCTTTTTGCCCGCCTCCGCGTCATTCCTCGCGGCCCGTCATTCCTCGCGGATAGCCGCGATCGCCGTGCGCCCGGCATCGCTCTCATAGATATCCAGGATCTGCCGGTGGTCGAGCGAGAGCTCGCCGCATTCGATCGTGCAGCGAATCAGCAAATCGCGTTGCTCCTCGACCGCGTGGCGCACCGCCATCGCCAGGCTCGGGAACCGCCGATAGGACGGCGGCCGCCCCATCGACGTCGATTTCCGTCGCGTGTAGAGCCCGGCCGGCTGCTGAAAGTCCATTCCCCGCGACTCCGTCGAGATTGCCGTCGCAGCGCGAGAGCCTGTGAGGTCATCCACCTTAGGTGCGCCGGATGACAGGACGGTCGGCCATGTATCGGAACGTCCGCCCGTCGCGGTCGTGCCCCTGCCAGCAGGCGCGCTCCTGGTCGAATTTGAAGGTCGAATGGCTCCGCGCCAGAAGCTCGGCGTGGTTCTGCGCCTGCCAGAGCGAATCGTAGCGGCTGACGGTGGAGGAAATGGCGATGACGGACGGTCCTTCGACCTCCATCCGGGTGACGATGTATGCCATGGGTACCTCCTGAACAAAGAGAAACGCGCCCGCGCGTCAGAGCGAGAGCGAAAGCCGTGCGAGTTCGAGCTCGATCGCGCTCGGAAACAGGACGCCGTGGATATGGTGCCGCTCGTCGCGCCAGCGGCCGAGCTGGAAGTCGGAAATCCCGCCGGTCCCGACCAGGACGTTGAGCTTGCTCACCAGCCGGTTCAGGCCTCGCAATCCCGCCGGCTCGACGGCGAACAGCTGTTCGAAGCCGCCGCCTTCATAGGACGACGAGCGCATGGTCGGATGGTCGATATTGTCGTTGTCGCCCGCGAACCTGTAACCGGCCGGGGACGACACGCCGATCATCTCTTGCCGCCGTCCGGAGAGAACATCGCGTCGCGCCGCGACGTGGCGCCATTGGTCGGCCGCGAGCAGATCTGCGTCTCGCTGACGACGCGCTCGGTCAGTTCGGATTTGCTCTTGATGCGATATTGCAGCTCGCCGTCATGCCCTTCCGGCATCTGGCGAACCACTTCGTAGAGGCCGCGCTGCACGTTGAACGGCGCCTTGGTCCACTCGACCGTGTCCCCCGGGGAAAATTCGTGTTTATGTTGCATCCCCTATAGATGGCAATTTTTGGTCGAAAGACAAGGGCGTGGGGGGATCCAGTTACTGCTGACCGGAGCATCTGGAAAATCCCGCGGGCGGGCTGCAACACCAGTTGAGGAAACTGCTGGAAGGACCTGAGCGTGCGGGAGCGGAGCAACAATCAAGCGCTGAGCGGCACTAGCGACCCCACACCGATCCCGCTGTTAGTTAGTAGGCCGCCTCATTAGAGACGGTCACTGGCGGCTCTATCCCAGACACGTCCACGACTACTATATCGATCCTTTGCTTTGCAGAGATCGGTAGGCTATCGCGAAGCATGGCTTCCATCTGCCCAGCGGAGGTCGGTTTGCCTGCACCTACTCGCGCAGGAGGAGATTTAGGGCGATTTTCACCGAACCAGAACACGCCGAAAACCCCATAGCCTCCGGCTTCAGGATCTCTCGCGTAAAACCGATCCAACTGCGTGGAAGCCGCACTCCAGACATCCGCGTGATAATGCCTCTTCAATTCCACCACGACCTTGTTTCCCGATCGAGCCGCCGTCATGTCAGCGCGACGGTCTCGGGCCATGTGCCCTTCCGGTTCGACGTCGATTCCGAAATGCCCCACTTTTGCGCGAACAAGGTCGACTAATACATCACGACAGCTCTCCTCGCTTTTGGGCGACGTCACCCTTCCATAGGAATCTTCGTTCCAGAAGCGCTTATAAAGGTCTGTGTTGCCAGCCGTTATTTCGGCTCCGATATCCCTCAAATGTGCAACAATGAGCGCCTGCAAGTCGACTATATTGGCTGGCGCCTCATTCTTAAGAGTACTTATTGCTTGCATCCAATTCGGCTTCTTATATTGAGCCTCTCGAGTGCGATCTCGTTGATTCGATAGGGCATGCTTCAAGTAATCAACGTACGACGAGTAGGCGGGATTGACGGCCAACCTACTCAATGCATCTGCGGCTTCTCTTCCCGAGTTGGTCGACAGTCTTGATATCAGGCTCCGAACGAACTCGGCCGCATCCCAATCATTTTGATCACCAGACCACCCTCCGGTCGGATAGCCACAACTCGGATAGTGAGCCGCCGACAAGCTGATCAATAGCTCAAGCTGCCTGACACTCAACTCGATTAGACCCCCCTCTTCGCTATCGCGAACGGCGTCTCTCAATGCCCAGACACTGTCCTTATTCTTCCTAGCGTAAGAACGAAGTTTGCGCTGGAATCTTTGTTCATCGATCAGATAAGCTGCTACCAGCCATAGCGCCTTATATTTGAACTCTTTGCACTTGAGTGCATCAGAAACAATATCAATGAATTCCGCATGCATTGCAGAACGCCGAAGGATGAACCTCGTAAGCCTATCCACATAGTAACTCGGCATACGCTGCCAATTTCGAACCAATTCAAGAACGAAATCCTTTCTGAACTTTTTGAATTCCGGACGAGTGAGTATGTCGTGAAGGCCATCCACCGATTCAGTGCTGTGCTTGAGTCGAGCCCTCACCATCCCCGCGTATGCTTCGAAGGCAATATCTGCTCGCGCGACCATCAGATGCGACTTCCAGCAGGGAACTCGGCGCCTAGATACGCCCTCGTCACTTTCAAGTACCGGAATATACAGTTCCATCGCCAAAAGCGCTGTGAGCGTCTCGCCAGGGAGCGCTCCGACGTCCCCTCCTTCTTCCCACAATACCTCAACGCCTGCTAAAAGCGCGTACCACCATTCGAACATCTTATGCTGGGCCGTTAAGTCACAGACCCGTTCAAGCGTGGGGACATGCTTGGATTGCAATAGAGCCAACAACCCTCTTATAGCCGCTTCCGCGTTTTCTACCCCTAACTGGCTTATTAATCGGTCCATGGGGGAAAGTGATTTATTCACATCTGAGAATAATCCGAAATATACTTTTCCAACATAATCCAACCAGTTGAGATGTTCTCCACTCTCTATCTTGGAAATGTCTTTTCGGAAATTTTGAATCCTCAGCACTCGGCTGGATGCGCTCCTCGCCTCTTCAGCAATTGAGCGCGCGGTCTCCCGCATCTTCCACGACGGAATCTCCAAGACGAGGCTTCGCTGCCTGACGGCTTCCAGGACTGGCCAGCGTTGCGGCAGCTCAAACAGTTCTTCAAATATCTCCCGATGTATGCGCGTACTGCCAAGGGATAACTGTAATGCTGCTTCGTATAAAAATACTCTTCGCTTAGCGGAAAGACTTATGCTTGCGCTCAGTGACGCAGCAATTTCGAGAAGACTAATCTCCTCCAATACATCGAAGGTGCATTGTCTTATTTGCTGGAATACGCTCCAATGACCATCAGCCAGAGCGACGGCAAGCAGATGACGCCTAACCATCGCTGAAACAATCTCTTGACGACTCCGGAGCGCCTCTTTCAACGAGTCATCAGGATCCAAGCCATATGGCTCCTTTATACTTCTTCGAGAATTAAGCCACCGCCATAGTCTTTCTGGACAAATATCTTCCGATGATTCCAACACCCTCTTTAATATTTGATCGATAAAACCTGCTACATCATAAGCATTCCTCCTTTCAGCCCTGGTCAAGCTCTTTCTCTGTCCTGCAGCGATCCGATCAAGAATCAACGGGATGTCATCGGTCTTAATGGACCCCGCCAACACCCAAAAAGTGCCAACGGCAACTTCTTCCGATGTAGCTAAGGCATCTCGAATTAAACTTACGACGTCATCTATTTGTAGGTATCGATAGATTTTCCGCATCGTATCGGCGCGAAGGCGTATATCATCGGCCGACTTTCCAAATTTCGCGAAGCTCTTCTTGAGCGCTTCGTGGCCGACATCTCCCAGTGACGAGAGGGCATCCACGACTCGGTACCGCAGCCCATAAGCGGCTCGCTCATCGAGCAAAACCTCTAGCAAGGCGTTCAGCAGGCCGGACAGCCTTCCGTTCGCCGCTATCGCATCAAGTACGAGCGCCTTTATACTGAAGTTATACTCTTTTGAGAGAATGATATCCTGAAATGTCCCGGTCATGTCAGGGCCAGCAATTGCGCCCACCGCCGGCGCCGAACCACGGGATGCAAACCACGGATCTTGTTCGGACAATTCAACCAGAGCTTGGATTAATCTGTGTCTGTGTGAAACCCCTAGGCTAGAAGCATCACCATAGGACAACACTCCGTAAGGATCGGCACAGATAAAGTCTTCCGCATGCTCTGGAAGAAAGGTCGGCAACCAGGCATAGATGCCCCGAAGCTCCGACGTCGGGCGCGCCTCAACGCCCAACAACGCCAAAAGACGTCCTAGCGGTAGCCCTTGGCGGATAAGATTAGAGAGCCATTTTGCTCCCACGAATTCCGCTACGGTCCTATGGATGTACTCAACTGTCTCTGGCAAGCGACCAGACGTAAATACACGCCTAAGCAACGCCGACTCCATGAGATCGGCTTCCACGAAATTTATTGAAAGATAACTTGGAAAGTCGTCTCCCGAGCCCGCTGGCAAGAGACTTATTCCCTCCGCATCGCTGATCAAGCGAACGGCGCAAGCCGCACCGGCTGCTCTCTCAAGTTCCGCGTGCGTATAATTATCTGCGGCGCCGCCGACGCGAACCCGATTGTGTTCGGTTAGAAGGAGTGCTGTAGAGGTATCGTACAGTTCTCTCCGTGAAGAAGGCCAATTCCCGGACTTTACCGCATCTGCAAGCATTTTCAGGTTCTGAGGGTTACTCAAGAAATCTTCGAGCCCTCGAGAACGCGCCTCCTCCAAAAAGTGGGCTGCATCGATGCCGCTTATCCCTAATGCCGCAGATTGCTCCTCATACGTGAGGGGCTGAAGTTCCAAAATGACAGCGCCGCCGTGGTCGCCGAAAAAAGGTTCGAACGCCGACCAATCAGCTTCCGAGAGCCAGTCCCTGGTCCGGCAAGATATTCGAACGGGTCGTTTGCCGACTGAAAACAGCTTCCGCACGATGGCATCGACGCTATCTTGATCTCTCCGGCCAGATCTTTTTTCGTCCAATGCATCGATGAACAGCGGCGAGTTGCCCTCAGGAATCGGCACATTCAAAAAGCTTCGTGCCGTGAGAAATATACCGGAGCATCTGCTGGCCGCCTGCTCGAAGGTGTAGGTCTTCCCTGCTCCGGGATCCGCGAGCAACACGATGTTGGCGGCGGAATCATAGGTGGAGAAAGCCACCGTCGCAGGCTGGTCTTTCAATGGCTCCGGGCGGATTTGACGAACTAGGCGATCGCTCATGCACCGCAATGCTAAATACTGATCGCGTTGGACCAGCAACGGTGACGGCCGCATCTCCACAAGAAGAATCTTGACAATATTCCTATTTCATGCCACACATCCCCCACTCTTTTCCGAGGAGGGGCGGTCCGGACCGGCCTGATCGTGGGAAAGGGTGCGGTGGCCGGGTGGAGGGGCGTAACGAACCCCGAGATCCGGAGGCCCAAGGCATGTGGTCCCGGCGGGTTAGACTCCCGTCACTAGGGTGTCCATCGGCCTCTCCCGTTCCG
>QDFX01000002.1 GCA_003347645.1 Rhizobiaceae bacterium CPCC 101076 | reverse complement strand
CACGCCGTTCTTCGGCAATTACCGTCCGCAGTTCTACTTCCGCACGACCGACGTGACGGGCGTGGTGACGCTGCCGGAGGGCACCGAGATGGTGATGCCGGGCGACAACATCGCCATGGAGGTCACCCTGATCGTCCCGATCGCGATGGAAGAGAAGCTCCGCTTCGCCATCCGTGAAGGCGGCAGGACCGTCGGTGCAGGCGTCGTCGCAAGCATCATCGAGTAATTTCTTTTAACGGGCGAACGGTCGTCATTCGGCGGCCGGTCCTCCCCATTGAGGCTGATCATGAACGGTCAGAATATCCGTATCCGGCTCAAAGCGTTCGACCATCGAGTTCTCGATAGTTCGACGAAGGAGATCGTCTCGACCGCAAAGCGGACGGGTGCGCGCGTGCGCGGCCCGATCCCGCTGCCCACGCGGATCGAGAAGTTCACGGTCAACCGCAGCCCCCACGTCGACAAGAAGAGCCGCGAGCAGTTTGAAATGCGCACGCACAAGCGTCTTCTCGACATTGTCGATCCGACCCCGCAGACGGTGGACGCGCTGATGAAGCTCGACCTCGCCGCCGGCGTGGACGTCGAAATCAAGCTCTGAGAGGGACCACGACAATGCGGTCCGGAGTGATTGCAAAGAAGGTCGGCATGACGCGCATCTTCACGGATGCGGGCGAGCATGTTCCGGTCACCGTTCTGGAACTCGGACAGTGCCAGGTGGTCGCCCACCGCACTGTCGAGAAGGACGGCTACGCCGCGGTCCAGCTTGGTGCTGGCCTCCGCAAGACGAAGAACGTCTCGAAGGCGCAGCGCGGCCAATTCGCCGTTGCCCAGGTCGAGCCGAAGGCCAAAGTGGTCGAATTCCGCGTTCCGGCGGACGGGCTCATCCCTGTCGGCGCCGAGATCACGGCCGACCACTTCGTCGCCGGCCAGTTCGTCGACGTGACGGGCACCTCGACTGGTAAGGGTTTCGCCGGCGCCATGAAGCGCTGGAACTTCGGCGGTCTGCGTGCGACCCACGGCGTGTCGATCTCGCACCGTTCGCACGGTTCGACCGGCGGCCGTCAGGATCCGGGCAAGGTCTTCAAGAACAAGAAGATGGCCGGTCACCTGGGTGTCGAGCGCGTCACCACGCAGAACCTCAAGGTGGTCCGCACCGATGTGGAGCGCGGTCTGGTTCTCGTCGAGGGCGCCGTTCCCGGTCCGGCCGGCGGCTGGATCGAGCTGCGCGACGCCGTGAAGCGGAAGCTTCCGGACGGCGTTCCGACGCCGGGCAAGTTCCGTCTCGCCAACGAAGAGAAAGCGTCGCCGAAGCAGGCCGCCGAGGAGTCCCAGGCTCCGGTCGAAGAGACCGACGCCGTGACCCAGGCTCCTGAGACGACCGACGGGGAGCAGGCGTAATGGATATCAGCGTCAAGACATTCGAGGGCAAGGACGCCGGCAAGGTGACCCTGTCCGACGAGATCTTCGGTCTCGAGCCGCGCGCCGACATCCTCGCCCGCGTCGTCCGCTGGCAGCTCGCAAAGCGCCAGGCAGGCACGCACGTGGCTCAGGGGCGGTCTGATGTGAACCGCACCAAGTCGAAGATGTACAAGCAGAAGGGCACGGGTCGTGCTCGTCACCACGCCGCGTCCGCTCCGCAGTTCCGCGGCGGTGGTCGTGCGCACGGTCCGGTCGTTCGCAGCCATGCGCACGATCTGCCGAAGAAGGTGCGTGCTCTCGGCCTGCGTCTGGCTCTCTCGGCCAAGGCCAAGGACGGCGGCCTGATCGTCATCGACAAGGCCAACCTGGCGGAAGCCAAGACCAAGGCGTTCAAGGAGACCCTGACCAAGCTCGGTCTGGCGTCGGTTCTGATCGTCGACGGTACCGAAGTCGAAACCAATCTTGGGCTGGCGGCCCGCAATGTTCCGTTCGCGGACGTGCTGCCGGTTCAGGGCATCAACGTCTACGACATCCTGCGCCGCGACACGCTTGTCCTGACGCGCGCCGCTGTCGACGCCCTCGAGGAGCGCTTCAAATGAGCAAGGATCCGCGCCATTACGACGTGATCCTGTCGCCGGTCATCACCGAAAAGGCGACGCTCGCGTCAGAGCACAACCAGGTCGTCTTCAAGGTGGCCAGGACAGCGACCAAGCCGCAGATCGCGGAAGCGGTCGAGAAGCTGTTCGACGTGAAGGTCCTCGGCGTCAACACGCTTGTCCGCAAGGGCAAGGTGAAACGCTTCAAGGGCCGTCTGGGACAGCAGAGCGACGTCAAGAAGGCCGTCGTGACCCTCGCCGAGGGCCACACGATCGATGTGACGACGGGTCTGTGAGGCATAGATCATGGCACTGAAACACTTCAAACCCGTCACGCCGAGCCTTCGCCAGCTCGTGATCGTGGACCGTTCGGAGCTCTACAAGGGTAAGCCCGAGAAGAGCCTCACCGAAGGTCTGTCCTCGAACGGCGGCCGCAACAACACCGGCCGCGTGACCGTCCGCTTCCGTGGCGGCGGACACAAGCGCACCTACCGCATCGTTGACTTCAAGCGTCGCAAGCTTGACGTTGCCGGCACGGTCGAGCGCATCGAGTACGATCCGAACCGTTCGGCTTTCATCGCTCTGGTGAAGTACACCGACGGCGAGCTCGCCTACATCCTGGCGCCGCAGCGCCTGCAGGTCGGCGACAGCGTGATCTCGGGCCAGCAGGTCGACGTGAAGCCGGGCAATGCCATGGCTCTGTCTTCGATCCCGGTCGGCACGATCGTGCACAACATCGAGATGAAGATCGGGAAGGGCGGTCAGATCGCCCGATCCGCCGGCGCCTACGCCCAGATCGTCGGCCGTGACCAGGGTTACGTCGCCGTCCGCCTGAACTCGGGCGAGCAGCGTCTGATCAACGGTCAGTGCTTTGCGACCGTCGGCGCGGTGTCGAACCCGGACCACGCCAACGTCAACTACGGTAAGGCCGGTCGTTCGCGCTGGCTCGGCTTCCGTCCGCATAACCGCGGCGTTGCGATGAACCCGGTCGATCACCCGCACGGTGGTGGTGAGGGTCGTACCTCGGGCGGTCGTCACCCGGTCACGCCTTGGGGCAAGCCGACCAAGGGCAAGAAGACCCGCAGCAACAAGTCGACCACGAAGTTCATCGTGTCCAGCCGGCACGCGAAGAAGAAGTAAGGAAGAGAGATGGCACGCTCGCTCTGGAAGGGTCCGTTTGTCGACGGCTATCTGCTCAAGAAGGCAGACGCCGTCCGTGGATCCGGCCGCTCCGAGGTCATCAAGACCTGGAGCCGTCGCTCGACCATTCTGCCGCAGTTCGTGGGGCTCACCTTTGGTGTCCACAACGGCCAGAAGCACATCCCGGTCTTCGTCTCGGAAGAGATGGTTGGCCACAAGCTCGGCGAGTTCGCGCCGACCCGCACCTATTACGGGCATGCGGCGGACAAGAAAGCCAAGAGGAAGTAATCGATGGGCAAGCAGGCTCGTGATCGCCGCCTTCCGGAGAATGAAGCGCAGGCGAAGACCCGGCTGATCCGCGTCAGCCCTCAGAAGCTGAATCTCGTCGCGCAGCTGATCCGCGGCAAGGCGGTCTCGACCGCGCTTGCCGATCTGGAATTCTCGCAAAAGCGCATCGCCAAGGACGTCAAGAAGACGCTCGAAAGCGCGATCGCCAACGCGGAGAACAATCACAGCCTCGACGTCGATGATCTCATCGTCGCCGAAGCACATGTCGGCAAGGCACTGGTGATGAAGCGGTTTTCGCCGCGCGCCCGTGGCCGTGTCGGCCGTATCGAAAAGCCCTTCTCGAACCTCACGATCGTGGTTCGCCAGGTCCGGGAGACCGCCTAATGGGTCAGAAAGTCAATCCGATCGGGCTGCGTCTCGGCATCAACCGCACCTGGGATTCGCGCTGGTTCGCGAATAAGGGCGAGTACGGCCAGCTGCTGCACGAGGACATGCGCATCCGTGACGCCCTGCTGAAGGATCTGAAGCAGGCTGCCGTCTCGAAGATCGTCATCGAGCGCCCGCACAAGAAGTGCCGCGTCACGATCCACTCGGCTCGCCCGGGCATCGTCATCGGCAAGAAGGGCGCGGATATCGAGAAGCTTCGCAAGAAGGTCGGCTCGATGACCGGTTCGGACGTGCACATCAACATCGTTGAAGTGCGCAAGCCCGAGGTCGACGCCCAGCTCGTTTCCGACTCGATCGCCCAGCAGCTCGAGCGCCGCGTGGCTTTCCGTCGTGCGATGAAGCGCGCCGTTCAGTCGGCGATGCGTCTCGGCGCCGAAGGCATCCGCATCACCTGCTCGGGCCGTCTAGGCGGCGCCGAAATCGCTCGTACCGAGTGGTATCGCGAAGGCCGGGTTCCGCTGCACACGCTGCGCGCGGACATCGACTTCGGCGTCTCCACCGCCCACACGGCGATGGGCACCTGCGGCGTCAAGGTTTGGATTTTCAAGGGCGAGATCATGGAGCACGACCCCATGGCTCAGGACAAGCGCCTGCATGAGGGCGAGCAGTCCCAGGGCCGTACGCGCCGCGAGCGCGAAGCGGCCGAGTGATCCCGTCTAGGATTTGGTGAGGACAGAACATGCTTCAGCCGAAGCGCACGAAATTCCGCAAGCAGTTCAAGGGCCGGATCTCCGGCGCTGCTAAGGGCGGCACGAACCTGGACTTCGGAGCCTTCGGCCTGAAGGCCATGGAGCCTGAGCGCGTGACCGCGCGTCAGATCGAGGCTGCCCGTCGCGCGCTGACCCGCGAGATGAAGCGCCAGGGTCGCGTCTGGATCCGAATCTTCCCGGACGTTCCGGTTTCCAAGAAGCCGACCGAAGTCCGCATGGGTAAGGGCAAGGGTGCTCCGGAATACTGGGCCGCGAAGGTCAAGCCGGGCCGCATTATGTTCGAGCTCGACGGCGTCAGCGAGGAAGTGGCCCGTGAGGCGCTGCGCCTTGCGGCCGCCAAACTGCCGATCCGCACGCGATTTGTCGCGCGCATTGCTGAATGAGGTTGACTTCCATGACGAAAATCAGCGATGTCCGGACGCTCAGCGCCGATCAGGTGAACGACGAGATCCTGAAGCTGAAGAAAGAGCAGTTCAATCTGCGCTTTCAGCGGGCGACGGGCCAGCTCGAGAACACGTCACGCTTCCGTCAGATTCGTCGCGATATCGCGCGGCTCCAGACGGTAGACCGTGAGCGTGCGCTCGGCATTGAGGCTCCGGTCGGACGCGCCAAGGCTGAAAAGCCGGCGAAGGCTGCGAAGCCCGCAAAGAAGGCAGAGGCTTCTGCCGAGACGACTGAAACCAAGCCGCGCGCCAAGCGCACGGCCGCGAAGGCGAAGGCCTGAGGATAGACAATGCCGAAACGCATTCTCCGTGGCGTCGTCGTGAGCGACACCAACGACAAGACCGTGGTCGTGAAGGTTGAGCGGCGCTTCACGCATCCTCTTCTGAAGAAGACGGTGCGGCGCACGAAGAACTATCACGCGCACGACGAGAACAACGTTTTCAAGGTCGGCGACCAGATCGCCATCGAAGAGAGCGCACCGATTTCGAAGCAGAAGCGCTGGCGGGTCGTCGAAGACCAGGCCGCTTCCGCCGAGAGCTGAACAAGTAGCGGCGGACGAGGTCCCGAGAGGGAAACCGGCCCGTCAGATAAGGGAAAGATGCCATGATCCAGATGCAGTCGAATCTCGACGTCGCCGACAATTCCGGCGCCCGTCGAGTCATGTGCATCAAGGTGCTCGGCGGCTCGAAGCGCAAATATGCCGGCGTGGGCGACATCATCGTCGTCTCCGTCAAGGAGGCTATTCCGCGCGGCCGCGTGAAGAAGGGCGAAGTCCTCAAGGCCGTCATCGTGCGGACCGCCAAGGACATCAAGCGCGCGGACGGTTCGGTGATCCGTTTCGACCGCAACGCCGCCGTTCTGATCAACAAGGAAGGCGAGCCGATCGGCACGCGTATCTTCGGACCGGTGCCGCGCGAGCTTCGCGCCCGCAACCACATGAAGATCATTTCGCTCGCGCCGGAGGTGCTGTAATGGCCGCCAAGATCAAGAAGGGCGACCGCGTCGTCGTTCTCACCGGTAAGGACAAGGGCAAGACTGGCGAAGTCCTGCGCGTGATCCCGAGCGAGGACCGTGCCGTCGTCAAGGGCGTCAACGTCCATGTCCGCCACCAGCGCCAGACGGCGCAGCAGGAGGGGGGCCTGATCCGCAAGGAAGGCACGATCCACCTGTCGAATATCGCGCTCGCCGATCCGTCGACCGGCAAGGCGACCCGCGTCGGTTTCCAGACGCTCGACGACGGCCGCAAGGTCCGCGTCGCCAAGGCCTCGGGAGAGCGGATCGATGCTTGATACGGTGAACTACGAACCGCGCCTGAAGCGCGTCTATGAGGACCAGGTCCGCAAGGAGCTGAACGAGAAGTTCGGCTACAAGAACGCGATGCAGGTCCCCGCGATCGACAAGATCGTGCTGAACATGGGCGTCGGCGAGGCCGTCGCGGACTCGAAGAAGGTGCAGTCGGCCGCGGCCGATCTCGCCCGTATCGCCGGCCAGAAGCCGGTGATCACGAAGGCGCGTACCTCGATCGCAACCTTCAAGCTTCGCGAAGGCCAGGCCGTCGGCTGCAAGGTCACGCTGCGCAAGCAGCGCATGTGGGAATTCCTCGATCGCTTGATCAACGTCGCGCTGCCGCGCGTCCGCGACTTCCGCGGTCTGAACCCGAAGAGCTTCGATGGTCGTGGCAATTATGCCCTCGGCATCAAGGAGCACATCGTGTTCCCGGAGATCAATTACGACCAGGTCGAGCAGATCTGGGGCATGGACATCATTGTCGCCACTTCGGCGCAGACGGATGACGAGGCGCGTGAGTTGCTCCGCGCTCTTGGCTTCCCGTTCCGTACCTGAGCGGCAGGAGAGAGCCACATGGCTAAGAAGAGCTCGATCGAGAAGAACAAGAACCGCAAGGCGCTTGTCGACCGTTTCGCCGCCAAGCGCGCCGCGCTGAAGGCGATCGCTGATGACCAGTCCCTGCCGATGGAAGAGCGGTTTGAGGCACGCCTCAAGCTGGCGGAGCTTCCGCGCAACTCGGCCAAAACCCGCCTGCGTCTGCGGTGCGAGGTGACGGGCCGTCCGCGCGCCAACTACCGCAAACTGAAGATGTCCCGTATCGCGCTTCGCGAACTCGGGTCGAAGGGCCTCATCCCCGGCCTCGTAAAGTCGAGCTGGTAAGGAGAATACGACCATGAGCATGGTTGATCCGCTCGGCGATATGCTGACCCGCATCCGGAACGCCCAGATGCGCCGCAAGACCTCGGTCAAGACACCGGGCTCGACGCTGCGCGCTCGCGTTCTCGACGTCCTCAAGACCGAGGGCTACATTCGCGACTACTCGACGACCGAGTTCGACGCTGGCCGTACCGAGTTCGAAATCGAACTGAAGTACTACGACGGCGCGCCGGTGATCCGTGAGATCTCCCGCGTGTCGAAGCCCGGCCGCCGCGTCTATTCGTCGGTGACCAATCTGCCCCGCGTGTCCAATGGTCTGGGCATTGCGATCGTCTCCACGCCGAAGGGCGTGATGGCTGATCACGATGCACGCGACCAGAACGTCGGCGGTGAGGTTCTCTGCACGGTCTTCTGATCGGGCATACAGGAATAAGGAAGAGCGCCATGTCGCGCATTGGCAAGAAAGCGATTCCGGTCCCGCAGGGCGTGACCGCATCTGTCGACGGCCAGACCGTCCGCATGAAGGGCCCGAAGGGCGAGCTGTCCTTTGTCCTGCATGAGGACATCGAGGGCGTGTTCGAGAACGGCGAAGTCAAGGTCAGCCCGCGGTCGAAGACCCAGCGCGCGCGCTCCATGTGGGGCCTGTCGCGCAGCATGGTTCAGAACATCGCCACGGGCGTCAGCTCGGGCTTTGAGAAGAAGCTCGAGATCGAAGGCGTCGGTTACCGTGCGTCGGTCCAGGGCAAGAACCTCGTTCTCGCCCTCGGCTACAGCCACGACGTGAACTACGCGATCCCGCAGGGGATCACGATCACGACGCCGAAGCCGACGGAAATCATCGTTGCCGGCATCAACCGGCAGCAGGTCGGCCAGGTGGCCGCCGAGATCCGCGAATGGCGGCCGCCGGAGCCCTATAAGGGCAAGGGCGTCCGTTATGCGGGCGAATTCATCTTCCGCAAGGAAGGCAAGAAGAAGTAACGGAGCGGACGATGGTCAAGGATCTCAAGGCGGAAGCCCGACGCAAAGCGCGCGTTCGCCGCAGCCTGAAGAAGGTTGCGTCTACCGGACGTCCGCGTCTGTCCGTATTCCGCTCGTCGAAGCACATCTACGCGCAGATCATCGACGACGTGCAGGGCCACACTCTGGCTGCTGCCTCGTCGAACGAGAAGGACCTGCGCGGCAAGACGGGCGCCGATACCGCGGCTGCGGCCGAAGTGGGCAAGCTGATCGCCGAGCGCGCCAGCAAGGCTGGCGTCAAGGACGTGGTCTTCGACCGCGGCGCTTACATCTATCACGGCCGCGTCAAGGCGCTGGCAGAGGGTGCCCGCGAGGGCGGCCTCAACTTCTGATCCCAGACGGGAAGAGGACAAAGATATGGCAAACGAGCCGAGGGGTCCGCGCGGCGGCGACGGGCAGCGCCAGGGGCGCGGCGAAGGTCGCGGTCGTGACCGTGGCCGTGGTGGCCAGCAGGAAGAGCGCGATAGCGAATTCGTCGACAAGCTGGTTCACATCAACCGTGTGGCCAAGGTCGTGAAGGGCGGACGTCGCTTCGGCTTCGCGGCGCTTGTCGTCGTCGGAGACCAGAAGGGTCGCGTCGGTTATGGGCACGGCAAGGCGCGTGAAGTGCCGGAGGCGATCCGCAAGGCGACTGAAGCCGCCAAGCGCGCTCTGGTCCGCATTCCGCTCCGCGAGGGCCGTACCCTGCATCATGACGTGTCCGGCCGTTGGGGCGCGGGCAAGGTGATCGTCCGCGCGGCTCCGGCCGGTACGGGCATCATCGCCGGCGGTCCGATGCGCGCCGTCTTCGAGACGCTCGGCGTCCAGGACGTTGTCGCGAAGTCGCTCGGTTCGTCGAATCCGTACAACATGGTGCGCGCCACCTTCGCCGCCCTGAAGGCTGAGGACAGCCCGCGTTCGGTCGCGGCGCGCCGCAGCCTCAAGGTCTCGGTTCTGCAGTCTCGCCGTCGCGACGTCGACGCCAGCGAAGCTGTCGAAGCCTAAGGCTCGGGAGAGAGACGATGGCAAAGAAGCCTGCAGCCAATAAGACGGGTCCGAGCATCACGGTCGAGCAGACCGGAAGCCACATCCGTCGCCCCGACCATCAGCAGCAGACGCTGATCGGTCTCGGCCTCAATAAGATCGGCCGCCGCAAGACGCTCCCGGACAATCCGGCGATCCGCGGCATGATCGCCAAGGTTGCCCACCTCGTGAAGGTGGTCGACTAAGGCCAAGTGAGACATCCGGTCCCGGTCGGCTAGCCGAACCGGGATCGTTCTCTTAATAAGACCCTGAGGCTCCTTGCTGGCGCGGGAGCCTTTTTCGAGTGATGCGCCAATAAGCGCTGTAGCGAGCCAGACGGAGCGAACGATGAAGCTGAACGAGATCAAGGACAATCCCGGTTCCACCAAGTCGCGCATGCGCGTTGGTCGCGGCATCGGCTCCGGCAAGGGCAAGACCGGCGGACGCGGCGTGAAGGGTCAGAAGGCCCGTTCCGGCGTCGCCATCAAGGCATTCGAGGGTGGCCAGATGCCGTTGCATCGCCGCCTGCCGAAGCGCGGCTTCGTCAACATCTTCCGTCTCGATCTGAACGAGCTCAACCTCGATCGTCTGCAGACGGCGATCGACGCTGGCAAGCTCGACATCAAGGCCGCTATCACGAACGAGGCGCTTGTGGCCGCCGGCGTGCTGTCGAAGGCTCGTGACGGCCTGAAGCTGCTTGGTAACGGCAAGTTCACAGCCAAGAACATTGCGTTCGAGGTCGCCGCGGCGTCCAAGTCCGCGATCGCCGCTATCGAGAAGGCTGGCGGTTCGGTGAAGATCCTCGCCAAGAAGACGGCAGACGCAGAGCAGGCCTGACCGCCTCGCCGAGGCGGCTTCTCCTAAGCGGAGCGTTGGGACATGGCATCAGCAGCTGAACAGCTTGCTGCGAATTTGAACCTCGGGGCCTTTGCGAAGGCGGACGAGCTGAAGAAGCGCATCTGGTTCACCCTCGGTGCGCTCATCATCTACCGCCTCGGCACCTACATCCCGTTGCCGGGCATCAATCCGGACGCTCTCGCTGACGTTTTCCGCCAGCAGAGCGGTGGCTTCCTCGGCCTGTTCAACATGTTCTCGGGCGGCGCGGTCGGCCGCATGGCCATCTTCGCCCTGAACATCATGCCGTACATCTCGGCATCGATCATCATCCAGCTCATGACCTCCGTTGTTCCCTCGCTGGAGCAGCTGAAGAAGGAGGGCGAGCAGGGCCGCAAGATCATCAACCAGTACACCCGCTACGGCACGGTGCTGCTGGCGACGTTCCAGGCCTATGGCATTTCGGTCGGTCTCGAATCGGCGGCGAATGTCGTCACCGATCCGGGCATGTTCTTCCGCGTCTCGACGGTCATCACGCTCGTCGGTGGCACCATGTTCCTGATGTGGCTCGGCGAGCAGATCACCGCGCGCGGCATCGGCAACGGCATTTCGCTGATCATCTTCGCGGGCATCGTAGCGGAGCTTCCGCGCGCGATCGTCGGCATGTTCGAACTCGGCCGCCAGGGTGCACTGTCGACGCCGATCATCCTCGGCATCTGCGTGATGGCGGTTATCGTCATCGCCTTCATCGTGTTCTTCGAGCGCGCTCAGCGGCGGATTCTGATCCAGTATCCAAAGCGACAGGTCTCGGCGACGCGCATGACCGGCGGCGAGAGCTCTCATCTGCCGCTGAAGCTCAACACGTCGGGCGTCATTCCGCCAATCTTCGCCTCGTCGCTGCTCCTGCTGCCGACGACGTTCGCGGGCCTTGCTGCGACCGGCGGTCCGGAATGGCTGACCACGCTCACGACCTATATCGGGCATGGCCGGCCGCTCTACATGGCTCTTTATGTCGCGCTGATCGTGTTCTTCGCCTTCTTCTACACGGCGATTGTCTTCAATCCGCAGGAGACGGCCGACAATCTGAAGAAGTATGGCGGCTTCGTTCCGGGCATTCGCCCGGGCGAGCGCACCGGCCAGTATATTGACTATGTCCTGACTAGGATCACGGTCGTCGGCGCGGCGTATCTCTCCATCGTCTGCCTCATTCCGGAAATCCTTGTCTCTTACGCCGCCGTGCCGTTCTATTTCGGCGGTACCTCGCTCCTGATCGTCGTCAGCGTGACGATGGATACGGTCGCGCAGGTGCAGGGCCATCTCTACGCATCGCAGTATGAGGGGCTGATCAAGAAGGCGAAGCTGCGGGGGCCGCGTCGATGAGATTGATCCTTCTCGGACCGCCCGGCGCGGGCAAGGGCACCCAGGCGCTTCGCCTCGTCGAGCGTCACGAGATCGTCCAGCTCTCGACCGGTGACATGCTGCGGGCGGCGGTTGCCGCCGGCACCGAGATCGGCCTCAAGGCCAAGGCGATCATGGATGCGGGCGAGCTCGTTCCGGACACCGTGGTCGTCGGCATCGTCGCCGAACGCATCGAACAGGACGATGCGAGGAACGGCTTCATCCTCGACGGCTTCCCGCGCACCGTGCCACAGGCCGAGGCGCTGGATGAGATGCTCGCGGAGAAGGGCCTTCGTCTCGATGCCGTAATCGAGCTGAAGGTCGACGAAGGCATCCTGTTGTCGCGTATCCAGAAGCGGGCAGGGGAAACCCCCGGCGGCCCGCGTGCCGACGACAATGAAGAGGCTCTGGTCAAGCGGCTCGCGGTCTACCGCGAGCAGACGGCACCGCTCGTCGACTACTTCAGGTCGAAGGGCTTACTACAGACGGTCGACGGCATGGCGCCGATCGATGAAGTCTCCCGGCAGATCGATGCGGCGCTCGGCGTCGGAATTGAGGCAGCCAGAGGTTGACGAAGAGGGGCGAAAGCTCCTATATCCCGGCACTTGACAGCCGACAGCTCTGCTTCGGTGCCGGTTCCGCGCGGATCCGGCATCGTTTCGTTTTGCCAGGCCCGCATTTTGGGGCGGCGTAAGCCGCCATTGAACAAGGCCCGAACCGGCCATTTGGGAGACTGCACGTGGCGCGTATCGCTGGTGTGAACATTCCGACGAACAAGCGCGTCATCATCGCGCTGCAGTACATTCATGGCATCGGCGCCAAGAAGGCTCAGGAGATCACCGATAAGGTGGGCATCCCGGCAGAGCGCCGCGTCAATCAGCTGACGGACGCGGAAGTCCTGCAGATCCGCGAGACGATCGACCGTGATCATCTCGTGGAAGGCGATCTCCGCCGCGACGTCGCGATGAACATCAAGCGCCTGATGGACCTTGGTGCGTATCGCGGCCTGCGTCATCGTCGTGGTCTGCCGGTCCGCGGCCAGCGCACGCATACCAATGCGCGCACCCGCAAGGGCAAGCCGAAGGCAATCGCCGGCAAGAAGAAGTAACCCTGAGCGGGCTTCGGCCCGCGATGGAATCACCCTCGGGTTCGGCCCGAGGGTCCAGAAGAGCGGACTCGTCCGCGATTACCTGTTTCCCCAGCGCCTGGCATTACGGGCGCGCCAGAAGGACCGAAGGAAGTAGAATGGCCAAGGAAGTCCAGCGCGTTCGCCGTCGCGAACGCAAGAACATCGTGTCCGGCGTCGCGCATGTGAACGCGACCTTCAACAACACGATGATCACCATCACCGACGTTCAGGGCAACACGGTTTCGTGGTCGTCCGCCGGCACGATGGGTTTCAAGGGATCGCGTAAGTCGACCCCGTATGCGGCTCAGATGGCCGCAGAGGACGCCGCCAAGAAGGCGTCCGAGCATGGCATGCGCACGCTGGAAGTCGAAGTTCGCGGTCCCGGTTCGGGTCGTGAGTCGGCGCTCCGCGCGCTCCAGGCCGCGGGCTTCACCGTCACCTCGATTCGCGATGTGACCCCGATCCCGCACAACGGCTGCCGCCCGCGCAAGCGCCGCCGCGTCTGATCAGTTTATGCGTGGCGGGCTATGGCCCGCCTTTCGGCGCCCGATACCGAGGCGCCGCGCCACACTTCTAGAAGGTGCCGCCGTGATCCAGAAAAACTGGCAAGACCTCATCAAGCCGAACAAGCTCGAAGTGAGCCCCGGCAGCGACAAGCAGCGCTTCACGACGGTCGTCGCCGAGCCGCTGGAGCGTGGCTTCGGCGTTACGCTCGGCAACGCGCTTCGTCGCATTCTCCTCTCGTCCCTCCAGGGCGCGGCAGTGACGTCCGTGCAGATCGATGGCGTTCTGCACGAGTTCTCGTCGATCGCTGGCGTTCGTGAGGACGTGACCGACCTCATCCTGAACATCAAGGACATCGCGATCCGCATGCAGGGCGAAGGCCCGAAGCGGATGACGCTGCGCAAGCAGGGTCCGGGCGTCGTGACGGCCGGCGATATCCAGGTGACGGGCGACGTCGCGATCCTCAACCCCGAGCACGTGCTCTGCACGCTGGACGAGGGCGCGGACATCCGCATGGAATTCACCGTCGACACCGGCAAGGGCTATGTCCCGGCCGACCGCAACCGGGCCGAAGACGCGCCGATCGGGCTTATCCCCGTCGACAGCCTCTATTCGCCGGTCCGCAAGGTGTCGTACCGCGTCGAGAATACCCGTGAGGGTCAGATCCTCGACTACGACAAGCTGACCATGACCATCGAGACCGATGGCTCGGTGAGCCCGGACGACGCGCTGGCCTATGCCGCGCGCATCCTCCAGGACCAGCTCGAAGTCTTCGTGAACTTCGAAGAGCCGAAGAAGGCTGAAGAGCGGACCTCGATCCCCGAGCTCGCCTTCAACCCGGCGTTCCTCAAGAAGGTCGATGAGCTGGAGCTGTCGGTCCGTTCGGCGAACTGCCTGAAGAACGACAACATCGTCTACATTGGCGACCTCGTGCAGAAGACCGAGGCCGAAATGCTGCGTACCCCGAACTTCGGCCGCAAGTCCTTGAACGAGATCAAGGAAGTGCTGGCGCAGATGGGTCTGCACCTCGGCATGGAAGTCAGCGGGTGGCCGCCGGAGAACATCGAAGAGCTCGCAAAGCGCTTCGAGGAACATTACTGAGCGCCGAACGGCGACGAAACGGCGTTGAGGAGATACTGAGATGATGCACGGCAAGCGCGGCCGCCGGTTCAACCGGACCCAGAGCCATCGGAGCGCGATGTTTTCCAACCTCGCGATCTCGCTGATCGAGCACGAGCAGATCACGACGACCCTGCCGAAGGCGAAGGATCTTCGCCCGGTGGTCGAGAAGCTGATCACGCTCGGCAAGCGTGGCGACCTTCATGCACGCCGTCAGGCGATCGCTGAGCTCCGCCATGTCGACACGGTCAAGAAGCTGTTCGACGTGATCGGCCCGCGTTTCGCGGACCGCAACGGCGGCTACACCCGCATCATCAAGGCGGGCTTCCGCCATGGTGACAATGCGGCGATCGCCGTGATCGAACTCGTCGACCGCGACGTCGATGCCAAGGGTTCGGTCGATCGCGCCCGCACCGAGGCTGAGGCCGAAGCGGCAGCCTGATCACGGCTTCTGGCCGAAACGAACAAGGCGGCTCTCGGGCCGCCTTTTTTGTTGCCTGGTGTCAGGCGGGCAGGGCCTCCGTGCCCATGTCCCGTGCGGCCTCGGGCGTGGTCTTCTGCTCTTCGAACCCGTCCTCCATCGTGCCGATCGGGCGAGGACCGGGATCGTGGCCGCCGGCATAGCGGACGAGAGCCTTGCAGCGCTGGTTGATCGACGGATGCGTGGCCCAGAAGCCCGAGGATTCCGAGTCGACGAACAGCGCTTCGACCTGACCGGGGATCGCGCCCAGGCTGGAGCGGCGCTCGATCTTCCGAAGCGCCGATATCATCGCATCCGGATTCTTCGTCAGCTCGACCGAGCCGGCGTCCGCCATGAATTCGCGGCGGCGCGAGATCGCCATCCTGAGGGCGAGCGCCGCGAAACGCGCAAAGATCAGGATCAGCATCGCGATCACGATGATGACGATATGGCCGCCCTTCTTCTTGCCGGAGCCGGAAGAGGTCTTGGTGATGCTGTTCGCAGTCCGCATTCCCGACGTGCCGTCGGAGGTCATCAGGTCGCCGAACAGCGAGATCAGTCCGGCGAAGACGGCCGCGACCACGATGAGGCGCACGTCGCCGTTGATGATGTGGGTCATCTCATGGGCCAGCACGGCTTCGAGTTCGGCATCGTCCAACTCGTCGAGCAGGCCGCGCGTGACCGTGATCGTGTAGTGCCTTCGGCGGACGCCGCTGGCATAGGCGTTCAGCGCCGACCGTTCGATGACGCGGATCGACGGGATCGGCAGGCCGCGCGAGATCGCGAGATTCTCGACCAGATTGTAGAGCCTCGGCTCGGCCTCGCGGCTGACGGGCTTGGCGCCGGTCAGCGTGTCGATCATCCACTGGTGGGAGAAGAACGAAAAAAGCAGCCAGCCGCCGGAGACGACGAGTGCGATGGCGATGGCGACCGGCAGCAGCACCAGGCCGCGCTCCAGTCCCTCCAGAACGGTCGGATCTTCCAGGAAGGCGACCCAGAGCAGGGTGAAGGCGTAGCAAACCGCGAGCATCAGAAACGGGAAGCCCAGAAGCAGCAGGACTGTCTTCAGAGCGTTGTTCCAGATGTGGGTTTTGAGCCCGACGGTCTCCATGGCGCGTCTCAGCTACCGAAGCTGACCTTGGGCGGGGTCTGGATCGCGGTGCGCTCGGCCTCGCCGACTTCGAAGAAGTCGCGCGGCTGGAAGCCCATCGAACCTGCGAACAGCACGGCCGGGAACTGCGCGATGGCGGCGTTGTACTCGGCGACCGCATTGTTGAAGAAGCGGCGTGCGGCGGCGATCTTGTTCTCCAGATCGGCGATCTCGGTCTGCAATTGCAGGAAGTTCTCGTTGGCCTTGAGATCCGGATAGCTCTCGGCGAGCGCGAAGATCTGGCGGAGCGCGCCGGTCAGGGCATTCTCGGCCGCAGCCTGTTCGGCCGGCCCGCTGGCCGAGATCGCGGCGTTGCGGGCGGCGACGACCGCTTCCAGCGTCCCGCGTTCATGCGCGGCATAGCCCTTCACGGTTTCGACCAGATTGGGGACGAGATCGGAGCGCTGTTTCAATTGGACGTCGATGTCCGACCAGGCCTGGCCGGTCGTCTGGCACAGCGAAACGAGGCGGTTGTAGATGAAGATGCCGATCAGGACGAATGCGGCGACGATGCCGAGAATGATCCAGGTCACGAGCGTGTTCTCCCCAAGAAGCGCGCAATGCGTAGCATAGACCGCGACAGGCGAACGAACGGCTTCATTACCTCGCGGCGCATGCCTATAAGTCGCGCCGGGGCGTGTTCAGGTTCAGCGAGAGTTTTCATGAGGACATCGATTATGCGGAAATCTCTGGTGCTGGTTCTGGCGGCGGCGACTGCGGTGCTGGCGGCTCCGGCTTCCGCGCAGCAGCGTGTGGTGCCGACCTCTCAGGCCGAGGTGAGGTTGTCCTACGCGCCGCTGGTGAAGCAGGTCACGCCGGCCGTCGTGAACGTCTATGCCTCACGCGTCGTGCAGCAGCGTCCGCGCGGCTTTCCGTTCGAGGATCCGCTGTTCCAGGAATTCTTCGGCGGCCAGATGGCCGTTCCGCGCGAGCGGGTGCAGCGTTCGCTCGGCTCGGGCGTTCTCGTCGGTGCCGAGGGACTCATCGTCACCAACAACCATGTCGTCGAGGGCATGACCGATGTCCGCGTCGCGCTCCAGGATCAGCGCGAATTCGATGTCGACATCGTCCTGACCGACGCCCAGAGCGACATCGCCGTCCTGCGGGTCAAGGACGCCAAAGGGAGCTTCCCGGTCCTGCCTTTGGTCGAGAGTGATTCGATCGAGGTCGGCGACATGGTGCTGGCCGTCGGCAACCCCTATGGCCTCGGACAGACCGTGACGCAGGGCATTCTCTCGGCCGTCCGCCGCGTCCAGAAGAAGGGCGGCGAGCAGGCCGTCTACCTGCAGACCGACGCCGCTATCAACCAGGGCAATTCCGGCGGCGCGCTGGTCGACATGAAGGGCCAGCTCGTCGGCATCAACACGTCGATCTTCTCGAAATCCGGCGGCTCGGACGGCATAGGCTTCGCCGTGCCGGCCTCCATTGTCCGACTGGTGCTCGACGCGGCCCGCGCGGGCGACAAGGTCGTGCGCCGTCCATGGCTCGGCGCTGAGCTCCAGCCGGTGACACGCGAGATCGCCGACAGCCTTGGTCTCGACCGGCCGTTCGGTGCGCTGATCGCCGAACTGGATGAAAACTCGCCCGCCGCCAATGCGGGCCTGAAGCCGGGAGATCTCGTCACCGCCGTCGATGGCAAGATGGTCGAGGACCCGACCGCTTTGACCTACCAGATGACGATCAAGCCGCTCGGCGGCCAGGCCAGGCTCGCCGTCATGCGTGATGGCAAGGAACAGGCGATCAGCGTCAAGGTTGAGCCCGCGCCGGAAACGACGCCGCGCGATGAGCAGGTGCTGGACGGCAAGGGACCGCTCAACGGCGCGAAGGTCGTCAACCTGTCGCCGGCGGTCGCCGAGGAGATCGGCGAGGATGGTCCACCGAACGGCGTCGTGATCATCGACATTGCCAGGGGCTCGATCGCCGCCCGCACCGGGTTTGTCCGTGGCGACCGGGTGCTTCAGGTCAACGACACGAGAATCGACAGTGCCAAGAAGCTGGCGGCAGCCAATAGCGAAAGCCAGCGCCTGTGGAAGATCACGATCGAGCGCAACGGCCAGGTGCTGACGCAGGTGTTCCGCTTCTGATGGCGAGAAGTCCCAATCTGTTCGAGGCCGCGGGCCTCGAACAAGGGGCGCCACGGCCTCTCGCCGACCGGCTGAGGCCGAGGACCCTTGGCGAGGTGGTCGGACAGGATCACCTCGTCGGCGACGACGGAGCGCTGACGCGGCTACTCGGTGCCGACAGTCTTGGGTCTCTGATCTTCTGGGGACCGCCGGGGACCGGCAAGACGACGGTCGCCCGGCTACTCGCCAACGAGACCGATCTGCATTTCGAGCCGATCTCGGCGATCTTTTCCGGCGTTGCCGATCTCAAGAAGATTTTCGAGACAGCACGCGCTCGGCGGCAGGCCGGGCAGGGGACGCTTCTCTTCGTCGACGAGATCCATCGCTTCAACCGTGCCCAGCAGGACGCATTTCTGCCGGTCATGGAGGACGGCACGATCACGCTCGTCGGCGCGACGACGGAAAATCCGAGCTTCGCGCTGAACGCGGCGCTTCTCTCTCGCGCCCGAGTGATGGTGTTCAAGTCGCTCGACGACGAGGCGATCGCGAAGCTGCTCGCGCGTGCCGAGGAGGTCGAGGGGCGGCCGCTGCCGCTCGACGAGGAAGCGCGCGCCTCGCTGGTCCGGATGTCGGACGGCGATGGCCGTGCCTCGCTGACGCTCGCCGAGGAACTCTGGCGCGCCGCGAGGCCGGACGAGGTGTTCGATCTCGCGGCCGTGCAGGACGTCATCCAGCGCCGCGCGCCGATCTACGACAAGTCGCAGGACGGCCATTACAATCTCATCTCGGCGCTGCACAAATCGGTGCGCGGCTCGGACCCGGACGCCTCGCTCTATTATCTCGCGCGGATGCTCGATGCCGGCGAGGATCCGCTCTATCTGGCGCGCCGGTTGATCCGGATGGCGTCCGAGGACATCGGCATGGCCGATCCACAGGCGCTGGCGATCACGATCGCGGCGCGCGATGCCTATGAGCAGCTGGGAACGCCCGAGGGAGAACTCGCGCTGGCGCAGGCCTGCGTCTACCTCGCGACAGCTCCGAAATCCGCTGCCGTCTACAACGCCTACAAGCAGGCGCGCCGGGTCGCCAAGGAACACGGCTCGCTGGTTCCGCCAAAACACATCCTCAACGCGCCGACCAAGCTGATGAAGACCGAGGGCTACGGCTCGGGCTACCGCTACGACCATGATGAGCCCGATGCCTTCTCCGGTCAGAACTATTTCCCGGAAGACCTCGGCCGCCAGACCTTCTACGAGCCTGTCGAGCGCGGTTTCGAGCGGGAAATCCGCAAGCGCCTCGACTACTGGGCGCGGCTGCGGGCCGAACGGGGCGAGACCTAGCTCGCGTGCTCGGCCGTCGCGAAGCCATCAAGCGTTCGCTGCGCTACGCGTCGAAGACGCTGATCGGTGCCGCGATCTGCTGGTACGGGCTGAAATGGGCTGGGATTAGCAGCCCGGTCTGGGCGGAGATGATCGTCAGCGATCCGGACATTGCGACCGCGGCCGAACTTGCCAAGGCACGGGCGGTCAACACCGCCGTCGGTTGCCTGGTCGGGCTTATCGTCCTGCTGGCCTTCGGCTACAACCCGCCGGCGGCTCTTATCGGTGCGGCGCTCACGGTCATGGTTGTTGTGCTGATCGATCGCTATCCGGCGAACTGGAGACTTGCCCCGGCAACCGTGATCATCGTCGTCGATGCGGGTCGGCTCGCCCAGACGCATGCGGAGGAGATCAGTTATGCGCTGCTCCGGATGGTGGAGATCGCGGTCGGCTGCACTGTCGCACTGTGTCTTGCAGCGATCTACACCCGCTGGTTGGCGCTGGGGCGAAAGACCGGGGCAGGGGTTGAGGACCACGTCGCGGATTGAAGCCGCGGGGCGGGAAAATCGCTGTGCCGCCAATGGTTCGTCTTTCGCGAGGCGCATACCCTCTCTAGGATTTTCGGCATGCAGGACCTCGATTCTTCCGAGGCGAGTCCAGAGCCGCCGGACCTTCTCAATCTCTTCACGGGATTTCTCACGATCAGCCTGATCGGCTTCGGCGGTGTCCTGCCGTGGATCCGTTGGCTGGCGGTCGACCGGCGAAAGTGGATGGGGCCGAAAGAGTTCAGCGAACTCCTCGCCCTCTGCCAGTTCTTGCCAGGCGGCAACATCATGAACCTCGCGGTCATTATCGGGCACCGATCCCGAGGGCCGATCGGATCGGTCGTCAGCCTGACCGGGCTGATGGTCGCGCCATGTACGCTAGTTGTCGGCCTGGGATGGCTCTACACGCGCTATGCCGATTATCCGGGCGTCGCGGACGTCCTCAAGGGTCTGGGTGCGGCGGCCGCCGGCCTCGTCATCGCGATGGCGCTCAGGTTGCTTGCCGGCATCGGCAAGGAGCCTGTCCCGCTTCTGTTCGTGGCCGCCGGTTTCGTCGCGGTCGGCCTGCTGCGGCTTCCTCTCGTTCCGACCATGCTCGTGCTCGCGCCTCTGAGCATCGCCTATTCTTGGACGCGGGTGGCATGAACGACCGCGATCCGCTCATCTCGCTGGCCGTCGAGTTCTTCATCATCTCGTTCGTTGCGTTCGGCGGGCTGAACGCGATGCTGCCAGAGATGCACCGGCAGGCGGTCGACGTCTACGGCTGGATGAGCGACGCCGAATTCCGCAATCTTTTTGCCCTCGCGCAGGCCGCTCCTGGACCGAACGCGATGATCGTGACTTTGATCGGCTGGCACGTGGCTGGCATTCCGGGTGCTCTGGTTTCGACGCTGACCGTCCTCATACCGAGTTCTACTCTCGCTTACGTGGTGTCTGGCACCTGGCAACGATTCAGCGAGGCACGCTGGAGGAAGGCGATTCAGGCCGGGCTGATACCGGTCACTGTCGGGCTCGTCTGCTCCAGCGCGCTCATCATCACCAGCACCATCGGCGAAAACTGGCGCTTGCTGGCGATCACGGCCGCGACCACACTGATTGTGATGCGGACCAAGCTGCACCCGCTTATTGCACTGGGATGCGCTGGATTGCTTGGCTATGTCGGGCTTCTCTAGGGCTGGGATAGGATGAACGCGCTTTTTCTGGTCTTCGTCGGAGGCGGCATCGGTGCGTCGGTCCGGCATATCGTCAACATTGTCGCGGCCCGGCTGTTCGGTATCTCGTTTCCCTGGGGAACGATGGGAATCAACATCGCGGGGTCGCTCGCGATGGGCCTGCTGACCGCCTGGCTTGCCGCGCGGTACGAGGGCTTGGGGCAGGGGCTCAGGCTTTTCCTGGCGACGGGAATCCTTGGCGGCTTCACGACCTTCTCGGCGTTCTCGCTCGACGCGGCCGTGCTGTGGGAGCGCGGCGACCATGGAGCGGCTGCCTTCTATGTGCTCGGCTCGGTCGTGCTATCGCTCGCGGCGATTTTCGCCGGGCTATTGATCGGAAGGGCGGTGGCGTGAAGCTCTGGTTTGCTCCTCTCGCCATCGCCGTTCTGGCCACGACTCCTGCCCACGCGCAGGAATGCAACGAATCTTCGAACCAGCATGAGCTGCATGTCTGCGCCGACGAGGCCTACAAGAAGACGAATGCCGAGCTGAACACGACCTATCAGGAGATCATGGGCCGGCTGAAAGACGACGACCCGACCAGAGAGATGCTCGTCAAGGCGCAGCGGGCCTGGCTGGCCTTCCGCGATGCCGAATGCGATTTCGCGACCTTCGCGGCCAAGGACGGTTCGATCTGGCCAATGCTCAATCTGCAATGCCTGGGCGCGCTGACGGCCAAGCGGATCATCGATCTAAAGGTCTATCTCAATTGCGAGGAAGGCGACATGAGCTGCCCGGTGCCAGCCCCGCAGTGACCGCATCGGGCACCGCGACTATCTATTTGCGTGAAGGACGCTAAAAGCGCCCTTCACATTTTGCTGGAGCAGCGCGCAATGGCCGGGGTCGAAACCGTCACGGTGAAGGATAGCGAGGACGGGCTGAGGCTCGATCGCTTCCTCAAGGCACGGTATCCCGCGCTCGGGTTTGGCCAGCTTCAAAAAATCCTGCGTACGGGACAGGTCCGCGTCGATGGCGCGCGGGCCAAGCCGCAGACGCGGCTCGAAGCCGGAATGAACGTCCGCGTCCCGCCGCTGGGGGAGGGCGGCGCGACGGACAAGCCGAAGCCCGCGAAATCGCCGGTTGCGGCGAAAGACGCCGAGTTCATCAAGTCGCTGATCCTGTTCGAGGACAAGGATTTGATGGTGCTGAACAAGCCGCATGGGCTCGCGGTGCAGGGCGGTTCCGGCACGACGCGGCATATCGACGGCATGCTGGCAGCTCTGGCCGGGCCCGACGGCGAACGGCCGAAACTGGTCCATCGCCTCGACCGGGACACGGCCGGCTGCCTGATCATCGCCAAGACCCGCAAGGCGGCGTCCGAACTCGGCAAGACCTTCGGCTCGCGCTCGGCGCGGAAGATCTACTGGGCGCTCGTTCCCGGGGTTCCCGAGCCGAACCAGGGCCGCATCTCGACCTATCTCGCCAAGGGCGGCGACGCGGGAAACGAGAAGATGCGGGTCGCCAAGCATGGCGATCGCGATGCGAGCCACGCCATCACCTATTATGCGGTGGTCGATCAGGCCTCGACGCGGGCGTCCTGGCTGTCGCTGAAGCCGGTGACCGGTAGAACGCACCAACTCCGCGCGCATCTCGCCCATATCGGCCACCCGATCATGGGCGATCCGAAATACAGCAATAACGACATCGATTTATCGGACGAGCTTCCAAAGAAGCTGATGCTGATGGCTCGCCGGATCACGCTGCCGCATCCGCGCGGCGGAACGCTCGATGTCACCGCGCCGCTGCCGGAGCATTTCAAGCAGGCGTTCTCGGTCTTCGGCTTCAGCGCGTCGGAGCACGATCCGATTCTCGAGGCCCCGGAAGACTAGACCGCCAACGCGGCCTCGACGCCGCGCGCGATCTCCTCGATATCGCCGTTGATCGCCGAGGTCTTCCGCCACGCCAGCCCGATCGTCCGTTCCGGCTGCGGATCGGGAAAGCGCAGGAGCTTCACGCGGGGATCGGCTTTCGCTTCCGTCGAGACGAAAAGCTGGGGCAGGAGGGTGATGCCCTGTCCGTTGGCGACGAGCTGTACGAGCGTCGAGAGGCTGGTCGCGCCATAGCTTCTGAGGCGCCCCGTATCGAGCGTGCGGCACACCGCCAGCGCCTGATCGCGAAAACAGTGACCATCCTCAAGCAATAAGAGGTCCGGGCTGTTCAGCATGTCGCTGTCGGCGCCGCTGGCCGCGGCGAACGGACTTGTCTTGCCGACTGCCAGGATGAACGGGTCGTTGAACAGCGGCAGTTCGGCAAATTCGGGATGTTCGAGCGGCAGGCTGGCAATGACGGCATCGAGCGATCCCGCCAGAAGTTCATCGACGAGCTGTGCCGTCATGGTCTCGCGGAGCGTCAATCGTGCCTGCGGGACGTGCTGCATGATCGCCGGCAGCAGGCGCGGCAGGAGATAGGGCGCGACCGAAGGAATGACACCGAGCCGGAATGGGCCGGATAAAGGTTCGCGACCACGGCGCGCTTCGCCTTCGAGATCAGCGACTGCGCTCAGTATCCGATCGGCGTGGCGTAGCACGTCTCGACCGGTATCGGTCAGCCGCAGACCGTCGCGATTCCGCTCCACGAGTTTGGCGCCTAAATGCGCCTCAAGCTCCCGGATTTGCATCGAGAGAGCAGGCTGGGTCACGGCGCATGCCTCTGCCGCCCGGCCGAAATGGCCAATCTTGGCGAGCGTCTGGAAATAGCGGAGGGCTCGGAGCGTCAGCATAGCGTCATCAGATAATCTTATCTTAGAACGCATTCAATCTGATTTGTGCTGATCGATGCAACGGAGCATGGTGCGCGCAAATCAACTGCGGAGATCAAACATGACCCGACCCACACTGACGACATCGGCCGGCGCGCCGATTTCCGACAACCAGAACTCCGTCACGGCCGGTCCGCGCGGTCCGCTTCTCATTCAGGACTACCAGCTGCTCGAGAAGCTGGCGCACCAGAATCGCGAGCGCATTCCGGAGCGTACCGTCCACGCCAAGGGCTGGGGCGCCTACGGCACGCTGAAGATCACCGGCGACATCTCGAAATACACAAAGGCAAAGGTGCTGCAGCCGGGCACCGAGACGCCGCTGCTGCTCCGCTTCTCGACCGTTGCCGGCGAGCTTGGCGCCGCCGACGCCGAGCGTGACGTGCGCGGCTTCGCCATCAAATTTTACACCTCGGAAGGTAACTGGGATCTGGTCGGCAACAACACGCCGGTCTTCTTCATCCGCGATCCCTACAAGTTCCCGGACTTCATCCACACGCAGAAGCGCCATCCGAAGACGAATCTGCGTTCGACCACCGCAATGTGGGATTTCTGGTCGCTGTCGCCCGAAAGCCTGCACCAGGTCACGACCCTGTTCTCGGATCGTGGTCTGCCGACCGATGTGCGTCACATCAACGGCTACGGCAGCCACACCTTCTCGCTCATCAGCGCCGACAACAAACGCTACTGGGTGAAGTTCCACTTCAAGACTCAGCAGGGCCACAAGCACTGGACGAACGAGGAGGCCGTCGAGGTCGTCGGCAAGTCGCGCGAGACCACGCAGGCCGACCTGTTCGAAGCCATCGAGCGCGGCGAGTTCCCGAAGTGGACCATGCAGGTCCAGATCATGCCGGAAGAGGACGCCGACAAGCACTGGTACAACCCCTTCGACCTCACCAAGGTGTGGCCGCATGGCGATTACCCGCCGATCGATGTCGGCGTGCTGGAGCTGAACCGTAACCCGGAGAACTATTTCGCCGAGGTCGAGCAGGCGGCGTTCGCCCCGAAGAACGTCGTGCCGGGCATCGGCTTCTCGCCGGACAAGATGCTGCAGGCCCGCATCTTCTCGTACGCCGACGCGCACCGTTACCGCATCGGCACGCACTACGAGCACTTGCCGGTCAACGCCCCGAAGTGCCCGGTGCATCACTACCACAAGGACGGCGCGATGAACTTCTTCGGTCAGCAGACCGGGAACGTCGACGCCTATTACGAGCCGAATTCCTTCAACGGCGCGGTGCAGGACGAGCGCTTCGCGGAGCCACCGCTGAAGATTTCGGGCGATGCCGACCGCTATAGTCATCGCGACGGCAACGATGATTATCGTCAGCCGCGCGCGCTGTTCGAACTGTTCGATGCCGGCCAGCGCCAGCGTCTGTTCAACAACCTGGCGGAGGCGATGTTCGGCATTCCTGACTTCATTGCCGAGCGTCAGCTTGCTCACTTCACACTGGTGCATCCCGAATACGGCGCCGGCGTCCGCGCCGCGCTAGACAAGATGACCGCTGACAAGGCCGTCGAGACCGCCCAGCAGCAGTCGCTGGCGGGACAGGCCGCAGAGTAAAGGGATACCGAGGCAACCCTCCCTGGAACCCCGCCGGAGCGATCCGGCGGGGTTTTTTTATGTCACGACGGTCCTGCCGATCTTCCGGAGCGCCAGCGAGAACATCACAAGCGCGACACCGTGGAAGATCAGGTCAAAAGCCAGCAGAAAGCCGATGATCCAGAGGCTGTTGACGGGCCAACCGGCAAGCAGAAGTGCACCGACGAGCAGCGTCAGCACGCCGGCCGCCACGAGCCAGCCCCAGTTCGCCTCCGGCCGGATCTGAAAGCCGGCCACGATCCGGACGATGCCGGCAGCGATGACGCTCAGCGCGAACATCAGCGTGAAGGCCGCGGAGGCTAGAAGCGGGTTCATGAACGCCAGGAAACCTGCAACGATGTAAAGGGCGCCCTCCAGGATCCAGAGCAGCGATTGCTTCCAGGTCTTCACCTGGAAGGCGTGAATGAGCTGCGCTATCCCGCCGGCGATCATCATGGCGCCGATGAACAGGATCGAGGCGACGGTCGCCGAGACGACGTTTATCGCGGCGATCAGGCCGACCGCGACGAGCGCAATACCGGCAAGAAGCAGCCATTTCCATTTCGAACGCAGGACTTCCACGTCCCTTGTGGTGTCGAGAACAGCTGAAGGTGATGTCATGACGGCATACTCCACCTCGGAAGCACCCCCGTGATTCTGCTCCTCTTTCGTCCATCTTCATAGGGGACAGTTGGCGGGCCGGTTCCGAGGCGTTACATCACCTCGCAACCAAGAGATTACGCATTTTGAATCTTGTCATTTTCGACGTCGACGGCACGCTGATCGACAGCCAACACATGATCGTTTCGGCCATGGAGCGTGCATTCGGCGCGCAAAGCCGGCCGGTCCCCAGTCGCGACCGCATCCTGTCGATCGTCGGCCTTTCCCTCGAGACGGCGATGGGCGTGCTTTGCCCGGAAGAGCCCGACGAGATCGCGGTGGAACTGGCCAGCGCCTACAAGGCTGCATTCTTCGAGCTCCGCCATAGTCCCGAACATCACGAACCGATGTTTCCGGGCGCGATCGAAGCATTGGACCGTCTCGCGGAGCGAGAGGACCTCGTACTGGGCATCGCCACCGGAAAATCGCAGCGCGGGGTGAGGGCCATCCTGGATCTCCACGACCTGCACGGCCGCTTTGCCACGATCCAGACGGCGGATCTGCACCCGTCCAAACCCGATCCGAGCATGGTCCTGACCGCTTGCGCCGAAGTCGGTGTTCTGCCTCAGCATGCGGTGATGATCGGCGATACGAGCTACGACATGGAAATGGGGCGTGCCGCCGGCGCTTCGGCGATTGGCGTCAGCTGGGGTTACCACGCCGCCGAGTCGCTGAAAGCCACCGGCGCCACCGCCCTCATTCGGCATTTCGATGAACTCGACGCGGCTCTGGCCAATTGTTTTGCGGAGACGGCAACGGCATGAGCAATACCGACGGCCCGATGCAGGCGGCGCAGCGGCTGATGCGGCCCACGCTGTCCAAGCGATTTTACGAGAAGGCCGAGGCAGCCGAGATCGAAGGCGGCTGGGGGGTGATGCTGGACGGCCGGCCGGTCCGCACACCGGCCAAGACCATATTGTCGGTGCCACGTCGCGAATTGGCGGAGGAACTGGCACAGGAATGGCAGGCACAGGTCGAGGTGATCGATCCGAACAGGATGCCACTGACCAGGCTGGTCAATTCCGCTCTGGACGGTGTGAGCCGCGAATCGGACGCCGTTCGTGCCGAGATCGTCAAATATGCCGGCTCGGACCTCATCTGCTATCGCGCCGAAGGACCGGACCGTCTGGTCGCTCAGCAAACCGCCGCGTGGAATCCAGTGCTGGATTGGGCGCACGACCATCTGGGCGTCCGATTCGTGGTGGCTGAGGGGGTCATGTTCGTTTCGCAGCCTCCGGAGGCGCTCGATGCGGTGGCACGGGAGGTGGAGAACCTGGACGTGCTCAGGCTCTCGGCGCTCAGCACTTCAATGACGCTGACTGGTTCGACCCTGATCTCGCTGGCGCTTTTGCGCGGGAGATTATCGCTGCAGGAAAGCTGGGCTGCCGCTCACGTCGATGAGGATTGGAACATCGAGCTTTGGGGCGCGGACGACGAAGCAATGGAGCGCCGGGCGGCGCGCTTCGAGGAAATGCAGGCGGCTGCGCGGCTGATGGCGCTGGCCTGAAGATCATGCCCGGCGGGCCGGGCATGATCCGATTCGCATCACTTGCGGTGGACGAGACGCATGCACTTGGCGGCTTCCTCGCCAACCTTGCGGGCTTCCTGCTCGGTGATCTTGCCGGCGTTGTGCAGCGGCTCGAGGTACGGGCGGATGGCCTGTTCGAGCGTCCGGTTCTGTTCGACCAGTCCGACACCGGCGCGATATGTCTTCAACGCTTCGCCACTAAGACCCTTTGCGCAGGCGTCAGCCTCCGCCCTGTCAGCAAGTGCGGCGGTCGGGAAGGCGAGGAGCGAAACGACGAGCAGGTTGCGAAGCATGATTCCCCACGGGGCTGGGTGAAAAAAGGAATGCGGCCAATGGCGGCCGGGCCGTCATCTGCGGGCGCATTGCGCCCTTTTTTAGTCATTGGTCCAACGACTACAATGACAAACGGCGGCTGAGGGGGCCGCCGTTCCGTCAACTCTGTGGATTTATGGTGCGGTCGAGAAGACTCGAACTTCCACGGGTTGCCCCACAGCGACCTCAACGCTGCGCGTCTACCAATTCCGCCACGACCGCTTATCTGCCGGAGCAAGTCCAGCGGCGGCGTCTGTAACAAAAGGATTGCAGCGCCACAAGGCCTGAAGTCAGCGTTGATCTGGCGCACGCTTGAGAATGCGCTTGACCTCGACCGCGATGCGGTTGCCGATGACGACGATCGCGCCTGCGGCGACAGGCATGTTGTTGGCCAGGATGGTGACCTCGTCATCCTCGGTCGCATCGAGCTCGATGACCGCGCCGCGGCCCATGCGCAGGAGCTGATGGATCGGCATGGTCGTTTCGCCGAGCATGACGGAAATATCGAGACGGATATCGTCGAGAACGGCCATAACTACCTTCTGCCGCACGGCGGCGCTGACCCTCTAGAGGTCATCAGATCATGGTTACCGGGTGGTTAATTCTCTTCATCTGACATCTGCCGCAAATGATGCACTTCCGGAATGGCGGGTCAGCGAGCGCCTTGTCGGCTATGCGGAATCAGTCGCCGCGATGGAAATGCGCGCGGAAGCGATCGCGGCCGGAAATGCGCCGGAGCTCGTATGGCTCATCGAGCACCCTCCGCTTTACACGGCAGGAACGAGCGCCCAGGACGCGGACCTGCTCGATGCTGGCCGGTTTCCGGTGTTCCGCACGGGGCGGGGCGGGCAGTTCACCTATCACGGGCCGGGTCAGCGCGTGGCCTATGTGATGCTGGACCTGAAGCGCCGCGAGCCCGATGTGCGGGCTTACGTCGCGGCTCTGGAAGAATGGATCATCAAGGCGCTGGCCGATTTCACGATTCGCGGCGAGCGGCGTGAAGGGCGAGTCGGCGTCTGGGTCCGTCGTCCCGAGCGTGGGTCCGTCGCCGAGGACAAGATCGCTGCGATCGGCGTGCGGGTCCGGAAATGGGTCACGTTCCACGGCATCAGCCTGAACGTCGAGCCCGATCTCGGGCATTACGCAGGCATCGTGCCGTGCGGTGTCAGCACTGCGGGTGTGACCAGCCTCGTCGATCTCGGTCGGCCGGTCGGCATGGATGACGCGGACGCGGCGCTGCTGACCGCGTTCCGCGAGGTCTTCGGTGAGATCAAGCCGGTCGATGGCGACCCGCCGGAGCTTGTCCGGGTGGAGGTCGAGCCGGCCTAGAAATCCGGAAGGACGGCGAAGCCGTCGTTGTGCGATGCGGTTTCATCGTCGGTTGCCGGACGCACGGCCACGTTCTCCGGCCGCGAGCCTGGCGGGCCGCGTTCCATGAGCGCGACGATGGCGTCGATCTGATCCGTCGGGCCGGAAATCACCGCCTCGACCCAGCCGTCATGGCGGTTGCGCACCCAGCCGTTGAGGCCGAACATGGTCGCGACCTGCTGCAGCCAGGCCCTATATCCGACGCCCTGCACGCGTCCGTAAATTTCCACCTGAACGGCTGTGTCCGCCACGTTCGACTCCGTCCCACGACGCGGGACTTATAGGATTTTCGCGGTTTCGGGGCCAGCGGCGGCTACCCGCCGCCGCTGGCCTGCGCCATAGTCCATCCAATAATTCAGGGAGGACAAGAAATGGACGTTCGTGCTGCAGTCGCCGTCGGCGCCGGGAAACCCCTCGAAATCACGACCGTCCAACTCGAAGGCCCCAAGGCCGGCGAAGTCCTGATCGAGATCAAGGCGACCGGCATTTGCCACACCGACTGGTTCACTCTGTCGGGAGAGGATCCGGAAGGCCTGTTTCCGGCGATTCTCGGCCATGAAGGTGCGGGTGTCGTCGTCGAGGTCGGAACGGGCGTCACGTCGGTGAAGCCCGGCGATCACGTCATTCCGCTCTACACGCCGGAATGCCGCCAGTGCCCGTCCTGCTTGTCGCGCAAGACCAATCTCTGCACCGCGATCCGCGCCACGCAGGGGCAGGGCGTCATGCCGGACGGGACGTCGCGCTTCTCGATCGGCGGCCAGAAGCTGCACCACTACATGGGCACCTCGACCTTCGCGAACTACACGGTCCTGCCGGAGATCGCGGTGGCGAAGGTTCGTGAGGACGCTCCGTTCGACAAGATCTGCTACATCGGCTGCGGCGTGACGACCGGAATCGGCGCCGTGATCAACACCGCCAAGGTCGAGGCTGGCGCGACGGCCATCGTCTTCGGCCTCGGCGGCATCGGTCTCAACGTCATTCAGGGTCTGCGCCTCGTGGGCGCCGACATGATCATCGGCGTCGACATCAACAACGACAAGAAGGCCTGGGGCGAGCGGTTCGGGATGACGCATTTCGTCAATCCCGCCGAGATCGGCACTGACCTCGTCCCGTATCTCGTCAACATGACCAAACGCGGCGCGGACCAGATCGGCGGCGCCGACTACACCTTCGACTGCACGGGCAACACCAAGGTCATGCGCCAGGCCTTGGAGGCATGTCATCGCGGCTGGGGCGAGAGCATCGTTATCGGTGTCGCTGGCGCCGGGCAGGAGATTTCCACTCGGCCGTTCCAGCTCGTCACCGGTCGTTCGTGGAGAGGGACGGCCTTTGGTGGCGCTCGCGGGCGCACCGACGTGCCGAAGATCGTCGACTGGTACATGGATGGGAAGATCGAGATCGACCCGATGATCACCCACGTGATGCCGCTTGAAGACATCAACAAGGGCTTCGAGCTGATGCATCACGGCGAGAGCGTTCGCGGCGTCGTGGTGTTCTAAAGCGTTCGGGCGATCGGTCCATCACTGATAAGGCGATAATGCGGGCTCGCGATCTTCGGGATGCAAGGCCGAGAACCTTTATCGAGGTTCAGACGAGCCCGACCTTATTCAATACCTACAACCTGCCAATGGAGCGGATTTACTTGCCGATCCATTTGGAGGAGACCACACGATTTCTCCCGCTGGTTCAGCACCTGCTGATATCCGTCGTTGCGATACTGATAACAGGGTGGCTATTCTTCGGTCTCGCCGCGACTGTTTCGATTGCCTTCATCGAGAACGATATCGCCGCCTTTCTTATAGGAGCAGCCATCTGCGGATTGCCGCTCGCTTTAACCGTGCCGCTCTCAGGTGTGTTCTTCGTCCATCTTGCCGATCTCCACGATCGCTCCCCACTGATCGTGATCTCGGAAGATGGAATATTGGATCGGCGTCAAATGAGAAAAGCGATACAATGGGTGGAAGTCGAATCAGTCAGGAAAATAGTTCCATCATATAGATCTTGGTATTTTCGATCTCACGGCGTTTTGCTGACATTGAGAAAAGAAATTCACCCGCGTATCAATATTTTTCGGTTTGGCGCTCTTACTGTGCTATTTCGGAAGAAAAGCCAAATCTATATTCCATTAGAAATGATGTTTATTGATGGATTTATGCTGGACAAGGTAGTCACGACGCTCGCTCAACGCGCCGGGGCACAGGTCCGCGAATAGCCCGCACGTGCTTGTCCCCGTTTCCGGCGCGGGCTAGGCTTCGCGCCGGTTGATACGGCCTGCCGCTCGCGCCCTATGGGGTCTGGTGAACGTATCTCGACATCGCTTCCTGTCCTTCTGACGGCGGATGCGTCGGCAATGCGGGCACTGACCGGATATTCCGCCGTGAGAACACGGATGGGAACACATGCGCACTTTCATGAACGCCAAGGCGATGGCGAAGACACTCGAATCGTCTCTCGCCGCTCGCAACATCGACCTGCCGCATAGCGCCGCTCTGGAAATCGTCGCCGCTCAATTCGGCTGCAAGGACTGGAACGTCCTGTCGGCCCGCATCGCGTCTGAAGTCAGGGCCGACGACGGCTCGATCGCCATCCAGCCGGCGATCCCCGTGGTTCGGACCTTCTCGGAGGAGAAGGCGCGGGAGTTCTACTGCGACTGGCTCGGCTTTCGCGTCGACTGGGAGCATCGCTTCGCGCCCGGCATGCCGCTCTATCAGCAGATATCCCGTTCGGAATCGCTGCTGCATCTCAGCGAGCATCACGGCGATGCGACGCCGGGATCGACGTGCTTCGTCAGGGTGGCCGGTATCGAGGCCTATCATCGCGAACTGCATGCCAAGCGCTACGCGAACATGCGTCCCGGCATCGAGAAGGTGGACTGGGGGCTGGAAATGACGGTGATCGACCCGTTCGGCAACCGCATCCGATTCTGCGAGCAGCGGCACGTCTGACGGCGGCGGCTGACGTTAGCGCGATCGAAACACCACGGGGCGCAGGCTGCACCGTGGTGTTTCAACGACTGTCCGGAACTAGTTGAGGAGCGGGAACATCTCCCATTGCCCCCAAGCGTGACTTCGCTACAAGACCGCTGATCTTTTCCCTCTTTCCGGAGCCCGACCATGGCCGAGCCTGAGCTCCAGACGGAGGAACCGGAGGTCGAGGGCGACGAGGAGCAGGCGATTACTGCCGCTCTTGTCGAGGCGGTCGCGGAGACGATCCGGACCGGAGACGCAGAACGCCTCCGGACTCTGGCTGGCGACCTCCACGAAGCCGACCTCGGCGAACTCGTCGCCGCGCTCCCCGCCGATCTGCGTCCGGGCCTGGTCGAACTGCTGGGCGAGGACTTCCACTTCGCCGCGCTGACCGAGGTCGACGAGAGCGTCCGCCTCGAACTCCTCGAGGACCTCCCGACCGAGACGATCGTCGAAGGCCTGCGCGATCTCGATTCCGACGACGCCGTCTACATTCTCGAAGACATGGAGGACGAGGATCGAGCGGAGATCCTCGAACGCCTGCCGCTGCCCGACCGGGTGGCGCTGACCCGCGGTCTCGATTTCCCGGAAGAGTCGGCCGGCCGTCTGATGCAGACGGATTTCGTCGCGGTGCCGCCGTTCTGGACGGTCGGCCGGACGATCGATCATCTGCGCGAGATGGAAGACGCGCCGGAGACCTTCTACGAGATCTTCGTCATCGACCCGTATTTCAAGCTGATCGGAACGGTTCCCCTCGACCGTATCCTGCGCAGCACCCGCAATACGCGGATCGAGAAGATACTGAACGAGGATGTCCGCTCGTTCGAGGCGACGCAGGACCGGGAAGAGGTCGCCCGCTCGTTCCAGCGCTACAATCTCGTCTCCGCGCCGGTGACCGATCCCGATGACAGGCTGGTGGGCGTGCTGACCGTCGACGACATCGTCGACGTCATCCAGCAGGAGACCGAAGAAGACCTGCGCGCTCTCGGCGGCGTCATGGGCGACGAGGAATTATCGGACACCGTCGTCGAGACCGCGCGCGGCCGTTTTCCGTGGCTTGTCGTCAATCTGGGGACGGCATTTCTTGCCGCGAGCGTGATCGGCTTGTTCACCAAGTCGCTGGAGCACATGGTGGCGCTTGCGGTGCTGATGCCGATCGTCGCCTCTATGGGCGGCAATGCCGGCACGCAAGCGATGACAGTGACCGTGCGCGCTCTTGCGACGCGCGAGCTGGGCCGCCGCAACAGCGGCCGCATCGTCGTCCGCGAAGTGCTTGTCGGCGCGGCTAACGGCGTTCTTCTTGCGGTTCTGCTCGGTGCCGGCGCGGGCCTCTGGTTCAAGAATCTGGACCTCGGCGCCGTCATCGCGTCGGCTTTGATCGTGAACATGGTCGTCGCCGGATTGTTCGGTACGATCATTCCACTGACCTTTCACAAGCTGAAACTAGACCCTGCGGTGGCGTCCGGCGTTTTCCTGACGACATTTACCGATGTTTCTGGTTTCTTTGGCTTTCTTGGCCTCGCCACATGGTGGTTCGGGTTGTGAAACACCGGGGTTCGCATGCGGAAGATGCAGGGTAGACGGCAATGTTCCGCATTGCGGCGGAAGGTCGGCGAGTCTATATCACCGCGCTCTTTGGCGGCGGGAGCTTTTCTCTTCCGGTCGCGTTCTGAGGGTGCAGGCGCCGCAACGGCGCGATTGGACGTCCGTCCCTAATGGCCGATTCTTCGCCGAGCTTTGTCGCCGCTGACGTCGGCGCGCCTCACGCCCATACCCATTCCCATGGCTCCAACTGGATGCTCATGCTGGGCAGTCTGGGCGTGGTCTACGGCGACATCGGCACGAGCCCTCTCTACGCCCTTCGTGAATCCCTCCTTCATGTGGGCCAGGCGCCGACGCGCGCGGAGATGATCGGTGTCGTCTCGCTCCTGATCTGGGCGCTGATCCTCGTCGTCACCGTCAAATATGTCGTGCTCGTCATGCGGGCCGACAACCAGGGCGAGGGCGGTACGCTGTCACTGATGGCGCTGGCGCAATCCTCGCTCAAGAAGGCGAGTCCGCTCGTCACCGGACTCGGCATCGTCGGTGCCTCGCTATTCTATGGCGACTCGATCCTGACGCCGGCCATCTCGGTTCTCTCCGCGGTGGAAGGCATGACGACCGTCTCGCCGCTCTCCGAGGACTATGTGGTCGCGGTGACGCTCGCGATCCTGATCGCCGTCTATACCGTGCAGTCCTATGGCACAGGACGGGTCGCCTCGTTCTTCGGGCCGATCATGCTCGTCTGGTTTGCGACGCTGACCATTTTCGGCGTGCTCCACATCTCGGATTCGCCGGACATCCTGCTGGCGCTGAACCCGTATCATGCGCTGCGCTTCATGTTCGGCCACGGCATCCTGGGCTTCACGGTGCTCGGCTCGGTGTTCCTCGCCGTCACCGGCGCCGAGGCGCTCTACGCGGATATGGGTCATTTCGGCCGTTCGCCGATCCGCAAGGCCTGGCTGTTCTGCGTTCTGCCGGCTCTCGTCCTCAATTATCTTGGGCAGGGGGCGCTCGCGCTGGCGCATCCGGCCTCGATCGGAAACCTGTTCTTCCACACCGCGCCGGAGCCGCTCCGGCTGCCCTTCGTGATTCTGGCGACGGCGGCGACCGTCATCGCCGCGCAGGCGGTGATCACCGGCGCCTATTCGCTGACCCAGCAGGCGATGCAGCTCGGCATTCTCCCGCGTCTCGAGGTCCAGCACACATCGGAGACCCAGCTCGGCCAGATCTACATGCCGAAGGTCAACTGGCTGATGCTGGCGGGCGCGATCGCGCTCGTGATCGTCTTTCAGACATCGAGCAATCTGGCCTCGGCCTACGGCCTCGCGGTGGTCGGCACGATGTTCATGACGAGCCTTCTCAGCGTTGTCGTCATCGCAAAGTCCTGGAGGTGGGGTTGGCCGCTGGCGCTCCTCATCATCGTACCGTTCTTCGTGATAGATTCGGCGTTCCTCATCGCCAACCTCTTGAAATTGCTGGATGGCGGCTATGTCCCGCTGCTGCTCGGCGCCATAATGTCGATCGCGATGTGGACCTGGGTGAGGGGGACCAGGATTCTGGCCGCGAAGGTCCGGCGCGACAGCGTGCCGTTCGAAACCCTGATCAAGACGCTCGGCAAGAGCTCCGCGGTACGGGTACCCGGTACGGCGATCTTCATGACCTCCGATCCCGAGATCGCACCGGCGGCGATGCTTCACAATCTGAAGCACAACAAGGTCCTGCATGAGAAGAATATCCTCTTGACCGTCAAGACGATGCAGCGACCCTATGTCGATGAGGAAGGCCGCTTCACCTACGAGAAGGTGTCGGAAGACTTCTCGAAACTTCAGATCTGCTACGGCTATATGGAGAGCCCGAACATCCCGAAGGCGCTGACGCTCGCGAAAGCCCGCGCCGGGATGAAGTTCGACATCATGTCGACCTCGTTCTTCGTCGGGCGCCGTTCGCTTCGTGCATCGCAGAAGGGCGGGATGCCGCTCTGGCAGGACAATCTCTACATCTCTCTCTCGCGGCAGGCCGACGACCTGATCGAATATTTCCGTATTCCGGCAGGGCGCGTTATCGAACTCGGCAGCCAGGTCACGCTGTAGGCTGCTGAGCTTCGTTCCCCGGACAAGTGCGCGCAGCGCACGCCGATCCGGGGCCTGGCGCGTAAGCGCGCCGCAGGCGCTCAATAGCTAACGAGCTTCGCGAGTATGCGCTGGGTCCCGGTTCTCGATGCAGCTTCGCTGCACCCGGACCGGGAAACGAGCTTAGTCAGGCGCTGCCAGCCGGTAGACGCCCTTGAACGTCTCGGGATCCACGGGCTTCCCCTTCCGCAGGATCGCGATATGGCCGTCGCGGGCCAGGCGGATCGCGACTTTGCGGACCGGTTGCATCAGGCTGTGCCAGTCCACTCCGGCTTTCGTGGCAAGCGCCTTGGCGACTTCGCCGGGGTCGACACTCTTTCCCGTGCCGTGCTTGCGCGTCATGTCGAGGATGGTTTCCTCGATTACCTGTTCGGAAACGCTCATGCTTCACCGCCGAAACTGGCGGCCTCGACCGAATCCGAGGCGAATTGCCGACGCCAGAGAACGATCGTGACGATCAGTGTCGTCACCATCAGGACGAGCGGCCCAGCGAACCAGCCGAGATAGGCGATGGCGAAGAAGAAGGCGCGAAGACCCCGGTTGAACTGCCGAGCGGCGGCCATGTTCATCCGGGCCGCACGCTGGATGGCAATCTCCGCCTCGGCGTCGGTGACGCTGCCGGCGATCGGCGTCGCTCCGATCAGGATCGCGACATAGTTGAACAGTCGATATGACCAGACGAGTTTGAAGAAAGAATAGGCGAAGATCAGCGCGAGCCCGAGGACCTTGATCTCAAACGTTGCGCGGGTCGTCTGCGAGGCAAGCGGGAGGTGGGTGAGGACTTCGAGAGCGGTATCCGTCGTACCGAGTGCTGACAGGGTGCCGCCGATGGCCAGCAGCGAGCTCGAGGCGAAGAAGGCGGTGCCGTTCTGCAGACCACCCATGATCTGCCCGTCGAGAATGCGGTTCTCGCGGTGGTACATCTGCCGCATCCAGGTGACGCGCGCCTCGTGCATGATCGCATTGAGGCCGCCTCGCTGGGTGAATTCGAGGTAGATGTAATAGACGACCCAAGCCAGGGCGAAGAGGCCGAGCGCTACGTAGTCGAGCGGCGTGAAGTCGAACAATGATCGGTCCTCGCAAGACGCGGAATGTTAGCTGTGGTCGCGATTCGAGGCGATGACGGCGTGTTTTCCGGGGCCGCGAAGCGACGAGCCCGGAATCCATAGTCCCTGTGCTGATAATGGAGTCGAGACGCTGCGGAGTATGGGTTCCGGGCTCGGCTTCGCCGCCCCGGAAATCGGGTCAGAGCAGGCCCAGTTCCTTCAGCTCTACAACGATATGCGCGGGCAGGCCGGCATCCTTCGTCGCGTCTCGCATATCGCTCGGGGCATCGGCGTGGGCGAGATAGCGCCAGCCCTGAAAGGGGCGTGAGGGGCGCGGCACGACGCGGACGAGTTCGGGATCGAGGACTAGCTGGCAACGGGAGATGCCGTCGGCTCCGGTCACGGAACGTAAAGCGAGTAGTCTCTGGCGCGCCTGCATGACGCCCTTGATGACCCAGTAGAGCGAGCCGCCATCGAGCAGGTCCTCAGCGCGGCTCGGCGCCATTCGGGTGGTATGCACCTGTTCGACCGCGAGGCCGCGCGAACGCTTCTCCTCGAGCGTCTGCTCGATCCACTCCTCCAGATCCTCGAAGGATTCCGCGCCGACGCAGAGCTTTTGCAGGTGAAGGGGCATACCTCTACCTGCGCCCGGATAACGTTGGCCGCAAGAGGGTCTGTGGACAGTCAGAACTCGTATTGCGGCAGGACCCAGGTCTCGGCCTTGGCGCCGTCGTACCATTGCTGCATTGCCGGCAGCGTGAGGATCGCGTCGACATAGGCGCGAGCTTCCGGCATGAGCTTGACGTTGTAGGTCTCGAAGCGAGTGGCGACGGGGGCGTACATCGCGTCCGCTCCGGAGAATTCACCGAACAGGAATGGCCCGCCCTGGCCGAACCGGCCGCGCGCCTCGGCCCAGATCTCCTCAATGCGGGCGATGTTCTCATTGGCTTCCGGATCGATCGGAAAGTCGGTGTAGGACCGGCGGACGTTCATCGTGTAGTGGCGGCGGAGCGCCAGGAAGCCGGAATGCATCTCGGCGGAGATCGAGCGCGCCATGGCGCGGGCCACCGGGTCCTTCGGCCAGATGCCGGCGTCGGGATAGGTCTCGGCGAGGTATTCGATGATCGCCAGAGAATCCCAGACCGTGACGTCGCCGTCCTTCAGGATCGGTACCTTGCCGGCCGGGGACTGGGAGAGGATCTGCTCGCGTGAACCCTCGATGTAGATCGGGATGACCCTTTCCTCGAACGGGATGCGGGCCTGCTTCAGCGCGATCCAGGGTCGGAGCGACCACGAGGAATAGGCCTTGTTGCCGATGACGAGGGTGAGGGACATCCGCGCGATCCTGTGCCGGAGAAAAACCGGCGCGAAAGTGCGGGATCACGCGGCTGGATAAAAGCGAATTTTGCTGACGTCAGCGATCAGCGTCGGTGATTGCCTCCCTCGGGAGAGGGGGTGCCCTCAATTGATCGAGACGATGAGGCCCGCCACGGTGACGAAAGCGCCGGCGAGGCGGACGAGGTGCGAGACGAAACCGTCAATCGCGATGTGGTTTTGCATCGGATTGTCTCCATACAGACCGTGTCTTTGTAGGGAGGTAAGTTTCGGTTCGATGTCCGGCAGGTGTCATCCGCGCAACGCTGGGCCGCATTGTGACGATCAAGTCCGGTTCATCACGGGGATAAGCCTAGAGCTTCCAGTGACAGTGAATCCTTGCCGCACCCACGCTGAGTGCCTCTGATTCCAGGAGGCCTTCATGCTGCGTGTATCGTCTGTCGCTGCTCTCGTTCTTCTCGCAACTCCCGCGCTTGCCGACCGGTCCGATGCGGACGCATGCGCGCGGAAGCTCTCGGGTCTTTCTCTGCAGACCTACAACGCGTCAATCGTAAAGGCCGAGAACGGCGCTACGCTCAGGCAGGCGATCGGATCGCATCTCGGACCACTCGTCGACTCGGGCAAGGTCCAGGAATCCGTGGGCAAGAAGGCCGGATTCCAGGCCGCGATGTGCGTGCGGCTGGTTCACCGCTGAGCTGATCAGTCCTGCCCGCGCGGTACCGGCACGTTGTCGATCAGCCGCGTCCCGCCGATGCGGGCGGCTACCAGAAGGCGGATCGGGCCGTCGTGGGTGCTGGCGATCGGGTCCAAAGTGAGCGCGTGGCGGGCCTCGACATAGTCGACCGTGAAGCCTGCCTTGGTGATCGCCTCACGCGCATCGGCCATGACCACGCCGATCGGCGCGCCGTGACCGATAAGCGCGGCGCTCTCGGTGAGGATGCGATGCAGTGCGGGCGCGGCGGCACGGTCTTCCGGCGAGAGGTAGCGGTTGCGTGATGACAAAGCGAGGCCGTCATGCTCCCGGACGGTCGGGCCGGGGACGACCTCGACGTCGATGTCGAGGTCGCGGCTCATGCGGCGGACGACCTGAAGCTGTTGCCAGTCCTTCTCGCCGAAGATCGCGACATCCGGCCGGACCTGGCCGAACAGCTTCGAGACCACGGTCGTGACGCCGCCGAAGAAATGCGGGCGGGCATCGCTTTCGAGACCGGAGGCCGGGCCGCCCTGCGGCGCGACGCGGGTGATGAAGCCTTCCGGATACATCTCCTCCACGGCGGGTGCGTAGATGAGGTCCACGCGCTCGGCCGAGAGGGCGGCGCTGTCGGTATCGAGCGTGCGCGGATAGCGGTCGAAGTCCTCGTGCGGCGCGAACTGGGCCGGATTGACGAAGATGGAGACCACGACGCGGTCAGCATGGTCTCCGGCTTGCTTCACCAACGCGAGATGGCCGGCATGAAGGGCGCCCATGGTCGGTACGAGCGCGACTGTCTGGCCGGCCGATTTCCAGCTTGCGACCCTGGCGCGGAGTTCGGCCTTGGTGTGGACGATCTCAGGCATCGTGCTTGTCTCCGAATGGGCTGCACGCCATAGCAAGGCGGCACTCGCGCGCCAAGGCGTGTGCTTTCGAGGAAAGGTTTGAGATCGCCGTGATGCTGACCGTCCTTGTCGGGCTTGCTGTGATAGCCCTCGTTCTCTGGTCGGCGAAGAACTCGATCGATCACAGCCCCGGTTCCCGGAAACATCTGTTCCTGCTCGGCGGGGCGGTGTTCGCGCTCCTGCTCGGCGGCCTTCTCGCGCTGACGGGAAAGACGATCTACGGCCTGCCGCTGCTGTTCATCGGCGCGACGGTGCTGGCGAAGACGAAGAATCCGGGCTTCAGGCTGTCGTTGAAGAACGGCTCGATCGTCCGCCGTCGCACGGCGATGCTGGCAATGGCGATCGACAAAACGAGCGGGGCGATGCGCGGCTCGGTCCTGACCGGCCGTTACGCCCACAAGAATCTGGATGCCCTGTCGGAATACGAACTCGTCGACCTTGCGCGCGAGGTCTCGGCCCGGGACCAGGCCGGTTTCGCTTTACTCGAAGCTTATCTGGACGGCCGGGTGCCCGGTTGGAGAGTACACCTGCAGGGCGACGCGCATCCGGGGGGCGGACACGCGGCGGGCCAGGGCGCGATGACCGAGGATGAGGCGTACCAGATCCTGGGGCTTGATCCGGGGGCTGGAGCGGCCGAAATCAGCGCCGCGCACCGGGCGCTGATGAAGAAACTGCATCCCGACCAGGGAGGGTCGACCTATCTGGCGAGCAGGGTCAACCAGGCCAAGGACGTCCTCTTCCGCACTCAACGCTGAACTTTCGGCGGTCGGCTGCATGGTTCTTCTCGTCAGTTCTTGATCGTGAAGCAGGAGAGCGCTGATTTCTTCAGCGCCTTACAGGCGGCGTCGGCGGTTTTCTCGCTGAAGCCGGCATAGCGGGCGCGATAGAGCGTCTGTTCGCCCTTCGCGACGGTTTCGGTGAACGCCTCGGCGCGGCCGTCGACCTTGTGCACCGTCGGCGCGGCGCGATCGATCAGGGCCTTGGCCTGGGCGGCGTCCGGAGTGGCGCCGATCTGGATGATCCAGCCGGAGCGGGCGACGGAGTTGGACGAGGCGGCGGCGGTAGCTTGCGAAGGCGTGGCGGCCTCGATCGCCTGGCTGGCGAGCGCCATCTGGTTCGGATGGGCCGGCGCCGGGAACATGCTGGCTTCGATCGGAGCAGCGGTGGCGACGCGGACAGGCGGCGGAGAAGAGGCCGAGGCGCGAATGGTTTCGCGGCGGACAGGAGCGGAACCCGGCGTGGTGCCGCCGGCATATGCCGTTGCGACCGAGCCGGTCTGCTTCGGCTGAGCGCCTACGACCCAGCGCATGCCGTCATCCGACGAGCCGGGCGTCGTGGTTGCGACGGCGGTGGCCATCGCGATGCGGCGCGATACGGCGTCCGAAGATATGGTCGCGGGATCGGGCACTTCGGCCGACGCAGCGAGGTCCACAGGCTCGGCGGCAACGGGTGCGGGAGCCGCAGGCGAGGTGGTGTTTGCAGCCGCGGCGACGACGGCCGGACGGACCTGTGGGACGAGCGGGCGCGGCATCGGCGTCAGGACGGCGGTGCTCGGCATCGGCGGGGCGATGCGGGCGGGAGCAGCGACGGGAGTCGGAATGGCCTTGGCGACAGCTTCCGGGACTTGAGCCTCCGCGATGGCCGGTGCGGTGCGGCCTGTCGCGGCCTTCGGCAGGTTCTGGGCAACGAGCTGGCGCATGGCCGCGTCACGCGAGGCGCCGGAACGGCCGCCGAGGACGGTGGCGACGATGCGGCGGCCGCCGTCATTGGCCGAGGTCAGGAGATTGAAGCCCGAGGCGCGGACATAGCCGGTCTTGATGCCGTCGACGCCCTTCACCGAGCCGACGAGGCGATTATGGCTGCCGATCGTGCGGCCCTTCCAGACGAAGCTCTTCGTCGAGAAATAGCGGAACTGGCGCGGATAACGGTCCTGGATGGCGCGGCCGAGGACGACGAGGTCGCGCGCCGTCGTGATCTGGCCGTCATTCGGCAGACCCGAGGCGTTGCGATAGACGGTGCGCGACATTCCCAGTGCACGGGCCTTCTGCGTCATGCGCGCGGCGAAGGCGGACTCGGAACCGGAAATATTTTCAGCAATGGCGACGGCGACGTCGTTCGCCGACTTCGTCACCAGTGCCTTGATGGCGTCCTCGACGCGGATCGTCTCGCCGGGCAGCAGGCCGAGCTTCGACGGCGCCTGGCGCGATGCCTCGGCAGAAACCTTGAGCGGGGTATCGAGGGTCATCGAGCCGCGCTCGAGTTCCTCGAAGAGGATGTAGAGCGTCATGACCTTGGTCAGCGAAGCCGGGTGACGGAGCTCGTCGGGGCTGTCGGCGAACAGGACCTTGCCACTGTTGGCGTCTACCACGAGGGCCGCATAGGGAGGATTGTAGCCGCCACCGCCGCCCTTGGAGCGCTTGGCCTTGCGGGAAGCCTCTTTCTTCTGGGCAGGCTTCTTCGCGGCGTCGGCAGGCTCGCTCGCGAAAGCGAACAGGAGAGCCGAAGCCAGCACCGAGAGAACGATCTTCGAGCGGAAGAAGGACACGCCACGCACCATCAAAACCCTCTTATCCGGCCCTGCCCATGGACCGGTTGAAGCACCCCCAGCGCGACGGCTCCCGTAGCCACCGCACACAAAGGAGGATGGCTGGGTTGCGGTTACGGAGGGGTTAAGCGGAATGATTAATTCCGACGAAGAATCTCTCTCCGGGACAGGCCGCTCAAGAGTTCCTACCCGTCGTTATCCGACGGGTAGTGCTCATACGCTCTGGCGAAGCGGCGGGGGCAGTCTTAGATTATGCGGCGAGAGCGTTCCACAGGACTTAGGTTCAGAGGGACAGGGGAATCCACGTAGGCTGCGGATTGGACATGACCGACTACAGGGCCAACTGGATGGCCGGGCCCGCAAAGCGGGACGACGACGGTAACGGGTCAGGGGCAGGAACCGCCGTTATCCCCAAGACGCGCTCGAAGACCAAAAAACCGAGCATGTACCGCGTTCTACTGCTGAACGACGACTACACGCCGATGGAATTCGTGATCCACGTCCTAGAGCGTTTTTTCAATAAGGACCGCGAAGCGGCCACAAGGGTGATGTTGCACGTGCACCACAACGGTGTCGGTGAGTGCGGCATTTTCACCTATGAAGTTGCTGAAACAAAAGTGACGCAGGTCATGGACTTTGCGCGCCGGCACCAGCACCCTTTGCAATGCGTCATGGAAAAGAAGTGAGGCCGAGTTGCCGACTTTCTCACATAGCCTAGAGCAGACTCTCCATCGCGCGCTGGCGCTCGCCAACGAGCGCAGCCACGAGTATGCCACCCTCGAACACCTGCTCCTGTCGCTGATCGACGACAGCGATGCGGTCGCGGTGATGCGCGCCTGCAATGTCGATATCGACCAGCTGAAGCGGAATCTCGCCGAATATGTCGACGCGGAACTCGACAACCTGGTGACCGACGGCCACGAGGATTCGAAGCCGACGGCCGGCTTCCAGCGCGTCATCCAGCGCGCCGTGATCCATGTCCAGTCGTCCGGCCGCGAAGAAGTGACCGGGGCCAACGTGCTCGTCGCGATCTTCGCCGAGCGCGAGAGCCACGCCGCGTATTTCCTGCAGGAGCAGGACATGACGCGCTACGACGCGGTCAACTATATCAGCCACGGCATCGCCAAGCGGCCCGGTTCGGGCGACGCGCGGCCGAAGACCGGCAATGACGAGGAGCAGTCGACCGGCAGCGACGACGGCGGCAAGAAGAAGGCCGACGCACTCGACGCCTACACGGTCAACCTCAACAAGAAGGCGCGCGACGGCAAGATCGATCCGCTGATCGGCCGCGACACCGAGATCCAGCGGACGATCCAGATTCTCTGCCGCCGGCAGAAGAACAATCCGCTGTTCGTCGGCGATCCCGGCGTCGGCAAGACCGCCATCGCCGAAGGCCTGGCGCGGCGGATCGTGCGCGGCGAGGTGCCGGACGTGCTGGACGACGCCGTCGTCTTCTCGCTCGACATGGGCGCGCTACTTGCTGGCACCCGCTATCGCGGCGACTTCGAGGAGCGTCTGAAGCAGGTCGTGAAGGAGCTGGAGAACACCCCCGGCGCGATCCTGTTCATCGACGAGATCCACACCGTGATCGGTGCGGGCGCGACCTCGGGCGGCGCCATGGACGCCTCGAACCTGCTGAAGCCGGCGCTGGCCAATGGCTCGCTCCGCTGCATGGGCTCGACGACGTACAAGGAATATCGCCAGCATTTCGAGAAGGACCGCGCTCTGGTGCGGCGCTTCCAGAAGATCGACGTGGCCGAACCGACCATCCCGGATGCGATCGAGATCCTGAAGGGCCTGAAGCCCTATTACGAGAGCTTCCACCGCATCCGCTACACCAACGAGGCGATCAAGGCCGCCGTGGAGCTGTCGGCACGCTACATCCATGACCGCAAGCTGCCGGACAAGGCGATCGACGTGATCGACGAGACCGGTGCCTCGCAGATGCTGCTGCCGGAGAGCAAGCGGAAGAAGACCATCGGCCTGAAGGAGATCGAGGCGGCCGTCGCATCGATCGCCCGCATCCCGCCGAAGTCGGTGTCGAAGGACGACGCCGAGGTGCTCCGCAGCCTGACGGCGAACCTGAAGCGGGTCGTCTACGGCCAGGACAAGGCAATCGACGCCCTGTCCTCGGCGATCAAGCTCGCCCGCGCCGGCTTGCGCGATGTCGAGAAGCCGATCGGCTCGTACCTGTTCTCGGGTCCGACCGGCGTCGGCAAGACCGAGGTCGCAAAGCAGCTCGCCGATATCCTCGGCGTGCAGATGCTCAGGTTCGACATGTCGGAATACATGGAGCGCCACACCGTCTCGCGGCTGATCGGCGCGCCTCCCGGCTATGTCGGCTTCGACCAGGGTGGCCTGCTGACCGACGGTGTCGACCAGCATCCCCATTGCGTGCTCCTGCTCGACGAGATCGAGAAGGCGCATCCGGACCTGTTCAACATCCTTCTGCAGGTCATGGATCACGGCAAGCTGACCGATCACAACGGCAAGACGGTCGATTTCCGCAACGTCATCCTGATCATGACGACGAATGCGGGCGCGTCCGATATGGCCCGGCCGCCGATCGGGTTTGGCCGCACGAAGCGCGAGGGCGAGGATACGGAAGCGGTGAACCGGCTGTTCGCGCCGGAATTCCGCAACCGGATCGACGCCATCGTCGCCTTCTCCGGCCTGCCGCCGGAGGTGGTGCAGCGGGTTGTCGACAAGTTCGTCCTCCAGCTCGAGGCCCAGCTCGCCGACCGCAACGTCACGATCGAGCTCTCCGACGAGGCGCGCACCTGGCTGGCCGAGAAGGGCTATGACCCGGCGATGGGCGCGCGGCCGCTTGCCCGCCTCATCCAGGAGACGATCAAGAAGCCGCTCGCGGAGGAGGTTCTGTTCGGCAAGCTGCAGCACGGCGGCGCCGTGAAGGTGGTGCTGGAAGCGGACGGCAAGGACTCGAAGCTCGGCTTCGAATTTCCCGAAGGCCGCATCGAGCCGAAGCCGGAGAAGATCGTCACGGAGCCGCGCGTCGCCAAGCCGAAGCCAAAGCCCAGGCCTAAGCCCGCCGCGCGGGCGAAGAAGGGCTCGGTCCCGAGCGTGAAGCGGTCGCTGCCGAAGGTGGTGACCGAGGAATAAGCGAAAGGCCGCTCTTCGGAGCGGCCTTTTCGTTCGTATAGAGAGCACACGCGCAGCTCGACGAGGTGAAGCGGGTCTAGTCGTTGTTTGTCGATCTCCCAGGCCCCGGACAAACAGTATTGCTCGACTCTCGGTTGAGCTGTTGCTTTGATCTGACGTCTTCAGAGGAGGCGGCTATGCAGGAATTGTCCAACTCTGCCTTGCATCGAATGCTGGATGCGATTGCAAGCGGTCGGCCGAACGATGTGTCCCCCGCTGATGTTCGCGCATCGCTTGAAGAAGTTGGTATCCGTTCTCTGGATGATCTTTCGGAGCGCCTGCTCGAACGTGTGAGGAGGTCCGGGGGCGATTTGCGCCAACCCGCGCCGATTGATCTTAGATCTCTGCGCCGTCCGCCTTTGGACGGGTTAGAGGCTTCTCTTGAGCATGCGGTGCCGCAGATTCCCTTTCGTTGGAGCGGGAAGCTGCACGAGCCATCAGAGATACGTCGCTTCGATGGCAAGGCTATCGCGTATGTGCCGTCGGCTGGGCCGGATGGTAGTGTCCAGCTGGATATCGTTGACGATATCCAGGCGGTGAGAAGCTGGATCGAGGCGAGGACCGTTAGTGGCTTAATCCATTCGTTCCGGAATGGATCAGATGACTCAACGCGTTCAATCCCAGCGCATTATCCTCGGAGTATTCAGGTGGGCGAGCATGAGCTCACTGGTGTAATAGGTCCCGAAGACCCTGCGGGCTTGTGGGTAGGAGAGACACTCACGTTAGAGCCGGGGCGCGCGTATTTCGATTTGACCGATGTCTACCTGAGCTGGCCGTGGTCGACATGGAATGACAAGATTTCATTCATTGGCATATCGCGTAGCTATTGCCAGTTCTGGGATCACATAAACTTTCAGGGCGACTGCTTGCTCGCCGGGGCTCATGTGGGTGGCAATTGGCTTCCTTTCCTATCGCAGGTTGGTTGGAACGACCGTATATCGTCGTTCGCGAATGCGGGTTGATCTGGGATCAGTTAAAGCCGACGGCGAAGTTACCGCCCCATCGCTGCCCTGATCCTAGACCGGCCGTGCATTGGCCTCGCTTCTCGGATATGGCGTTGCGCCGCAACGCCATTCTGATGAAAGAGGAAGCGAATTGGCTGCTATCGCACGGGCGGTCACGCCATTTATCCTAGCCATTGCCTCCTGCCTGCCCTCGACCCCGATCCGGGCTGCCGACAGTCCCGGCGTAATCACGGCAGCCGTCGAGCGCGCCTTCCGTCCGCTTCTGAAGGAATATGATGTGCCCGGAATCGCCGTGGCCGTGACGGTCGACGGCCGGCGATATTTCTTCAGCTACGGAGTCGCCTCGAAAGAGAAGAACGTGCCCGTGACGAAGGATACGCTCTTCGAGATCGGCTCCGTCAGCAAGACATTCACCGCCACTCTGGCTTCCTACGCTCAGGCGCTCGGCAAGGTTTCGCTCGACGATCGTCCTGGGAAGTATATGCCGCAATTACGCGAGAGCGCCCTGGATGAGGCCAGCTTGCTCAATCTCGGAACCTATACCTCGGGCGGGCTGCCACTGCAGTTCCCCAACTCCGTCACGAATGGGGCCGAGATGGCGACCTATTTCCAGCAATGGAGACCGTCCGTCAGTCCGGGCGCGCAGCGGCAGTATTCCAACCCCAGCATCGGTCTGCTCGGACATGTCACCGGCCTGGCGATGAACGGCGGATTCGCCGACCTGATCGAAACCGACCTGTTCCCCAAGCTCGGCCTCGGCCACAGCTACATCCGCGTACCCGAAGCGGAGATGGCGAATTATGCCTGGGGCTACAACAAGGCGAACAAGCCGATACGGGTGAGCCCCGGCGTCTTTGATGCGGAGGCTTACGGCATCAAGTCCACGGTCACAGACATGATCCGTTTCGTCGAGGCCAATATCCGGCCGGAGACTCTCGATGCGCCGATAAGGATCGCCGTCGAAGGCACGCATATCGGCTATTTCAGGGTCGGCGAGATGGTGCAGGGGCTCGGCTGGGAGCAGTACCCTTATCCGGTCGCATTGGACCGCTTATTGGCCGGCAACTCTCTCACGATGGCCATGGAGCCCAACGCGGCGATGCGGCTCAACCCGCCGCAGACTCCGTCCGCGCCGACTTTGTTCAACAAGACCGGCTCCACGAACGGATTCGGCGCCTATGTCGCTTTCGTGCCTGAGAAAAAGATCGGCATCGTGATGCTGGCGAACAGGAATTTCCCGATTCCGGCCCGCATCACCGCGGCGCATGCCGTGCTCGAGCAAATGGCCGCGGAGGCGCCATAATCCCGGGGACTTGGCACGACGGATATCACCGTCCCAGCGCCGCCCTGATCCGGGCGGCGTTTGCCTCCAGAATCTCCTGCTTCTCGAACTCGCCCGTATGCGGACGCAGCGGCTGGCCGGCGTGGCGGGGGAGGACGTGGAAGTGGAGGTGGAAGACGACCTGTCCGCCTGCTTCCTCGTTGAACTGCTGGATGGTCAGGCCATCGGCATTCATCGCGCTGCGGACCGCGCGGCTGACCATCTGGACCACGCCCATGACGTAGCCCAGGTCTTCCGGCGCGACGTCGAAGATGTTGCGGGCCGGGTTCTTCGGGACGACGAGGACATGGCCGTCGGCGCGGGGCATGACGTCCATGAAAGCGAGTGCCCGGTCGTCCTCATAGACCTTGTAGGATGGCACTTCGCCCGAGAGGATCTTGGCGAAAACGTTGTTGGGATCGTAAGCGGGCATCATTCCTCCGAAGGTCATTCTTGTTGGGCCGTAGCGGCCTTAAATGGCGTTTCTTCGTCCAAATCTTCCTGGGCGGCGAGTATTTCGCGCCTTTCGCGCTTCAGATAGTCCTCGACGGCGCGCGACAGGCCCGGATGGGCGAAGGCGTGGGCGGAAAAGGTGAGGGCTGGGCGGTAGCCGCGGGCGAGCTTGTGGCCGCCCTGTGCGCCGGCCTCGACGCGCTTGAGGCCGTTGGCCAGGGCGAAGTCGATCGCCTGATAATAGCAAACCTCGAAATGCAGGAAGGGGTGCTCCTCGATCGAACCCCAATAGCGGCCGTAAAGCGTATCGCCGCCGATGAAATTCAGCGCGCCGGCGACCGGCTTTCCGCAGCGATAGGCGAAGACGAGGAGGATGCGGTCGGCCATGGTCTGGCCGACCATGCTGAAGAAGGAACGGGTGAGGTAGGGCGTGCCCCATTTGCGGGAGCCGGTGTCCTGATAGAACTGCCAGAACGCGTCCCAATGGGCCTCGGTGATGTCCTTGCCGGTGATCCAGCGGATGTCGAGCTCGCCGCCGGCCAGCGCATCGCGCCGCTCGCGTTTCAGCACCTTGCGCCTGCGGGAAGCGAGCGAGGCGAGGAAGTCGTCGAAGCTGGCGAAGCCCTCGTTCTCCCAGTGGAACTGGATGTCGGTGCGCGGCAGGAAGCCGAGTCCGGCTTTCACGACGGCGCGCTGCTCTTCCTCGGTCATGAAGGTGATGTGCACCGAGGAGGCTTCGATCTGGCGCATCAGCCCGGCCATGCCCTGCGCGAGCGCGACGCGTGCCTGTTCCGCGTCCGGGCCCGGGCGGACGAGGAAGCGGCGGCCGGTCGCGGGCGTGAACGGCACTGCGGCCTGAAGCTTGGGATAGTAGTCGCCGCCCGCACGCTCATAGGCGTCGGCGAAGCCGTGATCGAAGACGTATTCGCCCTGGCTGTGGGTTTTCGCATACATCGGCGCGACGCCGATTAGCTCGCCCTTCGCGTTCTCCACCGCGAGGTGGGCGGCGGTCCAGCCGGTCTCGCGGACGGCCGATTTCGACTGTTCCAGCGCGAGCAGGAATTCGTGCGAGGTGAACGGGTTATAGACCGGAACTTCACATGCCGAATCAACCGCGCCGGTCGGGAATTCCAGCGGGTTGGCGCAGGCGTTCCAGGCCAGCGGCTCGATGGCGGTCATCGAGGGCATGAGATTGACGCGGAATTTCTCGCGCGTCGTGGCGGCGTCGGACATCGCACCAATCTAGTGACGTCAGCGCCGACGCCAAGCGGCACGGCGTCTCAGCCTTTCTAAACTAAGGAATGAAGCCTTCGAAGATCATCTGGTCGGCGTAGAGGACCGCGCGTGCCTGGTCCTGCGGGGTGCGGACCGTCCAGGTCATGACCGGCACGTCGGCCACCTTGCGGAAGAAGCTGATAGCCGGGCTCGGCAGGTCACGGACGCCGAAGGAGATGAAATGCGGTCGCGTCATCGGCCAATGCAGCAGGTTGCGGGCGGCGAATCGGCGAGCGGCCGACATGGTCTGCCAGTCCGGATCGTTGCCGCTGAAGGCGCAGGCGACGACGCCGCGCGGAACCTTGGGTGCGGCGCGGCGGAATTCGGCGACCATGCGCGGGTCGAAGCTCTTCGCGGCGCAAGGGCCTTTATATGCCGAGAGCAGTTCGGCGGTGCGGCGGGCGAGCGCCTTGCTGTCGCTGTTCGGCGCCGACTTCATCTCTATGACGAAAGGCGCGCGGCCGCCGACGAGGGCGAGGAGATCGGCGAGCCGCCAGATGCGGTCCATGCAAGCGCTGTCCAGCAGCGGAATCTGGCAGAGATCGGCGGCGGTCCGGCCAGCGACCGGACCCTTCCCGGATGTCAGCCGGTCGAGGGTGTGGTCGTGAAAGACGACGGCCTCGCCGTCCGCAGTCACCTGGACGTCGACCTCGAAGCCATAACCGGCCTCGACCGCGCGGCGGACCGCGTCGGCCGAGTTCTCGATGACGCCCGAGGCGCGGTCATGCAGGCCGCGATGAGCTATCGGATGCGCGAAGAGCCGGTCGAGCGCGCTCGTCATGCGATCTCGAAGATCGCCTCGACTTCCACCGATGCGCCGAAGGGAAGGGCTGCGACGCCGACCGCCGACCGGGCATGGCGGCCGCGGTCTCCGAGCGCTTCGACGAAAAAGTCGGACGCGCCGTTGACGATCTTCGGCTGCTCGGTGAACGACGGCGCCGAGGCGACGAAGCCGACCACCTTCACGAGACGCACGACGCGGTCGAGATCGCCGCCGAGCGCGGTCTTGGCCTGGGCCAGGACATTGATGGCGCAGAGCTTGGCGGCTTCCTTCGCGGCGTCCGCGTCGGTGCCCGCGCCGAGTTGGCCCGTCACGCTGGGCTTGCCGTCGACCATCGGCAACTGGCCTGAGATGAAGAGCTGGTTGCCGGTGATGACGGCCGGAACATAGTTGGCGACGGGCGGCGTCGGAGTGGGAAGCGTGATGCCGAGTTCGGCGAGGCGTGCGTCTGTCTGTCCAGCCATGATGGGTCTCCGGAAATCACGCCGGTCATCGCCGAGAACAGAGCCGACCGCAAGACGGAACCGCCGGTCACGAGCAGTGTTCCACCTTAAGACCGGTTGGCGCCTACGCATTGCCCGGGCGCGATGGGCCGTTTATCGTCCCGACCGATCTTTGGGGAGGGCTGTATGCCCCGTTTGTACGGAGTCCGGCTTGCAGGCTCTGCTGGCCGCGTGCTCGCGGCGGCAGTCGCCCTCGCTTGCTCGGCGAATGCGCTGGATGCCGCGCCGATCATTCCGCCCGACGTGCTGGCGCCGCATCGCGCGATCTATGACCTGTCGCTGCTCGAAAGCCGCGACCGCTCGGGCGTGAAGCAGGCGAGCGGGCGGCTGGTCTATGAGTTCACGCGGACAGGCTGCCACTCGTTCACGCTGAACTACCGGCAGGTATTGTCGGTCGCCGGCGGCGATGAAGGAAAAGGGGGCGTGATCGATTTCCGCTCCTCGACTGTCGAGGACGACGAGGCGAAGACGTTCTCGTTCACTTCGACCAGCCAGGTCGCCGGAGGGCCGGCGACCAAGATGGGCGGTCTGGCCGAGCGACTGACCGACGGCTCGATTCGCGTGACCATCCAGGACCCCGCGCCCAGAGAAGTGTCGCTGCCGGCCTCGGTCCTGTTTCCGACCCAGCATCTGCGGCGGATTCTCGCGGCCGCCCGCAACGACGATTTCTCGCTCCAGGCCGATGTCTATGACGGCGGTGAGCCCGGCGACGCGGCGAGCCCCTCGCTGACAATGATCGGCGCCGTCCAGCAGCCTGGAGAGACCAACCCGGACGCACTCACCGCGCCTGCCGGCCTCGACAAGCTGCCGCGTTGGCCGATCTCGGTGAGTTATTTCGACCAGAAGCCGTCGACCGAAGGTGAGCAGACGCCGAAGTTCATCTTCGCGGCCGAAGTCTACGAGAACGGGATTTCGCGGGCGCTGCGGCTCGACTACGGGACGTTCGTCGTCGCCGGGAAGCTTGTTGGACTGGAGAAGCTGGCGGCAGACGACTGCCCGGTGAAGCACTGATTGTTTCCCTCTCCCGTTTACGAGAGAGGTCGACTCGCGAAGCGAGCGGGTGAGGGCATGATGGCAGCAATGAGCATCGTGCTTGCCTTCACCCCGGAGCGCTGACGCGCTCTGGACCCTCTCCCGCTTCGCAGGAGAGGGAAATCAACGCTTGAACACAATCCCGCGTTTGACGGCGTCGGCCCCGAACTTCCCCTTCAGCTTGTCGACCGCGGCTTCCGCCGCGATGCGGCGTTTCAGGTTCGGGTCGAGGAGGCTCGGCGGGTCGGCTTCGGCGATGGGGCAGAGCTCCTCGACGCCGATGCCGATGAGGCGGAAGCGCTCACCTCTGGCTTCGTTCTTCAGGAGTTCCCGGCCGGTCTCGAAAATGCGGCCGGCAAGGCGAGTCGGACTGTCGAGTGTGCGGGTGCGCGTGCGGCTTTTGAAGTCCGGGCTTTTCAGCTTCAGAGTGATGCGCGAGCCGGCGAACTCGGACGCCTTGAGGCGGGTTGCGACGCGTTCCGACAACGTCCAGAGGATCGCCTCGAGCTGTTCGCGGTCCGAGATGTCTTCGTTGAACGTGGTCTCGGCGCTGACGCTCTTCGTTTCCCGCTCGGGCTTCACCCGGCGATTGTCTTCGCCATGGGCCAAGTTCCAGAGCGACAGGCCGTAGGCACCGTACAGCTCCCCGATCTCCCGCGGAGTGAAACGCCTGACGTCGCCGACTGTGCGGATGCCCTTCTTCTCCATGCGGATGCGCGCGGCCGGGCCGATGCCGGGGATGATGGTAATCGGCTTGTCGTGAAGGAAGTCCCGGGCATCGGCCCGTCCGATGATGGCGAAGCCGCGCGGCTTTTCGAGGTCGGACGCGATCTTGGCGAGGAACTTGTTCGGCGCGAGACCAACTGAAACCGTGATGCCGAGTTCTTCCTCGACGCGGCGTGCGAAGCGGGCGAGGACACGGGCAGGCGGCATTCCGTGCACCCGTTCGGTGCCGGCCAAATCGAGGAAGGCCTCGTCGATCGAGACTGGTTCCACAAGGGGCGTCAGCTCGCGCATCAGCGCGCGGACCTCGCGGCCGACGGCGGAATATTTGGCGTGGTTCGGCTTCACCACCACGGCTTCGGGACAGAGCTTCAGCGCTTTGAACATCGGCATTGCCGAGTGGACGCCGTTGATGCGCGCGATGTAGCAGGCGGTCGAGACGACACCGCGCTTGGCTCCGCCGACGATGACGGGCTTATCGCGGATGTCCGGATTGTCGCGCTTCTCGATAGTCGCGAAGAAGGCGTCGCAATCGATGTGCGAGACCGTGAGCTGGTTGATCTCGGCGTGACGGGCGAGGCGAGGGCTGCCGCAGGCCGTGCAGCGGGGTCCATCACCGGCTTCGGTAAGGCAATCGCGGCAGAAGCCCGGCGCGGCGGCCATCAGTGCTGGGTCGGACCCGCGAGGGTCGTTTTGGCTTCGGCGACCATGTCCGGCCGGATGCCGGCTTCGGCTGTGAAGGCGATCAGCAGGCCCTCGTCGGCGAGCACGTAATCGAGCACGCCGATCAAGAAATTCGGGTCGCGCGCGGCGTCTCGAATTTTCGATGGATCGAGGCCCGACAGGGCGAGGAAACGGCCCAGCCGTTCCATATCCTGGGCCAGGAAAACCAGAGCCGAAACAGCGAGATCGCTCGCGGTGCCGTGATCGATAGCCCTTTGTTTCATTGATCCCATTTGTCCTTCGTCAAGGATTAGATGCTAGTATTTTCATCAACACGAAGGAATTTCCGACTTCTCCGAACTGGATGAGTCATGATGGCTCTTCGGGCAGGGAGTGTGTGAGTCGATGGCGAAAACCATCCTCATCGTGGAGGACAACGAGCTCAATATGAAGCTCTTCAACGACCTCCTCGAAGCAAATGGCTACAAGACCGTCCAGAGTCGCAACGGCATAGAGGCGGTCGCGCTCGCGCGCCAGCACCGGCCGGACCTGATCCTGATGGATATCCAGCTTCCGGAAGTCTCCGGGCTGGAAGTAACGAAATGGCTGAAGCAGGACGAAGACCTGCGCGCCATTCCGGTGATCGCCATCACCGCTTTCGCGATGAAGGGCGATGAAGAGCGTATCCGTGAGGGTGGCTGCGAGGCCTATCTCTCCAAGCCGATCTCGGTGACGAAATTCATTGAGACCGTGCGCCATTTCCTGGCCTGATCCAGAAGAGAGAAGAGCCTAATGCCTGCCCGCGTCCTGGTGGTTGACGATGTCCTGGCGAATGTCAGGCTGCTGGAGGCGCGACTGACCGCGGAATATTTCGAGGTCATCACCGCGATGAACGGGCATGAGGCGCTTGACGCCTGCGTCCGGTCTCAGTGCGACATCGTCCTGCTCGACGTGATGATGCCCGGCATGGACGGCTTCGAGGTCTGTCGCCGGCTCAAGGAAGACCCGGCGACGCATCACATCCCGATCGTCATCCTGACCGCGCTCGACCAGCCGGCCGACCGCGTGCGCGGCCTGGAAGCCGGCGCCGACGATTTCCTCACCAAGCCTGTCTCGGACGTCGCCCTGTTTGCCCGTGTTCGCAGCCTGACCCGGCTGAAGATGATGACGGACGAGCTGCGCATGCGCGCGGTGTCCGGTCATCAGGTCGGCATGGGCGCAGTGTCGATAGAGACGATCCTCGACAACGGGCTGAACGGCAAAATCCTGGTCGTCGACGACCGCGCGGCCTCCTACGAGCGCATCCAGACGGCCCTGCGGGACACCCATAAGGTCGAAATCGAGACTTCACCGCAGGAGGCTCTGTTCCGGGCGTCGGAGGCCGATTACGACCTGATGATCGTGAGCCTCGGCTTCGACGAGTTCGATGCGCTACGTCTCTGCAGCCAGGTCCGTTCGCTGGAGCGTACACGCAACCTGCCGCTGCTGATCGTCTCCGAGCCTGAGGAGACCGCGCGAGTGCTGCGCGGACTGGATCTCGGTGTGAACGATTATCTGGTTCGGCCCCTCGACAAGAACGAGATCGTGGCGCGAGTGGCGACGCAGGTCCGCCGCAAGCGCTATGCCGACCGCCTGCGCATGAACGTGCTGCAGAGCATGGAACTGGCGCTGACCGATCCGCTGACCGGGCTCCACAATCGCCGCTATATGGAAACCCATATCGAGACGCTGCTGGAGCAGGCGGCGAGCCGCGAGAAGCCGCTCGGCGTGGTCATGGTCGACATCGATTTCTTCAAGCCGATCAACGACAATTACGGCCACGACGCCGGCGACGAAGTGCTGCGTGAATTCGCGGTGCGCGTCAGGGCGAGCGTGCGTGGCATCGATCTCGCCTGCCGGTTCGGCGGCGAGGAATTCGTGATCGTGATGCCGGATACCGATCTGGCGACCGCGCAGATGGTCGGCGAGCGGCTTCGCAAGAAGATCGCCTCGACGCCGTTCTCCATCAATCACGGCCAGAACCAGCTCGACGTGACGATTTCCGTCGGCATCGCGATGCGCGAGAATGGGGACACGGGAGATACCGTGCTGAAGCGCGCAGATCAGGCGCTTTATCGCGCGAAGCGCAGCGGTAGAAACCGGGTGGAATGCGACGCGGCCTGAGAAAGGCGAGCGTTGGTAACCACGAAAAGTAAGATTAAATTTTTAGGTTTATTTCACGGACCTGAGGTCCTCGCGCTGATTCACATTGCGCGTAGTGAGACGGACTATAGGTTGTGAACCAGACGCGCCAAACGACCTACAGTCGGGCGGCCAACGTTGGTTTCACGATCCAGGTCCGCCGCATCTCCTGTGTCGTGAAGCCGGTCGGCGGGGACGGTCTTGTGGCCTCAAACAAGAGGCCGTCCCCGTCCGGCCACAGCGACGATTCCATTGGGTCAAAACAAAAGGGCCGGTGCTCAGCACCGGCCCTTTTTGATTTTTGCGCTATCGCGCCGAGATCACTTGATCTTGGCTTCGCGGAACTCGACGTGCTTGCGAGCCACGGGATCGTACTTCTTCTGCACGAGCTTCTCGGTCATCGTGCGAGCGTTCTTCTTGGTGACGTAGAAGAAACCCGTGTCAGCCGAGCTCACGAGCTTGATCTTCACCATCGCGGCCTTGGCCATCGGGGTAACCTTTTTCAATCGCGCGCGATGCGCGCAGGGAAATTGGAAGGGCGCAACCTACTCATCGCGCCGGACAAGTCAAGGATTCTCGCCGACGGCCTCCGGGTCGATCGTATCCGCGCGTCGTTTCGTCAGCCGCATGGCGACGATCACAACATAGAGCGCGAACAGGAGCGCGATGGTGATCGGCAGACCGTGCGGATTCCAGAGATCGAGACCGACGCCCATCAGGGGCGGGCCGGCAAGAATGCCGAGGCTGTAGAGCATGATGAAAGTGGCGTTGGCGCCGGCGAGCTGGGCGCCGCGGAACTGTGCGCCGAGATGCGCCAGACCGACGGTGTAGAGGCCGGCGACCAGGCCACCCCAGATCGCGACGATCGGGAACAGTATCTCCGTGCGATGGGCGACGAAGGGCATGAGGGATGCGCCGATCAGGCCGATAATGCCAAGGATCAGCAGCAGCTTGCGGCGGTCGACCTTGTCGCTGATCAGGCCGAGCGGGATCTGCACCAGCACGTTGCCGAGCGCGAGGATCGAGACGAGGAGTGCCGCCGCGACGTCGCCATAGCCCATGCGGAGGCCGTAGAGCGGCAGGAAGCTCATGCCGCCGGTCTCGACCGCGCCGAAGACGAAAGCGGCCGCAATGGCCGACGGAGCGGCCAGAAGATAGACCATGATGTTGCTGTGGCCGGCGCCTTCGATCTTCGGTGCGAGGCCATGCGCGAAGGCGACCGGGATCGCACCGCCGATGAAGAGCGCGGCGCCGATGGCGTAGGGCAGGATCGACGAGCGGTCGACCATCGCCAGCACGGTCGGGCCGGCGGCGAAGCCGAGCGACAGCACGGTCGCGTAGATGCCCATGACCAGGCCGCGCGATTTTTCCGGTGCGGCGGCGTTGATCCAGAATTCCGACAGGACGAACAGGACCGCCAGCGAGGCGCCCATCAGGAAGCGCAGCGGGAACCAGAGCCAGAGCGGTTTCGCGTACCAGAAGCCGATGAAGCTCGCAGCGCCGAGAACCAGCGCGAAGATCAACAGACCGCGCACACCGAGCCTGGCGGCGGCCTGTGGGATGAACGGCGCGACGACGATCGTGGCGATGCCAGCCATTGCGGTATTGATGCCGATCATCGTGCCCGACACGCCGCGCGCTTCCAGCGCGAAGGCGAGCAGCGGCACGGACAGGCTGAGGCCGATGCCGACGACGGCCACGCACGCGATCGCAGCCGCGATGGCCTGCACCTGCCGGCGCCTGTCGTTCTCGAACACACTCATCTGGAGAAACTAAACCCTAAATCTCATCGCGGACGATGACCCCGTTGCGGGGCCTGAGGAAGGGAACGGGGATGTCCCGGTCGATTCCGGCGTGAATACGCTGATCGAGTTCCGAAAGTATGACACGCGTGATCTGGTGCAGCGGCATATCCACGGTCTCGGCGATCGTCACCCATTTGAGGTCGACGAGTTCAGCGTCGTCATGAACTAATCCGTCAATCATGTGAATGACACGTGACGCATCGGCCGCGAAGAAGCGGGTGTCGAAGCGGCGCGGCAGACCGGGCGGCGTGATCGAGCGCGCCACGAGCCAGATGTCCGACAGTGACGGCGCGATGCCGTTCTCGCCGAAATCCTTCCAGTCCGGCGCGGTCGGAACGACATCCGAGTGTTCTCCGAGCAGGAGGCCGGTTTCTTCCGCAAGCTCGCGGATCGCCGCCAGCGCATAGGCGCGGGCGCGGGTCACGGACGGGCGGGCGATCGCGGTCATCAAGCGCCGCTCGACATGGGCGGGCAGGGCGCCCACGGCCGGAGCGCGGCCGTCACTGGCTTCGACGCGGCCGCCAGGGAAAACGTAGACGCCCGGCATGAAGGCAAGGCCGGGATGGCGTTGGCCCAACAGAATCTTCGGCTCGGGGCCGGAGCGGTCGAGCAGGATGATCGTCGCCGCGTCGCGCGGCTTGCGCTGGGAAGGGTGGGGAGCGGGACGGGGCGCGTCGGCCAAGCCAGGATTCCAATCCAGCACGGTACCGATGGGCTTCACTCGCCCCTCGCTGCTTCAGCGTCGCGCGGGCTCTCCAGTGCCTCGGGCGAGTTCGGGTCGAACCCGTGCATTCTCAGCGCCCACTGAATACCAATCAGCGTGCCCTTGATGTTGGGAAGCATGGCTAAGGACATCACGATCGTCAGCGGAATCCAGAGCACGACATGGACCCAGAGTTCCGGGTGATAGGCCTTTTCGACGAAAAGCATGCCGCCGACGATGATGTGGCCGACAATGGTGATGACGACGTAGGGCGGCGCGTCGTCCGCGCGGTGGTGGTAGAGCGCCTCGTGACAGACCGGGCAGTAATTGTTGACTGTCAGGAAGGCGCGGAACATCCGGCCCTCGCCGCATTTCGGACAGCGAAGACGCAAACCGCGTAGCGCGGCAGTGGTGATATCGCGCTCGGGGACCGTCGCGACCGGAGTGCTCATCGGCGTCTGGGTGTCCTGTGCTTCGGCTTCGGACCCGGCCGCTGGGCGGCGCGGGTGCGCCTGAGCCCGCGCTTGCCGCGGCCCGGCGCCTTCATTCGACGCCCCTCACTTAGGACCTCGAAGCGCAAAGCGCCAGCAACCGGAATGGCCTCGACAAGCTTCACCTCAACCTCGTCGCCGAGCTGATAGGCCTCGCCGGTGCGTTCGCCGATCAGCGCATGCTGCTGTTCATCGTGGACGAAATAGTCTGAACCGAGCGTGGAGGCGGGGACGAAGCCGGATGCCCCGGTATCGAACAGGCTGACGAAGAGGCCCGAACGGGTGACGCCAGAGACCTTGCCCTGGAACGTGGCGCCGATCTTCTCCGCCATGTGATGGGCGATCAGGCGATCGACCGTTTCGCGCTCGGCGGCCATCGCGCGACGCTCGGCGGCGGAAATGGCAGCGCCGATCTCGGCCATGATTTCGTTGGTGAAATGCTCTGGCAGGCCGTCTTCGCCGAGGCCGAGCGAGCGGATCAGCGCGCGGTGGACGATGAGGTCCGCATAGCGGCGGATCGGCGAGGTGAAATGCGCATAGCGGCGGAGATTGAGGCCGAAATGGCCGTAGTTATCAGCGGCGTATTCGGCCTGCGCCTGCGAGCGCAGCACGACCTCGTTGACGATCTGGGCGTGTTCGGTGCCCTCCACGCGCTTGAGGATACGATTGAAGTGCTCGGGCTTCAGGTTCTCGCTTTCGGCGAGCTTGATCTCGAGGCTTTCGAGGAATTCGCGAAGCGCCGCCAGCTTCTCCATGGACGGTGCATCGTGGACGCGGAAGACGAGCGGGATCTTTTTCTGCGTCAGTGTCTCGGCGGCCGCGACATTGGCGAGAATCATGAACTCCTCGATCAACCGGTGGGCGTCGAGGCGGGGCGGGACGATGACGCGGTCGACCGCGCCCTCGGCGTCAAGCTGGATCTTGCGTTCGGGCAGGTCGAGGTCGAGCGGGCCGCGCTCGTCGCGCGCCTTCTTGACCGTCGCATAGGCAGCCCAGAGCGGCTTCAAGACCGGTTCGAGGATCGGGCCGGTGATGTCGTCGGTACGCCCGTCGATCGCCGCCTGTGCCTGTTGGTAGGCGAGCTTTGCGGCCGACTTCATCATCACACGGTGGAAGGTGTGGCTCTTCTTGCGCCCGTCCTTGCCGATGACGAGGCGCACAGCCATGGCCGGGCGGTCTTCGAGCGGCCGAAGCGAGCAGAGATCGTTCGAGATGCGTTCGGGCAGCATCGGCACGACGCGGTCCGGGAAATAGACCGAATTGCCCCGGTTCAGCGCCTCGCGGTCGAGCGCGGAGCCCGGTTTGATGTAGGCCGCGACGTCAGCGATGGCGACTGTGACGATAAAGCCGCCTTCGTTGGATTCGCTGGTGTCCGGCTCGGCGTGGACGGCGTCGTCGTGGTCCTTGGCGTCGGCCGGGTCGATGGTGACGAGTGGCAGCTTGCGCCAGTCCTCGCGGCCCTTGAGCGTCGCCGGCTGGGCGGCGTCGGCCTCGGCCAGGACGTCCTTGGGAAAGACGTGGGGGATATTGTGGGTGTGGATGGCGACGAGGCTGATCGCCTTCTCGCTATTCAGCGAGCCGAGCTTCTCGCGGACGCGGGCCGAGGGCGCGCCGTAGCGGCCCTGCTTGATGATATCGACGGAAACGAGGTCGCCGTTCTTGGCGCCGCCTTCCTCGCCGGGTGCGACGTCGAGCGGGCGGCCGAGCTTCTTCTTGTCGACCGACTCGACCCAGCCGCCTCCGCCCTGCTTGGCGTGGAAGATGCCGAGCTGGCGCTGGCTTTCTCGCGATAGCACCTTGATGACGCGGCCGACATGGCCGGGACCTTCGTCGTCGTGGCTCTTTTCGGTGCGGAGCAGTGCGCGGTCGCCGACGGACGGCGCGAATTCCGGCTTGCCTCGGCCGCGGCGCGGAAGCTCGATGAGGATTTTCGGAGCCGGGCCGAGTTCTTCCTCGTCCCAATCGGCCGGGACGGCGACGAGTTCGCCGTCGGTCGTGCGGCTCGTGATGTCTGCGAGGACGACGGGCGGCATCTGGCCCGGCTTGTGAACGCGGCCGCGATGGCGGTCGATCGAGCCCTCGTTCTCCAGCTCCTTCAGCATCGCCTTGAGGGCGATCTTCGCCGCCCCGCCGCGGATGCCGAAGGCGCGGCCAATATCACGCTTGCCGACCTTGCCAGACTGCTCAGCGATGAAGGCCGCGACTTCCTCTTTGGAAGGAACGCCGCTTGGCCGGGGCTTTTTCGGTAACGCCAAAGGGTGGTCCGTCAGCTCGAAGCGCGTCGGCTTTTCGCCGCCGGCTTCTTCGTAACGGCCTTCTTCGCGGCAGGTTTCGCCTTCGACGCGGTTTTTGCCGAAGTGCTGGCCTTCGCCCGGCCGCGTGCAGGCTTGCCGCCGCCGCCAGCCGCTGCTTTCGCGGCGATCAGGGAGATCGCTTCCTCGAGCGTGAAGCTGTCCGGATCGCGGCTCTTCGGAATCGTCGCGTTGATCTTGCCGTGGCTGACATAAGGACCGTACTTGCCCGCCCGGAGCGTGACCGGCCCGCCGTCCGGATGATCGCCGAGCACCTTCGCCGGCGCGCTTTCGCGTCCGCCGCGACCGGCCTTCTTCTCGGCGATGACCGTGACAGCGCGGTTGAGGCCGACCTCGAACACCTCTTCGGGCGTCGGCAAATTGGCATAGGTGCCGTCGTGCGAGACGTACGGTCCGTAGCGGCCGATACCGGCCTGGATCATCTTGCCCGTCTCAGGGTGTGGGCCGACATCGCGCGGCAGCGAGAGGAGGGCGAGCGCCCTGTCCAGCTCCAGCTCGGCGGCGGACCAGCCCTTTGGCAGGGACGCGCGTTTCGGCTTCTCGCCTTCTCCGAGTTGTACATACGGGCCGAAGCGGCCGTCCTTGACGGTGACGTCGAGACCGGTGTCCGGATCCTGGCCGAGCACGCGGCTGCCGTCGCCGCCGAGGCCTGCCTTGTCGTCCGTGCCTTCGGTGGGCGTCGCGAGCTGGCGGGTGTAGCGGCATTCCGGATAGTTCGAGCAGCCGATGAAGGCGCCGTATTTCGAGGTCTTCAGCGACAGCCGGCCGGTGCCGCAGACCGGGCACGCGCGCGGGTCGCCGCCGTCCGCGCGATTCGGGAAGATGTGTGGGCCTAGGATCTCGTTGAGAGCATCCAGCACTTCGCCGGTGCGCAGGTCCTTGGTGCCGGCGATCGCCGCCGCGAAGTCTTTCCAGAAGTCACGCAGGACCTCCTTCCAGTCGAGCTCGTGATCCGAGATCAGGTCGAGCTTCTCTTCGAGCCCGGCAGTGAAATCGTATTCGACGTAGCGGCGGAAGAAGCTTTCGAGGAAGGCCGTCAGCAGGCGTCCGTTGTCCTGCGGAACCAGGCGCTTCTTGTCGATCTCGACATAGCCGCGGTCGCGCAGCACGCCGATTGTCGCCGCGTAGGTCGACGGGCGGCCGATGCCGAGCTCTTCCAGCTTCTTGACGAGCGTCGCCTCCGTATAGCGCGGCGGCGGCTCGGTGAAGTGCTGGTCGGCGGCGATGTTCTTCGCATCGAGCGGATCGTGAGTCGCGAGCGGCGGCAGGCGGCGGGCGTCTTCCTCGTCCGTATCGTCGTCCTTGCCTTCGTTATAGAGGGCGAGGAAGCCGTCGAAGGTGATGACGGTGCCGGTGGCGCGCAGTTCGAGCCCGCGACCGCCGGCCTGGGCGACGATCTCGGCGGTGGTACGCTCGACCTCGGCCGATTCCATCTGGCTCGCGACCGTGCGCTTCCAGACCAGTTCATAGAGGTCGAACTGGTCCTTATCGAGATATTTGCGGACGTCGGCCGGACGGCGCGTGACGTCGGTCGGACGGATCGCCTCGTGCGCTTCCTGGGCGTTCTTCGCCTTTGTCTTGTAGATGCGCGGCGCGCCCGGCAAATAGCGCTTGTCGAAGCTCCGGCCGATGAACGAACGGACAGAGGAGATCGCTTCCGGAGCGATCTGCACGCCGTCGGTTCGCATATAGGTGATCAGGCCGACCGTCTCGCCGCCGATATCGACACCCTCGTAAAGCCGCTGCGCGGTGCGCATCGTATTCGTTGCCGAATAGCCGAGCTTGCGCGAGGCTTCCTGCTGCAGCGTCGAGGTGGTGAAGGGCGGGTAGGGATGGCGCTTGCCGGGCTTGGATTCGACCGAGGCGACGGTGAACTGGGCGAAATCGAGTGCGCGTTTGAAGGCTTCCGCCTGTTCGCGGGTGCCGACATCGAGGCGGCCGATCTTCTTGCCGTCGGCACCCACGAGGCGAGCCTCGAACTGCTCGCCCTTTTTCGTGGCCAGCGTAGCGACGAGCGACCAGTATTCCTGGGTAACGAAGGCCTCGATCTCGCGTTCGCGGTCGCAGACGAGACGGAGCGCCACCGACTGGACGCGACCAGCCGAGCGAGCGCCCGGCAGCTTGCGCCAGAGGACCGGCGACAGCGTGAAGCCGACTAGATAGTCCAGCGCGCGGCGGGCGAGATAGGCGTCGACCAGGGCCGCGTCGATCTCGCGCGGCTGTTTCATCGCGTCGAGCACGGACTGCTTGGTGATGGCGTTGAAGACGACGCGCTCGATCTTCTGGCTCTTCAGCGCCTTCTTCTCACGCAGGATTTCGAGGACGTGCCAGGAAATGGCCTCGCCTTCGCGATCCGGGTCGGTGGCGAGGATCAGCCGGTCGGCGCCTTTGACGGCGCGGGCGATGTCCGCCATCCGCTTCTGCGCCTTGGCATCGACCTCCCACAACATGCGGAAATCGGCATCCGGGTCGACCGAGCCATCCTTGGGCGGCAGGTCGCGGACGTGGCCGTACGATGCCAGGACCTCATAGCCCGAGCCCAGATATTTATTGATCGTCTTGGCCTTGGCCGGCGACTCGACGATGACGAGATCCATGGTCGCAATCTAATTTGGGAGGAGGGGGCCGCAATCCCCGAAGCGGCCGTGAAGATGGGGAAGCGGTGACGGCCTGTCAAACGGGACGATACGGGCAGTCGGGTTTCCCCTATTGGGGAACACGTTCCGCATCGACCACGATTGCGATTGCGCCGATAACGGATTCGCCGTCGACGACCGGCAGCGCGGCCTGAATCAGTATGCGGCCGTCGCCAGTTTCCGGCGCGGACAGAACGATCTTGTCCGGCTCGGCGGAGATCACCGACTGCCAGGCACGCTCGTCGCCCTGGTAGAAATCCGAAGTCGGAGCGGTCTGCGCGACGTTCCAGCCATAGCCGTCCGTGACCTGGATATCGACGACGGCTCCGCCGGGTGCGGAGGAGACGATATCCTTCAGCTTTGCAGAGACCGGATTGTTGAACACCGAATCGACAAGCGGCCGCGGGCCCTTGCGATCGGCTGCCATTTCGTTGCGCCAGCGCGCGTCTTCGGCAAGCGTCTCGGGATAACCAAATTTCCGGTGTTGCCGGGTCGAGACGCGGATGGCGTCGCGGAGTGCGGGGTCGGAGGTGAAGGTCGCTCCCAGATCGCGCGCATAGCGCTCGACCTTCTGGCGTGCGGCGGAGTCTGTCTGCGCCATGGCCGGAGAAGCGAGTGCGACCACGATGAACGCGATCGGTAGGTGATGACGGACCTGCATAAGAGATCTCCGGCAACAAAAAGGGCGGCCGAAGCCGCCCTTTCTTCAATCCATTGAGATTGATTATTTCACCTTGCTGACGTCAACGCCGATAGTCACCGCGCCGATATTCTTGTCGCCGTCCTTAATGGGCAGCGAGACGTGCGAGTAGCGGACGCCGTCTTCCTCAACGATCGGCAGAACTTCGACGCCGTCCGAGGCGAACGTCTTCTGCCACTTGCCTTCGTCACCCTGGTAATAATCAGAGGTGCCGCCGGTTTGGCCAACGTTCCAGCCCCAGCCGTCCATCACGAAGATCTCGGTGACTGCGCCCTTGGGCTCGGCCTTCTCCATCTGCTCGGTGAGGAATTTGGACGTGGCGTTGCCGCGCGCTGCCTTGATCAGCTCTTCGCCCTTCTTTGTGTTCACCTCAAGGGAGTCCTTGGTCAGCTCGGTGAGCGAATCGACCGCCTTCTTTTCCTTCTCCGGACCGCTCTTGGCGACGCGCCACTGGCTGTCCATCACTGTGACGTCGTCCAGCGACATCTTCTTGTGCTCAGCCGTCGAGGCCTTGATCGCGGCAAGAAGCTTCGGGTCCTTCGACCACTTCGCGAGAAAGTCCTTGGCGTACTTCTCTACGGCCGGCCCAGGCATTTCTTCTTTCTTGTCCTGAGCGAAAGCCGCACCGGTGCCCATCGCCAGCGACAAAGCTACCAGCGAAGCAAAATGCATTTTCTTCATTGTAGGCGTTTCCCCTGTTTTATTTGAAGGATCTTGCTGATCCTTCTATCGGGGAACCTAGCACAAACTCCCGGTGCGAAATCAAGGGCTTCGTCGGCACCGGGAGTTGTGGATGTTAGCGCCGCATGGCCAATGCTTTAGGCGGCTCGCGGGGCGGTGTGGTCCAGGTGGCGCGAGCGATCCTTCATCGCCGCTCTCGCTGCCCGCTGCGCCTCGTCGGCGGTCTTGAAGATCTGACCGTCAATGCAGAACACACCCGGTTCCGCTGCGTGGAACCGGTAATTCGTGCCATCGCTCTCGCGAGCAACGAGACCAACCGCACGCCCCTCGACCTCGATCAGGTAAACGTCCGACATGTGGTACTCCGTACTTGGCCGATTCCCCTGCCTAGAGACCATGCCTAGACGGTTTCGATGACAAGGGTTTGGCCGCGCATACAACGGGTCCGGGGCCGCAAAGTTCCACTGAAAATTCATCCTTTCGACGGATGCTTCCGAAAGCCGGAACGTCGCTCTCAATCAATTGATTCCAGAGGTTTATCTCGCCTCCGATGCTGACCGGAATCTTGCTCAAGATTTGCTCGGCCTTCGCCTTCACTGTGATGGCGGCGCTGATCCGCATGATCGGCGACGACGTGCCCACAGGAGAGATCGTCTTCTTTCGAAGCGCGCTCGCGCTCGTGCCGATTCTGGTCTGGTTCGGGTTGCACGGAGAGATCCGTTCGGCGGTGCGAACGGCGTCGATCGGCGGGCATCTGATCCGTACCACTGTCGGTGCTGCGGCCATGTTCTGCATGTTCGCCGGCCTGGCCCGCCTGTCGCTGCCGGACTCGACCATGCTGACCTATGCCTCGCCGCTGATGGTGGTCGGCCTGGCCGCTGTCATCCTCCGCGAACCTCTGCATCTGGCCCGGCTGTTCGCGGTGCTGATTGGCCTCGTCGGCGTCGGCGTGATGCTCTGGCCGCATCTGGCCAATGGCGATCTGGTCGCCTCGCTGAGCGTCGGCTCAACCGGTGCCAACCGGACCTCCGAGGGTTTCCTGTTCGCGTTGGCCGGCGCCTTCTTCACCGCCTGCGCGATGGTTCAGGTGCGCCGCCTCGTCCAGAGCGAGGCCACGGCGGCGATCGTCTTCTATTTCTCGAGCTTTTCGGCGCTGTTTGCCCTGTTCACGCTGCCATGGGGCTGGGTCGTTCCCGACATGAAAACGATGGCGATCCTCGTTACGATCGGCTTTCTCGGCGGCGTCGGGCAGATCCTGCTGACGCAGGGATATCGCTATGCCGAAGCCTCGGTGATCGCTCCGTTCGAATACACGACCCTGATCTGGTCGCTCGGCATCGGCTGGTTCGCGTTCGGCGACCTGCCGGACCTGTTCGCGCTGTTCGGCGGGCTGATCGTCATCGGCTCGGGCATGATCGTCATCGCTCACGAACGCCGCCGCGGCATCGAACGGGCAAAAGCGCGCGAGGCCGAGGCGCCGCCGGGCTAGCAGTGGTGGGGCGGGCCGCTTGCGTCCCGAGAGGTCGCGCTATATGTGACGCCGCAATCTCCTTGGGGTGCGCTCTGCGCTGAGAGGCCTGTGTAACAGGCCAACCCACGAACCTGATCCGGGTCATGCCGGCGGAGGAAAGCGGGATGGCCCAGACGGCGTCCACCATACCGATTGCGCTCACGATTGCCGGCACCGATCCTTCGGGCGGCGCGGGAATCCAGGCCGATCTCAAGACCTTCTCGGCGCTCGGCGCCTATGGCGCGACGGTGATCACCGCGCTGGTCGCCCAGAACACGATGGGCGTACGTTCGATCCACGACGTGCCACCGCAATTCATCGCCGAACAGATGGCGTCGGTATTCGACGATCTCGATGTGAAGGCGGTGAAGATCGGCATGCTGTCGCGGCCCGAGGTCATCGAGACGGTGGCAGCCGGGCTCGAGCGCTACAATTCCGGGACGGTCGTTCTCGACCCTGTGATGGTGGCGGCGTCGGGCGACCGGCTGCTCGTTCCAGAAGCGGTCGAAGCGCTACGAACCGTCCTGATCCCTAAGGCCCTGATCATCACTCCGAACATCCCGGAGGCGGCGGCTCTGCTCGATGCGCCGCTCGCCGAGAACGAGGCGGACATGATCGCCCAGGCGGAGACCTTGTTGGACCTGGGCTGTCGCGCGGTTCTGGTGAAGGGCGGCCACGGGCTCGGTCCGCAGAGCGTCGACATCCTGCTCAGCGACGAGGGCTTGAGTCGGTTCCCGGCCCGGCGAATCTCGACACAGAACACGCACGGTACCGGTTGTACCCTGTCGTCCGCGATCTGCGCGGAACTGGCGAAAGGCCGTTCGCTGACCGAATCGGTCTCTGCCGCGAAGGCCTATATCAGCGCCGCAATCGAGGCCTCCGACCTGCTTTCAGTGGGCAAAGGGCACGGCCCCGTTCACCATTTCCACGCTCTTTGGCGCTGAATCACAGAAAACCGACGTCAAACTCATAACTGTCACAATCCTGCGCAGTAAGCATGATTGATGGCTGCCATGACTACTGCACGACTCCAGCCCCGCCGGGTACGGACGCTGTTCATTTCAGACGTCCATCTTGGAACCAAAGGTTGTCAGGCAGACCTGCTGCTTGATTTCCTGAGGGTCCACGACGCCGACACCATCTACCTCGTCGGTGACATCGTCGACGGGTGGCGGCTTCAACAGAGCTGGTACTGGCCGCAAAAGCATAACGACGTGGTGCAGAAGCTGCTTCGCAAGGGACGCGCCGGTGCCCGGATGATCTACATCCCCGGCAACCACGACGAGTTCCTTCGCGATTACTACGGCTCGCACTTCGGCGGCATCGAGGTCGCCGAGACCGCGATTCACGAGGCGGTGGACGGCACGCGCTATCTCGTCATCCACGGCGACATTTTCGACATGGTCGTTCGCCACGCCCGCTGGCTCGCGCTGCTCGGCGACTGGGCCTATGTCACCGCGCTGACGATCAACACCTACATCAACATGATCCGCCGTCGCCTCGGCCTGCGCTATTGGTCGCTGTCGGCCTGGGCGAAGCTGAAGGTGAAGAACGCCGTCAACTTCATCGGCGAATTCGAAGACGCGCTCTCCGGTGAGGCGCTGCGGCAGGGCGCGCAGGGCGTGATCTGTGGGCATATCCATCATGCGGCGATGCGCGATATGCCGAGCGGCATCCGGTACGTGAATACGGGCGACTGGGTTGAAAGCTGCACCGCCGTTGCCGAAAACTATGACGGCACGTTCGAGATCATCCGGTGGAATCGCTCGCTCCGTCTGATTCAGGAAGACGCCGCTGCCGAGCTGGAAACGGCGGCAGGGACCCAGACAGCGGCGGCGTGACCGAGCGCCGCCAGCAGGACGCACCATGAGAATCCTGATCGTCACGGACGCCTGGCATCCCCAGGTGAACGGCGTGGTGCGTACTCTGGAGCGGGTGGCCGACGAGGTGCGGGCGATGGGACACGACGTCCTGTTCCTGACGCCGGATATGTTCCGGACCATTCCTATGCCGACCTATCCGGAAATCCGCCTGGCGATGACGCCGCCGGGAGCCGTGGCGGTACGCATCAAGAAATTCGCCCCGGACCATCTGCATATCGCGACAGAAGGGCCGCTAGGACAGGCGGCGCGGCGTGCCTGCCTGAACCGCAGGTGGAGCTTCACGACGAGCTATCACACCCGCTTCCCGGAATATCTGCGCGCGCGCCTGCCGGTGCCGGAAAGCTGGAGCTACGCTTTCCTGCGTCGCTTCCACAATGCGGGACGGGGGACACTGGTCGCGACGCGTTCGCTGGCGCGTGAACTGGAGGGGCGGGGCTTCAACAAGGTCCGTCTTTGGACGCGCGGCGTGGACTCAGAGATGTTCCGGCCGCGCGAGAAGCGGGTGCTCGATCTGCCGGGGCCGATCTTCCTGTCGGTTGGTCGCGTCGCGGTGGAGAAGAACCTCGAAGCTTTCCTGTCGCTGGACCTGCCCGGTACCAAGGTGGTGGTCGGCGAGGGACCGGCGCTGGACATGCTGAAGACGCGCTATCCCGCCGCCGTTTTCCTGGGCAAGAAGACCGGCGAGGAACTAGCTGAGATCTTCTCGTCGGCAGATGTCTTCGTGTTCCCGAGCCTCACCGACACCTTCGGCATCGTTATCCTGGAGGCGCTCGCGAGCGGGGTGCCGGTAGCGGCCTACCCCGTGACGGGACCGATCGACGTGCTGCACGGAACCAAGGCGGGAGCGCTCGATCATGATCTCAGGGTTGCGGCGCTCGCTGCGCTGGAGCTGAAGCGCGAAGACGCGCGAGCCCTTGCCCTTGAACACAGCTGGCAGGAATGCGCCCGCATCTTCATCCGCGAAATGGAGATGGCGAAAGAGGGACCGCAGGCCGAAACAGCGCCCCAGACGGCCTAGGCGAAATAGACCGATTTCAGTTCGAAGCTCATCGCGTCGATATCGGCCGGGTCCACCGGCGGCGGCGAGGAGCCGGACGGGAGCGGGGTGATCTCGGCCTCGGCAAGGGGCGGCGCGGCGGCCTCGATCAGTCGGCTTTCCGGAGCGATGAAAGACACATTCGCCGGTTCTTCGGCGACGGGATCCGGCTCCGAGGCGATGGCCTGAACCGGCACGGCCTCGGCCCGGACCGCCTCAATCGAGACGGCGGGAACGGAGTTGGGCGCGAGTTCTGCCGCTATCGAAGGCGCTTCGATCTCCGCGATATCTGCCGTCGCGATGTGCGCGAGTTCGGTGCGCGCGGGAGCGGGGTTGGCATCGACAGCGATCAGTTCGGCGTCGGCCACCGTTTGCGCGGGCCCCGTATCGCCAGGCACAGGCCCCCAGACGATGTCGTCGAACCATTCGGGCTCTCCGACGTCGAACGATATGACGGGCGCGGGCTCCGGTCCCTCTTGAGAGGCGACCGCGGCCGGAGGCACTTCGACGACTTCGGGCAACGCTGCGACAGGAATGGGAGGCGCAGGCGGTTCGGCCGGTTTTTGGACGGCGACATGTTGCGGCGCCGGCGGAGGCGCTTCCACGGAGGCCAGCGGAATAGAGGCGGCAGCGGGTTCCGATGCGGCGGCGACCGGGGAGTGGGCGGGAGGCTCCGCTGGTGGTTGAGCCGTGATCGGCTCCGGCCGCAACTGTGGCGCGGCGAGGGTTGGCGCCTGTTCTTGAGCCGCCAGAGCTGCAAGCACCGGGTTTGTCTCTACGGGCGAGGGCAGCGCGAGAGGCGCCGGGGGCGCGGGGCGGAGGGCCATCAGCCGCTCGATGCGCTCGATCGCATCAAGTAGCAGTGCGGTGTCGGCGTTGCGGTTGCGACGCGCGAATTCGGCGAGGAACCAGCGGCCGCGCGCCGTGTCCATCACGGCGGCCTCGATGGCCTCATAATCCTCGTCTGGCATGGGCGGGCGCCGCTCCATCCGCTCTACCAACCTCCAGGCGGTCGCCGCCGCCGAATCGTGGGAATCTTCCTGGAGAATTAAGCTCAAACCTCAGACGCCCAATCAACAAGGAGTTGAACCTACCCCCATAACTGCCGTGCGGGCGGATGGACGAGCGAGCCGTCATAGACCAGCCCCTGCGGCCGGTCGCGGGCGAGGAGGAGGGGGCCATCGAGATCGACGTAGCGGGCGAACGGCGTGAGCATCAGCGCGGGCGCCATCGCGAGCGAGGTGCCGACCATGCAGCCGACCATGATCTCGAAGCCGAGATCCTGTGCCGCTCTGGCCATTTCCAGCGCCTCGGTGAGGCCTCCGGTCTTGTCGAGCTTGATGTTGACGGCGTTGTAACGGTTTCGCAGGTCCTTCAATCCGTCGCGGGTATGGACGCTTTCGTCGGCGCAGATGGTGACCGGACGGTCGATGCCGATGAGCGCCTCGTCCGCCGAGGCGGGCAGGGGCTGCTCGATCAGCGTGACGCCGACATCCGCGCAGGCACGGATGTTTTCGTTCAGGTTCTCAGGTGACCAGCCCTCATTGGCATCGACGATGAGCTCCGAGTCCGGCGCCCCGGCGCGGACCGCCCTGATACGCTCCTCGTCGCCGGCTTTGCCGAGCTTCACCTTGAGCAGGGGCCGCGCCGAAGCCGCCTCGGCCGCCGCGCGCATGGCATCCGGTTCGTTCACGCTGAGCGTGTATGCGGTGACGGCCGCCGTCGGCGCCTTGATGCCGGCGATGTCCCAGATGCGCCTGCCGGAGCGTTTGGAGGCCAGGTCCCAGAGCGCGCAATCGAGCGCGTTACGGGCGGCGCCGGGTGGCAGAACCGACTGGAGATCGCTGGTTTCGATGCCGTCGCTCACGCGCGCCGCCATCTTTTCGACCGCCTTCGCAACGTCTTCGACCGTCTCCCCGTACCGGGCATAGGGGACGCATTCGCCGAAGCCCGAAACCTTGCCATCGTCGATCTCGGCGACGACGACGACTGCTTCGGTCTTGGCTCCGCGAGCGATCGTGAAGCGTCCGGCGATCGGCCAGTGCTCGATCCTGACAACCAGCTCCCGGCTCATCGCGTCCTCCACCGTTCTTGTCTTTCCGAGCTGCCCTCTCTCAGGTAGAAGCCTTCGGGTCAATCCACCGCAGGACGGAAATCCTTGAGCACAGCGGCAATCGGGCCGGGTCTTGTGTCGTCCTCGCTGGGGCAGGCGCACAGATTGCGTCTTTCCGGCGAATGGACGGCGACCCACGCCGACGACCTGGAGGAACTGGTCGAGGAAACGGCGAAGCAACTCGCTGGCCGGCAGGTCGCGCTCGATCTCGAACAGGTATCGCGGGTCGATACGGTTGGCGCGTTGCTGCTCGACCGTCTGCGTCGGATGATCGTCGCCAGCGGCGGGGTGAGCGTTATCGAGGGCGGACGGCCGGAGCAACGCATCCTGATCGATGCGGTGGCTACCGACACGCCGCGCGAAAGTGTGCCACCGGCGAAGAAGGGCAGCGCCGCGCTGATGCTTGTCGCCGATATCGGCCGCGGCGTCATCAATGCCGGCAATGACCTCAAGGCGTGGATGTCGTTCCTCGGCGCGATCGTGGTGACGCTCGGCCGGGTGATCGTGCATCCCTCGAAGTTCCGGTTCACGAGCTTCGTCCATCATCTCGAACTGGTTGGACTGCGCGCGGTGCCGATCATCTGCCTGATCTCGTTCCTGGTCGGCGCGATCGTCTCGCAGCAGAGCATTTTCCAGCTTCGATATTTCGGCGCGACGATCTTCGTCGTCGACCTCATCGGCATCCTCGCTCTGCGCGAACTTGGCGTGCTCCTGACGGCGATCATGCTGGCTGGTCGCTCCGGCTCCGCCTTCACCGCCGAGATCGGCTCAATGAAGATGCGCGAGGAGATCGACGCGATCCGCGTCATGGCGCTCGACGATATCGAGGTGCTGATCCTGCCGCGTATGCTGGCGCTGATCATCTCCTTGACATTGCTCGCTTTTCTCGCGGAGATCGCGGCATTGGCCGGCGGCTGCGTGGTCGCGTTGGTCTATGGCGGGATCAGCCTCGATGTCTTCCTCGCCCGTCTGCACGAGACTTTGACCATGGATTCCTTCCTGGTCGGCATGATCAAGGCGCCGTTCATGGGGCTTGTGATCGGCCTGATTGCGACCATCGAGGGCATGAAAGTCGAGGGTTCGGCGGAGTCGCTCGGCATCCGCACGACAGCCTCCGTCGTGAAGTCGATCTTCATGGTGATCGTGCTCGACGGCATTTTCGCCATCTTCTTCGCTGCAATCGGTCTGTGACGATGGCACTGACCGAAGAATACTACCTCCCACACTCGGAACCCGTGCCCGGCCGGGAAGCGATCATCCGCGTCCGCGATCTCGCGGCGGGTTTCGGAGAGCGGCTGATCGTCGACGGGCTCAATCTCGATGTCTGGCGGGGCGAAATCCTCGGCGTTGTAGGTGCATCGGGCACCGGCAAATCGGTGCTGACCCGCACGATCATCGGACTCGTCCCGAAGAGGCGCGGCACGGTCGAGGTGTTCGGCGTCGATCTCGACAGGGCTTCGCTGAAGGAAGGTCTGGCGGTGGAACGGCGCTGGGGCGTGCTGTTCCAGCAGGGCGCGCTGTTCTCGTCGCTGACCGTGAAGCAGAACATCCAGGTGCCGCTCCGCGAGCACACCAATTTCTCGCCGCGTCTCCTCGAAGAGATCGCGATGCTGAAGCTCGAACTTGTCGGCCTGAAGCCGCGGGCCGCCGATCTCTACCCGTCGGAGCTTTCCGGCGGCATGATCAAGCGTGCGGCCCTGGCGCGAGCCCTGGCCCTCGACCCCGAACTGATCTTCCTGGACGAGCCGACCTCCGGTCTCGATCCGATCGGCGCGCAGGACTTCGACGACCTGATCCTGACGCTGAGGCGAACTTTGGGGCTCACCGTTTTCATGGTAACCCATGACCTCGACAGCCTTTCGCGCGCCTGCGACCGGATCGCGGCGCTGGGTGAGAAGAAGGTGCTCGCGGAAGGACCGTTCTCCGAAATGCGGAAGGCCACTCATCCGTGGCTGAAGGACTATTTCCAAGGACCGCGTGCGCGGGCCGCGCAGGGATTGAGCTGATCGATGGAAACGCGCGCAAATCACGTCCTGATCGGCTTCTTCACGCTCGCGGTGCTCGTCGGTGCGTTCGGGTTCGTCTGGTGGTTCGGCGGCAATTCTTCGAGCGACCGGACATCCTATCGCGTGGTGTTCGAGGGCTCGGTATCCGGCCTGACGCGGGGCTCAGCCGTGCTGTTCAACGGCCTGACGGTGGGCGAGGTGACGGAAATCCAGTTCTCGTCGAGCGAGCCGGGCAAGATCTACACGAGGATCGCGGTCGACCCGGGCGTTCCGGTGCGGACGGACACCAAGGCGCGGCTGGAGTCGCAGGGCCTTACCGGCGTGTCCTCCGTGATGCTGGAGGGCGGCAAGAACGATGCCCCGGTGCTGGCGGCGTCGATTGCGGGCGACCTCCCTACGATCGTTGCGGAGCCGGGCGGCTATGCCAGCGTGATGGAAGGCGCCCGCAAGATCATGGAACGCGCCGACGGCATCCTCAATCAGGTGCAGAAGGTGGTCGAGACCAATACGGGCCCGATCAACCAGTCGATTGCCAACGTCCAGAAATTCACCGACGCGCTGGCCAAGAACTCGGACGGCATCGACGACTTCCTGGCCGCGACCGGCGAGATGGCGAAGGCGGTTTCGGCCGTCGCCGGGCCGTTGCAGGAACTGACGCTCGATGCGCGTCAGATCGTGAAAGCGGTCGACCCGCAGAAGGTCGCCAATATCGTCGGCAGTGCGGAGAAGTTCGCGATCGAACTCGGCGCGGTGGGTCCGAAGCTGGGCGTGGTGCTTGACCAGGCCGGCGACGTGACGACGAACCTGATCGCCGCCAGCGACAAGCTCAATACGACTCTCACCGGCATCCAGTCGGTGGTCGCCGCGGTCGATCCGGAAAAGATCAGGAAGGTCGTCGATAACGCGACCTTGTTTTCCGAGACCCTGGCCCGCAACGGGCCGTCGGTCGACGAGATCGTCTCCGATGCCCGCGAACTGTCCGATCGCCTGAACAAGGCCTCCGTCCGCGTCGACGGCATCCTCCAGCGCGCCGATTCGCTCCTTGGCGAAGGTCAGAACGCGGGCGTGTTCGATGAAGTGCGCGAAGCTGCGAAGTCGATCCGGATCCTTTCCGACAATCTCGACAAGCGCACAGCGTCGCTTTCCGGTGACATTACGAAGTTTACTGGCACCGGACTGCGCGATCTGAGTGGACTTATCGCGAATGGTCGGGAAACTCTCGCCGGGGTGGACCGTGTGGTGCGCGAACTTGAACGAAATCCCCAACGGTTCCTGTTTGGTGGCGGCGGTGTTTCGGACTACTCTCCGCGCCGCTGATGCCGGCCGGATCGGGGAAGGCTATCGGGCCAGGGCTGGAGAACGTCAGAGTGCTGCCGACACAAAGTGAGCTTGGTTCCGCGCGACGTGTGCTCGCCGTCGCATCGATCGCCCTCGCCCTGGGTGGTTGTCTTGCGGAGCGTCCCAACGCGACATTCGATCTTGCCGCCGCGCAGGGATTCCAGGGCAGGGCGGCGTCCGGCAAGGGCGTCCTCGTCGTCGCCGAGCCGACCGCGATCCAGACGATCGATTCCCAGAGCATGGTCGTTCGCAGCGGCGATCAGGTCAGCTATGTGCCGGGCTCGCAATGGTCCGACCGGCTGCCGAAACTGCTGCAGACCCGCATCGTCCAGAGCTTCGAGAATGCGGGCCGCATCGGCTCGGTCGGCCGTTCCGACGACAGGCTGTCCGGCGATTATCAATTGCTGACCGACATCCGTACCTTCGAGATCAATGCCGGCGGCGGTGCGCAGGCGCGTGTCGAGATCGCGGCGAAGATCGTCAGCACCCGCGACGGCCGTGTCCTGTCCGGTCGGGTGTTCTCGGCCCAGGCCCCGGCGGGCGGTGCGATCAACGGCTCGTCCGCCTCGTCCTCGCTCGACCGGGCGCTGTCCCAGGTGCTGAGTGAACTGGTCGGTTGGGCTAGCGGCATCGTCTGAGACGACCTTGATAGGCTAACGGGAAAGGGCGCTCAGGCGCCTATCTCTTTGTCCGGAGCCGCAACAAAAAAGGGGCGCCCGAGAGCGCCCCTTTTCCTCTTTTCTTTGCGTTTCCTCAGCTGTCGAACCGTCCCGACGCATGGGCCAGCAGGGTGTAGACCTTGCCTGTTTCGGACGAGATGTAGCCACGCGCGGTCGCCGGATCCCGGTCGCTCCGCGAGATCTCCTCGAGCAGCCGCTCGAACTCGCCGACGTAGCGATCGACGGTCTGGCGGAAATCACGGCTCTGGCCGTAGCGCCGACGCACATCCTCGAAGGTCTGGGCGCCGTCGGCGGTGTAGAGGCGCGTCGGGTTGAAGGAATTCGCCTCGCCGCGGCGATACCGCTCCCACATCTCCAGCATCGCGCGGGTGTTGATGAGGGTGTCGATCTCGTTGGCCAGCGCTTCGAGCGATTCCGTCGAGCGCGACTGGCGACCGCGCGGAGGCGTCTCGGCCGGACGCGCCGGGGCGGGTTCGCCGCCTTCATCGCGCGAGGCGCGGGCGAGGAGGCCCGAGAGCCAGCCGCCTTCATTGCCGGCGCCATTCGCCGGAGGCGTCGGCTCCTCGGCGGCGCGGCGCGAGGAACGCGCGGCCGGAGCGGCATCGTTCGAGCGACGGGCTGCGGGAGCCGGAGCCGGCGGCGGAGCTTCCGCCGGCTGGCGGCGCTCGCCGCGCGGACGCGGCGTTTCGGCGAAGGCGTAATCGGCCTGGCGCGGCTCGACGGCGTCGTGCAGGCCACCCTGGCGGGCTGCGATCTCGCTGAGCGCGTTGAGGGCCTTGATCTGCTCGGAAACCACACGGCGGATGGCGGAGGTGTTCTCCTCGGTCTCCTTCGGCATCGCGAGAACGCCACGACGGAGCTCCTCGCGAGTGGTCTCGAGCTCCGACTGGATCGAGGCGGTCATCTGCTGCATGTCCGAGGCGACCGAACCGAGGCCATCCGACGCGCCCTTCAGCAGGCTGGTCATCTCCGCGATGGTGGCTTCGTAGGTCGAGCGCAGTGCACGCGCGGTGCGTTCGCGCTCGTCGGTCGAGACAGAGCGAAGCTGCTCGAACTGGTCCTTGAAACCAGTGGTCGCCGCCGAAAGCTGGTCGGCGAGGGTGGCGCTCGCATCTCGGGCGCGGCCTTCCGCCTGGGCCAGGCTCTCGTCGATCAGCTTGGCGAAGCCGCGCAGGACGTCGTCGAGGTCGCTGGTGCGGGAGTCGATCGTTGCCGCGAGTGTCTCGAGCGCGCGACGACGATTGTCGAGCGTATCCTCCAGCGAGTGCTGGGTCGAACCGAGCGCATTGACGGCGTGGGCCAGGGCATGGCCCTGCTGGTCGAAGCGGTCGGTGAGATTGGCGAGGTCGTTCAGCACGCCGCGGCCGACGGTGCGGAGCGCGTCGACCTGATCGGAGAGCGTCGCGCTCTTCTGGGTCGTCGCACGGCCGAGTTCGTCGATCGTCTGCTCGGCGCGGACGACGAGTTCGCCGATTGTGTTGCTGGCGCCTTGAATGTTCTGGACCGAGGTCGAGATCGCACCACGAAGCTGGTCGCCCGCACCACGGAGTTCCTTGGCCGCGCGCAGAGCTTCGGTGGAGATGGAGTCGGCGACGCCGGAGAGAGCCTGCTCGGCGTCCTGCTTGACCTGAGCACTGAGCGATTTGATCTCGGCGCTGGCGCGCTCGGTCTCGCCGGCGATGGCGCTGGTGACACCGGTGAGCGACTGGGCAACCTCGTCGCGCATACGGTCGATCGAGGTGGAGAGGGCACGCTGTGCCATGTCGGTCTGCTGCTGGACCGTCTGGACCACCGAGGCGCCGACCTTCTTGACCTCGTCGGACAGCTCGTTGCGACGCTCGGAAAGCGTCTGAACGAAGCGCGAGCCGTTTTCGTCGAGCACGCGGGCGAGTTCAGTCGAGCGCGCACCGAGCGTATCGGCGAGACCCTCGGTCTGCTCGCGGAGCGTCGTGACGGTTTCGGAGGACAGCTTCTCCAGCGTCTTCTCGATTTCGGTCGCGGTACCCAGCAGCGTATCGGAGACCTTCTGGACCTTGTCCGACAAGCGTTCGCTGAGCGCGTCGCTGCGGCTCTCCAGGGTCGAAGAGACGGCGTCGAGACGGCCGACGACGGTCATCTCGAAACGTTCGATGCGGCTGTCGAGCGTCTCCGCGACCTCCATGGCCTTCTGGCCGAGGACGGAGTTGACGGCATCCGCGCGTCCGGTGAGCACCTCGACCACCGCCTCGGCGCGAGTCGAGACGTCCTCGGCGAAGCGCTGGGCGCGATCGTCCAGGCTCGAAGTCAGCTCACGACCACCATCGGCGAGCGTCCGGGACAGTTCGAGCGTGCGGGCCGCGAGCATTTCGTTGAAGCTCTCGGTGCGGGCGTCGAGGCCGTCGCCGATACGCTGCAGACGGCCTTCCAGCTCTTCGCTGATCTCGACGACCTTGCCGGAGGCCTGGTCGCCGAAGCCGTCGAGACGCGTGCGGACCGCATTGTCGAGCTCTTCGGTGCGGCGGGCGAATAAAGTCTCGAACACTTCCGAGTGCTTGGTCAGAGCCGCGTCGACGTTCTCCGCACCGGAGAGGAAGATCTGGTCGACCGCCTCGCCGCGGCGATGCAGGACGTTCTCGAAGGTTTCGACATAGCGGCCGAGGGTCGTGTCGAGCGTGTTGGCACCGCTTGCGATCGCCTGCTCGACGCCCTCGCTCCGGCTGTTGAGGACAGTCTCGAAGCTTTCGACGTAACGGCTGAGTGTGGCGTCGAGGGATTCCGCGCCGCCCTGCAGCGCCTGGTCGATCGCTTCGGCGCGCGTCGTGAGGAGGTCGACGACGGCCGGAGCGCGGACATTGAGGACCTGTTCGAGATCTTGCACACGGCTGGCGAGCGTCGAGTCGATGAAGGCCGCATCGCCCGAGAGCTTCTCGGCGATTTCCTGCGCGCGAACCGAGATAAGGCCGTCGAGCTCGGAGATCGATGCCGCAAGGACGTCGGTAACGGCGGTGCCGCGGGTCATCAGAAGGTCAGACAGTTGCTCCGTTGTCTCGGTCAGCTGTTCGTTGATCTTCGTGCTGCGGCGAGCGATCGACTGGGCCAGCTCGCCACCGACGAAGGTGACCTGCTGCGCGAGTTCGTTGACGCGGCTGACGAGCGTCTCGCCGAGACCGGTCGCGGCACCCTCCAGCTCCTCACGGGCGTGCAGGACGCTCGCATGGACACGTTCGTTGAGGCGCTGCTCGAAGGTTTCAGCGGAGCTGAGAATGTGCTCGCCGGCATTCGCCGCGGCGAGGGTCAGCCGGTTTTCGAGCTCGTCGCCACGCGTGACGATGAGGTCGTGGATGCGGTCGACCGTCGAGGAAAGGGTATCGGTGAGGATACCGCCGCGGTCGGCGATGGTCTCCGAGATACGGTCCGTCGCAACACTGAGCGTACGCTCGACGGCGTCGGCGCGGTGGGCGAGGACCTGCTCGGCGGCGTGGGCACCTGCTTCCAGCGCGTCACGGGCGATGCTGATGCGGGCATCGAGCGTGTCGATCATCCGACCAGCCGCGTCCTGCAACGTCATTTCGAGTGCTTCGCTACGGCTGATCAGCGTCTCGTGGACGCGATCACTGACCGTGGCCATGCGGTCGCTGGCGAGCGAGATGACGCGCTCGATCGCTTCGCTGCGCTCGGCGATGATCTCTTCCGCGGAACGGGCACCGGCTTCGAGCGCGTCGCGAGCCGTCAGGATGCGGGAATCCAGGGTCTCGACCATGCGGTCGCCGACGGCTTGCAAGCCCATCTCAAGCGCGTCGCCGCGGCCGACAATAGCCTCGTGGATGCGGTCGCTGGCCGATTCCATCCGTTCGGCGAGGCCCATGCCGCGCTCGTCCAGGATGGTGGTGAGGCGGGCACCGGTCTCGTCGAGCTTGGCTGTGACCTCGGAGCCGCGGAGCGAGAGGTCTAGCAGCAGGCTGTCGCCGGTCGTCTTCAGCGTCTCGTTCACGTCGGTGACACGATCGGTGATCGTCTTCGATACTTCGGCGCTGGTTTCGTGCAGCGTCTGCGTAAGCTGTTCGGCGCGGTCGATGAAGGTCGAGGCAAGCTCCTTGCCCGAACGCTCCAGCGTCTCGTTGACCAGCTCGCCGCGGCTCGAAATCGTCTCGGCGATGCGAGCGCCGGTATCGGAGATCGCGTCCGTCATTTCGCGGGCGCGCTCGGTCAGCGTGACGGTCAGCGCGGTGCCGGTCGTGACCATGGTCTCGGCAATGTCGCGGGCGCGCTCGGTCAAGGTCGAGGTCAAGGTCGCACTCGACTCATTCAGCGCACGCGACACGCTCTCGCCGCGCTCGGTGAGCGTGGAGGTGAGGTTCACCGTCGTCGAGGACAGCGTATCGACGATGATCTGGGCGCGGCTGCCGAGAGCCTCGGTGAGATCCGAGGTCGTCTGGGACAGGGCGTCGGTCAGGATCTGGGCGCGGGTTGTCAGTGCGTCGGTCAGGGAGGCGCTGGTGCTGCTGAGCGCCGACGTGATCGTCTGCGAACGCTGTTCCAGCGAGTCGGAGATGCTGTTGCTGGTCGCGATGAAATTGTCGGCGACGGCGCGCGAGCGCTCGTCGAATGTGCGCGTGATCTCGGTGCTCGTGGTGAGCAATGTTTCCTGGATGCTCGTAGCGCGGGTGCCGAGCTCGGAGGTCAGGCGCTCGCTCGTCACGGCGAGGCTCTGGTTGAATTCCGAGCCGGTCTCGTTGAGGCGGTCGATCAGGCCGTGGCTCTGCGTCGTGACGGCCGTGATCAGGCTCTCGCCGGCGCTCGAGACCATCTGCGTGATCTGCATGCTCTTGTCGCCGAGCGCGCGGGTGACGCGGTCGCCGGCCTGGGTGATCGACGAGGTGAGCTGGTCGGAGGCAAGCGCGATCTCGCGCGACAGGCCGCTATGGGCGCCTTCGATCGAGTCGCGGAGTTCGCCGGCATTCGTGACGAGCGCCTCGCGCTGCGAACGCAGATCGTCGATCAGCACGCGCATGCGCGCTTCATTGTCCTGATAGGCGCGCTCGAGCGTGACGACTTCGCCGCGCACGGTGGCTTCGAGCTCGGCCGCGCGGGTGAGCATACGCTCCAGCCCGCTGTCCATGGCGTTGATCTCGCGCCGGACGGCATCGCCAAGCGATGCGACAGAGGCGATACCGGTGCGGTCAGGCTCGGCGAGGCGGATCGCGACCTGCGTCATCGAGCGGGCGACGGCGCGCATGTCCTGCGCGCGCTGGGCAAGCGCTCCCAGAACGAAGAAGAACAGGATCGGCGCGGCGACCAGGATGACCATCATCGCGGCCTGGGCGAAGCCCTCCGTCGAGGACAGATCGAGCGGCGACTGGCTGATCTGCGCGAAGATATAGACGATGCTCAGAGCGGCCCAGACGGCGGATACGAGGAACGCCGTGACCATCGGCCCAGAGGACGAGCGGCGCTGCAGGCCATGCAGGACGTGCGAGAAGGAACGGGCGTCGTCGTTCGCGGGGCGCTGCTTGGCCTGGAGCGAGCCGGATTCCGGATTCTTCGGGGCGAACAGGTCGTCGTCGGCGTGGGGGGCTGGACTTTCGAGGAGAGCTTCCTCGAGCGCGGACAGAGCCGCGTCTGAATGATTTTGCGCCGTGACGGGATTATTCGCCATTTCTGCCTCGCTGCCGCATCCGCAATACTCAAGTCGGCCGCGTCCTGGAGGAAGAGACAGGACTGCCGTGCCAAACGTTGACACGCCATTCCAACTCTCCGGGTGACCCCCGTCCCCCCACCGAAACATGAGTCCCAAAAACCCACGCCCGGCTATAGTTCGCCGCACCTCAATCTAGCCAAGCGCACAGGGGATGGGAACCGTTCGTGACACAAACCCGACAACGTCGTTAACGGTCCATTCACCATAAAATGGAAGTCAGGACCAGACGTATCTGGGCAACAAAAGGGCTGTGGAAGGGCGAGATTTGGCTGGCTAAAGCGCCAGTTTTCGCAGCAGAGGCACGGCGCTTTTGCTTTGCTTGTGCTTGCCCGGCATCCGCAGCCCGCCTCTTGGGCGGGCCGGGTCCTATGCGGGGATCAGGCCGCGCGCGTCTGACGCTTCCAGATATGCGGGGCGTGGAAACCGTAGACGGCCAGCGCGGCCGCCAGCGGGGCTCCGAATAGGATCGAGACGAGGCCTGCGAGCGATACGAATTGCTCCGAGCTTGCCTCCCACGGGATCAGGTTCGAGCCGAATGCGAAGATCGCCATCGACAGGCGGACGAACAGCACGCTCGCGAGAAACTTCCAGACGAAGGGCCGGAACAGGGGCCAAGACTTCAGGAAACAGAAGAAGCCGACGATGTTGGCGAGGTCCATGATGAGGATGGCGCCGTTGAAGGCGAGCGTCCGCGGCGTGCTTTGGAAGCCGTGATGGATGAACGTCACCAGCCCGACGAAGAAGAACAGGACGAGCAGGCTGAAATAGGCCCAGACCACGATCTGCCTTTTGGTCGGTGCGTACGGGTTGATGACATGACTGGCCAAAATGAACTCCTTCCTTTCTTTCCTGTTGGGGCAGAGCGGAGTGCTCCTCGTTGCAGCACCTGCCTCGGCATTAAACCTAACGCGAGGAAGGCACTTGGCTGCCGTGGGTCCATCTGTTTACGATTGATTAACCAGTCGATCGCAGGGGGCCTTTGCTCGCCGTGGGCATTTCAACATTCGCCGAATGGCTAGTACCATTCGCAGTCTTCATAGCTTTTGCCGTCTGGTGGTCGGACAGTGTGGTGAGGCGTTGGGCAGCGGTGACGACGGTAATCGTGCTGCTCATTCTCGCTCACCGCTGGGACACGTTCGTCGCGGATCACGGCGTGAGCTGTTATTCCGAGCGAAACGGGCCCTTGGCCTGCGGTTAGATGACAGTTTTATGTCACAATCAACAAAAAGGGCGCCCGAAGGCGCCCTTTTTACTTTCAGAGATGGCAGTTGATCAGGCGACGCCGAGCTTCTTCTGAAGGCTCGTCGAAGACGTCGTGTATTGGAACACGATCCGCTTGTCAGGATTGACCCGGCGCGCGACCGCCTGGGACATCAGGGCAGCCTCGTGGAAGCCCGACAGGATGAGCTTGAGCTTGCCTGGATAGGTGTTGATGTCGCCGATGGCATAGATGCCGGGCTCGCTCGTCTCGAACTTCTCGGTGTCGACCGGGATCAGGTTCTCGTGGAGATGGATGCCCCATTCCGCGAGCGGACCGAGCTTCATGGTCAGGCCGAAGAACGGCAGCATGGCCTCGGCTTCGATGTCGAAGATCTCGCCGTCATTACCCTTGACGGTGGCCGCCTCGAGCTTGCCGTCGGTGCCCTTGAGCTCGGTGACCTGGCCGATCTTGAGATCGATCCTGCCCTCGGCAACCAGTGCCCGCATCTTGTTGACGCTATCCGGCGCGGCACGGAAGTCGTCGCGGCGGTGGAGCAGGGTGACCTTGCCGCAGACCGGCGTCAGGTTGAGCGTCCAGTCGAGAGCCGAGTCGCCGCCGCCGACGATGAGGACGTTTTTGTCGCGGAAGGCTTCCATCTTGCGGACGGAATAGAAGACTGATTCCTTCTCGAACTCGTCGACGTTCGAGATCGGCGGCTTCTTCGGCTGGAACGAGCCGCCACCGGCCGCGATGACGACGGCCTTGGTCTCGAACACCGTGCCGGCGTTCGTGGTCAGGCGGAAGCCGTCCTCGCCGAGGCGCTCGAGCGTGTCGACCTGCTCGTTGAGATGGAATTCGGCACCGAACGGCTTGATCTGGGCCAGCAGATTGTCGGTCAGGCCTTGCCCGGTGACTTCCGGCAGGCCGGGAATGTCGTAGATCGGCTTCTCGGGATAGAGCTCGGCGCACTGGCCACCGACCTTGTCGAGGATGTCGATGACATGGGCCTTGATGTCGAGGAGGCCCAGCTCGAAGACGGCAAACAGCCCGCACGGGCCGGCGCCGACAATCACAACATCGGTCTTGATGATATCGGTCATGGAATCCGGATCGTCTTCACTACGGGCATCCGCATACGCCCTCTTGGGAAAGAAGGCACTCACTTAGACCGTGCAGGGCAGTTGTGAAAGCCCCGAGGGGCTAGGTTGGAACAGTACTAACCTTGGCGCGACGGCGTGTGGACGACGAGGCCGTCGAGTGTGTCGGAAACCTTGATCTGGCAGGAGAGGCGGCTGGTCGGCCGGACCTCGAAGGCGAAGTCCAGCATGTCCTCTTCCATCGGCGACGGTCCGCCTACGGTCGCCGACCATGCATCATCGACATAGACGTGGCAGGTGGCGCAGGAGCAGGCGCCGCCGCACTCGGCCTCGATCTCCGGGATCGCGTTGCGCAGCGCCGTCTCCATCACCGTCGAGCCGTTTTCGGCATCGACCGTGCGGGACTCGCCAGATGAATCAGTGAAGGTGATGCTGGGCATTGTTTCTCGCACACAAACCTGAAAGGCAGCCAAGCCGCCTTTCGAAAAGCTGCGCACCGTTTAGGACCAAAACGCACGCCGCGCTAGGCCCTGTAATCGCTCTAAGGAGCGACGAAAAGTACTGATCAGGCGTCGGTCAGGAGATCGTCGATCTCGCCGCAGACTTCCGAGATGGCCTCGGCGAGCGCGGCGACCGCGTCACCGGCCGGAAGGCCATGACGAGCCGCCGTTTCGAGGGCGGCCGCCGCGGAGGCTACACGCCAGGCGCCTACGCCCTTTGCGGAGCCGTTGAGCGCGTGAGCGATTTCAAGCCGGTTGGACGGGTTGTTGAGCGCGTCGAGCTGAAAGAGGACCTGACGGGCCTGACGGCGGAAGAGGGCGAGTACCTCACGCTCCACCGAGCGATCGCCGAGGGTCTGGCGAGACAAATGGACCAGATCCAACGGACGTTCGTAAGCAGAAGACTCAACGCGTTGTGCGACAGACATCTCGATAGTTTCCTAAAGAACCCGTTTTGGTAGTCTCCCCCAGATCAAGCTGGGTTCAGCTTGAATGCCCCGTCCGCAATGTCGAATTTATGGCGGTTTGGATGGACGGAAGGTTAACCCGACCTCATCTCCCCATGGATAGTTGTCATTTTCGTAACATTCCCGAGCTCCATTGCCCGAAAGACACACATGCGCCGTCTCGTTTTGTTCCGCCACGCCAAGTCTGACCGCCCCGAGGGAGTTGAGGATCACGACCGGCCGCTTGCGTCACGGGGGAAGCTTGCCGCCGGCGCCATGGGCGAATGGATGGCTGAGAAGGGCATCATTCCCGATCTCGTGATCTGTTCGACCTCGGTACGGACCCGGCAGACCTGGGCGCTGGCCAAGCCCGCGTTCGAGCCCGAGCCGGAGACCATCTACGAGGAGCGCATCTACGAGGCGCGGCCGGACGATCTGCTCGACGTTATCCGAGAGACGAGTTCCGACGTTCAGACGCTCATGCTGGTCGGGCACAATCCGGGGATGGAGATCCTGACCGGGGTTTTGGCTGAGAGCGGGGAGCCGGACGTGGTCGATCGGTTCGAGAAGAAGTTTCCGACGGCGGCGGTCGCTGTACTCGACTTCGAGGACGAGCCCTGGGCGGCAATCGAGGAGAAGACCGCCTGGCTGACGACCTTCGTGACGCCCAAGTTCCTCGGCATCCACGAGGAATGAAGGTTTCCGATCTCAGCCATGAAGCGCGCATCGTCGCCTCGAGCATGCTCGACGCGGCGGCGGAGGCGCTCAACCCGACGGTGAGGCTCGGCGTGACCGGCCTCTCGCGGGCGGGCAAGACAGTGTTCATCACCGCACTCGTCCACGCGCTGACGAACGGTGCGCGGATGCCGCTGTTCCGCGCCTATGCCGACGGGCGGCTGATCGGAGCGCGGCTCTCGCCGCAGCCCGACGATTCCGTCCCGCGCTTCGACATCGAGACGCATCTGAAGGCGCTTCTGGAAGACCGGAAGTGGCCGCAATCGACCCGGCGGATCTCTGAGCTTCGGCTCATCGTCGATTTCGGATCCGAAACATTTCTGGGGCGCAGGCGTGGGACGTCGCATCTGACTCTCGACATCGTCGATTACCCAGGCGAATGGCTGCTCGACCTCGGCCTGATGGGAAAGACCTATTCGCAGTGGTCTGCGGAGACCGTGGCGATGAGCCGTCGCGGCGCGCGGCAGGAGTTCGCCAGGGACTGGCACAAGCACCTGAAGACGCTCGATGCCGCCGCGCCGGAAAGCGAAGCGGAAGCAAGAGCCTCCGCCGATCTCTTCACCGCCTATCTGCGGTCGTCCCGCGAGGCCCGGCACGCGCTTTCGGCATTGCCTCCGGGCCGCTTCCTGATGCCGGGCGATCTCGAAGGCTCGCCCATGCTGACCTTCGCGCCGCTCGATGTCGCAGCGGATGCGGAGCCGAAGCCGGGAACGCTCCATGCGATGATGGCGCGTCGCTACGATGCGTATGTCGACGGCGTGGTCCGGCCGTTCTTCCGCGATCATTTCGCGCGGCTCGACCGCCAGATCGTGCTGGTCGACGTGCTGGCTGCGCTCGATGCCGGGCCCGACGCCGTGTCCGACCTCGAAACCGCGCTCGTCGATGTGCTGGCGGCGTTTCGTCATGGGCGGAATTCCTGGCTGACGGCGCTGTTTCGACCGCGCGTCGACAAGATCCTGTTCGCGGCGACCAAGGCCGACCATCTCCACCACACGAGCCATGACCGGCTGGAAGCGATCCTCGGCCGTCTCGTCCAGCGCGCCCGCGAAACCGCGCAGTTTGGCGGCGCGGAGGTCGACGTGCTGGCGATTTCTGCCGTCCGAGCGACGCGGGAGGCGACCGCCAAGCGCGGCAAGCAGGAGCTCCCGGTCATCGCCGGAACGCCGGAGCCGGGCGAACGCTCGGGCGACAAGACCTTCACCGGCGAGGAAGAGATCGGCGTGTTTCCGGGCGATCTGCCGGCCGATCCTAATGTGGCGCTCGCTCCCGGCGGCTATCGCGGCCGCGCCGAGACCGGCGAGGGCGATGTCGGCATCATCCGCTTCCGCCCGCCGAAACTCGAAGGCCCGTGGGGCAAGACACGGCTGCCGCATATCCGCATGGACCGCGTGCTCCAATTCCTGCTCGGGGATAAATTGGCCTGATGTCGCAGAAACCCCGCCGTCCCGAGACGTTCACGCTCGACGATCCGGAACTCGTCTTCGCCGAGCAGCAGCCGGACGTGATCGACCTGATGGCCGAGCCGCCGCAAAACGGCGAGATCGCTGAGGTGTCGGCGGTCGCGACCGCCACTACGCCGCGCCGGTCGCGGCTCGGCGCCGTGCTCTGGACCGCGCTGGGCGGCCTCGTCTCGCTGGCATTCGGTCTTGGTGTCACCAATCTGATCGAGGATCTGTTCGCCCGCGCGCCATGGCTCGGCTGGGTCGGTGTCTATTTCACCGTCCTGTTGGTCATCGCGCTCGTGCTGATCCTAGGCCGGGAGGCTTTGGCGCTCCGGCGCCTTGCGAAGATCGACGACCTGCGGGCGAGGGCGGAGACCGCGATCCGCACGGACGACCGGACGATGGCGCTCGGCGTCGTGTCGAGCCTCGAAGGCGTCTATTCCAGCCATGCCCGCACCGCGCGCGGACGCGCCAGCCTCGCCCGCGAGAAGACCGAGATCATCGACGGAGCGGACCTCGTCCGGCTGGCGGAGCGCGAACTGATGACGGGTCTCGACGCCGAGGCTCGCTATCTCGTCGCGGGCGCGGCGAAGCGGGTCTCGGTGATCACCGCTGTCGCGCCCCGTGCCGTGATCGACATCGCGGTGGTCGGCTTCACCGCCGTCTCGCTGATCCGGCGCATCGCCGACGTCTATGGGGGGCGGCCCGGCACGCTCGGATTCCTGCGTCTCCTGCGGCAAGTGCTGACCCATCTCGCGGTAACGGGCGGCATGGCGGCGGGCGAGGGGTTTCTGGACCAGATCGTCGGCCATGGCCTGGCCGCGAAGCTGTCGGCGCGGCTCGGCGAGGGCGTCATCAACGGCATTCTGACCGCGCGCATTGGCCTTGCGGCGATCGCCGTCTGCCGTCCGCTGCCGTTCGCGGCCCGGAGCGCGCCGACTTTGCGCGAGGTCGCTGGCGGCCTGTTCGACAAAAGTCCAACCTAGCAGGGTCCGGTTCCGGAGCCATATAGGGGCTGGCCGGCTCGTCTCCGGCCTTCCAATCTTTCCAAGGACACTGCCATGCCCACCAACGGCAAACCCGTCTGGTTCATCACCGGATGTTCGACCGGATTCGGCCGCGAACTCGCCAGGCACACGCTCGAACTCGGCTATCCAACCGTCGTCACCGCCCGCAACCCGGCACAGGTCGAGGACCTCGTAAAGGGACACGAGGACATCGCTCTTGCTCTCAAGCTGGACGTCACCAAGGCCGAGGACATCGCCGCCTCGGTCAAGGCCGCGACCGAGCGCTTCGGCAGGATCGACGTCCTCGTGAACAATGCCGGCATCGGATATTTCGGCTCGTTCGAGGAGAGCGAGATGCCGGAAGTCCAGAAGATGTTCGACATCAATGTCTGGGGTCTCGTGAACATGACCCGCGCCGTGTTGCCGCTGATGCGCAAGCAGCGCTCCGGTCACATCGTCAACATCTCGTCGATGGGTGGCATCACCTCGTTCCCGACATTCAGCTTCTACCACGGCACCAAATATGCCGTGGAAGGCATGTCGGAATCGCTCGCCCAGGAAGTCGCTCCGCTCGGCATCAAGGTTCTGATTGTCGAACCGTCGGGCTTCCGCACGGACTGGGCCGGCCGCTCGGCGAATGAGGCGCCACAGACTATCGAAGACTATCACCAGACGTCCGGCGCTCGCATGGCTCAGGTGCGCGGCTATTCAGGAAAGCAGCCCGGGGATCCGGAGCGCGCGGCGAAGGCGATCGTGAAGGCCGTCGAGGCGGAAAATCCGCCGCTTCGGCTCCTGCTCGGCAAGACCGCGTTCACGGTAGCCCAGCAGAAGATCGAACTCCTGAAGCGCGACTTCACCGCCTGGGAAGAGACGACCAAGGGCGCCGACTTCCCCGACGCCTGACCGATCCCGCCCGGATACCCTGATTGGCGAGGTGTCCGGGCGATCGGCATTCCGCTAAGACGCATCTGCCCCGATGGAGCTTCGACAGATGCGTTCTCTCCGAATTCCGACCATTGCCGCCGCCGCTCTCGTCGCCAGCCTGGCATCCGCGCATGCCGATCCGGCAGCCGAGGCTTTCCTGCATTCGATCTACGATGCCTACAGCGGCGAGAACGGCGGCGGGGTCATGCTCGATGACGCGGCGCTGCCCGGCTATTTCACGCCGCATCTCGTCGGGCTGATCCAGGACGACATCAAGATTGCGGAAGCGAAGGGCGAAGTGCCGAAGCTCGATGGCGATCCCTTCATCGATGCACAGGACTGGAAGATCAGCGACCTCGCAATCAAGGTCGAGGACAGGGATGCGAGCCACGCGCTCGGCACCGTCAGCTACAGGAATTTCGACCAGCCCCAGGTGATGAAGCTCGACCTCGTGAAGGGCGCCGATGGCTGGCGGATCGAGGAGATCACCGGGCAGACCGGCAAGCTCAGCGCGATCTTTCAGAACTGATCAGTCGAGCGGGCCGTCCGGCGGCTCCTCGCTGCGCCTCTGGCCGCGTTTCGCCATGTAGCGGGCGAGATGCGGGCCAATGAAGAGCACCGCGAAGAAGCGCAGGGTCTGCATCGCAACGACGAAGGGAACGTCGACCGGTGTCGAGGCGGCGATGATCGCGACGGAGTCCGCGCCACCCGGACTGGTGGCCAGATATGCGGTCAGCGGATCGATGCCGGCATAGCGCACGAGCAGGAAGGCAAAGAAACCGCAGATCGTCATCAGCAGCAGGATCGCGGCGAACACCTGGGGCAGAGTCCGGCGGACATGCCCCAGGATCTGTTTGGTGAAGCCGAGGCCGTTGTTCCACCCGGCGAGCGCGTATGCGACGACGAGGAGCCACGGCGGCAGGAAGATGTCGATCAGCCCGAGCGGGTGCAGGATCGAGCCGATGACGAGCGGCACGGTGAAGCCGCCGGCCGGTATCTTCAGCCATTGCGCGATCAGGACGCCGGAGGCGGCGAGGCCGACCGTCTCGGCGAGCGGCACCCATTCGATCGGCGGAAACCAGACGATGTCGATCTGGCCGCTGATATCGGCGAACAGGCGCGCGACAAGCGGCGCGGCCAAGGCGACCATCGCGACGCGCAGATATTGCATGAAGGCGACGAGCCGGGCGTCGGCGCCGTAGGCCTCGGCCATCAGCACCATGGCGGTCGCGCCGCCCGGCCAGCAGCTCCAGAACGCGGTCGTGCCGGGGAAGACCTGCATCCGGGCCAGCGTCCAGCTCAGGGCGGCGCTGGCGGCCAGGACCGCGACGACCAGGGCGGCGAAGATCGGGGCGTGGCTTGCGACCACGTCGAGCGTCGAGGGCGTGATGCTGCGGACGATGAGGCAGGAAATCAGCGCCTGGGCGCAATTATAGGGCAGGCGCGCGACGCGGAGGGTGCCGCCGTTGGTGGCGACGAGGATCGCCGCGATAAGCGGGCCCATCAGCAGCGCGGCCGGAAGGCGTACCAGCTCGAGCAGGGTTGCCAGAACGGCCGAAAGCGCGATGAGAAGGGTCCATTGCGGACCGCGACCGAGGCCCGCAATCACCTTGTCAGCACTCCTGGATGTCGGTTGCTTCGATGTCGATGCCGAAGCCGGTCAGGCCGACATAATGGCGTTCCTTGGAGGCCAGCAGCCGGATCGAGGAGACGCCGAGATCGCGCAGGATCTGCGCTCCAAGACCGACCTCGCGCCATTGCTCGTCGCGTTTCGAGGCGGTGTCGTCGCGGATCGTGCTGACCGGGACGCCGGCGGTGCCGTCGCGGAGATAGACGAGGACGCCCTTGCCGTTCTTGCCGAAGGCGCGGAAGGCGGACTTGATCGCCTTGGCATTGCCGAAGACGTCGGTCAGGGCATCGGCTCTGTGGAGACGAGCGGGGATTCCGCGGCCATTGCCGAGATCGCCGTAGACGAGGGCGATGTGGTGCACCGCGTCGAACGGCGTCGTGTAGGCATAGCCCTTGAGCACGCCGATCTCGGTCTCGACCGGGAATTCGGAGACGCGGGTGACGAGCTTCTCGCGCGCCTGGCGATACGAGATTAGGTCGGCGACCGAGATGCGGATCAGCTCGTGTGCCTTGGCGAAGGCATCGACCTGGGGGCCGCGCATGACCGTGCCGTCGTCGTTGACGAGTTCGGCGATGACGCCGACCGGCGGCAGGCAAGCCAACTTGCAGAGATCGACCGCGGCCTCGGTATGGCCGGAGCGCATCAGCACGCCGCCCTCGCGGGCGATCAGCGGGAAGATGTGGCCGGGCCGCACGAAGTCCGCCGCGCCCATATTGCCGTTGGCCAGCGCGCGCACCGTCGTCGTGCGCTCCTCGGCCGAGATGCCGGTCGTCGTGCCGTGCTTGGCGTCGACGGAGATCGTGAAGGCCGTGCTCATCGGCGCGTCGTTGTCGGCCACCATAGGCGACAGCCGCAGCCGCCGCGCCTCGTCGCCGGTCAGCGGCGCGCAGACGATACCAGAGGTGTGGCGGATGGTGAAGGCGAGCTTCTCGGGTGTCGCGAGCGAGGCGGCGAAGATGATGTCGCCCTCGTTCTCGCGGTCGTCGTCGTCGGTGACGACGACCATGGCGCCCTTGGCGAAGGCTTCGATAGCGCCGCGGACGCTGGCGATTGGATCGTTGCTCATGTCTGAAAACGGACCTCATGGTGAGCCGCCCGCTTCGCGGGCGTGTCGAACCAGGGCCACACGCTCCTGAGTATTTGGCCATCCTTCGACACGGGCCTGCGGCCCGGCTCAGGATGAGGTTGAGGGGTCAGCCTATTTGTCCCCGGTGGCGCAGATAGTGGTCGGCGAGCACGCACGCCATCATCGCCTCGCCGATCGGCACCGCGCGGATGCCGACGCAGGGGTCGTGGCGGCCCTTGGTCGAGACTTCGACGTCGTTGCCGGCGCGGTCGATGGACTTGCGCGGCGTGAGGATCGAGGAGGTGGGCTTCACGGCGAAACGGGCGACGACGGGCTGGCCGGTGGAGATGCCGCCGAGAATGCCGCCGGCGTGGTTGGCGAGAAACACGGGCTTGCCGTCATTGCCCATCCGCATCTCGTCGGCGTTCTGTTCGCCGGTCAAGCGGGCGACTGCCATGCCATCACCGATCTCGACGCCCTTCACCGCATTGATGCTCATGAAGGCGGCCGCGATGTCGGCGTCGAGCTTGCCGTAGATCGGCGCTCCCCAGCCGGCCGGGACGCCGTCGGCGACGACCTCGATCACCGCGCCGATGGACGAGCCGGATTTCCTGATGCCGTCGAGATAGGTCTCCATCTCCTTCGCCGCGTCGCGGTCGGGGCAGAAGAAGGGATTCTCGTCGACCGCGTTCCAGTCCCAGCGCGAGCGGTCCATCTCGATCTCGCCCATCTGGACAAGCGCGGCGCGGATCGACACGCCTGGGATGACTTTGCGGGCGATTGCGCCGGCCGCGACTCGCGCCGCCGTCTCGCGGGCGGAGCTGCGTCCGCCGCCGCGATGGTCGCGCAGGCCGTATTTGGCTTCGTAGGTATAGTCGGCATGGCCGGGGCGGTATTTCGCCTCGATCTCGGAATAATCCTTCGAGCGCTGGTCGGTGTTCTCGATCAGCATCGCGATCGGCGTGCCGGTCGTCACCAGGACGCCGTCATGCTCCATCGTGCCGGAGAGGATCTTCACCTCGTCGGCCTCGCGCCGCTGCGTCGTGAATTTCGACTGGCCGGGCTTCCTTTTGTCGAGATAGGCCTGAATCTCGGCGACGTTGACCGGGAGAAGAGGCGGGCAGCCGTCGACGACGCAGCCCAGCGCCGGCCCATGGCTTTCGCCGAAGGTGGTGACGCGGAAGAGATGACCGAAGCTGTTGTGGGACATAGCCGGCGCGGGGAAAAGGTGAGCTTCTTCTAGGCGCGGCAGCGGTGGGGGTCAAACCGGGACTGCATGCATTTTCGCAAAGTGGATAAAGCGCGTTTCCGACGTTCCCCGGACAAGTGCGCGCAGCGCACGCCGATCCGGGCCCAGCGCATGAGTGCGCCGTAGGCGCTCTTTGAATATTGAGCTTCGCGAGTGCACGCTGGGTCCCGGTTCTCGGGATGGGCGGGTGATGGTCCTCCGGTCGAGCCGGAGGATGACGCCGAGAAGGGAATGGCGCCAGGAACAACAGGAATAATCTCGATTCCGGCGCAACTGGCGCTGGGGTGAGCGCCTACCTCAATTCACCCCACAATGCCGTCGATTGCCCTGAGCCTCGGGATCGCGAAATCCGTGAAGGCTCGTACCGCCGGCCTCATGAACCGCACCGACGGGTAGGCAAGGAACGCCTCCGTCGATTTCACCTCATAGTCCGGCAGGACGCGGACGAGGCGGCCCTGATTCAGTTCTTCCGAGACGAGGAGGCTCTGGACCGGGCCCATGGCATGGCCGCGCAACAGGGTGTTGATAAGGACTTCCGCGCTGTTGGTGCGGATATGCGGCCGAACGGGCACGTCCAGGCTCTCATTTCCGCGCTGCAGGGGCAGTCTGTCGCGTGGCGAGACCGTGGGCGTGGTGATGACGGGCAGGCTGGACAGCTTCTCCAGCGTCTCGATCGGGCCGTGCCGTTCCAGGAACGTCGGCGCCGCGACGAGAATGCGGCGGACCATTCCGAGCCGCCGGATGATCAGTTCCTGACCCTCGGGACGGCCATATTTGATCGCGAGGTCGAAATCCTCGTGGATCAGGTCGACGGCGCGGTTTTCCAGAACGAGATCGACCGCGACGCCAGGATGTTCGGCCTGGAATTTGGTGACGATGGGATGGACGTGATGGGCGCCGAGGCATGAGGGAGCGTGGAGCCTGAGCAGGCCTTCCACCGCGCCCATGTCGCGTCGCACGCCTTCCAGCGCGGAATCGATCGTGCCCAGCGCCTCGCGGCTGGCCTCGTAGAGCACACGACCCTGCTGCGTTGGACGGACCATGCGCGAGGAGCGCTCCAGCAGACGGGCGCCGACATGGGATTCCAGATTTCGGATGACCTTGGTGATCGCCGGCTGCGAGACCGCCAGGTCGCGCGCGGCGGCGCTGAGCGAACCGCGCTCGACGGTCCGGACGAAGGCGCGCAGGGCGTTGGTCAGATCCATCCATTCCTCGGTGTTATGGCGCGATCACCTCATAACGTATCGACATGGTGCGCGTCACGGAGTTCAACAATCTCCTCTGGAGGAGTTGGCTGGAATGGCGATCGATCGGCGTGTGTTTTTGCTTGGAGCGGGGTTTGGACTGGCGGGCTGCGTAACGAACCAGAACCCGGCTGCCCGGGTGCAGGCGAAGGCCGTCGCGGAGTTCGACCCGAAATACGCAGCGATCGACACCGAGCCGTTCCCGGTGCCGGCTATCGATTTGTCGAAAGTGAGCCCGGAATTCCGGCGTCAGGAAGTCGCCTACGCGACCTCGGAGCCGCCGGGGACTATCGTCGTCGATCCGGCCGCGCGCCACGCCTATCTCGTCCAGGAAGGCGGCCGGGCGCTCCGCTATGGCGTGGGCGTCGGAAAGGAGGAGGCGTTCAACTTCCAGGGCGAGGCGGTGATCCAGCGCAAGGCGGAATGGCCGCGCTGGACGCCAACGCCGGACATGATCAAGCGCAATCCAGAACGATACGCGAAATATGCCGGCGGGCTTTCCGGCGGCGCCGGCAATCCACTCGGTCCGCGCGCTCTCTATCTCTACAAAAACGGTCAAGACACGCTCTACCGACTGCACGGCACGGTGGAGCCCTGGACCATCGGAACCATGGTTTCGTCCGGCTGCGTGCGCTTCCTGAACCAGGACATCATCGATCTCCACCGCCGCGTGCCCGTGGGGACGCGGGTGGTGGTCTTGCCGGCAATACCGAGTGCGTAAGGAGAAAGAAGGTGAATACGAGGAATTCTATCGAGATTGTCCGGAACTTCTGGCGAGAGGTGTGGCAGGCGCCGCAGAACCCGCACGCCATCGACCTGCTCGTCGCCGAGGACATGGTGATCTCCTCGGCCGGGATCGACATCACCGGCCGGGACGCGTTCAAGAAGTGGGTGATCGACTTCCAGTCGAAGATGCTCGACGCCGACTTCAAGGCGGTCGAGATGTTCCAGAGTGCCGATGGCAGCCGGGTCGTGACCCGCTGGCGGCTCACGGGACGCAACAATGGCATCCTCGGAACCGAGCCCTGCGGCTCGCCCATCGAGATGATTGGAACCGCGATCTGGGCGGTACGCCAGGACGGCCTGCTCCAGCACAATTGGGTCGAGCGGAACGCCCTGGAGATCTATCGCGAACTCACGCCGGCGAAGCCTGCGGGAGAAGAGCAGCGCGGCAATTTGTGATCCCGCGCTGCTCTTTGAATCGCTCTACTGCCCCGTTTGGGCAACGATGAACCCCGGATCCGTCTGCACGTTCAGCAGTGCGTTGGCCTGCTTCACCGAGGTCTCGTCCAGCGCGCCGTGCATGGCGCCGATCAGCGCCATTGCGGCGGACTGGGCGTCGCCCATGCGGGCGGCTTCCTTGTAGGAGGCGAGCGCATTGACCGTGCCGCGGCCGAAGGCTTCCGCCGCGGTCGAATGGCTGGCCATAATGCGCGCGGAGACCGGGACCGAACCATCCGGCGGCGGCAACTCGGCCACGTCCTCCGGCGAGGCCGACTGGGCCTTCTGCGCCAGGAGCTCGGTGTCGGAGACGCCGAGATTGATGTCCATCAGCGCGTTGAGGCGGACGACCGAGCCGGTGTCGGACGGCTGGCCAAGCTCCTTCGCCAGCAGACTGCCGGCGCGCTCGAAATCGCCCGCGTAGACGGCCTCGCGATAGGCGACCAGCGGCGCCAGCGGCGAGGTTGCCTCGACGACGGAGACCGGGGCTTCGATGATAGCCTGCTCAGTCGCCGCAGCTTCGGCCATAGCCGGTTGATCCGCCGGTGGCGGGACGCTTGCGGTGGCGCGGCCGGTCTCGGGCGACGAATTCGACTTCGATTTAGACTTTGCCTTGGCGATACGGGTCTTGCTGGCCTTCTTCGCCGATTTCTTCTTCGAGGACTTGGCCTTCGCCTTCGGCTGCACGGGAGTTGGTGCCGCCTGCGCGGTCTGTGGGGCTGGAGCCGCCGTGGCCTGCGGGGCGGCTGCCGGCGCGGCGGCGGCTTTGCCCTTGGCGGCGGGAGCGGCTTGCGCGGCGGTGGCCGGTTTTGGCTGCGCAGCGTTGGCTGCAGCCTGCTTCTGCTGCTGAGCGGTTCCGGGAGCAGCCGGCTTTTGCGCGGCCTTGCCCTTCGGCACGGCGGTCTGTTCCGCTGCATAGGGTAAGCCGCTGCCTGGCGGCGGCGGGACAGGTTCCGGCTTCTTGCCGGTGACGGCATTGTAGATGCCGGTCAAGGGATTGCTGGAAGCCTTCTGCGCCTCGGCGGACGCGATCGCGCCCAGCCACAGGGCCAGCCCGGCCATGGGATAGAGAATCTTTTTCATGTGCCCACCCTCGCGGGCCCCTCCGGCCCGCATCCCGGGCCGCGCGGACGCGGTCCCTCAGGAACTGGGTAAGGGTTGTGGCAGCGCAAGGGGGCGACCTTGCGGCCCAAAAAAGGCAAAAAGTGCTGATTCTCAAACGAAAAAGGCGCGGCACCCAGTCTGGGTGCCGCGCCTCGGACAATCCGAGCTCGCGGAAGATCAGCCGTGCTGGCTGCCCTGAATGGTGGCGCGAAGGTTCTGCTCGTCGCGCAGACTGCGGGCATGGGCCTGCCAGGCCGAGCGACAGAGCGCATTGGCGACGCTGAGTTCGCCGACGATCTTCTCCAGGCCGGCGAGAACGTGGCCGCTCTCTTCAAACACGCCGTCGAGGTCGTGGCTGAGATCGCCCTTGTTGTAGACGTTCAGCGCTTCCGAGAGCTGCTCGGCGGTGCGCTCGACATCCGCGGCGATCTCGGCGAGCGAGCGATAGGCGCCATCGCGGGCGTCCTGCGCGGCGACCAGCTGCTTCAGGTGATGCTCGGCGACGCGGGCGACGACACGCCATTCGCGGGCCTGGCGCTCGAGATCGTGGATCGCGGCGAGATCGGAATGCTGCGATCGGATCGGCAGGCTCTCGGCTTCCGCATGTGTCGGTGCGTCGACGCGGAGACGTTCGGCAACCGGGGCGAGCGGCGCACGCTCTTCCTCGACCGGCGCGACGGCCTCGTCATTGGCGGAAGGCATGGTCATCTCCCGCAGCAAGGCATCTTCGTCGATGACCGGAGATAGATTGGCGTGAGCTGACATGTAGTTTCCCCTCATTGTGCTGACAGCGACAATGTCCGCCGACAACAAACGCAGACAATGGGGCGAGAATTCGACCGGCTGTTATTAAGATATTGTTGATGGCCACCGCGCGCCCTCAGTGAGGGCGTTGACGAAGCGGATTCGATTCGACTTCGGCGTTATTTACGCGGGCCGAATCAGGACTGCCGAAGCTTCACATCGCGAAGCTGGTTCCGCAGCCGCAGCCGGACGTGGCGTTCGGATTCTTGATCTGGAAGCTCGCGCCGATCAACTCGTCGACGAAGTCGATCTCGGAGCCCTGCATGTATTGCAGCGAGACCTCGTCGACTACGACGGTAACGCCGTCGCGCTCGATGACGAGGTCCTCGTCCTGACGGATCTTCTCGACGCCGAACTCGTAGCGGAACCCCGAGCAGCCGCCGCCCTCGACGCTGACGCGCAGCATCGCGCCCTCCGGTTCGGAGGAGAGGATCTGCTTGATCCGCCGGGCTGCGTTGGCGCTGACCGTGACGGGCGTGAGGGTTTCAGTGGAGGACATCTGCGCTCCGAGACTCGTTCTGTTGGCCGATTATGTGAGGGTGAGGGCGGGGTTAGGCAAGGGGAAGCGCCGGAGCCCTCCCGTTTCGTCGTGATTCCAGCCTATAAGGCCGCCAGACGGCATCGAAGGCGTGCGTGTCTCGGAAGCGGCAACGCCGCTGTCCGGGACCCATACTCCGCAGCGTTTGTGATTATGCCGCGAGGCTGCGGCGTATGGGTTCCGGGCTCGCGCTCTGCGCGCTCCGGAACACGGAGAGGTCCGGCATGGAATCCAGCTTTCTGATCCGCCCGCGCGCACCTTATGCGGTCGATCCGTTGAACAGCCGGGGACGGCTGGTGCCTGAGCCGACGAGCCCGACGCGCACCGAATGGCAGCGCGATCGCGACCGCATCCTGCATTCCTCGGCGTTCCGGCGGCTGAAGTACAAGACGCAGGTCTTTGTCTATCACGAGGGCGACCATTACCGGACGCGGCTGACACATACGCTGGAAGTGTCGCAGATCGCCCGTTCGATCGCTCGCGCGCTCGGACTGGACGAGGATCTCGCGGAGACTTTGGCGCTCGCCCACGATCTCGGTCACACGCCGTTCGGTCATGCCGGAGAGCGGGCGCTCGACGCCTGCATGGCCGGGCACGGCGGCTTCGACCACAATGCGCAGACGCTCAGGATCGTGACCCGGCTCGAGCGACGCTATGCTGCGTTCGATGGGCTGAATCTGACCTGGGAGACGCTGGAAGGCCTCGTGAAGCACAACGGGCCTTTGCTCGGCGAGGGAAGGCCGGAGACCGACCTGCCGTTCGGAATCGTCGACTATGCCCGGGTACAGGATCTCGAACTCGGCAGTTTTGCCAGCGCGGAGGCGCAGGTCGCGGCGGTATCGGACGACATCGCCTACAACGCGCACGACATCGACGACGGACTGCGGGCAGGGCTGTTCCAGATCGACGATCTGCGCGCGGTGCCCTTTCTGGCGGAGCTGCTGGAGGATATCGACAGGCTCTGGCCGGGGCTCGACCGCTCGCGGCGCATTCACGAGCTGACGCGGCGGGTCATCACGCGCTTCGTGGAGGACACGATCAGGGAAAGTGCGGGACGGATCGCCGAGCTCGGTCCGAAGAGCGCCGAGGATATCCGCGCCGCCGACCATGCCGTCGTTGCCTTCGCCGGCGAAATCGCGGCGGCGGACAAGGCGATCAAGGCCTTCCTCTATCCTCATATGTACCGCCACGATCGGGTGATGCGGGTGATGGGCGACGCTGAGAACATCGTCACCGATCTGTTCGCGATTTACCGCGCCGATAATGAGGAGATGCCCGAGGAATGGCGCGACCTCGGCGACGGACCGGCGCGGGCCGCGGCCGATTTCATCGCCGGCATGACGGACCGCTATGCGATCCAGGAGCATCGACGCTTGTTTGACGCGACGCCTGATCTGCGTTAGGCGCGAGCCCTTTCTCATCCTCATGGTGAGCAGGCGGCGAAGCTGCCGTGTCGAACCATGATTTTGCTTTGGCCGATCCTTCGACACGGGCGCTCCCGCGCCCGGCTCGGGATAAGGCAGTGGGTAACATGAACCTTTTCGCCATTTTTTCCGAGCGGGTCGAGACCGCGATCAATGACATCGTCGGTGAGCGGGCCGGCGCGGTCGCGCTCGATCTCTCTCGCGTCGTGGTCGAGCCGCCGCGCGATGCCTCGCATGGCGACATGGCGACCAATGCCGCAATGGTGCTGTCCAAGGACCTCGGCGAGAAGCCGAGGGATCTCGCCGAGAAGATCGCGGCTCGGCTGCGCGAGGACGCCGATGTCGCCGCCGTCGAGATCGCCGGGCCGGGATTCATCAATATCCGGCTCAAGGACGGGGTCTGGACGCGGGTGCTGGCGAGCGTGATCGGCGAAGGCGCTGATTTCGGCCTCAGCCCGATGGGCGGCGAGCGCAAGGTCAACGTCGAATACGTCTCGGCTAATCCGACCGGGCCCATGCATGTCGGCCATTGCCGCGGCGCGGTGTTCGGCGATGCGCTGGCAAACCTTCTGGCCTTTTCCGGCCACGACGTGACGCGGGAGTACTACGTCAACGATGCCGGTGCGCAGGTCGATGTGCTCGCGCGCTCGGCCTATCTCCGCTACCGCGAGGCGCTCGGCGAGAACATCGGCGAGATTCCTGAGGGACTCTATCCCGGCGACTATCTCAAGCCAGTCGGGCGGGGTCTCGTGGATCTTCACGGCGCGACCTTGGTGCACATGCCGGAGACGGAATGGCTGCCGATCGTCCGCGCCGCCGCCATCGAGAGCATGCTGGAGATGATCCGCGAGGATCTCGGGGCGCTCGACATCCACCACGACGTCTTCTTTTCGGAACGGACGCTGCACGGCCAGGGTGGCGCGATCGATCTGACGCTGGAAGCGCTGCGCAAGAGCGGCCACGTCTATCAGGGCACGCTGCCGCCGCCGAAAGGGCAGGTGCCGGAGGATTGGGAAGACCGCGAGCAGACCCTGTTCCGGACGACCGATCTCGGCGACGACATGGACCGGCCGCTGATCAAGTCCGACCGCAGCTACACCTATTTCGCCTCCGACGTCGCCTATATGCGTGACAAGTGGGAGCGCGGCTTCAAGGACCTGATCTTCATACTGGGCGCCGACCACGGCGGCTACGTGAAGCGCCTGCAGGCTGTAGGCAAGGCGATCTCGGACGGCGAGGCGCACATCGACGTGAAGCTGGTGCAGCTCGTCCGGCTGTTCCGGGCCGGCGAGCCGGTGAGGATGTCGAAGCGCTCAGGCGACTTCGTCACGCTCCGCGAAGTGGTCGACGAGGTCGGCCGCGATGCCGTGCGGTTCATGATGCTGTTCCGCAAGAACGACGCGGTCCTGGACTTCGATTTCGCCAAGGTCGTCGAGCAGTCGCGCGAGAATCCGGTGTTCTACGTCCAGTACGCCCATGCGCGGGCGCGCTCGGTTCTTCGCAATGCGGGGGTTGAACCCTCGACCGAGCATCTCGATCTTTTGAGCGACGCCGGCGAGATCGGGCTGATGCGGAAATTAGGGGAATATCCTAGGGTGATCGAAGGGGCCGCCTTGGCGCATGAGCCCCATCGAATCGCTTTTTATCTGCATGAGCTCGCCTCCGACTTCCATGGACACTGGAATAGGGGCAATGATGCGCAAGGTTTACGCTTCATTATCGCTGACGATACAAAGTTGACCTCGGCTCGGCTGGCGATGGTGCAAGCGGTGTCTTTGGTTCTGAAGAGCGGGCTCGGTCTGCTCGGCGTGACGGCTCCGGAGGAAATGCGCTGAGGAGCGCCCCGGATGTTTCCGTTTTGGCCACATTATGCCCGTGATTGATGACTAGGCACGGGTAGGGGACAAGGGATGAACGACACACCGCGCCGCTTCGGCTCCGATTTTGACAGCCTGCGTGGCACGCCCGCCGCGCCTGGCCGTGGAGACGTGTACGGCGACGATCCGCTGGCGGAACTCGCACGCCTCGTCTCGCAGAGCGACCCGCGCCAGCAGCATGCGTCGCGCCACGACGATTACGATCGCGCCTATGGGGCGACGAGCAACCCCGACTACGATCCGGACGACCTCTACGCCGAACCGCTTCGTGGCGGCGGACACGACGATTTCGACGATCGTTATCAGCCCTATGACGAGAACCAGTACGACGGCGAAGAGCACGTCTATCCCGGCGAGGACGAAGATCGCGGTTCGCTGCGCCGTCGCGGCGGTCTGACGATCGCGGCCGTGCTGGCCGTCGCCGTTATCGGCGGCGGAGGTGCCTGGGCGTATTATTCGTTCAGCGGCGGCGGCAATGCGTCGAATGGCGCACCGCCGGTGATCCAGGCCGCCAAGGAGCCGGCGAAGACGGTTCCGGAGGGCTCGGCCAAGGACGTGCCGCACCAGAACAAGCTGATCTATGATCGCGTTGGCGCCGAGCCTTCGGGCAATGCCGTTGTGGTCAATGGCGCGGAGGAGCCGGTCGAACGTCCGGCCGCGACCCGGCCGCAGCCCTCGCGTGTGATTCCGCTTCCCGGGACCCAGCAGGCGGCCGAGCAGCCGGATGCGAGTGCCAACGACACACCCCAGACGGCCGATAACGGAACGACCGACGACAACCAGAACGGCGCGAAGATGGTTCGCACCATCACGATCCGTCCGCCGGGAGCGCCGACCGCCCCGCAGATTTCCCCTGCGCCGGCGCCGGTGCAGCAACAACAGGCCTATGCAGCGCCGGAACAGCCCGCCGAACCGCAGCCGATCGTCGGCACGGGCCCCGCGGCCGAAGGCATGTCGATGAATCCCGGCCGCGAATTCGGCATCATGGCGAGTGAACCGCAGAGCGCGCCTGCGCCGCAGGCTCAGCCGCGTACGACCTCGCAGGTGCCGGTGCCGCCGGCCCGACCGGCGGGACTTCCGGTTCGCACCGCAACAGTTCAGCCGATCGCCCCGGTCGCGCCGCCCGTGGCAACACAGCCGCGCCCGACGGCGACCGCTCCGGCGCCGCTGACGCCGCCGCGTCCCGTGCAGCAGCAACAGGTCGCGACCGCCGCAGTGCCGAGTGGCCCAGCGGGTGCGTTCGCGGTGCAGGTGACCTCGCAGCGTTCCGAGGCGGAGGCCCGCGCGGCGTTCTCCTCGCTGCAGCAGCGCTACCCGCAGATCCTCGGCGGCTACCAGCCGAGCCTGCAGCCGGTGACGCTGCCTGATCGCGGCACGTTCTACCGCGTGCGCATCGCGACTCGTAGCCAGGCCGACGCGACCAATCTCTGCAACAATCTCAAGGCTGCCGGCGGCGACTGCATCGTCCAGCGGAACTGATGCGATAAGTCCACTATGGATGTCGCGTTGCCACCGAACTGGTACGAGTATGTCGTGCCGGTTGGGGTCGATCCCTCGAAACCCGGCCTATACGAGTGGCGGATCGAGGGCCGAGGAATCTACATCGGAAAATTTACGCGACTATCCCGTCCGACTAAGCAGTACGGCAGGAATGTAGCGAATCTCCTCCGAGGTAGGCCGTATCGGCGAAGCAAACCGCTCGGATTTCGGCGCATTCACCAAGAGCTTGAACTAGCTATCAGGGAAGGCAGGAGAATTACTCTGACCATCCTTGAAAACGTCGGCGTTTCAGACCTGAATGGTCGCGAACTTGAACTCATAAGAGAACGTGGCTCTCTCAATGACCCGCCGTTTGGCCGAAGGCTCGCCAATTGCTCATCCCGCGACTCCTAAGGCCGGATCATGATCCCTCGCGCCTTTATCTGCGGACTCTCGGGCACTGAACTTACTGACGCCGAACGCCGTTTTGTCGACGAGGCGGAGCCGTGGGGTATCATTCTGTTCGCGCGCAACATCCGCGATGCGGCGCAGGTGAGGGCACTTGTCGACGAGTGTCGGGCGCTGCTCGGCCGGAACGACATGCCGGTCCTGATCGACCAGGAGGGCGGTCGGGTGCAGCGGGTTCGTCCTCCGCTCGCCGAGCGTCATCCGCCGGCCGGCTCCTATGCGGCCCTTTATGAGAAGGATCCGGTGGCCGGGCTGAACGCGGTGAGGCTTGGCGCGCGGCTGATTGCGCATGAACTGGTCTCGCTGCATGTGAACGTCGATTGCCTCCCGGTCCTCGATCTCCTGATCGACGGCGCGCACGACATCATCGGCGACCGCGCCTATGGCGGGACGCCGGAGCAGGTAGCGAAGCTCGCACGCGCGGCGTGCGAAGGCTTGTTGGCGGGCGGCGTGCTGCCGGTCGTGAAGCATGTGCCGGGACATGGCCGGGCGATGGCCGACAGCCATCTGGAACTGCCGAAGGTCCATACCGGCCTGCCGGAATTACAGCGCAGCGACTTTGCCTCGTTCCGCTGGATGAACGACATGCCGCTCGCGATGACGGCACATGTTCTCTACACGGCGATCGATCCCGACCGTCCCGCGACGCTGTCGCGCGCGGTGATCCAAGATGTCATTCGCGGCTTTATCGGCTTCGACGGCGCGATCATGAGCGACGATCTGTCGATGAAGGCGTTGTCGGGCAGCTTCACCGAGCGGACGGACGAGGCCTTCCACGCCGGCTGCGATCTCGCGCTCCACTGCAACGGCGATCTCGACGAGATGCGGCAAGTGGCGGCGGCGTCTCCCCGGCTCGATGGAGATGCGGCGCGGCGTTGCATGGCAGCACTATCGCGGCTCGGCGCTCCACAGGCATTTGATGTGGAGAGCGCGCGCGCAATGGTACGGAGCCTTCTCCCCGCCAACGTGGCGTGATGGACTGGCGCCTGAGGCGCTCAGCGGACGGGACGCGTGGCGGCACACGAGCAGGAACCGGAATTCGAAGCGGACGGACCGGGGATCGGCGAACGAGCGTTCGTGGTCGATCTCGATGTGTTCGAGGGTCCGCTCGACCTGTTGCTGGACCTCGCCCGTCGCGACAAGGTCGATCTGGCGCGGATGTCGATCGCCACGTTGGCCGAGCAATATCTCAAATTCATCGAGGAGGCGCGAAAGCTCCGGCTCGAACTCGCCGCCGATTATCTCGTGATGGCGGCCTGGCTGGCCTATCTGAAATCGCGGCTTCTGCTGCCGGCTCCTCCGAAGGGCGACGAACCCTCCGGCGAGGAAATGGCGGCGGCGCTGGCTCACCGGCTGAGGCGGCTCGAGGCGATGCGGAAGGTTTCCGAACAGCTTGCCAGCCGCGACCGGCTGGGGCGCGACATCTTCCGCCGAGGTGCGCCGGAAGGCGTGCGTATCGAGCGGAAAAGCCTTTGGGACGCGTCGCTCTACGATCTTCTCTCGGCCTATGCGCGGCAGCGGTCCACCCATGCGCTCAGCCATGTCACCATCCGCCGTCAGCCTGTCTGGCCGCTGGCGGAGGCACGGGCGGCCCTGGAGCGGCTTGTCGGCAAGATCGCCGAATGGACGGCGCTCGACGCCATTCTTCTCGCTTATCTGGCGCCGCCGGAGGAACACAAGACCGTGTTGGCATCGAGTTTCAGCGCGAGCCTCGAAATGGCAAAGGAAGGCCACGTGCAATTGCGCCAGGAGAGGCCGTTCGCGCCTCTGTTCCTGCGGGCCAAGGATGCCGGAGGCGGGAGTGTCTGAGTTCGGTCCACTGTTTCGCCGTGACGGCCTGCGCGATGCCACCGCTCCGGATGCGGTGAATTTCGAGCATGTCCGCATGGCCGAGGCGCTGCTGTTCGCGGCGACCGAGCCGCTCGACGAAGCAACGCTCGCGTCGCGGTTGCCTGAAGGCGCCGACATCCCGGCGATCATCGCGGCCCTCAAGGCGCACTACGCGGTGCGCGGGGTGAATCTGGTCGCGACGGGAGGGCGCTGGTGGTTCCGCACCGCGAGCGATCTCGGACCGCTGCTCCGCCGCGAGGCCGAGGAGACCAAGAAGCTGTCCCGAGCGGCGTTGGAGACGCTGTCGATCATCGCCTATCACCAACCAGTGACGCGCGCTGAGGTCGAGGCCATTCGCGGCGTCTCGGTCGCCAAGGGCACGCTGGAAGTGCTGCTGGAGACCGGCTGGATCAAATTGCGCGGTCGCAGGCGGACGCCGGGACGTCCGGTGACGTTCGGTACGACGCCCGAATTCCTCGATCATTTCGGCCTGGAGCAGATTTCCGATCTGCCGGGTATCGACGAGCTTCGTGCGGCGGGCCTCTTGGATGCGCGGGTGCCGGCGGGTATCGATGTACCCATGCCATCCGACGATCAGGCGCTGCGCGAGGACGAAGACATGATCGAGCCCGACGCGCTCGACTTCCTGACGCCGCTCGACGCCGACGACGAACAGGACCGCACCACGTGAGTTCTCCCGATATTGCGGCACCCAGAAAGGGTTCCGCATGGACGCGCTGGGGACAGCGCGGCACGGCTGGGCCGGCCATTCCCTCCCGGCTGACCTTCGACGACGTGACCCACGTCTATGGGACGACCGAGGCCGTGACCGGGCTTTCGCTTGATGTCTTCCCGGGCGAGATCGTGGCGTTGCTTGGCCGCTCCGGCTGCGGGAAGACGACATTGCTGCGCGTCGCGGCGGGTATCGAGCGCCAGAGCGGCGGACGTGTACTGCTGGACGGCCGGGTGATCGCCGATGAGAGCGAGTTCCTGCCCCCCGAAAAGCGCGGCATCGGGCTCGTCTTCCAGGATTACGCCCTGTTTCCGCATATGAGCGTCGCCGAGAACGTGGCGTTCGGTCTGAAGAACGTGCCGAAGGCCGAGGCGCGGGCGATCGCGCTCTCCGCACTGGGCCGGGTCGGTCTTACGGGACATGCCGACGATTATCCGCACCGTCTGTCGGGCGGCGAGCAGCAGCGCGCGGCACTCGCCCGCGCCATTGCGCCGCGCCCGGGCGTGCTTCTGATGGACGAGCCTTTCTCGGGTCTCGACCGCCGCCTGCGCGACAGCGTGCGCGAGGAAACGCTCGCGGTGCTGAACGAGAGCGGCGCGACGTCCTTGATCGTGACGCATGACCCGGAAGAGGCGATGCGGATGGCCGACCGGATCGCGCTGATGCACGAGGGACGTCTCGTCCAGGTCGGGACGCCGGAGGATTTGTTTCTGCGCCCACGGACTTTGTTTGCGGCCCGGTTCTTCAGCGATATCAACGAATTGGACGCCATCGTGCGAAGCGGTTTGGCCACGGCATGGCTCGGCGAGATGTCGACCAGCCTGCCTGACGGCAAGGCGATCATCGCGGTGCGCCCGTCCAGCGTCCGGGTGAACCGCAGGGGTCCGGGACGCGCGGGACGCGTCGTGTCGGCGCGGTTCCTCGGAGATGTCGACCAGCTCGAAATCGCGATCGATGGAACGGATGCACGCCTTCGCGCACGGGTCGAGGCCGGACACTGGCAGGAAGGCTCCGATGTCAATGTGTCGTTCGACACACGCCAAGCGCTTGTCTTTCCTTTGTCCGAAATCTAGCTTGGAGTGATGGACAAGGGTCGGGGCTCACGTTCCGGCCGAAGATAATGTTTGCAAGGAACGCGTCATGAGTCTCACGCACTGGTTGGTTGTCGCCGTTCTGGTGCTGCTGCTGTTCGGTCGCGGCAAGATCTCCGATCTCATGGGAGACGTCGCCAAGGGCATCAAAAGCTTCAAGAAGGGCATGGCTGACGACGAGACGGCCGATGCGCCGCCGGCTGCTCCGGCACGCACCATCGACCATCAGCCCGCGCCGCCGCCTGCGGCCGCGCCTGCACCCGAGCGCACTGAAGTCCGGTCGTAATCAGCCGCCGCTTCGAGCGGCGCAGGGCCTAGGACTGATATGTTCGACATTGGCTGGTCTGAAATGCTGGTCGTGGCGGTGGTCGCTCTCGTGGTCATCGGCCCGAAGGACTTACCCGCGGCCCTGCGCCAGGCAGGCAAATGGGTCGGCGCGCTTCGCAAGATGGCCGGCGACTTCCAGGGCCAGTTCAACGAGGCGCTGAAGGAAGCGGAGCTCGACGATCTCCGCAAGGAGCTTCAGGACCTGAAGCGCACGGCGCAGGGCTTCACCGATCCGACCCAGACGGTGAAGCACGAGATTCGCACCGCGATTGAATCCAAACCCTCGACTGACGTGCAGTCAGCTTCGGGTGCCGTCGAACCTGCCGCGAACGACACCGTCGCGACGCCGCGTCCGGCCGATCTGCCCGCACCCGCTTCGCCCGACAGTGAAGTCCATTTCAACCAGACGGCGGCCGTGGGTGACGCAATCTCGGCGGCCGGGAACCCGCCTGCTCCAAAGCCCAAGCCGAAAGCGCGCCGCGCCGCCAAGAAGGCATCGGTCGTGCCGACGCAGGATGCTGCTTCCGTGGAGACCAAGCCGTGACCACCGAAGCGGACGATGTCGAGGCCTCCCGCGCGCCTCTGATGGATCACCTGATCGAGCTGCGCTCGCGCCTGGTCCGGGCGCTGATCGCGCTCGGCATCGGCTTCGTGCTCTGCTTCGCGCTCGCCGGGCACATATTCAACATCCTGCTCTGGCCATATGAACTCGCCGCCGGCTCCGATGCGAAGCTGCAGCTGATCTATACGGCGCCGCAGGAATATCTGATCACCCAGATCAAGCTGGCGCTGTTCGGCGCTGTCTTCATCGCGTTCCCTGTGATCGCGATCCAGATCTACAAGTTCGTGGCGCCCGGCCTCTACAAGAACGAGAAGGACGCGTTCTTCCCGTATCTCATTGCGACGCCTGTTCTTTTCTTCCTTGGCGGGGCGTTCGTCTATTTCTTCGCAATGCCACTGGCGATGCGGTTCTTCCTGTCGATGCAGCAGGAGGGTGGGCCCGGCGAGGCGAGCATCCAGCTCCTAGCGCAGACCTCCGAGTACCTATCGCTGATCATGACGCTGATCCTGGCGTTCGGCATCTGCTTCCAGACACCTGTGATCCTGACGCTTTTGGCGCGCGCCGGCTTCATCGACGCAGACTGGCTGGTGGCGAAGCGCAAATATGCGATCGTCGTCGTGTTCGCTGTCGCGGCCGTGCTGACGCCGCCCGACGTGATCAGCCAGATCGCCCTTGCCGTGCCTACACTGCTGCTCTACGAAGCCTCGATCTATGTGGTCCGCATGGTCGAGAAGAAGCGCGCCGACGCGGCCGCCGCCGAGACCTCCGACGGGCCGTAAATTCTGGCTAATTTCTGGCGGCTTAAGCGGCGTTTCTCATGCATGACATCAGGTGGGTCCGGGACAATGCGGACGCCTTTCAGGAGCGCCTGATCGCGCGCGGAATCGCGGCTGATGAAGCCGAGGCTACGCTCAAGGCCCTGGTCGAGAAAGACGAGGAGAGGCGGAAGACCATCGTCCTCGTCCAAGAATGGCAGGAGACTCGCAATCGCCTGTCTAAGGAGATCGGGCAGGCTAAAGCCGCTAAGGATGAGACGCGTGCAGCAGCTTTGATGGAGGAGGTCTCTCGGCTCAAGAGCGACATCACCACGGCGGGCGAACAGACCGAAAAGAAGCTGACCGATCAGCTCAATGAGATGGTAGCAAGCATCCCCAATCTGCCGCTGATGGACGTGCCTGTCGGCGCGGACGAGCACGACAATGTCGAATACCGCCGCTTCGGCGAAGCGCCGAGCCTGGGCTTCACCGCCAAGCAGCATTTCGACATCGGCGAGGCGCAGGGCGGCATGGATTTCGAGAGCGCCTCGAAACTTTCCGGGGCCCGTTTCGTCGTGCTCAAGAAGGGTATCGCTCGGCTGGAGCGTGCACTTGGCCAGTTCATGCTTGACCTGCACACAGGCGAGCACGGCTATACGGAGGTCTCGCCGCCGCTGATGGTGCGTGATGAGGTCATGTTCGGTACGGCTCAACTGCCGAAGTTCAAAGATGACCAGTTCCGCGCCGGAGCGATCGTTGGGGAGAACGGGGAGCACGAGACGATCAGCGATGGTCGCTGGCTCATCCCAACCGCCGAAGTGCCGCTGACCAATCTCGTTCGCGAGAGCATCCTCTCCGAGGAAGAGCTGCCGCTGCGCTTCACTGCGCTGACGCCGTGCTTCCGTGCCGAAGCCGGCGCCGCGGGTCGCGACACGCGCGGCATGATCCGCCAGCACCAGTTCTCGAAGGTCGAGCTCGTCTCCATCACGACGCCCGAGCAGTCGGGCGAGGAGCATGAGCGCATGCTCTCCTGCGCCGAGACCGTGCTGCAGAAGCTCGACCTGCATTATCGCGTCATGACGCTCTGCACCGGCGACATGGGCTTCGCCTCGCAGAAGACCTGGGACATCGAGGTCTGGCTGCCGGGGCAGAACGCGTTCCGCGAAATCTCGTCGTGCTCGGTCTGCGGCGACTTCCAGGCGCGGCGCATGCAGGCGCGCTACAAGCCGGCGGAAAGCAAGAACACCCGCTTCGTCCACACCCTGAACGGCTCGGGCGTCGCCGTCGGCCGCGCGCTGATCGCAGTGCTGGAGAATTACCAGAACGAGGACGGCTCGATCACCGTGCCCGCCGTGCTGCGGCCCTATATGGGCGGGCTGGAGCGGATCGAGGTGGGGGCGTGATTGGGTGTGGTCTCCCTCACCTGAAAGGGGAGGGCCGAGTCGCGCGAAGCGCGAACCGGGGTGGGGCTTGCTGCCCCTCCATGCCCCATGCCCTGCCGATAGGTTTTGACCCCACCCCGCTCAGCCTGGCGGCTGAGTCGGCCCTCCCCGTTACGGGGAGGGAGAGGCCGCCATGCGCATCCTGATCACCAACGACGACGGCATCCACTCGCCGGGCCTTGACGCGCTGGAGCGCATCGCGCGCGAGATATCCGACGATGTCTGGGTAGTTGCGCCGGAATACGACCAGTCCGGCGTCGCGCATTCGCTGTCGCTGAACGATCCGCTGCGAATCCGCACCGTCGGCGAGCGGCGCTTTGCGGTGAAGGGCACGCCGACGGACTGCGTGATTCTCGGCGCGCGTTTCGTGATGAAGGACGCGCTGCCCGAACTGCTGCTGTCCGGCGTCAATCGCGGGCACAATCTCGGCGAGGACGTCACCTATTCCGGGACGGTCGCGGGAGCGATCGAGGGCGCGCTGCTCGGCATTCCGGCAATCGCCATGTCGCAGGCCTATCCGTCCGGACAGCGCGAATCGGTGAGCTATGCGACGGCCGAGGCACACGGACCGCGGGTGATTCGGCAGATTCTCGATGCCGGACTGCCTCCCGGCGGGCTGGTGAACATCAATTTCCCGAACGTTTCGCCCGAGAAAGTGGGCGGAGTGCGCGCCACGAGGCAGGGTCAGCGGCCGCAATGGCAGGCGCAGGTGGATGAACGCCGTGACGGCCGGGGAAATCCATACTTCTGGATCGTGTATGGTCACGAGATCGGCGATCCTGGTCACGACACCGACTTGCGCGCCGTGGCTGACAAATGGATCTCGGTGACCCCGCTGAAGATCGACATGACCGATCATCGGCTGCTGGAGCGGCTTGGCGGAGCGTTCGACACGGGGTTGTGACGATGGCCGAACAGGGGCCGCGCGACGAGGAAGACGCCGAACAGCGCGCCGCGTTTCTGTTGTTCCTGCGCAAGCGCGGCATCCGCGATACGCGGGTGATGCGGGCCATGGAGACCGTGCCGCGCTCGCTGTTCGTGCCGACGCAGATCGTCGAGCACGCCTATAGCGACCGGGCACTTCCCATCGCCTGCGGCCAGACGATCAGCCAGCCCTATCTCGTCGCCTACATGACCGAACAGCTCGACGTGAAGGACCGCCACAAGGTCCTTGAGATTGGCATGGGTTCGGGCTTCCAGACGGCCGTGCTGGCCCGGCTGGGGCGCCGGATCTACACGATCGACCGCTATCGCACGCTCGTCCAGGACGCCGAGAACCGGCTGAACGCGCTGCGCATCACCAATGTCACCTCGATGGTTGCGGACGGCGCTGCCGGCTGGCCGGCGCAGGCGCCGTTCGATCGCATCATGGTCACGGCGGCTGCGGAAAGCGTGCCGCAGACGCTCGTTGACCAGTTGGCGGACGATGGAGTGATGATCATTCCGGTCGGGCCCCAGGGCACCGACCAGCGTCTGCTGCGCATCACCAAGATCGAGGGCGAGGTCGAGACGCGGGACCTGATGAGGGTGCGGTTCGTGCCGATGGTAGCGGGAAGGGCGGTCTCGCTTTGAACTTCGTCCGTGCCGGACGCGACGAACCGGCATGAAGAAGCTCTCCGTCACACTTACCGCCGCACTGCCCATCTTCGCTTTCGCCGCGCCGGCGTCCGCCGGGACGATCGAAAGCATCTACACCCGCCACGACTATGCCGCCTGCGACGAACAGAAGTCGCCGGAGCCCGATGTGATCGAGGTGCGCAAATGCACGGGCCTCGGCGGCATTGCCGTGGTCTGGACTGGCGAGCCGGACGCGAGCTTCGTCACCATCGGCGAGACCGGGGATGACGGTCTCGATCTCGGGGCGTCCTTCTTCGAGGTCGGCAATACGATTGAATGGCGCGGTCCGAAACGGGTCGGAACGATCGACCCGAACGCCATGATCGTGCGCTACGTGACCGGGAAGGCGATCGGCAATCTCGACGTCAGCAAGCTCGCGGTCTATCGCCTGAACGCCGGCGGCTCGTCCTGCTTCCTTGGTGCGGCCTCGACCAACCAGGCAGCGCGGGCAATCGCTGACGAATCTCGCCGCTGCCGCTGAACGATCACACAGGCTTGATAAACATTGCCCATTAAGGAACGGCTAGGCTGACGAGATCGTTGTCTGCGAAGCCGGTCCTTCGGCTGCAGGGAGGCCAAAATGGGAATTTTCAGCAAAATCATGGGCGCGATCTTCGGCTCGTCCGAAGCTCAGGCCGCCGAAGCCGCCGCACCGGCGGGTGGCGGCACCGCGACGGCCACGGCCTCGGCGCCTGCCGCGACAGGGACCGGCGAGAAGGTCGATGTCGCCAAGGTGCTTGATGACGCCGTGAAGGCCAAGGGCCAGAAGCTCGAATGGCGGACATCGATCGTCGACCTGATGAAGGCGCTCGACATCGATTCGAGCCTCTCAGCGCGCAAGGAACTCGCCAAGGAACTGAACTACACCGGCGATACCAACGACTCGGCGAGCATGAACATCTGGCTGCACAAGCAGGTCATCGCCAAACTTGAGGCTAATGGCGGCAAGGTGCCGGCGGACCTCAAGGACTGATCGACAAATGCGTGCCGCCCCGGCGGCACGCATTCCCGCCCGAGCGTTGAACCGCTCTGCGCACTCCCCATATCTAAGCCGCTGAAACCGCGCTATTCTGCGCACCTTCGCGGCCGGCCTTGAACCGGCAGGGGAATGGATAAATGGGTTTTCCGATCATGCGCCTCACCGACCGCGCCGCGGACCGGGTGAGGGAGATCATGGAACGGTCGCAGTCTTCGGCCGCCGGCCTTCGTGTCGGTGTGAAGAAGGGCGGCTGCGCCGGCATGGAATATACGATGGACTACGCCGCCGAGGCTCAGCCGGGCGACGAGGTGATTGAGGACAAGGGCGTGAAGGTCCTGATCGATCCCAAGGCCGTTCTGTTCCTGCTCGGCACCGAGATGGACTATGTGACCGAGAAGATGGCGTCGCGATTCGTCTTCAACAATCCGAACCAGACCTCGGCATGCGGCTGCGGGGAATCGATCGAGATCGTCCCGGCCAAGCCGGAAGCGCTGCAGGCTGCCGCACAGGCACGCTGACTGGTGTGGACGCAGATTCGATCCGGGACATTTTTTCCGGCTTTGGCCCCGTAGGCGTCCGTCGCATGTTCGGCGGATACGGCATCTATGCCGATGACGTCATGTTCGCATTGTCCACCGGCGGCGAACTCTACCTGAAGGCGGATAGCGAAACGCGGCCGGACTTCGAAGACGAAGGCGCAGAGCCGTTCAGCTACGAAGCAAAGGGCAGGCGGGTGGTACTGTCGTATTGGCGCGCGCCCGACCGTCTGATCGATGATGCGGACGAAATGGCTATATGGGCGCGCAAGGCGCTCTCTGCCGCAGAGCGTGCGGCCCGGACAAAACCGCACGCGAAGAAGAAAGCCTAATCACGCAACGCGGTTGGCGCCGGCTTCGAACTCCGGATCGGTTTCGCAGACGACGCGGTTACGGCCCGCGCGCTTGGCTGCGTAGAGACACATATCGGCGCGTTCGATGATCGAGGCGGCATTGTCGTTGGCGTGGAAGCTGGCGACGCCGATCGAGATCGTGACGCGACCGAGGTTTTCGCCGGTCGAGCGCTTCACAAGTTCCTTGCCCATCACCGCGCGACGGATGTGGTCGGCGACGGTCACCGCCGGACGCAGCGTCGTGCCCGGCAGGATGAGCGCGAACTCCTCGCCGCCGTAACGCGACGCGATGTCCTGGCCCTTGATGTTCTGCTTCACGGCGGTGGCGACGAGGCGCAGCACCTGGTCACCGGTGAGGTGACCATATTTGTCGTTGAAGCTCTTGAAGTGGTCGATGTCGGTGACGAGCAGTGAGAACGGCTTGCCCTCGCTCAGCGCCTTCTCGAGCGCCATGTCGAAGAATTTGCGGTTCGAGAGCAGCGTCAGCGGGTCGGTGAGCGACTCGGCGCGGATGGCTTCGAGACTGTCGTGCAGCTTCAGCATCTCCTCGCGCGAGGCGACGAGCTGGGTCTCAAGTTCCCTGTTGGCCGACTGCATGTCGACCGTCGCGCGCATCAGGGCCTCCACGACCATTTTGACCTTGGTCGGCTCGGCGCCTTCGAGGCTGCGGGTGATGCCGTCTAGGGTCTCGCCATAGGCGGAGGCGGAGCCGCGAGCGGCGTCGAGCATCGAAACCATCTGGTCGACCTCTTCACGGATCTTCGTGCCGACCTCGTCATAGCGGGTCGGGAAGCGCGAAGCCGACAGATGCATGTCGTAGAGCGCGTCGAGATCCTGCTCGGAAAGTTTGCCGCGTTTGCGAAGGACGTCGTTGATCGCCTGATTCAACAAAGGGTTGTAACAGGTCGCGTAAGTGTACCAGACCTCGTAGATCCGGGGATAGGCGGGATGGCGATACGCCCGAATGCGGTCCAGTGCCGACTCGCCGAACACTATAGTTCGCTCGAAATCGTCTCCGCTGTCAGACATTGCCGTTTCCCCCAGCCGTTCGGGGCCGGCGTTGGCTCCCGAAATCCAGCAGGGGTGAAATTGCTCCAGAACACTTAAACGGCCGTTAATTCGGGTCGATACCCCGAGGGCCAAAAGTGCATCAATTTCAGGCTTATGCGCCCTTTATTCGGACAGGGCGAAGAAGGAATTGGGGCACGTGATCGCCGAGCCCGACGGGTGTCGGTTCGTCGTCGCGTTCATGCCTGTTGCGGTCCCTGCGACCTCCGTCTCTGCGGGTCTCATCGCGCGGCGCGTGCTCCGGACGTGGAGGTCTGGGCGCGCGGGATTCTGCTGGAGATGCAGAGGCTTCCCGCGGCTCGGAACGTTGGGGCTGCTCGACCTTCTTCTCGCCGCGTCCACGCGACCGCCGGTTGCGGTCGCCGCGTCCCGGACGGCTGTCGCCCTCCGATTCGGCGGGGCGATCGTCACCGCGCCACGGAATGTCCTGCGCGGTTACTTTCTCGATCGCTGCGAGATATTTTTTGTCGGACGGTGCCACGAATGTGATCGCGGTGCCGCTGAGCCCCGCGCGGCCGGTGCGGCCGATGCGGTGGACATAGTCCTCGGCATGGATCGGCACGTCGAAATTGAAGACGTGGCTGACCGCCGGAATGTCGAGACCACGCGCGGCAACGTCCGAGGCGACCAGAAGCTCGGCCTCGCCGGTCTTGAACTGGTCGAGCGCCTGCATGCGCGCGCGCTGGTCCATGTCGCCATGAAGAGCTACGGCCTTGAAGCCGTGCTTCTCAAGCGAGCGATGAAGGGTGCCGATGTCGCGTTTGCGATTGCAGAAGACGATGGCGTTCTTGAAATCGGTCTCGGCGCGAATGGCGCGGCGGAGCGCGTCGCGCTTCTCGGCGTGATCGCTGCCGCAGGCGATAAGGGCCTGGGTGATCGTGGCCGAGGTGCTCGAAGCCTTGGCGACTTCGATCTTCACCGGATCGTTCAGGAACTGGGCGACCAGGCGCTGGATTTCCGGCGGCATGGTCGCAGAGAAGAAGAGGGTCTGGCGGCGCGGCGGGATCAGTTTGCAGATGCGCTCGATGTCCGGGATGAAACCCATGTCGAGCATGCGGTCCGCCTCGTCGATGACGAGAATCTCGATGCCGGTCATCAGCAGGCGGCCGCGCTCGAAATGATCGAGCAGGCGGCCGGGGGTGGCGATGAGGACGTCGACGCCGCGTGTCAGCTTCGCGTCCTGGTCACCGAAGGACAGACCGCCAATGAGGAGCGCCACGGAGAGTTTGTGGTTGACGCCATAGCGGTTGAAGCTCTCCTCGACCTGCGCCGCGAGTTCGCGCGTTGGTTCGAGGATGAGCGTGCGCGGCATGCGAGCCCGCGGCCGACCGGTTTCGAGCCTGGTCAGCATGGGGAGCGTGAAGCTCGCCGTCTTGCCGGTGCCGGTCTGGGCGATGCCGAGAACGTCGCGCTTCTGCAGGACATGCGGAATCGCCTGCTCCTGGATCGGAGTCGGCGTGGTGTAGCCCGTCGCTTCAACTGCAGCGAGGACCTTGGGGCTCAGCCCGAGAGTATCAAAGCTCATATAGATTGTGCCGGAACCGCAGGGAAAAGGAAGTAGCTTCTGCGGGCGTTTCCGTTGGGCGCAACATAGGGAACAAGGTTGTGGAGTCAAGCTTAGCCAGAACTTTGCCCGTTGCGCGCCGCGCTCCCGCCAAGATTAAACTGCAAGGCTGAGCCGGAAACACCACTCAGGGGCTAGGCACTCAAAAATGGCCAACGATCAAAACGACGAGCTCGCCGGCATCATTTCCGAGCCGGGACGTGGCGCGCCAGAAATAAAGCCCGCGCGGAGCCTCTGGCCACGACCACATGAAGACGTGAAGATCGAGCCCGTGCTTGACGAGCCGAGTCGGGTCGAACCGCTCGTGCCGCGCATCCAGCGGGACGGCGATTTCGAGACCGTACCGAGCGAGGGCTACCAGGCTGTCACGCCGCCGCGCGCTGAGGAGCATATTGCGGCCCCGGAGCCTGTGGCTGAGCGGATCGTCGAGACCCCGGCCGAGATCGTGTCGAGCAACGCCGACGAATTGCTGGCGGAGATCGCCCGCCGTCTCGAACCGAGCTTCGAAAAGAAAGAGCCTGTCGCCGAGACCGCTCCGGAAGTCGAAGCGCCCCGAGCGGAAGAACCCGTTGTCGAGGCGGCTTCCAAGCCGGTCGTGGCGATCGAGCCGGAACCGGTCCACGGGGAATCGGAAGATGCGCCGGTGATCGAGCCGCGTATCGAAGAGCTGGCCGCCGAGCCGCCGGTAAACGAAGAGCCGACCGTTGAGGACCTCATCGAGCGTTCCGAGGAGGATCGTGAGCGCGAGCCGACGATCGAGGCCCTCGCGGCGGCTTCCGAGCCGCGCATGCCGAACCGCATCTCGGTGCTCGACGCCGACCGCTCGTCGGAGTCCGTCGACCTCGACGACACTGGCGGCCGGAGCGGGCGCTTCCTCGCCATGGCGGCCGGTATCATCGTCGCGTTGGCACTTGGCGCACTCGGCTTCATCTATCTCGCGCCGGCATTTGGTATCGGCGGTACTCAGACCGCGTCGAACCAGGCCGAGGAGGTGGCTGAAGCGGCTGCTGTTCCCGTCGCCGCCGCATCCGCTTCCCCCGCTTCGGTGCCGACGCCGGTCGCCAATGCGAACCAGTCCGCCAACATCTCCTCGGACGATCTGAAGGCGATCCGCGACCATCTCGATCAGCTCGAGCAGCGCTTCGCGAAGATCGAGAGCGAACTCGCATCTTCGAACAGGACCGCGGTCGAGGCCAGCGAGAAGCAGATCAAGGAGCTCTCGGCACGCATCGAGCGCGTCGAGAAGCGCGCGCCGCAGTCCGCCGGCACGGCGCCGACGCCCACGCCGACCCCGGTTGCCGCCACGGCTCCGCGCGAGCCTGCTGCGGCTCCGCAGACGACGGCTTCAGCTCCGCGCGACATCACGGCGCCGAGCTCGACGTCGAACTCGCAGGGCACGCCGGCCGAACCGCGTGCGAGCGGTTCGATCGCCAATGAGGCGCCGGCTTCCGAGACGCCGCCGGCGGTTCCGACCCCGCGTCCGACCGCGACCGCGCGTGCCGAATCGGCGGCTCCGCCGACCCCGCGTCTCGGTGCTTCGCCGGACAGCCCTGTCGTCAACGGCTGGGTGGTTCGCGACATCTACAACGGCATGGCCGTCCTGCAGGGCCGCCGCGGCATGGTCGAGGTCGAGCCGGGCGACGAGCTTCCTGACGGCAACAAGGTGCTGGCGATCCGGCGCCTTGGAGGCGACTGGGTGGTCGTGACCGAGCAGGGTATCATCGCCAGCCGTCAGTAAATCAAACTGCCGGGTTGGCGAGCGCGCCAACCGTCACCAGATACAGAAGGCGGCCGGGCAGGGGCTTGGCCGCCTTTCCTTTTGCCGGCCCGCGCATCGTGCTGCGTTCCCGCCCGTCGGCGATTTCTGGAGACTGCAATGCATAAGGTTTCAGCCAATGGCGCGGAAATCCCGGCGCTTGGCTTCGGTACGTTCCGCATGGACAAGCAGGATACGGCGCGCATGGTGCCGTTCGTCCTGAATAACGGTTACCGGCATATCGATACCGCGCAGATCTATAACAATGAGGACGCCGTCGGCGAAGGCATCGCGGCCTCGGGCATCAAGCGCGGCGACATCTTCCTGACGACCAAGATCTGGGTCGACAATTTCCCGAAGAACAGGTTCGCGGCCTCACTCGACGAGAGCCTGAAGAAGCTGAAGACAGATTATGTCGATCTTCTCCTTCTCCATTGGCCGAATGCGGCCGTGCCGCTGGCTGAGCAGATCGCTTCGCTGAATGAGGCTGTCGATGCCGGCAAGGTCCGCCATATCGGTGTCAGCAATTACAACAAGAAGCTGATGGAGCAGGCGGTGGCACTGTCCAATGCGCCGATCGCGACCAACCAGATCGAATATCACCCCTATATCGATCAGGGCGTGGTGCTGGCGGCGGCGCGGGAGCATGGCGTTGCGATCACCGCCTATTACGCGATGGCGGACGGCAAGGTGCTGGAAGACCGGACGATCAAGGCGATCGCCGAACGGCACGGCAAGACGGTTGCGCAGGTCGTGCTGCGCTGGCTGGTCCAGCAGCGGAGTGTCGTGGCCCTGTCGAAGACGGTTGATGAGGACCGGGCGGTCGCCAATGCGGCGATTTTCGATTTCGAGCTTTCGGCTGACGAGATGGGCGCGCTGCACGATCTGCGGCGGCCGTCGGGACGGCTCGTCAGCCCGCCCGGGCTCGCGCCTCTCTGGGACGCGGCCTAGTTCGTTGCCGGGCCGAAGCGGGCATCGCCCGGCTGGCCGACTATGAGGACGAAGGTCTCCCGGAAGCCCTGAGCGTCTTCCGGGGTATCGAAATAAACGGCGGAATTATCCTTGCCGTTCTCGGCCCGCACGGTGGCGAGCGCGAGCTGCGGAGCCTCCGCGCTGCCCTCCAGTTCCTGCGTGGCGACGATCTCGCCGGCGTCGGAAATCCACTGCACGTGCATCGAGAGCTGGCCGCCGAACGCGGTGGCGACGAGGCGCGAGAACCCTTTCCTGCCGTCCGCTTCCCATGGACCGACGACGCGGACCATGACGACGTCCGTTGGCACGGAACCGACAGATGGTGGCAGGTTCGAGGGAGCAGCCGGGGCCGCCGGAGCAGGCGCGGTCTGCGCCGGCGCGATGGTCTGAGGAGTGGCGGGCGAGGGCGCCGGTCCTGGTTTGACCTGGCGGACGGGCTGTTTCTGCTGCTGGGCCGGACGGCTGGTCGCGGAGGGCGTCGTGTCCTGCGCGGCAACGGACGAAGCGAAGGACAGCCCCGCGACGAGGCAAAGAACGATGCGCGCGGGGGAGGTCTTCAGAACCATTGCGATTGGAACCTAAACGTCGAGCTCGCCTGCGAAGGCAGCACGTTCCTGGATGAAATGGAAGCGCGCCTCGGCCTTGGAACCCATCAACCGTTCGACGGCGTTGCGGGTTTCGATCTCATCATCCTCGGCGATCTCGACACGAAGCAACGTGCGCTTTTTCGGGTCCATGGTCGTCTCGCGGAGCTGCTGCGGCATCATCTCACCCAGGCCTTTGAAGCGTCCGACATCGACCTTCTTGTTCTTGAAGGTCGTGGCAATGAGCTTTTCGCGTTCGGCGTCGTCACGGGCGTAGATGGTCGTTGCTCCCGCGGTGATACGGTAAAGCGGCGGAACCGCGAGGTAGAGATGGCCGCCACGAATGAGACCCGGAATTTCGCGGTAGAAATAAGTGACGAGAAGCGATGCGATGTGGGCGCCGTCGACGTCGGCGTCTGTCATCACGATGATCCGCTCGTAGCGGAGATCCTCGTCGCGATAGGACGATCTCGTGCCGCAGCCGAGCGCGAGCAGGAGATCCTGAAGCTGCTGGTTCTGAGCGAGCTTTTCGACGCCGGCATTGGCGACGTTGAGGATCTTGCCGCGTAGCGGCAGCACGGCCTGGTTCTGGCGCGCGCGGGCCTGCTTGGCGGAGCCACCTGCCGAGTCGCCCTCGACGATGAAGAGCTCGGCGCCCTTGGCATGATCCTGCGTGCAGTCCGCGAGCTTGCCGGGAAGGCGCAGCTTGCGGGTCGCGGTCTTGCGCAAAGTCTCCTTTTCGGAGCGGCGGCGCATGCGATCTTCGGCACGCTCGATGACGCGGTCGATCAGCTTGCGGGCCTGCGTCGGCGAGGCGGCTAGCCAATGGTCGAACGGGTCGCGCATCGACGTTTCGACGAGGCGGACGGCCTCGCTGGAGGAGAGCTTCTCCTTGGTCTGGCCCTGGAATTCAGGTTCGCGGATGAAGATCGAGAGCAGGCCGACGCAGCCCGCCATCACGTCTTCCGAGGTGACGTCCTTGAACTTCTTGTTGCCCGTGAGGTCGGCATAGGCCCGCAGGCCGCGCAGCAACGCGGTACGCAGGCCCTGCTCATGCGTGCCGCCCTCGGGTGTCGGGATCGTGTTGCAGTATGAGCGTGTGACACTGTCGCCGTCCTCGGTCCAGGCCAGCGCCCATTCGACGGCGCCCGGGCCGTCATTGGCTTCGACGCGACCGGAGAAGATATCGGCCGTGAGGAGCGCCTGACCTTCGATCGTGGCGCGGAGATAGTCCTTGAGGCCGCCGGGGAATCGGAAGGTCTCCTTTTCCGGCACATCGTCGATGCCGATCAGGAGTTCGGGCGTGCAGGACCAGCGGACCTCGATGCCGGCGAAGAGATAGGCCTTGGCCCGGGTCATCGCGAACAGGCGGGTCGGCTTCAGATGCGCATTCGGGCCGAAGATCAGCGCGTCCGGCTTGAAGCGGACGCGGGTCCCGCGGCGATTGTGGACGGGACCGACCTCTTCGAGTTCCGAGGCGGGCGCGCCGCGCGAATAGAGTTGACGATAGAGCTTCTGGGCGCGGGCGACCTCGACCTCGAGCGTCTCGGAGAGCGCGTTGACGACCGACACGCCGACGCCGTGCAGGCCGCCGGAGGTCGAATAGGCTTTCGAACCGAATTTGCCGCCCGAGTGCAGCGTGGTCAGGATGACTTCGAGCGCCGACTTGTCGGGGAACTTCGGATGGGGGTCGATCGGGATGCCGCGGCCGTTGTCGGAAACCGCGACGAAGCCGTCGGCTTCCATCTCGACCGAGATGAAGGTGGCGTGGCCGGCGACGGCCTCGTCCATCGCGTTGTCGATGACTTCGGCGAAGAGGTGATGCAGCGCCTTCTCGTCGGTGCCGCCGATATACATGCCGGGGCGGCGGCGAACCGGTTCGAGGCCCTCCAGGACTTCGATGTCGGCTGCGGTGTAGCCGCTTTCGCCGGGAGTACCACGTATGGGCTCCGGCTTCGGCGCCGCAGGTTTGCGGGCGAGGGGGCCGGAGCCGAAGAGATCGCTTGCCATGAAATCCAAGATGCCGATTCGCGTTGATGCAACTATCGCATAGCCGTGTGGCGGGACGACAGCGGGCACGCAACAGAAGCGGAAAATGAAAGCGCCCCCGTGGCTTTCGCCAGGGAGCGCCCGACCGTTGGGTTCGCTCGAGTGAGGTCGCCGGCACTATCAGGCTCTGGCGATCGGTTAGAACCTCTGTAGGTCTTTTGCCTTCGTAACTGTATCACGTTCCATCTAGCGAAGTATCGAAAGACACCTGTACGCCTAAATGTATGCCGCTCAACTAGTTTACGATGCTGGGAGTCGATTGTCTGTCTGTCGTAGACGGTATTCGCCGCTTAGATGGACGAGCCGTTTTCCGACGAATTCTGCTGCGGGGGAGTCATTGTCTTAAACCTCCTCTTTCAGCGACTGACATGACGAATGTGCGACTGTCGGGCGGGGGCGTCAAGACGGACGTGGCTATATATGAAAGGCCCACCGGCCACATGGCTGGTGGGCTTCCATAAGCGACTGAGCAAAAAGGAGGACCCGGCGCGGAACCGGATATTCACAGAGCCGTGATCAGGCGATCTTGCCGCCGCCCTTCTTGGTAATCACGAGCACAGACGGGCGCGGTGGCATGCCGTCCTTGAAGTCCGGCCAGCGGGTGAGCGGAGCTTCGAACGTCGCGGGCTTCTTCTCGTCTTCGGATTCGCCGGGATGCTGAACCGCGAGGAACAGGCTCTCGTCGTTCGAGGTGAAGAACGGACCGCACATTTCGGCGCCGGTCGGGACGCGGAAGAAGTGCTTGGACGTGCCGCGCATCTCGCCTTCGGTCTCGATCGCCCAGAGGCCGTCGGCGCGGCCGGTTGCCTTGGCGTTGTTGCCGTCGGTCGAAACCCAGAGGCGACCTTCGCTGTCGACCGCGCAATTGTCGGGCATGCCGAACCAGCCGTTCTTGGTCGTCTCAGACGAGAACGTCGAGCCGACTTCGGCGACCGACGGATCGCCGCAACGCACCAGCACTTCCCAGGCAAACTTGGTCGAGGCGTGGTCGCTGTCGTCCGGCAGCATCTCGACGATGTGGCCGAACTTGTTGTCAGCGCGCGGATTGGCACTGTCGATCTGTTCGACGGTGCGCTTGTTGTTGTTGGTCAGCATGACGTAGACGCGATTGGTCTTCGGATTGGCCTCGATGTCCTCGGGGCGATCCATCTTGGTGGCGCCAAGAAGGTCGCCGGCGCGGCGAGTCTCGATCAGCACGTCGGCCTGGCTCTTGAAGCCGTTGGCCTCGGTCAGCGGACCCTGGCCGTAAACGACCGGAAGCCACTGGCCGGTGCCGTCTGCATTGTACTTGGCGACGTAGAGCGTGCCGGAATCGAGCAGGTCGGCGTTCGCCGCGCGGTTCGCCGGGTCGACCTTGCCGTCGGTGACGAACTTGTAGACGTAGTCGAAGCGCTCGTCGTCGCCGAGATAGACGACGTAGCGGCCGTCCTTGTTGGTGAGGCCGGCGGCGCCCTCATGCTTGAAGCGGCCGAGCGCGGTGCGCTTTTTCGGCGTTGAGGTCGGATCGAACGGGTCGATCTCGACGATCCAGCCGAAGCGGTTCGGCTCGTTCGGCTCCTTCGAGATGTCGAAGCGGTCGTGGAACTTGCCCCAGGCATAGGCCGGGGTACCGATTCCGAGACGCTTGAAGTTCGCGGCCTCGACGCTGCCTTCCGGGAGCTTGCCCCAGAAATAGCCGTTGGTGTTCTCCTCACCGGAGAGCCAGGTGCCCCACGGGGTGATGCCGCCCGAGCAATTGTTGATCATGCCGTGGACCGACTTGCCCGCGGCGTCGGCCGAGGTCTTGAGGCGGTCGTGGCCGGCGGCCGGGCCGGTGATCGCCATCGGCGTCTCGGCGGTGATGCGGCGGGTGTATTTCGAGTCCTTGACCTGTTCCCAGCGGCCGTCGGCTCCGCGGCGGATTTCGAGAACGGAACCGCCATGCGCGGCCATTTCGATATCGACCAGATCCTTCGTCATCTTGCCGAAGGCGGCGGTCTTCGAATCCTGCAATTCGACGCCCGGGAACATCAGTTCCTCGTTCGTGTACTCGTGATTGCAGACGAGGAGGCCATGGTCCGGCGAGCCCTCGATCGGGAAGAAGCCGATATAGTCGCTGTTATAGCCGAACTGCTTGGCCTGCTTCTCGGCCGTCTGAGCTAGCGGGTCGAATTCCGGCGCGTCCGGGAAGATCGGGTCACCCCAGCGGAACAGGATCTGGGTGTCGTAGCCCTCGGCCACGTGATGGGTCTGATCGACGCCGGCCTCGATCTCGATGAAGTCAAAGCTCGGCTTGCCGGCGGCCTTGGCGGTCGCGGGAGCCGGGGCGCCCTGCGCCATGGCGCGGCTGCCCACGGTCGCGGAGATGGCGGCCACGGCGAGCGAACCGCGCAGAAGATCGCGGCGGTTGAAGCGGGCGGCGATGATTTCGCCCATCGTGGCGTTGTCGGTCGGATTGCCGGCGGAATCGCCCGAACCTTCGAGCTCGCTCGGCCGTAGGAAGTCGATGGATTTAGTCACGGAAGTACCTCCAGACGCGCGCGATCATGCGCGTTGGAGGCGAAACTAGAAACGTTCTATGTAGCTCGGGTGACAGGCCCGGCTATTCCGGCTCGTTCTTGTAGAGCCGATCCGCTGCTTGCTCCTGCATCCGACCCTCGGCCGGCGTCTTGCGGCGGGAGCGGACGATTCCGTAGATGATCGCGGCCCCCAGAACGAGGAAGCCGAGATCGATGATCAGCCAAGCGATACCGCTCATCTGGGTTCTCCTTTGCGAAGAAAACCCCGGCGAAGCGATCTTGTTTCCAGAAACGAAAAAGCCGGGGCGTGAGGCCCCGGCTTCTCCTGGACTGAACTGAACCCTGCGGATCAGTGCGAGTAGTACATCTCGTACTCGACCGGGTGCGGGGTGTGCTCGAACTTGATGACGTCCTGCATCTTCAGCGAGATGTAGGCGTCGATGAAGTCGTCGTTGAACACGCCGCCGGCCTTCAGGAATTCACGATCGTTGTCGAGGCTCTCAAGCGCTTCACGCAGCGAGCCGCAGACGGTCGGAATTTCCTTCAGCTCTTCCGGCGGCAGCTCGTAGAGGTCCTTGTCCATCGGCTGGCCGGGATCGATCTTGTTCAGGATGCCGTCCATGCCGGCCATCGTGAGCGCGGCGAACGCCAGATACGGGTTCGCCAGCGGATCCGGGAAGCGGACTTCGACGCGCTTTGCCTTCGGGTTGGTCGAGAAGGGGATACGGCAGGACGCGGAACGGTTGCGGGCCGAATAGGCCAGCAGAACCGGAGCCTCGAAGCCCGGGACGAGACGCTTGTAGGAGTTCGTTGACGGGTTGGTGAAGGCATTTACGGCCTTGGCGTGCTTGATGACGCCGCCGATGTACCACAGGCATTCCTGCGACAGGCCGGCATACTTGTCACCCGCGAAGAGCGGCTTGCCGTCCTTCCAGATCGACTGGTGGCAATGCATGCCCGAGCCGTTGTCGCCATAGACCGGCTTCGGCATGAAGGTCGCCGACTTGCCGAACGAGTGCGCGACGTTGTGGATGCAGTACTTGTAGATCATCAGCTGGTCGGCCATCAGCGTCAGCGTGTCGAACTTCATGCCGAGTTCGTGCTGCGCGGAGGCGACTTCGTGATGGTGCTTCTCGACGGTGACGCCCATCGAGGCCATGGCGGCGAGCATCTCGCCACGGATGTCCTGGCCGGAATCGACCGGCGGAACCGGGAAGTAACCACCCTTTACCGGGATGTGATAGCCGTTGTTGCCGGCTTCATACGCGGTGTCGGAGTTGGTCGGCAGTTCCGGATGGTCGACCTGGAAGCCGACCTTGTACGGGGTCGCTGAGTACTTCACGTCGTCGAAGATGAAGAATTCGGCTTCGGGGCCGAACGAGATGGTGTCGCCCACGCCCGTCGACTTCACATAGGCTTCGGCCTTGACGGCCATGCCGCGCGGATCACGGTCATAGGGCTGGCCGGTGGTCGGCTCGAGAACGTTACAGACGATCGACAGGGTCGAGGCGGCGAAGAACGGGTCGAGGCAGGCGGTCTCCGGGACCGGCATCAGCAGCATGTCCGACTCGTTGATGGCCTTCCAGCCGGCGATCGACGAACCGTCGAACATCTGGCCTTCAGCGAAGAATTCCTCGTCCACCATCGTGATGTCGAACGTGACGTGCTGCCACTTGCCCCGCGGATCGGTGAAACGGAGGTCGACGTACTTGATGTCCTTTTCCTTGATAAAGGAGAGGACTTCCTGGGCAGTCTTCATTTGCTATCCCCTGTCAGAAACTAATTTTGCTTGGGAACCGGCCGGGAAGCCGGAATGGTGGGATCAGATCGCGTCTACGCCGGTCTCGCCGGTGCGGATGCGGATGACTTCCTCGATCGTGGACACGAAGATCTTGCCGTCGCCAATGCGACCTGTCTGCGCAGCCTTGCGGATGGCGTCGATGGCCCCCTCGACCATTTCGTCGCCGATCACCACTTCGATCTTCACCTTCGGCAGGAAGTCCACGACATATTCGGCGCCGCGATACAGCTCCGTGTGGCCTTTCTGACGGCCGAAGCCCTTGGCCTCGATGACGGTGATGCCTTGCACTCCGACCTGCTGCAGCGCTTCCTTCACCTCATCGAGCTTGAACGGCTTGATGACGGCCTCGATTTTTTTCATTTCCAACTCTCCTGGAACGCCGGAGCGACCGCCGGGCTAAAAGCAGCATTCGTGCCACGGGATGGCACGAGCCGCTTATTCGCGATCCGAGGGGCGATCCCGGCCTGACGACGGGAAAAGCGCGTAAAATCTAGTCGTTTGCATAATATATAGGCAAAACATTTGTGCAGAAGATTTTCATCCTGCATGCCGATTGGGCATAGCGGCTGAGCGGTTGGCAAAAGTCCGACCGAATGGTCTTCTGCCGGCATGAAGGTTCTCCGGATCGACCATCTCGTCCTGACCGTTTCCTCGATCCCCCGCTCCGTCGCATTCTATCGTGACGTTCTCGGGGTTGAGGAGAAATTGTTCGGCGAGGATCGCATCGCGTTGTCGCTCGGCGAGCAGAAGATCAATCTGCACCAGGTCAATCATACGTTCGAACCGAAGGCCGCATGTCCGATGCCAGGATCGGCCGATCTCTGTTTCGTGGTCGAGGATCTGGATGCCGCCGTCAGCCGCATCGCCAGGGCGGGGATCACGATCGAAGAGGGGCCTGTGACGCGCTCCGGCGCCTTGGGGCCGATCCAGTCCATTTATGTCCGCGATCCGGACCTGAACCTGATCGAGCTGTCCGTTTACGGGACCGCCGCGTGATCGAGCTTCTGACCAACGAGGAGATGAAGACGGCCGATGCCGCGACGATCGCGGGCGGCGTGCCGGGGATTGACCTGATGGAAGCGGCCGGCCGGGCGGTGGCGGATGCCGCGCGCGGGATGTGCCCCGTGCCGTGCACGGTCGCGGTGGTCTGCGGGCCGGGCAACAATGGCGGCGACGGCTTCGTTGGGGCGCGGCTTCTCGCCGAATGGGGCTATCCGGTCCGGCTGATGCTGCTTGGTAGTCGCGCCGCGTTGAGAGGTGACGCGGCTGTCGCGGCGAAGAGGTGGGCCGGCGAGGCGGAGCGGTTCGACGCGGGAACGCTGAAAGGCTGTGGTCTGATCGTGGATGCGCTCTTCGGCGCCGGTCTGACGCGCGATCTCGACGGTGAGGCAAAGGCGGCCGTCGAGAGGATCAATGCTTCCGACTGCCCCGTGCTGGCGGTTGATGTGCCGTCCGGCGTCGATGGCGACAGCGGCCGGGTGCGCGGAGTCGCGGTGAAGGCGACGAAGACCGTGACCTTCTTCCGCTACAAACCCGGACATCTGCTACTGCCGGGCCGGATGCTCTGCGGCGAGCGGGTACTGGCGCAGATCGGAATTCCGGATGCGGTGTTGCCGGAGATCGGCTCGCGGAGCTTTCACAACGTGCCAGCGCTTTGGCGCGCGGGCTATCCCGAGCCTAGCCTCGAAAGTCACAAGTACACGCGTGGACATGCGCTTGTCGCCGCCGGCTCGGAGATGGCGGGGGCCGCGCGTCTGGCATCGCGGGCGTCGCTCCGGGCGGGCGCCGGCGTGGTGACGGTCGCGGCATCGACCGAGATGCTGCCGATCTTCAAGGCGGCGCTTGAAGCGGTGATTGTTCGCGCGATGGACGATCTCGACGATTACGCGCATCTGCTTGAAGACAAACGTCGCAATGCGCTCCTCGTCGGGCCGGGTGCGGGGCTCGGCGCGGACACGCGCGACCGGGTGCGAATGGCGCTTGGCGCGGGCCGCCCGGTAGTCCTGGACGCCGATGCCCTGACGAGTTTCGAGACACAGCCGCGCGCGATGCATCAGGCGATCGCGGCGTCTGACCGGCCGGTCGTGATGACACCTCACGAAGGCGAATTCAGACGATTGTTCCGCCAGATCGCAGAAGGCTCTGACTCAAAGCTTGAAAAGGCCAGAGCGGCGGCAGCCCTGTCCGGAGCGGTGATCGTGCTGAAGGGCGCGGACACTGTCGTGGCGTCACCGGACAGGCGGGCCGCTATCGCCGATAATGGAACGCCGTGGCTGGCGACGGCGGGCTCCGGTGACGTGCTCGCGGGGATCGTGACCGGGCTGCTCGCGCAGAACATGCCGGGTTTCGAAGCGGCGTGCGCGGCGGTGTGGCTGCACGGAGAGGCCGGGAGTTCGATTGGTCCCGGACTGATTTCGGAAGATCTGCCTGACGCCCTGCCGGGCGTGCTGAAGCGGCTGCTCAGCTGACGACGAAGAAGGCACGTGCCGACGGGGCCTCGCCTTCGAGCGGCATCAAGTTGACCGCATAGCGGCCGGGTTCTCCGGCGATGAAGGCCAGTCGCTCGGTCGCGCCCGGTTCGATCAGAAGCGTGTCGTTCCACCAAGGCTTCCATCCGTCGTCCAGCGCATCGAGATGGCGGGCGGTATGGCCTTCGATGGCGACCGCGCAGAGTTCCTCGCCGTTGGCGATGCTGATCTCGACGGTCTGGCCTTTTTTGGCGGTGACGAGAGGATCCTTTGGCGCGGAGCCGGCTTTCCACGTCGCCCGAGAGGCCTTCTGCAGCGGCAACTCCCTCGGCAAAGCGGGATTGTCAGGGAGGACGCCCGCGAGTTCGCGCGGCGCCGCGGGCTCGCCCTCGACGGTGATGTCGACGAGGAATCGGCCAGCTTCGAAATCATCCTGGATCTGCATCATGCCTGTCTGCGCGGCTTCGACCAGGACGTCGGCACGTCCGAGCGGCGGCAGGATGAGGCGCCGCTCGAGCGGCGGAAAGGGCGGGCAGGGCTGACCGTCGAGCGCGATGATCGCGACCCCCTCGGGGAGAACGGCGGCTGCCGGCGCGAAGGGATTGAGATTGATGAAGCGGAGGCGCAGGCGTTCGCCGGGACGAGCCTTGAGCTTGAGGTCCGGTACGCCATTGACCAAAGCGAGACGGCGGGGCGGCTTCCCGGCCCCCTTATCGGGAAGCGCAATCGCGTTGAGTGCGACGACGACGTCCTGATCGGCGATCGAGGGCTCGTCGGCCGAGACCAAGATTGGACCCGCGAGAAGGATGGTGTCGCCTTCGCGCGTGGTGTCGGCCGCGATGAGGCGGTAGAGGAAACTGCCAGGATCCGGAGCGGTGAAGACGAGTTTGCGCGTCTCGCCGGGCGCGACCGGGGTGTCGGCACCATCAACCGCCCGGCCTCGCAGACCCTGGGTAGCGACAGTCACCGCGATATCGAGGTCATTGGCGAACGAGGCCGTGAGGGCGGTGCCGCGCTCGAGTTTGAGAACCGGACCGGCGGCCGTGCCGAAATTCGGAGCTTCCAGCGCTTCTTCGGATGTCAGGCGGGTTGGGGATCTGACAGCGCGAAGTTTGAAGCCGGGTTCGCGAAGGGCGGAATAGGGGATGTCCTGCGCCCGTACGCCCGTGGCGAGGAGGGCGGCGCCGGCGCCGCTGAGAAATTCACGGCGGGAAGGGCGTATGAAGATCATCCCGCTTCTATAGGCGGGCGGCGCGGAGTTTCAACCGCGCCGGGGATCGGGTCATTTCGGGAATGCGAGGAGAGCCGTGTCGACGACGCGGTTCAGATCGGCGCGGCAGGCACCACTGGAGGCCTGGAGCGCGATGCCCTGAAGGACAGTCATGACGTATTGCGTCAGGGCCTCGGGGTTCGAATCCGACGGAAGATCACCATCGGCCCTGGCCCTCTCCAATCGGCCCTGAAGCGCGGCCGCCTTGGCGGCGTGGTGCTTCATGATCTCTTCGCGGAGTTCTTCGGTGCCGCAATCGCAGGCCAGGGTCGCCTTGGCGCCTAGGCAACCGCCGGGATTGTCCGGATCGCTGACCACATCGACGGTGCGACGCATCATGTATTCGACGACCTTGCGGGCGGTCGGTTCGGCGAGAGCGACCTGCAGATGCGAGGTCGGGCCCTTGCCATAGCGGTCGAGCACGGCGCGGAACAGGCCTTCCTTGTTCCCGAATGCCGCGTAGAGGCTCGGTGGGTTGATACCCATGGCCTTGGTCAGGTCGGCGAGGGATGCACCCTCGTAGCCTCGACGCCAGAACACGCGCATCGCTTGATCGAGCGCCGTGTCCACGTCGAACGACCGCGGCCGTCCCATTGCCATCTCAACTCACTCCTTTGGGTTCGTCGCTACCTATGCGGCTTGACGTATTTCGTCGAGTCATACATTTGTAGCGGTCAATACATTATTAAACGCGGTCCGTGCCGAAAGAGCCAGTCCGTATCTTCCCGGAGTACATAGTAATGATTGATACAAATCGCGAGGGTGCGGCCCCGCGTTCTTCTTCGTTGCGTTCGTGGCTCGCCGTGTCCTCCGTTGCCGTCGGCACGTTCGGCCTTGTGACGACAGAGTTTTTGCCGATCGGGCTGCTGACGACGATTGCCCGCGATCTCGGGATTACGGACGGGCAGGCGGGATTGCTGGTGACGATGCCGGCGCTGGTTGCGGCCGTCGCGGCGCCGAGCCTGTTGCTTCTCGCCGGAAAGCTTGATCGCAAATTCGCGCTGCTCATCCTGTCGAGCCTGCTGGTGGCAACGAACATTCTGGCGTCGCTCGCGCCCAATCTTGTCACGATTCTCTTTGCCCGTTTCCTGCTCGGCATGGCGGTCGGCGGATTCTGGGCGATCGCGGCCAGTGTCGGCGTGAGGCTCGTGCCGGAGGAGCAGGGGGCGAAGGCGACATCGCTGATCCTCGCCGGCGTTTCGCTCGGTACGATCCTGGGGGTTCCTGCCGGTTCGATGATTGGCGAACTCTTCGGCTGGCGCGCGGCCTTCGTCACTGCGGGCACGCTCGGCGCGCTGGTCTTTATCGCCCAGTTCTTCTTCTTGCCGCGCCTTCCGGCGTCGCACGCGATCGTGTTTTCCGATCTGATCGCGCCGTTCAAGGACCCGATTGCCCGACTCGGCATCATCGCCTCGATCTTCATGGCTGTCGGCCAGTTCTCGACCTACACCTATATGGAGCCGTTTCTCCGGCATGTTTCGGCGTTCGGGCCAAATCTGATCGCGGCGGCGCTTGTCGGCTATGGTGTGCTCGGCCTGCTCGGTAACGTGCTCGGCGGTATGGTCGTTGCGAAGAGCGTCCGCGCCGGCATGATGGGCACATCGGCCCTGCTCGGCACGACCATGCTGCTGATGCCGACCATCGGCTCCTCGCAGATCGGCGCTGGTGTCCTGGTCCTTATCTGGGGTCTGGCCTTCGGCGCGCTGCCGGTTTCGGTCCAGACCTGGACGCTGAAGGCATCGCCCGAAACTCCCGAAGCGGCTATGGCCGTCATCGTCTTCGTGTTCCAGATCGCGCTTGCATCCGGAGCGTTCGTCGGCGGTTCGGTGGTCGACGGCCTTGGCGTGTCGAGCGTGATGTATCTCGGCGGTGCGCTGATGGTGCTCGCGGTCGCGGCGCTGACCGTTAATCGCAAGTCGCCTGACAATGCCGTGGTTCTCGCTGCGGGTACGGCGGCGCACTGACGTAACTCCCGTCCCGATGGCTGCCTATAGCCATCGGACGATTGCGCTTTCTATCGGGCTGGCGGAGTTTAGCCGTCGCTGTCGCGGCGGAGGAGAATGATGGTCACGCGTGGATTTTTCGGACGGCAGCCGCCGCCCGATATTTCAAATCGGGTCCCGCCGGGGCAGGCGCTGACGGACGACTTTCCGGTCCTGTCCGCCGGGCCGACGCCGAAAGTGCCGCTCGATACATGGAAGTTCACGCTGAAGGTCGGCCCGCGTCCGGTCAAGAGCTGGACGTGGGAGGAATTCAACGCGCTGCCGCAGACCAGGATGACCCGCGACATCCATTGCGTGACGACCTGGTCCAAGCTCGACACGCCCTGGCAGGGCGTGATGATCGACGACCTGCTCGGCGACGCGAACATCGAGCCGCCGACCGGCTTCACGCTGGCGCATTCCTTCGATGGCTACACGACTAATGTGCCGACGGCCGATCTCGTTGGCGGCAAGTCGATGGTCGCGACCCATTTCGAGGGCAAGCCGCTGACGCCCGATCATGGCGGCCCGGCGCGTCTCCTCGTGCCGCACCTCTATTTCTGGAAGTCGGCGAAGTGGGTCAACGCGCTCCAGTTCACCGAGCGCGACGAACTCGGCTTCTGGGAGCTGCGCGGCTACCACGCCTATGGCGATCCCTGGCGGGAGCAGCGCTATACGGGCGATCCGTAGTGGTGATTTCTTCCAGCACGCGGATCGAGTGGCAGACGGCAACGGTCAAGGAGATCGTGCCGCGGACGCCGCGCGTCACGAGTTTCGTTCTCACTCCCTCCCGGCCGTTCACCCCCAAAGCCGGGCAGCATGTCGACGTGCGTTTGACGGCGCCGGACGGCTATCAGGCGCAGCGGGGTTACTCGATCTCCTCCGCGCCCGAGAGCGCGCCCGACATCGAGCTTGCGATCGAGCGGCTGGAGGAGGGCGAGGTCTCTCCCTTCTTCCACCAGGTCGTGCAGCCCGGCGACGAGATCGAACTGCGTGGGCCGCTCGGCGGGCATTTCGTCTGGGCGGCAGAGGAGGGCGGTCCGATCCTACTCATCGCCGGCGGCTCGGGCGTCGCGCCGCTGATGGCGATGGCGCGGCACCGCGCGGCGAGCGGTTCGACCGTGCCGATGGCGATGCTGTTCTCATGCCGGACCTGGGACGAGGTGATATTCCGCGACGAACTGTTGGCGATGCACCGAAAGCGGGACGGCTTCGAGCTCATTCTGACTCTGACGCGCGACGTCGAGAAGCGGAACGGCCTTCACGGGCGTCGGATCGATTCCGCGATGGTGACGGAGGCGACGGAGCGGCTGCCGACGCCGCCGGTGCTGACGTTCGTCTGCGGCTCGAACGCCTTCGTTTCCGCGGCGTCGGAAAGCTCCGTCGCGGCCGGTGTTCCGGCGGGATCGATCAGGACCGAGAGATATGGGGGATAGCGTTTTGCACCGGGCCGTTCCCCGGACAAGTGCGCGGAGCGCACGCCGATCCGGGGCCCAGCGCATGAGCGCGCCGCAGGCGCTCCATAGCTGAAGTGCGGCTTCGCCACGAGGTACGCTGGGTCTCGGTTCTCGCGATGTGCTCCGCACACGCCGGAACACGGACATCCCTTGCGCCCCGCCCATCCATCCATACCTAGGCGGCACCTTACCTCAACCGGAAACGTCCAATGTCCCTTTCCATGTATGACGCGTCGCTGCCCGTCTTCGTGCGCGCCTTCGAGAACCTCGGCAAAATCCTCGAAAAGGGCGAGCAGTTCGCCCGCGAGCAGGGCATCGATCCGAAGGAACTGGTCGAGACGCGGCTCGTCGCCGACATGGACCCACTGCGCTCACAGATCCAGCGAGCCTCCGACAGCGCCAAGGGCGCGGCGGCGCGGCTCGGCGGCGTCGACAATCCGAGCTTCCCGGATAACGAGACGACGTTCGAGGAGCTCCACGAGCGCATCAGCAAGACCGTCGACTTCCTGAACGGCGTCGACCGTTCGCAGATCGAGGGCAGCGAGGATCGCGAAGTGACGATCAACAGCCGTCGGCAGACGGTCACCATGCGCGGGCAGGACTATCTGTTGCGCTTCGCCCTGCCGAACTTCTTCTTCCACGTCACGACCGCCTACGACATTCTCCGCCACAAGGGCGTGCCAGTCGGCAAGATGGACTATATCGGCGATCTTTGAGACCACGCTTCACAAGTGATTCCGCGTCTCGCACTTTTTTGGTGCGAAGCGCGGACGCCATGCTATAGACGCCCCGCACCCGTGAGGGGCGCGCCCGGCGCGGGCGTGGCGGAACTGGTAGACGCGCTGGATTTAGGTTCCAGTGGCGAAAGTCGTGGGGGTTCGAGTCCCTCCGCCCGCACCAACGGCCGGTCAGCTAGACCATTTTCAAGCGCTCCCGAGAGAGCCGCACGATCCGGAAGATAACCATGCAGGTCACCCAAACCCTCTCCGAGGGACTGAAGCGCGAATTTCGCATTACCGTCCCCGCGACCGATCTCGACAGCCGCGTTTCCGAACGCCTGAACGAGCTCAAGGACAAGATCCGGATCAACGGCTTCCGTCCCGGCAAGGTGCCGGCCGCCCACCTGAAGCGCATGTATGGCCGCTCGGTGTTCGGCGAGGTCCTGCAGCAGGTCATGGCCGAGGCCAATCAGCGGATCGTCGAGGAAAACAAGATCAAGCTCGCGATGCAGCCGAAGGTCTCGATGCCGGAGAACGACGAGGAAGTCGAAAGCGTCGTGAACGGTGAGGCCGACCTGGCCTATACGGTCGAGGTCGAGGTGCTTCCGGAGATCGCGGTCGGCGACCTGAAGAAGATCAAGATCGAGAAGCCGGTGGCCGAGGTTCCCGATTCCGAGATCAACGAGACGCTGGAGCGTCTCGCCGAACAGAATTCCGAATACGAGCCGAAGACCGGCAAGTCGGCCAAGGCCGCGAACAAGGACCGCGTGACGATCGACTTCGTCGGTTCGATCGATGGCGAGAAGTTCGATGGCGGCGCGGGCGAGGATCACCCGCTCGTGCTCGGCTCGGGCGCTTTCATCCCGGGCTTCGAGGACCAACTGGTCGGCGTCAAGGTCGGTGACGAGAAGGTCGTGAAGGTCAGCTTCCCGGCCGACTACCGCGCGACCGACCTCGCCGGCAAGGACGCCGAATTCGCCGTGACCGTGAAGGAAGTCGCTTCGCCGAAGAGCGGCGCGATCGACGACGAGCTGGCGAAGAAGCTCGGCATGGAATCGCTCGACAAGCTCAAGGAAGCCATCCGCGAGCAGACCGACAAGAACTACCAGCAGGCCTCGCGCATGAAGATGAAGCGCGCCCTGCTCGACGCTCTCGACGAGACCCACAAATTCGATCTCCCGCCGACCCTGGTCGAGCAGGAATTCGCCAATATCTGGGCGCAGGTTGAGCGTGAGATCGCGAATGGTTCGGCGGGCGACAAGTCCGAAGACCAGTTGCGGACCGAGTACAAGGCGATCGCAGAGCGCCGCGTGCGCCTCGGCCTGCTCCTTGCGGAGATCGGTGAGAAGAACGATATCCAGGTCACGAACGATGAGGTCACCCGTGCCGTCGTCGAGCGTGCCCGCCAGTTCCCCGGCCAGGAGCAAATGGTTTGGGAATACTACCAGAAGACTCCGGAAGCTCTCGCCGAACTCCGCGCGCCGATCTACGAGGAGAAGGTGGTCGACTTTATCGTCGAGCTTGCCAAGGTGACCGAGAAGAAGGTCTCCAAGGAAGAGCTCTTCGCCGACGCCGACGAGACTAACGCGGCCTGAGCTCCGCTCCATAGGAACCGAAATGCGCGATCCGATTGAAACCTATATGAATCTTGTGCCGATGGTCGTCGAGCAGACGAGCCGCGGCGAACGCGCCTTCGACATTTTCTCGCGCCTGCTCAAGGAGCGGATCATCTTCGTGACGGGTCCGGTCGAGGACGGCATGTCCTCGCTGATCGTCGCGCAGCTGCTGTTCCTCGAGGCCGACAATCCGAACAAGGAAATCTCGATGTACATCAACTCCCCGGGCGGAGTGGTGACGTCGGGCCTCGCGATCTACGACACCATGCAGTACATCCGGCCGAAGGTTTCGACGCTCTGCGTCGGCCAGGCTGCCTCGATGGGCTCGTTGCTGCTTTGCGCGGGCGAGAAGGACATGCGCTTTGCGACGCCGAATGCGCGCGTGATGGTGCATCAGCCGTCGGGCGGTTTCCGCGGTCAGGCCTCGGATATCGAGCGCCACGCCGAGGACATCGTTAAGCTGAAGCGCCGCCTGAATGAAATCTACGTGAAGCATACGGGTCAGCCGTACGAGCAGATTGAACGGACGCTTGACCGCGACCATTTCATGTCGGCTGACCAGGCGAAGGAATTCGGGATCATCGACCAGGTCTTCGAGACCCGTCCGACCGACGGCGAAGGCGCTGCGAAGATTCAGGCGGCCTGATTAGACAAAGTACGGCCTGCGGCGTACCAACGCAGGCCGTGCAGCCGCCGCCCAAAAGGGGAAGTGTGGCTGGCGTGCTACTTGCACAGGAAGCTGAGGGACCCGGTCTGTCCACCGGGTTGATCTGTTGAGCCTCAGCATGGTCACATTCCCGTTGAGTCTTGGTTCGTTCGCGGCGATCCGCGAGGTATGCGTGGGGGTGATGCCCGTAAGGTTCTGGCATTGGCTACACGGATTGTTAGGCCGGCGGGTCTACCGTTTAGGGTTACGGCCCTAGATAAAAAGGACGCCGTCGGAAGGAAATGGAAGACATGAGCAAGGCCGGCAGCGACTCGAAGAACACGCTCTACTGCTCGTTCTGCGGCAAGAGCCAACACGAGGTCCGCAAGCTGATCGCGGGACCGACGGTGTTCATTTGCGATGAATGCGTCGAGCTCTGCATGGATATCATCCGCGAGGAGAACAAATCCTCGCTGGTGAAGTCGCGCGACGGTGTTCCGACGCCGAAGGAAATCCGCAAAGTCCTCGATGATTACGTCATCGGCCAGGATCAGGCGAAGAAGGTCCTCTCGGTCGCCGTCCATAATCATTATAAGCGCCTGAACCACGCGACGAAGCACAACGACGTCGAGCTGGCCAAGTCGAACATCCTGCTCGTCGGTCCGACCGGCTCGGGCAAGACGCTCCTTGCGCAGACGCTCGCCCGCATCCTCGACGTGCCGTTCACGATGGCCGACGCCACGACGCTCACCGAAGCCGGCTATGTCGGCGAGGACGTCGAGAACATCATCCTGAAGCTACTGCAGTCGGCCGACTACAATGTCGAGCGCGCGCAGCGCGGCATCGTCTATATCGACGAGATCGATAAGATCTCGCGCAAGTCCGACAACCCGTCGATCACGCGCGACGTGTCGGGCGAGGGCGTGCAGCAGGCGCTTCTGAAGATCATGGAAGGCACGGTCGCTTCCGTCCCGCCGCAGGGCGGCCGCAAGCATCCGCAGCAGGAATTCCTGCAGGTGGACACGACCAATATACTGTTCATCTGCGGCGGCGCTTTCGCGGGTCTCGAGCGCATCATCTCCTCGCGCGGCAAGGGTACGTCGATCGGCTTCGGCGCCAAGGTATCGGCTCCGGAAGATCGCCGCACCGGCGAAGTGTTCCGTGAGGTCGAGCCCGAGGACCTGCTGAAGTTCGGCCTGATCCCGGAATTCGTCGGCCGCCTGCCGGTCATCGCCACGCTGGAAGACCTCGACGAGGCGGCGCTGGTGAAGATCCTGTCGGAGCCGAAGAACGCGCTCGTGAAGCAGTATCAGCGTCTGTTCGAGATGGAGGGCGTCGAACTCTCGATGCACGAGGACGCGCTCGGTGCGGTGGCCCGCAAGGCGATCCAGCGCAAGACCGGCGCGCGCGGCCTGCGCTCGATCCTGGAAGCGATCCTGCTCGACACGATGTACGACCTGCCGGGTCTCGAAGGCGTCGACGAGGTGGTGATCTCGGACGAGGTCGTCGAGGGCAAGGCGAAGCCGCTCTACATTTACTCGGATCGCGGTGCCGACGCGACCGAGGCCAGCGCCTGATGGATCCAGAACCGGCTCCCGTTCGCCGGTTCCCGCAGGCCCTGCAGATCAGGACCGCGCGCCTTGAAAGCTCGCGGTCCGGCAACCAATTAGAAATCAACACAAGGACCCGCCCTGGACTGTCAGGACGGGCCTTCGCTCCCGGGGGGCGCACGCGGCTTTCAAAGCGCGTCACGCACCTTCGTGTGCAGTCGGCGGCGGGCTATCCGGCCGTCGCCGTGAAAGGACATCCACTATGACCAGTTCGAAGGTGCGCACGCCGGTTCCGGGCGAAACGGACGTCTATCCCGTCCTGCCGCTTCGCGACATCGTCGTGTTCCCGCATATGATCGTGCCGCTGTTCGTGGGGCGCGAGAAGTCCATCCGCGCTCTCGAGGCGGTAATGCGGCTCGACAAGCCGATCCTTTTGGCAACCCAGCTCAATCCGGCCGATGACGATCCGGCGCCCGAGGCGATCTACAAGGTCGGTACGGTTGCGACGGTCCTGCAGCTGCTGAAGCTTCCCGATGGCACCGTGAAGGTGCTGGTCGAGGGCATCGGCCGCGCGCGCGTCGGCAAGTATCGCGAGCGCGAGGATTTCTACGAGGCCGAGGCCGAGGTTCTCGACGACGTCGGCGCCGAGGCGGTCGAGAGCACTGCTCTGGCCCGTTCGGTGGTCAACGAGTTCGAGAGCTATGTGAAGCTCAACAAGAAGATCGCCTCCGAGGTCGTGACGGCGGTGACGCAGATCGAGGATTCCTCGAAGCTCGCCGACTCCGTCGCATCGCATCTCTCGGTGAAGATTCCCGAGAAGCAGGCGATCCTCGAGCTTCTGAACGTCGGTGAGCGTCTCGAGCGCGTGCTCGGCCTGATGGAGAGCGAAATCTCCGTGCTGCAGGTCGAGAAGCGCATCCGCACGCGCGTCAAGCGCCAGATGGAGAAGACGCAGCGCGAGTACTATCTCAACGAGCAGATGAAGGCGATCCAGAAGGAGCTCGGCGACGGCGATGAAGGCCGCGACGACACCGCCGAACTCGAAGAGAAGATCAAGACCACCAAGCTCTCGAAGGAAGCCCGCGAAAAGGCGACGGCCGAGGTTAAGAAGCTGAAGCAGATGTCGCCGATGTCCGCGGAAGCGACGGTGGTGCGCAACTATCTCGATTGGCTGCTGTCGATCCCGTGGGGCAACAAGTCGAAGGTCCGCAAGGATCTCGACTTCGCCGAGCAGGTGCTCGATTCCGACCACTTCGGCCTGGATAAGGTGAAGGAGCGTATCGTCGAGTATCTCGCGGTGCAAAGCCGCGCGAACAAGCTCGCCGGCCCGATCCTGTGCCTCGTCGGTCCTCCCGGCGTGGGTAAGACCTCGCTCGCCAAGTCGATCGCCAAGGCGACCGGCCGCGAATATGTCCGCATGTCGCTCGGCGGCGTGCGCGACGAGGCTGAGATCCGCGGCCATCGCCGCACCTATATCGGCTCGATGCCCGGCAAGGTCATCCAGTCGATGAGGAAGGCGAAGAAGGCCAATCCGCTCTTCCTGCTCGACGAGATCGACAAGATGGGCATGGACTTCCGCGGCGACCCGGCCTCGGCGCTTCTCGAAGTGCTGGATCCGGAGCAGAACCACACGTTCAACGACCACTATCTGGAGGTCGACTACGACCTGTCGAACGTGATGTTCATCACCACGGCGAACACGCTGAACATCCCCGGTCCGCTGATGGACCGCATGGAGATCATCCGTATCGCCGGCTACACCGAGGATGAGAAGGCCGAGATCGCTCGCCGCCATCTGATCCCGGAACAGGTGAAGAAGCACGGTCTGACGCCGAAGGAATGGTCGATCGACGACGCGGCTCTGAAGACTGTCGTCCGTCGCTATACCCGCGAGGCCGGCGTTCGTAATCTGGAGCGCGAGATCGCCACGATGGCCCGCAAGGCCGTCAAGGAGATCGTCTCCAAGAAGGCGAAGTCCGTGAAGGTCACCGAGGCCAATCTCGAAACCTATCTCGGCGTGCCGAAGCATCGCTACGGCGAGGCGGAGCTGGAGGATCAGGTCGGCGTGGTGACCGGTCTCGCCTGGACGGAAGTCGGCGGCGAGCTGCTCACGATCGAAGGCGTGATGATGCCGGGCCGCGGTCGCATGACCGTGACGGGCAACCTCCGCGACGTGATGAAGGAATCGATTTCCGCGGCTGCGTCCTATGTGCGCTCGCGTGCCGTCGATTTCGGCATCAAACCGCCGCTGTTCGAGAAGCGCGACATCCACGTGCACGTGCCGGAAGGAGCGACGCCGAAGGATGGGCCCTCGGCCGGTGTCGCCATGGCCACCGCCATCGTTTCGGTGATGACCGGCATCCCGGTCCGCCGCGACATCGCGATGACCGGCGAGATCACGCTGCGCGGACGCGTGCTGCCGATCGGCGGTCTGAAGGAGAAACTGCTCGCGGCGCTGCGCGGCGGCATCAAGACGGTGATGATCCCGGAGGAAAACGCGAAGGATCTCGCGGACATCCCGGATAACGTTAAGAGCGGACTGGAAATCATTCCGGTGACCCACCTGAATGAAGTCCTGAAGGTGGCGCTGCTGCGCCAGCCGGAGCCGATCGAATGGGAAGAAGAGGCGGAGCCGCTTCCGAAGCCAATCGTCGAGGACGACGGCGCGGCCCTGACCGCTCACTGACCTTTAGTGTGACACTTTGACCATCGGAAACGGCCCGCATTTTGCGGGCCGTTTTTGTATGTGCCGTGCTTACCACACACGGCCATTCTTGGATCGAATCGCAGGCCGGATTCCCTTGCGTTCACGGGCGTTTCGCGAAACTTTGCCATCACGGGCCGCGGGGGCAGGCCCAATCTACAAGAATGCGGAGAGCAACATGAATAAATCGGATCTCATCGCGGCCGTTGCCGACAAGGCAGGGCTCAGCAAGGTACAGGCTTCGGCAGCGGTCGAGGCCGCCATCGACTCGATCGTCGATAAGCTGAAGCAGGGTGAGGAGGTCCGGCTCGTTGGATTCGGCACGTTCGAGGTGGTGCAGCGCGCCGCCGGCGTCGGCCGCAATCTGCGCACGGGCCAGGCGATCAAGATCCCGGCGTCCAAGACGCCGAAGTTCCGGGCCGGCCAGGTCCTGAAGGACGCAATCAACCGCTGAGAACAGCCGAGCGACTTGCGCTGCGGCCCCGAACCCCCTTAATGCGTGCGGCAGAGGGCGGTTAGCTCAGCTGGTAGAGCATCTCGTTTACACCGAGAGGGTCGGCGGTTCGATCCCGTCACCGCCCACCACCATCCAAACGCCGGTCCTTAATGGTCCGGCGTTTTTTATGTCGCAGATGGTGATTTCCTCACGTTCTGTCCGTTGACTTGGGGGAGGGGGTGTCGTAGTCACGCCCACCTCAGAGCGGCCGCGGCGCGGTCCTCTCCGGGGGTGTAGCTCAGTTGGTTAGAGCGCCGGCCTGTCACGCCGGAGGTCGCGGGTTCGAGCCCCGTCACTCCCGCCATCATTCGGTGGCTTAGCAGAGACATTTTCCGAGAAGTTGTCGCATGAGATCGGTCGGCTAGAGCGCTGCGCCGTAAAGGACGCAGATCGCGCCGAGCGCCATCAGCGCCACGCCCGGCCAATTCCTGGCCAGCCCAAGGAAAGCGAGGCCCTGCCGCTTGGGCTCCAGGGTTTGCTCACCTCGGGATAGACGGGACGGATCGGTCAAGGGCCGTCCGGCGAGGGCCTGCCACAGCGTGTAAAGAACACCGCAGATCAGCATCAATGAACCCAAGAGAACGATCGACATGTTGTTCTCCTCGACAACGCGGCTGATCCCACGGATTTGGGAACATTGGCGGCAGGGCCTCCTCTGAATGGACTCCTCGCGACGACGAATTGTTCCATTCGGACGATCGGTCCCGAAACGACCGGCGGAGGAAACGGGCGCCCGCCATGAGAATGCGCACGACCCCGTTAACGGCTCGCGGTGGATACCTGAGTGCATTCTGTGGATTAGCTTTGTCGATAGGCGTAACCTTTCCCAATAACAAAAGGGGAGGAAGCGATGTCCAGGAAGCTCGCGGCGGAGTTCTTCGGCACGTTTTGGCTTGTCTTCGGCGGTTGCGGCAGCGCGGTGCTTGCCGCTGCGTTCCCCGAGCTCGGTATCGGCTTTGTCGGCGTTGCGTTTGCGTTCGGGCTGACCGTTCTCACCATGGCCTATGCGGTCGGCGGCATTTCGGGCGGTCATTTCAACCCGGCGGTCTCGCTCGGCCTGGCGATGGCGGGGCGCTTCGAGTGGAAGGAACTCGTCCCGTACTGGATCACCCAGGTAATCGCCGGTCTCGTTGCAGCCTTCATCCTCTATATGATCGCGTCCGGCGCACCGAATTTCACGGCAGGCGGATTCGCCTCGAATGGCTACGGCGATCTCTCGCCAGGCAAATACGGGATGATGTCGGCGCTGCTCATCGAGATCGTGCTGACCGCGGCGTTCCTGATCATCATCCTCGGCTCGACGTCAATCGCGGCGCCGGCGGGCTTCGCTCCGATCGCGATCGGCCTCGGCCTCACTCTGATCCATCTCATCTCCATCCCGGTCACCAACACTTCGGTGAACCCGGCACGCTCGACGGCGGTCGCGTTCTTCGCGGAGACCGGGGCGGTGTCACAGCTCTGGCTGTTCTGGGTCGCGCCATTGATCGGCGCGGCGCTCGGGTCGCTGGCCTACACTCTCCTGCTGGCGCCCGGTGAATCGCCCGGCAAGATCGCTCGCGAGACGAACTGAACGGGCTTGGGCCGCGGGCGCAGAATGCCCGCGGCCGGGACCGGCTAGTCCGAAATGACGGTGTGAGCGCAGCGCGCCGGGCTCTAGGATGCGTGCGATTTGCGAGGTCGCCATGAGCCCGGAAACGAACGCGGAAGAGCCTGCCGGAGAACATGTCGTCATTGCTGGCGGCGGCTTTGGTGGCATCGAGGTGGCGAAGGCGCTCGGTGCGGCAGGCATTCGGGCGACCGTGGTCGATCGCCAGAACCACCATCTGTTTCAGCCGTTGCTCTATCAGGTCGCGACCGCGGCCCTTTCGCCTGCGGACATTGCCGAGCCGATCCGCCGAATTCTGCGGCCCTATCCAAGTACTGACGTGCTTTTCGCCGAGGTGATCGGCATCGACAAGCAAACCCGCACGGTCCTCCTGAAAGGCCATGCGCCCATCCGCTTCGACAGGCTGGTGATCGCGACGGGCTCCCGGCCCAGCTATTTCGGGAACGACGACTGGGAAAAGTGCGCGCCGGGCCTCAAGACCATCGACGACGCCCGCAGACTTCGGACCAGGCTTCTGCTCGCCTTCGAGCGCGCCGAGATCTGCGATGATCCCGTCGAGCAGCACAGGTTGATGACGTCGGTCGTCATCGGAGCAGGTCCGACCGGAGTCGAGATGGCCGGATCGATCGCCGAACTTGCCCGCTACACGCTGGCGCGCGACTTCCGGAAGATCAAACCGAATCTCGCCCGAACCATCCTGATCGAGGCCGGCCCGCGCGCGCTGCCGGCATTCACGCCGAAAATGTCGAAATATACCGAGAAGGCACTGCACGACCTCGGCGTGGAGATACGGATGGGCCAGAAGGTCGAGCGGATTTCCGATGGCTCGGTCACGGTCGCCGGCGAAACAATCGAGGCCGGGACAATCGTCTGGGCGGCGGGCGTGAAGGCAACCGATGCAAGCGGCTGGCTGGAGGTCGAGCCAGACCGGGCAGGGCGGATTGCCGTCAATCCCGATCTCTCGGTGCCGGGCCTGGACCGCATCTATGTGCTTGGCGATCTCGCGCTGCTGAACGGCGAAGACGGCCAGCCGCTTCCCGGTCTCGCCCAGGTGGCGAAGCAACAGGGCCAGTTTTTGGGGAAGGCGCTGGCGGCGAACATCAGATCGGGGACACCGCTGCCTCCGTTCCAATTCCACAATCGCGGCAATGTCGCGATCATCGGCCGGCATGCGGCGGTGTTCGAGGCAGGACGGTTGCGTCTGAAGGGATGGCCGGCCTGGTTCGCCTGGGCCGTGGTGCACGTCTATCTTCTGGTCGGTTTCCAGCACCGCGTCATCGTCTCGCTGCAATGGATCTGGCGCTATCTCACTTATGACAGGGGCGCGCGCCTGGTCGCGGAGGATGCGAACGAGCAGAAGTAAGCGGCCTTCTCTGCGGCATCCGCTCCATTGTGGGGAGGCCGTGGGGATGTTAGCTCCCGTACGGGGGAAGGAATGTCCGGACGGAGTCAACTGACGAGAGCAGTGATCGCGGGGCTCGCAGCCTATGCGCTGCTGCTCCACGCCTTCGTCATGTCTGCTGCCGCCACGCCGCGTGCGGGGGAGGCGCAGCTTCTCTCGGCCCTGCAGGTCGTCTGCTCTGGCCAGACCGCCGATCGCCCCGATTTTCCGGCACCAGCGCACACCCGACATGTTCCGCCATGCGTCGTTTGCGCGTTCGGCCATGCGGCACTTGAAGCGCCGACCGCGACCGTCGTCGCTCCCGAACCTGAAACCCACCAGGAATTCGTCTTCGTGCCGCGTGCGGAGCCGCGCCCGAGCGATCCGAAATTCGTGACCAGTGCCCGTCCGAGGGCTCCTCCCGCTTTCGCCTGAACGACTCTTCCGGACCCCGCCGCATCAGCGGCGGCACTCCCACGTTCAACGAAAGCTTCGTCATGACCAAGCATCTTTCCAGCGCGGGCCACGCAGCCACGCGCGTCAGCGGCTCCGAATTTCGGGCCTTCATCACCCGACTTCATTTCTATGTCGGCCTGTTCGTCGGGCCCTTCATCCTCGTCGCGGCGCTCACCGGCACGCTGTTCGTCCTGACGCCCCAGATCGAGACGCTCATCTATGCGGACCAGTTGCGGGCGCAGACACAGGGAGAACCGCGGTCCCTAGCCGACCAGGCGCAAGCCGCCCGGTCCTATATCGGCCAGGGACCGCGGCTGTTTGCAATGCGACCGGCGCCGAAGGCGGGCGCGACCACGCGGGTGATGTTCAGCCAGCCGGGCCTTGGCGATTCCGAAAGCCGGGCGATCTTTGTCGATCCCGTCTCGCTGAGGATACAGGGCGATCTGATCGTGTACGGGACCAGCGGAAACCTGCCGTTGCGAACGACGATCGACTATCTCCACCGGCATCTGCTTCTGGGGGAGATCGGGCGCGTCTACAGCGAGTTGGCGGCATCGTGGCTCTGGATCGCGGCGCTCGGCGGAGTGCTGCTCTGGAGCTGGCAGAGCAACCAGGCGGCGCGCACTGGGGTGGGGCGGCTGCGCCGCCTGCACTCGACGACCGGCATCTGGCTGGCGGTTGGATTGGTCTTCCTCTCGATCACCGGCCTGACATGGTCGAAATGGGCAGGCGATCATATCGATCAGGCGAGGGGCTATCTCGGCTGGACGACCCCTTCGGTCACCACGAAGCTGACCGGCGTCTCGTCAGGAACCGGATCGAGTGAGCATGCGTCTCACGGCACGCACGACCCGGGCGTTTCGCCGATCGCCGGCGATCCCTCAATCCTGCTCGACGATATCCAGTTCGTTGCCCGACAGGGCGGCATCGACTCACCATTCATCGAGATCAGGCCGGCCAAAGCCGCAGATCAGGCGTGGCTGGTCCGCGAATATGATCGGAGCTGGCCGACCCAGGTCGACACCATCGCGATCGATCCGAGCACACTATCGGTGGTCAGCCGCGCGGATTTCGAGACGTTTCCGCTTATCGCAAAACTGATCCGCTGGGGGATCGACGCTCACATGGGCGTGCTTTTCGGGCTGCCCAACCAGCTTCTGCTCGCGGCGACGGGGTTCGTGCTGACGACGATGATCGCGCTCGGTTACGCGATGTGGTGGAAACGACGCCCATCTGCCGGCGTGATGCCGAAGACCCTGATCGCGGCATGGGTCAGGTTATCGCCAGCGATCAAAGTGGCGACGGTCGCTGTGGCGATTGGCCTGGGCTGGGCACTGCCGCTGATGGGCGTCAGCACACTGGCGTTCATCGTGGTCGATGCGCTGCGCTGGAAAATCGCGCTCTCGATGTGGGACGCGCAACAATCCCTGATCTGACAGGACACGGCGGAGCATCGGCTCCGCCCCATCCTCCTCGATGTCAGCCGAACATGCCGACGGCGTGGCTCAGCTTCCAGAGCGCCGTGCCGAAGGCGAGACCAAGGGCGATCGCGGCGGCCTGCATCATCAGGACGTTCTGCGGGACGTCCATGCGGATTGCCCTGGCGCGAGCGCGAGACTGCGGACGCGGATGATTCCACGGGTCCTCGTCGGCCCAGTGATCGTGTTCAAGCCAGTTCTTGGCGACTGCCATCGGCACCATTTGCTATCCCCTTCTGGGTGGACCCCGGTTGCAACCGGAGGTTCCGTGCAGCCTTACGCTGCAGATTGACTAGATTGCTTTGAATTCACACGTAAATTTTGAGTGATCCGGCGCGAGTTGCCGGGGCTTGCTCATATCCGCCGTCGTCAGCGTCGAGCCCATCGTGGCGACGCTCACTTACAAGCGCCACTTATTGCAGGCACATGTTTCCGGCGAACCACGTCGCGTGGGTTCTTTGTTTCCGCCGGGAAACAGAAGGTTCAAACGTGGGAACCGGCCCAGCGGGAGAAGGGTTGATGGTCGAAGGAGAGTTTGCCGATGACCGACGTGACCTACGAGATCGTCCAGCACAATGGCGGCTGGGCCTACAAACTGGGAGACGTCTTCTCCGAGACCTTCGCGACTCACGACGAGGCGCGCTTCGCTGCCGAACGGGTGGCGAAGGAGCAGGAGAGGCCGGGCGAGACCGGGACGATCGAGTACCAGGACGAAAAGGGCAGGTGGCATGAGGAGCTGGAGGACGGCTCCGACCGGCCGCACACCCACGTCAGCGAAACTACTGATTGAAGGGCAGGCGCGGCGTCTCGCCACACCGCGTCGCGAAACCTCTAATTAGAGGGATTAAAAGCTCGGTTTGGCTTGCTTCGGCGTCGTGGCATGGAGTATGCCTCGGCCTGCCGATTTTATCGCTTGCGCCAAGGCTTGCAGGCGTTCCCGGTGTGTGGCCGGGCCGCCCTTTGGGCGCGATTTGATCGGACGGGCCGACGTTTGGTCCGAGGTCCTCTCAAAGGCGTTGCCATGAACGCGCTTCTTGCCGACTACCTTCCGCTCGCAATCTTCATTGGTGTTGCGCTCGTTATCGGCCTGGCTCTTCTGATCGCGCCATTCCTGGTCGCTTATCGCAGCCCGGATGCCGAGAAGCTCTCCGCCTACGAATGCGGCTTCAACGCGTTCGACGACGCCCGTATGAAGTTCGACGTGCGGTTCTATCTCGTCGCGATTCTGTTCATCATCTTCGACCTCGAGGTCGCCTTTCTGTTTCCGTGGGCCGTTGCGTTCCGCGATGTCGGGGATCTCGGTTTCTGGTCGATGATGCTGTTCCTCGGCGTGCTGACCATCGGATTCGTGTACGAGTGGAAGAAGGGTGCATTGGAATGGGATTGAACATCGACCCGAGCCGCGCCCGCCCGCTGATCGCGCCGGAGCCTCGCGGCATTATCGACCCGGCAACCGGCAAGCCGGTCGGTTCGAACGACCCGTTCGTTTCCGAAATCAACCGCGAACTCGCCGACAAGGGCTTCATCGTCACTTCGACGGAAGACCTGATCGCCTGGGCACGCACCGGCTCGTTGATGTGGATGACCTTCGGCCTCGCCTGTTGCGCGGTCGAGATGATGCACATGTCGATGCCGCGGTACGACGCCGAGCGCTTCGGCTTCGCGCCCCGCGCCAGCCCGCGGCAGTCCGATGTGATCATCGTGGCCGGCACGCTCTGCAATAAGATGGCACCCGCGTTCCGCAAGATCTACGACCAGATGCCGGAGCCGCGCTACGTGATCTCGATGGGATCCTGCGCCAACGGCGGCGGCTATTATCACTATTCCTATTCGGTGGTGCGCGGCTGTGACCGCGTGGTGCCGGTCGATGTCTATGTGCCCGGATGCCCGCCCACGGCGGAAGCGCTGCTCTACGGCGTGCTTCTGCTCCAGCGGAAGATCAGGCGCACCGGCACGATCGAGCGCTGAGCCGAAAGCGGGGGCGGTTCAGAGTGATGGACGAAAGTCTGAAAGAACTGGGTGAGCACATCGCGGCGGCTCTGCCGAACGCGGTGCGCGGCTGGAGTCTGCCGGTCGGACAGCTGACTTTGGACGTCGAGGGCGCCGAGATCCTCAACGTCCTGCAGTTCCTGCACGACGATCCGCGCTGCCAGTTCTGGTGCCTGATCGACATCTGCGGCGTCGACTATCCGCAGCGCGATAATCGGTTCGACGTCGTCTATCATTTGCTGTCGCCCAAGCAGAACGCCCGCATCCGCCTCAAGGTGCAGACCGACGAGGTGACGCCGGTTCCGAGCGCGGTCGACCTGCATCCCTCGGCCAACTGGTTCGAGCGCGAGGCATACGACCTCTACGGCATCCTGTTCTCCGGACATCCGGATCTCCGTCGCATCCTCACCGACTACGGCTTCGAGGGGCATCCGCTGCGCAAGGACTTCCCGCTGACCGGCTTCGTCGAGGTTCGATACGACGACATCCAGAAGCGCGTGGTCTACGAGCCGGTGCGCCTGCCGCAGGAATTCCGAAACTTCGATTTCCTCAGCCCGTGGGAAGGCACCGACTACACCCTTCCGGGCGACGAGAAGGCGAAGAACTGATCATGGCCGAAGCAGAACTTCGCAATTTCACCATCAATTTCGGACCGCAGCATCCGGCCGCGCACGGCGTTCTCCGCCTCGTGCTGGAGCTCGACGGTGAGATCGTCGAGCGCGTCGATCCGCATATCGGCCTGCTTCATCGCGGCACTGAGAAGCTGCTCGAATACAAGACCTATCTTCAGGGTCTGCCGTATTTCGACCGGCTCGATTACTGCTCGCCGATGTCGATGGAGCACGCCTGGGTTCTCGCGATCGAGAAGCTGGTCGGCGTCGACGTCCCGCGCCGCGGCCAGCTGATCCGCACGCTGATGGGCGAGCTGACCCGCATCATGTCGCATCTCCTCAACGTGACGACGTTCGCGATGGACGTCGGCGCGCTGACCCCGCCGCTGTGGGGCTTCGAGGAGCGCGAGAAGCTGATGGTGTTCTACGAGCGGACCTCCGGCGCGCGCATGCACGCGGCCTATTTCCGCCCGGGTGGCGTCCACCAGGACCTGCCGAACGAGCTGATAGACGACATCTACGACTGGTGCGACCCGTTCCTGCAGACCGTGCAGGACCTGGAAGACCTGCTGACCGGCAACCGAATCTTCAAGCAGCGTAACGCCGATATCGGCGTGGTCTCGCTGGAAGATGCGTGGAAGTGGGGCTTCTCGGGCGTGATGGTCCGCGGCTCAGGTGCCGCCTGGGACCTGCGCCGCGCGCAGCCTTACGAGCTCTATTCCGAGATGGAATTCGATATTCCGGTCGGCAAGCATGGCGACTGCTACGACCGCTATCTCGTCCGCATGGAAGAGATGATCCAGTCGGCGCGCATTATGAAGCAATGCTGCGATAAGCTGCGCTCTGCCGATGGCGGCGGACCGGTCTCGTCGTGGAACAACAAGGTGGTGCCGCCGAAGCGCGGTGAGATGAAGCGTTCGATGGAGGCGCTGATCCACCACTTCAAGCTCTACACCGAGGGCTTCAAGGTGCCGGAAGGCGAGGTCTACGCCGCGATCGAAGCGCCGAAGGGCGAATTCGGCGTTTATCTCGTCTCCGACGGTACCAACCGTCCTTATCGTGCGAAGATCCGGGCCCCAGGCTTCGCACATCTCGCGGCCATGGATTTCCTCAACCGTGGCCACATGCTGGCCGATGTGAGCGCCATCCTGGGTTCGCTCGATATCGTGTTCGGCGAGGTTGATCGCTGATGTCAGTTCGTCGTCTCGCAGCCGTCCAGCCCGAGAGCTTCGCCTTCACGCCTGAAAACGTGAAGTGGGCGAAGGGCATTATCGCCAAATATCCGGAAGGCCGTCAGGCCTCGGCGGTCATCTCGCTTCTGTGGAAGGCGCAGGAGCAGCATGGCGGCTGGCTGCCGGAGCCGGCCATTCGCGCCGTCGCCGACATGCTCGGCATGGCCTATATCCGCGTGCTCGAAGTCGCGACCTTCTACACGATGTTCGCGCTCCAACCGGTCGGTAAGCACTTCGTGCAGGTCTGCGGCACGACGCCTTGCCTGCTGCGTGGCGCCGACAAGCTGATGCATGTCTGCGAGAAGGTGATCGGCCACCAGAATCACGTCACCGAGGACGGCCAGCTTTCGTGGCTCGAAGTCGAGTGCCTGGGTTCGTGCTCGAATGCGCCGATGGCGCAGATCAACTACGATTATTTCGAGGATCTCGATCCCGAGAGCTTCGAGAAGCTGCTCGACGATCTCCGCAACGACCGACCGGTGAAGCCCGGCCCGCAGGTCGAGCGCGCCTGCTCGGGTCCCGTCGGCGGTCCCACCACTCTGCTCGACCAGTCGCTCTATGACGGTTCGGTGGTCGGCTCGTGGAAGAAGCGCTTCGACGAGACCAAGGCCGCGAAGGAAGCCGCTACCGTTCAAGCCGCGACGGAGGCAGCCAAGCCGAAGGAAACGAGCCCCGGCGAGAAGCAGGCTGCCAAGCAGCCGACCGACAAGACGAAGGGGGCCTGAGATGCTGCACGATCGCGATCGCATCTTCACGAACCTTTACGGTCTTCACGATTCCGGCCTTCAGGGCGCGATCAAGCGCGGCTCCTGGGACGGCACCAAGATGCTGCTCGAAATGGGCCGCGACTGGATCATCGACGAGATGAAGGCGTCCGGCCTGCGCGGCCGTGGCGGCGCCGGCTTCCCGACCGGCCTGAAATGGTCGTTCATGCCGAAAGTGTCGGACGGCCGTCCGCACTACCTCGTGGTTAACGCCGACGAATCCGAGCCGGGCACGGCGAAGGACCGCGAGATCATGCGCAATGATCCGCAGACCCTGATCGAAGGCTGCCTGATCGCAAGCTTCGCGATGGGCGCGAACGCCTGCTACATCTACATCCGCGGCGAATATGTCCGCGAGAAGGAACGCCTGCAGGCGGCCGTCGACGAGGCCTATGCCGCGAACCTGATCGGCAAGAACAACGTTCACGGCTATCCGTTCGACCTCTACGTCCACCACGGCGCGGGTGCCTACATCTGCGGCGAGGAGACGGCTCTCATCGAGAGCATGGAAGGCAAGAAGGGCATGCCGCGGCTGAAGCCGCCGTTCCCGGCCAATATGGGCCTCTACGGCGCGCCGACGACCGTCAACAATGTCGAGTCGATCGCGGTCGCGCCGACCATCCTGCGCCGTGGCGCGGCCTGGTTCGCCGGCATCGGCAAGCCGAACAATGTCGGCACCAAGCTCTTCACGATCTCCGGCCACGTCGAGCGGCCGTGCAACGTCGAAGAGGCGATGGGCGTCGACTTCCGCGAGCTGGTCGAGCGCCATTGCGGCGGCATCCGTGGCGGCTGGGACAACCTTCTGGCGGTTATTCCGGGCGGCTCGTCCGTGCCGCTGCTCCCGGCCGAGCAGTGCCAGGAGCTGTCGATGGATTTCGACACGCTGCGCAATCTGAAGTCCGGCCTCGGCACTGCGGCGGTGATCGTGATGGACAAGTCGACCGACGTGATCCAGGCGATCGCGCGGCTCGCGCACTTCTATAAGCATGAGAGCTGCGGCCAGTGCACGCCGTGCCGCGAAGGCACCGGCTGGATGTGGCGCGTGCTCACCCGCATGGTCCGTGGCGAGGCCCAGAAGAAGGAGATCGATCTCCTGCTCGAAGTCTCGCTGCAGATCGAAGGTCACACGATCTGCGCGCTCGGCGACGCCGCGGCATGGCCCGTGCAGGGTCTGATCCGACATTTCCGCCACGAGATCGAGAAGCGTATCGACGACTTCACGGCGCGGAACACGGGCGACACCGTGATCCCCGTGGCGGCGGAATAAGGCGAGGGGAAAGAAGCCGAGATGGCTAAGATCATCGTCGACGGAACCGAGCTGGACGTCCCGCCGGACTTCACGCTGCTGCAGGCGGCGGAGCAGACCGGCGCGGAAATTCCGCGCTTCTGCTTCCACGAGCGCCTGTCGATCGCCGGCAATTGCCGCATGTGCCTCGTCGAGGTGAAGGGCTCGCCGAAGCCGGTCGCGTCCTGCGCCATGGCGGTCAAGGACCTGCGTCCCGGCCCGAACGGCGAGCCGCCGGTCGTCATCACGAATTCGCCTTACGTCAAGAAGGCGCGCGAAGGCGTGATGGAGTTCCTGCTGATCAACCATCCGCTCGATTGCCCGATCTGCGATCAGGGCGGCGAGTGCGACCTGCAGGACCAGGCGATGGCCTACGGTTCCGACGCATCGCGGTTCGCGGAGAACAAGCGCGCGGTCGAGGACAAATATATCGGTCCGCTCGTGAAGACGGTGATGACGCGCTGCATCCAGTGCACGCGCTGCGTCCGCTTCTCGACGGAAGTCGCCGGCGTTCCGGACCTTGGCTCGATCGGCCGCGGCGAGGACATGGAGATCACGACCTATCTCGAAAAGGCGATGACCTCCGAGCTGCAGGGCAATGTGATCGACCTCTGCCCCGTCGGCGCACTGACCTCGAAGCCCTATGCGTTTGCGGCACGTCCATGGGAGCTGTCCAAGACCGAGACGATCGACGTCATGGACGCGCTCGGCTCGAACATCCGTGTCGACGCGCGGGGCCGTGAAGTGCTCCGCATCATGCCGCGCCTCAATGAGGACGTGAACGAGGAGTGGATCTCCGACAAGACCCGCTTCGTCTGGGACGGCCTGAAGACCCAGCGTCTCGACCGCCCGTATATCCGCGAGGCGGGCAAACTGCGTCCGGCGACCTGGAATGAGGCGTTCACGCTGATCGCCGAGAAGGTGAAAGCGACGAAGCCGAAGAAGATCGGCGCGATTGCTGGCGATCTCGCTTCGGTCGAGGATATTTTCGCGCTGAAAGGCCTGATGTCGAACCTCGGGGTGAAGAACCTCGATTGCCGCCAGGACGGCGTCGCTCTCGATCCGTCGTTCGGCCGCGCGAGCTACATCTTCAATCCGGGCGTGTCCGGCATCGACACAGCCGACGTCATCCTGCTGGTGGGTTCGAATCCGCGCTGGGAAGCGCCGGTGCTTAACGCTCGCATCCGCAAGGCATGGCGCCTCAATGGCACCAAGGTCGCGGTGATCGGTGAGCAGGCCGACCTGACCTATGCCTATGACTATCTCGGTGCCGGCGTCGATACGCTGAACGGCGTTGTCGACGGCTCTCACTCGTTCTCGAAGACGCTCAAGGACGCCAAGCGCGCCATCGTGATCGTCGGTCAGGGCGCCCTGATTGGTGAGAACGGCGCGGGCGTGCTGTCGCTCGCGGCCAAGGCTGCCGATGCGATCGGTTCGTTGACCGACGAATTCTCTGGTCTTGCCGTCCTCCACACGGCGGCTTCGCGCGTCGGCGCGCTCGATCTCGGCTTCGTGCCGGGCGAGGGCGGTCTCGGACTCGCGGGCATGCTGAAACCGAAGGCGCTCGACGTCCTGTTCCTGCTCGGTGCCGACGAAGTCGACGTGCCGGCCGGGCCGTTCGTTATCTATCAGGGCACGCATGGCGATCGCGGCGCGCATCGCGCCGACGTCATCCTGCCGGGTGCGGCCTATACTGAGAAGCACGGCACCTGGGTGAACACCGAGGGCCGCGTCCAGATCGGTTCGCGCGCGACCTTCCCGCCAGGCGATGCCCGCGAGGACTGGGCGATTCTGCGTGCGCTCTCCGACGTGCTGGGCGTGAAACTTCCCTATGATAGCTTCGCCCAGCTCCGCGCGACGCTCTACGCGGCCTACCCGCACATGGCGGCCGCCGACCAGATCCTGGCCGGCGATGTCGCCTCGCTGAAGAGCCTCGCGGGGCGGGGTGGCGCGGTACAGGCCGGGCTCGCGTTCCGCTCGAGCATCGAAAACTTCTATTTCTCGAACCCAATCGCCCGCGCATCGGCCTTGATGGCCGAATGCGCGACGCTTGCCGCCGGCGGCAAGCTCGAAGCGGCGGAGTGAGGACCTGATGTTGCAGGAAGCCTGGACAAGCTGGCTCTGGCCGCTGCTGCTGATGGTGCTGCAGAGCGCGCTCGTGCTCGTTCTGCTGCTCGTCTTCATCGCCTTCTATCTGCTCGCCGACCGCAAGATCTGGGCGGCTGTTCAGCTTCGCCGCGGTCCGAACGTGGTTGGCCCATTCGGCCTGTTCCAGAGCTTCGCCGACCTGTTGAAGTTCGTGCTGAAGGAGCCGGTCATCCCATCGGGCGCCAATAAGGGCGTGTTCCTGCTGGCGCCGTTGGTGACGGCGGTGCTGGCGCTCGCCGCCTGGGCGGTGATCCCGTTCCAGGAAGGCTGGGTGATCGCCGACATCAATGTCGGCGTGCTCTACATCTTCGCGATCTCGTCGCTCGGCGTGTACGGGATCATCATGGGCGGCTGGTCGTCCAACTCGAAGTACCCGTTCCTCGGCGCGCTCCGCTCGGCGGCGCAGATGGTCTCCTACGAAGTCTCGCTCGGCTTCGTCATCATCTCGGTGCTGCTGATCGTCGGTTCGCTGAACCTGTCGGACATCGTTCGCGCCCAGGATACGCCGTACGGCGCACTCGGCTGGTATTGGCTGCCGCTGTTTCCGATGTTCGTGATCTTCTTCATCTCGGCGCTGGCCGAGACGAACCGTCCGCCCTTCGACTTGCCGGAAGCTGAGTCGGAGCTCGTCGCGGGCTTCGCGGTCGAATATTCGTCGACGCCGTATCTGCTGTTCATGCTTGGCGAGTACGTCGCGATCATGGGCATGTGCTCGCTGACGGCGATCCTATTCATGGGCGGCTGGCTGTCGCCGATCCCGTTCGCGCCGTTCACCTGGGTGCCGGGCGTGATCTGGTTCCTGCTGAAGGTCAGCCTCGTTTTCTTCATGATCGCGATGGTGAAGGCGTTCGTGCCGCGCTACCGCTACGACCAGTTGATGCGTCTCGGATGGAAGGTATTCCTGCCGATCTCGCTAGCGATGGTCGTCATCACGGCCGCGGTGCTCCATTTCACCGGTTGGGGGGCGTAAGGCTATGAGAATGGACCAGGCCGCCCGCTCGATCTTCCTCGGCGAGTTCGTATCCGCCTTCTTCCTGGCGATGCGCTACTTCTTCAAGCCGAAGGCGACGATCAACTACCCCTTCGAGAAGGGGCACATCTCGCCGCGCTTCCGTGGCGAGCATGCGCTGCGCCGCTATCCGAACGGCGAGGAACGCTGCATCGCCTGCAAGCTTTGCGAGGCGATCTGCCCAGCGCTTGCAATCACGATCGAGGCGGGACCGCGCCGCAATGACGGCACGCGCCGCACGACGCGCTACGACATCGACATGGTGAAGTGCATCTATTGCGGCTTCTGCCAGGAGGCATGCCCGGTGGACGCGATCGTCGAGGGACCGAACTTCGAGTTCGCCACCGAGACGCGCGAAGAGCTTCTGTACGACAAGGAAAAGCTGCTCTCGAACGGCGATCGCTGGGAGCGGGAGCTTTCCCGCCGCATTGCTCTCGACTCGCCGTATCGCTGACGGGTGTTCGAGAGTATGGACCGCACTTCAAGACACGTTCCGCACCGGGACGGGGGGACCAAATGACCTTGGCTTCGGCCTTCTTCTACCTGTTCGCAGGGATCGCCGTCGCATCGGCGTTCATGGTCATTGCGGCCAAGAACCCGGTGCATTCGGTTCTCTACCTCATCCTCGCGTTCTTCAACGCCGCGGGCCTGTTCCTGCTGCTGGGCGCCGAGTTCCTGGCGATGATCCTCGTCGTCGTCTACGTCGGCGCGGTCGCGGTGCTCTTCCTGTTCGTCGTGATGATGCTCGACGTCGACTTCGCCGAGTTGCGGGAGGGCTTCCTGCAATATCTGCCGATCGGCGGACTGGTCGGGATCATCGTGCTGGTCGAGCTCGTCCTCGTCGTCGGCAGTTGGGCGGTGGCGCCATCGGCACCGCAGGCCATAGCTGAGCGGACACCGACCGACATCACCAACGCCGAGGCGCTCGGCCGGGTGCTCTACACGGACTATCTGCTGTTCTTCCAGTTGTCGGGCCTGATCCTGCTCGTCGCGATGATCGGCGCAATCGTGCTGACGCTTCGCCACAAGGAAGGCGTCAAGCGCCAGAACATCGCCGCACAGGTCGCGCGCACCAAGGCGGCCGGTCTTTCACTTCATGACGTCAAGCCCGGACAGGGTCTCTGAGGCGGGGCGGGGGATAACATGGACGTCGGTCTCGGACATTATCTCACGGTGGCAGCCATCCTGTTCACGCTCGGCGTGTTCGGGATCTTCCTGAACAGAAAGAACGTCATCGTCATCCTGATGTCGGTCGAGCTCATCCTGCTCGCCGTGAACATCAATTTCGTCGCGTTCTCGAGCTTCTCGGGCGATCTCGTCGGTCAGGTCTTCGCGTTGCTCGTGCTCACCGTCGCGGCCGCGGAGGCCGCGATCGGCCTCGCAATTCTCGTCGTCTTCTTCCGCAATCGTGGATCGATCGCGGTCGAGGACATCAACATGATGAAGGGCTAAAGACACCGCCATGTATCAAGCGATCGTCTTCCTGCCCCTTATCGGCGCGATCATCGGCGGCTTCGTCTCGCTGATCGGTGCCAACAGCGTGCGTCGCGCGGAACTGGCGGAGGCCGGTGGTCATGGCCACGGCCATCACGGCCACGACCACGTCCACCTCGTCGAGCAGCCGCAGGACCCGACCATGGGCCACGACGCCCATGCGGACGCGCACGATGACCATGGCCATGGCGACCACGACGACCATGATAGCCATGGTCCGATGCAGCCGGTCGCTCCCGGTGCGCGCGCGGTCGAGCTGATCACGACCGGTTTCATGGTCGTCGCCGCCGTCCTGTCCTGGGTCGCGTTCTTCCAGCATGGCCTGGGCGAACACGAGGCCGAGCGCGTTCAGATCCTGCGCTGGATGACGTCCGGCGCGCTCGAAGTCGACTGGGCGCTCCGCATCGATACGCTGACCGTCGTGATGCTTGTCGTCGTCAACACCGTGTCGACGCTCGTTCACCTCTATTCGATCGGCTACATGCACGAGGATCCGCAGCGGCCGCGGTTCTTCACGTATCTGTCGCTGTTCACCTTCGCCATGCTGATGCTGGTGACGTCGGACAACCTGGTCCAGATGTTCTTCGGCTGGGAAGGCGTCGGCCTCGCGAGCTATCTCCTGATCGGGTTCTGGTACACGAAGCCATCGGCCGTCGCGGCCGCGATCAAGGCCTTCGTCGTCAATCGCGTCGGCGATTTCGGCTTCGCGCTCGGCATCTTCGGCGTTTTCGTGCTGTTCGGCACGGTCTCGTTCGACACGATCTTCGCGGATGCGCCCGGCAAGGCGGACGCGACGATGGCATTCCTCGGCTGGCCCCAGGCGAGCGCGATGACCGTCCTTTGCCTGCTGCTCTTCATGGGCGCGATGGGCAAGTCCGCACAGTTCCTGCTGCACACTTGGCTGCCGGACGCGATGGAAGGTCCAACCCCGGTGTCGGCGCTCATCCATGCCGCGACCATGGTGACCGCTGGCGTGTTCATGGTGGCGCGCCTGTCGCCGCTGTTCGAGCTGTCGCACACCGCGCTCGAGGTTGTGATCTTCTTCGGCGCAACAACGGCCTTCTTCGCCGCGACCGTCGGCCTCGTTCAGAACGACATCAAGCGCGTCATCGCGTATTCGACCTGCTCGCAGCTCGGCTACATGTTCGTCGCGCTCGGCACCGGAGCCTATTCGGCCGGCATCTTCCATCTGTTCACGCACGCCTTCTTCAAGGCACTCCTGTTCTTGGGAGCCGGCTCGGTCATCCACGCGATGCACCACGAACAGGACATGCGAAAGATGGGCGGTATCCGTCGCCTGATTCCGGCTACGTATTGGATGATGCTGATCGGCACCGTCGCGCTGACCGGTCTCGGTATCCCCATGACCATCATCGGCACAGCCGGGTTCTTCTCGAAGGACGCGATCATCGAGTCGGCGTTCGTCAGTCATGCCTCGATGTCGACCTATGCCTTCATCCTCCTCGTCATCGCGGCCGGCTTCACGAGCTTCTATTCGTGGCGCCTGGTGTTCATGACCTTCCACGGCACGCCGCGCGCGTCGTTCGAAACGATGAAGCACGTGCATGAATCGCCGATGGTGATGCTGGTCCCGCTGTTCGTCCTGGCGGCCGGCGCTCTTCTCGCGGGCCTCCTCTTCCACGACGCCTTCATCGGCGAGCATTACGCTGAGTTCTGGAAGGGTGTCCTCGCGGGCGGTGCGGAGCCGGAAATCCTGGAGCACATGCACCACGCTCCGGCCTGGGTGAAGTCATCGCCGTTCGTGATGATGGCCCTCGGTTTCGTGGTGTCCTACTGGTTCTACATCAAGGACCCGCAGCTCCCGGTTCAACTCGCCCGCCGTCACGACGTTCTGTACCGCTTCCTGCTGAACAAGTGGTACTTCGACGAGCTCTATGACTTCCTTTTGGTGCGCCCGGCCAAGCGGCTTGGCCACTTCCTCTGGAAGACCGGCGACGGAAAGATCATCGACGGGCTCGGCCCGGACGGCGTCTCGGCTCGGGTGATCGACGTGACGCGCGGCGTGGTCCGGCTGCAGACCGGCTACGTCTACCACTATGCCTTCGCGATGCTGATAGGCGTCGCGGCCCTGTTTACCTGGTTCATGCTGGGCGGAGTGCACTGATATGACGGACTGGCCCATCCTCTCCGTCATCACCTTCCTGCCGCTCGTCGGCGCGCTGTTCATCCTGATGCTGCGCGGCGAGAGCCCGGCGGTGATCCGGAATGCGCGCCACATCGCGCTCTGGACGACGCTCGTCACCTTCGCGGTGTCGCTCTTCATCGTGGTGAATTTCACTTACGGCACTCACGACTACCAGTTCGTCGAGAAACAGCCGTGGCTCGGCAGCACGATCACCTATCACATGGGCGTCGACGGCATTTCCATGCCGTTCGTCATCCTCACGACCTTTCTGATGCCGCTCTGCATCCTCGCGAGCTGGCAGTCGATCGAGAAGCGCGTAAAGGAATACCTGATCGCGTTCCTCGTGCTCGAAACGCTGATGATCGGCGTGTTCTGCGCGCTCGATCTGGTGCTGTTCTATCTGTTCTTCGAGGGCGGCCTGATCCCGATGTTCCTCATCATCGGCATCTGGGGCGGACCGCGCCGCGTCTATGCGAGCTTCAAGTTCTTCCTCTACACGCTGCTCGGTTCGGTGCTGATGCTGCTGGCCATCATGGCGATGTACTGGCAGGCCGGAACGACCGATATCCCGACGCTGCAGGCCTATGACTTCCCGGCCTCGATGCAGACTTGGCTATGGCTCGCCTTCTTCGCCTCGTTCGCGGTGAAGATGCCGATGTGGCCGGTCCACACCTGGCTGCCGGACGCGCACGTCGAGGCGCCGACAGCGGGCTCGGTCATTCTGGCCGCGGTCCTGCTGAAGATGGGTGGCTACGGCTTCCTGCGGTTCTCGCTGCCGATGTTCCCGGATGCGTCCGAGTTCTTCGCGCCGCTCGTCTTCACGCTCTCGGTCGTGGCGATCGTCTATGCCTCGCTCGTCGCGTTGATGCAGGAAGACATCAAGAAGCTGATCGCCTATTCGTCGGTCGCCCATATGGGCTTCGTGACCATGGGCATCTTCACGCTGAACCGTCAGGGCATCGACGGCGCAGTGTTCCAGATGATCTCGCACGGCGTGGTCTCGGGTGCGCTCTTCCTCTGCGTCGGCGTGGTCTACGACCGCTTGCACACCCGCGAGATCAAGGCCTATGGCGGCCTCGTAAACCGGATGCCGGTCTACGCCACCATCTTCATGCTGTTCACGATGGCCAATGTCGGCCTTCCGGGCACGTCGGGCTTCGTCGGCGAATTCCTGTCGCTGCTCGGCGCCTTCCAGGCCAATACCTGGGTCGCGTTCTTCGCGACGACCGGCGTCATCCTCTCGGCAGGCTATGCGCTCTGGCTTTACCGCAAGGTGATCTGGGGCGAGCTCGACAAGCCGAGCCTGAAGTTCATGACGGACCTGTCGCTGCGCGAATTCGTCATCCTGCTGCCTCTCGTCGTGCTGACGATCCTGCTCGGCGTCTGGCCTGAGCCGATCTTCAATGTGACGACGGCCAGCATCGAAAACCTCCTCACACAGTCGGCGACCGCGTCGACTCTTACGATTGAACCCGCCGCACTCGCTGCGCGCTGACCTCGGACAGTTTCGACCATGAACGGCCAATTCTTCGCCGACCTCGCGCCAGCCCTGCCGGAAATGCTTCTGGCGGGCGGAGCGCTCTTGATGGTTCTGGTCGGCGCGATCGGCGGTGACCGGTCGTCGGGTCTGATCAACGTCCTGGCGGCGATCCTTCTGCTCGCGGCTGGTGCGGCTCTCGTCACGGCGTCGCCCGAAACCAAGGTGCTGTTCAACGGCGCTTTCACCTGGGACGCCTATGCGCGCTTCCTGAAGGTTCTCGTCATCGGCGGCGCGCTGATCGCGCTCATCATGAGCTTCGATTATCTGCGTCACGAGAAGCTGCAGCGTTTCGAGTACGCGATCCTAGTCGTGCTCTCGACGACCGGCATGCTGATCATGATCTCGGCATCGGATTTGATCGCGCTCTATCTCGGCTTCGAGCTGCAGAGCCTTGCGCTCTACGTCATCGCCGCGATCCATCGCGACAATCTGCGGTCGACGGAAGCTGGCCTGAAATACTTCGTCCTCGGCGCGCTGTCGTCGGGCATGCTGCTCTACGGCTGCTCGCTGATCTACGGCTACGCCGGCACAATCTCGTTCGCGGGCATCGCGCAGTCGGTCCAGGCCGGCAACGCGCCGACCGGACTGATCTTCGGCCTCGTCTTCCTGTTCGCGGGCCTCGCCTTCAAGGTGTCGGCCGTGCCGTTCCACATGTGGACGCCTGACGTCTATGAGGGCGCGCCGACGCCTGTGACGGCGTTTTTCGCCGCGGCTCCCAAGGTCGCGGCGATGAGCGTGTTCGTCCGTGTCGCCATCGACGCCTTCCCGAACATCCTCGACCAGTGGCGCCAGATCATCGTCTTCATCTCGATCGCCTCGATGATGCTCGGCGCGTTCGCCGCCATCGGTCAGTCGAACATCAAGCGACTGCTCGCCTATTCGTCGATCGGCAATGTCGGCTACATCCTTGTCGGCCTGTCGGCCGGCACGTCCAACGGCGTGCAGAGCGTGCTGATCTACCTCACGGTCTATGTCATCATGACGCTCGGCTGCTTCGCGGTCGTGCTCTGCATGCGTACGAAGGACGGCCGGCTGGTCGAGAACGTCGATGATCTCGCCGGTCTGGCCCGCACGCAGCCGCTGATGGGCTTCGTCATGGCGATGATGATGTTCTCGCTGGCCGGCATCCCGCCGCTCGCGGGCTTCTTCGCCAAGTTCTACGTCTTCCTGGCCGCGATCGAGGCCCAGCTCTATTGGCTTGCGGTCATCGGCGTCGTGACCAGCGTGGTGGGCGCGTTCTATTATCTGCGCATCGTCAAGATCATCTATTTCGACGAGGCGACGATCGAGTTCCAGCGCATGCCGTTCGAACTGAAAGCGATCATCGCCCTGACCGGCGCGTTCGTGCTCTTCTACTTCATCTTCCCAGCGCCGATGGTGGCCGTCGCGGGAGCCGCCGCCAACAGCCTGTTCTGATGGGATTTGAACTCGGGACGCTCGCTCGGGACGCAGGATACGACCTCCTAGCCTTCGATACGGTCGGCTCGACCAATGCCGAAGCCCTGGCGCGTGCCCGCGTCGGAGTGGCAGGGCCAGTCTGGGTCGTGACCCGGCACCAGACGGCGGGTCGTGGCAGGCGCGGGCGTGCTTGGGAGACGCCCGAGGGCAATCTCGCGGCCAGCCTTTTGGTTTCCGTCGAAGCTGATCGTCCGCTCGCCGCGACGCTCGGCTTCGTCGCCGGGCTTGCGCTCAATCAGGCGATCCGGACCGTTGCTCCGAATATCGCGGTCGCGGTCGGCGTGGACGGCCTCGACGAGCCGCGCGGGCCCAAGCTGACCCTGAAATGGCCGAACGACGTCCTCGCGGACGGTGCCAAGGTCGCCGGCATCCTGCTTGAGGTCGACGCTCTGGCTGATGGCCGGCTGGCTGTCGTGATCGGGCTCGGGATCAATGTCGCGGCCGCGCCAGACGGGCTCCCTTACGCCGCGACCTGCCTGAAGCGCCTCGGCTCGGATGCGACCGCCGAACAGCTGTTCACCGCTTTAGCTGACGCCTGGGTCGGCTTCCATGCGATTTGGGACGAGGGCAGGGGGCTGTCCGAGATACGCCGCCTCTGGCTGGCTCAGGCTGCGGGGCTTGGAGCGCCGGTAGCCGTTCGGCTCGGCAATGATATTCTGCGCGGCACGTTCGAAACGCTCGATGAGGATGGCCGGTTGATAGTTCTGACCGCTGACGGCGCGCGCCGCACGATTGCTGCTGGCGAAGTCCATTTCGGCGCCGCGGCCACGGCGGCATTGCAATGAGCACGACAGACGGAAACGACCTCGTCTTCCTGCCACTCGGCGGCGTGGGCGAGATCGGCATGAATATGGGCCTCTACGGCTACGGGCCGCCACGCAATCGCCAGTGGATCATGGTCGATTGCGGCCTGACCTTCGGCAATGCGGCGGAGACGCCCGGTGTCGACCTGATCTTCCCTGACATCCAGTTCGCGCTTGGGCTGAAGCAGAACCTGCTCGGCCTGATCATCACGCATGGTCACGAGGACCACTTCGGCGCGGTTCTCGACCTCTGGCCGAAGCTGAATATTCCGCTGATTGCGACCCCCTTCACCGCCAACCTGCTGGCGGCGAAATCGGCGGGCGAGAAGCGCGGTCCGCAATTGCCGGTCCAGGTGGTCTCGCCGAGCGGCAAGATCGAACTCGGCCCGTTCAATATCGAATTCGTGCCGGTCGCCCATTCGATCCCCGAGGCGAATGCGCTTGCGATCCGCACGCCGGCCGGCCTCGTCGTTCATACCGGCGACTGGAAGATGGACAAGAAGTCCCATCATTTCGGCGTCACTGACGAGTCGCTGTTCCGGGCGCTCGGCGAAGAGGGCGTGATCGCCGTCATCGGCGATTCCACCAATGCCACGAGTGACGGCCATTCGCAGTCCGAAGCGGACGTCCTCGAAGGCATCAGCGAACAGATCCGGAGCGCGCCGGCGCGTGTCGCGGTCACGACCTTCGCTTCGCATATTCCTCGTATCCGGACGGTTGCCGAGGCGGCGGTCTCGGTCGGCCGTGAGATCGTCGTCGTCGGCCGAGCCATGGAGCGCACGGTGATGGCCGCGCGGGAGACCGGCTGGCTCGACGGCGTCCCGGAATTCCGCTCGCCGGACGTGTTCGGCTATCTGCCGCCGGACAAGGCGCTTCTGCTTCTCACCGGCAGCCAGGGCGAGCAGCGGGCGGCTCTCGCCCGCATCGCCAATGACGATCATCCGGAGATCAGCCTGTCGCGCGGCGACCGGGTGATCTTCTCCTCGCGCACCATTCCGGGCAATGAGCGCGAGGTGAACAAGATCATTAACGCGCTGATCGATCTTGGCATCGAGGTGGTCACCGATCGCGATGCGATGGTGCACGTGTCGGGTCATCCTCGTCGCGGCGATCTGGAAGAACTTTATACTTGGCTGAAACCGCTCGCGGTCGTGCCGGTGCACGGCGAGGCGATGCATCTGCACGAGCACGAGAAGCTCGTTCGGAAAATGGGCATCCCGTTCGTCGGCCGGGTGCGGAACGGCAAGATGTTGCGGCTGGCGCCTGGCGCGCCCGAGGTCATCGCCGAGGTACCGGCCGGGCGGCTCTACAAGGACGGCGATCTGGTCATGGCGAGCGACGAGCCGCTCCGCCAGCGCCGCCGTCTGGCCTTCGCGGGCGTTGCTTCCGTCGCAATCGCTATCGATCAGAAGGGCGAGATCGCCGGCGATCCGGAGATCGAACTGAGCGGCTTCCCCGAGAAGGATGCGGAGGGCGAGAAGTTCGACGACATCGTCCATGATGCCGTCCTCGATGCGCTGGAAAGCCTGCCGCGGCCGAAGCGCCGCGATCCGGTCTTCGTAGCCGACGTGCTCCGCCGTGCAATCCGCGCCGAGATCAATGCCTGCTGGGGCAAGAAGCCGGTGTGCCACGTTCTGGTGGTGGCTCTCTGATGGATATCGGCAGTGCGATCGCGATCTATTTCCTGATTTGGTGGATCGGCCTTTTCGCCGTTCTGCCGTGGGGCGTCCGCTCGCAGCACGAGGCGGGAGAGGTTGTTCCCGGTACCGATCCCGGTGCGCCCGCGACTCCGCGGCTTCTGCGCATCGTGATCATCAACACGATCTTCGCGACCGTCATCTTCGTGGCGTTCTATTGGGTCTATACCCGCCACTTGATCTCTCTGGACGACATTCCGTTCCTTCCCTGAAGAAACGGCCGCAAATCGGTCGTACAAAAGAAAAAAGCAAGGCTTTCGCCTTGCTTTTCTTTGAGTTCCTGCGGGCTCGTTAGGGTCGAGATGCGGGATCGACCTTTCGTCGTAATCGCCGTGTGCGGGACAGCGATTAAAGAGCCTCTTTTCCTCCCAAGACTTGAACCCGTTCACGCCATGAGCGTGGCAGGCCTCTTTTTGTGGCAATGATGCTACGCCAAGGACCAAGCCATTGTCACTATGGGGAAATGGGTGTCACGAAAGTTTTTTAATGTCATGGAACCGCCTCATTTTCCGACGGTCTATCGGGTGATTTATGAAACAAATCAATCCCTTAAACTCGGTGACATGTTGCCGGAAAGCAGCAGTGGCTAAAAAACGATCTGCTCAAATTTTCGCCACATGCGAGTCAAGCGCTCGTTTTAGCCCCGGCGAGGCGAGACTCGGCTGAGTTGTGCGATTTCGTCCGGCGACAAACGGATCGGATCTTCCTCCGGGCGAAGGAAGCGGATTCCGAGCTCGCCCTCGCGCATCCAGACCACGGCCGCAGGCGAAAGCGTCGCGAATGCCTCGTCGTAAATGCGGATCTCGACGGGCAGGGGGCGGACGGATTCGAGCCTCAGGCGCGCTCCGCTTTCCGAGCGGTCGGAGATCCAGCATTCGGCGAGAAGGCGGTTCGAGCGATCGAAGACTTTTCCGGCGCGAAGGCGCGTCGGCCAGCGCTTCGTGTTTCGCTTGTTGTCGTGCTCGGCCATGAACCCCGCCGTATCTTATCCGGCGGATTGTCACGCGCGAGGATGGATCGAGGCTGACTTCGAGGATCAGGCCTTGGTGAGTTCGGCGATCTGTTTCTTGAGCGCCTTCGTCTCCTCGAACTTCTTCGTCACGTCGCGCACGACGGAGGCCATGCCAATGACCGAGCCGCTGGCATCTTTCATGAGAACGATGGTGAACTCGATCGAGATGCGGCGGCCGTCCTTGTGCTGGCCCGGGACCGCCAGAAGGTCACCTGCGCCGTAACGGCTTTCGCCGCTCGCCACGGTCTCGTGATAGCCCTCCCAGTGCCGGTCACGGAACGGTTCCGGGATGATGATATCAAGCGACTGGCCAAGAGCGTCCTGTTCGCTGAAACCAAAGATGCGCGTGGCGCCGGGGCTCCAGAAGACGATCGTGCCTTTCCGATCGCTCGCGACGATACCGTCCGAAAGGCTTTCAAGCAGAGCCTGGCCGATGTCGGGGACACCCAGGCCGGCGCTTGGTTTGAACTGGGTCTTGGCTTCCAAAGTCGCGGACTCCGTTGCGGCCGGCTTGCTTTCTTCCTCGATCAGCTCCTCGACCGGGCCGAAGAACTCGTAATGGATGCGATCGGTCGGAACACCGGCTTCGGCCAGTCCGTTGACGAATGTACGCATGAACGGGATCGGGCCGCAGACGAAGTAGTCGGCTTCTTCAATTGGCGTGTGCGCCTTGAGCCAGTCCATGGTCAGCCGGCCGGCTTGGTCATAATCCCGACCCGAGACGTCGACGTCGCGCGGCTGCGAGTAGAAGAAGGTCGCCGACGCGTCGGGCAGGCTTTCGACCAGCTTTCGGACATGCTTGCCGAAGCCGTGGGTCGAGCTGCTGATCGTCGAATGGATGAACTGGACTGGCGACTTTGTGTGGCCGGCTGCGATCGCCTCCAGCATGCAGACCATGGGTGTGAGCCCGACTCCGCCGCTTAGAAGGACGATCGGGCGTGCATGGTCCGGCTTGAGTATGAAGCTGCCCGAGGGCGGCATGACATTGATCACTGTGCCGGGCGCGACATGGTCGTGCAGCCATTTCGAGACGGTGCCGTTCGGCTCGCGCTTCACCGAGATGCGATAGGTCTCGCCGTTTGGGGCCGAGGATATCGAATAGTTCCGCTTCTGGGGCGGCAGCCCGGGCACGTCGAAGAGGAAGCTGAGATGCTGGCCCGGCAGGTGACGGGGCACCGGCTTACCGTCGACCGGGCGGAGCACGAAGGATGTGATGATGTCGCTTTCCGGTGTCTTGCTCTCGACCGAGAACGGCCGGGTGCCAATCCAGGCAGGGTTTTGAGCGAAATTCATCGTGGGGAATGCGCCTCCGATAGCGCGACGACAACAGCGGGCGAGGCGCGATTACCGCACGTGTCGGTAGCCCTGCAACAGCGACCAAACGCCCGGGATATCGGGCGGAGCATGGCGTGCTAATTGCTTTACGCGTCTCAGATGCCGGGGGATTCTAGTGCTGCGTGTGCTTGTCGTCGATCAGGATCGGAAGCGCGCCGAGATCGTGGAACAGGCGCTCAAGGAGGATCCGAACCTGGACGTGCAGATCGCGGCAGGCGGCACCGGCTACCTGCTCGATCTGCTGCGCCAGATCGAACCGGACGTTCTGATCGTAGATCTCGATCTGCCGGACCGTGACACGATCGAACAGTTGAGGGTCGCCAGCCGCGAGCGGCCGCGCCCTATCGTCATGTTTGTCGACCAAAGCGACACCGATGCGATGAAAGCCGCGGTCAGTGCCGGCGTCAGCGCCTATGTCGTCGACGGACTGAAGGCGAGCAGGGTAAAGCCGATCCTCGATGTGGCGGTCGCGCGCTTCCAGGAATTCGAGAATCTTCGCCGGGAACTGGACCTCGCCAAGACGTCGCTTGCCGAACGCAAGCTGATCGATCGCGCCAAGGGCATTCTCATGAGCGCGAAGGGTCTGAACGAGGAGGACGCCTATAATCTCCTGCGCTCCAAGGCGATGAACGAGCAGAAGAAGGTGGCCGAGATCGCGCAATCGGTCATCACCGCCGCGGAACTGCTGAAATGATCAAACTGCGCGCCGGCTTCGTCCAGCTCGTCGATGCGGCCGTTCTGATCGCCGCCGCCGATCGCGGCTTCGCGGAGGCCGAAGGCGTGAATCTCGAACTCGTCCGTGAGGTTTCCTGGTCGAACGTCCGCGACAAGCTCAATCTTGGCCATTACGAGGCTGCGCATATGCTGGCGCCGCTGGCGATCGCCGAAAGCCTCGGGCTCGATTATGCGCGGGTGCCGCTGACCAGCCTTTTGGTGATGAACCAGAACGGCAATTCGATCCTGTTCGGCAATGAGACCTACGCGGCGCTGCTGGAGCATGCGCAGGGCGATCTGGACGATCCCGCGGTTTCGGGAGCAGCGCTGAAGAAGCTGATCGAGGCCCGCGCGAAGGCCGGCGAGGAGCCGCTGACCTTCAGCATGACCTTCCCGTTCTCGAGCCACAACTACCTGCTGCGGTTCTGGACGGCGGCGGCGGGGATCGATCCCGACGAGGATATCCGGCTCGTCGTCCTTCCGCCTCCCTATATGGTCGACAGCCTGAAGAATGGACATGTCCACGGTTTCTGCGTCGGAGCTCCATGGCCGAGCATGGCGGTCGAGGCCGGAATCGGAAGGATCGTCCATTTCGGCTCGGACATTCTGGCGACGTGTTCGGAGAAGGTGCTTGCGGTGCGTTCCGCATGGGCGGCAGAGAATCGCGATTCGGCTCTGGCGCTCACTCGTGCCCTTATTCGCAGCACAGTATGGTGCGCGACCCCGGAAAACCGGGTGGAGCTTGCACATATTTTGGCCGCTCCAAGCCGCATGAATCTGTCACCGGATCTCATACTCCGGGCGCTGGAGGGCAGGCTTCGGATGGACGCGAACGGGCGCATCCGGGAGAACGCGCAATACCTCGTTTTGTCGTCCGCCGCGGCGCGCCCGGATGTGCGCCAGGGACTATGGCTCTATGCCCAGATGGTCCGCTGGAATCAGGCGGAATTCTCGTCCTCGCATATGGATGCCGTGAACGCCTGCCTGTCGCCCGAACTCTTCGACGCCGCGCTGTGCACGATGGCCCGGAAGACGGTTCTCGACGACGGCATTGGCGCGTTCAGCGGGCCGGCCTTCGATCCGACCGACATTCCCGCTTACCTCGCCGCCCTGGACCCGAAGTGACTGCTCATTCAGCAGGCATGCACAACAATTAATCTTGCGATTGGACTTCTTCCAAAGCGATAAACACAGTCGCTGACAAGCGCAGCGATTTGCGGTGGCTGTGCGGCCACTTAGGTGCGAACTCAGGTTTGGCACGGCGCTTGTAAGCACCAGATTTGCTCGCTCCGTCCTCCCTGGAGAGCGCGCTTCGCACCCAACGATGGGTGCTTTCATAAGCGATGCCGCTGTTTCGCCCTGGCCTCCGGCCCGGTGCGGACAGCGGCTTTTTTGTTTTTCGGCTTCGCGAAAGGACGGGCAATGAGCGACGGGATCGAGAACGGCAAGGGCATTACGAGGCGCGGACTGATCGGGACGGCTTCGACTGCGGCCTTGCTCGCAGCGGCCAAGACCGCGTTGCCGTTCGGAGCCAGCATCGCTCACGCGGCTGGCCCGGAAACGACCGAGGCCGTGCTCGGCTTCATCGCATTGACTGACGCCGCTCCGCTGATCGTCGCGAAGGAAAAGGGTCTGTTCGCGAAATACGGCATGCCCGATGTCGAAGTGGTCAAGCAGGCGTCGTGGGGCACGACGCGTGACAACCTCGTCCTCGGCTCGCAAGGGTCCGGTATCGACGGCGCGCATATCCTGACGCCGATGCCGTATCTGATCTCAGCCGGCAAGGTGACGCAGAACAACGTGCCGCTGCCGATGTACATCCTGGCGCGGCTGAACCTCGACTCCCAGGGAATTTCTGTCGCCAAGGAATACGAGGGCCTGAAGGTCGGCGTCGATTCCTCGGTCCTGAAGGAGGCCTTTGCCAAGAAGAAGGCGGCCGGCACTCCGGCCAAGGTCGCTATGACCTTCCCGGGCGGCACCCACGATCTGTGGCTCCGCTATTGGCTTGCCGCCGGCGGCATCGATCCGGATTCCGATGTCGAGACCATCGTCGTTCCGCCGCCCCAGATGGTGGCGAACATGAAGGTCGGCACGATGGACGCTTTCTGCGTCGGCGAGCCGTGGAACGAGCAGCTGATCCATCAGGGCATCGGCTACACCGCCTGCAACACCGCCGAGATCTGGAACCGGCACCCCGAGAAGAGCTTCGCCATGCGGGCGGACTGGGTGGACAAGAACCCCAACGCCACCAAGGCGCTGCTGATGGCCGTGCAGGAAGCCCAGATCTGGTGCGACGACATGGCGAACAAGGACGAGATGGCTGACATCGTCGGCAAGCGCGCTTGGTTCAACGTTCCGAAGAAGGACATCATCGAGCGCATCAAGGGCAATTACGACTACGGCAATGGCCGGGTCGAGGCGAACAGCCCGCACTTCATGAAGTTCTGGCGCGATCACACCTCCTATCCGTTCCAGAGCCACGACGCATGGTTCCTCACGGAAGACATCCGCTGGGGCAAGTTCGCAGTCGACACCGACGTCAAGAGCATGGTCGCCAAGGTCAACCGCGAGGATCTGTGGCGTGAGGCGGCCAAGGCGATCAGCGCCAAGGCCGAGGACATCCCGGCCTCGACATCGCGCGGCAAGGAAACCTTCTTCGACGGCAAGGTCTTCGATCCCGACAAGCCGGCAGACTATCTCGCCAGCCTCACCATCAAGCGCGCCGCGGCTTGACCGCCCGACAAGGAGGAGAGGCCATGAGCCTGCCCGCAATCGAGACCGAAACGAAAGTCCACCGGCTGCCCGGCGCGGCGAAGGTGCTGGCCCTGCCGGCGCCGTCTTCCGCCGCCGCCCTGCAGTCGCGGGTCATGCCGCTCCTCCGCGCCTTGGCGACACGCATCGTGCCGCCGCTCGTGACGCTCGCAGCATTGCTGCTCATCTGGGAATTGCTGTGCAGCAGGACCGGCTCGAGCCTGCCACCGCCGTCGCAGGTCATCAACGACAGCTGGGAACTCATCATCGACCCGTTTTATGACCGGGGCGGCCTCGACAAGGGGCTCTTCTGGCACCTGTTCGCCAGTCTCAAGCGCGTCATGCTCGGCTACGCGATCGCGGCGGTCATTGGTGTCGCCCTTGGTACGCTGATCGGCCAGTCGACCTGGGCGATGCGCGGTCTCGACCCGATCTTCCAGGTGCTTCGCACCGTGCCGCCGCTTGCCTGGCTGCCGCTGTCGCTGGCCGCTTTCCGCGACGGCGAACCTTCGGCGATCTTCGTGATTTTCGTGACGGCAGTCTGGCCGATCGTCATCAACACGGCCGTTGGCATCCGCAACATCCCGCAGGATTACCGCAACGTCGCCCGCGTGCTGCGGCTGAACCCGGCTGAATACGCGATCAAGATCATGATCCCGGCGGCCGCACCGTACATCTTCACCGGCCTCAAGATCGGCATCGGCCTCAGCTGGCTCGCGATCGTCGCGGCCGAGATGCTGATCGGCGGCGTCGGCATCGGCTTCTTCATCTGGGACGCTTGGAACTCGTCGCTGATCAGCGACATCATCGTCGCGCTGACCTATGTCGGCATCGTCGGCTTCCTCCTCGACCGTCTCGTCGCTCTCGTCGCCCACGCGGTCACCCGCGGTACTGCGAACTCCTGAGGAGAACCGTCATGGCGAAACCTTATCTCTCGCTCGAATCCGTCGGCAAAAGCTTCTCTCGCGGTGCGGCATCCACCGAGGTGCTGAAGGAGATCGACCTCAAGGTCGAGCGCGGCGAGTTCATCTCGATCATCGGCCATTCCGGCTGCGGGAAGTCGACGCTGCTCAACATCGTCGCCGGCCTGACGGATGCCACGACCGGCGTCGTCCTGCTGGAGGACAAGGAGGTCAACGACCCCGGACCAGACCGGGCGGTGGTCTTCCAGAACCATTCCCTGCTGCCGTGGCTGACGGTCTACGAGAACGTCTCGCTCGCGGTCGACAAGGTCTCCCGCAAGACGCGGTCCAAGGCGGAGCGCCATGCCTGGACCATGCACAATCTCGATCTGGTGCAAATGGCGCATGCCAAGGACAAAAGGCCGTCCGAAATCTCCGGCGGCATGAAGCAGCGCGTCGGTATCGCCCGCGCTCTCGCGATGGAGCCGAAGGTGCTTCTGCTCGACGAGCCGTTCGGAGCGCTCGACGCACTCACCAGGGCACATCTGCAGGACTCCGTCATGCAGATCCATGCGACGCTCGGCAACACCGTGATGATGATCACCCATGACGTCGACGAGGCGGTGCTTCTGTCCGACCGCATCGTGATGATGACGAACGGCCCGTCGGCGCGGATCGGCGAGATTCTCGACGTGCCGCTGGCGCGTCCACGCAAGCGGCTCGAACTGGTGTCAGACGCGGCGTACATCCGCTGCCGCCAGGCTGTCCTGAAGTTCCTCTACGAGCGCCACCGTTTCGTCGAGGCGGCGTGATGGATGACCGTCACATCGCGCTCGTCCAGGAGAGCTTCCGGAAGGTTGCCCCGATTTCGGATGTCGCCGCCGATCTGTTCTACGGCCGCCTGTTCGAGGCGGCTCCGCATCTGCGGGGGCTGTTCCCCGAGGATATGAGCGAGCAGAAGCGCAAGCTGATGATGATGCTTGCGACAGCCGTGAACGGCCTGACCAAGCTCGAAACGATTGCGCCAGCCGTCGCGGCACTGGCGGTGCGGCACAACGATTACGGCGTCAAGCCGGAGCATTACGAGCCAGTCGGCGCGTCATTGATCTGGACGCTGGAGCAGGGGCTCGGGGACGGCTTCACGCCGGATGTGCGCGAAGCCTGGGTCGAGACCTACACCTTTCTCGCGGGCTTCATGAAGGACGCCGCCGCCTCCGCCGAGAAGGCGCGGGCGTCATGAAGGACCGGCTCGTCGTCATTGGAAACGGCATGGCCGGTATCCGCGCGGTGGAGGAGATGCTGGCGCGCGCTCCGGGCCGCTTCGACATCACCGTGTTCGGCGCAGAGCCGCATTTCGCCTATAACAGGATCATGCTCTCGCCGGTCCTGGCCGGCGAGAAGAGCTTCGACGACATCGTCTCGCATGGCGCCGATTGGTACGCGGAGGCGGGCGTCGAGCTTCGCCGTTCGGCTCCGGTCTCGGGGATCGACCCCGCGGCGCGTGAAGTAATGACGAGCGCTGGCGAGCGCATCTCCTATGACAAACTGATCCTCGCCACCGGCTCGCATCCGATCATGCTGCCCCTGCCGGGAGCCGAGCTCGACGGTGTCGTGAGCTTTCGCGACGCATTCGACGTCGACCGGATGGTCGTGGCGGCCGGCCGCGGCGGCCGTGCGGTGGTTATCGGCGGCGGCCTGCTTGGACTTGAAGCGGCCAATGGTCTGTTGGCGCGCGGGATGAAGGTCACGGTCGTCCACCTGATGCCCGGCCTGATGGAACGCCAGCTCGACGTCGAGGCCGGGCGGATGCTCCGGCGCGAGCTGGAAGGGCGCGGGATCGAGGTTGTCACCGGCGCGGTGACGGAAGCCATTCTTGGCACCGACCGCGTGACCGGGGTGAAGCTGAAACTCGGACCGGAGATCGAGGCCGATCTCGTAGTGATGGCGGTTGGCGTTCGGCCGAACGCGGATCTGGCGCGCAGCGCGGGTCTCGTCGTCGATCGCGGCGTGGTCGTCGACGACGAGATGCGGACTAGCGATCCGCATATCTTCGCGGTCGGCGAATGCGTCCAGCATCGCGGCTCCTGTTACGGGCTCGTCGCTCCGCTCTACGACATGGCGGCGGTATTGGCCAGGACGCTAGTGGGCGCGGGCGGTTCCTACGTTCCCGCGGCGACGGCCACGCGGCTGAAGGTGACCGGCATCGATTTGTTCTCGGCCGGCGATTTCGCGCCCGCCGAAGACCGCGAGGATGTCGTGCTGCGCGATCCCGGCCGTGGCGTCTATCGGCGACTCGTACTGAAGGACGACCGGCTGATCGGCGCCGTGCTCTACGGCGACACCGCCGACGGCGCCTTCTTCTTCAATCTGATCCAGAGCGGCGCCGACACCGCGCCGATCCGCGACACCCTGATCTTCGGGCCCGCGCTTTGCGCGGCCGCATGAGGCGATGATGAGCGGCGATTTTTCAGCGGAACAGAAACGCTATCTCGAAGGCTTCGTCTCGGGGCTGGGCGCGATGCGCTCGTCGCGCGGCCTGCCGCCACTCGGCGCGCGCGGCGGCGCGATGCCCGGAATGGCTCCGGCATCGGCCCCCGCCGAGCCCACTGGCCCGGACGCCGCCGGCCTCAAGGCGCAGCTCCGCACGGAAGCCGAGGGCAAGAAACTCGATCCCATCGAGATCGCCCGGCGCGAGGAAAACGGCCTCGATTCCTACAGCCGGATGAAGAAGGCAGCGAAGGACGGCGTCTATCCGAAGGGGCCGGACATTCTGCGCTGGCGCTATCATGGCCTGTTCTTCGTCGGGCCGGCGCAGGACAGCTACATGGTCCGATTGCGCATCCCGAACGGGGTGATGACGCACTGGCAGTTCGCGAGTGTGGCCGATATCGCCGAGGCGCATGGCGGGCCATATGCCCATGTGACGACGCGGGCCAATCTGCAGGTTCGCGAGATTCCGGCGACCGACGGCATCCAGGTGCTGGAGAAGCTCGTTGCACTCGGCCTGACCTGCAAGGGCTCAGGCGCCGACAACATCCGCAACGTCACCGGTACGCCGACGGCGGGCATCGATCCGCAAGAATTGCTCGATACCCGACCCTATGCCAGCGAGTGGCACCACCACATCCTGAATGATCGCTCGCTCTACGGTCTGCCGCGCAAGTTCAACGTGGCATTCGATGGCGCCGGACTGATCACGGCGCTCGAGGATACCAACGATATCGGCTTCTCGGCGGTCGAGGTGAGGGACGGGTTCGGCGTCGAGGCCGGGGTCTGGTTCCGCCTTGCGCTCGGCGGCATCACCGGCCACAAGGATCTGGCGCTGGACACCGGCGTCATCGTGAAGCCGGAGGACACGACCCGTGTCGCGGATGCGATCGTCCGCGTCTTCGTCGACCATGGCGACCGCACCGATCGCAAGAAGGCGCGGCTGAAATACGTGCTCGACGCCTGGGGCTTCGACAAGTTCCTGGTCGAGGTCGAGGCGAAGCTTGGCGAGGCGCTCGTCCGCGTTCCAGGCGAAGCCGTGATCGAACGGCCGGCATCCGACCGGCAGGCGCATATCGGCGTCCACAAGCAGAAGCAGGATGGACTGAACTGGATCGGCGTGACGCTGCCGGTCGGCAAGATGACCGTCGAGCAGATGCGCGGGATCGCCAAGATTTCCCGCGATCTCGGTGACGGTGATATCCGGCTGACCGTCTGGCAGAACCTGCTGGTTTCAGGCGTCCGCGACGCGAACGTTGCGCTCGCCGTGGCGGCCATCGAGGCGATGGGGCTAGGGATTTCGGCGACAGCGGTACGGGCCGGCCTCGTCGCCTGCACCGGCAGCGAAGGATGCAAGTTCGCGGCGGCGCCGACCAAGCGCAATGCCGAGGAAATCGCGCTCCATTGCGACGCGACGGTGCAGGTCGATCGGCCGGTGAACATCCACCTGACCGGCTGCCACAACAGCTGTGCCCAGCATTACATCGGCGATATCGGCCTGATCGGTCAGCGCGTCACCGTCTCCGATGAGGGCGATACGGTCGATGGCTACAATGTCTGCGTCGGCGGCGGGTTCGGCCCCGATGCCGGTATCGGCCGCGAGCTCTTCCAGGACGTGAAGGCCGAGGACGCGCCGCGCCTCGTCGAGCGGATGCTGAAAGGCTGGATGGCCAATCGCTCGTCGGACGAGGAAAGCTTCGCCGACTTCACCCGCCGTCACGAGATCGACCAACTGACCGCGATCTTCGCGGCGGAGGCCGCGGAATGAGCGTTCAGCCGTCACCCTTCTTCTCGCCGGTCCTTCCGGACAATGCCCCGTTCTCGTCCGAGCAGCGGGCCTGGCTGAACGGCTTCTTTGCCGGGATGTTGTCGCTCGACGGCGCCGGCCCGGCGAGCCTGTCGTCGGAGCAGGCCGCTGCCTTCATGCCCGGACTGCCGGGTACGGCAGAACCAGCCGAAGTCGACGACGGCGCGCCGTGGCACGACCCCACCATGGCGATGGACGAGCGCATGGCCCTGGCCGACGGCAAGCCGCTGAAGCGCCGGATGATGGCGGCAATGGCGCAGCAGGACTGCGGCCAGTGCGGCTACAATTGCGAAGACTATTCGAACGCGATCGCTCTCAAGAAAGAGGAGCGCCTCAATCTTTGCCAGCCCGGCGGCAAGGAGACGATGCGCATGCTGAAGAAGCTCGCCGCGGAACTCGACGGTGGCGCGGCTCCGGCAGTTGAGGCAAAGGCTGAGACGCAGGCGGCGCCCGCCTCGGCACCGGGGCGCTCGCGGGAGCACCCCGTCGACGCGACCTTCCTGAGCCGGTCGCGGCTGAACAAGGGTGCGTCCGCCAAGGAGACCTGGCACGTCGAGTTCCAGCTTCCCGACGGACTGGACTACGCCGCCGGCGACAGCTTCGGCCTGATGCCGGTGAACGACGCGGGCCTGGTCGACGCGATCATGGCGCGGCTCGGTCTCGCGGCCGATGCGACAGCCGACGGCAAGTCCGTGCGTGACGTGCTGCTGCGCGAGAAGGCGATCGGCGCTGCCCCCGACGCTTTGTTCGCGCTGATCGGCGAGATGGCCGAGGACCCCGACGAGAAGGTGAAGCTGGCGCGGATGGCCGAAGGCGAGGACCCCGACGGCGATCTCGACGTGACTGACGTCTTGGCCGCGCTCGACAAGTCGCCGTCCACCATGCTGGAAGCGGGCGCTTTCCTCTCGGTGCTCGACCCGCTGCAGCCGCGCCTCTATTCGATCTCGTCGAGCCCGAAGGCACAGGCCGGACGGTTGACGCTGACCGTCGACGCCGTTCGCTACGAGATCGGCTCCCGGGAACGGCTGGGCGTCGCATCGACATTCCTCGCTGGACGTATCGGCGAGGGAGCAAAACTCCCGGTGTATGTACAGAAGGCGCACGGGTTTGCTCTGCCGGCGGACGGCAGCGTGCCGATCATCATGGTCGGGCCCGGCACCGGCATCGCCCCGTTCCGCGCATTCCTCCAGGATCGGCTGGCGACTTCGGCGACCGGCGGTGCGTGGCTGTTCTTCGGCCATCAGCGGCGAGACAACGACTTCTTCTACGAGGAGGAATTGGCGGGTCTCCAGACGGCCGGAGCGCTGACGAAGCTGTCGCTCGCCTGGTCGCGCGACGGCGACAGGAAGGTGTATGTACAGGACCGGATGCGCGAAGAGGGCGCCGAGCTCTATCAATGGCTTGAGCGTGGCGCGCATTTCTACATCTGCGGCGACGCCAAGCGCATGGCGGCCGATGTCGACCGGGCGCTGCATGCGATCGTCGAGGAGCACCGTGGTTGCGATGCGGTGGCGGCTAAGACCTATGTCGCCGCGTTGAAGGCGGCGCATCGGTACCAGGCCGATGTGTATTGAGGTGGGTGTTTTTCTTTCTCCGCCGTCATGCTCCGGCTTGACCGGAGCATCCATCAGCAGCGTCGCACGGGTCCTCCGGTCTAGCCGGAGGACGACGACTTATAAATGCCTGGCCTCAGAGGCGTCGTCTCGTCCATGACCGCGCATTCCGCCGATCACGAGCCGGTTCGTACCACGTGCCCTTATTGCGGTACGGGATGCGGGGTCCTGGGCGGGCCGGCGCCCATGACGCCGGGCGATCCCGAACATCCGACCAATTTCGGCCGCGTCTGTGCCAAGGGCTCGGCACTTGGCGAGACGCTGGGACTGGAAAACCGCCTGCTGCATCCGATGGTCGGCGGACGGCGTGCGAGCTGGGACGAGGCACTCGACCTGACCGCGCGCCGCTTCGCCGAGGCGGTCGAAAAGCACGGGCCGGATTCGGTCGCCTTCTATGTCTCGGGCCAGCTCCTGACCGAGGACTATTACGTCGCCAACAAGCTGATGAAAGGCTTCATCGGCTCGGGGAACATCGACACCAATTCCCGGCTCTGCATGGCCTCCTCGGTTGCTGGCCACAGGCGAGCATTCGGCGAGGATCTCGTGCCTTGCAGCTACGAGGACCTCGACGAGGCTGATCTTGTCGTGCTCGTCGGCTCGAATGCCGCCTGGTGCCACCCGATCCTGTTCCGGCGGCTGACCGATGCGCGGGCGCGGCGTGGGACGAAGATCGTGGCGATCGATCCACGCCGGACCGCGACGGCTGCCGACGCCGATCTCTTCCTGCCGGTCCAGCCGGGGACCGATGTCCTGCTGTTCAACGGACTGTTGGCCCATCTGGCGCGAGTCGGCCGGATCGACCGCGACTTCGTCTCGGAACACACCAACGGCTTCGAGGATGCGCTGGCCAAGGCGCAGTCCGACGCGCCGGAGTTTTACGCGATCGCCGAGGAATGCGGCGTTCCGTTCGATGATCTCGTCGCGTTCTATGACCTGTTCGCCGCAACCGAGCGCACGGTTACCGTCTATTCGCAGGGTGTGAACCAGTCGTCGCGCGGCACGGACAAGGTCAACGCGATCATCAATTGCCATCTGGCGACCGGCCGGATCGGCCATGCCGGCATGGGCCCGTTCTCGTTCACCGGCCAGCCGAATGCGATGGGCGGGCGCGAGGTCGGCGGACTGGCGAACCAGCTCGCCGCGCATATGACGTTGGAGAACCCGGCCGATCTGGATCGCGTGCAGCGGTTCTGGAAAACACAGAAGCTCGCGACCGCGTCGGGGCTCAAGGCGGTCGACATGTTCGATGCGCTGGCTGACGGCAGGATCAAGGCGCTGTGGGTGATGGGGACCAATCCAGCGGCGAGCATGCCGAACGGCAACCAGGTGCGGAAGGCGCTGGCCAATTGCGATTTTCTCGTCGTGTCCGATTGCGTCCCGGGGACCGACACGGCACGCCATGCCGACGTGCTGTTTCCGGCCGCCGGATGGGGCGAGAAGGACGGTACGGTCACGAATAGCGAGCGGCGGATTTCGCGCCAGCGGGCTTTCATGCCGCTGCCGGGCGAGACGCGTCCGGATTGGCGGATCGTCTGCGATGTCGCACAGCGGATGGGGTTCGGCGAGGCATTCGGCTTCCGGAACGCGGCATCGATCTTTCGCGAGCACGCGGCTTTATCGGCGTTCGAAAACCACGGTGAGCGGGTCTTCGATATCGGCGGCCTCGCCGATCTGACGGACCATGAATTCGAGGCGCTGAAACCGGTGCAATGGCCGGTGCCGGCGGGCCAACGGGCTGGAACCGCGCGACTGTTCTGCGACAGGCGTTTCCCGACGCCGGACGGCCGGGCGCGGTTCATTGCGGTGGGTCAGCAGGCTCCGGCGAACGCGACGGGGCAGGGGCATCCCGTCGTCCTCAATACCGGGAGGCTGCGTGACCAATGGCACACGATGACCCGGACCGGCGAGGTTGCGCGGCTGATGGCGCAGGCTCCCGAACCGGTGCTGGAACTGAACCCGGCTGACGCGATTTCGTTGGGGATCGCAGACGGCGGGTTCGCCGAAGTATCGAGCGCGTGGGGACGAGCAGTGGCGCGCGTGCGGGTGACCACCGACCAGACGAAGGGTCAGGCCTTTTTGCCGATGCACTGGACGGACGACGTCACCGCCCATGGTTCACCGGGGCGAGTTGCAAATCCGGCCTGCGACGCGGTGTCGGGCCAGCCGGAACTGAAGCATACCCCGGCGCGTCTGGCGCCGTTCGCTGCGCGCTGGGAAGGACTTTTCCTGTCACGCCGGCGCTTCCGTCCCAGGGGGTTCGGCTACTGGGCGCGATCGGCCGTTCCCGGCGGTTATGCGTATCGGCTTGCGGGGTTGGAGCCGGCGGGAGAAGGGATCGTCCTCGGCCTTTCGCTGATGGCGAGCCAGAACGGGCTTCTCGACTATCATGACCGGCAGCGAGGTCTTTTCCGCGCGGCGGCGCTGGACGATGGCGGCGCGATGACCGAGTGCCTGATGGTGGGTGGTCCCGCCGGCCTGCCGGACCCCGTCTGGCTGATGGAATTGTTCGCCGACAGGCGCGTTGTGACGGCCGGAGAGCGGCGAGTTCTGCTCGGAGCGCGGTCGGTCACGCCCCAGCCGTCCGAGGGGCGGATCGTCTGCTCGTGCTTCGGCGTCGGCGAGGAGCGGATCCGCCGGGCGATCCGGGATGGGGTCGGCGATACGGCGGCGCTTGGGCGGGTGCTGAAATGCGGCACGAATTGCGGCTCGTGCCTGCCGGAATTGCGCGACCTCGTCTCGCAAGAAGCGCCGGCGGTTCCGGCATAAAAACCCCCGCTCCGTTGCCGAAGCGGGGGTTCGTCTGGGTCGCCTTACGGGCAGGCGTGCCGGAAACCGTCGTAGCCGAGATAAGTGCCGCTACGCGGGTCGTATGACCTGAAGCGCGCCGCGCAGTACTCGTCATTACGGTCGTAGGAGCCTGCATTTGCCGCAATGGCGCCGGCCGTCAGGCCGATGATGCCGGCGGCGAAGGCCGGACCGTAATAGTCCCGATAGCCATAGCCGTAATGGCGGTGGCGATAGCCGTAATACCGGTGGCCGCCACGATTGCCGTGCCAGCGACCATGACGGTTGCCGTGCCAGCGATGACCGCCGCCATGCCGGCTGCGGATCTCGGTCACATTGCTCGTCTTCTCGGCGGCCGCGACGGCGGCCGGTGCGCTTCCGGCGAATTGCGCCGCGGCGGGGCTTACGAACGAGCCGGCCGCCATGAGCGCCGCGATGCCAGTTGCGAGAAACTTTTTCATTCCCATCCTCCGGTGATCCATACCCAACCCCGGTCTATGAGAATTGTACGCACGGGAATCGGGTTCCCTGCGCTAAAGATTCGATATTTCCGGAAGGCTTGCGCCGCATGGCGCGTCAGCCTGCCTGCCTTTTTCCGCCGCCTCGGCGCGGCTGAGGCTTTCCAGCCGCTTCTCGACCTCGTCGAAGAGGGTGTTGAGGAAGTCGGTCGCATGGGCCCAGACGCGATCGCTCTTCTCATCGCAGTCGCGTTGCATCAATTGCAGGGAGGCCAGCATGCCGGAGCGCATCGAGCGGATACATTTGATGCCATCCGGGCCGACATCGCGGGCGTGCTGGGCGAGCAGTCCACGCAGAACCAGATCCTGTGAGATCAGCCAGCCTTGCAGAACTTCGATCTGGTCCATCGGCGCCCGATTTTCTGCGAGCGCCTGTTGAAAGATGCCCGGTCGCGAATCAAAACGAATCCGGACCCTTGAATAGGGGATTGCCCGTATAAGTTAGATTAATTTGACGGCCTGAAAATGCGCTGGCAGCTGAGCTGCATTTGCTATGCCGCATGGCCACAGGTTCGCGCGGCAGGCTAAATGCGTGTAGAGTATGGAGATTGTGGAAGGGCGGCTTGCACGGCGGGAACGCCGCGATTATGTCGTCTTGAACCGCGCCGGGGTGCCGCTGTTCAGCGGCTGAGATCAAACCCGACGAACCTGATCTGGGTCATTCCAGCGAAGGGAGCGTGAATGGACAGGGTCATCAATCTGAGTGAGCGCATGGCCGGTACCCGCTTCGACGTAGCCATCGTCGGCGGCGGCATCATCGGCCTGTCGATCGGCTGGAAGCTCCGGAAACGCGGGCTTTCCGTCGCGGTGTTCGAGCGCGACGTCGTCGGGTCCGGCGCGACGCGGGCCGCGACCGGCATGCTGGCCGCGACCGCCGAGGTCGAGGCCGGCGAGGATGATCTCCTGCCGCTGACGCTCGCCAGCCAGGAACTCTGGCCCGCTTTCGCCCGCGAGCTTGAGGACGTGAGCGGGCTTTCGGTCGACTACAAGGCCGAGGGTACGATGGTCGTGGCGCTCGGCCGCGAGGAAGTCGACCGGTTGCGCTTCCGGCATGATCTGCAGAAGCGGCTCGGCCTGAACACCGAATGGCTGTCCGGATCGTCGGCGCGCGAGCGCGAGCCGGGGCTTCGCCCCAACGTTTCGGGCGCCATCCTCTGCGAGCAGGATCATCAGGTCGACGCCCGGAAGGTCGCGGCCGCCCTGGCCGAGGCATTCAAGCGCGCGGGTGGCGTCCTGTTCGAGAACACGCCGGTCGTTTCGCTGGAGCGGAGCGGCGGGCGGATAACCGGCCTATCGACCGCGACCGAGACCTATTCGGCAGGCACCGTCGTGCTGGCCGCCGGAGCCTGGTCGCCGGAACTCGTGCCGGAGATCAGCCTGCCGGTCCGACCGCTGCGCGGTCAGTCGCTGGCGCTGCGGATGGATCCGCGCATGCCGGCGCTGACCCACGTCATATGGACCGAGCAGATCCATATGGCGCCGAAGGGAGATAATCGCCTGATCATCGGCGCGACCGTGGAGGAGCGCGGCTTCGACAAGGTCAACACCGCCGGCGGCGTCTTCGCGCTGCTGGAAGCGGCGCGGAGGGTTCTTCCGTCCATGGAAGAGCTGGCGATCGACGAGATATGGGCCGGCTTCCGGCCGACTTCGCTCGATGATGCGCCGATCTTCGGCGAAGCAGGGATCGACGGGCTCGTGCTCGCGACCGGCCATCACCGCAACGGCATCCTGCTCGCACCCGTTTCCGCGCGGGCGATCGAGCACCTGATCCTGGACGGACGGATGGATGGCCCGGAAACTGGTTTCACCTTTCAGCGGTTCGGCAAGAACAGCAGCCGGCTGACCGGAGGACTTTGAGGACCATGGAACTGACGATCAACGGCCAGACGCGCCAATGCGGTGCGACGACGGTCGATGACCTGCTCAAGGAAGAGCTCGACGAGGGCCATACGCGGCGCGGCATCGCGGTCGCGCTGAACGGGCAGGTTGTGCCCCGCGCCGAATGGGAGCGCGTGACCTTTTCCAAGGGCGATCGCGTGGAGATCGTCCGCGCGCTGCCGGGAGGCTGAGATGGCGAACACCGACATTTTCGACGATCCCTTTGTCGTCGGCGGCGAGACGTTCCGCTCGCGGCTCTGGATCGGCACGGCCGGTTATCCGAACCAGAAGGTGCTGCTCGACAGCGTGCAGGCCAGCCGCGCCGAGATGGTGACGATGTCGATCCGCCGCGTCTCGCTGGCGGGGCAGGGCTTCGATACCGTCAAGCTTTTGTCGGACTACAAGTTCCTGCCGAACACGGCTGGCTGCGAGACGGCGCGCGACGCGATCCTGACGGCCGAGCTTGCCCGCGAGGCGCTCGAGACGAACTGGATCAAGCTTGAGGTCATCGGTGACCGGGAGACGCTCTATCCGGACGTTCAGGAACTGCTGAAGGCGACCGAGGAACTGATCTCGCGCGGCTTCACCGTGCTGCCGTATTGCAACGACGATCCGGTGGTCTGCCAGCGGCTGGCCGATCTCGGCGCGGCGGCGGTGATGCCCATGGGCTCGCTGATCGGCTCGGGCATGGGCGTCGCCAATCCGGCGAATATCGAACTGATCTGTAACCGTTCGCCGGTTCCGGTGGTTGTCGATGCCGGTATTGGCACTGCTTCCGACGCGGTAATTGCGATGGAACTCGGCGCATCGGCCGTCCTGCTGAACACGGCGGTCGCCAAGGCGGCCGATCCGGTGCGGATGGCGGCGGCGATGGGCCATGCCGTTGATGCCGGACGCCTGGCCTATCTGGCAGGCCGTATCCCGCGCCGCGGCCGCGCGGAGCCGTCGAGCCCGCAACTCGGCCTCGTCGGTTCGTGAACCGGCTGCCGCGTCTTCTCATCATCACTGACCGGACCCAGGCGAAAACCTCGGTCGAGGAGGTGGTGGGGAAGTTGTGCGGCAGCGGTTGTGGCTGGATCCTCTTCCGGGACAAGGACATCGCCCCTGCCGAGCGGCGCGATATGGCGCTCCGGCTGCGCGAGATCACGCGAGGCTGCGGGTCCAGGCTCTCCGTGAGCACCGATGTGGCCCTCGCGGCGGAGATCGGCGCGGACGGGGTCCACTTACAGAGGGCCGAGGATATCGGGCCCGCCCGCGAATTGCTCGGCTCGGCTTGGGTCGGCCTCTCGGCGCACTCGCTCGGCGATGTCGGGTCGGCAAAGGAAGCGGGTGCGGATTACGTGACGCTCAGCCCGATCTTCCCGACCGAAAGCAAGCCGGGATATGGGCCCGCGCTCGGCCTCGAGACGATCCGTCTGGCGGCGGAGTTCGCCATCCCGGTCTTTGCGCTCGGCGGCGTGACCCCGACTTCGGCGCATCCCTGCATCGAGGCGGGCGCCTATGGCCTGGCTGTAATGGGCACGGTGATGCGCGCCGACGATCCGGCTGCAATTGTACGTGAATACGGACGCGCGTTCTCTACAAGTGCTCGTCGAGCCGGATGATCCGGCACGGATCGCCTTTCGAGCGCGGCGCATCTTCCGGAGGCCGCATGATCAGGCAGTCGGCCTCGGCGAGCAGGCGTAGCATGGACGAATCCTGCCTGCCGAACGGCATGGCCGTCGCCACACCGGTTTCCGACAGGGTGAGCTTGCCCCTCATATAATCCTGGCGACCCTGATTTTCGCCCAGTGACGTGCCGAGCACCGCATACTCCAATTGGTGATGGACGTCCCTGCGCCCCTGCAGAGCGCGCAGCAGCGGCACCATGAACAGGAAGGCGCAGACATGGGTCGAGACCGGGTTTCCCGGCAGGCCCAGCATGCGGATGCCGTTCATGTTGCCCGCCATCATCGGGCGGCCCGGCCGCAGGGCGACACGCCAGAAATCGAGTTTGAGCCCTTCGGCTGACAGCGCCTTGTGAACGAGGTCATGGTCGCCGACGGAGGCGCCGCCAGTCGTGACGATCACGTCCGCATTGAGGTCGCGTGCGTGGCGGGCCGCGTCCTGGATCGCCTCCAGCGTATCGCGTGCGATGCCGAGCTCGATCGGCTCGCCGCCGGCAGTCCGGACCATGTTCTCCAGCATGATGCCATTCGAGCCGTTGATCTGGCCGTCGCGCGGCTCTTCGCCCGGCTCGACCAGTTCATCGCCCGTCGCGAGAATGGCGACACGCGGGCGACGTGCGACGACGATTTCGGAGCGTCCAGTTGCGGCGACGAGCGCTACCGACCGCGCAGTCAGAAGAGTGCCTGCCTCCAGCAGGACATCGTCGGCGCGGAAATCAAGACCCGCCGGGCGGATATGCTGATTGGGCTTCGCATTGATGATGATGCTGACGCGATCGCCCTCGCGAACCGTATCTTCCTGCGCGACCACGGCGTCCGCGTTTTCCGGCACCGCGCCGCCGGTGAAGATGCGGACGGTCTGGCCCGCCTCAAGCCTTCCGGAGAACAGATGGCCCGCGGCCGATTCGCCGATCAGACGGAGTTCGGCGCCTTCCACGGCATCTGCTGTGCGAACGGCGTAACCGTCCATCGCGGATGACGGGAACGAAGGCTGGGTGCGGAGGGCGGTGATGGGCTCAGCGAGCGTACGTCCGGCTGCCATCGTCAGCGGAACCGCTTCGGTGCCGAGGAGAGTCGCGCCGCGCAGGACGTGTGCCAGTGCCTCGGCGACCGGAAGGAGCGGTTGGCGGCTCATGCTCAGTCCGCGTGCCAGTCGCCGGAACGGCCGCCGGATTTGGCCAGAACCCGGATGTTTTCTATCCGCATGCCGCGATCGACCGCCTTGGCCATGTCGTAGATGGTGAGGCAGGCGACGGAGACGGCCGTCAGCGCTTCCATTTCGACTCCGGTCTGGCCCTTGAGCTTGGCGGTTGCCGTGACGTGCAGGCCGGGAAGAGCGAGATCGGCTTCGATATCGACCGTGACCTTGGACAGCATCAGCGGATGGCAGAGCGGGATCAGGTCCGAGGTGCGCTTGGCGGCCATGATGCCGGCGATGCGGGCTGTGCCGATGACGTCGCCCTTCTTGGCGTCGCCGCGCAGGATCAGGTCGAGCGTCTCGGCGGCCATGACGACGCGGCCCTCGGCCCGCGCCTCGCGCTCGGTCTCGGCCTTGTCTGAGACATCGACCATGTGGGCCTCGCCGCTCTCGGCGATATGGGTGAGCCTGGACATCACTCGGCGGCGGAGCGGGCGTGCGCGGAAGCCAGAAGCGCGCGGGTCGCGGCTTCGACGTCCGCCTGGCGCATCAGGCTTTCGCCGACGAGGATCGTGCGAGCGCCGGCCTCGGCAACGCGGGCGACGTCGGCCGGGGTAAAGATGCCGCTCTCTCCGACGATGATGCGGTCGCTCGGAATCTTCGGCGCGAGACGCTCGGTGATCGAGAGCGAGACCTCGAAGGTCCGCAGATCACGGTTGTTGATGCCGATCATCCGGGCGTCGAGCTCCAGCGCGCGGTCGAGTTCCGCTTCGTTATGCACCTCGGCGAGGACATCGAGACCCCAATCCTTCGCAGCTTTGGCGAGGTCACGAGCTTCGGCATCGGTGACGCCCGCAAGGATGATCAGAATGCAATCGGCACCCCATGCGCGCGCTTCTGCGACCTGATAGGGCTCATAGAGGAAATCCTTGCGGAGCGCCGGCAAGGAGCAGGCGGCGCGGGCGGCGGTGAGGAACTCCGGAGCGCCCTGGAAGCTTGGGCCGTCGGTAAGGACGGACAAGCAGGCAGCACCGCCAGCCTCATAAGCGCGGGCGAGGGCAGGCGGGTCGAAGTCGGCGCGGATCAGGCCTTTTGACGGGCTCGCCTTTTTTATCTCGGCGATGAGCGCCGTCTGGCCGCCTGCGATCTTCCCTGCGATGGAATCGGCAAAGCCACGAACGGGCGGCGCACGCATCGCCCGAGCCGAAATCTCGACCAGCGGCACGGTCGACTTGGCTTCCGCGATTTCGCGTCGTTTGTAGGCTTCGATCTTCGACAGGATGTCGGTCATGGGATGGTTCATTACCTCTCCCAAGGGGAGAGGTCGAGTCACGGCGGAAGCCGTGACCGGGTGAGGGGTAAAAGCTGTCGATAGGCCTTACCCCTCACCCGCTCGCCTGCCGGCGAACCGGCCCTCTCCCTAAGGGAGAGGGGCAGACCATCACGAATTCGAAACTTCGATCAGCTTCTCCAACCGCGCCCGAGCGGCACCGGTGTCGATGCTCTGCTGGGCCAGCACCACGCCCTCCGCGAGGTTCTCGGCCTTGCCTCCGACGACGAGACCGGCGGCCGCGTTCAGCACCGTGACATCGCGATAGGCGTTGTCGACGCCGTCGAGAACGCCGAGCAGAGCCGCCGCATTATAGATGCCGTCGCCGCCCTTGAGGTCTTCCGCCGTGCAGCAGGTGAGGCCGAACGTGCGCGGATCGATGTCGAACAAAGTCACCTGACCGTTCCTGATCTCGGCGGCGTGGCTCAGGCCGGTACCGGTGATCTCATCCAGGCCATCGGACCCGTGGACGACCCAGGAATGCTCGGTGCCGAGCGCCGCGAGCGCATGGGCGATCGGCTCGACCCAGGCGCGCGAGAACACACCGACCATCTGGCGCGTGACGCCGGCCGGGTTCGAGAGCGGGCCCAGTATGTTGAAGATCGTGCGGATGCCGAGTTCGGCGCGGGCCGGGCCGACATAGCGCATCGCCGAATGATGGTTCGGCGCGAACATGAAGCCGATGCCGGCCTCGTTGATGCATTCGGATATCTTTTCCGGCGGGATGTCGATCTTTACGCCCAGCGCAATCAGCACGTCCGCCGAGCCCGATTTGGAGGAAAGCGCCCGGTTGCCGTGCTTGGCGACGGGAATGCCGGCGCCAGCGACCACGAAGGCGGCGCAAGTAGAGATATTGTACGAGCCGGCGCTGTCGCCGCCGGTGCCGACCACGTCGACCGAGCCAGGCGGAGCGATGACCGGTGTCATCTTGGCCCGCATGACCGAGACCGCGCCCGCGATCTCGTCGACGACTTCGCCACGGATGCGGAGCGCCATCAGGAAGGCGCCGATCTGTGCGGGCGTCGCCTCGCCGGACATGATGATGTCGAACGCGGCGGTCGCTTCCTCACGTGTGAGGGGACGGCCGTCGGAGACACGGGCGACGAAAGGCTTGAAGCTGTCCATCGGCAATCAGCCGGCCTTGCGGAGGGAGCCGGTACGGCGGCTGTCGTTCCACTCGCGGGCGATCGCGAGGAAGTTCGAAAACAGGGTGGACCCGTGTTCGGACGCAATGCTCTCGGGGTGGAACTGCACGCCATGAACCGGCAGTTCTTTGTGGGACAGGCCCATGATCAGACCGTCCTCGCTCTCCGCCGTCACTTCGAGCTCGGCGGGCAGGGTCGCGCGGTCGACGACAAGCGAGTGATAGCGCGTCGCGTGGATCGGCTCGTTGATGCCGCGGAAGACGCTTTTGCCCTGATGGTTGATCAGGTTGACCTTGCCGTGGACCGGCACGGGCGCACGAACGACGTTGCCGCCGTAGATGTCGCCCATCGCCTGCATGCCGAGGCAGATGCCAAAAACCGGAATCTCGGGGCCCGCGCGGCGGATCAGGTCACAGGAAATGCCTGCTTCTTTAGGCGTACACGGTCCCGGCGAGATCACGATCGCGTCCGGCCGGTCGGCCATGACGTCCTCGACCGTGGTCTTGTCGTTGCGCAGGACTTTGACCTGCGCGCCTAGGCGGCCGATGGCGTGCAACACGTTGAAAGTGAAGCTGTCGTAGTTGTCGATGAGCGTGACGCGGATCATGCGAGGTCTTTAGCAGACGCCGTGCAGCGGCGCGAGTGTGACGGAGGCCGATCGGTTTCCAGCTAGGCCGTGACCCGATGAACGCGAACAGCTTGAATTGGCGAAAGCGGAATTCCGCTTCGAGAAATACATAAAGCCGTCGCTCGTCGGGCTTTTGCAAAACGGAACCATCAGGTCTGGTTCATGGCGGTGTCGCCGACCAGCACCGTCGGATCCATCATTTGATGGCTTCGATCTCGCTGATCCGCCAGCTCCGGTCGAAGAACGGCTCGAGCGGACTATAAAGCCGCAGACATACAAACCAGCCCTTGTCTGGCATCGTCTGAATCCAGTTTCCCCTGGCAACTCCGACCGGCTGGGTTGGTGAGAAGTAGACCGTGGTTGAGCCGTCGGCATTGGCTTCCGCTGCGGGCGAAGGGTAGCTCTGGCTGCCGGCCCGCGGGTATCGTTGCGGCGTGTCGAGCATCGAGCGGGTCATGTTGTCGTACACCGTAAGCGACCAGAAGTTGGACTCCGGAATATCCTTAGGCAACGTGACCTTGTAGGTTTTGGACCCATCGAAGTACTTCCTGTCGGCGTCTCTCGCCGTGATGAGATACTGCGAGCCGATCCCCGTCAGGCGCATCGCCATTGCCGGCGTAATCCCGGTGATGCCGTAGAAGAAACTCGTGCGGGCGTCCATCTGACGGTATCCCGTCGGCGGGTAGGGCTTTGCCCCGTTACGCGTGATTTCGGGGATCGGGGTCTCGAACTCGTAACCGCTCTCGAAGAGCATGTTGAACCAGGACGAGTCGGGATAGAAGAACCAGTCTGGGTCCCTCGGATTCATCAGGAGATTGCGCGACGCGGCATTCGCCACCGCGACGGCGTCCGTCATGATCCCTCGCATGCGCTGGTCGGGCGCGAACGGCTTGCCTTTCACAATGCCGACGGCTGCGATTGGACCCATCAGCTCGACGTCGAGCGCGGTCGCGGGCTCGTCCTGGACCACCTCGTCCAGTAGCTCGAAGTAACTCCAATCGTTCGGGGGAAGGGTGTTCATTACCTTTCCGCTTCCCTCATGGAAAATGGTAGCCGGGGGCTCGATGATCTTGCCGAGGCGCGCGGTGCCGGCGAGGAAGGCGGCAATCGGGGTGCCGACGCCACCCGGCTCGAAGGGGTAGACCTTCGTGGACGACTTGATCACGTCGACGGCCGGCTTCGGGTCGCGTCCGTCCTTCAGAAAGGAGCGGCCGAACCAGAGGATGCCGTTCGTCTTTGCGTGGGCGATGAAGTAGCCGCCGTTCGGTAGCTCTCCATCGTAGCCGGGCGGGACGATGAGGTATTTCCCGCCGAGGCCACGGTCGGGCCCCGGACTGCCCATGTCGGTCACCCAGTGAAACCAAGCATCCTGCACGATGCCGAGGAACTCGGGCGGCGACTCGATCACGACCGGACCGTCGCTCAGGTCGAGCCACCCCATGACGTAGATCGTGTCCGCGTTCGGGGTCAGGAACAGCGACTTCGCGTCCATCAGTTCGGAGAAAACCAGCACCTCGTTCTTCTTGACACCCATGTCCTCCATTCCGCGCCGGAGCGCGCGGATGCTGACGCCGCGCATGGTGTCCATGAAGGTGCGGTAGGCGTAGGTGAAGTCGAGCTGATCGTAGAGCGCGTCGGCAGTCGGCTCTGTCGGCACCCCATCTTTGAACTCGAACGTACCGCGCGATGTCTCCACCACATTCGGTGTGACGATTGACGTTGGGACCGACGTGTCCGCTCGGGCCTGTGGCGGGGAGAGGAGTGCACAGCTGGTTGCGAAGGCAAGTAAGAAGCCCTTAAGCATGGCGCTCCTGCCTCTAAATCTGTGGTTTGGCGACGACCACCGTGCAGATCACTTATGTCGCAACGGCCTCCACCAGCCTACCCACTCTTCCGGTGGTTGAATAGCCCGACACGCGCGCGCTGGACCTGTGATCGAAGTCGTTCATTATTCGACCATTGTCGAGGATTGCAGTCCAGCTATGCGCACCCATTTCATAGTCACGGACGACGTAAACAAAAGCTTCGCCGCCCGAGCAGAAGCAATCGCGGTCAGCCAAATGACGGCCGCAACCGGGATGGAAGTTATGACCAATCTTATCCGCGTTCTCATAGCATCGAGTGCTCTTGCACTCAGTGCGAATGCTGCTCTCGCCAATTCCGGCAAGGTCGACGCAGAAATCCGTAACGAGATTTACCATGAGCATACCGCGATTCCACCGATGTCGCAGGGATTGATGTACGGTATGACACACCATCAGCTGCCTCCGGCGGTCTCGACCGCTCCCCAGACCAAGGCCGCGACCTTCCACAGGGTACAGAAGTACCATCAGTAAGCAGAGCTGGCAGAGACCAGGAGGCCGCCCGACGGGCGGCCTTTTTGCTTGCGCGAGCTTGACAGTGCGCCGCTGTGTCGTGTCTGTGCGCCTCCTCAAGAAACAAGAGGAGACACGGATGGGAACGGCCTTTGTCTTTCCGGGGCAGGGCAGCCAGCAGGTCGGCATGGGCCGCGCGCTCGCCGATGCCTTCCCCGTGGCCCGTGCGGTCTTCGACGAGGTAGACGAGGCGCTCGGACAGAGGCTTTCCAAGATCATGTGGGAAGGCCCCGAGGACCAGCTGACGCTGACCGCGAACACTCAGCCGGCGCTCCTCGCGGTGTCGATCGCGGCGCTCCGTGTGCTCGAGGCGGAGCGCGGGCTCGATCTCGCACGCAACGCCAAGTTCGTGGCCGGTCATTCCCTTGGTGAATATTCGGCGCTTTGCGCCGCCCGCAGCCTCTCCCTTTCGGATGCCGCGCGCCTTCTGCGCATTCGCGGCGAGGCAATGCAGGAGGCCGTGCCGGTCGGGCAGGGCGGAATGACCGCTCTGATCGGCACCGATCCCGACCAGGCCCGCGAGATCGCGGCCGAAGCCGCGCAGGGTGAGGTTCTCACGGTCGCGAACGACAATGGCGGCGGACAGGTCGTCGTCTCCGGCCACAAGGCAGCGGCCGAGCGCGCGATCGAGATCGCCAAGGCCAAGGGCGTGAAGCGCGGCATCCTGCTGCCGGTGTCCGCGCCGTTCCATTCGCCGCTGATGGCGCCTGCGGCCGATAAGATGCGCACCGCGCTGCTCGATGCCGTGGTCAACGCTCCGGTCGTGCCGGTCGTCGCCAATATGGTGGCGCGCGCCGTCACCGACCCGGACGAAATCCGCAAATTGCTCGTCGAGCAGGTGACCGGAACGGTTCGCTGGCGTGAGAGCGTGGCTTATATGGCCCAGAACGGCGTGACCCGGTTCGTCGAGCTTGGTTCCGGCAAGGTGCTCGCCGGACTGGTGAAACGCATTGCCGACGGCGTTGAAGGGACCAGCATCGGCACGCCGGAAGATGCGGCCAGCTTTTCAATCTAGGCTCCCTCATTGCCGGGCTTGACCCGGCAATCCAGACGCAGCGCCGATCTCGGGGCTCTGGATGCCCGGGTCGAGCCCGGGCATGAGGGATGGAGGAGGAATCATCAAATGTTTGACCTGACCGGGAAGAAAGCGCTCGTCACCGGCGCCACGGGTGGAATCGGCGGCGACATCGCGCGCGCGCTTCACAAACAAGGCGCGACCGTCGTCCTGTCCGGCACCCGCGCCGAGGCGCTCGATGCGCTTGCGGGCGAACTCGGCGAGCGGACGCATATCCTGACCTGCAACCTCTCCGACGCGGCGGCGGTCGACGCACTGGCGGGGCAGGCGGAGACGGCGCTCGGCGGGCTCGACATTCTTGTCCACAACGCAGGTATCACTCGCGACAATCTCTTCATGCGCATGAAGGACGAGGAGTGGGATGCCGTCCTGCAGGTCAATCTCACCGCCGGATTCCGCCTCTATCGCTCTGCGCTGCGCGGGATGATGAAGCGCCGTACCGGACGACTGATCGGAATCACCTCGGTCGTCGGCGTGACGGGCAATCCGGGGCAGGGCAATTATGCGGCGTCGAAGGCCGGCATGATCGGCATGTCGAAGGCACTGGCCCAGGAGGTCGCGAGCCGCGGCATCACCGTGAACTGCGTGGCGCCTGGCTTCATCGAAAGCCCAATGACGCACGCGCTGAACGACAAGCAGAAAGAGACGATCATCGAGAAGGTGCCGGCCGGCCGTCTGGGTACGGGTGGTGACGTCGCCTCCGCTGTGGTCTATCTCGCCAGCGACGAAGCATCCTACGTCACCGGCCAGACGCTGCACGTGAATGGCGGAATGGCGATGATCTGAAGGCGGAGCTGAGGCGTGGAAGGCTGGCCGGGGCTTGTGGCCAATCTAAAATAAGTGTGTTAATCGACCCCGCGATTTTTGATCCCGAGGGGAGAGAGGCCCGGTTTCGGAGCGGTGCGCCGCCCGCTGCCGGACACTCTGCGGGGGCAAAAAAACCGATGCCCGATCGGGCCCGTGGCTCTCCCCGAGTCGCAGACCGTGGCGGCACATCCAACATTTTTGAGGTACCGAGCGATGAGCGACATTGCCGAACGGGTTAAGAAGATCGTCATTGAACATCTTGGCGTTGACGCCGAGAAGGTGACGGACAATGCCAGCTTCATCGACGATCTGGGCGCGGACAGCCTCGACACCGTCGAGCTGGTCATGGCGTTTGAGGAAGAGTTCGGCGTCGAAATCCCGGACGATGCCGCCGAGACGATCCTGACCGTCGGCGACGCCACGCGCTTCCTCGAGAAGAACGCGGGCTGATTTTTTAGGAAACACGGAGCGCCTTTCGGCGCTCCGTCATGGAGCTTTGATGAGACGCGTCGTTGTTACCGGCATCGGAATGGTCTCTCCGCTGGCCAATGGCGCGGAACTGACTTGGCAGAAGCTCCTGAACGGACAATCGGGTGCGAAGCCGATTGAGAAGTTCGAAGTCGAGGATCTTCCGGCCAGAATCGCCTGCAGCGTCACTCGCGGCGACGGCACTGACGGCACCTTTAATCCTGACGAATGGATGGAGCCGAAGGAGCAGCGCAAGGTCGACGATTTCATCCTGTTTGCGATGGCCGCCGCCACGCAGGCGCTGAACGATGCCGACTGGCATCCGAAGACGCCCGATGAGCAGAACACGACCGGCGTCCTGATCGGCTCCGGCATCGGCGGAATCGAAGGTATCGCGGAAACCGCCCTCATCCTGAAGGAGAAGGGTCCGCGCCGCGTCTCACCGTTCTTCATTCCCGGCCGTCTGATCAATCTCGCCGGCGGTTATGTCTCGATCGAGCACGGGCTGAAAGGCCCGAACCATGCCGTCGTGACTGCCTGCTCGACGGGCGCCCACGCCATCGGCGATGCAGCGCGCCTTATCGCACTCGGCGACGCCGACGTGATGGTCGCGGGCGGTACCGAATCGCCGATCAACCGGATTTCCGTCGCCGGTTTCGCCGCCTGCAAGGCGCTCTCGACCAGCTACAACGATACCCCCGAGAAGGCCTCGCGTCCGTATGACCGCGACCGCGACGGCTTCGTCATGGGTGAGGGCGCAGGTGTCGTCGTGGTCGAGGAGCTCGAACACGCCAGGGCACGCGGCGCCAAGATCTACGGCGAGGTGATCGGCTACGGCATGTCGGGCGACGCGTATCACATCACCGCTCCCACCGAGGACGGCGATGGCGCCTATCGTTCGATGATGGCGGCGCTGAAGCGGGCCGGTATTCCGGCGAGCGAGCTCGACTATATCAACGCGCACGGCACGTCGACCATGGCTGACACGATCGAACTCGCGGCCGTCGAGCGCGTTGTCGGAAACGCGGCGGGCAAGATTTCGATGTCGTCGACGAAGTCGGCGATCGGCCATCTTCTCGGTGCGGCGGGCTCGGTCGAGGCGATCTTCTGCCTGCTCGCGATGCGCGACCAGGTGGCTCCGCCAACACTGAACCTCGACAATCCGTCGGTCGATACGCCGATCGATCTCGTGCCGAAGGTGAAGCGGGAACGGGAAATCAATACCGTGTTGTCGAACTCGTTCGGCTTTGGCGGTACAAACGCGTCCCTGATTTTCCGCCGTTACAACGCCTGAGCACCGCCGTTCCGGCGCCAGCCGCGCCGGAATCCCGAAACGCGGACAGTGACGAGCGATGATGCAGGACCGACCGGACCCGAACGATCCAGCCAACCTGCCGCCCGACGTACCCGCGCCGGCGGAACCGGCCAGTCCGGCGCCTTCGACCGCGCCTCCCGTGCAGCCGGCGACGCCAATCTCCTACTCTGCTCCAGCCGAACCTGCGCCACAACCTGCCGCTCAAGGGAAGCCAACCAAGCGTTCGTGGTTTGGCGGACGCAGGGAGAAGGTCGCTGCCGCTCCTCCTCCGCCGCCGCCCGCTCCGCCGGCCAAGCGCCGGGGGCCGCGATGGTCCGAGCGTTCGCGCAGTCCGTTCGTTGCTGGATTCAACGCCGCGCTGAACATCCTGATCCTGACGTTGATTGGGCTGGCGGTGACCGTCTACTACGGCATCAAACGCTTCGACGAGCCGGGCCCGCTACAAGCCGACACGGTCGTATCCGTGCCGCGCGGGGCGGGCGCCCGCGACGTTTCGGAAGCGCTGGGCAAGGCCGGAGCGATCAGCAGCGAATGGCTGTTCGTCGCGGGTGTCCAGGCAACCGGCAATCGCGGCACGCTACAGGCTGGCGAATATGAAATCCCGGCGCGGGCGAGCATGCGCCAGATCATGGACATGCTGTCATCCGGCAAAGTGGTCGAGCACACGATCACGCTGCCGGAAGGACTGACCTCGATGCAGATCGTCACCCGGCTGATGGAAGAGCCGCTGCTGTCCGGTCCCGTTCGCGATGTGCCGCCGGAGGGTACGCTTCTGCCTGAAACCTATCAGGTGAAGCGTGGAGACAGCCGTGAGCAGATCCTTCAGCGCATGGCCACGGCGCAGAAGAAGCTCCTCGACGAGGTCTGGGCGAAGCGCAATCCGTCGGTGCCGGTGAAATCGCCGCTCGAACTCGTGACGCTCGCCTCCATCGTCGAGAAGGAGACAGGTATCGCCAGCGAGCGGCCGCGCGTCGCCTCGGTGTTCGTGAACCGGCTCGGCAAGCGCATGCGCCTGCAATCCGACCCCACGATCATTTACGGCCTGGTGGGCGGCAAGGGCACTTTGGGGCGCCCGATCCTGCGCAGCGAGATCACCCGTCCGACGCCTTACAACACCTATACGATCCCCGGCCTGCCGCCTGGCCCGATCGCCAATCCGGGGCGCGCCTCGCTCGAGGCGGCCGCCAATCCGGCGCAGACGAACGACATATACTTCGTCGCGGACGGCTCGGGCGGCCACGCATTCGCATCGACACTGAGCGAGCATAACCAGAACGTTTCGCGCTGGCGTGCGATCGACAATGCCAGACAGGATACCGACCGTGCCCCGGTAGAGGCTGTGCCCGAGGAAACCGAGGGTGCGGCCGACCAGGCGCCTCCTGCGGCGGCTCCGGCCGCACAACCGCAGCGACCGCGCCGCCAGCAGACGCCGGCGGCGCAACGTCCCCCAGCGGCGGCTCCCGCGGGACCTCCTGCCGCAGGTAGCGTCCCGCAGCAGCCGCGCCGCCCGGCGCCTCCGCCTCCCGCGCCGCCGCGCTGATTCCCTCAAGTTGAGCCTCCGGCGCGCCATCGCTAAGTTCGCACCCCAACCCCCGCCAGATTGGAGACCCGATGGGCCTGACCAGCATGACCGGCTTTGCACGTGCCGACGGCTCAGTCGGCGGATTGCGCTGGTCCTGGGAGCTCAAGACCGTGAACGGAAAGGGGCTGGATATCAGGCTGCGCATGCCGCCGGGTTTTGACGCGCTTGAGCCTGCCGCACGTGCGGCGCTCGGCGCGAAGCTGCAGCGTGGAACCTGCCACGCCAACCTCAGCGTCAGTCGCGAGGGTCAGGCTCCCGTCATTCGCATCAATGATGCGGCGCTTGAACAATTGGTGGCGGCGCTCGACGTTCTGAAATCGCGGATCGATGCGACGGCTCCCTCGCTCGACGGTCTGCTGGCTGTTCGGGGCGTGGTTGAGATTGCCGACGCCGAGGCCGACGAGGCCACGAAGGCGGCGGAAGGGGCAGCGATCCTCGCCGGGCTGGCACAGGCCGCCGACCAATTGTCGAAAGCCAGACGGGGCGAGGGAGAGGCGTTGCAGGCGGTCATTGAGGATCGCCTGGCCGGCATCGAGCAATTGACCAAGGCCGCCGATCAGAGTCCGGCGCGTCAGCCGGACGCGATCAGGGAGAAGCTTGCTGAGCAGATAAAGGCCTTGATTGGCTCGGCGCCGATGCTCGATCAGGACCGACTGCATCAGGAAGCGGTTCTTCTGGCGACCAAGGCCGATATCCGCGAGGAACTCGATCGGCTTTATGCGCATGTCGCGGCGGCGCGGGCATTGTTGGCCGAGGGGAATGCGGTCGGCCGACGGCTGGATTTTCTGGCGCAGGAGTTCGGTCGCGAGTCGAATACACTTTGCGCTAAGTCCAATCACGTAAGCCTTACCGCGATCGGCCTCGAACTGAAGGCCGTCATCGAGCAATTCCGCGAGCAGGTTCAGAACGTCGAATGAGCGACCAGCCATTAGAAATCGACCGCCGCGGCATCATGCTCGTCGTCTCGTCGCCGTCTGGAGCGGGCAAGACGACGCTGACACGCAACCTGCTGCAGGAAGAGAAGGAGGTCGTGATGTCCGTCTCGGTCACCACCCGGGCGAAGCGGCCGAGCGAGATCGAGGGCGTCCACTATCACTTCATCTCGCAGAGGCAGTTCGAGCGGATGCGCGAGAACGGCGACTTGCTTGAATCCGCGGAGGTTCACGGCAATTGCTACGGGACGCCGCGTGAACCCGTCGAGGCGGCATTGGCGGCTGGCAAGGACGTTCTGTTCGACATCGACTGGCAGGGTACGCAACAGCTTCGCCACAGCGTTCTGGCGCCTGACGTGATCACCGTGTTCCTGCTGCCGCCCTCGGCCGCGGAGCTGAAGGCACGGCTCGAACGGCGCGCGGAAGATCCCTCGGATGTCATCAAGCGCCGGCTCGAGAACGCCGCCGACGAGATTCCGCATTGGGTCGAATACGACTACGTGCTGGTCAACCGAGAGCTCGAGAGAAGCTTCACGCGCCTGCGCTCGATCCTGACGGCTGAACGGCTGAAGCGGGTACACCCGCAAAACGTCCAGGCGTTCGCCGACCAGTTGCTCGCCGACCTCAAGGGCTTCGCGTCCTAGGCATTCCTTGCGCCGCCCGGTAGGATCACGCCGAGGCAGCTCGTGATCGGGCGGTGCAAGCATGTCGCCCTGGCGTGTCGGTAGCTGGTCCTGGGTCGGGCGTATCCTCGGGTCGCTGATCGCGTTTTCGGCGATCATGGCGGCAATCTCACTCGTCGTTCTGGACCCGCTGGCGGTGGCGCTCGCCCAAGGCCTGGTGGCATTGCACGGCCAGCCCTTTGCCGGTGACTTCGATCTCGTCCCCTTCTTCCTGTCACCCGCGGGACTGCTGACCGCGCTGGTGATTGTGGGTGCGTTCGTCGTCCTGACGGCAATCGAATTCGGTGGCCTCACCCTGATCACCCTGAACGGTCTGATCCGTCAGCGGACGAGCCTGAGTTCCGTCACGCGCCGGCTAACGGTAAGGTTGCCGGCACTGTTGGTCCTGACCGGGTTGGTCTGCCTGGCCGCCTTCGTGCTGCTGATCCCGGTTGGCTTGGCGGCCCTCGTGGCCAAGAAGCTCTGGCTTTCGGACGGCGACATCTACTTCTTCGTATCGACGCGGCCGCGCGAATTCTATTACGCGGTGTTGCTCGTCGGAGGCGTGATGCTGCTCGCCGGGCTCCTGGGCGTGGTCCTGGTGCTGCGCTGGTTTCTGGCGGTGCCGTATTGCGTAGCCATGGGTGTCAGCGCTACGGCAGCGCTCGAATGGTCCGCCGCCGCAACGACCGGGCACCGCGGCCGGCTGCTTCTGCGCATCGCCACTTGGGCGGCGATCGCGCTTTTATTGTCCGTGGCCGCGACAGCGGGATTCACGGTCCTGTTTGATCATATCGCCCTAGAGCGGACGCTGGAGGGCGCTACACGGAATACGTTGCTCCTCGCGATCGCGGCTGCCGTGTTGGCGACGCTCGTCTCGGCTGTCATTCGCGCATTGTTTGCCGTCCTCGCGGTCGATCTGTACGCCAGATCGGGAGGCGTGCGGATCGCCGAGCCTTCCGAAAGTCCGCGCACGCCCCGCAGAGTGCTGGCGACTTGGCTCCTTTGCCTGTCCGTTCCCGCCGTCGCGACGCTCCAGACCGTGTGGGCGTTGGAGGCATTCGATCTCGACGACAGGATCGACGTCACGGCACATCGGGCCGGCTCATCGATGGCGCCGGAGAACACGCTCGCCGCTTTGGATAAGGCGATCGCCGCGCGGGCGGACTTTGCCGAAATCGATGTTCAGGAAACGCGTGACGGGGAGATTGTCGTGCTGCACGACACCGATCTCCGCCGCGTGGCGGGCGTCGCACGTTCGGTCTGGGACATCAGCTACGATGAGATCCGGCAACTCGATGTTGGATCGTGGTTCAGTCCGGCATTCCGCGACGAACGCATTCCGACATTGCGGGAATTGGCGCTCCGTTCGAAGGGGCGGATCCGGCTCAATGTCGAACTGAAGGTGAATGGACACGGCGTCGATCTGGCCAGCCGCACGCTCACCATCCTGAAGGAAACCGGCGTCGCCGACACGGCGGTCGTCTCCTCGTTCGATCAGCCGATTTTGGCCGAGGTGCGCCAGAAAGAGCCGGCAATCGTAATCGGCTTCATCGTCGCGAGCGGCGTGGGTAATCTCACTGCCCTGAACGTCGACTTCTATTCGCTCTCCGCGCGGCTCGTCACCCCAGCGTTGATCAGGCGCATCACCGAAACCGGCCGGAAGGCGCATGCGTGGGGTCTGAACAGCGACGCGGCAATCATCGACGCCGTGCTGGACGGGATCACCAATGTCAGCACGGACGATCCCGCCCTTGCTCGCCGGACGGTCGATGCGCTCCAGGAGATGAATGCGGCCGAGATCGCGCTGCTGCGCCTGCGACGGACTTTCGAGCGCCAGGGCCTGTTGCGGCGAGCGGCCGTCGCAGCGACTCAGCCGGTTGCGGCGGAACGTTCCGATAGAAGTTCGCGCGCGAGCGCGGCGAACCCGGCGACATCGATCTCCTCCGCACGGCGGGTCGGCTCGATTCCTGCTGCCTCGAGAGCCGCCACCGGATCGCGGAAGAGCGATTTCAGGCTCTGCCTCAACATCTTCCGCCGCTGGCCGAACGCCGCCTGCGTGACCTGTTCGAGTGAGCGGATGCGGCAGGGTTCCGGCTCGGCGCGCGGCACGAGATGGACGACCGAGGATGTGACCTTGGGCGGCGGAACGAACGCCGACGGCGCGACGTCGAACAGGATCTTCGCCTCGGTCCGCCAGCCGGCAAGCACGCCCAGCCGGCCATAGGCGCCGGTGCCGGGTTGCGCGACGATGCGTTCGGCGACCTCCTTCTGAAACATCAAAGTCAGCGACCGCCACCAGGACGGCCATGGCTCGGCGGTGAGCCAGCCCGTGAGGAGCACGGTCGCGACGTTGTAGGGGAGGTTGGCGACGATGCGCACGGGCCGTCCCGACAGGTGGCTCGCGAGGTCCGTCTCAAGCGCGTCGCCCTCGATCACCGTCAGTCTGCCGGGATAATGCTCGCCGACCTCCGCGAGCGCGGCGATGGCGCGGCGGTCCTTTTCGACGGCAATGACACGGTCCGCGCCCAAGGCCAGCAGAGCGCGGGTCAGGCCACCCGGACCGGGACCGATCTCGACCACTTCCGCTCCATCCAGCGGGCCCGATGAGCGGGCGATGCGGGCCGTGAGATTGAGATCGAGCAGGAAATTCTGGCCGAGACTCTTTCGCGCGCTGAGCTCGTGGCGGCGGATGACGTCTCGAAGCGGCGGAAGATCGTCAATGCTCATCGGGAGAGACGCTCGGCGAGCTTCAGCGCCTCGATCAGGCTTGCCGGGTTGGCCTTGCCGGTACCGGCGATATCGAAGGCCGTGCCGTGGTCGGGCGAAGTGCGGACGAAGGGCAGGCCGAGGGTCACGTTCACCGCGCTGTCGAAAGCGATCGTCTTGATCGGGATGAGCGCCTGATCGTGATACATCGCGAGCGCCGCATCATAACGGGTGCGGGCTCCGGCGTGAAACAGCGTGTCGGCTGGGTAGGGGCCGGTTGCGTCCACGCCCTCGGAGCGGAGGTGCTCGATGGCGGGTGCGATGACAGCGGCATCCTCTGGACCGAGCGTGCCGTCTTCTCCCGCATGCGGATTGAGGCCGGCGAGCGCCAGACGGGGATGCTGGATCCTGAACCGCTGGACCAGGTCGCGGACGACGATGCGGGCGGTTTCGACAATCAGGTCCTGTGTCAGTTTCGCGGGTACCTCGGCGAGCGGTATGTGCACCGTGACGGGAACGACGGCGAGGCTCTCGCTCCAGAGCATCATGACCGGCCGGGCGAAGACGCCGGTATGCTCCTCGGCGAGGACGCCCAGAAAATCGGTGTGCCCCGGATGCGGGAACCCGGCGCGCAGGAGTGGCGATTTGGAGATCGGATTGGTGACGACCGCGGACGCGGCGCCGGACTGAACCAAGGATACACCGCGACGGATCGATTCGATGACGGCCGGCGCATCCGCGACGTTCGGTGTCCCAGGCGATGCGACGACCGCCATATCGAGCGGAACGACCGGTAATGCGAGCGGAAACATCTCGTTCACGCGGTCAGGTTCGGTGACAACCACCGGGACGGACAGATTCAGCTTCTCGGCGAGCGCAGTCAGATGGTCCGGATCGGCGATCACGAAGAAAGGCGGAAGGCCCTGGCCCTGCCGCGCCTTCCAGGCCATCAGCGCGAGTTCCGGGCCGATGCCTGAGGGCTCGCCCATCGTCAATGCAAGCGGCCTAGGTGTCACGACACCGCCTCATGTCCCGGTTCCGCTCAGGATCAGGGTTGCCTGGTCTCGTCGTTGCTGGCGAGATTGCCGACATTGAACGAGCTGCCGCCCTCGCCGATGGTACGGAGAGAGAAGCGGACGAAGACCTTCTGTACCGGATCTTCGTTGCCGTTCTCGCTGAAATCGACCGAATAGGTCAGACCGAACGCATAGCATTCATCGATATATCCGATCGTCGCTGCGGTCCGGTCGAATTTGTCGACGTCCAGATTATAACGTGCGGCGGCGCCGACATAGACGTTGTCGTTCAGATTGACCTTGAGATTGCCGAGGACGCCTTCGCGCGCCTCATCGAACCCGATGCGCGGCTGTTCGTCGTAACGGCCATAGATCAGGCCGCCCGAGAAATTGTTCGTGGCGAACCTGCCTTCGACTTCGGCCGTGTTCGGGCTGAAATCGTCTTCGTCGAGGCGGAAACGGGACGAGAAGGACAGCTGACGCGTCAGCTGCAGATAGGCCCCCGTGACGTAGTCGGACTTGTCCTTGTCGAGGCCGGAATCGAGGCCCGCGTTGACCAGATCCTGCTCGGCAAACGAGTTCGTACCGAACAGGTGGTAGGACTGGCCGAACATCACGTTGAAGAAGCCGCCCGAATTGAAGTTGAAGGTGTACTGCGCGCCGATATTGGCGCGGCCGCCACCTTCCATTCGGTCGTAGCCCGAGAACTTGTCCCACTGGAACAAAGTGGTCGTGTCGAAGAAGACGCTTTGGGCGTCCTCGTTCGGCAAGGCTCCGATGTGGGACTCGTCCGGGCGCAGGATGAGCTGTGCAATCGGCTCGATGACATGCGTGCCCCAGCTCGTCGTCGCGACGAACGGATAGCGATATTCGAGGCCGGCCGCCGCCATGCCTCGGAAGACGAAATCTTCGTCGCTGTTGACGAGATTGCGGTAGACGTCCGGAACGACATCGACGCCATTGATCGAGGACGGGACGGGGTCGGAATCCCGCCACGCCAGATCGCCCTTGACGTAGGCAAACGGTGTCCAGACCTGACCGATGGGATCGACAAATTCCTTGCGCCACTGGGCGTCCGCGGATGCGCGGCTGTAATTCCCGCCAAGGCCCCGAACGAGGCACTCGCTCGTGGAGCAATCGAAGTCCGTCTCGTCACGCGAGAGGTTGGTGATGTTCGCATCAATCCGGACTTCGCCGCCCAGGACCGGCTTGTCGTGGACGTAGTTGTAGTCCCAGACGCCGACGATCGGCAGCTGCTCCTGAACGTCGTCTTCCGACAGGCCATAGAAGTGATAGGCCCGCAGATCGAAGTAATTGCGGTCGCCAACGCCGGTCAGATGAATGTTGGATACGGCTTCGGACCAGCCGGTTCCCCAGAGGTCATAGTCATCAAGGACAAAGCGATCGCTCAGGACGTTGATGTCCCAGCCCCAGGACCAGTACTGATTGATGGCGAACTCGCCCTTGGACTGAACCGCGCCGCGCCAGTCTTCCTGCTGTTCGGTCGTGCCGAACCGATCCGGGTCCTGCTGGAAGACGCCGGCGGCGCGGATGGAGTAGGCGCCGTTCATCACCCTGTGACGGAATTCGACATCCAGCAGCGGTCCCTGCTCCGACAGGTAGGTCGGGGCGACCGTGACGTCCATGTTGGGCGCGATGTTCCAGAAGAACGGCGTCCGGACGCCGACGCCGTATTCGGTCGACGACATCAACGACGGCGTGAGGAAGCCGGTCTTGCGCTTCACCGTGGAGTCGGCGTGCTGGAAATACGGCAGGTACGCGATCGGCATGCCAAAAAATTCGAGACGCGCGTCCTCATAATAGATCGTCTTGTTGTTCTGATCGTGGATGATGCGCGCTGCCTTGATCTGCCATAGCGGCGGCTTGTTCGGATTGTCGCGGCAGGGTTCGCAGGCCGTATAGACGCCGTTGTCGAGGACAGTGACATTGCCGCCCTGACGGACCGCGCGAGTGGCGGCGAAACGCGTCTTGTCGACGCCCTCGATGAGAAGCGAATTGACGAAACCGGCGCTCAGATCCTCGGAAAGCTCGAGTTCCTGGGCGTGGATGACATTGCCGCTCGCCTCGGTCAGGCGGACATTGCCATAGGCATAAACCTTCGCGGTTGCCTGGTTGTAAACGACGCGGTCCGCCTCGACCGTGGACGTGCCGTAATCGAGCCGGACATTGCCGACCGCTGAAACCGTCTGCTTGGTGTCGTCGTACAGAAGCTCGTCGGCATTGACGTGCATCTGCTGGTTCGGGTCGCGCAGCCCGCCGGGCGTCTGCGCCCAGGCCTGCGAAAACGGACCGAAAACCAGGCAAAGCAAAGCCGTCGCCGCAGCAGCCCCGAGCCGCGCAGCCAAACGGTTCTTACTGGACGGACCCAACCCTCTCATCCGTCTTCCCGGTGTAGAAGCACCGTCACGCTCATCAACGCCCCAATCACGGCGGGTGTCCACGCCGCAACCGCCGGGGCGACAAAGCCCGCGGCGCCCAAATCCTCTGCCACCTTGCCGAGGACATAAAGCACGAAGCCGGCCCCTATGCCACCCACAACAGCCTTCGCCACGCCCCCTGTACGGGAGAAGCCGAGCGAAACTGTCGCAGCGATCAGGATCATCGTCACGAACATCGCCGGCTGCGCGATAAGAGACTGATATTGCATCTGGAATTTGGTCGGAGACAGGCCGGCTCTCTCGGTGCTCAAGATCACCGAGGGGAGGGCCCAGAAGCCGATCGCATTCGCGTCCGACAGCGAATCGGCAACCTGCTGCGCGGTCAGGTTGGTGGCGAGCAGATAGGATTGATGATTCTCCGGTGTCGCACCGATCCGGACGACATGCGCATGATCGAGCTCCCAGTAGCCGTCTCGCAGCGTTGCCTTGTCGGCGTCGACGCGCTCCTGCAGTGCTCCGGACTGGGTGAATACGAAGGCCGTGACCTTGCGGAGAATCCGGCCCCGTTCCGAGGACGACTGCGCCCGGATGATCGACTGATCGTCGACGCTCTGCTGCCTGATCCAGCGCCCGCCGGTCGGCGGCGCCTTGGCCGAAAGCCTCGCGGTCAGATCCGCCGATTGCTCGGTGAGCCATGCGGAGACAGGGCTATACGCGGCGGTCGCGAGGATGCCGACGATAGCCGCGACGATGCAGGCCGGAGCGACGATCTGCCAGATCGAGAACCCGGACGCTCGGCCAACCACCAGTTCAAGCCGCCGGGAGAGACCGACAAAAGCGCCGATCGCGCCGAAGAGAACGGTGAACGGCAAGGTCTCGCCGGCGATGCCGGGCGCACGTTCGAAAGAGACCTGCATCATGTCGAGAACGCCGACATTGTCTTCATCGCCGAGGCGCCGCGCGACCTCGACGAAGTCGATGACATAGATCAGTGCGAAGACGATCAGGAACGCCACCATGATCGCCAGCAGCGCGCGGCGCGCGATATAGGCGGGAAGAAGCGGGAGCAGGGTGCCGGCGAGCATCTGCGCTACGCCGTTCTCGGTTGCGGCGAGCGCGTGCGGGACGCCATCAGACCCGGTCCGAGCACCATCCAGAGACTGATCGCGCATACGGCCAGAGGCAGGATGTAGAGCGCCGGCACCGCCCAGGCGCTGACGGCGATCTGGTTGGTCAGCCACAGGCTGGCGACCCGCACGGCGACGACGGCAAGCACCGCCGCCAGAATGCCGGCAAACCTGCTCTGTCGATTACTCTGGGGGCGGCCAAGGGCAGCGAACGCGATACACATAAACGCCACCGGATAGAGCGGGGTCGTCAAACGATCGTGCAACTCCGATCGAATACGGCCCAACGCCGCCTCCGACTTGACGTCGGAGGGTGGTTTCCACAGGCCGGAGATATACTGCTCTCTTGGTTTATAGGAGATGACCACGTCATCGTCCTGGAACGGCGAAAGGTCGAAGGCGTAGCGATCGAACGTGACCAGGCTGGCATTTTCCTCGCCGGTCGCTTTGCGCATCGCCGTCCCGTTTTCCATCACGAGATAGGTGCCCTGGTCGGTCTTGACGACCTGGCCACGCTCGGCCGTGTAGACGATGTCCTGCTTCCTGTCCCTGTTGTCGGCGATCATCACGCCGATCAGCGCGGCGCCGGCATCGCGGCGACGTATATGGATCGTCACTCCCCGGTCGAGCTGGGTGAATTCGCCCTCCCTCAGCACGTTGACGATGACGTCGGCATGGATCGCGGTGATGATGTCGCGGACCTTGCGCAGGCTGGCAGGGATCGCGCTCGTGCTCAGGATGCCGACGGCGAGCGCGACGATTATCGAGACGACCCAGAACGGCCGCATCAGCCGCAGCGGGGTGACGCCAGCCGCGCTCAGCACCGGCAGTTCTGAATCGGCGTTCAGGCGGTTCAGCACGTAAACCACCGCACCGAACAGGGCGACCGGGGCGACCAGGAGAGCGAAATAGGGGGCCGCGAGCGCGGTCACCGCAAAGAAGGTCCAGAAGCTCTGGCCGCGCGTGGTGATGAGGTCGAACTCGCGCAGCGACTGGCTGACCCAGACCACGGCCGTGACGGCGACGACCGCGCCGATGAAGGCTGAAGCCGTGAGCCGGACCAGATAGCGTTCGAACGCACTCATAGCCGTGAAAATCCGACACCTTGGCTTTGCGGGAACCGAGGCCTAAACAATGTGTCCCGCCGCACGGCCCCGCCCGTGCACTTTGAGTCTGAGGAGCTTACAGCCGTATGGCCTCTACCCCCAAGATCGCGTTCGCGAAATCGAGCATTCCGACAAAAGGTGTTGCCGTCGTGCTCACCGACAGCAATCTCGGTTTTTCAGGCAGTTCCAAGGCGCTCATCGATGGACTTGGCGATTTCGCCCGTATCGCAGCGGCCGCGAAGTTCACCGGCAAGGCCGGTTCCAGCGTCGACATCGTTGCGCCGAAGGGCACCGAACTCGACCGGCTGATCGTGTTCGGGCTCGGTCGCGGCGAGGGCGATCCGGCCACCGAATGGGTGAAGACTGGCGGCCAGATCCTCGGCAAGATCGGCTCGGCAGAGGCCGCGACGATCCTCGTCGACATTCCGCCGGGCCTCGACGACGCGCCAGCGCAGGCGGCTGCCGACATCGCGCTCGGCGCCCGTCTCCGCGCCTACAAGTTCGATCGCTATAAGACGAAATCGAAATCCGACGACGAGAACGGCGCCTGCGCCTCCTCCCTGACCATTGCGGTCGAGGACGAGAGCGCGGCCAAGAAGGCCTGGAAGCCGAAGCACGCGATCGCGCAGGGCGTCGACATCGCCCGCGACCTCGTCAACGAGCCGTCGAACGTTCTCTATCCGGAAGAATTCGCCAAGCGCGCCAATCAATTGGTCGACGATGGCGTCGAGGTCGAGATCCTTGACGAGAAGGCGCTGAAGAAGATCGGCATGGGCGCGCTGCTCGGCGTCGGCCAGGGCTCCGAGAAGGAAAGCCGCGTCGTCATCATGCGCTGGAACGGCGCCAAGGATTCCAAGGAGCGTCCGGTCGCCTTCATCGGCAAGGGCGTGACGTTCGATACCGGCGGCATTTCGATCAAGCCGGCGGCCAGCATGGAAGACATGAAAGGCGACATGGCTGGTGCGGCCTGCGTGGTCGGCCTGATGCATGCGCTGGCGACCCGCAAGGCCAAGGTGAACGCGATCGGCGTGATCGGCCTCGCCGAGAACATGCCGGACGGCAATGCGCAGCGGCCGGGCGATATCGTCACTTCGCTTTCGGGCCAGACCATCGAGATCATCAACACCGATGCCGAGGGCCGCCTCGTCCTCGGCGACGTGCTCTGGTACACGCAGGACCGCTTCAAGCCGGCCTTCATGGTCAATCTGGCGACCCTGACGGGCGCGATCCTCGTTGCTCTCGGCCAGGAATATGCCGGTCTGTTCTCGAACAATGACGAATTGTCCGAGCGGCTGCATGCGGCGGGCAAGGCGACCGGCGAGCGCGTCTGGCGCCTGCCGCTCGATCCGGCCTACGACAAGATGATCGACTCGAAGTTCGCCGACATGAAGAACACCGGCGGACGTTATGGGGGATCGATTACAGCCGCTCAGTTCCTGCAGCGTTTCGTCAACGGTACGCCGTGGGCGCATCTCGACATCGCCGGCACCGGCATGGGTTCGTTGCAGAACGACATCAACAAGAGCTGGGGTTCGGGCTGGGGCGTGCGCCTGCTGAACCAGCTCGTGGCGGACCACTACGAGGGGTGAGTTTTCGCGGGCGCGGGAAGCCCGCGAGCCCGGAATCCATAAGCCCTGTGCCTATTGCGGAGACCGGGGATATGGGTTCCGGCTCCGCTTCGCGGCTCCGGAACACGCGATGACCGAAGTCTTTTTCTATCACCTCCAGCAGCAGCCGCTGGAACGGGTTCTGCCCGTTCTGCTCGAACGTTGCCTGGAGCGCGGCTGGAAGGTCGTGGTCCAGGCCGGCTCCGACGAGCGGGTGAGGGCGCTCGACGAACTGCTCTGGACCTTTTCCGACGAGAGTTTCCTGCCGCACGGGACCGAGGCGGAAGGCAAGCCCGAGATGCAGCCGATCCTGCTGACCGCGTCCGACATCAATCCGAACGGGGCGCAGGTCCGCGTCCTGGTCGACGGCGCGGAAGGGCCGGACCTCGGCGCCTATATCAGGGCGATGGTCCTGTTCGACGGCAATGATGAGGATGTTGTCGCGGGAGAGCGCCTTCGCTGGAAGGCGCTGAAAGCCGCCGGTCACGAGATCGCCTACTGGCAGCAGGACGATAGCGGCCGCTGGGTGAAGCGGGCTTAGAGCCAGGGCAGCCGCCTCTCCCGCTTGCGGGAGAGGCCGACTCGCGAAGCGAGCGGGTGAGGGCATTGGGGCGCTGCCACCGTCGTCATCCTCCGGCTTGACCGGAGGATCCACGCCACACGGCAAAGGCTCCTATGGGTCCTTCGGTCGAGCTGGAGGACGACGTCCCATCTTGTTTCCCTTATGCCCGGGCTTGACCCGGGCATCCAGAGCCAAGCAACGGGTGTTGCTGCTGGATTGCCGAGTCTCGAGCCCGGCAATGAGGGAATCCATAAGGATCCCGCTCCTTACCGACTCACGCCATCGCCTTCTCGAGTTCCGCCCCTGCCGCGAGCCAATCTTCCTCAGCCTGCATCAGCTTCGTGGCGAATTCCGCACGCTTCTTGGCAAGCTGCCCGGCCCGCAGCGGGTTCGCGGTTCCCGCCGCGAGTTCGTCGTCGATCTTGCCGATATCGGTCTCCAGCTTCGACACCTGGGCTTCGAGGTCGCGGATGCGGGCACGCAGCGGGGCAAGTTCGGCCTGGCAGTCGGCGGCGGGCTCCTGTTTGCGGGCCTTCCCTTCGCCATCGCCGCGCGCGGTCTTGAGGATCAGTTTCTGATAGTCCTCAAGGCTGCCGTCGAATGGCTTCACGGTGCCGTTCGCGACAAGCCAGAGTTCGTCGGCGCAGGCGTCGAGGAGGTGCCGGTCGTGGCTGACCAGGATCACGGCGCCTTCGTACTCGTTCAGCGCATCGACCAGGGCCGCGCGGCTGTCGATGTCGAGATGGTTGGTCGGCTCGTCGAGGATGAGCAGGTGAGGGGCCTCGAACACGGCGAGGCCCATCGCCAGCCGCGCCTTCTCGCCGCCGGAGAGGCGGTTGACCTGGACATCGGCGCGCTGGGCGGAAAAGCCGATCTGCGCCGTGCGGGCGCGCACCTTGGCGTCCGGCGCGTCCGGCATGCGCTCGCGGATGTGCTGATAGGGCGTCTCGTCGAGATTCAGGCCCTCGACCGTATGCTGGGCGAAATAGCCGATCTTGAGCTTGGACGAGCGGTGCGCCTCGCCGGCCATCGGCCCAAGCTCGCCGGCGAACAGCTTCGACAAGGTGGACTTGCCGTTGCCGTTGGCGCCGAGCAGCGCGATCCGGGCGTCGGGCGCGAGCGACAGAGCCAGGTTCTTCAGGATGACGCGCTCGCCATAGCCGATCGAGACGCGGTCGAGCGCGAGGATCGGAGGCGCCAGCGGCTTCTCGAACGGCGGGATGATGAAGGGGGGAACGTCGTTCTCGATGCGGACGGAGATCGTCTCCATCTTCTCCAGCCGCTTGACGCGCGACTGGGCCTGGCTGGCCTTCGAGGCCTTGGCCTTGAAACGGGCGACGAAGGCTTCCAGCCGGGCGCGCTCTTCGTCCTGCTTCTTCTTGGCCTTGATGTCGAGCGCCAGCTTCTCGCGCCGCTGCCGGTCGAAGCTGGTGAAATTGCCTCGGTAGAGAACGAGCTTGCCGCCATCGAGATGCAGGATGTGATCGACGGAGGCGTCGAGCAGATCGCGGTCATGGCTGATGACGAGGACCGTGCGCGGATAGCGCGCAAGATAGTCCTGCAGCCAGAGCGTGCCTTCAAGGTCGAGATGGTTGGTTGGCTCGTCGAGCAGCAGCAAATCCGGCTCGGAGAACAGGACCGCCGCCAGAGCGACGCGCATGCGCCAGCCGCCGGAGAAGGACGCGCAGGGCCGCTGCTGGGCGTCGGCATCGAAGCCAAGACCCGCCAGGATCCGGGCCGCGCGCGAGGGGGCGGAATGGGCGTCGATGTCGACGAGGCGTATCTGGATGTCAGCGATGCGGCCGGGGTCCGTCGCCGTCTCGGCCTCGGCGAGCAGCGCGGTGCGCTCGGTATCGGCGGCGAGCACGCGGTCGAGCAGGCTGTCGGGGCCCGACGGCGCTTCCTGCGCCACGCGACCGAAGCGGGCGGCTTTCGGCAGCTTCAGAGTGCCGTCGTCGGGGCCGATATCGCCGGCGATCGCCTTGAAGAAAGTGGTCTTGCCGGTGCCGTTACGGCCGACGATGCCAACGCGGGCACCCTCGGGAATCATGGCCGAGGCATTGTCGAGAAGCGTGCGCCCCGCGATGCGCAGCGTGAGATCGTTGACCTGAAGCATGGCGCCTTGTGCCGCCTCAGGCGCTTGAGGGCAAGTGACGGTTCGTCAACCCAGACCCACGCCGCTCTCGCGCTGGTAGAGAATGAGGTCGAAGCTCGGTGCTAGATCGCGTCCGCCGAAGCGGGTCAGCAGTGCGTGCGCCTGCCCGCGATGATGTGTCTGGTGATTGAAGAAATGGACGAGAGCGGGCGCCAGCGGCTGGGCGATATCGGTTGGCTTTGAGATCGAACGGTAGCGGATCATGCCGGTGAGGTCGGCCTCGGTCAGGCTGTCGACCCACGAGATGATGACGTCGTCCTGCACCTCACGGGCAGCGCGGAGGGCGGCGAGATCGTCATGCAGGATGACGTCGAGCTCGTCGGGAGCGCTGCCCCGGCCGGTGAAGCGCCTCATCCAGATGTAATCCACGACCAGAAGGTGGTTGAGAGTGCCGTGAAGCGAGCCGAAGAACGCGCCGCGATCGGCCCGGTATTCCTCGTCCGGCACCAAAGCGGCGGCGTCATACAAGCGGTTGTTGGCCCATTTGTTATAGCCGGCCAGCATCGAGAACATGGTGTCCGCCATCCGAACTCCTTGAAGCTTGGCGCCTCTTGCCACCTTGGGCGTCCAGGGCGGCGACCTCCGACGGCGATCTTTCGTCGCTTGGGAGGTCAGGCTGATGTGCGGATGCCCGGTGCAACCATTTGTAGAATAACGCTTTTTCTCTCCGCGCCCGAAAATAGCCGCAAAAAATCGCGCCTGAAAGGGAGACATCCGTAGAACAGCGTATATTTACTGAGGAAAGTTTGCGTAGTATGCCCTCCGCGTTGACACCGGCAGGCTCGCCGGTCGCGGCCGCGCGCAATGCGCCCAACACAATAACAGACCCGGACAACCCGGGCTTATTCGGGGTTCAACGCTTTTCGGACGGAGACCGTCCGGTGGAAGGAGGCAAATACGTTGTCATGGGATTCACCCGAAGTCTGGATCGCACTCGGTCAGATCATCTGGATTAATGCCCTGTTGTCGGGCGACAACGCCGTCGTGATTGCGATGGCGTGCCGGTCGCTTCCTGACAATCAGCGCAAGATCGGCATGATTCTGGGTGCTGGCGTAGCAATCGGACTGCGCATCATCTTCACCATGATCATCGTCACGTTGATGGGGATTCCCTATCTCAAGATCGTTGGAGCGCTCGCGCTTCTCTGGATCGCGATCGATCTGATCAGACCGAAGGACGAAGGCGACCATGGTGTTGCCGCGCACGACAGCGTCTGGCGTGCCGTTGGCACGATCGCTATCGCCGACCTCGTGATGAGCCTCGACAACGTGATTGCCATTGCCGGCGTGGCGGGCGACCACTGGGGTCTTCTGATCATCGGCCTCGTGATCTCGATCCCCATGATTATTGCCGGTTCGGCGGCCATCCTGTGGCTGATCGACAAGTTTCCGGTCATCGTCTGGGCGGGTGCCGCGCTTCTCGGCTTCGTGGCCGGCGAGATGTTGCTCTCGGACGTGGCTCTTGCCGAGCGTTTCGGCGAGGAGTTCGTCCATAGCTGGGAGATGACGGTTGCTCTGTTCTGCGCCGCGGCGGTCGTCGTGGTGGGCTGGCTCATGGTCCGTGCCAAGCAGAAGAAGCGCGTCGAAGAGGTTACGGGCGCAGCCTGATCCTGATTTGCGTCGGGCGGTTTCCGCCCGGCGCTTTCCTTTTTCGAGGCCGCGCCGGGACCATTTCCCCCGCGACGAATTTGGTCTCTCGAACCTCTCCAGTTTTAGTTGCGGCGACCGCGCCCCTATCGGTATAACCGCACGTCTTTTTCCAGACCATTGCGGGATGTTATGGCGCTCGAACGTACTTTCTCGATTATCAAGCCTGACGCTACTCGCCGGAACATTACCGGCAAGATCATCGACCGGATCGAAAGCTCCGGGCTACGCGTGATCGCGTCGAAGCGCGTCCATCTGACCCGCGAACAGGCCGAAGGCTTCTACGCCGTTCACCGCGAGCGGCCGTTCTTCGGCGAACTCGTCGACTTCATGATCTCCGGCCCGGTGATCGTCCAGGTTCTCGAAGGCGAGAACGCGATCGCGAAATACCGCGAAGTGATGGGCGCCACGAACCCGGCCGATGCAGAGCCGGGCACGATCCGCAAGGATTTCGCGGAGTCGATCGAGGCCAATTCGGTCCACGGTTCGGACGGCGGGGACACCGCTCCGAACGAGATAAAATACTTCTTCGAGGACGGCGAGATCGTCGGCTGATCCCGGGGGATCGGCGTTTCTCAATCTTGCAAAGCGGGTAGCTCTCGGGCTACCCGCTTTTTTGTTTCTGGAGGCGGCGATGGCTGGTGCAGCAGGTCTGGTGCGAATTGGTGGCGCAATGCTGGCGGTGGCTCTGTTGGCAGCCCCGGCCGAAGCTCAGTTCTTGTTCGGCTCGGCCCCGAAAGGCCCGCCACTGACGCGTGAGCAGGTGCGCATCCGCCTGCTCGATGGCTGCGTACTCACCCAATCCGGCAAGGCCGCGGATCAGGGCGCCGGACCGAAATGCAATTGCTACGCCTCGCGAGTGGCCAAGGCGATGACGGACGCCGACATCCTGGCCTACAGCTCGACGAAGAAATTGACGCCGACGGTGCAGGCCGAAGCGACCAAGGCTCTCGCGGTCTGCAAATAAGTCAGAGCGGAGGAGCAATGAGGAGCGGGTGTACGGCGTCGCTCGGCTGTCCGGAATAGACGACGTGTTCGCCCTCGACCCGCGCGCGGCCGGAGGCGACGAGCGCGAGCGCGTGCGGGTAGAGCATGTGCTCCGCCATCAGAACGCGTGTGGCCAGGATGTCGGCGGTGTCGCCATCGAGCACCGGCACGGCCGCCTGCGCGATGATCGGCCCGGCATCCATCTCCTGGCGCACGTAATGCACGGTGCAGCCGTGAATCTTCACACCTTCGTCAAGGACCCGCTGGTGGGTATGCAGGCCCTTGAAGCTTGGCAGCAGAGCCGGATGGATGTTGATCAGCCGGTTATGCCAGCGCTCGATGAAATAGGGCGAGAGCAGCCTCATCCAGCCGGCGAGGCAGACGAGCTCGATGCCGGCTTCGGCCAATTCCTCGTCGACGAGCCTTTCGAGGCCCGGGCGATCATGGGCCTTGTGGTCGAAGGCGGCCGTCGGGATTCCGGCGGCTTCCGCCTTGGCGAGGCCGCCTGCATCCGGACGACTTGAGATGACGAGGGCGATCTCGGCCGGATAGTCCGGCTGTTTCGCAGCCGCGACGAGCGCCGCCATATTGCTGCCGCCGCCGGAGATAAGGGCGGCGGTCTTGAGCCTTCTCATCAGAAGGCGAGGTCCAGCGAGCCAATGTTCTCGGTGCCGCCGGATGTGCGCGGCACGACCTCGCCAAGGCGGATCACGCTCTCGCCGGCCGCGGCGAACGAGGCGGCGATCGCAACGGCCTGCTCGGGGGCGACAACCGCAACCATGCCGATGCCGCAGTTGAAGGTGCGCAGCATCTCGCTCTCGGCGATACCGCCTGCCGAGGCAAGCCAGCGGAAGACGCCGGGGGTGTCGATGGCGGCGAGATCGAGACGGGCGGCCAGATCATCGGGCAGAACGCGCGGGATGTTGTCCGGGAAGCCGCCGCCGGTGATATGGGCGAGGCCCTTGAGGCCGGTGTGCTGCTTCAGCACTGAGAGGATCGACTTCACGTAGATCCGGGTCGGAGCGAGGAGGGCACGGCCCGTGCTGACGGCGGGCGCGAACGGCGCAGGGTCCGTCCATTTCAGGCCGGCACGCTCGACGACGCGGCGAACCAGCGAATAGCCGTTCGAGTGGACACCCGACGAGGCGAGGCCAAGCAGGATATCGCCTGCGGCGATGCCCTTCGGCAGCAGCATACCGCGTTCCGCCGCGCCGACCGCGAAACCGCCGAGATCATAGTCGCCGTCGGCATACATGCCGGGCATTTCGGCCGTTTCGCCGCCGATCAGCGCGCAGCCTGCCTCGACGCAGCCGGCGGCCACTCCCTTCACGACGTCGACACCAGTCTGCGGCGCGAGATGGCCGCAGGCGAAATAATCGAGGAAGAAGAGGGGCTCGGCGCCCTGAACGACGAGGTCATTGACGCTCATCGCCACGAGATCGATGCCGATCGTATCGTGGATGCCGGTGTCGATCGCGATCTTGAGCTTGGTGCCGACGCCGTCCGTCGCGGCGACCAGGACCGGATCCTTGTAACCGGTGGCCTTCAGATCGAAGACGCCGCCGAAGCCGCCGATCTCCGCATCCGCGCCCGGCCGGCGCGTCGCGCGCACCAAAGGCTTGATCGCCTCAACCAGGGCATTGCCCGCGTCGATATCGACCCCCGCGTCGCGATAGGTCAGGCCCTGGCTTTTCTCGGACATCCAAATCTCCGTTCGACACGGGGCTTAGCCCGAGAGACGCGGGCTTTCAACGGTAAGGCCGCACTTCCCAAAGCTCCGGCACGCGCGATAACGTCTCGGCCGGATGCCGATGAACCTGCCCAACACGATCACGGTGCTGCGTCTCGTCGCCGTGCCGGTCGCTGTCTGGGCCATACTCGGCGGCTTCATCCAGCTCGCATTCTGGGTGTTTCTCGCCGCCGGAATTTCGGACGGTGTCGACGGATATCTCGCTCGCCGCTGGAATCAGCGGACCGAGCTCGGCGCTTATCTCGACGCTATCGCCGACAAGGCGCTTCTCGTCTCGATCTATGTCACGCTCGCGATAGGGGACGTCATTCCGAACTGGCTCGCGATCATCGTCGTGTTCCGCGACGTGATGATCGTTGGCGCCGTCATCCTGTCCTGGCTGATGGAAAAGCCCATCACCATCAAACCTTTGATGGTCTCGAAGCTGAATACGGTAGCGCAGATCCTCTTTGCCGCGGCGATCCTTTCGACGAAAGGGTTCGGCGTCGACTGGGGCCACATGCTCTATCCCGCCGCATTCGTGACGGCTGGCTTGACGCTCGTCTCGGCGGCTGCCTATCTCGCCGCATGGATGCGTCACATGGCAGAACCGGCACCTCCGAAGCCGAGCTCGAGGAAGAGCGCTCGGGAATGACGATCCAACGCCAAGTCATTTTCTGGCTTGTGGCGTTTGTCCTGGTCGTCTTCGTGCTTTGGCTGCTGAGCGATATCCTGCTGCCGTTCGTGGCCGGTTTTGCGCTTGCCTATATGCTGGATCCGCTTGCCGACCGGCTGTCTCGCACCGGGATCGGGCGAACGACGTCCGCCGTCCTGATCCTGCTGGCGTTCCTGTTGGTGGTGATCGTACTCGGCGCGATCCTCGTGCCGATGCTGGTGGATCAGCTACAGGCATTCGTCAACAATCTCCCGGACTACATATCCAGGATCCAGGCGCTGATTGCCGGCCCAGGACTGGGATGGTTGCGCAGTATTGCCGGCGACCGGCTGCCGAGCGTTCAATCCTCGATCGGCGGTATCGTCTCGCAGGGAGCAAGCTGGGCGGGTGACTTCCTGAAAAGCCTGCTGCAGGGCGGCGCAGCCTTGATGTCGGTGGCGAGCCTTCTCGTGGTCACTCCTGTGGTCGCCTTCTACATGCTGGTAGATTGGGACCGCATGACTGGCTCGATCGACGGGTGGGTGCCTGTGCGCCATCGCGACACGGTTCGCCAATTGGCGCGCGAGATGAATGACGCGGTCGCGGGCTTCGTCCGGGGTCAATCGATTGTCTGCATACTGCTCGGCACGATGTATGGAGTCGGGTTGACCGTCGTCGGCCTGAACTTCGGCCTTCTTATCGGCCTCGGGGCGGGCCTCATCAGCTTCGTGCCTTATGTCGGCTCGCTGACGGGCCTCGTGGTGGCGACGGGCGTGGCGCTCGTTCAGTTTTGGCCGGACTATGTCTCGATCGGGCTGGTCCTGCTCGTCTTCGCTGTCGGCCAGTTCATCGAGGGTAATATCCTTTCGCCGAACCTCGTCGGCCGCTCGGTCGGCCTCCATCCGGTCTGGCTGATGTTCGCGCTATTCGCGTTTGGCGCGCTGTTCGGTTTTGTCGGCCTCCTTCTCGCAGTGCCGCTCGCGGCCGCTGCCGGTGTCATCGTCCGGTTTGCGTTGTCGCAGTATCTGGCGAGTGAATTCTACACCGGCGGAGAGGCCGCGAAGCCGAAACAGCCGCGCCGGAAAGCATCGACTGGCAAGGCATGACACGCCCGCCGCGGCAGCTGGTCTTCCAGCTCGATTCCGGTCCAGCGTTCGATGCGGCTGACTATCTCGTGACGCCGTCGAACGAGCAGGCGCATTCCTTCCTGACAAAATGGCCGAACTGGCCAGGTCGCTCCGCTCTGCTGGTCGGTCCGCATGGCAGCGGCAAGAGCCATCTGACGGCGATCTGGAGCGAGCAGGCGGACGCCGCGGTTTTGGACGCGAGACGCCTGACATTGGCGGCGGTCGACGAGATCGAAGGCGCCGTCGCCGTTGAGAACATCAATGCGAACGGCAGCGAGGACAAAGTCCTATTTCATCTTGTTAATTCCGCACGTGAGAAGAAGTTCTGGCTTCTGCTGACGGCTTCGCAGGTGCCGAACTTGATCTGGCCGAAACTGGCGGACCTGGCGTCCCGCCTTCGCGCGCTGCCCGTCGCGGAACTCTTTGCGCCTGACGACGCGTTGGTTAGAGCGGTTCTGGTGAAACTCTTTCATGATCGGCAGCTTGCCGTGGATGCCGAGGTGGTCGACTATATTTCCCGCCGCATGCACCGATCGCTTGGAGTCGCGCGCGACCTCGTCGCAGCGCTCGATGAGGAGGCGCTTTCGCTGGGTCGACGCGTCACGCGCCCGATCGCGTCCGAGGTGATGGCAAGGTTCGAGGAAATCGAGGAGTAGATGTCCGTCGCGCAACCGTCATCTTCGGGTCGTAACAGCAGGGCCAAACCGGCAAAAACGGGTGGCCCAATGATGTCCGAAGATGAAGTCGTCGAAGTCCTCGACGCGACTGCAGTCGTCACCCCCGGCGCCGAGCCTTCGACTGACGTTCGCCATTCCCCGGAACGCTTCATCAACCGCGAACTCAGTTGGATCCAGTTCAACCGCCGGGTGATGGAAGAAGCGGACAATCCGAACCATCCGCTGTTGGAGCAACTCCGTTTCCTGTCGATCTCGGCGAACAATCTCGACGAATTCTTCATGGTCCGCGTCGCGGGCCTCAAGGGGCAGGTCCGCACCGGCGTTACCGTGGTGAGCCCGGACGGCCGGACGCCTGCCGAGCAGCTCGACCGCATCAACGAAGTCGTCGTCGAACTCGCGCACGACCAGCAGCGCCGCTGGCTGTCGATTCAGGGCGATCTGAAAAAAGCGGGCGTCGTCATCGTCGGCCGCGACGAGATCGGCGAGCATGAGCGCGCCTGGCTCGACGACTATTTCATGCAGTACATCTTCCCGGTTCTGACGCCTATGGCGATCGACCCGGCGCACCCGTTCCCGTTCATTCCCAATCTCGGCTTCTCGCTTGCGCTGCAGCTGACGCGCCAGAGCGATGGCCGGCCGCTGAACGCTCTGATCCGCGTTCCCGCCAAGATCGAACGCTTCATCCGCATCGCCACTGACGGCCATCCGGGCGTGACCCGCTTCATCCTGCTCGAGGACACGATCGGCCTGTTCATCGGCCGTCTGTTCCCCGGCTATGTGGTCAAGGGGCAGGGCGCGTTCCGTGTCATCCGCGACTCTGACCTCGAAGTCGAGGAAGAGGCCGAAGATCTCGTCCGGCTGTTCGAATCCGCATTGAAGCAGCGCCGTCGCGGCACGGTGATCCGACTCGAAATTCAGAGCGGCACTCCGGAAGAGCTTCGCCTTTTCGTGGCTGACGCGCTCGACGTGAGCGAGAACGAGGTGTTCCTCGTCGACGGCCTGATCGCGTTGAACGAGCTTTCTCAGATCGTTTCGCTCGATCGGCCGGAGCTGAAGTTCATTCCCTACAATCCGCGCTTCCCGGAACGCATCCGCGAGCACGGCGGCGACTGCTTTGCGGCGATCAAGCAGAAGGACATCGTCGTCCATCATCCCTATGAGAGCTTCGACGCCGTCGTCCAGTTCCTGAACCAGGCGGCGCGCGATCCGAACGTGGTCGCGATCAAGCAGACGCTCTATCGCACATCGTCGGACAGCCCGATCGTCAAGGCGCTCGCGGAGGCGGCGGAGGCCGGCAAGTCGGTGACGGCGCTGGTCGAGCTCAAGGCGCGCTTCGACGAAGAGGCCAACATCCGCTGGGCGCGCGACCTGGAGCGTGCCGGCGTGCAGGTCGTGTTCGGCTTCCTGGAGCTGAAGACGCACGCCAAGCTGTCACTGGTGGTGCGCCGCGAAGCAGGGCAGCTCGTGTCCTACTGCCACGCCGGCACCGGGAATTATCACCCGATCACGGCAAAGATTTATACCGATCTCAGCTTCTTCACCGCCGATCCCGTGATCGGTCGCGATGTCGCGCGCATCTTCAACTTCATCACTGGTTATGCCGAGCCGGCCGAACTCGAGGCGATGTCGGTCTCGCCATTTAGCCTGCGTCGCCGCATCCTCGATCACATTGCGGCCGAGATCGACCATGCCAAGGCCGGCCGTCCGGCGGCGATCTGGCTGAAGATGAACAGCTTGGTCGACAGCGTCGTCATCGATGCGCTCTACGATGCGAGTCGCGCCGGCGTCGAAATCGACGTCATCGTCCGTGGCATCTGCTGCCTGCGCCCTGGTGTTCCGGGCCTTTCGGAAACCATACGCGCCAAGTCGATCGTCGGCCGGTTCCTCGAACATTCTCGCATCTATTGTTTCGGTAATGGCAAGGGTCTGCCGAACCCCGAGGCCGCGGTCTACATTGCCTCGGCAGACCTGATGCCGCGCAATCTCGACCGTCGCGTCGAGACGCTCGTGCCAATCCTGAACCCCACGGTCCACGAGCAGGTGCTCGACCAGATCATGGTGGCGAATCTGAAGGACAACCAGCAAAGCTGGACCGTATTGCCGGATGGAACCTCGCGTCGCATATACCCCGCGGACGGTGAGGAACCATTCAACGCGCATCGTTATTTCATGACCAATCCGAGCCTGTCGGGACGTGGTAAATCTGTTAAAAAGAGTTCGCCTCGGCGTCTCGCCAACCGCTGAACTGCCGGCGAGCCTCGACGCAGTCGAGGAGGCGCGCGGTCGTTTGCGGACAGGCCCGACGATCGGCGTCATCGACATCGGATCGAACTCGGTCCGACTGGTCGTCTATGAGGGGCTGACTCGCAGCCCGACGCCGATCTTCAACGAGAAAGTGCTTTGCGGCCTCGGCCGCTCCGTGGCGACGACGGGGCGACTGACGCAACGTGCCGTCACCAAGGCGCTGGCGGCGCTGAAGCGGTTCCGTGCGCTTTGCGACGTCATGCGCGTCGACGAGGTCAAGGTGCTGGCGACGGCCGCCGCGCGCGACGCCGCGAACGGCCAGGCTTTCCTCGATGAGGCGCGAGATATCTGCCGGGCGGATATCGAGCTCCTGTCCGGCAAGCGCGAGGCGCATTTGTCGGCGCTGGGCATCGTTTCCGGCATTTTTCATGCCGACGGTATTGTCGGCGATCTAGGCGGCGGCAGCCTCGAACTGATCGACGTGAAGGATCACGAGGTTGGTCAGGGCATCACGCTTCCGCTCGGCGGCCTGTCGCTGCAGGACGTCTCCGAAGGATCGATCAAGAAGGCGAGCAAGATCGTTCGCGACGCCATGGGCAAAGCCAGTCTGCTGAAGGGGCAAGAAGGCCGGAGCTTCTATGCCGTCGGCGGCACCTGGCGCTCACTTGCGCGTCTTCACATGGCACAGAAGCATTACCCGCTTAGGGTGATGCACGCCTATACGATCCCGACCAAGGAAGCGCTGAACCTTTGCCGTCGCGTCCGGATGCAGACGCCGGAGAGTATCCCGTTCATCAATGTCGTGCCGAGCGAGCGTCGGCCGCTGTTGGCCTATGGCGCGGTCGTTCTCGAATACGTGCTCCGCGTGATGAAACCGAAGGATGTCGTCGTCTCGGCCATGGGCGTCCGCGAGGGCCTTCTCTACGAGATGTTGGATGAGCAGACGCGTGAGGTCGACGCACTGATCGCGGCGGCCGAAGAATTCAACGTTCTCCGCTCGCGCTCGCCGAAGCATGGCTACGAACTGATCGACTGGACGGAGCGCCTGTTCGAGACCGCTTTGCTCGAGGAATATCCCAGCGATCGCCGGCTGCGCCATGCGGCCTGTCATCTCGCCGATATCGGCTGGCGCGCGCATCCAGACTATCGCGGCCAGCAGAGCCTGAACATCATCGCCAACGCCGCTTTCGTCGGCGTCGACCATCCCGGCCGGGCGTTTCTGGCTTTGGCGATCTATTATCGCAATGAGGGCCTGAGTGACGACGGCGTCAGCCCGATGCTGCTGCAGCTCGCGATGCCGCGTCTGCTGGAACGGGCGAAGATCGTCGGCGCGGCGATGCGTGTGGCTTATCTGGTTTCGGCCTCGATGCCCGGCATCCTGCCCCAAGCGCCAATCGAGGTCTCGAGCGACAAACTGGTGCTACGCCTCTCGCATGAATTGCGCGATCTGGCCGGCGACCGCTTGCACAACCGGCTGCGCCAGCTCGGGCGGCTGATCGGCAAGGAAGCCGAGATCATCGTCAGCTGACGATCAATCCTTGATCTCGACCGCGGCGACCCGGCCTTTGCGCAGGCCGAGCGCGATGTCGCCTCGCTTGAGCCCGAGCGCCTTCTCGCCGAACAGGTCGCGCCGCCAGCCGTGAAGGGCGGGGACATCGGCGTTGTCGTCGGCCGCGATCTGTTCGAGATCGTCGGTCGTCGCCAGAATTTTCGGCGCGACGCCTTCCTTCTCCGAGATCATCTTGAGAAGAACCCGGAGCAGCTCGACGGTTGCACCGGCACCATTCGGTGGCGGACGGTCGCGTTCGATCTTCGGGATGGTCGTCGGATCGCGTTCCACGCCCCGCTTGACCGCTGCGATGAGGTCGCCGCCCGCCTTCGATCTCTCGAAGCCGCTCGGTAAGCCGCGCAGGCTGGCCAGCGCTTCAGGACTGGTCGGGCCCCGCAGTGCGACCTCGGCGAGAATTTCGTCCTTCATGATGCGTGACCGCGGAACGTCGCGGGTCTGGGCGTCGAGCTCGCGCCAGGCGGCGACTTCCATCAGAACAGCGAGGTCGCGCGGCTTGCGCAACCGTGCCTTGATGCGCTTCCAGGCGTCTTCCGGAGCCTGGCGATAGGTGTCGACCGAGGTCAGGATCGACATCTCCTCGGTCACCCATTCGCTGCGGCCCCGTTTTTCGAGGTCTTCCGACAGGCGGCGATAGACCGAGCGGAGATAGGTGACGTCGGCCAGCGCGTATGTGAGCTGCGCCTCGGTCAGGGGCCGGCGGCTCCAGTCGGTGAAGCGCGACGACTTGTCGAGCTGGACGCTGGTGATGCGCTGGACAAGCTGGTCGTAGGAGATCGACTCGCCATAGCCGAGCACCATCGCTGCGACCTGGGTATCGAACACCGGATGCGGGATCAGCTTGGCGCGATGCCACATGATCTCGATGTCCTGCCTGCCGGCGTGGAAGACCTTGAGCACGCGCTCGTCGGCCATCAGCGCGAAGAGGGGGCCCAGATCGAGGCCAGGGGCCAGGGCGTCGACAGCAAAAGCGCCTTCGTCGTCAGCGAGCTGGACGAGGCAAAGCTTTGGCCAGAACGTCGTTTCCCGCAGGAACTCGGTGTCGACGGTGATGAACTTCGATAAACTGAGACGGGCGCAGGCGGCCTGAAGATCAGCGGTGGTCGTAATCAACATAGGCCGTCATATAACCGACTCGCGCGCGATGCACGACTGCGACGGTTGACAATTGGCCGCGTCGCGTGCGGTTCTCCGCCGCCTTTAGCGCATCAGGCGCGTTTGCCAAGAATTTTCAGGACACCCGGTCATGCATCGTTACCGCTCCCATACCTGCGGCGAGCTTCGCGAGGAGCACATTGGTGAAACCGTTCGCATTTCGGGCTGGGTTCATCGCATTCGCGACCATGGCGGCGTCCTCTTCATCGACCTGCGTGATCATTACGGCCTGACGCAGTGCGTGGCCGATCCGGATTCGTCCGCTTTCAAGCATGTCGAGAAGGTTCGCTCGGAATGGGTGATCCGGATCGAGGGCACCGTCCGCAAGCGTCCGGCTGGCACGGAGAACGCCGAGCTGCCGACCGGGCAGATCGAGCTTTTCATCAAGGACGTCGAAACGCTCGGCGCCGCGGCCGAACTGCCGCTGCCGGTGTTCGGCGAGCCGGATTACCCGGAGGACATCCGTCTCCGCTACCGCTTCATCGATCTGCGCCGCGAAACGCTGCACAAGAACATCATGACGCGGACGAAGATCGTCTCGTCCATGCGCCGCCGGATGGGCGATGCTGGTTTCACCGAGTTCGCGACGCCGATCCTGACCGCGTCATCGCCGGAAGGCGCGCGCGACTTCCTGGTGCCATCGCGCATTCACCCCGGCAATTTCTACGCGCTGCCGCAGGCGCCGCAGCAATACAAGCAGCTTCTGATGATTGCGGGCTTCGACCGCTACTTCCAGATCGCGCCGTGCTTTCGCGACGAGGATCCGCGTGCCGACCGCCTGCCTGGTGAATTCTATCAGCTCGACCTGGAAATGAGCTTTGTCGAGCAGGAAGACGTCTTCTCGACCATGGAGCCGGTGTTGCGCGGTGTGTTCGAGGAATTCGCTGAAGGCAAGCCGGTGACGCCGAGCTTCCCGCGCATCCGCTATTCGGACGCGATGCTGAAATACGGTTCGGACAAGCCGGACCTCCGCAATCCGATCGTCATCGCCGATGTGAGCTCGGAGTTCACCAAGGAAGAGGTGACCTTCAACGCCTTCAAGAACGTCGTCGCCTCGGGTGGCGTTGTCCGCGCGATCCCGGCGCCGGGCGCCGCGACGCAGCCGCGCTCGTTCTTCGACAAGCTGAACGACTGGGCGCGCGGCGAGGGCGCGCCGGGACTCGGCTATATCGTTTTCGATGACGAGAGCGGCGTGCTGACCGGCAAGGGGCCGATCGCGAAGTTCCTTCCGGCCGACGTGCAGGCCTCGATCGCTTCCACGGCCGGCATCGGCGCGGGCGATGCGGTGTTCTTCTCGGCCGGCGTCGAGGACAAGGCGGCGAAGCTCGCCGGCGCCGCTCGTATCCGCGTCGGCGAGGAGCTTGGTCTGATCGACAAGGACCGGTTCGAACTCGCCTGGATCGTCGATTTCCCGTTTTACGAATGGAACGAAGAGGAGAAGAAGGTAGACTTCTCGCACAACCCGTTCTCGATGCCGCAGGGCGGCCTGGAAGCGCTGCAGACCAAGGATCCGCTGACGATCCCGGCGTTCCAGTACGACCTTGTTTGTAACGGCTACGAGATCGCCTCGGGCGGCATTCGCAACCACAGGCCGGAAACAATGATCAAGGCCTTTGAAATCGCCGGATATGGCGAGGAGACGGTCATTGAGCGTTTCGGCGGCATGTATCGCGCGTTCCAATACGGCGCGCCGCCGCATGGCGGCATGGCGGCCGGCGTGGACCGCATCGTGATGCTGCTCTGCGGTGCGCAGAGCGTCCGCGAGATCGCGCTGTTCCCGATGAACCAACGTGCCGAAGACATCCTGATGGGTGCGCCGGCGACGGCCACTCCGAAACAGCTTCGCGAATTGCATATCCGCGTAAACTTGCCGGAGAAGTAGCCTCGCCGCCCGCGTCATCGTCACTTCACGCGATGGCGATGTATTTGGAATTGCTGGATTAAGAACAAAATCCCCAGCTTGAAGAATGCCTTCGAAGGGCGTTCACTCAGGCCCCCTCGACGAACAGGCTTCTCATGGCTTCGAATATTTCCGACGATCTCCGTAAAGCGGCTCTTGCGTTCCACCGCCATCCGAAGCCGGGCAAGCTCGAAATCCAGGCGACGAAGCCGCTCGGCACGCAGCGCGACCTGGCGCTCGCCTATTCGCCGGGCGTCGCCGCCGCCTGCGAGGAAATCCACGAGAAGCCGGAGGAAGCGGCCGAACTGACCGGTCGTCAGAACCTCGTCGGAGTCATTTCGAACGGCACGGCCGTGCTCGGCCTCGGCAATATCGGCCCGCTGGCGTCGAAGCCTGTCATGGAAGGCAAGGCCGTCCTGTTCAAGAAGTTCGCCGGCATCGACGTGTTCGACATCGAGATCGCCGCGACCGAGCCGGATCATGTCGTTGAAGTCGTAGCGGCGCTGGAGCCGACCTTCGGCGGCATCAACCTCGAGGACATCAAGGCACCCGAGTGCTTCGAGATCGAAGAGAAGCTCAAGGAGCGGATGGGCATTCCGGTGTTCCACGACGATCAGCACGGCACGGCGATCATCGTCGCGGCGGCGATCGTCAACGCGCTGGAACTCGCCAACAAGCGCATGCAGGATGTCAAGATCGTGACATCTGGTGCGGGCGCCGCAGCCACGGCGTGTCTGAACTTGCTCGTCAACATGGGCGCAAAGCGCGAGAACATCTGGGTCACCGACCTCGAAGGCGTGGTCTATGAAGGCCGCAACGTCCTGATGAACCGCTGGACCGAGGTCTATGCGCAGAAGACGAAGGCCCGGACGCTCGCCGACGTCATCGGTGGTGCCGACATCTTCCTGGGCGTCTCCGCTGGCAATGTGCTGAAGCCCGAAATGGCAAAGGCGATGGCGCCGAACCCGCTGATCCTGGCGCTCGCCAACCCGATGCCCGAGATCATGCCGGACGTCGCTCGCGAAGTTCGCCCGGATGCGATGATCTGCACTGGCCGCTCGGACTTCCCGAACCAGGTCAACAACGTCCTCTGCTTCCCGTTCATCTTCCGCGGCGCGCTCGACGTTGGCGCATCGACGATCAACGAGGAGATGAAGCAGGCGGCTGTGAAGGCGATCGCCGCTCTGGCTCGCGAGGCGTCGTCGGACGTGGTCGCGCGCGCCTATGGAGGCGAGACGGTCGGTTTCGGTCGTGAATCGCTGATCCCGAACCCGTTCGATCCGCGTCTGATTCTCCGCATTGCGCCAGCCGTTGCCCGCGCGGCGATGGAGAGCGGCGTTGCTCGCAAGCCGATCGCGGATTTCGACGCATACGACGACCGCCTGTCGCGCTTCGTCTACCGCTCGGGTTTCGTGATGAAGCCGATCTTCGCCGCCGCGAAGGAATCGCCGCGCCGCGTCATCTACGCCGAGGGCGAGGACGAGCGGACGCTGCGTGCGGCACAGGTCGTGGTCGAGGAAGGTCTCGCTCAACCGATCCTCGTCGGCCGTCCGCAGGTGATTGAGACGCGCCTGAAGCGATTCGGCCTGTCGATCGCGTCCGGACGCGACTTTTCCATCGTCAATCCCGAGGATGATCCGCGCTATCGCGATTACGTCGCGCTCTATCTGGACCGGGCAGGGCGCCATGGCGTGACGCCTGATCTGGCCCGTACGATCGTTCGCACCGATGCGACCGTGATCGCGGCACTGTCGGTTCTCCGTGGCGAAGCGGATGCGATGATCTGCGGTCTCGAAGGCCGTTATCCGGCACACTTGGCCACGATCAACGACGTGATCGGCAAGAACCAGGGTGTTTCCGATTATGCGGCGATCTCGCTGCTGATCACAGCCCGCGGAGCGCTGTTCATCTCGGATACCTACGTGGGCCTCGAGCCGACGGCGGCCCAGATCGCGGAGAAGGCGCGCCTTGGAGCCGAGGTCGTGCGCCGCTTCGGCGTCGAGCCGAAGATCGCGCTTCTCAGCCATTCCAATTTCGGATCGCGTGACTCGGCAAGCTCGCTGAAGATGCGGGAAGCGCTGGCGATCCTGCATGAGCAGGCGCCCTACCTCGAAGCCGATGGCGAGATGAATGCGGACCTCGCGCTCTCCCAGGAACTGCGGGACCGTGTCCTGCCCTCGTCGCGCCTGAAGGGCGACGCGAATCTGCTGGTCATGCCCGATCTCGATGCGGCCAAGATCGCCTCGCAGCTCGTCGCGGCGATGGACAATTCGCTGCCGATCGGTCCGATCCTGGTGGGTGCGGCGCGTCCGGCTCAGATCGTTACGTCGACGACGACGACACGCGGCCTCGTCAACGTCACGGCTTTTGCCGTGATGGAGGCGCAGGAATACGCCAGCCAGAAGAACTGACCGGCGATGGCGGTTCAGGAGGCTTTCTGAACCGCCTCGCGCATTGTGCGGGAGACGTATTCGACGTCTGCCAGGGTCGGCAGGCTGTCCTCGATACCGAGATGCTGCACCGAGTGGGCGGATGCCGCGCGCGCGAAGCGGAAATGATCCGCCCAAGGCGCATATGGCCGCGCCAGATACGAATAGAGATAGGCGCCGTGGAAGATGTCGCCGGCGCCGTTCGTGTCGATGACGCGCTCAAACGGCACCGCGAGTGACGGCGTTTCGCGCGGTGCGCCTTTCTCGTCGTACCAGACGATTCCACGCTCGCCGAGCGTGACCGCGCCAACCTTGCAGTCCTTGGATTTCAGGTATTCGAGCATTTCGGCAGGGGCGAGCTCCATCTGTTCGCACATCCGCTCCGACACGACGGCAACGTCGATGAAGGTCAGAAGCTCGTCGGTATTCTCTCGCACGGCACCGCCGTCCAGCGAGGTCAGAATGCCCGCATCTCGACATCTCTTGGCGTAGTGGAGGGCGGCGTCAGGCTGATGTCCGTCGAGATGCAGGGCGCGGCAGCCGGAGAGGTTGAGCATCGGAAACGGATGAAGGTGGTCGTCATCGCGGCAGCGAACGATCGCTCTTTTTCCGGCATTCGGCATGATGAAGGAAAGGGACGCCTCTCGGACTTTGCGCGAATGCAGCGGTATCGAATAGCGCGAGGCCATATCCCGGAACATTCGCGACAGCCAGTCATCGCCGAGCGTGGTGAGGAGGTCGGGCACGATGCCGAGCTTGGCGCAGCAGAAGGCCGCGGCGACGGCGTTGCCGCCGAAGCTGACCGCATAGTCATCGGCCAAGGTCTTTTCATCCCCCGTGGGTAAGTGGTCGGTGATGAAAGTCACATCGATATAGGTGTGACCAATGAAGAGAGCTTCCATTTCTCCCCTTTCCGACGCGGCCAATACCGCCGTTATTCTTCTTTTCCTACAGCAAGTTCCGCGCCGTCCCCGGTTTAAGAGCGGCTTAACGTGCCGCGGTCTATAGGACGAGGGTAAGTTGCGGAGACGCGCTTTGGTTCGGCGCAAGACTAGCAGATCAAGAGTGTCGCTGCTCGTGTGTGCGATGGCTTTCGCACCGCTTGTCGGTCTGAATCTCTTACTCTGGATGCATATCAACGCACATGGCCGAACCGATGTTCGCGATGCGGCGGCTCATATCCTCGAATTGGTCGAAGCGCGTCTCGACGAATCGATGACGCAACTCGTCGCACTCGGAATGGCGAGCAAGCCCTCGTGTTTGCCCGATGGGCTTGCGCAGCTGTCGCGAGCCGCCATGAAGGCGACCCAGGTCAGTGAAGTCAGCGTCATCGATTCGACGGGGGCAACTCTCTGCACCCCGAACGGGGCACCTCGCATCGTTCGCACGGTCTCATCGGCCCATGATACTGGAAATCCGAACATCAAACTGTTCGCGGTCGACCTCGGCAACGACCAGGGGCCGCGATCGGTGCGTTTCGTCTGGCAATTTCCCAATGGGGCGAGCCTGGCGATGCTGCTCTCCGGCGAGAAGCTCATGCCCGCGCTTGTGGTTGGCCGCCTTCAGGCCGACTTCATCGCCCGGTTGACCCTTGTTGACGGCACCTTCGTCGCCAATCGCCTCTCGAACCAGCAAATGGCATCCGATGGGAAGTCGGCGTTCGAGGTCCAGGCGATCTCCGACCGCTATCCCATCGCGCTGACGGTCGCCGTGCCCAGCGAAGCGTTGTGGCGCAGCTATCGCGAGCTCTTTATCTGGGGCAATGCCGGTGGCCTGCTGCTCGCTATGCTCAGCATCGCGGTCGCGATCGGCGTGGCGCGGCAAACTGAGGGGCCAGTCCGCGATATTGAGAACGCGATCCGGCGGGGCGATTTCATTCCCTATTACCAGCCACTCGTCGATATCCGCACCGGCAAGCTGCGTGGCTGCGAGGTTCTGGTCCGGCGCCGGCGACCCGATGGCGGCATCGACGGGCCGGGCGCGTTCATTCGTCTGGTGGAAGCGACGGGACAGATATTCGAGATCACCCGGAGCTTGATGGTCCAGGCGCGCGACGAACTTGGACCCGCCTATGGGCCGCGGCCGGAATTGAAAGTGTCGTTCAACCTGGTTGCCGAGCATTTCGACGACATGACCATCGTCTCCGATGTGCAGGAGATTTTTAGCAATGGGCCGGTCCGGCCGAACCAAGTCGTGCTCGAGGTGACGGAACGTCAGCCTCTACCGAATCTTGCCAGCGCTCGGGTGATCATCGCCAAGCTGCAGGAGCTTGGAGCCCGTATCGCGTTGGACGATGTCGGAACCGGCCATGGCGGCATGTCCTATCTGCTGAAGCTCGGCGCCGACCAGATGAAGATGGACAAGATGTTCGTCGATGCGATCGGGACGGAGCGTTGCTCGTCGACGATCATCGATACGCTGGTGAAGCTGTCCGAGGACTTGAACATGGAGTTCGTGGCCGAGGGCGTCGAAACCTTCGAGCAGATCGAGTATCTGCGCGAGAGAGGCGTGGTAGCGGCGCAGGGCTTCGTGTTCTCCCCGCCGCTGCCCGGCAAGCTGTATCTCGAGCTGGTCGAGACACTCCACCCGATTTCCGGCAGCAAGAAACAGCGGAAGGTCAGAAAGGCTCTTCGCGGCGGCGAAACCGAGTTCGCAGCATAACGCGGGAATAGTCTGGAAATTGCCTCGATTGCGTGTGAGAACGCGCGAGGCTTAGACGCCAAATCACGGGGGGATTACATGATCCGCAAGACTGCAATCGCGGCCGCCATGCTGATGGCCGGAACCTTTTCTCAGGCTCAGGCTCAGGACGGTGGCCTCGTTGGCGGCCTTCTCGGTGCCGGTGCAGGTGCCGTGATCGGTGGCGCGGCGACCGGCCGTGCCGGCGGTGCGGCGGCAGGCGCCATTATCGGTGGTGTGACAGGCGCCATCATCGGCAGCGAATCCGACCGCCGCCGTTATCGCGAGCGCCGCGAGGGCTTTTATTTCAATAGCCGCGGCCGCTGCTGGTACGAATATCCGAACGGGCGAGTCGTGAAGGTCGCGAATTACCCCTGCCGGTAATCGCCCTGAATGGAAGCAAAAAGGCGCCCTTGGGCGCCTTTTTCTTTTGCCGTCAGGCCGGCGTTTTCGGCTGAAGACGGGGAATTTCGATCTTCGGGCAACGGTCCATCACGACCTGAAGGCCAGCCGCGCGTGCCTTCTCGGCCGCCGGCTCGCTGATGATGCCTTGTTGCATCCAGAGGATCCGCGGCTTGGGATCCAACGCGATTACCTCGTCGGCGACGCCGGGAAGATGCTCGGCCGCGCGGAAGACTTCGACCATATCGATCGGCTCCGGGACATCCGCGAGCGAGGCGTACGCGGTCTCGCCGAGGATTTCCTTGCCGGCCTGTCCCGGATTGATGGGGATGATGCGGTAGCCATGCTGCTGCAGGAATGCGGGAACGTAATTCGAGGGACGCTCGGCCTTTTCACTGGCGCCCACGACCGCGATCGTGCGGACGCCCTCGAGAATGCTGCGGACGTCGGAATCGGAAAGGCCATCAGCGGCCATGGCGGAATCTCCTGTTGCTCAATCTGATATAGGTGGTCAGCCGCCCGTTGCCGACCTCAATCGCTGAAGAAACGGCTGCACCGCCTCGCGATTTCCGGGAAGGGGCTCGAATTCGGCGAGAGCGGCGAATTGAGCGTCGAGGTCCTCGATGGCCTTCTTCTTGTCCTCATCGCTGAGGGTCTTGTCCGCCCGGATTTCCCGCTCGGCCGCTCCCTTCTGGCTGGTGAGGTCTTCGACCCGGCCGAAGTTCACGGATTCTGCAGCCAGCGCGATCGAGTAAGCCGCGTTTGCCCAGGCTGCATAATTGCCGAAGCCAAAACGGGCGAGGACCGCATTGATGCGCCGTTCCGCTTCAGGATCGAAGAGATATGGCACGAGGAGGAAGGGTATGTCGTCCAGGTTGGTCGAGGCCGGAGGCGCCTTTTCCTTGGCATCGAACTCCCGCGCCAGGACGATTGTGTCTGGCAGGCTTTCGACATAGCGCCGCACCATATCGGGCGAGAGCTGGATCTGGACCGGTTGGACATCGGGCAGGGGAGCTGTCTCCACGACCGAAGCGTTGGTCTCGGTCTGGGCGTGCGCCGCCGTGCCGGCCAGAATGGCGAACGCGAGAAGGGTTGCGATCAGACGCATGCGACTCAAGCTGAACGGGATGATTTGCCTTGATGCCCCGTTAAGGGGGCGTCTTGCAACCCTCCCAAGCCATGGAACGTGATGCGTTTGCAGGCGTTTTTAGGGAAGGGAGAGCCTTGAATGACCACGCATTTCGTCAAACGTTCCGTCCCTCAAGACGGCGAAGTTTCACTGAGAATTCATCAGGACGCGTCCGAGGTGCTTGGCGAGGTCACGGCGCCGGACGGTTTGGCCGGAACGCACACCGCGGCGGAGGTCGCCGCGCAGCATCATGAGCCTATCGGTGTCCATCAGGCATTGGCATCGGCGATTCAGCTTGCCGGCAAATATGGCGGGGTGGTCGGGGTAATAGACGAAGATGATCTCTGGAAGGACGAATGGGGCGATCTGGTCCATGAAGCCTAGAGAATCAGAGCGTGTTTCGGGGGTATTTTAATACCATTTTTATAAGCCATTGATTCTACTGGGCTATTCTATTCTCCATTTCGTTGATTTGTCGGTCGTGTTGAGCTAGAAGCTCCGCAGCTGGCCGCCTGTGCGGCCGCTCTCATTTTCAAGGATCTCGACATGTCCACGTTTTCGGCGAAGCCTGCCGACGTCGAGAAGAAGTGGGTCCTGATCGACGCCGAGGGTCTCGTCGTCGGTCGCCTGGCTTCTCTCATCGCGATGCGCCTTCGCGGCAAGCATCAAGCCATTTTCACCCCCCACGTCGATACCGGTGACAACGTCATCGTCATCAACGCCGAGAAGGTGGTGTTCACCGGCAAGAAGCGCGCCGACAAGAGCTATTTCTGGCACACCGGTTATCCGGGCGGCATCAAGGAGCGCAAAGCCGAGAAGATTCTCGACGGCCGCTTCCCGAACCGCGTCCTCGAGAAGGCCGTGGAGCGCATGCTTCCGCGTGGCCCGCTCGGCCGCCAGCAGCTCGGCAACCTCCGCGTCTACGCCGGTTCCGAGCATCCCCACACCGCTCAGCAGCCGGCCGTCCTCGACGTCGCCTCGCTGAACCGCAAGAACGTCCGGAGCTGAGCCCCATGGCCGATAACATCCAGTCTCTCGAAGATCTCGGCGGCGCTCTCGGCTCGTCCGGTGCGTCCGAAGCACCGCGTCACGAGCAGAAACTCGACGCCCAGGGCCGCGCCTATGCCACGGGCAAGCGCAAGGACGCGGTTGCCCGCGTCTGGATCAAACCCGGCTCGGGCAAGATCGTCGTCAACGACCGCGAACTCGAAGTTTACTTCGCCCGTCCGGTCCTGCGCATGATCCTTCAGCAGCCGCTTCACGTCGCCAACCGCGATGGCCAGTACGACGTGCGCGTCACGGTCGCCGGCGGCGGTCTTTCCGGCCAGGCTGGCGCTGTTCGCCACGGTCTGTCGAAGGCTCTCACCTATTTCGAGCCGGAGCTCCGCTCCGTCCTGAAGAAGGAAGGCTTCCTGACCCGCGATTCGCGTGTCGTCGAACGTAAGAAGTACGGTCGTGCCAAGGCCCGCCGCAGCTTCCAGTTCTCGAAGCGCTGATCGAACGGCATCCAGAAAACGAAAAGGCGGGCTCGGTGCCCGCCTTTTTTCGTTTTTACCGTTTTGCCGTCCGGGTCTCGCCTCTGACTTCGTAGAGCGCTGCCATCCCGGCCCGGGTGATCTGAACGGAGCGGAGCTTGTGTTGCGCCCATCCGTTTTCGATCAAACTCGGTATGACCGGAAAGTCATCGTCGTGAAGTAAAGGTGTGGTATCTAGCCACCGCATCGGTACCCAGCGACCTCTTGCTCCTTCAAGCACGGTCAGTACCCGTGCCTGCGCTTGCGTAGCGTTCATCTTCTCGCACCCCAGCGAAAGATAACAATTCCAAAAGTGTCCGCCCGAAGTGCGGATTCTGGAAGTGGACTGAACGTCGCGTACGGGGCAAAACGCTGAATAGCGTTATTGTTTTCTGTCTGTGAGTCTTTCATGCCACATGATCCGTTGGCGCCGCGTCCCGTCGACCGGGCGCTCGATTCCGACTTCCGCTACGGCCAGAGCACCGAACCGAACTATTCCGGCGTGGTGTCGTTTCTCCGCCGCGTCTACTCGCGTGACCCGTCCGGTTTCGATGTGACGGTGTGGGGCGTGCCGCTCGATACGACTGTGTCGAACAGGCCCGGTACAAGGTTCGGACCAAGAGCGATCCGCGAGGCCTCGACCATCCTCGACGGCGATCCGGTGTATCCATTCGGATACGATATCTTCGCGGAACTATCGGTCTGCGATTCGGGCGATGCGGTATTCGACTACGGCTATCCGGCTGAAACTCCGGCAGCGATCGAGGCACAGGCGGCCGCGCGACTTGCGACGGGCGCGCATCTTCTGACCCTGGGCGGCGATCATTTCCTGACCTATCCGGTGCTGAAAGCGTTGGTGAAGAGACTCGGTCGACCGGTCGCGCTTCTCCATTTCGATGCACACCAGGACACCTGGGATGACGTCGACAATGCGCGCATCGACCATGGCACGATGATCTCGCGTGCTGTCGCGGACGGTCTGATCATTCCAGAAAAGTCGATCCAGGTCGGTATCCGTACTCATGCGCCCGCCCATCACGGCATCGCGGTCGTCAGCGGCTTCGACGTGGCTGATCTCGGGCCGGCAGCGATGGCTTCGCGGATTCTGGCGCATGTCGGCGACACGCCGGTTTACCTGACCTTCGATATCGATGCGCTTGACCCGGCCTATGCGCCCGGCACCGGCACGCCGGTTTGCGGCGGCCTTTCGACCCGCGAAGCGCTGGCGATCCTGCGGCGGCTGGAGCCGCTCGATCTCAGGGGCGGCGATGTCGTCGAGGTGTCGCCCCCTTACGATCACGCCGGAGTTACGGCCTTGGCGGGAGCGACGATCGCACAATACTACCTTGGATTGTTGTCTGCGCGGAAAGTGGCCGGGAAGAGCATTTCTGTCTGAGAAGAGTGCAACCTATAATTTACTACTAGAGCGGATGCTCGTCGCAGGTGGAGGGGGAACCACATGGGACGTTACGACTTTAACAATCGCAGGGCGATCCGCAGAACCATCGCTGGAGAGGGGCGAGTCCTGTTGCCGAACGGCGTGGTACTGGAAGTCGTGGTTCGCGACGTATCGCAGACCGGGGCCCAGCTCGAGCTGCTGACCTTCGAGGACGTGCCGGACTATTTCACACTTGAGATGGCCGCGAATATCCCCGTCGTTCGCAAGTGCAAGATGGTCTGGCAGGACGCCGAAATGATCGGGGTCATGTTCCCCGACCGGCAGCCGAAATATCCGCCGCGCCGTCAGGTGATCTGAATATCGAGGCCGAGATCGAGCACCGGCGCGGAATGAGTGATCCAGCCGGTCGAGATCAGGTCGACGCCGCTTTCTGCGATCGCCGTGACGCTTTCCAAGGTCACACCGCCTGAGGCCTCGGTGATCATGCGACCCGCGACCCGGCGCACAGCCTCCGCGAGGAGATCCGGTCCCATATTGTCAAGCAGGACCGCATCGGCTCCTTCGGCGATGACCTCGTCGAGCTGATCCAGTCCGTCAACCTCGATCTCGATCTTCACGAGATGGCCGGCACCAGCCTTCGCAGCACGCAAAGCAGCGGCGATGCCGCCGGCGACCGCGATGTGGTTGTCCTTGATGAGAACCGCATCGTCGAGGCCGAACCGATGATTGGCACCGCCGCCACAGCGCACGGCATATTTCTCGAAGACGCGCAGTCCGGGCGTCGTCTTGCGCGTATCCGCGATCTTGGCCCGGGTATGTGCGATCCTCCGCGCGAAGGCGGACGTCGCCGTCGCAACGCCCGAGAGACGACCCAGATAGTTCAGCGCGACGCGCTCGCCGGAGAGGATCGGGCGGGCGGGGCCGTTGATGCGGGCGATGATCGCGCCGGGGGTGACTGCATCTCCATCGGCAAGCTGTGCCTCGAAAGAAACCAACGGATCAAGACGGCGAAAGGCTTCGGCCGCCAGCTGCAGACCGGAGACCACCCCCGGTCCGCGGGTGGCAATGACGGCCGTCGCCTTGGCGGAAGCGGGAATCGTCGAATTGGTCGTGATGTCGCCGGCGCGACCAAAGTCTTCGGCAAGCGCCGCCTCGACCGCACGGGACACCTGGATCGGGTCGAGAACAGGAATCACTCAGCGGCCTCGATGACGTGTTGAGCCGCTTCGTCAGCGATCGCGCGTGCTTTGTCGAGCGTCAGTATCGTGCGGTGCTGAAGCGAGGGATTTGCGTCCGGATAGTCGGTACGGGCATGGCCGCCACGACTCTCGTGCCGCGCCCATGCTGGCGAGGCGACGAGCAGTCCGGCTATCGCCATTCTGCGCAGGGCCTGTGGCGCGGCGCGGTCGCGGTCGATCGCGCGGAGATGGGCCAGCGCACTGGCGATGCCGTCGGCATCGCGGAGGACGCCAACCTGGCGGCTCATAATTCGGCGGAGTTCCATCATTGCCGGAGTGTCGGGCGCGAGGAGGGCAGCAACTGCCGTTGCGTCGCCGTCGGCGGGCGAGACAGAGGAGGGTACGATCTCGCCGTTGACGTCGTCGGCGATGCGGGCTGCGAAGACGATCGCCTCAAGCAGCGAGTTGGACGCCAGGCGATTGGCGCCATGGACGCCTGTCGAGGCGACTTCACCGCAGGCCCAGAGGCCGGCCAGGGAGGTCCGACCGTCGCGGTCGGTCTTCACTCCGCCCATGTGATAATGCGCGGCAGGGGCGATCGGGATCGGCTGGATGGTTGGATCGATGCCGGCCGCTGTGCAAGTGGCGTAAACGGTGGGGAACAGATCGGGGAAGCGCGCGCCGATCGCCTGACGGGCATCAAGGAAGGCGCCACGGCCGGCCGCGATCTCGGCAAAGACGCCGCGCGCAACGACGTCGCGCGGGCCGAGCTCGGCGTCCGGGTGGAGCTTCGGCATGAACCGCTCACCGAGACCGTTGATGAGGATCGCTCCGTCGCCGCGCAGGGCTTCCGTCGCCAGCGGCGCCGGATCGCGGCCGATGTCGATGCCGGTCGGGTGGAACTGGACGAATTCGGTGTCCGCCAGGACCGCTCCGGCAAGCGCCGCTGCCGCGAGGCCATCGCCGCGCGATCCAACGGGATTGGTGGTCACGGCATAGAGATGCCCGATGCCACCGGTCGCTAGAATGACAGCTCGGGCGGGAATCGTGGTCGGTCTGCCGCCTACGATGGCGCCGGTCACGCCGGTCACGCGGCCATTCTCTGTGCGCAGGCTGGTGAGCGACCAGTTCTCGACGATGCGGATCTCGTCATTCGAGCGCACGGCCGAGACCAGCGCGGCCATGATCGCCTTGCCGGCGAGGTCGCCACGGACCCGGACGATACGGCGGGCGCGATGGGCGGCCTCGCGGGAAAGCGCGAGCTTGCCTTCGAGATCCCGGTCGAAGGGGACGCCGTAGCGAAGGAGATCGTCGATACGCTGACCGGCTTCTTCGGCGATGAGCTGCGCGATCTCGGGGTCGACGATGCCGGCACCGGCAGCGATCGTATCAGCGGCATGCGCTTCCGGCGTGTCGCCTTCGCCGATGGCGGCCGCGATGCCGCCCTGCGCCCAGGCAGACGCGCCTTCGCCAAGCGGCGTTACGGTCAGCACCGTGACCGGGCGGTCGAGCTTCAGCGCGCAGAACAGACCGGCGAGGCCGCCGCCGACGATGACGATTTCACTCGAAGGGGACATGGCCGCCTCGCGGAGAACTCCCGTGTGAAGGGAGTGCTCTCAGGTCAGATCTTCAGATTGACCATCCGCTCGACCGAGCGGCGCGCCTTGGCGGCGATCACCGGGTCGATGATGATCTCCTCACGCATGGTCAGCAGACTGTCGAGGATCTTCGGCAGCGTGATCCGCTTCATGTGGGGGCACAGATTGCACGGCCGCAGGAACTCGGTTTCTGGCGAGACCTCGGCAATGTTGTCGGCCATGGAGCACTCGGTGATCATGACCAGCCGCTTAGGTTTATTGACCCGCACGAACTCCTGCATCTTCGCCGTCGAGCCGGTGAAGTCGGCCTCGGCCAGAACATCCGGCGGGCATTCCGGGTGGGCGATGATCGTCACCGACGGATCGTCCTCGCGCAGGCGGCGAAGTTCCTCTCCCGTGAAGCGTTCATGCACCTCGCAATGGCCCTTCCAGGAGATGATCTTCACCTTGGTCTGGGTGGCGATCCAGGCCGCCAGGTATTCGTCCGGCAGGCAGAGCACTTCGGGCGCACCGAGGCTCTCGATCACCTCGACGGCGTTGCCGGAGGTGAGGCAGATGTCCGCCTCGGCCTTCACCGCCGCCGACGTGTTCACGTAGACGGCGACCGGTACGCCCGGATGTTTGCGCTTCAGCGCGCGGACATCCTCGGCGGTGATCGACTCGGCGAGCGAGCATCCGGCGCGCATGTCCGGAATGAGGACCGTCTTTTCGGGGTTCAGCAGCTTCGAGGTCTCCGCCATGAAGTGGACGCCGCCCTGGACGATGATCTGGGCGTCGGTCTTGGTGGCTTCGCGAGCGAGCGCGAAGCTGTCGCCGACGACATCCGCGACGCAATGATAGATTTCCGGCGTCTGATAATTGTGCGCCAGGAGAACGGCGTTGCGGACTTTCTTCAGGTCGTTGATCGCCTTCACGTAAGGGGCATGGACCGGCCACTCGATCGCGGGGATGACGTGCTTCACGCGCTCGTAGAAATGAGCTGTTTCCGCAGCAACTTCCGGGGTGAACTCAAGCGACGGCATCGGCAGGACGCCGAACCGCTCCGCGGCAGTCAAAACACGCGGCGCCGGACGGGGCCGTTCGAGGACAGCGGCAGACGAAAGGTCCATCTCTCACTCCCCTTATGCTCAATTTGAGCATATCTGGGTTCTTATAAAAGCCGGCCCAAAGCCAGCTCACATCCGTTTATCCCGGACAGGCGTAAACATACTCTTTTCCCACAGCATTTAAAGAGGCGAGACATTCGATTTTCGCGAGTGTCATCTGCATTGGGTAATGGCAACCGTCTCGACGGCGGCTCCGATCGTCCTTATGTGAGCGTCCCCAAGGAGATCAAGAGATGGCAGAGACGGTTCGGGTCGGCGTTTACGGTGCATCGGGCTATACGGGCTCAGAACTGCTCCGCATTCTGCTGCGCCATCCCAACGTCTCGATCTCCGCGCTGACGGCCGACCGCAAGGCTGGCCAGCAGATGAAGGACGTGTTTCCGCAGTTCACCGGCGTCGATCTGCCGGTGCTGACGACGATCACGGAAGTCGATCCGCATAAGCTCGATGTCGTCTTCTGCGCGCTGCCGCATGGAACGACGCAGCACGTGGTCGCCGACCTGATGATGCAGCGGCCCGAACTGAAGATCGTCGATCTGTCGGCCGATTTCCGCCTGGAGAATCCCGAGGAATATGCCCGCTGGTATGGGCATGCCCACGAAGCGCTCGACCAGCAGAAGGAGGCCGTCTACGGCCTGACCGAGCTCTATCGCGAGAAGATCAAGGGGACGCGGCTGCTGGCCAACCCCGGCTGCCATTCCGGCACCTCGATCATCCCGATGGTGCCGCTGCTGAAGGCAGGCATCGTCGATGCCGATAACATCGTTATCGATTCCAAGACCGGAATGTCAGGAGCGGGCAGGGGCGCCAGCGAGGGAATGCTGTTCTCCGAGGTCGCCGAGGGCACGCATGCCTATGGCGTCGGCAAGCATCGGCACACGTCTGAACTCGACCAGGAATTCTCGAAGGCGGCCGGCCGGCCGGTCTTTGCGAGTTTCACGCCGCATCTGCTGCCAATGATCCGCGGCATATACGCGACGATCTATCTGCGCACGCTCGGCGGTGCGAAGCCGGAGGACCTGCATCGCGTTCTGGCAGATGCGTACGCGGGCGAGACCTTCATCCAGATCCTGCCGTTCGGCCAGGTTCCGCAGTCGCGGCACGTGAAGGGCTCGAACAATTGCCAGCTCGGCGTGATCGCCGACCGCATGGACGGCCGGGCGATCGTTATTTCGACGACCGACAATCTGATGAAGGGCGCGTCCGGTCAGGCCGTGCAGAACTTCAACCTGATGTGCGGCTTCGACGAAGCGACGGCGCTCGCCGGGCCCGCGCTGTTCCCCTAAGCCATGCCGTTCCAGAACCGGGTCACGCCACACGGAGAAATCGAGTTCTCCAGCGCGCGTGGCCTGTTCATGGGCAATCGCGGCATCCTGCACGACGGCGCTCAACGGCTCGGCAGGGCACGCTGGCGACACAAGAACTGGGTCTGCTGCCTGCTCGAGTTCAAGGGGCGGAAGCAGACGATCAATCCGCCCTCGCACTACACCCAGCTTTTCTTTCTAGATGAGGCCGTGGCTCTGGCGGCGGGACACCGTCCCTGCGGCGAGTGCCGGCGTCTGGATCATAGACGTTTTGCGTTCGCGTGGCAGCCGGCGTTCGCATGCGACCGGCCGGTGCTGGCGAAGGAAATGGATGCCGTTCTCCATCCCGCGAGGACGGCCAAGGAGCGGCCCACGAGGCACGCGCGGTCTCTTCCGGACGGAAGTTTCGTCGACGTCGAGGGTCAGGCGTTCCTGATCTGGAAGGGCGGCCTGCACCGCTGGAGCCACGAGGGTTACAGCGAGCGGCGAGAGCTTCCGGACGACGAGGTCCGGGTGCTTACACCGCTTCCGATCGTCCGTGTCCTCTCAGCCGGCTATCAGCCCGTCGTTCACGCCTCGGCGGACACTTAGTCCAGCGCGGCGTGGGAGGCCTCGCCCGGCTGGGCCTTGGGCGGGCGCTTCATGAACAGAAGCAGCGGCGTCGCGGCAAGCGCGATGAACATCATCAACCGGAAATCGTCGGCATAGGCGATGATCGCCGCCTCGCGATTGACCATCCCATCCACAATCTGTCGGCCGAGATCGGTCGACGGGTCGAGCGGCGTTCCCGCGAGCATCTGTATCGAGGCGCGGAACGGATTAATGCTCGCGCCAAGCTCGGCATGCAGCTCGGACGAATTCCTGGTCAGCAGGAAGGTGACGACCGAAATGCCGACCGCGCTCCCGATATTGCGGACGAGGCTGATCAACGCCGCCGCGTCGGTGCGCTGGTGCGGCTCGATGGTCGAAAAGGCGATCGTCTGGATCGGGATGAACAGGAAACCGAGGCCGAGCCCTTGGATGACGCCGGTCCAGATCAGCGACGAAGCCGAGACGTCGGGTGTGTAGCCGCTCATCTGCCAGAGCGGGAATGCCGTCAGGGCGAAGCCAGCTAGCATGACAAGACGAGGGTCGATCTTCTGGACGAGGCGCCCGGCGATCATCATCGCGACCATGGTGCCGATGCCGCGCGGGCCGAGGACGAGGCCAGCCGTGAGCACCGGATAGCCCATCAGGTTCTGGAGGTATGGCGTCAGCAGCGCGAGGCTCGCGAGCAGGACAATGCCGACCACGAACATCGTGACGAGACCGGCGGCCAGATTGCGGTTCAACAGCAGCGACGGGCTGATGAACGGCTTCTCCGCCGTCGCGGTGTGGACCATGTAGAGATAGAAGGCGAGGCCCGCGATCACGGTTTCGGTGACGATCTCACTGGAGTCGAACCAGTTCAGCTGTTCGCCGCGATCGAGCATCATCTGGAACGCGCCGATGGCAAGCGCCAACATGCCGAAGCCGAACCAGTCGAATTTCAGGCCCTGCTGCGCCTCAGTCTTGGGAAGGACCCAAAGGAAGCCGAGGAACGTGAGCAGGCCGAACGGCAGGTTGACGAAGAACACCCAACGCCAATTGTAGGTCTCGGTGAGCCAGCCGCCGAGCGTCGGGCCGAGGATGGGGCCGAGCATGACGCCCATGCCCCACATCGCCATGGCCGAGCCGCGCTGTTCGGGCGGATAGATGTCCATCATCACCGATTGCGACAGGGGCACCAGCGCCGCGCCGAACACGCCCTGCAGCAGGCGATAGAAGACCATCAGATTGAGGGTGGATGCTATGCCGCAAAGCATCGACGCGAGGGTGAATCCGGCCACGCAGACCATGAACACATTCTTGCGGCCGAACCTGTTGGTGATCCAGCCGACCGGCGCCGTCATGATGGCCGCAGCGACGATGTAGGACGTCAGGACCCAGTTGATCTGGTCCTGCGTGGCCGATAGCGAGCCCTGCATATAGGGCAAGGCGACGTTCGCGATCGTCGTGTCGAGCGCCTGCATGATCGTCGCCATCATCGCGCAAGCGACGATGATCGGACGGACCTTCAGGATATCAGCCGCGATGGTCATGGCGATCGTCGATCAGAACAGATCGCTCAGCGAGCGGGACTTGCCCGTGTCGACGGATACGACCGCGCTGATGCCCGAGCGCAGGATTGGATCGCCGTCCTTATGGTCGATCAGGATGTGGAGCGGCACGCGCTGGACGACCTTCACCCAGTTGCCGGAGGCATTCTGGGCCGGGATCAGCGAAAATTGGGCGTCGGTGCCGGGGTTGATCGAGTCCACCCGGCCGGTAAAGGCGTGGTCGGGGTAGGCGTCGACCGTGATGGTGACAGGCTGACCGGGAAGGACATTCTGGATGTCCGTCTCCTTCGGATTGGCGTCCACCCAGGCATGATCGACATCGACCACGGCGAGCGCGACGGTACCCGGAACGAGGTAGCGGCCGGTCAACAGCATTTCGGCCTGGGTCACGACGCCAGAGATCGGCGCGCGAGTTTCGGTCAGGCGGAGATTGCGCTGGGCCTGATCGACATTGGCCTGGGCCTGCATGAAGGCAGGATACTTTTCGAGCGGCAGGTTCGGGTCGCCGCCGAGATTGGCGAGCTGCTCGGACGCGTCCTGCTTGGCAGAATCGAGTGCTCCCTGCGCGCTGTTCAGCGAGGCCTGTGCCTGATCGAGTTCGGACTGAGCCGCGAATGTGCGGGCGTTGAGGTCGCGAATCCGGGCGAAGTTCTTCAGCTGATAGTCGAGCTGTGTCTGGGCCGTGGCCGCGTCGCGAACCGCCTTGGCATAGCGCTCCTTCAGGGCAGCCAGATCGAGCTTCGAGGCTTCGAGCTGGCCGCGCGCCGTTTCGAGGGCGATACGATAAGGCTCGGGATCGATCTCGAACAGCAGATCGCCTTCAGTGACGCGCTGGCCCTGATGGACGGCGACCTGAGAAACGGTGCCCGTCACCTGGGGCGTCACCATCACGGTGTTCGCGCCGATATAGGCGTTGTCGGTCGAGACGTAGCGACCGCCTGTTAGCCACAGGCCGAGCGCGACAAGCGCCACGAGCAGCGGCCCGGCGATAAGCAGTGGCTTGCGGAGATTCTTCGCGGTCAGTCGGCGGCGCGGCTTGGACTGCGCGACATTGTCCTCAGGCGCGTCGACTGACGGGTCGAGTGGAGGTGTGTTCGTCACTCTGTCCAGCATGGTCTTCGCCTGTATCTTCGATCTTCAGAAGGTTCGTGCGGATGTCCTGTAGCGCCTCCGCCAGCGCATCGATCTGCGTCTCGTCCAACTTCGCCAGCGCGCGGTCCATGACGATCGAACCGATCGCCCGGACGCGGTCGAGAACCGGCTCGGCCGCGGGAAGGAGATGGAGCCGATAAGCGCGGCGGTCGGCGGGGTCGGGCCGACGCTCCACAAAACCTGACGCTTGGAGGCGGTCGATGATGCGGCCGACGCTGATCGGCTCCATTTCCATCTGGGCAGCCAGATCGACCTGGCGCAGGCCCTCATACCTAGAGACCCGGGCGAGCACGGCCCATTGGGCGCGCGACATGCCGACTTCCTTGGCCCGTTGGTCGATGATGCGGCGTAGGATCCGGGACGTATCCGAGAGCAGGAAGCCGATTTCCAGGCTGGGGGTGCTATCAGTCATGGCAGTGATGTAGGCGGATATAATAAGCAAGCATATTATATCTTGGTCTAATGTCGCCACACGGGCCTGCTTGGATATTCATTGGCCGCTCATATTTGCTGCGGCATGTTTTGGTTCGGGGAGGGACGATGATGCCGGTAGCGGCACGCATGATCTTGTTGGCGACGGTCGCGGCCATGCTCGCCGGATGCACGATGGCGAGCGACAAATACGGCCTGCCGCCGGTCGACCGGACCAACAAGGCCTATCCGAACATCAATATCGATCCGCCGGCGCGTCCGCCGCTTGACCCGCCAGCGGGTCATCCCCCAAACACGACCAGCACGAAGCAAGCTACGCCAGGTTGACTTCAATCCGCCGTTTTCACTTTGGAACGTGCTACAATTCCCGTCCCGATTGCCTAGGACACTTCTGAGATGACGCAGGACTTCCACTCGATCCGCCGACTGCCGCCTTATGTTTTCGAGCAGGTGAATCGCGTGAAGGCCGCCGCCCGCAAGAACGGCGCCGACATCATCGATCTTGGAATGGGCAATCCCGATCTGCCGACGCCCGAGCACATCACTGAGAAGCTGATCGAGAATGCGCGCAAGCCGCGCACCAATCGCTATTCGGCCTCCAAGGGCATTCCAGGTCTCCGCCGTGCGCAGGCGACCTATTACGCCAATCGGTTCGGGGTAAAACTTGACCCGGATACGCAGGTTGTCGCGACGCTTGGTTCGAAAGAGGGCTTTGCCAATATGGCGCAGGCCATCACCGCGCCGGGCGATGTCGTACTCGTCCCGAATCCGAGCTATCCGATCCACGCGTTCGGCTTCCTGATGGCCGGCGGTGTCATCCGCAACGTGCCGTCGACGCCCGGGCCGGACTATTTCGTGGCGCTCGAGCGGGCGATCCAGCACTCGATCCCGAAGCCGATCGCGGTCGTGCTCTGCTATCCGTCGAACCCGACGGCGGAGGTCGCGAGCCTCGATTTCTACAAGGACCTCGTCGCCTTCGCGAAGAAGCACGAGCTCTTCCTGCTCTCCGACATCGCCTACTCGGAGATCTATTTCGACGAGGCACCGCCCTCAATCCTGCAGGTGCCGGGTGCGTTCGACGTCGCGGTGGAATTCACCTCGCTGTCGAAGACCTATTCCATGCCGGGCTGGCGCGTTGGCTTCGCGGTGGGCAACGACCGGCTGATCGGCGCTCTGTCGCGGGTGAAGTCCTATCTCGACTACGGCGCGTTCACGCCGATCCAGGTCGCGGCGACTGCCGCGCTGACTGGCCCGCAGGACTGCGTCGACGAGATGCGTGCGATCTACAAGAGCCGCCGCGACGTGCTGGTCGACACCTTCACGCGGGCGGGCTGGGAAATCCCGGCTCCCAAGGCGTCGATGTTCGCCTGGGCGCCGATCCCGGAGAAGTTCCGCTCCATGGGCAGCGTCGAGTTCGCCAAGCTTCTCGTCGAGAAGGCCGATGTCGCGGTCTCGCCGGGCGCGGGTTTCGGTGAGTATGGCGACGACCATGTGCGCATCGCGCTCGTCGAGAACGAGCATCGCATCCGGCAGGCGGCGCGCAATCTCCGCCGGTTCCTTGAAACCTCGGATCAAACATTGCACAACGTGATCCCGCTCGCCGCCGCGGCTCGCTGAGAGTTGCGCACACCCCTTCGGGATCATTGATGTCTGCTGCATTGAGAGTTGGCGTCGCCGGGCTTGGCACCGTCGGCGCTTCGGTGATCCGCCTGCTGGATGAACGCCGTACCGCGCTGGAAGCGCTGAGCGGCCGAGGCATTCAGGTGACTGCTGTTTCGGCCCGTGACCGCTCGCGCGATCGCGGCATCGACCTCTCAAACGTCCGCTGGCATGACGATCCGGTCGACGTCGCGACGGACGAGAATGTCGATCTGGTCGTTGAACTGATCGGCGGCTCGAACGGCGCGGCCAAGGATGTCGTCGAGGCGGCCCTCAAGCGCGGCAAGCCGGTCGTGACCGCGAACAAAGCCCTTCTGGCCGAGCACGGGCTCGACCTCGCGGCCCTCGCGGAGGAGAATGGCGCGGCGCTCGCCTTCGAAGCTGCCGTCGCGGGCGGCATCCCGGTCATCAAGGCGCTTAGAGAGGCGCTTCCAGCCAGCCGGCTGACCCGCATTTCGGGCATCCTGAACGGCACCTGCAATTTCATCCTGAGCCGGATGGAAGAGGAGGGGCTGTCCTTCGCCGATGCGCTGGTCGAGGCGCAGAGGCTCGGTTATGCCGAGGCCGATCCGACATTCGACGTCGGAGGTTTTGACACCGCTCACAAGCTATCGATCCTGACCAGCCTCGCTTTCGGCACTCAGATCGATGCCAATTCCATCTATGTAGAGGGCATCGCCTCGATCGCTCCGCTCGACCTCGCGATGGCGGATGAACTCGGTTACCGCATCAAGCTCCTGGGCGTGGCGACGCGGACCGATGCCGGCATCGAGCAGCGTGTCCACCCGACCATGGTGCCGAAGAGCTCTGCGATCGCCCAGGTGATGGGCGTAACGAATGCAGTCGCAATCGACGGCAGCGCGATCGGTGAACTGACCCTCGTCGGCCCGGGTGCCGGCGGCGGAGCGACGGCAACGGCGGTGATCTCCGACATCGTCGACGTGGCGCGCGGCGCCGTGCGCCTGCCGTTCGGTCTGCCGGTAGCGTTGCTTGAGAAGGCCGAGAAGGCACCGATCCGTACCCACAAGGGCGGCTATTACATCCGCCTCAGCGTGGTCGATCAACCCGGAACGGCAGCGGCGATCGCGACCCGGATGGCGGAGCAGGGCATCTCGCTCGAGAGCATCCTGCAGCGTAAGCCGCGTGATAAGAAACAGTCCGAATCATCTGATACTGATGTCAAAACCGTCCCGCTGGTGCTGATTACCCATGCGACCAGCGAGGATGCGGCGAGACGCGCACTCGATGCGGTGCTCGCGGACGGACATATTCACGGATCACCGCAGGTTATCCGCATCGAGACCGAATAAGGGCTTCGCCCGGAAGGACGTTCATGGCCGAGATCAGAGTCGAACCTGGGAAAGCCATCGAGCGCATCCTGACGCTGGAACTGGTCCGCGTGACCGAGCGCGCCGCGGTTGCTTCTGCCTACTGGCGCGGTCGCGGCGATAAGAACGCGGCGGACCAGGCGGCGGTCGACGCGATGCGGCGCGAACTGAACCGTCTTGAGATTGACGGCACCATCGTCATCGGCGAAGGCGAGCGCGACGAGGCGCCGATGCTCTTCATCGGGGAAAATGTCGGCGCCGGTAACGGTCCGAAAGTCGACATCGCGGTCGACCCGCTGGAAGGCACCGAACTCTGCGCCGACGACCTTGCGGGCGCGATCTGCGTCATGGCGATGGCTGAAAGCGGCACGCTGCTCCACGCCCCCGACGCTTATATGCACAAGATCGCCATCGGTCCGGGATATGCCGAAGGCACGGTCGATCTCGACGCGTCGCCCGAGGACAATATCCATTCGTTGGCCAAGGCCAAGGGTGTTCCGGTGAGCGAGATCGGCGTGCTGATGCTCGATCGTCCGCGCCATAAGGACATCATCACCCGCGCCCGTGCGACCGGAGCTCGCGTCCGCCTGATCACCGACGGCGACGTCGCTGGCGTCATCTACACGACCCGCCCCGAAGAGACGGGTATCGATCTTTATCTCGGTATCGGCGCGGCGCCGGAAGGCGTGCTCGCGGCTTCGGCGCTACGTTGTGTCGGCGGCCAAATGCAGACCCGCCTGATCCTGGATACTGAGGAGAAAATTGCCCGCGCCGCCAAGATGGGCGTCAGCGATCCGAACCGCCTTTACAAGGTGGATGAGCTGGCATCCGGTGACGTCATCGTCGCCGCGACAGGCGTAACGACGGGTCCGCTCGTGAGCGGCGTCGTGCTGGGCAAGGATTATGTGGAGACCGAGACGGTCGTCTACCGTTCGGCGACGGGCACCGTGCGCAGGATCCGTGCGGAACACCGCGAAATGGAGAAATTCGGCCCGCGTTGATCACAAGAGTTTCAGATTTGTCGCGTTCAACCTGTCAAACTCTGTCCGGACGGTGATTCTGGGATAAGGCTGGCGAGGATGACCAATTGGCGCCGGGATTGGATTACAAAACCGATCTTCGGTTGGGCGCAGAAAGCGCTCCCCACTATGTCCGAGACCGAGCGCGCGGCGATCGAGGCCGGCGACGTCTGGTGGGAAGCCGATCTGTTCACCGGCAATCCTGACTGGAGCAAGCTGCTCGCAGTTCCGCCTGCGGCGCTGACTACCGAGGAAGAAGCCTTCCTCGCCGGTCCCGTTGAAGAGCTGTGCGACATGCTCGAGGACTGGAAGATCACCCACGAGATCGGTGATCTGTCGCCAGAGGCTTGGGCCTTCCTGAAGAAGGAGAAGTTCTTCGGGATGATCATTCCGAAGAACTATGGCGGCCTCGGCTTCTCGCCTTTTGCGCATTCGGAGGTCGTCCGGAAGGTCTCGACCCGTTCATTGACCGGCGCCGTAACCGTCATGGTGCCGAATTCGCTTGGGCCGGGCGAACTGCTGCATCAGTTCGGAACCAAGGATCAGCGCGATTACTGGCTGCCGCGTCTGGCTGACGGCCGCGAGATCCCGGCCTTCGGACTGACCAGCCCCGAGGCGGGTTCCGACGCCGCCGCGATGATCGACACCGGCACGGTCTGCATGGGACCGGGGCCGGGTGGCAACGTCCTCGGTATCAAGCTGAACTGGCGCAAGCGCTACATCACGCTCGGTCCCGTCTCGACAGTACTCGGCCTTGCCTTCAAGCTTCAGGATCCTGATGGCCTGATCGGGAAGAATCCGAACATCGGCATCACCGTCGCCCTGGTGCCGACGGACACCGCCGGCGTCGAGATCGGCAATCGCCATTTCCCTTCGGGACAGGCGTTCCAGAACGGGCCCAATCGCGGCATTGACGTCTTCGTGCCGATGGATGCCGTGATCGGCGGGCAGGCGCGGGTCGGGCAGGGCTGGCAGATGTTGATGTCGGCGCTGGCGGCCGGACGCGGCATCTCGTTGCCGTCGCTGTCGGCGGCGGCGATCGTGATGTCGGCGCACACGACCGGCGCCTATGCCCGCATCCGCGAGCAGTTCAACATTCCGATCGGCCGCTTCGAGGGCGTGCAGGAGCGGCTCGCTCGCCTCGCAAGCTCGGCCTATGTCGTCGACGGCGCGAGGCGTCTGACCTGTGCTGGTCTGAACATGGGCAAGAAGCCCGCCGTCATCTCGGCGATCATGAAATATCAGGCGACCGAGCGGATGCGCGTCGCCATCAACGACGCGATGGACGTCCACGGCGGCAAGGCCGTGATCGATGGCCCGACGAACTATCTGACCTCGATGTACCGCGGCATCCCGATCGGCATCACCGTCGAGGGCGCGAACATCCTGACGCGCTGCCTGATCATTTTCGGGCAGGGCGCGATCCGCAGTCATCCCTTCCTGCTCAAGGAGATGCTGGCGCTTCGGAACCGCAACAAGCGCCGGGCGCTCGATGCGTTCGACAAGGCATTCTGGGCCCATGTCGGCCACAGCGCGTCGAACCTGTTCCGCGCCTGGGGGAGGGCGTGGTCCGGCGGCAGGTTCGCTCCGGCTCCGCCGACGGGAGCGGCGACGCCTCACTATCGTCAGCTCAGCCGATATTCCGCGGCTTTCGCGCTCACCGCCGATATGGGGCTGCTGACGCTCGGCGGCGCTCTGAAGCGACGCGAGATGCTATCGGCGCGTTACGGGGATATCCTTTCCGAACTGTTCCTGTTGTCCGGCGCGCTGAAGCGCTGGGAAGACGAAGGCCGGCAGACCGCGGACGTGCCGATCCTCGATTTCTCGATGCAGACCGGCTTCTCGGTGATCGAGCACCGACTCGACGAAATCCTGGCCAATCTGCCGAACCGTCCGGTCGCCTGGATTCTGCGGCTCCTGCTTCTGCCCTTCGGTGTACGGAAACGCGGGCCGTCGGATGCGCTCATGCAAACCTGCGCGAACGTACTGCTCGAGAATTCCGCGGCACGTGAGAGACTTGTCGCGGGTATTGCCCGCAACACCGAGGTCCCGGGTCTCGTGAAGTTGCAGGAGGCCTTCGATCTCGTGACCGGCAGCGAGCCGATCCGCGCCAAGCTCAAGGCGCTCGGCCTGCGCGACCCGTCGCTCGCGGTCGAGCGCGGCCTCATCACTGACATCGAAGCGGATCAACTTGCGAGAGCGCAGGAAGCCGTCGCGGAAGTGATCGCAGTCGACGATTTCGCGCCGGACGATTTCAGCGCACTCTTCAAAAATAATGGCAGGGAGGATCAACCATCGCCACGACAGCCGCGACGGGCAGCACCCGCAAAGTAGGTGGACGCCCAGTCTATATCGTTGACGGCAGCCGCACGCCGTTCCTGCGCGCGCGCGGTGGTCTCGGACCCTTCACGCCGGTCGACTTGGCGGTCCAGTGCGGACGGCCGCTTCTGCTGCGCCAGCCGTTCAAACCGACCGATTTCGACCAGGTGATCCTTGGCGTCGTCAACGTCATCGCCAATGAGATGAACCCGGCCCGTGTCGCCGCGCTACGGCTAGGCATGGGCGAGGAGACGCCGGCGTTCTCGGTGCAGATCAATTGCGGCTCGGGCATGCAGTCGATCGATGTCGGTTATCGCTATATCGCCGATGGCGGCTCGGACCTGATCCTGGCCGGCGGCGCCGAGGCGCTGAGCCATTCGGCGCTGCTCTACAACAGGCAGGCGGTGAACTGGTTCAGTGCGCTTAACGCGGCACGCGGTACCGGCCCCAAGCTGAAAACGCTGGCGTCGTGGCGGCCGACCTTCTTCAAGCCGGTGATCGGCCTCGTTCAGGGGCTCACCGACCCGATCGTGGAATATGGCATGGGCCAGACGGCTGAACTCGTCGCGCATTTGTTCGACATCAGCCGGGCGGACTCCGACCAGTATGCGGTCGAAAGCCATCTGCGGACGGCACGGGCGCAGAAGGAGGGCTGGTTCAAGGGCGAATTGGAGCCCGCCTTCGGCCGCGACGGCAAGCTGTATGATGCGGACGATGGCGTGCGCGCCGACTCCTCCGTCGAGAAGCTGGCGAAGCTGAGCCCGGCCTTCGAGCGGCCCTGGGGCAAGGTGACCGCCGGTAATTCCTCGCAGATTACCGACGGCGCGAGCTGGGTCATCCTGGCATCCGAAGATGCGCTGAAGAAGCACGGCCTGACGCCGCTCGCGATCATCCGCGACAGTCATTGGGCGGCGCTCGATCCGGAGATCATGGGGCTTGGGCCGGTCGTCTCCTCGACGCCGATCCTCAGCCGCAACGGACTGGCGCGTGAGGACGTCGACATCTGGGAACTGAATGAAGCCTTCGCCGCGCAGGTGCTGGGCTGTCTGGCGGCCTGGAACGACGAGAAGTTCTGCAAGGACGTACTCGGCCTCGACGGCGCGTTCGGCCAGATCGACCGGTCGACGCTGAACGTCGACGGCGGCGCGATCAGCTTGGGCCATCCGGTCGGTGCGAGCGGCAACCGGATCGTGCTTCATTGCGTCAACGCAATGAAGCGGCTCGGAAAGAAGCGCGGCGTCGCCACCGAATGCATCGGTGGCGGGCAGGGCGGTGCGATGCTTCTGGAGGCCGCGTGATGGACGGACTGGCGATGCGGACGCTCGGCGACCGCAATCTCGAACTCGGCCCGATTCCGGCCAAGCGCAGCAAATGGAAGCACTGGAAGCTGACCCGCACCGCCGACGACGTCGCGTGGCTCGTCCTCGACAAGCAGGGTGCGAGCGCGAACGTGCTGTCGGCCGATGTATTGGCCGAGCTGAGCGATGTCCTGACGGTTCTTGAGACCGAGACGCCGCGCGGGCTCGTGATCCGCTCAGCAAAGCCGTCGGGCTTCGTCGCGGGCGCGGACATCACTGAATTCGGGGTGATGGACGATCCGGACGCGATCGAGGCGCTGCTGAAGAACGGCAATGCGATCTTCGACCGCCTCGACGATCTGCCATGCACGACGGTCGCGGTCGTCCACGGCTTCTGTCTTGGTGGCGGGCTTGAGCTAATCCTCGCCTGCGACCGGCGTATCGCCATCGAGGGTGCCCGTTTCGGCTTTCCTGAAGTTCTTCTTGGGCTGCATCCGGGACTTGGCGGCTCGTGGCGATCGATCAAGCTGATCAATCCCGTCGAAGCCATGACGATGATGCTGACTGGAAAGACCGTGCACGCGCGTCAGGCCAAAAATTCAGGCCTCGTCGACGCGGTGACCGAGGAGCGGCATGTGCTCGGCGCGGTCGCGGCCGCGCTCGACGGCTCGCTTCGCCTGCCGAAGCCGGCGCTGCCGCAGCGCGTGATTTCCGGCATCGCCCAGACTGGCATCGGCCGCCGCCTGTTCGCTCGCAAGATGCGCAGTGAAGCGGAGAAGAAGGCGCCGAGCCGGCACTATCCGGCACCCTACGCGCTGATCGATCTCTGGGAAGATCTCGGCGGCGAGCCGCAGACGATGAAGGAAGCGGAGGTCGCGTCCTTCGCCAAGCTGCTCGTCACGCCGACGGCGAAGAATCTCGTCCGGGTATTCTTTCTTCGCGAGAACCTGAAAAAACTCGCCGGCAAGGCCGCCGAGAAGGTGAAGCACGTTCATGTCGTCGGTGCCGGGGCAATGGGCGGCGATATCGCCGCCTGGTGTGCCTGGCAGGGCGTCACGGTCAGCCTCGCCGATATGCAGCCAATTCCGCTGGCGAAGACGATCGGCCGGGCGTCGGCGCTGTTCGGTAAGATCGGGCGGAAGAGCGCGCAGACGCGTGATGCCCTGGATCGGCTGATCCCGGACCTCTACGGCGACGGCGTCGGGCGGGCCGATATCGTCATCGAGGCGGTGCCGGAAAATCTCGATCTCAAGCGCAAGATCTATGCAATCGCCGAGCAGCGGATGAAGCCGGAGGCGATCCTCGCGACGAATACTTCGAGCATTCCGCTCGAAACGCTGCGCGACGGGCTGGCCCGGCCGGAGCGACTGGTCGGCCTGCATTTCTTCAATCCGGTCTCGCGGATGCAACTCGTCGAGGTGGTCAGCCACGACAAGGCGTCGGCGGCGACGCTCGCCGCCGCACTCGCATTCTGCGGCCAGATCGACCGTCTGCCCGCGCCGGTGAAGAGCGCGCCGGGCTTCCTCGTGAACCGGGCGCTCCTGCCTTACATGCTGGAAGCGCTCGTCATGTTCGACGAGGGCGTGAAGCCTGAGACGATCGACCGAGCGGCGACCGATTTCGGTATGCCGATGGGACCGATCGAACTGGCCGATCAGGTCGGCCTAGACATCTGTGTCCATGTCGCCGACGTGCTGAAGGAAAGCCTCGGCTGGCCGATGCCGGACGCGCCGCAATGGCTGCGCGACAAGGTCGAGAAGGGTGAACTCGGCAAGAAGACCGGCAAGGGCATCTACACCTGGGAAAAAGGCGAGGCGGTCAGAGCCAAGGATTCGCCGTTACCGGACGAGGCGATGGCCGACCGCTTGATCCTGCCCATGGTCAATGTCTGCATCGCCCTTCTGCGCGAAGGCGTGGCCGAGACGGAGGACATCATCGACGGCGCCATGATCTTCGGTACGGGCTTCGCTCCCTTCCGGGGTGGACCTCTGCACTATGCTCGTCAGCGTGGCGTGGCGGACGTGACGAAGAGCCTGAAGGCTCTGGCCAAGGTGCATGGCAAGCGCTTCCAGCCCGACGCGGGCTGGGCCACGCTCAAGTGACGGATCCCGGTTGCTCTTCCAAGTTTTTCGCGTCTCGCTACCAGTTGCGGACAAATCGTAGCGTGCGATAAAGATCGTAATCCTTCCTCATCCCTTCCCAGTGCAAACGCGGCAGCTTTCCCGAAGATGGCACAAGACAAAGAAACGGAACTGACGCGCGTACCGAGTGGGATTGAGGGCCTCGACACCATTCTGCGGGGCGGGTTCTTCGAGGGCGGCCTCTATATCGTCCAAGGTGAACCTGGCTCGGGCAAGACCATTCTTGCTAACCAGATCTGCGCCCATCATGTGAACAAGGGCGGCAAGGCGATCTACGCGACGCTTTTGTCCGAGAGCCATGCGCGACTGATGCAGCAGCTCCGGACGATGTCGTTCTTCGACGAGAGCGCGGTTCCGGAGCGACTTGTCTTTCTAAGCGCCCTCAGTGCCCTGGAAGATCGCGGTCTGAGCGGCCTGCTCGATCTTCTGCGCCGCGAAATGATGGGCCGCCGGGCGACGACGATGGTGCTCGACGGCTTCCTCGCCGCCGAAGCCTCGGCCTCCACCGAGCGTGACTTCAAGAAATTCGTCCATGAGCTCCAGGGCCATGCGATCGCCGCCGGCTGCACCGTATTCCTGCTGACCAATGGTTCCGATCGTCCGTCGCGGCCCGAGCGCACGATGGTCGATGGCATCTTCGTTCTTCAGCGCCAGAATTTCGACGCTCGCAGCGAGCGCTCACTCGAAATCCTGAAGTTCCGTGCATCGAGCTATCTCGAAGGTCGCCATTCCTTCACGATCACCGGTGACGGGCTTGTCGTCTATCCCCGCATCGAATCCCGGTTCGCCTGGCCGTCTCGATACGACGAGGCGCCGTTCTCGCGGGTGACGTCGGGCATCGGGAGCCTCGACCAGAAGATGGGCGAGGGGGTACCGGCAACGTCGACGACGGTCGCGTTCGGTCCTCCCGGTATCGGTAAGACGACTCTCGGACTGCATTGGTTCTCGGCTGAGCCGGACGTGCCATCGTTGTTCTTCGGTTTCTTCGAGTCGCCGGAGCGGCTGCTGCGCAAGGCCGACGCGCTTGGATTGCCGACCCGCTCGCTGCTGCAAGCAGGCAAGCATCACGTGATCTGGCAGCCGGCAACGGAACACGATTTCGATGCGCTCGGCGCGCGCCTTCTCGATGCGGTCCACCGAACCGGCGCCCGGCGTCTTGTCGTCGACGGCCTCGGCGGCTTCATGGCCTCGGTCATATCCCCGCAGCGGATTTCGAAATATTTTGCGGCTCTGTCGAACGAGCTTCGGGTACGGGGCGTCACCACGCTCTACACCAGCGAAAGCCGTGAGTTCCTTGGTGCTCCGGTCGAACTGCCGATCGCCAATATTTCAAGCTTGATCGAGAACTTAATCGTCCTTCGTTTCGTTGAACTTCAATCCAGCGTACGCCGCCTGATTTCGGTGGTGAAGATGCGCGATAGCGACTTCGACCCGGCGCTACGGGAGTTCAAAATTTCGGATCAGGGGCTCACCGTTCTTGACCCAGTCTTTGGCGCCGAAGGGCTGATGACGGGGTTTGCGCATGAACGCTGAGCGCCGCACCGGGCAATGGCGCCCGGCGTAGATAATGGGCCGGGGCGGTGAGACGTCCGGTTTTGAAAGAAGTGAGGCACGACCGTGCGGACAATCCTCGTCGTCGATGACGAGTTCGGGGTTGCCGACGTGCTTGCAGCAGCGCTCGAGGACGAAGGCTACCGCGTCGTCACGGCCGCTAACGGCAAGCAAGGCATCGAGCGACTGGCCGAGTCCCGGCCAGACCTCATCCTTGTTGATTTCATGATGCCGGTCATGGACGGACCGACAATGGCGCACGCCTTGCGTTCTGATGGCCATTCCGATCTGCCCATCATCATGATGAGTGCGATGCCGGAGGCCGCAGTCCGAGAGCGTTTTGACGACTATTTTGCATTTCTACGCAAGCCGTTCAGAATCCATCACGCAGCTGATCTTGTCGCCAAGGCGCTGAAAGATCGCTGATCTAGATCAAATCTTCGGCGATCAACTCGCTATTTATCTGGAAAGCCGCCAAGGCGCCTTCAGCTGCCGCTAATATTGCGAACTGTACCCCCTGTGAGGCGTCTCCGGCGACAAATAGGCCGGGTATATTCGTCTGCTCATTGCCGACGGTTCGGACAACACCCTTCTCCGTCAGATGGCAGTTCAGTTTTGTAGCGATGGCACAACTCGGTTTGGCGCCGGTGATGAAGAACAGCGCGTCGCGGGGCAGGCACGAGTCGTTCTCGAAATGCACCGCCGCGAGCGTGTCGTTCTTGGCCTCAAGGTGAGTGATCCGGTCTTCGCGGACGGTGACGCCGTTCCGCTCAAGCTGAGCGAGATCCGTTTCTGAAAGTTCGGATGCGCCATCGGTGCAGAGCACCGGGTCCTTGCCCCAGAGAGTCAACTGAAGCGCGAAGTTCTTACCTTTGTCGCCCCGGCCATAGATCGCGAAGAGGCGATCCCTTTCCTCCCAGCCGTCGCAATAGGGGCAATTGTAGACGCCGTGGCCGTAGAGTTCGCGAAAACCCGGAATATCTGGGAGATTGTCGTCGACGCCCGTTGCTAGCAGTAGTTTGCGAGCCAGTTCACGGATGCCGTCGTTCATCACGACCTCGAAACCGTCCGGCGTGATCTCGACGTCAGCGACCGGCATGTCACGGATCTCGACCGAGGGGTACTTGCCGATTTCCGCGCGGCCGATCGAACGAAGCTCGCCTGGGAGGATGCCGTCGCGAGTGATGAAGCCGCTGACGCCTCGCGATACGGCGTTTCGCGGCGTGCCGTCATCGCAGAGCAGCACGCGCCGTCGGCAGCGCCCAAGGACGAGGGCAGCGTTCAGTCCCGCCGGCCCGCCGCCGACTATGATCGCGTCGTACATGGACAGCTAAACGACGGATCGCGTCCGCCGTTCCGCTTTAGGCAGACTCGATGTCCTCCCGAAGCATCTCCAGGCGGAGCCATTCGTCCTCGGCTTCGGCCAACGCAGCCTGGACCTCAGACAGCTTCTGGCTGCCTTTCTGGAAGGCTGTCGGGTCCTTGGTGTAAAGCGCGGGATCGGCGAGCTTGTCGCTCAATTTGGCGATCTCGGCATGGTAGCTGTCGATCTTGCCGGGCAGCGTCTTCAAGGCGTGCTGGTCATTGAAAGAAAGTTTGCGTCTCGTCTGCGGCTTGGCGACCGGGGATGCCGAGTCACCCGGGTCTCGTTCGCGCTCGATCTTCGCGGCTGCCCTCGCATCGACGCCACGGCCGCGCTGCGCAAGCATGTCCGAATAGCCGCCCGCATATTCGACCCATCGACCTTCACCCTCGGCGACCACGACCGAGGTGACCGTGCGATCGAGAAAATCGCGATCATGGCTGACGAGGATGACAGTGCCCTGGTAGTCGCTGATCATCTCCTGCAGGAGGTCGAGCGTTTCGAGATCGAGATCGTTCGTCGGCTCGTCCAGAACCAGAAGGTTGGAGGGTTGCGCCAGCGCGCGTGCAAGCTGAAGACGACCGCGTTCGCCACCGGATAGGCGGCTGATCTGAGTGCCGGCCTGTTCGGGGGCGAACAGGAAGTCCTTCATATAGCTCATGACGTGCTTGGTCTGGCCGCCGACGAAAACCGTATCGCCGCGTCCGCCAGTAAGCGCTTCCTTCAACGTCCATTCGTGATCGAGACTGGTGCGCTTCTGATCCATCCCAGCGAGCTCGACGCTCGCGCCGATTCGGACCGACCCGTGGTCGGGCTCAATAACTCCCGTCAGCAGGTTGATAAGCGTCGTCTTGCCGGCGCCGTTGGGACCGACCAGTCCAAGCCGATCACCGCGGGCCACCCGAATCGAAAAATCCCTTACGACCGGCTGGTCGCCGTAGAATTTCGAGATGTTGCGGGCCTCGGCGACCATTTTCCCGGAGGTCGTGGCCTCGGTCATCGTCAGCTGGACATCACCCTGGACCTTGCGGTGCTCGCGATAGTCCTTGCGCAGCGAGCCGAGCTGTTCGAGGCGGCGGACATTGCGCTTCCTGCGGGCGGTCACGCCGTAGCGAAGCCAGTGCTCCTCATCGGCGATCTTGCGATCGAGCTTGTGGCGGTCTCTCTCTTCCTGTTCCAGCACTTCGTCGCGCCAGGTTTCGAAAGAGGCAAAACCCTTTTCGAGACGGCGCGTCTGGCCGCGGTCGATCCAGACCGTGGCGCGGGACAAGGTTTCGAGGAAACGACGATCGTGGCTGATGACGACTAGCGCAGACCGGGTGCGCTTCAGCTCATTTTCCAGCCATTCGATGGCCGGCAGATCGAGATGGTTGGTCGGCTCGTCGAGCAGAAGAATGTCCGGCTCGGACGCCAGCACGCGAGACAGTGCGGCACGGCGAGCTTCTCCACCGGAGAGACGCGACGGATCTTCCCCGCCCGTCATGCCGAGGTCTTCGAGCAGGCGGCGCGCGCGGTAGGCATCGTCGCCAGGGGCAAGCCCGGCCTCGACATAGGCGAGCACCGTTGTGAAGCCGGAAAAATCGGGCTCTTGCGGCAGGTAGCGAAGCGTCACTCCCGGCTGGAAGAAGCGAGTGCCGGACGTCTGTTCGATATGGCCGGCGGCGATCTTGAGAAGTGTGGATTTGCCCGAACCGTTCCGGCCGACGAGGCAAAGCCGCTCTCCGGCGGAGACGGAGAGTTCGGCGCCGTCGAGCAACGGCGTGCCGCCGAACGTCAGTCCGATACTTTGCAGCAGAAGGAGTGGGGGAGCCATGGCTGCGGCTTAACGGGGTGGCCGGACGGGGGCAAGGCGAAAGGTGGCGACCCCGGCAGGGCTCGAACCTGCGACCTGCCGCTTAGAAGGCGGCTGCTCTATCCAGCTGAGCTACGGGGCCAGCCCGAAGGACCGCTAGTCAGTGGGTCCACTGACCGACGCGACCCCATTTGAAATTGTCCGAATAAGAGATCTTCTGACGGTGTGCGGACTTCGGCTCATACACCTGGTAGGGGATGCCGGCTTTCTGGGCGTAAGCGATCGCCTCTTCCTTGGTGTCGAAGCTCATCCGGACCTGCTTCTGGGTGTCGTCGGAGGACGTCCAGCCCATCAGGGGGTCGATCACGCGCGGTGTCGCCGGCTCGAAATCGAGCATCCATTGATTGGATTTGCCAGTGCCGGACTGCATGGCGTTGCGGGCGGGCTTATAGATGCGAGCGGTCATCTCTCGAAACACCAAAAAAATGGTCGGGGCGGCCGGATTCGAACCAGCGACCCTCTGGTCCCAAACCAGATGCGCTACCAGACTGCGCTACGCCCCGAAGCGCTGATACGCGGAGGGAAATGACACGTTCGGGGCATTCGAACAAGGCGTTGGAAATCAGACAGGACGGAAAAATCCGTCAGCTTCTCTCGACATCGGACAATTGAGCTTATTTGCGCTCCGGCGGAGCCCGAGAAATCGAAGCGCGAGTGACTTGCGACGTCTCACCCTGTGATTGTATTGTCGGTGGAGGGTGGGAAACGAAAAAGATGCTGGAGCTTGCTGTCGTTTTGGCGTGGGGCGTGCTTCTCGGCGTGCTTGCGCTGATCATATATGAGATTGCCTTCATTCTGCGCCCCGGAGATAATCCTGCGGAACCGCCTTCGAGCGAGCAGCGCGGCGATGAAGCCGCGACGGAGCTGAGACGCGCGGCCTGACAGGTCGCCTGCAATCGCTGACGATCGCCTTCCTGAAACGGCCAAAAATACTGGTTGCGCTGTCGTTCTCTCGAAGGAGTTCGCGACAGTTCCCTAACTGACACATTTTCGCCATTGAGTTGCAACGAAGGCACAGACGACCACGCCGGTCTGGATTAAGGTCACGACTCGAAGCGTGGGGTGTCTCATGAAGCCGCTGATGAGAATCGTTGGAGCCGCCGCCATACTGGTTTGGGGTGGTGCCGCCAGTGCCGCGGATTACCCTATGGCTACCACCTCCGAGTTCGTGAACTGGACCGGCGCCTATTTCGGCGGCTTCGGCGGCTATGCGGCGGGTGAGATCACGGCCGATGCCGATACCGCTCCTTACGACGCCGAGTATGATCTCAACTTTGCTCTGGGCGGGGTCGAGTTTGGCTATAACCACCAGTTCGGCCAGTTCGTCGTCGGCGGCGAGATCGATATCAGCTTCACCGACGGGGACACGTCAGAAACGTTAGCCGTTGGCGAATATGAGTCGAATATCGATTGGCTCGCGACATTCCGCCTTCGTGCCGGCTACGCTTGGAACAATCTTCTGATCTATGCCACAGGCGGTTTCGCGGCTGCGGAAACCGATGATCGTTTCCTCTCCGGCGGAGCCGAGGAAGAAACAACCGGTAGCCGCAAGGGATGGACCGCCGGCGCCGGTTTCGAATGGGCTTTCTACGACAAATGGTCGGTGAAGGGGGAATACCTGTTCGTCGATCTTGGGGATGACGAAGCAATCCAGGATCCGAATGGCGTGTTACCTGTGGGCTTCGGCAGCTCGGTCGTCGAGCACCAATATCACGTCGGAAAAGTGGGCATAAACTACCACTTCTGATCTCTTCGGCCCGCGACAATCCTTCGCCGAACGTCTCAAAATCGGACGAAACCGTCCATGAAATGGCCACATCCCATCGGGCTAGTTAACAATCGTTAACGGGATGGGAGTGGGGTCATGCGTCTCCATATCTACGCGACAATGGTGGGACTAGCTCTGTGTGCCGGAGGGACAGCCGGTGCTCAGGAAGTCTCGCTCAATCACCTCGATTGCCGGTATGACGACACGGCACGCTCGCTGAAATGTCCTGACATTTTGGTGGGACGGGCCTCGGCGGCCATACCGGCACCGGCGCCCGCGGCGCCTGCGAGCGCGGAAGGAAGTCCGGCTCAGGGCTCTGCCGAATGGAACGCAGCCTGTGCCGCGAAGTATAAAAGCTTCGATGCCGCGACCGGCATGTACAAGAGCTTCAGCGGCCAGATGCGGCCGTGCGTCTAAGCGGCATGGCGATTGCAGCCTAGGATGGCGAATAGCGGGCGCGTGCCGTTCTGACACGCGCCCGCACCATGAGACAGGCGTATGTTCAAGAACGGCGAGCAGGCTCTGGAGCAGTTGCGAGCGATTGACGTCGCTCTTAGCGAACGTGCGGCTCGATTCGCGGGCGTCTTTCCGCTGACCGTCGTCCAGGCCGAAACAGCTGAGAATGACGGCACCGTCACCGCCGACACTCAGCTTGATGAGCGCATTGCGCGCTTCGTCTTCCGCCGACCCATCCACACCTGAACGCCAAGAGCCACAAAGCTTGGTATCCATGCCGGAATCGCCTAAACCATAGGTGATCCCACGAGAGCAGATTCAGAGTGCCCGAGAACGACAATCCGCCGGGTGGCGGTCCTTCATTCGACATCAAGCCGATCTCGATCTCCGACGAGATGAAGCGGTCCTATCTCGATTACGCGATGAGCGTGATCGTGAGCCGCGCGTTGCCGGATGTCCGCGACGGACTGAAGCCGGTCCACCGCCGCATCCTGTTCTCGATGAACGAGAATGGCTACACGCCGGACAAAGCCTATCGTAAGTCGGCGCGCGTTGTCGGCGACGTGATCGGTAAGTATCACCCGCATGGCGACCAGTCGGTCTATGACGCGCTGGTACGCATGGCGCAGGAATTCTCGTTGCGCCTGATGCTCGTGGACGGCCAGGGCAATTTCGGCTCGGTCGACGGCGATCCGCCGGCGGCCATGCGCTACACCGAGGTTCGGCTGGCACGGCCGGCATTGGCGCTGCTCTCGGACATCGACGAAGACACGGTCGATTTCCAGGACAACTACGACAATTCGGAGCACGAGCCGAAGGTCCTTCCGGCGCGCTTCCCGAACCTGCTCGCCAATGGCGCGGGCGGAATCGCCGTCGGCATGGCGACGAACATCCCGCCTCATAATCTCGGCGAGCTCATCGATGCCGTTCTGGCACTGATCGAGAACCCGGATCTCGATGTCGAGGCGTTGAACGAGATCGTGCCCGGCCCGGATTTCCCGACCGCCGGCCTGATCCTCGGCCGCAGCGGCATCCGCTCGGCTTACGCGACCGGTCGCGGCTCGATCATTATGCGCGGCCGCGCGACGGTCGAGGAGCTGCGCAAGGACCGCGAAGCGATCATCATCACCGAGATCCCGTATCAGGTGAACAAGGCGCTGCTCGTCGAGAAAATCGCCGAACTCGTGAAGGAAAAGCGGATCGAGGGCATCTCGGAGCTTCGTGATGAGTCCGACCGTTCCGGCATGCGTATCGTCGTCGAGCTGAAGAGGGACGCCGTCGGCGACGTAGTCCTGAACCAGCTCTACCGCTACACGCCGCTGCAATCGAGCTTCGGCGCGAACATGGTGGCGCTGAACGGCGGCCGTCCGGAGACGATGAATCTCAAGGACATGCTGACGGCGTTCATCGCCTTCCGCGAAGAGGTTGTCACCCGCCGCACGCGATTCCGCCTCGGCAAGGCGCGCGACCGCGCGCATGTCTTGGTGGGCCTCGCGATCGCGGTCGCGAACATCGACGAGGTCATCCGCCTGATCCGTACCGCGCCGGACCCGGCGACGGCGCGCGAACAGCTGATGGCGCGCGATTGGCCGGCTGGCGATGTCGCGCCGCTCGTGGCGCTGATCGACGATCCGCGCCACCGGGTTTCGGAGCAGCAGACCTACCGGCTCTCCGCCGAGCAGGCCCGCGCGATCCTCGACCTTCGCCTGCAGCGCCTCACCGCTCTCGGCCGTGACGAGATCGCCGATGAGTTGAACAAGCTCGGCGAGGAGATCGCCGACTATCTCGACATCCTCCGTTCACGCGCCCGCGTGCTGGCGATCATCCAGAACGAACTGGCCGAGGTTCGTGCCGCCCACGCAACGCCGCGCCGGACCGAGATCCTCGAATCCGACGGCGACATGGAGGACGAGGACCTCATCCAGCGCGAAGACATGGTCGTCACCGTCAGCCATGCCGGCTATGTAAAGCGCGTGCCGCTCACGACCTATCGAGCACAGCGCCGCGGCGGCAAGGGCCGCTCGGGCATGACGACGAAGGACGAGGATTTCGTCACGAACCTGTTCGTCGCCTCGACCCATGCCGAGGTGCTGTTCTTCTCGTCGGCCGGTCAGGTCTACAAGATGAAGGTGTGGCGCCTGCCGCTGGCGGCCCCACAGGCGCGAGGCAAGGCATTCGTCAATCTGCTTCCGCTCGACGCCGATGAGCGCATCACCTCAATCATCGCGCTTCCCGAGGACATGGCATCCTGGGAGAGGAACGAGATCATGTTCGCGACGACAGGCGGCACCGTCCGTCGCAACGCGCTCGCCGACTTCCTCACCGTCAACCGCAACGGCAAGATCGCGATGAAGCTCGAAGAAGGCGAGCACATCGCCGACGTCGCGCTTTGCGGTCCGCAGGACGACGTGCTGCTGACGACGGCCGGCGGCAATTGCATCCGCTTCCCGGTCGACGATGTCCGCGTCTTCAAGGGTCGTGACTCGGTCGGCGTTCGCGGCATCCGGCTCGACAAGGACGACACCATCATCTCGATGGCGATCATCCACCACATCGAAGCGACGGCCGAGGAGCGCTCGACCTATCTCAAGACGGCCAGCGCGCTGCGGCGCGGCACTAATGGAGATCCGGAAGAGGTGGCGGTCGACGCGGACGAGGTCGTCGGCACGGTCGAACTCAGCCAGGAACTCTATGCCCGCATGAGCGCGGCCGAGCAGTTCATCCTGACGGTGTCCGAGAAGGGCTTCGGCAAGCGTTCGTCGTCCTTCGAGTACCGGATCACCGGCCGGGGCGGCAAAGGCATCGTCGCGATGGACGTGAATGCCCGAAACGGCAAGCTCGTCGCCTCGTTCCCCGTCGAGCATTCGGACCAGATCATGCTGATCACCGATGGTGGTCAGACGATCCGCGTGCCTGTCGACGGGATCCGCATCACTGCGCGCGGCACCAAGGGCGTCACCGTCTTCAATACGGCTGATGACGAGAAGGTCGTGTCAGTCGAGCGGATCAGCGAAGAAGAGGACGAGGAAGAGGGCGCCGAAAACGAATAAGGCGCCCCAGTGGGGCGCCTTATTGGGTTCGAGCGGGGAGGGGGTCTAGTCCCGGACAGGAACCCTCACGAGCGTGGTTTCATCATGACCGCTGGGGACAGAGACGGTCATGAACCGGTCGCTCGCGTTTTCTGCCATGGCGCGTGCATGTGCTTCCATGATCCGGTCCATCGCGCCGTCCGCGCTCGCCACACCACTGAGACGGACGCCGACGGAAAGCCGGTCACCCTTGGCGGCGAGATTGGAATTGGTGGTGGCGGACGAAGTTACCGGGGTCATCTCGGCTGCGGTCGTGGCGCGCGCCATGCGAGCCTGGTCCGTATAGGCCCAAGCCACCAGCGTAACTGCCGAAACAACCGCTAAAGTCGTCGCGAAACCGCGCAGCATTTGGTTCGCTCCATGTCAACTGTTTGGACTATACAACCCGTCGATGTCCAAATTGTTTCCCAGAGTGTTTCAAATGCGAGCATTCTGGTAACACGATGATGTGATCCGAAGCTTGCCCGAACCTGTAACTTCAGGATAAGCCCCGCCCCATGACTCCCGCCGCCTTCTATGCCGGATCCTTCGATCCGATCACGAACGGTCATCTTGATGTTGTCCGGCAGGCATGCCGGCTATTCGACGAATTGACGATCGGGATCGGGGTCAATCCAGGCAAGCAACCGATGTTCTCGGAGCAGGAGCGGCTATCGCTGATCAAGACTGTCTGCGGGCCGATAGCCAGCGAGGAGAACTGCACGCTGAAAGTCGCGACGTTTTCCGACCTCGTGATTTTCGCCGCCCGCCGCGCCAAGTCCACGGTGCTCGTCCGTGGCCTCCGTGACGGCACCGATCTCGACTATGAGATGCAGATGGCCGGGATGAATGAGCGGCTGGCGCCCGACCTGCAGACGGTCTTCCTGCCGGCTTCGCCGAATGTTCGCCCCATCACCGCCACGCTTGTCCGTCAGATCGCCGCAATGGGCGGAGATGTGACCGGCTTCGTCCCGGCCGCGGTCGCGGAAAAATTGGCAGCCCGCTTCGGAACGGGCGACAAGGGAGTCATCGTTTGATCAGAATTCTTGCTGCGCTCGCGCTTGCGCTGAGCGTCATCGCGCCTGCCGCCGCCCAGACAGCGGCTCCGGCAACGGCTTCTCCGACCCTGACGCTCGAGACCACGAAGGGCCCGGTCGTCATCCGTCTTCGCTCCGATCTCGCGCCCGAACATGCCAAGCGCCTTGCGCAGCTTGCGAAGGACGGCTTCTACAACAATGTGCCGTTCCACCGGGTGATCGAAGGCTTCATGGCGCAGACCGGCGATCCGACCGGTACCGGTACCGGCAAATCGAGCTATCCGGACCTGAAAGCGGAGTTCACCAAGACACCGTTCGTTCGCGGCACGGTCGGTATGGCCCGATCGTCGAGCCCGAACAGCGCCAACAGCCAGTTCTTCATCTGCTTCGGCGACGCCTCGTTCCTCAACGGCCAGTACACCGTCGTCGGCGAGGTCGTTTCGGGCATGGAGAACGTCGACAAGCTCAAGCGCGGAGAGCCGGTCCAGAATCCAGACCGGATCGTGAAGGCGACCGCGAAGTAACAAGAGACAGGAGAGAGTACGATGGCCGAAGCAGAAGACACGCTCGTCCTTGAGACGACAAAGGGACCCGTCGAGATCGCGCTGCGTCCCGACCTTGCCCCGAACCATGTCGCTCGTATCAAGGAACTGACCCGTCAGGGCTTCTACGACGGCATCGTCTTCCATCGCGTGATTGACGGCTTCATGGCGCAGACCGGCGATCCGACCGGCACCGGTATGGGCGGTTCGGGCCAGAAGCTGAAGGCGGAGTTCAACGCCGGCAAGCACAAGCGCGGCACGACCTCCATGGCCCGCGCGCAGAGCCCGGACTCGGCCGACAGCCAGTTCTTCATCTGCTTCGAGGATGCGAGCTTCCTCGACGGTCAATACACGGTCTGGGGCGAAGTCGTCTCGGGCATGGAGAACGTCGACCAGATCAAGCGCGGAGAGCCCGTGAAGGACCCGGATAAGATCGTGTCCGCGAAGATCAAGGCCGATATCTAAGGGCCGATCTGCTTGACGGCCGGGCTGCCCGGCCGTCATCACCTCTTTCATGCACGTTTCGCTGTTCGACTTCGACCTGCCGGAAGAGAGAATCGCGCTCCGCCCGGCGGAGCCGCGTGAGAGCGCGCGCCTGCTCGTCGTCCGCCCCGACGAGAAACCCGAATTCGAAGACCGCATGGTCGGCGACCTGCCGAGCGTTCTGCAGCCCGGCGACGCTCTGATCGTCAACGATACGAGAGTGATTCCCGCCCAGTTGTTCGGGCAGCGCAAGGGTCGCGGCGAAACCGAGCCGAAGATCGAGGCTACGCTTCACAAGCGGCTGGACGCCCAGACCTGGCTCGCCTTCGCAAAGCCCGCCCGCAAGCTGGAACCAGGCGATCAGGTCCGGTTCGGTACGGGAGGCGAAACCTGCATGCTCGGCGAACTCACAGCCCGCGTGCTCGAAAAGCACGAAGGCGGTGAGGTCGCCTTGGCGTTCGATCTGTCGGGCGCCGCGCTGGACCAAGCGATCGCGCTGACCGGAGCGATGCCTCTCCCGCCTTACATCGCTGGCAAGCGCCCCGCCGATGATCGCGACCGCACCGACTATCAAACCCGTTTCGCAGTGCAGGAGGGCGCCGTCGCCGCGCCAACCGCCGGCCTGCATTTCACTGATGCCATGCTTGCCCGTCTGCGAGAGCGAGGAGTGGCGCTCCACACGCTGACCCTTCATGTCGGGGCGGGTACGTTCCTGCCGATGAAGGCCGAAGACACGGCCGACCACCATATGCATTCGGAGTGGGGCACGATCTCCGCCGAGACCGCGGACGCGCTGAACGCGGTTCGGCGCAATGCCGGCCGCGTGATTGCCGTCGGCACCACGGCGCTTCGCCTGCTTGAAACCTCAGCCGCTGCGACGGGAGAAATCAGGGCCTGGACCGGCGATACCGACATCTTCATCACGCCGGGCCATCGTTTCCGTGCGGTCGATGCGTTGATGACCAACTTCCATCTGCCGAAATCGACTTTGTTCATGTTGGTCTCGGCATTTTCCGGCCGCGAACGCATGTTGAAGGCCTATCGCCACGCAATCGAAACCGGCTACCGGTTCTACTCCTACGGCGACACCAGCCTCCTGTTCCCCGAGACCCGATGACCGAACCGTTTTCTTTCACCGTCCACGCGACCGACGGTGCCGCGCGCACCGGCACGATCCGCACCGCCCATGGCGACGTCGCGACGCCTGCCTTCATGGCAGTCGGCACGGCGGCGACCGTTAAGGCGATGCAGATGCGCGATGTTCGGGAGACGGGCACCGACGTCGTTCTCGGCAACACCTATCACCTGATGCTGCGCCCTGGCGCGGAGCGGGTCGCGGAACTTGGGGGGCTCCACAAATTCTCGAACTGGCCGCACACGATACTGACGGATAGCGGCGGCTTCCAGGTGATGTCGCTGGCCAAGCTCCGGAAGGTCACCGAGCACGGCGTGACCTTCCAGTCGCATATCGATGGCTCGAAGCATGTGCTGACGCCCGAGCGCAGCATGGAAATCCAGGCGCTGCTCGGCTCCGACATCCAGATGCAGTTCGACGAATGCGTCGACCTGCCGAACGGCCGCGACGAGATCGACCGTGCGATGCGGCTTTCGCTCCGATGGGCCGAACGGTCGAAGGCCGCGTTTCAGGGAGGTCCGGGCCAGGCGGTGTTTGCGATCGTGCAGGGCGGAGACATCGCCGATCTCCGCGTGGAATCGGCGCGCGCGCTCGTGAAGATGGATTTTCCGGGCTATGCAATCGGCGGCCTTGCGGTCGGCGAACCGCAGGAGGTCATGGCGCGGATGCTCGACGTGACGGTGCCAGAGCTGCCATCGAACAGGCCGCGCTACCTCATGGGCGTCGGCACGCCGGACGATCTTTTGCTCAGCATCGAGCGCGGCATCGACATGTTCGACTGCGTGATGCCGACGCGGGCAGGGAGGCACGGCCTCGCCTATACGCGTTTCGGCCGCATCAACCTGAAGAACGCCCGGCATGCGAACGATCCGACACCGCTTGATCCGGAGAGCAACTGCCCGGCGGCGCGGGACTATTCGCGCGCTTACCTCCATCACCTCGTTCGTTCCGGCGAACTGCTGGCGATGACGCTGATTACCTGGGCGAACCTGGCCTATTACCAATCGCTGATGGCCGGCGCGCGGACGGCGATCCGCGAAGGGCGGTTCGCGGATTATGCGGCCGAGGCCCGTGCTGGTTGGGCGCGGGAGCGCGAAGCGGCATAACTGCTTACGCTTCTTGACCCCACGGGCTGAGCCCCATAGGTTCCGCCGCGTCGCGGGGGCCGGTAGCTCAGCGGTAGAGCACGTGACTTTTAATCATGTGGTCGAGGGTTCGATCCCCTCCCGGCTCACCAAGACATCTTCCTCAAAATCTCGATCTTCTGTCGTCGGCTTTGCGGTGTTCACGCAACACATCGTTAACCAATCGCTCCTAGCGTCGATCTCGTGCGGATACAGCTTTGACGGGAATCGTGTCCGCGTCGACACTCAGCGGGCTTCGAAGAGGAGATTCTTCCGATGCTAAACCGTGATGCGAAAATCCAGGAGCGGGCTTACGCGCTTTGGGAGAGCATGGGCTTTCCGCATGGCGCCGACTGGGACCACTGGCTCGAGGCCGAGCGGCAGATCGATCTGGAATTGCTGACGAGCTTCAAGCCGAAGAAGACCAGGGCCAAGAAGAAAGCAGCGTGAAATGCGACCTCGGCTTGAAAAGCCGAGGCGCTTCAAGCAAGCGTTCGTCCGGGCAAAGCGGACGGGCGGCTGACACAGATGGATGCGCTGATCATTGGCGGGGGCCCCGCAGGCGCATCCTGTGCGGTGTGGTTGGCCAAATTGGGTTTTGACGTCGCCGTTGTCGATGCGCGACCGAATGTCGGCGGCCTTCTCAACGACAGCCCCTTCGTCAACGGTTGGATCGCGACCCAGCCGGGCGTGACCGGCCCGGACCTTGCCGAGCAGATGGGACTGTCACTCGCTGCCATCGGCGTGCCCTTGATGCTCGGCTGCCGGGTGACCAACGTCGAAGCCGGCGGCAGGAGCTTCTCGACGACATTCGAGATGCATACCGGAAAGCTGAGGACTGAAACGTCACGATTGGTCGTGCTCGCGACCGGCGTACGGCCGCGTTCCGGCGGGCTGGGGTCCGCGCCGAAGCTGCTCTTTGGGCCGGGACGGCATGTCCATGATGCTGATTTTGCTGGCAAGACAGTCGCCATACTCGGCAGCGGCGACAATGCGTTCGAGAACTACGATTTCGTCCGGTCGCGTGGTGCCGACACGGTCCACATCTATGCGCGCTCGCCCGCGCGCGCCGGTCGCTTCTTTCGCGAGCGGGTGCCAGAGGCGGGTGTGCGGATCGGTCCATACGAGGTCGACGAGGACAAGGCGACCGTCGACGGTTCTCCCTACGACCTCATCCTCGTCATGTACGGTTGGGAGCCGACGCCGCTTCCGGGGCTTTCACCGGAGCTCGATGAGCAGGGCTATGTGAAAACCCATCCGGAAACGTGCGAGACCAGCATTTCAGGGGTCTATGCGATCGGCGAGATGACCCGGCGAGCACATCCGAGCGTCGTTACCGCCATGGCGGACGGGGTCGTCGCGGCAAAGGCCATCCAGCGCGTCCTGGAAGGTGGCTGAGGCAACGAAAGTGTACGTTGGGCGTTTCCAGATGGCTTCAATGCTGGAACACCAGGATGGCAGACTCGACTGCCGAACACAGAACGACATCTGGCCGGACTTTGGCGAGGGCCTTGGCCATAGGCGTCGGTGCGACTTTGATCGGGCTCGGCGTTTGGGAGAACCGGGCCGGGCGGCGACACCGGGATCGGGTGCAGGCAACATCCGGCGGCGAGATGAATCCGTCCGATGACCCCCACGGGCGTCAGGCGCATTCGCCGGTCGAAATTCCCGCTCGCGGCTGGTGGGATATCGCCAAGCGGATCTTCGCCGAGATGTCTAACGATCGCCTGCTCGCCGTCGCTGCCGGCGTGACGTTCTATGCACTGTTGGCCATCTTCCCGGCGATCGCCGCCTTCGTCTCGGTCTACGGACTAGTGGCAGATCGCGCGACACTTGCCGAGCATGTGAATGCGATGTCCGGGATCATACCGGCTGGTGGCATCTCCATCATTGGCGATCAACTGGCGCGGCTGACATCACAGGGGGAGGGCAAACTCGGTTTTGCCTTCGCGATCAGCCTCGCGGCCGCGCTCTGGAGCGCCAATGCAGGCATGAAGGCAATATTTGATGCTCTGAACGTTATTTATGACGAAACCGAGAAACGAGGTTTCTTCGCTCTGAACGCCTTGTCACTAAGCTTCACCCTCGGTGCGATCCTGTTTCTGGTGCTCGGTGTGACGTCCATTGCGGTCGTGCCGATCGCGCTGGAATATCTAGGCCTTCAGAACGCGACCCAGGCTCTATTCGCAGCGCTACGCTGGCCGGTGATGCTGTTGATCGCGACATTCGCGCTTTCGGTTCTTTACCGATACGGACCAAGCCGGTCCGATGCGAAATGGCGCTGGCTGACGGTCGGCAGCATCACGGCGTCGATGCTCTGGATCGCAGCGTCCCTGCTATTTTCCTGGTATGTAGCGAACTTCGGTTCTTACGATAGAACCTACGGCTCCCTAGGGGCGGCGATCGGCTTCATGACCTGGATCTGGATATCGACGGCGATCGTCCTAACGGGCGCCGAGATCAGCGCCGAAACGGAGCACCAGACCGTGACGGACAGCACGACCGGCGCACCGCGCCCGATAGGGCAGCGAGGCGCGATCATGGCGGATACGATCGGCGAGGGGCCTGATCAGTAGCGGCGGATCAGGCCGACGAGGCGGCCCTGAACGTTGACGCGATCCGGTCCGAAGATGCGGGTTTCGTAAGCCGGGTTAGCCGCTTCGAGGGCGATAGAGGCGCCGCGCTTGCGCAGCCGCTTCAAGGTCGCTTCCTCGCCGTCAACGAGCGCGATGACGATGTCGCCGGTATTCGCCGTATCGGATTTACGGATGATGACCAGATCGCCTTCGAGAATGCCGGCATCGATCATCGAGTCGCCGCGCACTTCGAGCGCATAGTGCTCGCCCGAGGACAGCATTTCCGGCGGCACAGTCACGGTGTGGCTGCGGGTCTGGATGGCCTCGATCGGCACGCCGGCGGCGATGCGGCCCATCACGGGCACTGAAACCGGAGAGGATGAGGTATCTTCCTCATCTGTTTCGACCGCACGCGGTCGCGGTTTGCCGAGACCGCCCTCAATGACGCCGGGCGAGAATTTGCCCGGAGCAGGGCGCATGTTCGGCGCGACCGACTCCGGAAGGCGGATCACTTCGAGGGCGCGCGCACGGTTCGGCAGGCGGCGGATGAAGCCACGCTCCTCCAAAGCCGTGATGAGCCGATGGATGCCTGATTTCGACCGGAGGTTCAGCGCTTCCTTCATTTCGTCGAAAGATGGCGGGACACCGGATTCCTTCAGCCGTTCGTGAATGTAGCGGAGGAGCTCATGCTGCTTACGCGTCAACATTATCGGCCTCGCGATCGGCAGGAATCGCCGAAACAAATCAGGAACAAGAAACTACTCGTTCCTTATGTGTTCCGCAACGGTTAACGTCCGGTTGACGGGCCCCGGGATGTTTTAGCAGCGACGCAAAAACATGCAGCGTAAAGTCGAAGCGATCGAGCGCCCTTGCGGCAAACGCGGGTTGCGGATGACGGGACGAAGGCGTGTCATCGCGAGGGTGTTCAGCCAGGCCGCCGATCACCCGACGTCAACGAACTTCGCCGTCGCATCGCGGCGGTCGACCAGACACGGCGATCAGCGTGGGGGGTCACTGCGGCTCTCGTGGATCGACGATGATCTGCGACGCCTCCAGAGGCCTATTTTGTCAGTGCGTCTCGCTCCTTCAACAGTTCGCTCAGTCGCTCTTCCTGTTCGGCGATCCTGTCGGCGATACGGGCTTCGTCTCCGGCTCCTGACAAGGCCGTCGCCTGTTCAGTGAGCAGGGAGATGTTGTCTCGAATCGCGGCGATGCGCTTATCGAGCTCGAGCAGAGTCGCGGTGTCGGTCATTGATCCTCATTCCTTTGTCGACGCTACGCACGCGTCGCGCTTCGGCAGGAATGGTTCCGCCTTGGATGAATATGTGCTCGCCATCGAGCTTCAGCCAGCCACTATCGGCAAGGATGACCCGTTGAGTGGTCTTGGGCTCATCAGATCGAACTCGTTCCAGACGCCCGGTGCCGACCGCAGTGCACGCGGCACTTGCACGCACATTGATCTCGGATCCAGACGTCATCCTGATGGACGCCGTTCGGTGCACTGAGTGCCCAGACCGAGATCTACACGCAGGAGCTGTTCGCACGGTTCTGGAACGACCATCGCAAGACCGTCCTGTTCGTGAGGCCCTGAATCTCCAAACCCAGTTCGACGTTGGCAGTGATGATCCTTCACGGCAGCAGGCCGTGCTGCTGGAACATGTAGCCGAGGAGAGGCGTGTGTGTCAGGCGGCGCTTTGACGGGCCCCGCCGAGCCAGGTTTCCAGGTCGGCCTTCGCCCGCGACGTGATTATACGCTTCTTGGCGGCCGATTTGGCCGCTCCGCGCACGCGCTCCCCTTCCGGTCCGCGGATAGGACCCTCAATCGGCGGGAACAGGCCGAAATTGACGTTCATCGGCTGAAAGCTGCGCTTAGTGTTCTCGTCCTCGACCGAGATATGGCCGCCGGTGATATGGCCGAGCAGTGCGCCGAAGGCTGTCGTCACAGGCGGCAGTTCGATCGCATGGCCGAGCCGTTCGGCGGCCGCGAAACGGCCGGCCATCAAGCCGACGGATGCGCTTTCGACGTACCCCTCGCAACCGGTGATCTGGCCGGCGAAGCGCAGGCGCGGCTCGGCTTTCAGGCAGAGCGTGCCGTCGAGCAGACGCGGGCTGTCGAGGAAGGTGTTGCGATGCAGGCCGCCGAGACGCGCGAACTCCGCTTTCTCTAGGCCGGGGATCATGCGGAAGGTCTCAGCCTGGGCGCCGTGGCGTAGCTTGGTCTGGAAGCCGACCATGTTGAACAGGGTGCCGAGCGCGTTGTCCTGCCGGAGTTGCACGATCGCGTAGGGCTTCACCTCCCGATTGTGCGGATTGGTCAGGCCGACGGGCTTCATTGGACCATGGCGCAAGGTTTCCGGACCGCGCTCGGCCATGACCTCGATTGGCAGGCAGCCATCGAAATAGGGCGTGTTCGCTTCCCAGTCCTTGAAGTCGACCTTGTCGCCTTCAACCAGCGCGCGGACGAAGGCCTCGTACTGGTCCTTATCCATCGGACAGTTGATGTAGTCGGCGCCGGTGCCGCCCGGCCCGACCTTGTCGTAGCGTGACTGGAACCAGCAGATGTCCATGTCAATCGAGTCGAAATGCACGATCGGAGCGATGGCGTCGAAGAAAGCGAGCGCGTCGCGGCCGGTCTTCTCGCGGATTGCTTCGGCCAGAGCGGGTGACGTCAGCGGGCCGGTGGCGACGATGACATTGTCCCAATCGGTGGGAGGAAGGCCCGCGATTTCCTTGCGATCGATGGTAATCAGGGGATGGGCTTCGAGTGCTATGGTTACCGCCTCCGAAAAGCCGTCGCGATCGACCGCAAGCGCGCCTCCTGCCGGAACCTGATGGCAGTCGGCGGAGCGTATGATCAACGAACCGAGACGGCGCATTTCCCAATGGAGTAGGCCGACCGCATTGGCATCGCTGTCGTCGGAGCGAAACGAGTTCGAGCAGACCAATTCGGCGAGGCCGTCGGTCTTGTGGGCGTCGGTGCCGCGCACCGGACGCATTTCGTGCAGAACGACGGGAACGCCGGCCTCGGCGATCTGCCAAGCGGCTTCGGAGCCGGCGAGGCCGCCGCCGATCACATGAACGGGTGTCATGGCGCAGGCTTAAGCCAGGCGTCCAGTCACTTCAATGATGATACCGCTCGCGCGTTCAGACAGCGTAATGCAGGAACGCGAAAGCGCCGCCGGCGAGAACGCAGGCCACAAAGGCGAAGAGCGCGAATTCGTCCGAGCTGTCAGTCATGGCGGCACCCGATACGCTTAAGAGAATGAGGACTTATCTAACGGCCGGGCATTTCCGGCTGATGTCGTGACAACGCCGGCCGGTGAAACAAAGTTTCAGTCACCGGACATACACAATGGTTTATCCGGCCCTCAGAATTGGGTGGCCGCGGCGCCGACTACAAGGCTGACGAAGCCCAGGCTGAGAACGGTGCGGAGGTAGAGTTTTTCGATGTCCATGGCGTCTTGCTCGCGATCTCTGATTTGGTCGCCACAAGATGCCAAAGGGTTCAAACAGGGCGGTAGACCGCTCCTCGCTCCCGATTGCACGATTCTACAGAATTGCGCCGCTCCCGAACCGTCTCAACCGGTACCGTTCGTGTGCACTCTTGTGCACTCCGCGTGTCGACCGTGTCCTTATCCGGCGGCCAACCAATTGGTGATGCCGTTTGCCGCCGCAACGCCGGTACTGAACGAAGCCTGGAGCAGGTACCCGCCGGTCGGGGCGTCCCAGTCGATCATCTCTCCGGCAACGAAGGTACCGGGCAGAGCATGGAGCATGAAATTCCCGTCCATGGCGTCCCACGCAACGCCGCCGGCCGTTGAGATCGCCCGCTCCAGGCCCTGAACGCCGTCGAGCTTCAGGGGAGCGGCCTTGATCAATCGGGCGAGGGCTTTTGGATTGGAAGGCAGATCGCGGCCGGCACTCTCTCGCAGTAGACCGATCTGGACAGGCGAGAGAGCGATCTTCTTGCGAAGGAAATTGCTGGCCGTCTCTCCCCGGCGAGGGAGGTCGAGGCGGCTCGCGATCTCGGCCTCGGCAAGATCGGGTTTCAGATCGACGGTCAGGACGGCTTCGCCTGCGGCGAGAGCGGACCGGATTGGGGGGGAGAGGGCGTAGATCGCGCCTCCTTCGAGGCCGCGATCGGTCACCATCATCTCGCCTGTCACCGACATGTCGCCGAGGGTTAGTGAGACGCGCTTCACTGGTTCTCCCGCGAAGCGCGAGACGAATTGCTCCGACCACGCGACGCGGACGCCGCTGTTCGAGGGAGCGAATGGAGTGATCTCGACTCCTTTCGCTGTCAGTAGCCCGGCCCAACCTCCGTCCGAACCGAGCTTCGGCCAACTCGCGCCGCCGAGTGCGAGCAGCGTCGCACGAGGTTGGGTAGATACCTGCCCATCTGGTGTCCGAAAGGTGAGGCCGCCATTGCTCGACCATCCGGTCCAGGAATGGCGCGAATGGAGCGTCACGCCGAGCGCCGCGAGCCGGCGGAGCCAGACGCGCAGCAGTGGCGAGGCCTTGAAGCTCTTGGGAAATACGCGGCCGCTCGACCCGACGAAGGTCGGTTCGCCGAGATCGGCTGCCCAGGCACGGAGATTGTCTGGCGTGAAGGCGCGGATTACCGGTCCGAGGCGCTGCCGCGAGGAACCATAGCGGTCGAGGAACCGGTCGAGTGGTTCGGAATGGGTGAGGTTGAGGCCACCTCGGCCGGCTATCAGGAATTTGCGGGCCGGGCTCGGCATGCGGTCGTAGATCGCGACGGTGCGACCCGCCTGCGCGAGCCGTTCGGAAGCGATCAGGCCTGCGGGACCGGCGCCGATGATCGCTACATCCATCATTCGACGAATGTTAGCTCAGAAGAAGCTGATTCCGACGACCGGTCCGAGGCTGATCGCAACGGCGAAGACTTTCCAGAGGAAGGTCGGGAACAGCCAGGCGGCGACGAAGCGCGACAGCCGGACCAGCCGGAAGGCGACGAAGATGCCGAAGCAGAGCGAGGCGACGTTGAGCACGTCGAACCAGAAGTCGGACAGCGTACCGGCGATGAAGGTGTAGATCACCGCCCAGGCCATCAGCGCCTCGACGAGATGGATCGCGGTCCTGGCACGCTCGCCGTGGCGCAGCGCCGCCCAGCGGGTGATGCCGTAGAAACCGAAGAGCGCGATCCAGATCGCGGCGGAAAGCCGACCGGTCGGCTCGAAGGGCAGATGATAGAAGGCAGGGCTCTTCAGCCCGACGCCCGTCGCAAGCATAGCAGTATAGAGGAACATTGCGCCGAGCAGCGGCAACGCTGCTCCTGCCAGAAATCCCCGCCAGTCCGGGCGGTTGATGACCGTCATGTACACTGAGCCCCGATTCCATTCACCGCACGTGAAGGCATGGTCGAGATAAATCGACCGAGTATCGGAGGTCTAGACTACGAGGGCGCCCGAGGCGCAGCTTTCCGCGAAGTGTGGTTTACGGGAAACAATTCATAGCCGAAGTGGCCAGTTCTTTTCGCTACTCCGCCGCTTCTGCCGCTTTTCGTGCTTTCGGCTTGCGTGACAGCACATCTTTCAGGAAGCGCCCGGTATAGCTGCGCTCGACCTTGGCGACCTGTTCAGGCGTGCCGGCCGCGACGATCTCACCGCCGCCTGTGCCGCCTTCCGGTCCGATGTCGATGATCCAGTCGGCGGTCTTGATGACTTCGAGATTGTGCTCGATCACCACGACCGTATTGCCCTGATCGACCAGTTCGTGGAGCACTTCCATGAGCTTTGCCACATCGTGGAAATGCAGGCCGGTGGTCGGCTCGTCGAGGATGTACAGCGTGCGGCCGGTGGCGCGCTTCGACAACTCCTTCGACAGCTTCACGCGCTGCGCCTCGCCGCCCGACAAGGTGGTGGCCTGCTGGCCGACATGGACGTAGCCAAGGCCGACCCGGGCGAGCGTCTGCATCTTGTCGCGGATCGACGGCACGGCCTTGAACAGCTCGGCGGCTTCCTCGACGGTCATGTCGAGCACGTCGGCAATGGACTTGCCGCGATAGAGTACTTCCAGCGTCTCGCGGTCGTAACGGCGTCCCTTGCAGACGTCGCAGGTGACGTAAACGTCCGGCAGGAAGTGCATCTCGATCTTGATGACGCCATCGCCCTGGCAAGCCTCGCAGCGGCCGCCCTTGACGTTGAACGAGAAGCGTCCCGGTGCGTAACCGCGCGTCTTGGCTTCCGGCAGGCCTGCAAACCAATCGCGGATCGGCGTGAAGGCGCCAGTATAGGTCGCCGGGTTGGAGCGCGGCGTGCGGCCGATCGGCGATTGGTCGATGTCGATCACCTTGTCGAGGTGTTCAAGGCCGGAGATCGTGTCGTGAGCGCCCGGATGCGCAGTCGAGCCGTTGAGGCGACGCGCGACCGCCGGGAAGATGGTGTCGATCAGAAGCGATGACTTGCCGCCACCCGAGACGCCGGTGATGCAGGTGAAGGTGCCGAGCGGGATCTCGGCCGTGACATCCTTGAGGTTGTTCTCCCGGGCGCCGGTGACCTTCAGTGTCCGCTTCTTGTCGAATGCGCGTCGGCGTTTCGGGATCGTGACCGACATTTCGCCGGTGAGGTATTTGCCCGTCAGGCTGGCCGGATGGGCCATGATCTCATCAGGCGTTCCCTTGGCGATGATCTCGCCGCCATGCGTGCCGGCGCCGGGGCCGATATCGACCACGAAATCGGCAAGGCGGATCGCATCCTCGTCGTGCTCGACGACGATGACGGTATTGCCGAGGTCGCGCAGGCGTTTCAGCGTTTCGAGCAGGCGCTCATTGTCACGTTGGTGCAGGCCGATCGACGGCTCGTCGAGGACGTAGAGAACGCCGGTCAGGCCGGAGCCGATCTGCGAGGCGAGGCGGATGCGCTGACTCTCGCCGCCCGATAGAGTGCCGGAGGCGCGACCGAGGGTGAGATAGGTCAGGCCGACATCGACCAGGAACTTCAGACGGTCGCGGATCTCCTTGAGTATGCGGCCCGCGATCTCGTTCTGCTTGTCGGTGAGTTGGCCGGGCAGGGCGCCGTACCATTCGGCAGCAGCCGTCACCGAGAGCTCGGTTACATCCGAAATGGTCTTGCCGGCGATCTTCACGGCCAGCGCCTCGGGCTTCAGTCGCGCGCCATTACAGGCCTGGCACGGCGACTCGCCCATATATTTGCCGATCTCCTCGCGCGCCCATTCGCTTTCGGTTTCCTTCCAGCGGCGCTCGAGATTGGTGACGACGCCCTCGAAGGTCTTCCGCGTCTCGTAGGCGCGCAGGCCGTCGTCGTAGATGAAACCGATCTTCTCGCCGCTCGAGCCGTTGAGGATGACGTCGCGCGCCTTCTCTGGCAGATCCTTCCAGGGTGTCGAGAGCTTGAAATCGTAGTGCTTGGCGAGCGCGGTCAGCGTCTGGCCGTAGAACGGCGAGGTCGACTTCGCCCAGGGCGCGATCGCGCCGCCCTTCAGCGTCCGCGTCTCGTCCGGGACGATACGCGTCGGGTCGATCCGCATTTCATGGCCGATACCGCCACAGGTCGGGCAGGCGCCGAACGGATTGTTGAACGAGAACAGGCGCGGCTCGATCTCGGCGATGGTGAAGCCGGAGACCGGGCAGGCGAATTTCTCCGAGAAGGTGATGCGCTTCGGTCGACCCTTCTCGTCTGTTTTTGCGTTCCCTGTCGCGCCTGAGGCGCTCCCCGCCTCTTGCACGTCGGCGAATTCGACGAAGGCGATGCCTTCAGCAAGGCCGAGCGCGGTCTCGAAACTATCTGCGAGACGCGTCGCCATGTCCGGGCGGACGACGATGCGGTCCACGACGACGTCGATGTCGTGCTTCAACTTCTTGTCGAGCGCCGGGGCCTCGTCGATGGCGTAGAATTCGCCGTCGACCTTGAGGCGCTGGAAGCCTTTCTTCTGGTATTCCGCCATTTCTTTCCGGTACTCGCCTTTGCGGCCGCGGACGACAGGGGCGAGCAGAAACAGGCGGGTGCCCTCCGGCAGTGCCATGACGCGATCGACCATCTGGCTGACCGTCTGGCTCTCGATCGGGAGGCCGGTGGCCGGCGAATAGGGGATGCCGACGCGCGCCCAGAGGAGGCGCATATAATCGTAGATCTCGGTGACGGTGCCGACGGTCGAGCGCGGGTTCTTCGACGTCGTCTTCTGTTCGATGGAGATGGCGGGCGACAGACCGTCGATCTGGTCGACGTCCGGCTTCTGCATCATCTCCAGGAATTGTCGAGCATAGGCCGACAGGCTCTCGACATAGCGGCGCTGGCCCTCGGCATAGATCGTATCGAAGGCGAGCGACGATTTGCCCGAGCCGGACAGGCCCGTCAGCACGACCAGCTGGTCGCGCGGCAGGTCGATGTCGATGTTTTTGAGGTTATGCTCGCGCGCGCCGCGAACCGAGATGAATTTGCTGGTCATGGTGTGTCCGCCGGCCCCGCCGCCGGTAGTTCAGATATAGAGAAGCCGTGTCGATAAAGCACGATCAGCCTTGCACCCGCGAGTCGGAGCGTTTAGGAACATAAAGAGAACACGCGAGTTGTCTACAGCGACAGCGACGCCACATATTGTGGGGCCGCCCGGCCAAAGACTAGGGTGGGCTTCAATCCCAATTCACGCGCACGGACGGAGATGGTTATGGCCGGCAGCGTCAACAAGGTCATTCTCGTCGGCAATCTCGGCGCCGACCCGGAAATTCGCCGTACCCAGGACGGCAAGCCGATCGCGAATCTTCGCATCGCCACCTCGGAAACCTGGCGTGACCGCAACAGCGGCGAGCGCAAGGAAAAGACCGAATGGCACCGCGTGGTGATCTTCAATGAAGGTCTTTGCAAGGTGGCGGAGCAGTTCCTCCGCAAGGGCGCCAAGGTCTATATCGAGGGCGCGCTCCAGACCCGGAAGTGGACCGACCAGGGCGGCCAGGAGAAGTTCTCGACCGAGATTGTGCTGCAGGGCTTCAACTCGGTGCTGACCATGCTCGATGGCCGGGGCGGCGGCGGTTCGGGCGAGGATGACTTCGGCGGTGGTGGCGGCGATTACGGCCGTTCCGGCTCGTCGGAGCGTCGCCAGCCGGCCTATGCGGGTGGTGGCGGTGGCGGAAGCAGTTCGGGCCGGATGGGCGAGATCCTCGACGACGAGATTCCGTTCTGAGGTCTGACCTTACCGCGAAGGTAAGCTGCTGATCAGGAAGACTTTCTCGGAACCCCGCTATCTTCGGTTCGTTTCCATAGGATAGCGGGCCACGCCAAGCACGAGACCTCTGCGGGCCCGCCCACAGAGGAGCGATCCAATGAGAAAGCACATCCTTCTGGCCGCAGCGGCGAGTCTTGCGCTCGCCCCGGCAGCGGCCTTCGCGCAGGGTGCAGCCCCCGCACCGATGAAGAAGCCGGCCGAGATGGGCCAGCAGCAGGGCCAGTTGAAGTCGGCGGACGCAAAATTCGTCCAAAACGCCGCGATTGGCGGCGCATTCGAGGTCCAGTCGAGCGAGCTCGCACTGAAAAAGGGCGAGAGCGCCGAGGTGAAGGATTTCGCCCGGATGATGGTCCGGGATCATGGCAAGGCCAATCGCGAACTCATGGATCTTGCGAAGGAGATGGGCGCGGAGACGCCCAAAGCGCTCGACAGCAAGCACAACCAGGTCATCCAGAAGCTCGGCGGCCTCTCGGGAGCGGCCTTCGACCGGATGTACATCCAGGCGCAGCTCGACGCGCATAATGAGGCGGTCGCCCTGTTCCGGAACTATGGCGAGTCATCCGCTTCGAATTCCCAGTTGAAACAGTTCGCCACCAATACCCTGCCGATCCTGCAGGAGCATCGCCGACATGTGCAGGGCCTGAGCGGCGTGGCCCAGGGCGAGAGCGATGCGACGACGGGCCGCTCGTCGGCGGAGCCGATGCCCAAACAGAAGCAGGCTCCGCAATAATCCGAGCCTGACGGAAAGCCGAGCGGCCGGCGCATTGCGCCGGCCGCGTTCGTTTCAGCCTCGCAGAGCCGGGAACGCACGGTCGAGATCGGCGATCAGATCCTCGACATCTTCGAGACCGGCATGGATGCGCAGCGTGCGCCCCTTGAATCGCGAGGGCAGGGAACGGCCGCGGGTGTCGAAGGGAATGATGAGGCTTTCGAAGCCGCCCCAGGAATAGCCCATGCCGTAAAGCGTCAGCGAGTTCAGGAAGCGCTCGATATCCGCCTGTGAATAGCCTTCACGGAGTTCGAAGCCGAAAAGACCCGACGCGCCGGAGAAGTCCCTCTTCCAGATCGCATGGCCCGGATCGGTTTCGAGTCCCGGATGCATGACTTGCGCAACTTCCGGCCGGCTCTGCAGCCAGCGGGCCAGCGCGAAGCCGGTCTCCTGATGGCGGGCGAGACGGATACCCATCGTGCGGAGGCCGCGGAGGGCGAGCGAGATGTCGTCCGGGCCCACCGTCAGGCCGAGATTGCCATGGGTGTTGTGAAGCCGTGCCCAGGCATCTCTGTTGGCCGAAACGGTGCCGATCATGATGTCGGAATGGCCGGAGATGTATTTCGTGCCGGCCTGGATCGAGATGTCGACGCCATGCTCGAGCGGCTTGAAGAACAGCGGCGTCGCCCAGGTGTTGTCCATCAGGACCAGTACGCCCGCTCTGTGCGCGACCTCGACGATGGCGGGAACGTCCTGGACGTCGAAGGTCAGCGAGCCGGGGCTTTCGGTCAGGATCGCCTTGGTGTTCGGGCGGATCAGGTCGGCGATGCCGGCACCGACCAGCGGATCGTAATAGGTCGTCTCGACGCCGAAATCCTTCAAAGTCGTATCGCAGAAATGCCGGCCGGGATTGTAGGCGCTGTCGACGACGAGGAAATGGTCGCCCGCCCGGACCGCCGAGAGCATGGCGGTCGTGACGGCCGAGAGGCCGGACGGGGTCAGGACTGTGCCGGCGGCACCTTCGAGTTCGTTGATCGCGCCGGTCAGCGCATCGATCGTCGGCGAACCGCGGCGGCCGTAGCTGTATTTGTTCCGATGCGCGAACAGGTCTTCCGCGTTGGGATAGAGCACGGTCGAGCCGCGATAGGTCGGCGGGTTGACGAAGCCGTGCTGCTGAAGGGGATCGCGGCCGGTGGCGACCAGAGCCGTGTTCGGGCCCAACGGGGTCCGCGGATCACGAGAAGCTGACATGGAATGACTGAGGTCCGATCATTGGGAGGGCAGGCATTCTCTCCTCCTTTTGCCCGGAGGCAAGCCCATCTCTTGGAACGGCGAAGACGATCGGACGTTCTTTCGAGCATTCCCTTTGCTGGAACGAAACCCGATGGCCGAAGAGTCGAAACGTGCCGAAGTCTCGTCCCTGTCATTCCGGCAGCAGCCGATCGAGGTCTCGATGCGCGGCCTGCTGCGCAGTTCGATCATCGGCATTTTCCTGATCATGCTGATCGGCGCGATGTACTTCGCGCAGGATCTGCTGATGCCGATCGCGCTGGCCTTCATGTTCTCGATCCTGCTCAGCCCGATCGTGCGGGCGGGAGCTAAGTGGCGGATTCCCGAATGGATGACGGCTACGTCTCTGGTCCTGCTTCTTTTTTTCCTGATCGCCCTCGGCGTCTATTCGTTGAGCGGACCGGTATCGCAGTGGATCGACGACGCGCCCCGGATCGGCAGCGAAGTCCAGAAGAAGCTGTCGGGAATCCGCGCCTCGCTCGGTTTCGTGGTGCAGGTCACCGAACAGGTCAGCCAGATGACGACGCAGAACGATCCCGGTGTGCAGAGAGTCGTCCTGAAAGAGCCGGGGTTCCTAAGGAGTGCCGCGACGGGCGTTCCTGCAGTCGTGGCCAAGGTCGGCCTGACGCTTGTCCTTCTGCTCTTCCTGCTGGCGTCCGGAGATCTCTTCCGCGAGAAGCTGGTGAAGATCCTGCCCACGCTCAGCGACAAGAAGCGGGCGATCCACATTTCACGGGACATCGAGAGAGAGGTCTCACGCTACCTCCTGACCATCACCGGCATCAACATCGCGACCGGCGCCTTCATCGGGGTCGGCATGTGGATCATCGGCATGCCCAACCCCGTGCTGTGGGGCGTGCTGGCGACGTTCCTGACCTATATCCCATATCTCGGCGCGCTGATCGGGATTATCCTCGTTGCCTGCGTCGCGCTCGTCTCGTTCGAGACCGTGAGCTACGCGATGCTCGCGCCGGGCATCTATCTTCTCGCGGCCATGCTCGAAGGGCAGGTGCTGACGCCGATGATCGTCGGACGCCGCCTCGAGATGAATGCCGTGGCGATCCTGCTCGCCGTCGCGTTCTGGGGCTGGGTGTGGGGCATTGTCGGCGTGCTGATGGCCGTGCCCTTGCTCGTGATGGTGAAGGTGTTCTCCGATCACGTCGAAGGGCTCGACGCGATCGGCCAGTTCCTGTCCGCGCGCGAGACCCACACGCCGCCGGCGGAGGAAGCCGAAGCTCGCGCAAAGCCGGCGGCCGCCTAGCCTTTCGCCTTCGGGGTATCGCTGCGGCTCCCCCATTCCGCCCATGAGCCGTCATAGAGACGGGGCAGGGGACGGCCGCTTTCTTCGACCGCAAGCGCCAGGATCGCCGCCGTGACGCCGGAGCCGCATGTCGTCAGGATCGGTCCGTCAAGTTCGACGCCGTTCTTGCTGAACACCTCTTCGAGCGCCTTGGCATCTTTCAACTGACCATCGGTCAGCACGCTGGAATAATGGACATTGTGGCTGCCCGGCATGTGTCCTGGCTGGACGCCCGGACGCGGCTCTTCCTCCTCGCCGCGATAGCGCGTGCCCGAGCGGGCATCGACCACCTGGGCGAGGCCGTCATCGAGCGCCTGCCGGACGTCGTCGATATGCGCGACCGCGCCGGCATCGAAGCGGGTCGAGAAATGACGCGGCCCGCGCGTCACCTCACCCGCTTCCGTGGGGCGACCCTCCGCCTGCCATTTGGGGAACCCGCCATCGAGGACGAAGACGTCCTTCAGCCCCATGACCCGGAAATTCCACCAGACGCGAGCGGCCGAGAACATGCCGGCGCCGTCATAGACGACCACCGTCATGTCGTCGGAGACACCGAGCTTTCCGACTGCCGCGGCGAACGTCTCGGGCGAGGCCAAAGTGTGCGGCAGGCTCGAGGAATGATCGGAGATGGCGTCGATATCGAACCGAACGGCACCCGGAATATGTGCTGCGCGATATTCCGCGACGGGGTCGCGATCGCGATCAGGCGTGTACCAGCTGGCGTCAAGCACAACGACGTCCGAGCGGCTGAGATTGTTCGCCAGCCAATCGGTGGAAACGAGATTGCTGCGCATCTGGCTCACCACTTGCCGGTGTTCGGCATCGAGGCCCAGGGTTCCTGCTTGGGCAGCGCCGGGCCTTTCTGCAGCAGCTCGATCGAGATGTTGTCGGGCGAGCGGACGAAGGCCATGTTGCCGTCACGCGGAGGCCGATTGATGACGACGCCTTCCTTCTGGAGGCGCTCGCAGGTCTCGTAGATATTGTCGACGACGAAGGCGAGGTGGCCGAAATTGCGACCCTCGCCGTACTCTTCCGGATCCCAGTTATAGGTCAGCTCGATCTCGGGTGCCCGCTCGGCCTCGGCCCGGTCCTTGTCTTCGGGCGCGGCCAGAAAGATGAGGGTGAATTTGCCTTCCGGCACGTCTTTGCGCCGGGTTTCGACCAGTCCGAGCTTCCGGCAGTAGAAATCGAGCGAAGCATCGATATCGCGGACGCGGACCATGGTGTGGAGATAGCGCATGGGAAATCCTCTGGCTTGCGGGCTTTGGAAAATATGGGGTGGAACGGCGATCTCAAGTCCAGAGTTAGGGGTGGGTGAGGCTTTTCGGTCACCCTGAATCACAGGCGCCAAGATTTGGCCACTTTTCGCTTCCCGTCGATCAAGTCACTGCTATTCTGGATTGAATAGCGACTCGCGGAATGAGGCGGCGAGCAGCGAGATGGGATCTGACGGTATGCGCAGCCAGGCGGGGCTGGGGCCACAGCAGTCGGAAGAGACAGACGAATCGCATCCCCTCGACCTTGTAGAGGTCGCAGGCGTGATCAAGTGGTTCGATGTCGCTAAAGGCTACGGATTTATCGTCCCGGATGCGGGCGGACCAGATGTGCTTTTGCACGTCACAGTCCTCCGCGCGGGCGGTTTCCAGACGGCGAACGAAGGTGCCCGCATCGTTTGCGAGGCGCAGGCTCGCGCCAAGGGCATGCAGGCGTTCCGCATCCTCTCCATGGACACATCGACGGCGGTTCATCCCGCCCAGCTTCCGCCGCGGACGCATGTGAACGTTACTCCCACCAGCAATCTCGAGCGGGTGGAAGTGAAATGGTTCAACCGGCTGCGCGGCTTCGGCTTCCTGACGCGGGGCGATGGCTCTCCGGATATCTTCGTCCATATGGAGACTTTGCGTCGCTATGGCCTCGCGGAGCTGAAGCCCGGCCAGACGGTGCTGGTGCGCTACGGGCAGGGACCGAACGGCCTGATGGCGGCGGAAGTCCACCCGGACGGCGGTCCGATCCAGGGCCCGTCCTCGCACTGAAATTCTCCCACATGATGCGCCTTGGTCTTTGCCTGCTATGGGCGCTGCTCGTCTTGGTGCCGGCGGCGCATGCCGCGAACCTGACGAAACTGACGATCGATACGGCCAGCGGCGAACACGTCTTCAATGTCGAGGTCGCGAAGGACGATAATGACCGCGCCCGCGGCCTGATGTACCGCCGCGAAATCGCGCCGGATTATGGGATGCTGTTCGATTTCGGCCGGGAGCAGCCGGTCTCGATGTGGATGCAGAACACTTATGTCTCGCTCGACATGGTGTTCATCCGTGCGGACGGCGTCGTGCATCGCGTCGAGGAGAGGACCACTCCACTCTCGACCAGGACGATCGATTCAGGCGTGGACGTGAAATACGTGTTGGAGCTCGCGGCGGGCACCGCGGCGAAGATCGGCCTCAAGCGTGGCGACAAGGTCGAGCACGACATCATCCGCTAGCGTCATTTCTTTGTGAGAAGCATCTGCGAACCGCGCTTCTCGATCTGCCCCTTGACCTTCTCGGCGATCGTCGCGAGTACCCAAGGAAGGTCGACCTCGACCCGGACCTGCTGGTCCATCACGTGAATCCGACCCGTCACCGACTGTTTCAACATCACCATTTTGAAATTCAGGTCGTCGCCCTGCCATTCGTCCTCCAGGGACGAGGCATAGCTCGCAAGCTGAGGCTTGATCGAATCCAGGCCCTCGCGGATGCGCTTCGTTGCTTCGGCCTTGGTGTGATGATGGGGCAGGGTGACGACGACCGGTTTCTTCATCGCGCGCTCCTTCGATGCTTAACGCCAAATAGGTGCCGGACACCGCATTTTCGACAGTTCCGTTCACGGGTCCCTAACGCCTGACAGGCGATAAAGGCTATTGCTGAATTCGCGAGACAGGCCTTTGGCTACGTCCCCCTACGCTCAGACTGCAGTGCTCGTCGTCGATGACGACGCCTATCTTCGCAAGATCGTCCGCAGCCTCCTGATCGGCTTCGGCGTGCAGCGCGTCTACGAGGCCGGCGACGGCGCGCAGGGGCTCGAACTGCTGGAGCAGTTCCGGCCCGACGTTCTTCTCGTCGATTGGGAAATGCCGATGCTGACCGGCGCGGAGATGATCCGCCTCGTCCGCAACCCGGAAACCTCCGCCAATGCGACCGTGCCGATCATCATGATGACCGGCCATACCGAGCGTCACCGCATCGAGCAGGCCATGCAGCTCGGCGTAAACGAAATTCTGGTGAAGCCGTTTTCGGCCAAGGGCCTGCTGCAGCGCCTCGATTTGGTGAAAAACCATGCCCGACCGTTCATGCAGATCGGCTCCTATTTCGGGCCGATGCCGCGCCAGCCACGCGGGGCGGCGGCCATCGGGCTCGGTGACGTCAAGCAGCCCGCCGGCTGATCAGGTCGTTGCGGCTGCGTAGATTTCCGGCTTGAAGCCGACCGTCAGTCTGCCGTTCACGTCCAGCACCGGACGCTTCACCATGTTCGGCTGAGCCAGCATCAGCGCCTGCGCCTTCTTCGCGTCGAGGTCCTGCTTGTCGGCTTCGGGTAGGGCCCGGAATGTCGTCCCGGAGCGGTTCAGCAGGACTTCCCAGCCGAGTTCCTTCACCCAGCCGGCGAGCGTGGCTGCGTCGAGACCTTCGGACTTGTAGTCGTGGAAGCGATAGGTCACGCCGCGCTCATCGAGCCAGGCACGCGCCTTCTTCATCGTGTCGCAGTTCTTGATGCCGTAGATGGTGATGGACATGGTTCCCCAGCTTTGACGCTCATCGCATGGTCAGGCCGCCATCCACGGCGTACTGGCTGCCCGTCACATAGGATGAGTCGTCGGACAGCAGGAAGAGGGCCACGGCGGCGGCCTCCTCGGCGGAGCCAATGCGTCCGAGAGCGACGTTGGAAACGACGCTCGCTTCGAAAGAAGCCCGAAGGTCATCGGCCATGAAATCGCGGAAGTTCGTTTCGATCGGTCCCGGCACCAAAACGTTAACCCGAATGCCGCGGGGCGCGAGGGCGGACGCCCAGCAGCGTGCGAGGGCAACGAGCGCTCCCTTGGTGGCGGAATAGACGCTGGCCATGCCGGCGCCTTCGTAGGTCGACGTCGACGAGGTGACGACCACCGAGCCGCCCTCGTTGATGAGATGGGACAGCCGCGCGAGCTGGAGCACCGGACCACGCACATTGGCGCTCATCATGCGATCGAAGAAATCGGCCGTGACCTCCTCGACGGTTCCGACCGCCGCATAGCCCGCATTCAGCCATAGGCCGTCGAGCTTGCCGATGGATTGGACCCGGGCAGCGAGTTCATCCGCTGAGGACGGGTCTGCGGCATCGTTGCGGAGGACGGCGGCCGTCGGAATGGCGCGCCGGGACTCGTCCAGCCGCCTTTCGTTCAGCCCGGTGACGAGTACCTGGCCGCCTTCATCGACGATGCGTTTCGCGCCCGCCAGACCGATGCCGCTGGTGCCACCGGTGATGAGGACGCGCTTGTTCGTGAACCTGGGCAAAACGTCTCTCCGGGTGGCCCGATCGGAGTCTTGAAAGTCGTATCGGCGTGTCGCCATCAGCGCAATTGATGAAAATTTTGTTCACGTTTTGATCTTGCATGTTTTGCGCCGATGAGCTTTTCTGTGCGCGGGAAGGTTGCACTGAAGATCGAGTTGCGCAGGGCTGGGGGATATCTGATGGAACTGGTCAATGAGATTGCGCAACTGTCGCGCGAGATAAAGGAAACCGCTCATATCGGCCGCACCAATCGGCTGATCACGAGGCAAAATCGGCTTTACGAGCAGGCCGAGGCGAGCCCCGCCAACACCGAATTGTTTCGCGCGTTGCTCAATCATCCGGATCCGGACGTGCAGATGACCACCGCCTGGTATTGTGGCTGGCGACGGTTCATGGTTCAGGATGCCGAGGCGACGGTGAGCGGCTTGGTCGCGCGTGGCGGCGAAATAGGATCGCGCGCCGCGCGCTGGCTGGATAGTCGTGAGCGTATGGCCGCCGGCATTTCAAGGGCGCTGGAGATTCCTCGGGTGCTGCCATTTCCCGGCGCGCCCGCCTGTCATTCGCGCGATGCCGTCATCGGGGCGATAAGGACGCGGTTTTCCGGACGCCGCGTCGAAGAGATGTCGGCGCTGATACGCCGAGCGATCCTGCTGCGTCCGACTGAAGCCGCGAACGATCCCAGATCGTCCAGGTTCGGTGGGCTACCAATCATGGCGCCCGGGCATTCCTGGCCCGAGGGTGAGCTTGAGCCGTTGGTTTTTATCGGCCAGATCAATTGTGCCGAGCTTTACGCGGCGGTGGGCGAAACTCCTCTGCCGAGTGAAGGGTTGGTCCAGTTCTTCTGCGATCACGACGACGTTCACGGATGCGAGCCGACATTCGAGTACGCGGTCATTTATTGTCCGAGCGCCGACGGACTCCGGCTGACGGAGCCGCCAGTCGAAGATTTTGAACCGACCGTGCAGTGCGGGCTAGCGTTCTACGAGACGATGGAGCTTCCGCATCCCAATAGTAGCGCCATCCAGGCTTTGAGGCTCGATGACACCGAAACGAGCCTCTATGAGGCGATGTACGGCGAACTGTTTGCGGAGCCGGGGAAGAACTGGAAGTATCATTGCGACAACAGCAAGCTGTTCGGCTGGCCCGATCTGCTGCAGGGCGATCTGGTGGACTATTCTTACGTCGAGCCGGACTTCGATCTCCTGCTGCAGATCGGCGAGTACCACGATGGTGCATCGTCGCAGAGCTGGGGGCCGGGCGGTATCGTCTATGCGGCGATCAGCGACGATGATCTCGGCAAACGCGACTTCACCAATGCTCAGATCGTGACACAGGTGACATAGCCGTCGGTCACCAGACGAACGGGATCAGCCGATAGCGGACGCGCCTTGCATAGTCGTCACAGCCTTCGAGGCCGTCCCGGAGGCCCTCATGCCGATCGCCGATTCCGGATTCCGTATGTCGCCCATGGGCGGCCGAAGCGCATCGCCGGCTCGAAGCACGGGAGACGGCTGCTGCCATAAATATTCCGACGCCCGGATCGCTGTCTTGCCAGCCGTCATTAAACCATCCGGTTGACTATCCAGAGTGCGAGCCTATATTCAACCGTATGGTTTAGTAATGGACGTCGCAGCAGGGAGATGAATTATGCAGCATCAAATCGCTTCACGAGACGAGTGGCTGAAGGATCGGCTCGCGCTGCTCAACGAGGAGAAGGAACTGACGCGGCGCAGCGACGAGCTGGCTCAGCGGCGTCAGGAGTTGCCGTGGGTCAAGGTCGACAAGGAGTACCGGTTCGAGACCGATGAGGGGAGCGCCTCGCTTCAAGACCTCTTCAAGGGGCGCTCGCAGCTCCTCGTCTACCATTTCATGTTCGGACCCGACTACACGGCGGGGTGTCCGTCCTGTTCGTCGATCGCGGATGGGTTCAACGGCGTCTTCGTCCATCTGGAGAATCACGACGTTGCGTTCACGGCGGTGTCGCGTGCGCCGCTCGCCAAGCTGCAGGCTTACAAAACGCGGATGGGCTGGACGTTTCCCTGGGCGTCCTCGACCGGCGGCGAGTTCAACTTCGACTTCAACGTGTCGCTGACCGAAGAGCAGCAGCGCGATGGGACGATCGTATATAATTACCAGCGCGAGGCGCCGTCGTACGGGAGCGAGGACGCCGAGATACCCTCACGCTCGACACCGGACGGGCCCACTCTGTTCGCTGCCATGAGCGGAACCGACGCGGCCACGTTCACCCGCGAGCGGCCGGGCATGAGCGCGTTCGTGCTGGAGGATGGCGTCATCTATCACACCTATTCCACCTATTCGCGTGGGCTCGATGGTCTTTGGGGCATGTATCAGTGGCTCGATCGAGCACCCAGGGGACGCAACGAGGCGGGTCTCTGGTGGCGTCGCCATGACGAATACGACCAGGATGACCGGCGTCATGGCGGTCCGTGATGAACGCGGTGATCCGTCCGTCCTCGCCACAGCAGACTTGCTGAACCTCGCAGCGGCGCCGACCTTCGCGATCATGGCGCTGCTGACGGGCGTTCCCGGGCACGGCGCGCAGGAGATGTTGTGCTCGGCGGTGGACGCGTCACCGGTTAGCGGGATGGCCCTGATGTACGGGCTGATGAGCGCCTTCCACTCGGCGCCCTGGCTCAGGCTGATCTCCAGCCGGCACGCCTGCGACCGGCGTCCTTAGGGCGTCCGCCATTACTCCCACTCGATCGTGCCGGGCGGCTTCGACGTGACGTCGTAGACCACACGGTTGATGCCACGGACCTCGTTGATGATCCGAGTGGCAGCACGGCCGAGGAAGTTCATGTCGAAGGGGTAGAAGTCGGCGGTCATGCCGTCGACCGAAGTCACGGCACGCAGTGCCAATACGTGATCGTATGTACGTCCATCTCCCATGACGCCCACGGTACGGACCGGCAGAAGCACAGCGAAGGCCTGCCAGATGACGTCGTAGAGGCCGGCTTTCCGGATTTCGTCGAGGTAGATTGCGTCGGCCTGTTGCAAAATGCCGATCTTCTCGCGGGTGATCTCGCCGGGAATGCGAATTGCAAGGCCGGGGCCGGGGAAGGGATGGCGGCCGACGAAGGCTTCCGGCAGGCCGAGCTCGCGGCCGAGCGCGCGGACTTCGTCCTTGAACAGTTCGCGTAAAGGCTCGACGAGCTTCATGTCCATACGCTCGGGCAGGCCGCCGACATTGTGGTGGGATTTGATGGTGACCGACGGGCCGCCGTGGAACGACACGCTTTCGATGACGTCCGGATAGAGCGTTCCCTGCGCGAGGAAATCGGCGCCGCCGATCTTCTTCGCCTCGGCCTCGAAGACTTCGATGAAGAGCTTGCCGATCGTCTTACGCTTCTGCTCCGGGTCGGTGACGCCTTCGAGCGCGCCGAGGAAGAGGTCGGACGCGTCGGCGTGGACAAGCGGGATGTTGTAATGGTTGCGGAACAGGCTCACGACCTGTTCGGCCTCGTCCTTGCGGAGCAGGCCGTGGTCTACGAATACGCAGGTGAGCTGGTCGCCGATCGCCTCGTGGATCAGGAGGGCCGCAACCGACGAGTCGACGCCGCCCGACAGGCCGCAGATGACCCGGCCGTTGCCGACCTGGGCGCGGATCTTGGCGATCGCCTCCTCGCGATAGGTCGCCATGGTCCAGTCACCGTCGGCGCCGACGATCTGACGGACGAAATTGCGGATCAGGCGCTCCCCGTCCGGCGTGTGGACAACTTCCGGATGGAACTGCACGGCGTAATAGCGGCGGGCCTCGTCGGCGATCGCGGCGAACGGCGCGCCCTGGGAGACGGCGATGACCTTGAAGCCCTGGGGCAGGGAGGTGACGCGGTCGCCGTGGCTCATCCAGACGGGATATTTGTGGCCGCTCTGCCAGACGCCGTCGAAGAGATGGCTGTGGGCGACGACCTCGACCTCGGCGCGGCCGAACTCGCGGTGATGGCCACCTTCGACCTCACCGCCGAGTTGGGCGACCATGGCCTGTTCGCCGTAGCAGATGCCCAGAACGGGGATGTCGGCGTCGAACACTTCCTGCGGGGCGCGGGGAGTGTCGAGCTCGGTCACGGAGGCCGGGCCGCCGGAGAGAATGACGCCCTTGGGCTGGAAGGACCGGAAGACTTCCGCGGCTTTTTGCGAGGGAACGACCTCGCAATAAACGCCCTGTTCGCGGACGCGGCGCGCGATGAGCTGCGTCACCTGCGAGCCGAAATCGATGATGAGAATGCGGTCGTGGGAAGGAGATGCGGACATGGCGAGGGGTTAAGGCAAAGCCGTCCGCTTCGCAATGGCTTCAGTCGTCGCCGCAAGTTTCCCTCGGTGTGTTTACCGCATTTTATTGGATTTCCGTGATGTCTGAGGTCAGTAGATTGTAAGGATGCCGCAATGCAGTCGCTGACGGACACTTCCGCAGCTGCGATTTCGGCGGGCCGCCGGGAAGACCGACGCGCCCGCTTCGCCGAGACTCCGCGGCAATGGCTCGAGCGGCAGGTGCTCGGACTCGCCTATACGCTGAAGCCGGTTCGCATCGGCGAGGCGCTGCCGCTGGCGCTGGCGAGCGTCGCCGATTTCCTGACAAGCGCTCCCGCCGCTCCGCAGATCGGCCGCGTCAACGACCGTCCGCCGGGCTATGGCGGCCGCGTGCGCGACGAGTCACCCGAGGTCGTCCTGGATGGGATGCGCGCGGGTTTCTACCCGCACTCGCATATCGGCCCGCTGAAATGGTGGTCGCCGCCGAAGCGCGCGGTCATGTCCCTGTCGGACGTTCATATCGCTAAACGCTTCCGCCGCACCTTGCGCGGCACGGATCTGACCGTCAGCCTCGACCGCGCGTTCGACGACGTGCTTCTTGGCTGCGCTGCCCGGCGCCCGGGCAGGCCTCATCTGACCTGGCTTCGGCCGGGTACGCTGCATCTCTATTCGCGTCTCTTCGACAAGGGCCATGCCCATTCGGTCGAGGTCTGGAATGCGGAAGGCGCGCTCGTCGGTGGCCTGTTCGGGGTGGCGCTCGGCCCGGTGTTCGGCGCGATGTCGATGTTCCACATCGCCGACAACGCCTCGAAGATCGGCATCGTCAGCCTCTATCATCACCTCAGCGAATGGGGCTTCACCACCGTCGACCATCAGAACATGTCGGCCTGGGTCGAGACTTTGGGCGGGCAGGTCGTGCCGCGCGCGGACTATGTCTCGATGCTGAGCGGCCCGGCCCCAGCGAAATCAGCGTCCGGCCGCTGGCAGGCCGAGTTCACGCCCCAGCAAACGGCGGACTGGACGCCGCCGGGCGCGACCACTCAGGACTGACGTTTCAGGATCGCGACGAAAAAGCCGTCCGTGCCGCTGCGGCGCGGCGTCAGGAGCAGGCTGTTGCCGTCTTTCGCGGCGTGGCTCTCGCAGGCGGCAAGGCCGGCTTGACCCATGGCTTCATGCATGTCGCTCGGCACGAAGCCGGGATGGCGCTCACGAAATGCCGCGAGGCGATCCGTGTTTTCGTCCGCGAGCAGCGAGCAGGTGATGTAGACGAGCCGGCCACCGGCTTTCACCAATGGGGCGGCCTGATCGAGCACGGCGTCCTGCTCGGCCATGCGGGCTTCGAGTGCGTTCGGGCGAAGACGCCATTTGGCGTCGGGATTGCGGCGCCAGGTGCCGGTGCCGGTGCAGGGGGCATCGACGAGGACCATGTCGGCGTGCCCCGAGAGATCGCCGAGCACGTCTTCCTTGCCGCGCGGCGAGCGGATCTGGAGATTGCGGACGCCGGCGCGCTGGGCTCGCTCGTGGAGCGGGGCGAGACGGCGGATGTCGCGGTCATAAGCGAAGATCTGGCCCTTGTTCGCCATGCCGGCCGAGAGCGCGAGCGTCTTGCCGCCGCCGCCAGCGCAGAGATCGATCACCTGTTCTCCCGGAGCCGCGCCGGCAACAAGAGCGGCTATCTGCGAACCCTCGTCCTGGACCTCAACGAGGCCATGGAGAAAGGCCGGTTCGGACTGGACCGGGGGGCCGCGCCCGTCGGCGAGGAGTGGAATGCGGATACCGACGGGTGACAGCGGTGTGGGAGCGGCATGAAGATGCGAAAGCTCTTTGAGCGCTTCCGCACGGTCACCTTTCAGGGCGTTGACCCGGAGATCGAGTGGCGCGCGCTCGGCCAGTGCCTCGCCCTCGAAAGCCCTTTCAGCGCCGAAAACGCGGGCGAACTTCTCGTCGAGCCATTCTGGATAGTCGCCGCGAACCCATTCTGGGGCATCGTCGATCTTACTATTTGATAATGCTTGTATTTCTGATGCGGACAAAGCGTCGGGAGCGTGCGGACTGTCTGCAAACAAAGCGGCGACTTTGTCTGCATCCAGGCCGCGCGTGAACGCCAGCGCGCCGAGCACGAGCGCGCGAGGCGTTTCGGCTCCGAGGCGCCAGACGATCGATGAGCGGCGGCGCAGAGCGTCGTAGACGAGGCTTGCGATCGAGGCCCGATCCTTCGATCCGGCGAAGCGATGCGACAGGCCCCAATCCTTCAGGGCGTCCGCAACAGGTCGGCGGCGCGCTTCGAGATCGGCCAGAACCTCGATGGCCGCCGCGGCATGGGCTCCGGGCCTCATCGCGCGGACGCCGCGATTGCGAGCAGGCCGCCGACGATGATCGTGTTCGAGAGGATGACGTTCAACTCCTTCTCCCGCTGCGGACCTCGGGTGTTCCAGATGTCATGCACCATCAAAGTCGCCACGATTACGAATGCGGCCATGGCGATCGCAACCTCAAACAGCCAGAAGCCGGAAATGGCCAATGCGCCGAGGACGATCTCGATGATCGCACCGCACTGGGCGACCAGCTTGGGAAGCGGAATGCGCTTGCTTTTGAGCAAATCCGCGACCAGTGGCAAGCCTCGAAGGATACGGATGCCGATGACAATGAATGCGCCCCCCGCGAGCACGCGCGCCAGCAGAAGGAGGAGGTCGTCGGCGTTCATCTAGAGCGAGGCGAACAGGATGTTCAGCGCGAAGATCAGCCAAGCGAGGAACAATATCATCACGCCGACTGCGAAGAACGCGGCGCGCATGCGCAGGTTTCCTTGCACGTAAAACCAGGCATGCAGGATGCGGGTCGCGACGAAGACCCAAGCGAGGGCGACGAAGAACAGGCCTGCCTGATGGGTCAGGAGTTCGAGCGGAACCAGCGCGAAGAAAAGGACCGGCAGTTCGAACTGGTTCTTGTAGCAATTGTTGATCAAGGTCGCGCGCTTCGGCCAGCCGCGGCCCTCGTCCATATAGGCCGCCATGTCGAATTGGCCGGCCCGCACGGCCCGCGCCCGTTCCCGAGCCATCCAGAACAGCAGACAAAAGGTCAGGGCTGCCTGAGCAAAGACCGGGAGCAGGACGGATTGTATGGACATGGGTCAGACCCGTGTCGGGTAATTGGGGCTTTCGCGGGTGATGCTGACGTCGTGGACGTGGCTTTCGCGCAGACCAGCTCCGGTGATGCGGACGAATTCCGCCTTTTCCTTCAGCTCCGTCAGGTCCTTGGCACCGACATAGCCCATCGCGGCGCGGAGGCCGCCGGCCAGCTGGTGAAGGACCGCGCCGAGGGGGCCCTTGTAAGGAACCTGGCCCTCGATGCCTTCCGGCACGAGCTTCAGCGAGTCCTTGATGTCCTGCTGGAAGTAACGGTCGGCCGAGCCCTGGGCCATCGCGCCGACCGAGCCCATGCCGCGATAGGCTTTGTAGGAGCGGCCCTGATAGATGAACGTCTCGCCGGGGCTTTCCTCGGTGCCCGCAAGGAGCGAGCCGACCATCGCGACGTCGGCGCCTGCCGCGAGCGCTTTTGCGAGGTCGCCCGAGAACTTGATGCCGCCGTCGGCAACGACCGGGACGTCGTGCTTCCGGGCCTCGTCGGCGGAATCCATCACCGCCGTCAGCTGCGGAACGCCGACGCCGGCGACGATGCGGGTGGTGCAGATCGAGCCCGGGCCGATGCCGACCTTGATCGCGTCCGCGCCGGCCTCGATCAGCGCCTTGGTGGCGCCAGCCGTGGCGACGTTGCCGGCCATGACCTGAACGCTGTTCGAGAGCTTCTTCACCCGGTCGACCGCCTTCAGGACGTGGGCCGAATGGCCGTGCGCCGTATCGATGACGAGCAGGTCGACGCCGGCGTCGATCAGCTGTTCGGAGCGGGCGAAGCCGGAATCGCCGACGGTAGAGGCGGCAGCGACGCGGAGGCGGCCTTGTTCGTCTTTGTTGGCGAGCGGATTCGAGACCGCGCGCTCGATGTCCTTCACGGTGATGAGGCCGGTGCAGCGTCCGTCGTCGTCGACGACGAGGAGCTTTTCGATCCTGTATTGATGGAGGAGGCGCTTGGCCTCGGCCTGATCGACCACGCCCTGCTTGACCGTGATCAGCCGGTCCTTGGTCATCAACTCGGCAACTGGCTGTGCGGGGTTCGTGGCGAAGCGAACATCGCGGTTGGTAAGAATGCCGACGAGCTTGCCGGAACGGCCGTTCGGACCACGCTCAACCACCGGAATGCCCGAGATCGAGTAGCGCTTCATCAGCTCGAAGGCTTCGCTCAGCGTCTGGTCCGGATAGATGGTGACCGGGTTCACCACCATGCCGCTCTCGAACTTCTTGACCGCGCGGACCTGGGCAGCCTGCTCTTCGACAGAGAGGTTGCGATGGATGACGCCAAGGCCGCCGGCCTGCGCCATTGCGATGGCGAGGCGGGCTTCGGTCACCGTGTCCATCGCCGAGGACATGATCGGGATATTGACGGAGATCGTACGGGTGACGCGCGACCGGAGATCGGCTTCGCTCGGCAGGACCTCGGACAGGCCTGGACGAAGCAATACGTCGTCGAAAGTGAGGGCTTCGCGGCCAAATGCCGATTCGATGAGGCGAGCCATGCCAACGTTCCTAGCGTTCGGATGAGCGGGACGGATGCGCGGTCGCGCCTCGTCTTCGCTCTTGGGAGTTGGCGCGGGTGCTTAGCACGAAGGTCGGGTGGGGGCAAAGCGCGCTTTGGCTTTGCTGCGATGCAGCTTTGCACTAACTAGCCGCCCATGCTCCCGCCGCGCGTACTGGTTCCCCTCATCGTCGCCTGCGCATTGTTCATGGAGAACCTCGATTCGACGGTTCTCGCGACGGCATTGCCCGCGATCGCACGGGATATCGGGGCCGACCCGATCCGGCTGAAGCTGGCGCTGACCTCATATCTCCTGAGCCTTGCGGTCTTCATCCCAGCCTCCGGCTGGATGGCCGACCGCTTCGGCGCGCGGTCGGTGTTCCGGCTCGCGATCGCCGTATTCATGCTGGGCTCGATCTTCTGCGGGCTGTCGAGCACGATGGGCGAGATCATCGCGGCGCGCATCGTCCAGGGAATGGGTGGGGCGATGATGGTGCCCGTGGGGCGTCTGGTCATCCTCCGCACCGTGCCAAAGAGCGAGCTCGTCGGTTCGCTGGCATGGCTGACCATTCCGGCGCTGATCGGACCCGTCGTCGGCCCGCCGCTCGGCGGTTTCATCACGACCTATTTCCACTGGCGCTGGATATTCTGGATCAACCTGCCGATCGGCGTGCTGGGCCTGATCCTCGCGACCATGTTCATCCCGAATGTGCGCGGCGAAGAGCAGACGCGGTTCGATACGATCGGCTTCATCCTGTCCGGCATCGGCATGGCGAGCTTCGTCACCGGCTCGACCGCGATCGGCCTGAACATCCTGCCGATTCCGCTGGTCGTCCTGCTGCTCCTCTGCGGCGCGACCTTGCTGACTACTTACGTCTTCTATGCTCGCCGGGTACCGAATCCGATCCTCGATCTGTCGTTGTTCCGCATTCCTACCTTCCGGATCAGCATCACCGGCGGATCGCTGTTCCGGATCGGCATCGGCGCGATTCCGTTCCTTCTGCCGCTGCTGTTCCAGCTCGGTTTCGGCATGACGCCATTCCAGTCCGGCATGCTGACCTTCGCCGCTTCTCTGGGCGCCATGGCGATGAAGTTCGCCGCGCCGCCGATCTTGCGGACATTGGGTTTCCGCACGGTCATGGTGACGAACGCGATCATCGCGTCGCTGTTTGTCGCGGCCCCGATTTTCTTCACGACCGCGACGCCCGGTGCGATTGTCCTGGCAGTGCTCCTGGCCGGCGGTTTCTTCCGCTCGCTGCAATTCACCAGCGTCAACGCGCTCGGCTATTCCGACGTCTCACAGCTGCAGATGAGCCGCGCGACCAGCATGACGAGCGTGGCGCAGCAGGTGTCATTGTCCGTGGGCGTCTCGATCGCGGCGCTGACGCTCGAGACGTCGCTGAAGCTGCGCGGCGATCACACGCTGATCATCAGCGATTTCACGCCGGCCTTCATCGTGGTCGCGGTGGTCTCCGCGCTGTCGGTCTTCGCGTTCGCCCGGCTAAAGCCCAACGCGGGCGCGGAGGTGTCGGGCCATCGTCGCAAGACGGTGTCGGAGGAGGGCGACGAGCTCATCGCCGATGATCCCATCATCGAGGCACGCGAGCGCGGCTGAGGAACCATGCCGGGCAGTGCCGGTTGATCCCTCGAGGAGGATCAACCGATGATCAGACGACTTATCAAAGCCGCCTTCCTAGTCTGGATCGCCAAGAAGTTCGTTGGCCGCGGCCACGACGACCGCCGTACCGGGACGCGACGCGCCTAGTTCGTTCCGCGAAAGCCTGTAGCCAGGACATAAAGCTCCGACGAGCCCTGGCGGCTCGCCGGCGGCTTGACGTGCTTGACGGTCTGATAGTCGCGCTTCAACTGCGCCAATAGCTCACCCTCTGTGCCGCCCTGAAGCACCTTCGCGAGGAACTTCCCGCCTGGTGAGAGAACCTCGCGGGCAAAATCCATGGCTATCTCGACGAGGCCGAGCGTCCGAAGCTTGTCGGTCTGCCGATGGCCCGTTGTGTTCGCCGCCATGTCAGACAGGACGACGTCGGCCTGACCGCCGAGCATTTCCTTGAGAACGTCGGGTGCGCTGGGATCAAGGAAATCGATCTGCGCGAACTCCACGCCGGTGATTGTCGGCATGTCGAGAATGTCGATCGCGACGATCTTGCCTCTGGGGCCGACCTTCTCGGCGGCGAACTGGCTCCATCCGCCGGGCGCCGCGCCGAGATCGACGATCCGGTCGCCGGGTTTCAGCAGGTGATGCTGCTGATCGATCTCGATCAGCTTGTATGCAGCGCGCGACCGATAGCCCTCGCGCTTGGCGCGGGCGACATAGGGGTCGTTGATCTGGCGCTGGAGCCATAGCTGCTGGGATGTGGTGCGGCCACGGGCGGTCTTGAGCCGCTTCGACAGATCGCGCCCGCTGGTGCCGCCAGCGCCGCCGCTTCGTTTTGCCGTCACGCGCTTGCCCTTGAAGAACGGCGCCATACGCCGTCGGCCTGCATCAGCTCGATCAGGATGCCCTCGCGCAAACCCCGATCGGCGACGCGGAGGCGGGCGCAGGGGAAGGCGCGGCGGAAGGCTTCGAGGATGGCGCAGCCGGCGAGCACGAGGTCGGCGCGCTCGCGGCCGATGCACGGATTCGCCACGCGCTCCTCATAAGACATTGCCTTCAGGCGGCCGACCACATCGTTGATCTGCATGTCGGTGAGCCAAAAGCCATCCACGCGGCGGCGGTCATAACGCGGCAGGTCCATATGGACGCCGGCAAGCGTAGTAACGGTCCCGGATGTGCCAAGCATGTGAAGCCGGCTGCAGGCCTTGGTGAGTTCGGCTTTCTGCGGGAAAGCCTCGAGCATCGGTTCGACGTCGCGGACCATGTCCTCGAACACCTCGTCGGTGACGGCCATGCCGCCATGCCGCTCGGCGAGATTCACGACTCCAACCGGAAGCGAAATCCAGGAGCGAATCTTCGGAGCCGATGAGAAGCCGTTATGCTGGCGCTCGATCCAGACGAGCTCGGAAGAGCCGCCGCCAATATCGAACAAAATCACGCCATCCGAGCTCGGATCGGCGAGGGGAGAGCAGCCAACCGCGGCAAGGCGCGCTTCGGTGGCCCGGTCGATGATTTCGAGGTCGAGGCCGGTCTCCTCGCGGACCAGGGTGCTGAATTCCTCGCCGTTCTCCGCGCTACGGCAGGCCTCGGTCGCGATCAGGCGAGCGCGATGGACGCCGCGCGCCTGGATCTTGTCGCGGCAGATCTTGAGTGCATCCACGGCGCGGCTGATGGCCTCCGACGAGAGGCGACCGGAGCCGCCGAGGCCTTCCCCGAGGCGGACGATGCGCGAAAACGCATCGACTACACGAAAGCCGTCCCAGATCGGCCGGGCGATCAGGAGGCGGCAATTATTGGTGCCGAGGTCGAGCGCCGCGTAAAGATTGTGACGGCGGTCGGTCGAGCGATCCGACCAGCCGCCATTCATCCTGGGCGCAGGCGCGGGCATGGCGTCAGGCACCTGCCCAGCCGCCATCTGATGCGGGGCACGATTGGTCAACCGCATATCCTTCGGGATGCGACACAACCTTTCGGCGCGCACAAGCATCCAACGCGTTTAGTTGACGAAAGTGTAGCACGTTTGCAGGAAGCGCAAAGTGCAGGGCGCTTGCACATTTCGTTGGCAGGTACGATGTGATGATCGCCTGAACGAAATGCCAGGGCATTTGCCTTCGGGCAGAGAGGTTCCGATGTCGGTTCAAGCCACTATCCGTCGTATCACCGCTCCCGAAATCCGCGCTCGCAAGGGCGGCGAGCCGATCGTCACCCTGACGGCCTATCACGCGCATACCGCGTCGGTGGCCGACGATCTCGTCGAGCTGCTCCTCGTGGGCGATTCGCTCGGCATGGTGATGCACGGTCTCGAGACGACCGTGCCCGTCACGCTCGAAATGATGATCCTGCAGGGCCAGGCGGTCGTCCGCGGCTCGAAACGGGCTCTCGTCGTCGTCGACATGCCGTTCGGCAGCTATGAGGCGAGCCCGGCGGAGGCCTTCAAGTCCTGCACTCGCGTGCTGAAGGAGACCGGCGCCGGAGCGGTGAAGCTGGAGGGCGGTGTCCGCATGGCCGAAACGATCCGCTTCCTGACTGATCGCGGCGTGCCGGTAATGGCCCATATCGGGCTGACGCCTCAGTCGGTGCTGACGCTTGGCGGCTTCAAGGCCCAGGGCCGCGACGAGAAGGACTGGGAGCCGATCCTCGCCGATGCCCGAGCGGTCGACGAGGCCGGCGCGTTCTCGATCGTGGTCGAGGGCGTCGCGGAGCCGCTCGGCAAGAAGATCACCGAGATCACCAAGGCTCCGACCATCGGCATCGGTGCGTCCGCCGCCTGCGACGGCCAGATCCTGGTCATGGAGGACATGCTTGGGTTGACCGAGCGCGTGCCGAAATTCGTCAAGAAATACGGCTCGCTCCGCGACCATATCCGCGGCGCGATCGAGGGTTACGCCTCGGAAGTGCGGGCGCGCAGCTTCCCGGCGCCCGAGCATACCTATGCGATGAAGAAAATCGCGGCGGAATAAGCCTCGTTACTTGGTGATGACAGGGTTGCGCCTTCGCATTTTGTGACGACGCAACCGTCCTATAGTATCTGTCCGCGTCACCATGTCAGGAACCGGATGACCGTCGTTCTCGATCTCACCAAGAATCCGCGGCCCGCATTGCGCCATCCCGAAAAGGCGCACCGGCCCGACACCGAGGTTCTGAAGAAGCCGGACTGGATTCGTGTGCGCGCGCCGGGTTCACCGGTCTATCGCGAGACGCAGGACATCGTCCGCGAGAACAAGCTCGTCACCGTGTGCGAGGAGGCCGGCTGCCCCAATATCGGCGAGTGCTGGTCGAAGAAGCACGCGACCTTCATGATCCTGGGCGACACCTGCACGCGAGCCTGCGCCTTCTGCAATGTCCGCACCGGCCTGCCGACGCCGGGCGTCGACGCCGACGAACCGCGCCGCGTGGCGGATGCCGTCGCCAAGCTCTCGCTGCACCATGTCGTCATCACCTCGGTCGACCGCGACGATCTCGATGATGGCGGGGCGCAGCATTTCGCCAATGTCATCCGCGCCATTCGCGAGGTTAGCCCGCAGACGACGATCGAGGTCCTGACCCCGGATTTCCTGCGCAAGCCCGGCGCGCTCGAAGTGGTGGTCGAAGCCAAGCCCGACGTCTTCAATCACAACCTCGAAACAGTGCCGTCGCTCTACCTGACGGTCCGTCCGGGCGCGCGCTACTTCCATTCGATGCGGCTGCTGCAGCGGGTGAAGGAACTCGATCCGACCATGTTCACCAAGTCCGGCATCATGGTCGGCCTCGGCGAGGAGCGGAACGAGGTGCTGCAACTGATGGACGACCTCCGCTCGGCCGACGTGGATTTCCTGACCATCGGCCAGTATCTCCAGCCGACCCGCAAGCATCATGCGGTTGCCCGCTTCGTCGAGCCGGCGGAGTTCAAGGGCTTCGAGACGGTCGCGCTCAGCAAAGGCTTCCTGATGGTCTCGGCCAGCCCGTTGACCCGCTCGTCCCACCACGCCGGCGAGGATTTCGCCCGCCTGAAAGCGGCCCGCGCCGCCCGCGCGACGGTCGAATAGCTTTATGCCGCAGCACCATACGACCAAGCGCGTCCATCATTCGGCGCAGCAGATGTACGATCTTGTCGGGGACGTCGAGAACTATCCGCACTTCGTACCGCTCTGCGAGAGCCTGCGGGTCCGGAAGCGCGAGCAGCGCGACGGCAAGACGGTGATCATCGCCGATATGACGGTCGCCTATTCGTTGATCCGGGATACCTTCACGAGCCGGGTCACGATGAACCCGGCCGATCTGACGATCAGGGTCGAATATGTTACGGGTCCGTTCCGATCCCTGATGAACCGGTGGTCTTTCAAACCCATCGACGAGACTGCCAGCGAGGTCGATTTCTTCATCGCCTGGGAGATGAAGAGCCGGACCTTCGCGATGGTCGCGGGCGCGGTTTTCGAGCGTGCATTCAGGCGGTTCGCCGAGGCCTTCGAGGCTCGCGCGAACCATGTTTACAAGCCCGCTCATTTGACAGAGGCTCCGCAGCCATCGAGAGGCGGATAAGGAACAAGACGCCTCCCTGGGAGGCGTAATGAGCGTTGCGGAAGCGTCGACCGCTGAGTCGGCGAGGGGGCGCGGAGCCCTGTTTGTATTCGGCGGCGCTCTCTTTCTGTCCGCCACGCTGCTGTTCGCCGTTCAGCCCATGTTCGCCAAGATGGTGCTGCCGCGCCTCGGTGGCGCTCCCGGCGTCTGGTCGGTTGCCCTCGTCTTCTTCCAGGGCGTCCTGCTCGCGGGCTACGCCTATGCCCATCTCCTGATCCGCTTCGCTGGCGCGAGGGCAGGGGTGCTCATCCACATCGTGGTGCTGGCCCTGGGCGCCGTATTTCTGCCGCTCGCGCTCGCCTCGGGCTGGGGACATCCGCCCGCCAGTGGCCAGATGTTCTGGCTGCTGGGCCTGTTCGGCATTTCGGTTGGAATGCCGTTCTTCGCGTTGTCAGCCAATGCCCCGCTCTTGCAGGCGTGGTTCGCCCGGACGGGCGAGGAGGGCTCTCGCGATCCCTACTTCCTCTACGGCGCGTCCAATCTCGGCAGCTTCATCGCATTGATCGGCTATCCGCTGGTGATGGAACCCTGGCTACGGTTGGGGACGCAATCGCTCCTCTGGTCCGTCGGCTATGCTACCGCTGGTCTTTTGATTGCAGCCTTGGGGATGTGGTCGAGCGGTCGCTCCGCGACCTTGCCCCAGGTCTCTGTGTTAGCCGATGTACCGATCACCATGGCTCGGCGCCTGCAATGGATATTGCTCGCCTTCATCCCGTCAGCGCTGCTCGTCGCGGTGACGGCGCATATTTCCACCGACATCGCGGCCGCACCATTTCTCTGGGTGGTTCCGCTCGCGCTGTTCCTGCTGACATTTGTCGTCGTCTTCCGTGACCGGCCGCTGGTCCCGGCGAGGTTCCTTGCCGTCGCAATGCCGGTCCTCGTTGCCATAGTCGCCTGCGACTGGCAGGCCCGCTTCCTGCCTATGGAATGGACGCTGGCGCTGCACCTGGTGACGTTCTTCGTCGTCGCGCTGACCGCGCATACGAAGCTGTACGCAGCACGTCCACCGGCCTCGCGACTGACCGAATTCTATCTCTGCATGTCTTTCGGCGGCGTGCTCGGCGGCGCGTTCACGGGACTGGTCGCGCCTTACATTTTCCCGACGATCCTCGAATATCCGCTGCTGCTGGTGATGGCATTCGGGCTGTTCGTTTCGCCCAAGAAGATCGGGCGCAAGCAGTTACGCGTGGCCCTTGCGATTGCGGTTCTTGCGCTGGTCGCGGCGCAATTCGCGTGGTCCTTCGATATCTCGATCCCGGTCGATTATTCGACCCGCTGGGATATTGTCGTCTTTCTCGTGATCGGCTTCGCACTCGCCATCGTCTGGTTCGCTCCGCTCGTCTCCGTCGCCGTGTTCGCAACGGCGCTGCTCGTGGGCGGGCTGTTGTCATCGCACCCGGACCAGGTGCTGCTGACCCGGAGCTTTTTCGGCGTTCACAAGGCCGTGGACTTCCGCGACGGCAGTTTCCGGCTGCTCTACAACGGCACCACCCTTCATGGCGCGATCGGACTCGACAAGGGCCAGCCGGGATCCGGTTGGCCGGAGCCGTTGACCTACTACTACCTCGGCGGTCCCATGGCGGAAGCGATCCGTTCGGTGCGCGATGCGAACGACGGCTTCAAGCTCTCGCCGGTCGGCATCGTCGGCCTCGGTGCCGGCTCGTTGTCCTGCTACCGCGAGGAGGGGGAGGATTGGCGCTTCTATGAGATAGACGCCGACATCGTCCGTATCGCCAAGGACAGCGGTCTGTTCCGGTTCATCCCGGCCTGTGCTCCGAACTCGAAAATCCTTCTGGGCGATGCGCGCATTACGCTGCAGGACGACGACACGAAGCATGAACTTCTTCTGATCGACGCCTTCTCGTCGGACGCCATCCCAATCCATCTGCTGACGCGCGAGGCGGTCGAGCTCTATTTCGATCGCCTGACGCCGCGCGGCGTACTTGTGCTCCACATTTCCAACCGGCATCTGGATCTGCTGCCGGTCGTCGGAGCTATCGCAGATGACCTCGGTCTCGTCGGCTGGTGGAAGCAGGACGTGCTGACCGATGAAGAGACGTTGAACATGGCTGCGCGTTCACTGGTTGTCGTGCTGGCCCGCAACGAGGAAGCCTTCGGCGCTCTACCCTCGCTCGATCTCTGGGAGAGGCTGCAGCCGACGCAGGTGGCAGCCTGGACGGACGATTATTCCGACATTCTCGGCGCGCTCATCCGCCGCTGGAGAAATGGCCAGCAGGCTCCCGTCACGAACTAACGGGCGTCGGCGATTTCGATCAGGAGGGCGAGTGCCTCCATCGCCGAGTTTCGACGGACCAGAGCACGGCCGATATCGCCATAGCGCTTCTCGCGATGGATCACCGGGCCGTCACGACGAGCAGCGGCAAAGTGGACGAGGCCAACCGGCTTGCCGGGAGTCGCACCCCCTGGACCGGCGATGCCGGTGATGGCGACCGCCAGATCCGCGCTTACCGAAGCGCGAAGCGCTCCCTCGGCCATTGCGCGGGCGACAGGCTCGCTGACAGCGCCGTGCGCTTCCAGCATGTCGTTCGGAACGCCCAGTGACTTGCACTTCGCCTCGTTCGAATAGGTGACGAAGCCGCCCTCGACGACCGATGACGAACCGGCGATGTCCGTCAGGGCCGCCGCGACGAGTCCCCCGGTACAGGATTCGGCGGTCACGACCGTCAGTCCGCGCTCATCGCCGAGCCTCAGCACCGCAGCGGCGGCCTCGATCAGCGCCCGGTCCAGGCGGGTGATGTCGAGGTCGTCGGACACGATCAGACCGGCAGCCGGACGGTCGCCGTCGCGACGGCGCAGAGACCCTCGCGGCGGCCGATGAAGCCTCGGCCTTCCATGGTCGTCGCCTTGATGCCGACGCGGTCCTCGGTGATGCCGAGCGTCTCGGCGATCACCTTCTTGATCGTCGCGCGATGCGGGCCGACCTTCGGCGCCTCGCTGAGGACGGCGATGTCGACATTGGCGATGATGCCGCCGCGCTCCTTCACCTTGCCGGCGGCGAAGGCCAGGAAGGTCACCGAAGCCGCGCCCTTCCATTGCGGGTCGGACGGCGGGAAGTGCTGGCCGATATCGCCTTCGCCGATCGCACCGAAGATCGCGTCGGTCAGCGCGTGAAGAGCGACGTCAGCGTCGGAATGGCCGAGCACGCCGCGATCGTGCGGGATCTTCACGCCGCCCAGCCAGACGTGGTCGCCGTCACAGAATTCGTGGACGTCGAAGCCGGTGCCGGTCCGTATGTCGGGCAGCGAGGCGAGGAGGCGCGCTTCAGCGTGACGGAAATCCTCGGGCGTGGTCAGCTTCATATTGAGTGCGTCTCCAGGAAAGACGGTCACATCCAGCCCCGCGAAGGAGGCGACGGCGCCGTCATCAGTGAAATCGTCGCGGCCTTCGCTCGCGGCGCGCTGGTGGGCGGCGTGGATATCGGCGTAGCGAAAACTCTGCGGCGTCTGCACGGCACGCAGCTTCGAGCGGTCCAGTGTCTCGCCACGAATGTCGTTGTCGACGACCGAGACGGTGTCGGTCACCGGGGTACACGGCACTGCCGCGCCTCCTTCCGCTGCTTCGATAGCGCGGTCGATGAGGTCGGCGGCAACGAAGGGGCGCGCGGCGTCATGGATGAGGACGATGTCGGGGGTTTCGCCGGCAAGCGCCTCGAGACCGATGCGAACCGACTCCTGACGTGTCGCTCCACCGAAAACCGGGTCGAGCAGACTGCCTACGAATCCGGCGGCCGACTCGTCGTAGAGATCGCGGTCGTCCCTGTGGATAACGGTCAATACGCAATCCACCCGGGGATGAGAGGTGAAGGCGTCGAGGGTACGCGCCAAAACGGTGCGGCCAGCGACGGGGCGGTATTGCTTGGCGGGTCCCCCCGCTCCGGCGGCGCGCGTTCCGCGACCGGCCGCGACAATCACCGCGGCGACCCGAGGCGTCTTGCCGGCCTGTGGATAACTATGGGACAAACATTCCTCCGGACGAAACCGCAGCTTCTAGCGAAGCCGCCGCAGAATGTCTCGCCTGCGTTTCGTGACTTGCCCGGCGGAGCAGCTTCTGCTTAGGTAATGGGCAACGACAGAGAGCGCCTAAAAATTGGACAGTACAGCGAATGCCGGGCCGGCCAGTCTTCGGATTGGGCCGCTCTCGATCGATAACCAGGTCATACTCGCTCCGATGTCGGGCGTCACCGATATCGTGTTCCGCCGTATTGCGGTTCGCCTCGGTGCGGGGCTCGCGGTGTCCGAAATGGTGGCGTCGGCCGAACTCGCGACGGGTGACGAGGAGGCGCGGCTTCGCGCCGAGGGAGACGGTATGAACGTGCATTCCGTCCAGCTTGCCGGCCGTGAGGCAAAGTGGATGGCAGAGGCCGCTCGCGTGGCCGAGGGATCCGGCGCGCAACTGATCGACATCAATATGGGCTGCCCGGTGAAGAAGGTCACAGGCGGTCATTCAGGTTCTGCGCTGCTCAAGAACCTCGATCATGCGCTGACATTGATCGAAGCCACGGTCGATGCTGTCTCGGTGCCGGTGACCCTGAAAACGCGGCTGGGTTGGGACACGGAGTCGATCGTCGCGCCGGAGCTTGCGCGCCGCGCCGAAGCTGCCGGCATTCGCCTGATCACCATTCACGGTCGCACGCGGCAGCAAATGTATACGGGCACGGCCGATTGGGCCGCCATTCGTGCCGTAAAGGATGCCGTCTCGATCCCCGTCGTCGCCAATGGCGACCTGACCGAATTCGACGATGCCCCGGCTATGCTCAATGAATCCGGAGCGGACGCCGTGATGATCGGCCGTGGAGCACAGGGCCGTCCCTGGTTCCCGGGCCAGGTGGCGCGGTTCCTCGAAAACGGCGAGCGCTCCGGCGAGCCCGATCTCGTGCAACAGCACGCGATCGCACGCGAGCACTACGACGGGCTTCTCATGCTTTACGGCAGGGAGGTCGGCACGCGTCATGCCCGCAAGCATCTCGGCTGGTATCTCGACGAGGCAAGCCGGACGTCCGGCATCGAGATCACGCAGGATATCCGCATGGCCGTGATGACCGCACCAACACCTGAAGAGGCGCAGATGGCGCTCGCTTCCGCCTATGACAGCCTTGCCTGGAGGGCTGCAGCGTGAGCGCGCTGGCCGAAGAGCTCATGCAGCAAGTCGGGTTCAGCGAAGCCGATGCCGTTCTCAACGCGCTGCCCAACCCTGTGATTTCGGTCGATGAGAAGGGCAGGCTGACCGGCGCCAACGCCGCCGCCGAGACCTTCTTCCGCATGAGTTCGGCGCTGCTGCGCCGCCAGCCGTTGGCCGATCTGGTTCCGTTCGGCTCGCCGGTTCTGGTGCAGGTCGAACAGGTCCGCACACGTGGCGCGCCGGTCAACGAATATCGGGTCGATCTCGGTACGCCGCGCATCGGCGGCTCCCGCGTGGTCGATATCCATATCGGCGCGCACAGCGAACGTCCGGGCCATGTCGTGGTGATGCTTCAGGAGCGGACCATCGCCGACAAGATGAACCGGCAACTGACCCATCGCGGCGCTGCCCGTTCGGTCACGGCTCTGGCCGCGATGCTGGCGCACGAGATCAAGAATCCGCTGTCGGGTATCCGTGGCGCGGCCCAGCTTCTCGAACAATCGGCGGACGACAACGATCGCGCGTTGACCCGCCTGATCTGTGATGAGACCGATCGTATCGTGAAGCTCGTCGACCGCATGGAGATTTTCTCCGACGAGCGGCCTGTCGAGCGCGAGGCGGTCAATATCCATGTCGTGCTGGAACATGTACGCCGGCTGGCCCAGTCGGGTTTCGCCCGCAATATCAGGATCGTCGAAGACTACGACCCATCGCTGCCGCCGGTGCTGGCGAACCGGGACCAGTTGATCCAGGTCTTCCTCAATCTCGTTAAGAACGCCGCCGAGGCAGCCGGCTCGTCCAACGATGCCGAAATCCAGCTGACCACCGCCTTCCGTCCCGGTGTGCGCCTCAGCGTGCCGGGCAGCCAGACGCGTGTCAGCCTTCCGCTCGAAATCTGCGTCCGCGACAATGGGCCGGGCGTTCAGGAGGATCTCTTGCCACATCTGTTCGACCCGTTCGTCACCACGAAGCCCACGGGCTCGGGTCTCGGGCTTGCGCTGGTCGCCAAGATCATCGGCGACCATGGTGGCATCGTCGAATGCCAGTCGCAGCCGCGTCGCACGACGTTCCGGATCCTGATGCCTATCTTTGCCGGCGGCCGTCCGTCGGAAGCGGAGATCTGAGCCATGGCGCAGGGCAGCATTCTGGTCGCCGACGACGATGCCGCGATCCGCACGGTTCTGAACCAGGCGCTTTCGCGTGCCGGCTATGAGGTCCGCACCGCGGGCAATGCGGCGACGCTCTGGCGCTGGGTGACGCAGGGTGAGGGCGACCTCGTCATCACCGACGTGGTGATGCCGGATGAGAACGCGTTCGATCTGTTGCCTCGTATCAAGCGCTTTCGGCCGGATCTGCCGATCATCGTGATGAGCGCGCAGAACACGTTCATGACCGCCATCCGCGCGTCGGAGCGCGGCGCGTACGAATATCTGCCGAAGCCGTTCGACCTGAAGGAACTGATCGCTATCGTTGGCCGCGCTCTCGTCGAGCCGAAGGCGGCGGCGAACGATGCGGGTCCGGAAGAGGCGGAGAACATTCCGCTCGTCGGCCGTTCGGCGGCGATGCAGGACATCTACCGTGTCCTCGCGCGCCTGATGCAGACCGACCTGACGGTCATGATCAACGGCGAGTCCGGCACGGGCAAGGAACTCGTCGCCCGTGCGCTGCATGATTACGGCAAGCGTCGTGCGGGCCCGTTCGTCGCCATCAACATGGCGGCGATCCCGCGCGACCTGATCGAATCCGAACTGTTCGGGCACGAGAAAGGCGCCTTCACCGGCGCTCAGGCGCGCTCGACCGGCCGCTTCGAGCAGGCCGAGGGTGGCACGCTGTTCCTCGACGAAATCGGCGACATGCCGATGGAGGCGCAGACGCGTCTGCTTCGCGTCCTCCAGCAGGGCGAATATACGACGGTCGGCGGCCGCACGCCGATCAAGACCAATGTTCGCATCGTCGCCGCGACGAACAAGGACCTCAAGATCCTGATCCAGCAGGGTCTTTTCCGCGAGGATCTGTTCTTCCGTCTGAACGTGGTGCCGATCCGCCTGCCGCCGCTGCGGGAGCGGGCCGAGGACGTGCCTGACCTCGTCCGCCACTTCTTCGCCATGGCCGAGCGCGAAGGATTGCCGCACAAGCAGATCGATGTCGGCGCACTCGACCGGATGAAGCGTTATCGCTGGCCGGGCAATGTGCGCGAGCTGGAAAACCTGATCCGGCGTCTCGCTGCGCTCTATCCGCAGGACGTCATCACGGCGAACATCGTCGATGTCGAGCTGTCGGAGCCCGCGATTGCGCCTGCATCCGACGAGCCCGCGGTTCCAGACCAGATGGGCGCGGCGGTCGAGCGGTTCCTGTCATCCTATTTCGCGGAGTTTGGCGATGCTCTGCCTCCTCCGGGTCTCTATCACCGGGTGCTTCGCGAGATCGAGCAGCCGCTTCTCGGGGCTGCTTTGGTCGCCACCCGCGGCAATCAGATTCGCGCGGCGGAGCTGCTCGGGTTGAACCGGAATACGCTTCGCAAGAAAATTCGCGACCTTGACCTCCGGGTCATTCGAAACGGTCGTTGATCACTCATAAAATGTGACTGGCGTGCCCAGAAGTTGTCGCATTTGGACAACAGTGTCACGCCGTTGCATCACCCTGGAAGTGTGATATCCGGGGGTTCCATCTAGGGTAGGACTTTGACAGTTGACGCTGTAGCAGTGCGCTCGGACGATCCCGACGCGGTTCGCGACCCTACGCCGGGTCCAAGCCGTTTCGGCGCCGTCGCGCTTGTCTTGACGCTACTGTCGACCCTCGCGACCTTCCTCGTTCTCGCCGGTCTTACCCCAGTCACACCGACGCATGCGATCGTCGTCACCACGCTCTGCGTGAACATCGCCTGCGGTCTGGTGATGCTTGGAATCATCGGTTGGCAGGCGAGGGCACTGATCCTTGCCCGCCGCCGGAAATATGCCGGCGCGCAGCTCCACCAGCAGGTGGTGTTACTGTTCGGCATCGTCGCCATCACGCCCGCGCTGATCCTGGCGGCGGTTGCGGTGATCACGCTCGATCGCGGCCTCGACCAGTGGTTCTCGACCCGCGCGCGCAGCATCGTCGATAACGCTCTCGTTGTGTCCCGCGCCTACCTGCAGGAGCAGGCGCGTACGATCCGCGGCGAAATCCTCGCGATGGCTAACGACCTCAACCGTGCCCGGCCGCTCTATGACAATGAGCGCGAACGGTTCAAGGACCTCGTCACGGTCCAGTCGACCATTCGTGGCATGCAGGCAACCTATATTCTGAAGCGCGACCTCACCGTCGTGGAGCGCGCGGCGAACGACGGCGGCCGGCCGGTGCCCATGCCGCCCGCGAGCGCATTCGATCAGGCGACCGAGACGGAGCCGGCGATCCTGTCGCCAGGCAGCCAGAGCCTCATGGGCGCCGTCTTCAAACTGGCGGGCTACGACGACCTCTGGCTTTTCGCGGTGCGCGCCGTCGATCCGAAGGCGACGCAATATCTCCGGATGACCGAGGCTGCCGCCGCGGAATATGTCGCGCTCGAGCAGCGGCGCTTCGGTGTGCAGGTCGCGTTCGGCCTGATGTATTTCGTTGTCGGCCTGACGCTGCTATTGGCGGCGATCTGGCTGGGTCTTGCCTTTGCGAACCGCCTCGTCTCGCCGATCAGCCGTCTCATTGCGGCGGCGGAGCAGGTCTCCAACGGCAATCTGTACGTCCAGGTGCCGACCGGAAAGAAGGAAGGCGAGCTTGGCGGCCTGCCGGGCACGTTCAACCGGATGACGGCGCAGCTTCGCACACAGCGGAACGCATTGCTGGAAGCCAGTGAGCAGATCGACGAGCGCCGCCGCTTCACCGAGGCCGTGCTGTCGAGCGTCACCGCCGGCGTGATGGGCATTACCGGCGACGGCCGGATAACGCTGGTCAATCGCGCGGCCGAACTCATTCTCGGCAGCGCCGAGGCGGAGCTTCTGCATCGGCCGATCAATGAGGCGGCTCCCGAGTTCTCGGAACTGTTCAATGAGGCACTCCAAGGGCGTTCGCGGCTGGTGCACGGCACGATCATGCTGGTGCGCGCCGGCAAGGAACGGACGGTGAATGCCCGCATCACCAGCGAGCAGACGGCCGATCCAGAACACGGTTATGTCGTGACGCTCGACGATATCTCCGAACTTGTCGCGGCGCAGCGGACCTCGGCCTGGGCTGACGTCGCGCGCCGCATCGCCCACGAGATCAAGAACCCGCTAACGCCGATCCAGCTTTCAGCGGAGCGAATCCGTCGCAAATACGGAAAACACATCACCGAGGATCGGGAGGTCTTCGACCAGTGCACCGATACGATCGTCCGGCAGGTTGACGACATCAAACGCATGGTCGACGAGTTCTCGTCGTTCGCACGCATGCCGAAGCCGGTCATCGAGCCGGACGACATCACCGAGAGCGTTCGTCAGGTCGTTCTGATGATGCGCGTCGGAAATCCTGAGATTACCATTGACCTCAACGCGCCGGGTACGCGCGTTATGGGGTTGTTCGACCGGCGGCTGATGTCGCAGGCCGTGCAGAACATCGTGAAGAACGCGGCGGAATCCATCGCCGCGGTGCCGGAGGAGGAGCGCGGTGAGGGCCGCATCTCCGTCGACGTGCACGAGAGCGGAGGCAAGATCATTATCGACGTGACCGACAACGGTGTCGGTCTGCCGGCTGAAAATCGCAGCCGGCTTCTGGAGCCGTACATGACGACGCGCGAGAAGGGGACCGGTTTGGGTCTCGCGATAGTGACCAAAATACTGGAGGAGCACGGAGGCGGCATCGATCTGAACGATGCACCATCCGTCGCAACTGGCGGGCGGGGCGCCCGCGTAAGCCTCTGGTTTCCTTCCGCGCCGCCGAACCCGGTGGTCGACTCCAACCTTGAAGCAGGTATTGAGGCATGAGCGCCGACATTCTTATCGTCGACGACGAAGCGGACATCCGCGACCTTGTCGCGGGCATCCTTCAGGACGAAGGGTACAAGACCCGCACCGCACGCAACAGCGACCTCGCGATCGCCGCCGTCGAAGAACGGCGACCGCATCTGATCTTCCTGGACATCTGGCTGCAGGGCTCGAAGCTCGACGGCATGCAGATCCTCGACGTGATCAAGCAGCACAATCCCGATGTTCCCGTCGTGATGATTTCAGGTCATGGCAACATCGAAACCGCCGTCGCCGCAATCAAGAAGGGCGCCTACGACTTCATCGAGAAGCCGTTCAAGGCCGACCGGCTTGTGCTGGTCGCCAGCCGCGCGCTCGAAGCCTCGCGGATGAAGCGTGAGCTGCGCGAACTCCGGCAGCAGTCGAACCACCCGTCGGGACTGATCGGCCGTTCGAGCGTGATGAACCAGTTGCGCGCCACGATCGAACGTGTCGCGCCGACCAATAGCCGCGTGCTGATCACCGGTGCGCCCGGCTGCGGCAAGGAACTGGTCGCCCGGTCGCTGCATGCCCAGTCGCAGCGTTCGAACGGCCCGTTCGTCGCGGTCAACGCGGCCGCCATCACGCCGGAGAACATGGAAGTCGCGTTGTTCGGTGTTGAATCCGACGGCAATGGCCGTCAGCGGCAGGTCGGCGCGCTTGAGGAGGCGCATGGCGGGACGCTGTTCATCGACGAAGTGGCGGAGATGCCGCGCGAGACGCAGAGCAAGATCCTGCGTGTTCTCGTCGATCAGAACTTCACCCGCGTCGGCGGCTCAAACCGCGTTAGCGTCGATGTCCGCATCATCGCCTCGACCGGCCGCGACCTTCCGAGTGAGATCTCCGCCGGCCGCTTTCGGGAAGACCTCTTCCATCGTCTTGCGGTCGTTCCGATCCGCGTGCCGGGGTTGGCCGAGCGCCGCGAGGACATTCCGGAGACGATCGAGTACTTCCTCGACCAGATTGCCGGGCAGAGCGGTCTGCCGAAACGCGCCATCGGCGAGGATGCGCTTGCCGTGCTGCAGTCGCACGACTGGCCGGGCAATGTTCGCCAGCTCCGCAACAATATCGAACGTCTGTTGATCCTGGCGGGCGGCGACCCGGAAGCGGTCATCACCGCCAGCATGCTGCCGTCTGAAGTCGGGGCCATGGTGCCGCCGACTCCCAGCGGTGCGGGCGGAGAACAGTTGATGGGCATGGCGCTTCGCGAGGCGCGCGAGGTGTTCGAACGGCAATATCTGCTGGCACAGATCAGCCGTTTCGGCGGCAATATCTCGCGCACGGCGGAGTTCATTGGCATGGAGCGTTCGGCTCTGCACCGCAAGCTCAAGGCGCTGGAAATCAGCTAGCGCCCGACAGCCACCATCGTCCTGCACCGCCCATTCGGAGCCAATCCTTGAGCCGCGTCGTCTACGTCAATGGCCGCTATGTGCCCTATCGCGACGCCAGCGTGCACGTGGAGGATCGCGGCTTTCAGTTCGCCGACGGCGTCTATGAGGTCTGTGAAGTCCGCAATGGACGGATCATCGACGAGAGCCGGCATCTCGCCCGGATGCGACGGTCGCTGAAGGAGCTGTCGATCTCGTTTCCGATGGCCGATGCCGCGCTTCGATTGGTAATGGGCGAGACGCTCCGCCGGAACCGGGTTCGAAACGGTTTGGTCTATCTCCAGGTGACGCGCGGCGCGGCAAAACGGGAGTTCACATTCCCGGACCCGGATGCGGTCGCCCCGACGCTCGTCGTGATCGCCCGCTCGGTCGATCCGGCAATCGGGGAGGCAGTTGCCCAAGCCGGCATCCGTATCGTCTCGGTGCCTGAGAATCGCTGGGCGCGGGTCGACATCAAGACGATCGGGCTCTTGCCCAATGTGCTGGCGAAGATGGCAGCCAAGACCGCGGGCGCCCGCGAAGCCTGGTTCGTCGACCGCGACGGCTTCGTCACCGAAGGAGGATCCAGCAATGCCTGGATCATCGTCGGCGACGCCCTGGTCACGCGCCATGCCGAGCACGGTATCCTGCGCGGCGTGACGCGTACCACATTGCTCGATCTGATCGCCATAGAAGGGCTTCGGTTCGAGGAGAGGCAGTTCACGATCGATGAGGCGAAAACAGCGCGCGAGGCCTTCGTGACATCTGCGACGACAATCCTTACACCAGTCGTTCAGATCGACGACACCCCGGTCGGCGATGGAAAACCAGGTGATATTGTGCTGCGCCTGCGTCAACGTTTTCACGATATTGCCGAATGGCGTTCGTTATAACTTGCGAAGCAAGGGCAGGTTGCTTTCTAATAGACACAGAAAAATTCGGGCAGGAGAGGGGGAAGTGCGTTGCCCCTCAGCCGCATAACGACCCGGGGAGCAAGCAAGAACAATGGCTGACAGAGCCCAGAACCTCCAAGACACTTTCCTCAATTACGTTCGTAAACACAAAGTCCCGCTGACGATTTTCCTTGTGAATGGCGTTAAGCTTCAGGGCGTTGTGACGTGGTTTGACAACTTCTGCGTGTTGCTCCGTCGGGACGGACATTCGCAGCTGGTTTACAAGCACGCGATCTCGACCGTAATGCCGGGTCATCCTATTTCCCTGTTTGAGGGGACGGATGACGAGAAGGCTGATTGACCGAACCGAAGACCAAAGAATCCGCTCCGCTGCAGCCCCAACCTGAAGGGAAGGGTGCAAGCGGGCGGGCAATCGTCATTGTTCCGCATCTCAGGCGGCCGTCGAAGGACGGACCGCTCGACGCCGCGCGCAGTCCCGAGGCACAGCTCGACGAAGCGGTCGGCCTTGCTCTGGCGATTGATCTCGACGTCGTATCTTCCGGTCTTGTCCCGCTCAGCGAGATTCGGCCGGCGACCTTCATCGGCACCGGCAAGGTCGAGGAACTTGCCGGAATCGTTCGTTCGGAAGAGGCGGAACTCGTCGTCGTCGATACGGCTTTATCTCCGGTTCAGCAGCGAAATCTCGAAAGGGCCTGGAACTGCAAAGTCCTGGACCGGACCGGGCTGATCCTCGAAATCTTCGGCCGGCGCGCGCGAACGAAGGAGGGCACGCTCCAGGTCGAGCTCGCCCACCTCAACTGGCAGAAGAGCCGGCTCGTCCGTTCCTGGACCCATCTCGAGCGCCAGCGCGGCGGTTTCGGTTTCCTCGGCGGTCCCGGCGAGACGCAGATCGAGGCGGACCGGCGCGTCATCGGCGAACGTATCCACAAGATCGAGCGCGAGCTCGAACAGGTGCGCCGCACGCGTGGCCTGCACCGTGCGAGCCGCAAGCGCGTGCCGTATCCGATCGTCGCCCTCGTCGGGTATACCAACGCCGGCAAGTCGACCCTGTTCAACCGGCTGACGCGGGCGAAGGTGCTAGCGGCCGACATGCTGTTCGCGACGCTTGACCCGACGCTTCGCTCTATCGAGCTCCCGCACGGTACCAAGATCATCCTGTCCGATACGGTCGGTTTCATCTCGGATCTTCCAACCACTTTGATCGCCGCGTTCCGGGCCACGCTCGAAGAGGTACTGGAAGCCGACGTCATCCTCCATGTTCGCGACGTCTCGCATGGCGATACCGAAGCGCAGGCCGCCGATGTAAAGGCGATCCTGACCGAACTCGGCGTCGACCTGATGAGCCGCCGTCTGATCGAGGTCTGGAACAAGGTCGATGCGCTGGAAAAGGGCGGAGCGGAGCGGTTGCGCGAGATTGTTTCACGGCGCCCCGCCGAGAGCCGCCCGGTGCTGGTTTCGGCGCTGACGGGGGAGGGCATCGAAGCCTTGCTCGACGAGATCGAAACCCGCGTCTCCGCTGGTCGAGCCGAGCTCGAGGTCGCTCTCGACGCGGCCGACGGCGAAGGGTTGCATTGGCTCTACGAGCATACCGAGGTGCTCGACCGCGCCGATCAGGAAGACGGTTCTCTCCGGCTCCGCGTCCGCGTCCCGCCCGACCGGGCGGACGGGATCAGGCGGCGTTTCTCCGCCTAGACCGGCTGGCGCTCGGCGAGCTTCGCCTCATCCCACAGCGCGTCCATCTCGGCGAGCGACGATCCTGCGGTTGTCTTGCCCTCGGCGGCGAGCGCGGCCTCGATGAAGCGGAAGCGCCGCTCGAACTTGGCATTGGCGCGGCGGAGCGCGACTTCCGGATCCGCTTTCATGTGCCGGGCGAGATTGGCGACGGCGAACAGGAGATCACCGATCTCGTCCAACCGCTGCTCGTCGGTCGCATCAGCGCTTAGTGTCTCCTCGACCTCGTCGGCCTCCTCGCGGATCTTCGCCAGCACCATGCGCGCGTCGTTCCAGTCGAAACCGACCGTACCGGCCTTGGCCTGCAGCGCGACGGCACGGGAGAGAGAGGGAAGGGAGGTCTGCACGCCGTCGAGTAGGCCGCCATTGGGTTCGGCCGAACCTCGTTTCGCGGCGCGCTCGGCCTTCTCCTCGGCCTTGATCCTGTCCCAGATCGTCTTGATCTCTTCGGGAGACAGGTGCCGCGTCTCGCCGAAGACGTGCGGGTGGCGACGGATGAGTTTGGTCGTGATCGCCTCGACGACATCCGGGAACGCGAAGGCGCCGGCCTCGTCAGCCATCTGGGCGTGGAAGACGACCTGGAGCAGGAGGTCGCCGAGTTCCTCGCGAAGGTCCGGCATGTCGTTCCTGGCGATCGCGTCGGCGACTTCCGCTGCTTCTTCCAAGGTGTATGGAGCGATGGTCGCGAAGGTCTGCTTGAGGTCCCAAGCGCAGCCGGTTTCCGGGTGGCGCAGCGCGGCCATGATGTCGAGCAGGCCCTTGATGTCGCGGGAAGGAGTCACGTCCGCACCTCTTGCATTGCCGGTTCTATGCGCCACAGTTTGAGGGCATGAGCAAGGACAGTGGGACGTTCACCACCATTGGATATGAAGGTGCGCCGCCGGATGCCGTCTTTGCCGCGCTCGAAGACGCCGGCGTCGAACTGCTCGTCGATGTCCGCGCCATCTCTGGATCGCGCAAGCCCGGATTCTCGAAGACCCCATTCGCCGCCGGCCTCCAGGAGCATGGCATCGGCTATGTCCATCTGAAGGGACTCGGAACGCCGAAGGAAGGCAGGCTTGCGGCCCGCTCGGGAAACCGTGCGGGGTTCGACAGGATTTTCACGGCGCATATGCAAACGGATGCTGCCCGGCACGATTTGGCCGGCCTACTCGATCTGATGAAATCCGGCAGACGGGTTTGCCTGATGTGCTTCGAGCACGATCCTGCTCATTGCCACCGGACGATCGTCGCCGAGGCCGTGGAGGAACGGACGGGGATGCCGTTCGTCCACCTGTTCCCAAAGACCGCTACTGCCTGAGCAGGTCGTCGATATCGAGCCGCTGGGTGACCATTGCGAGGTCGCCTTCCGGCGTGCGCGGCCATTCCTCCGGCGGGCGGTCCCAGTATAGCTCGACGCCGTTCTGGTCCGGATCGCGCAGGTAGAGGGCCTGGCTGACGCCGTGGTCGCTCGCGCCATCGAGCGGAATTCCGGCCGCGATCAGTCTGCGAAGCGCATCGGCGAGCGCCGCACGCGTCGGATAGAGGATCGCCGTGTGGAACAGGCCGGTGGTGCCGCGCGCAGGAGGCTGGCCTCCTCGGCTTTCCCAGGTGTTCAGCCCGATATGGTGATGGTAGCCGCCGGCCGAGAGGAACGCCGCCTGCGTGCCGTAGCGCTGCATCAGTTCGAAGCCGAGCACGCCGCTATAAAAACCGATGGCGCGTTCGAGGTCCGCGACCTTGAGGTGGACGTGGCCGATGCGGGTGCCGGCATCGACCGGTTTGGAGAGAATGTCGTTCATGATTGCAATATAATCCCGGAAATAACGAGAATAACGGGCGAAATTGCAATCTCGTTTTGCCAGCGCGCCTTCCTGTGGAAGCGACCGGTCTGCAACACCCTGGCGGGGAGGGATGTGCTAACCGTTCGTTAATGCAAGTCGCCATCGACATGGGCGCGCAGCTGAATGGCGCGCCGGTTACCCTCGATCTGGAAGAGCTTCTCTCGACGCGCCTGCTGGTGCAGGGCAATTCGGGCTCGGGAAAATCGCATTTGCTGCGTCGCCTGATCGAGCAGAGCGCGAGCTGGGTACAGCAGATCATCATCGACCCCGAAGGCGATTTCGTCAGCCTGTCGGAGCGTTATGGCCACACGGTCGTGGACGCCGAGCGGAGCGACAGCGACCTCGAGGAGATCGCACGACGCATCCGCCAGCATCGCGTGTCCGCCGTGCTCAATCTCGAAGGCGTCGACGCGGAAACCCAGATGCGCTGTGCGGGCGCCTTTCTGAACGGCCTGTTCGAGGCGCCGCGCGATCATTGGTATCCGGTTCTCGTGGTCGTCGACGAGGCGCAGCTGTTCGCACCTGCAATCGCGGGCGATGTCTCCGAAGAGGCGCGCAAAATTTCGCTGGGCGCGATGGCGAACCTGATGTCGCGTGGCCGAAAGAGGGGACTGGCCGGCGTCATCGCCACCCAGCGCCTGGCCAAGCTCGCCAAGAATGTCGCCGCTGAAGCATCGAACTTCCTGATGGGCCGGACCTTTCTCGACATCGACATGGCGCGCGCCGCCGATCTGCTCGGCATGGAGCGCCGTCAGGCCGAGACCTTCCGCGACCTCGACCGCGGCACCTTCGTCGCTCTCGGTCCCGCGCTGTCGCGGCGGCCGCTGACCGTGAAGATCGGCAATGTGGAGACCGGCGCCCGCAGCGTCAGCCCGAAGCTGATACCGATGCCCGAGGAGGCGGAGGATATCGAAGGCGTGATCTTCGCTCCGATCACGCAGGAGCGCCGCGCGACCGAGCCGAACCGGACGACGGCGACCAGCGATCTGCTTCGCCAACTCGTTCAATCGCGGCCCCCAGAGGCGATTTCGGTTCCCGACGCGGCGAAGCCCGTCGACCCCACCGAGCGGGAAGCCGCAATAGAGGCCGTGATGCAGACGGTCGTCTCCGATCCGGAATCCGCGTTCCGATCGGTCGCCGTGCTCTATCAGGACTTCATCGTCCGCTGCCGCATCCAGAACGTGCCGGGCGCCCCGCTCGATCTTTCCGAATTCCGCCGCCGCCTTGCCGTCTCTCGGGCGGGCGTGCCGATGAAGCAGGTCGAGGGTTCGGCGGACTGGGACGCGGCGGTCGCCCTGTCCGCTCATTTGACGGAGGATCTGCAGGGCATGTTCCTCGTCCTCGCCCGTGCGGCGATGGAGCAGCTTCCATGTCCCGGCGATCTCCAGCTTGCGCGGACATGTGGCAGCCGTTCCCCCGGCCGCGCGCGTCGCCTCCTCGCCTATATGGAGGAGAAGGGCTTCCTCAATTGCCGAACTGACCGTCGTGGCAATCGCCTGGTGGCGTTTCCCGATCTAGGCTGGGAAACCCAACCCGGCCATCCAAACGCGCCGAACCGGTCGAAAGCGGATACGCCGCCTTCAGCTGATCCTGCTTGCGCGCCATTCCCTGACGAAATCGACGAAGGCGCGGAGCGCGGGCGGGGGCTGCCGGCGGCTCGGGTAATAGAGCAGGGGACCGGGAAACTCCTCGCACCAGTCTTTCAGTACCGGCACGAGCCGTCCGGCCTCGATGTCCGCTCGCACCCAATCCTCGAAGCTCAGGAAGAAGCCCAAGCCGTCGAGAGTCGCCTGCAGCAGCGCGGCGAGATTGTTGGACCGGAACTGGCCTGTGGGTGCGATCCTCACGGTCCGTCCGTTTTTCTCGAACTCCCAGGGAAGCACGTTGCCGTTGTCGAAGCGGTGCACGACGCAAGGTAGTCCGACCAGGTTCGCTGGTTCTTTCGGTACACCATATGTCTCGATGACGGGCGGGGCGGCGACGAGCGAATAGCATTGCGGCGGGCCGAGTGGCACGGCGATCATGTCCTGCGCCAGATGCTCCTCGTAGCGGACCCCGGCATCGAAGCCGCCCGCAACGATATCGACCCTCACGGCCTCCGCTACGAGTTCGAGCTCAATGTTGGGATAGCGCTTCAGGAACGGCGCGATCATCGGAGCTAGTACGGAGTCGATTGCCGGCGGCGGCGCATTGATGCGGAGCCGCCCCGCTGCTCCCTCGCGAAGGCCTCGAAGTTCGTCCAACGCCTCGGTGACCTCGGCCAGCGCCGGGATCGTCCGATCGAGAAGCCGTTCGCCGGCTTCGGTCAGCGACACGCTTCGCGTCGTCCGATGCAGGAGACGGGCGCCGAGGCGTTCCTCGAGATCGCGCAGCCGCTGACTGAGGCTGGATGCGGAGACCTGCTGTTCGGCGGCGGCGCGGCGGAAATTGCGATGCCGCGCGACGGCGATGAAGGCCTGGAGGTCGCGAAGATCGGGTGGGCTCATTGTGCTTAATATAGAACAGTGTGTCCGATATTGTGCACCTTATCGCTCGTATGGTTCCGCGTCATCTATTCCGGCGAGGGCATCACGCCAACTCAAAGGACCAGACGATGAAGACGCGCACTCTAGGAAAGACTGGCCCGCAGGTTTCGATGCTCGGCCTCGGCTGTATGGGCATGTCGGACTTCTATGGTCCGGCGGATCGCGGTGAGAGCATTGCGACCATCCACGCCGCGCTCGATGCAGGCGTGACGCTGCTCGATACCGGCGACTTCTACGGCATGGGCCACAACGAGATGTTGATCGCCGAGGCTCTGCAGGGGAGGAACCGCGATCAGGTGGAGATCAGCGTCAAATTCGGCGCGCTGCGCGATCCGGCGATGAGCTGGATAGGTCTCGATACGAGGCCGGAGGCAGTGAAGACTTTTCTGACCTACACGTTGCGCCGGCTGGGAACGGACTACATCGACATTTACCGTCCGGCACGTCTCGATCCAGCGGTACCGATCGAAGAGACAGTCGGCGCGATCGCGGACATGGTGAAGGCTGGCTATGTCCGCCATATCGGGCTGTCGGAGGTCGGAGCTGCGACCCTCCGGCGGGCGGCGGCAGTCCATCCGATTGCCGACCTGCAGATCGAATATTCGCTGATCTCCCGTGGCATCGAGGATGAAATCCTGCCGACTTGCCGGGAGCTTGGTATCGGCATCACGGCCTATGGCGTCCTTTCGCGCGGGCTGATCAGCGGGCATTGGACCAAGGAACGGGCAGGGCAGGATTTCCGGGCGATGAGCCCGCGTTTCCAGGGCGAAAATCTGGATGCCAATCTTGCACTGGTCGAGCGGTTGCGGGGCGTAGCCGACAGAATCGGAGTGTCCGTTGCGCAGGTGGCCATCGCCTGGGTGGCCGCGCAGGGCGAGGATATCGTTCCACTGGTCGGCGCGCGCCGTCGTGATCGACTGGTGGAATCGCTCGGAACTCTCGATGTCACGTTGTCCGCCGACGACCTCACGGCGCTCTCGGCAGTCGTGCCGAAAGGTGCCGCTGCCGGTGGCCGCTATCCCGAAGCCCATCTAGCGCACATGGACAGCGAGAAAACTGCGTCACAGCACTGACATCGGCTGTTCGTCCTCGATCTCATCCGGCGGGGAGGTGGTTGCCACGACTTCCTCCTCCGGTTTGCTCAGGATGTTGGCGGATTCGTAATGGGTCCGCCATTCGCCTCCGGACCATACCCGGGTTTCCATCGCAATCCGGTCCTCCGCGATGGCGAGGCGATTATAGGCATTCGGCTCGTTGCGAAGACGGGTCGAAGTCGCTGTCCCCGCCTGCACCACGAAGACCGAGGGCATATCCTTGAGTGGCGCGATCCGGGTATAGGCTCGGTGGAGATGGCCGGCCAGGATCAGCCGCACATTCTGGCGGGAGAACAGCGCTAGCGCCTCGTTAGCGCGCCCGACCAGACGGGTATCCGGCAGGGCCTCCGGCGTGATGAAGGGGTGATGCGCGACGATGATGCGCATCCGATCCTTGGGGAGGCGATCGAGCCGCTCCTCCAGCATTTCGAGTTGCTCTTTCGTGATGCGCCCATGCGCCCAGTTCCAGTCCAGTGACGCGCGGCGCGCTGTGTTCAGGCCGATGATCGCCACCTTGTCGTCGCACCACATCGGCTCGCGGTCAGTCGAGATGTAGCGGTGATAGCGGCCGTAGGGATTGAGGAACCGCTCGACCAGATTGCGCGGCGGGATGTCGTGGTTGCCCGGGACGGAAAAGGTCCGCGCACCAAGACTGTCGACGAAGGCACGGGCCTCGATGAATTCGCTCCGCTCCGCGTTCTGCGTGAAGTCGCCGGAAATGATGACGAGGTCCGGCGGATTGCTCCTGATCTCGGCTAGCAATGCGTCGACCACGACCGGATCGACGCGGCCGAAATGCAGGTCTGACAGATGGGCGATGCGGGTCATGAGCGGGGACTCTCGGCGGGCGCGAAGACGGTCAGCGCACCGGGCAGAATGCGGAAGCGGATAGGCGGTTTCATCAGTCTCACCTCGCCATCAAGCATGATGCGGAGCAGGGGGCGTGGGCTGACGATAGCGAGACGGCTCAATGCCCGCACTTCGAGCCAGGGCTGGCTGAGCCAGCTGCCGATGACGAGGCCGGCGCCGAGGCGCAACAGACGCCAGAACGTCAATTCGTGCGGTACGTAAAGGACGAGCTCGCCGCGATCGAGGTGCGAACGGCGAAGGAACCGCCCGAACGCTTCATCATAGGCATTACAGGCGACGGCCAGCGCGCGCGTTCTGATGCGGGTCGTCTTGCCGTCAACCCGAAGCGCTAACGAGAGCAGAGGATAGCGGCGAAGCCCGAGGGCGAGGGACCGGGCGAGCCGAAGGCTGCCGGTCATTCCAAGCGAGCCGCGGCCTTTCTCGCGAAGCTGACCGATATTGGCTGGCAGGCCCAGTAACGACTTGCAAAGGAATATATGCTCATTTGCCAGTCCGACGTCGATCGTACGTTTGTAACCTTGCGCGATAACTGCGACTGCGTCGGGTATCGTCAGTGGCAGGCCCAAGTCTTTCGCCAGCAGGTTCATCGTACCCAAAGGCAGAATGCCGAGCGGGATGCCGGTCCCCATCAATTTCTGGGCGGAGCAGGCAATCGAACCGTCGCCGCCGCCGATGACGAGGGCGTCGGGATTGCTGGCGATCGCGGCGTCGATGCGACCGGGCAGTTTCAGGTTGGTGTCGTCGTGCAGCTCCGGCTGGATGCCGAAATCACGGAAACGCTTCAACAGGTCGTCGAGCGCGATGCCGGACGCCGAACCGGCAATCGCATTGAGTACGATGGCCGCGCGCATATCACAGGCGATCGAAGAGGGGCTGACGACAAGGTGTTTGCATCGGCTCAAGAACCGGCCGACGCCGCCTGAAGTTCCTTATGCCGCGAGTCGCATAAGATATATTATGGAACCTACGTGGATATCGATTGGTGCCGGATCGAGCGAGTTTGAGTTTCGCCTTTCGACATCGAGGCTCATAGTCTCGGGCATGAACAGGTTGCGCAATGTGATCCGGGAGCACGTCCACGGTCTTGTTGGCATCAGGACAAGCGGCACGAGGCACATCCGAAAAGATGACGGCCTGTTCGGACGAAGCTCGGTCTGCTGGAAGGTACACGGCGATTTCACGACGATGATGATCGGCGGCGTTGCCGCTCTTCTCCTGCAGATGCTGCATCCAGCCGCCGTTGCCGGAGTATGGGATCACTCGAACTTCCGGCACGATATGCAGGGGCGCCTGCGGCGCACTGCCCAATTCATCTCCGGGACAACCTATGGAGACACTGATCAGGCTTTGAGGCTGATCGATCGGGTCCGGACTATTCACGACCGGGTACGGGGCGTCCTCCCTGACGGTACCCCCTACAGCGCCAATGACCCCGCACTTCTCACCTGGATTCACGTAGCGGAGGTCAGCAGCTTCCTGAAAGCATATGTCCGATATCGCGACCCCCTCCTGCCGCACTCCGAGCAGGACAGATACTTCGCCGAGGTGTCGGAAATCGCAGTCTTGCTAGGGGCGGAAGCCGTGCCGCGCACTCGTCAGGAGGTGTCGGAATATCTACGGACGTCACGGGCCGATCTGCGGTTCGACCGCAGAACCCGGCAAGTCGCGGATGCTCTGCTCAAGCAGCCGGCGTCGAGCTTGGCGCTCGCACCCTTCCAGCGCCTCGTCCTCGACGCGGGAGTGGATCTGCTCCCCGACTGGGCGGCGGAGATGCACGGACTTCGGATCGCGCCTCTGCGCCGCCCAGCAATCCGCGCGAGCGCGATCGGCGTTGGATCCGTTCTCCGCTGGGCCCTCACCTAGTCGGCGCAGCGCGGTCAAGGATCGCTGACATTGTTTTGGGGAGATCGACCGATAGCCGACGCGGTCCGCCGACGGTCCCATGCGGTTACACCGCCTTTGCAAGCAATCGATCAGAGCTCGAGGACCAGACCGTCGTAAGCCGGCTCAACATTCGGAGGCACCTGCCTCTTCAGCGTCATGTAGTCCAGATCGGTGTGCAGGTTGGTCAGCACCGCGTGCTTAGGCTTCAGCCGTTCGATCCATTCGAGCGCCTCGGACAGGCTGAAATGGCTAGGATGCGGCGTGATGCGGAGCGCGTCGATGATCCAGAGATCGAGGCCGCTCAAATGGCCTTTCTGGTCGTCCGGAATGTCGCTGAGGTCCGGCGTATAGGCCATGCCGCCGATCCGAAGGCCCAGAGCCTGGGTTTGCCCATGCGGCAACCTGAATGTCGTCACGTGGATCGATCCGCCGGGACCGTCCACGGCGAAAGGCCGATCAGGCCCGGTCTGATGCTGGTTGAGAATGGGCGGATAATCGCTGCCGTCCGGCGTTTCGAAAATATAGCCAAAACGCTGGCGAACGTCCGGCGACGTCACGGGGTCCATCCAAGCATCGATGCGCCTGCGCGATCGAATAAAATACGGCCTGAGATCGTCGATGCCATGCGTGTGGTCAGCGTGGTCGTGCGTCAGCAGCACGCCGTCGATTGTCTCGACATGGTTGTCCAGCATCTGCTCGCGCAGGTCCGGCGATGTGTCGACAAGGAAATTAGTCTCGCCATGGCCGTTCTCACGCCGGACCAGGATCGAGCATCGCCGACGTCGGTTGCGAGGTTCGTGCGGATCGCAGGCGCCCCAGCCGGTGGCGACGCGCGGCACGCCGCCGGACGAGCCGCAGCCGAGGATCGTGACCGTCAGGCTCACGCCGCCGCCTCGCCCTCGAGCCCCAGCGCCGAGCGCGGGACCTTGCGGAAAAGGCGGGCGAAGTTCTCGGTGGTCCGCCTGGCCGTCTCTTCGCGGCTCCAGCCGCGCACCTCAGCCAGAACCGACGCCGTGTGTGCAGTATAGGCCGGCTCGTTGGTCTGGCCGCGATGCGGCACCGGAGCGAGGTAAGGCGCATCGGTTTCGACAAGCAGACGATCGGCCGGAATCTCGGCGGCGATATCGCGGATCGCCTGAGAATTCTTGAAGGTCAGGATGCCGGAGAACGAGACGTAGAGGCCGAGCGCCACGCCGCGACGGGCAAGCTCGGCGCCGGACGAGAAACAGTGCAGGAGGGCGGGAAAGGCGCCCTTCTCGGTCTCGCCTTCGAGGATTGCGATCATATCCTCGTCGGCTTCGCGCGCATGGATGACAAGCGGAAGACCGGTGGTCCGGGCAGCCGCGATGTGGGCACGTAGACCCTGGATCTGAGCGTCACGAGGCGAATTGTCGTAGTGGTAGTCGAGACCGGCCTCGCCGATTGCCACGATTTTGGGATGCTCGGCGAGCCGGATCAGATCGTCGGCCGTGACGTCGAGTTCCTCCTGCGCATTGTGAGGATGCGTGCCGACCGAGCCGTAAACGTTGTCGTACGCCTCGATGATCTCGCGAATTTGGTCGAACTTCCGCACCCGCGTCGAGATCGTCACCATAAGCCCGACGTCGGCGGCCTTGGCGCGCGCGATTATACCGCCGCGGTCGGCCGCGAAATCCGGGAAATCGAGATGGCAGTGGCTGTCGACGAGCATGGCGTCAGGCCGTCGCCTCTTCCGTCTCCACGTAACGCGGATAGACCGGGCTCGGTGCCGGCAGGTCGGAGCCGGGGACCAGACGTCCTCCCTCCCCAAGCGCCGCGAAGTTTCGCGCCGATTGGGAAACACCGAGAATATCCAGCAGTTTGCCGGACGCTGTTGGAGTGACGGGTAAGGTGAGGATCGCGAAGCTGCGCAGCACCTCCGCCGTGACGTATAGGACCGTGTTCATGCGCTGCGGATTGGTTGCCTTGAGCTTCCAAGGCTCTTCCGAAGCGAAATAGCGGTTCGCGTCGGCAATCACGCGCCAAATCGAGGACAGCATCGTGTGAAGGGCAAATCCCTTCATCGCCGCCCTCGCCTCATTCACCAGATTGTCGGCCGCTACGAGGATCGCCTTGTCCGCCTTCGTGAATTCGCCCGGCGCCGGGACCTTTCCATCGCAGTTCTTGCCGATCATCGAGAGCGAACGCTGCGCCAGATTGCCGAGATCGTTGGCGAGATCGGCATTGATGCGCTGGACGATCGCCTCGTGGCTGTAGCTGCCGTCCTGGCCGAACGGCACTTCGCGCAGGAAGAAATAGCGCACCTGGTCGACGCCATAGGCGTCCGTCAGAGTGAACGGATCGATCACGTTGCCGACCGACTTCGACATCTTCTCCCCCTTGTTAAAGAGGAAGCCGTGGGCGTAGACGCGCTTCGGCGGCGCGACGCCGGCCGACATCAGGAAGGCCGGCCAGTAGACCGCGTGGAAGCGGATGATGTCCTTGCCGATGATATGGGCGTCCGCCGGCCAGAACTTCTTGAAGCTCTCGGACTCCGTGTCCGGATAGCCGACGCCGGTGATGTAGTTCGTCAGAGCGTCGACCCAGACATACATCACGTGCTCGGGTGCGCCCGGCACCTTCACGCCCCAGTCGAACGTCGTGCGGCTGATCGAGAGATCCTGAAGGCCTCCCTTCACGAAGCTGACGACCTCATTGCGGCGAGCATCGGGACCGATGAAATCGGGATTGGCGTCGTAGAAGGCGAGCAGTTTGTCCTGATAGGCGGACAAGCGGAAGAAATAGCTCTTCTCCTCGACCCATTCGACCGGTGTTCCCTGCGGGCCAAAACGCGTGCCGTTCTCCTGAACGGTGGTCTCGTCCTCGGCGTAAAAGGCCTCGTCGCGGACGGAATACCAGCCGGCATAGACATCGAGATAGATGTCGCCGGCCTCTTCCATCTTCTGCCAGATCGCCTGGGAGGAGACGTGGTGCGCCTGTTCGGTCGTTCGAATGTAGCGGTCGCTCGAGATGTTCAGCCGCTCGACCATCTCCTGGAATTTCGGCACGTTCCGCTCGACGAGCTCGGCCGGCGTGATGCCCGCTTTCTCCGCCGTCTGCAGCATCTTGATGCCGTGCTCGTCCGCGCCGGTCATGAAGAAGACGTTGCGGCCGTCGAGGCGCTGGAATCGCGCGATCGCGTCGGTCGCGATCACCTCGTAGGCGTGTCCGATATGTGGAGCGCCGTTCGGATATGCGATGGCGGTCGTGATATAAAAGGCGTTGCGGTCGGCCATGAGCCCGGAGGGTTTGTCAGCCGCGGGTTGCTGCGGCGAGATCGGTAAAGATGGCGAGCACGAGCGGACGCCTGTCGAGATTATAAATCTCTACGTCGCGGAACGCGCGGGCGTTTTTGTCCCACAGCTCTGCCCATCTCGCAAGGCGGGCTTCGCCGGATGACGCTCCGCGCCGCATCCGCTCATGCAGCCAGTCCTGGACGAAGGCGCAGAAGAACTCGAAGCTCGGGGCCCCTTCCCTGCCTGTCATCTTCTCGGCGAGCGCGTGGACAGCGGCGTGGTCGACGTCGGGAAGGCGATTGATCAGGCCGGACAACGTGTCCCGGAGCCCGAGGCTGTCGCTGCCGAGAAGAACGGCGGCGCGGCGCACCGAACCTTCGGCCAGATCGGCGGCATGGCGGAGATCATCGCCCTCTGCTCCGCCCGACAATACATCGACGCCTTCAAGCACTTCGACGACCTCTTCGCTTGCGAGAGGCTTCAGCGTCAGCATGCGGCAGCGCGAGCGAATGGTGGGCAGAAGTCGTTTCGGCGCGGTTGTCAGGATTAGGAAAAGCGAGCGCGGAGGTGGCTCTTCAAGTACCTTGAGCAAGGCATTGGCGCCGTTGGTGTTCAGGTCGTCGGCGGTGTCCACGATCGCGATTCGCCAGCCCCCCTCGCCCGCTGTCGTCGAGAAGAACGAGACGAGCCGCCTCGCCTCGTCGACCTTGATCTCGCCGGCGACATTCTTGCGATCGGCGGTCAGGCCGCGGCGCAGGACGAAGAGGTCCGGATGCGCCTGTTGAAGCACGCGCCGCGCGACTGGATTGTCCGGACTGACATCGAGGTTCGACGCGTGCTGGACCGCCGTGGACATTGGATCTGGGTTGGCGAAGATGAAGCGGGCGAGCCGGTAGGCCAAAGTCGCTTTTCCGATCCCTTCCTCGCCCCCGAGTATCCATGCATGGTGCATGCGGCCCGAGCGGTAGGCGTCGAGCAGGGTCAGTTCGGCTGTCGCGTGGCCGATCAGCCGGAAGGTCTCGCGCGGATGCGGCGCGTCCTCGAACCGGTCTGATTCGAGCTCAGCCGCCTCAGCCATTGCTTGCGACCGCCATCGCATAGCGGTTTTCGACCGCGTGCCAGACCAGTTCGGAAACCACGTCGGGTGCGTTCTCGCCATCGATGACCGCGACCCGTTCGGGTTCGGCATGGGCGATATCGAGGAATGCCTGACGCAGCCCGCGATGATAATCCATGTCTTCCGCCTCGAAGCGGTCGAGCGTCTCGCTCTGCCCGCGTTGCCGTGCGCGCTGGAGACCGATCTCGGCCGGCAGATCGAGCAGGATCGTGAGACCCGGAACGGTCGACCCCACGACGACCCTCTCCATTGCGCGAAGCACCTTCGGATCGAGGTTGCCGAGCGCGCCCTGATAGGCGCGGGTCGAATCAAGGAAACGGTCGCAGAGCACCCACGCGCCGCGTTCCAGCGCGGGGCGGATGGTCTTGCTGAGATGATCGATCCGAGCGGCGGAGAACAGTGCCGCCTCGGCGAAGGCGCCGAACGATTTGGCCTTGCCGGACAGGATGATGCCGCGAAGCCGTTCGGCGTCTGGTGAGCCGCCCGGTTCGCGGGTCACAACGACATCCTCGCCACGGTCGCGCAGGCGGGCCGCGAGAAGTCCGATCTGCGTAGATTTTCCGGCCCCCTCCCCGCCTTCGAAGGTGACGAACCGGCTGCGAAAAGGCGTCATAGTTTCAGCCGCTCGAACAGCGGAGAAACCGCGCCGACCGCGAGCTCGTAGGTCGCGTCGAATGCGCGGCGCCACAAAGTGCCCTCCGCGACGTTCTCGTCGGCAACGAGCGGCACTTCGCTCTGCAGCAGGCCGTCTCGCCAGATGCGGAGGACGCCGACCCGCTCGCCCTTGGTCACCGGCGCGGTGATCGGCCCGCGATACACGGCACGGGCGACGATGCGGCTGTCGCCGTCCTTCGGCACCGGGAGAGTCACCGTCGTTTCCGACACCAGCCGTACCGAACGTTGCGTACCGCCGAAAACCTTCGCTTCGGCGACGAGCGTTCCGGGCCGGAAGAGCTCCCGGTCGATGAAATCGTTGAAGCCCCAGTCCAGAATGGCCTTGGCCGCCTTCACGCGTGCATTTTCATCGGGAAGGCCCGCGAGCACCGTTATCAGCCGCCGTCCGTCGCGGACCGCCGACGCGGCGATCATATGGCCGAGGTCAGCGACCGAGCCGATGATCAAACCATCCACGCCTTCATACTGTCCCATCAGGGGATTGCGATTGAGCTGGCGGATATTGTTCCAATCGAGGTCCGGTTGGGAAAAGACAGTATAGAAGTCCGGATGCTTGGTCGCGAGATAGGCCGAGATGCGCGCCATGTCGCGAACGCTCGTTCTCTGCCCCTGTGCCGGCAGCCCCGTTGCGTTGACGAAGACCGACGAGGTCAGGCCGATCTCCTTGCCGAGCTGATTCATGCGTTCGGAGAACGCCGTTTCGTTCTTGGCGATGCCCTCGGCGAGCGCGATCGCCGCGTCGTTGCCGACCACGATCGCAACGCCGCGGACGAGATCGCTAACCGTCACCTCACTGCCGAGCTTCGCGAACATCGCCGTCGTCCGCGCCGGGCCACCGCCGGTGCGCCAGGCATTCTCCGAGATCGTGAATGGCGCGGCGGCTGAGACCCAGCCGCGTTTCACCTCGTTGAACACGACCGCAAGCGTCATCAGCTTGGCTAGGCTCGCCGGCGGAAAGGTAGCATCCGGCTCTTTCGCGAAAAGAACGGAATCGCTCTGCACATCGTAGAGAATCGCCTGCTTGGCATCGGTTTCGAAAGCCTGGGCCCGAGCCGTTTTAGACCCGAGCGACGCCAAAGCGACCGCGAACGCGCACAGAACGCGTGCGAGAAGCGCTATCCGACCAAGACGCCCCATTGTGCCAAGAATCCCCTTCTCCCGGTTTCTACCGCGAGGGAGATCGAGCGTCCAATCAGGATGATGTCAGCGAGGGGGAGCGAAGGTCGTCGGGTCGAAAGCGAACCCGCTCAGAACCGGCTGAATCAGGCCGGGCTTGGCGTTCTGCGCCAGAGGCTGCGAATTGAAGCCGCCGAAGCCGGCGGCGATGCGCGACGCGACATTCGCCTTTGGCGTGGTCGGAGGTGCCGGAACCGGCGCGGCGACCGGTTCGGTCGAGGCAGATGCGAGGGCGTAGCCACTCGGAGGTGTCGTATCGGTGCGCAGCTCCGGCGGCGCGTCCTTGGCGGCGATCACCGGCTTCGGTTTCAACAATGCCTTGCCGCCGGCTGTGATCGCGCCCGGCCCCGAGGTCTCGACCAATGCCGCGAGCTGGGTGCCCGACGGGCTCGCGCCGTTGTCGCGGAATGTGGCGAGGAGCTTCTGCTCGTCGCTGCCCTTCAGCGAGGCTGGGCCGACATAATCGATTCGGACACGCGCCATTCCCTTGCGCTTGAAATCGAGGATTTCGGCGGTGCGGCTCGAGACGTCTATCAGGCGGTTCTTATGGAACGGACCGCGATCATTGACGCGGACGACGATCGATTTGCCGTTGCTCGTATTCGTCACGCGGGCATAGGACGGCAGTGGAAGGCTCGGATGGGCTGCGGTGATGGACGCCATGTCGAAGACCTCGCCATTGGAGGTCATGCGGCCGTGGAATTGTGACCCATACCAGGATGCGAGGCCCTCCGCCGAGTAGCCGTCGGGCTCAACGCCGGCAACGAATGTTTTCTTGGTCGTCACAGCGGCTTCCGCCGGCTGTTCGACGCCCCCGCCTTTCGGAACGGGCTCGCCGTCGGCGACGACTTTCGCCGGCGTCGGGGTGGTGACTGCAAGGCGCGGATCGACGTTCTGTTTCTGCGCGCAGGCTCCGAGCACCAGCGCGACCGTGGCGGCAACCACCAATGACGAGCCTCGTGCTGTGCCGTGTTCGGGACGGGTCCCGCGCGAAACGTCCGTCGGTCGAGCCATACGGTTTCTGTTCCCTCTTGGGCGGCCTCGACGAAACAAGTTCCGTCGACCCCGTGCCGCTCCAACCCTTAACGCGCGTTAAGCAAATCGTAACACGTATTAACATGGAAGCCCGCGCAAAGTGTCAAAACTGCGGCAGAATTGGACAAGCGCCATGATCCTTAACCCCTTGCCCTTCGGCGCCGCTCGTGGTGGAAGGGCGATAAGGAGAGGTGGCCGAGTGGTTTAAGGCAGCGGTCTTGAAAACCGCCGTGGGGGCAACTCCACCGTGGGTTCGAATCCCACCCTCTCCGCCACTGTGATGCACCAAGCCCGGGTTCTCCCAGCGCTCCCAAGATTTAGCATCCAAGCGAGGCCTGTTTGATCTCCCGTTAAATTCGCGGCGGTAAGCGCCTCGCACCTGCTCGCAAGATACTTTTGGTTCTGTTTGAAGCAACCGAGCGCATAGTTTTCTTCGCCAATTCCCTTTCTATCCTCGACTAGCAACCGTCGGTTTCGGTTTGATGTTGAGGGTCTCCATGGCAATCAATCACGACTTCGAAACTCACATTCGGCAGGCCGCCGCGATCCTCAGATCGTGGGGCATGACACCCGCGAACGCGGAGCAAACCGCCAAAGTGCTTGGCTGGGCCGATCTTCGCGGCGTCGAGAGCCACGGCATCGCGATGCTTGTCGAATATAACGAACGTCGCCAGACACGGCCGATCAACATGCAGGCCGTCCCGAAGATCGTCCGACAGACGCCCGTGAGTGCCTTGGTTGATGGCGATGGCGGGCTCGGCCATGTGCCGGCATCCTTCGCGATGGCGCTTGCGGTCGAGAAGGCAAAAGCCTCCGGCGTCGGCATGGTTTCGGTACGAAATTCCGGCCATTTCGGCGCGCTTGGCTGTTTCACAAGCATGGCGGCCGAGGCCGATCTTATCGGTATCGCGACCACGAGTGTGTTCGGCATTCGCGTTCCGCCAACGGGCGGCGCAGCCGCTCGCTTCGGCACGGATCCCTGGTCCTTCGCCGCGCCTGGAGACGAAGGCAAGCCGTTCCTTCTCGATATGGCGACTACAACCGTCGCCTCCGGAAAGGTCCGTAACAAAGTCGTCGAGCGGCAGCAGATGCCGCCAGGATGGGGTTTCGACAAAGCCGGCAAACCAACGCTCGATCCATCCGAGGTCATGCAGGGCGGGTTCCTATCGCCGCTCGGCGGCACGCCCGAAGGCGCGAGCCACAAAGGCTATGGCCTCGCAGTCATGGTCAACATCCTGTCGTCGTGCCTGTCGGGCTCGACCCTGATCACCGACCCGATGCATTCGAAACAGCCCAAGGGGCTCGATGTCGGCCATTTCTTCATGGCCTTCGATCCCGGCCAATTCCGAGATGTCGCCGACTTCCGCGCCGACGTGAAGCAACTCTGTGACGACCTTCGCGCGACACCTCCGGTCGATCTGGCAAAGCCTGTTCTGGTTGCCGGCGATCCCGAGCGCGCGGTCATGGCGGAGCGCGAGAAGACAGGCATTCCGATTGGCCCTGGCCTGCTGCGGCGTCTCCATGAGATCGCGCGCGAAAACGGAGCCGAATGGTTCTTTCAGCATCCTTCAACAAATAACACGGAGCAATTGAGACCCATCTATCTATCTGTAAACCCGTCGATTTCATAAAAGCTGTTGACAGTTTACTGCATGACAGATGACGATCTGATGTCGACCGAATTGCAGACGAGGCCCATGCACACACGACGCATCGAACGGACCGCGGGACTGACGACCCGCGTCTATCAGGAGATCGAGAAAATGATCCTGTCCGGCGATCTCGAGCCCGGTAGCCGTCTGAACGAAGTCAGCCTGGCGGAGCAGTTCGCCGTCAGCCGAGGCCCCGTGCGCGAGGCGACGCGCGCGCTAGTGAAAGCCGGACTTCTGACCTCGATTCCGGCGCGCGGCGTGTTCGTACGCGAGATGTCAGAGATTGAAATCAGCGAGAACTACGACGTCCGCGCGCTACTCACAGGACTCGTCTGTGGCCGCGCCGCTGACCGTAGAAGCAACAAGCAGGTTGCCCAGCTCGACGCTCTCGTCCGTGGCATGGACGATGCGATCGCGGCCAATCAGGTCCCTCGCTATTATCGCATCAATCTCGAATTCCACGACCTGATCGGCCGCATCGCCGACCACAGCTGCGCGCACCGGATCTACGACGATCTCATCCGCGAGACGCATTCGTTGCGCCGTTCGCTCTTCTCTCCTGGCCAGACCAACAGCGAGCACCGCGCGATTGTCGATGCCATCCGCGAGCGCGATCACGACAAGGCGCGCGCGCTCGGCGAGAGACATGTCATTCACGGAAAGGAACGCTGGCTGGCTTCGCTGGGAGCGAGGTCTCCGAAAGCCGCCCGCGCATAAAAAATCAAAACGACAGGGAGGAAGAAGACGGTGAAAATCGCAAACATCAAGGCAAGTCTGCACAGGCACGAGATTGATCTGCCGGGCATCGGTGCCTCCATCGAAACGCGCATGTTCGTCTTCGTGGAGATCGAGACGGAGGACGGCCGGAAGGGAATGGGCTGCACTGGCTCGTTTCTGCCTTGGGCAGTGATGCCTTGCATCGAGCAGCACATCTTTCCGCTGATCAAAGGCAAGGATGTCCGGCACACCGAGGCGATCCACCATGCCGTCTGGAAGCAGCTCAACAACCGCGCCTATACGGGCGTGATCTCCAACGCGCTGTCGGCGATCGACATCGCCTGCTGGGACCTGCGCGGCAAAGCCGAGAACCAGTCCATCGCCGAACTTCTCGGCGGTTTCAGCAACGAGGCCTACACCTACGCGACGTTCGGCTATCCGTTCTTCGACGAACAGCAGATCGCCGACTACGCCAAGAAATTCCTGGCCGACGGCCACACCATGCTGAAGATGGTTGTCGGCGGCGAACCGACACGAACCTGGAAGGATGATGTCCGCCGTGTCCGCGCGGCCCGCGACGCCATCGGCCCCGACGTCGACCTGATGATCGACGCCAATTGCTGGTTCGATCCGCATGACGCCTTCATGCTCGCCAAGGGCGTCGAGGACTGCAATCTGAAATGGTTCGAGGAGCCGATCCAGCAGAACGACGCCCGTGCGCTCGCCGATCTTCGCAGTCGCGTCCAGGTGCCGATCGCAGCCGGCCAGATGGAAGGCCATCGCTGGCGTTACCGTGAGCTCGTCACCCACCATGCGGTCGACGTGCTCCAGCCGAACGTCCTCTACAACGGCGGCTATACCGAAGCGCTGAAGGTCGCGCACATGGCGCAGGCCTTCAACCTGCCGATGGCCAACGGCGGTGGCTGGCCGATCTTCAACATGCATATCCTGGCGGGCGTCATGAATGGTGGCCCGGTCGAGTTTCATTACGGCATGTGGATGACCGGGAAGCACTTCTTCGACGGCACCCCCGATCCGATCAACGGCAAGATGCGCATTCCCGATCGGCCAGGCCTCGGCTTCACGCCGAACTACGATGCCCTCAGGGACGGCCGGGTCAAGGACCCAGAGGCAAGCCGACTGAAAAACCGCGATGCCCACGGCTACCTGCTGCGCGAGGCAATTCCTTCCCTAGCTTGATGAAACCGCCCGCAACGAACCGGGCACAAGTGCGGATGTGACAGGAGAACGAAAAAAGGGTCGCGGGAGCGCCCCGACAGTCAGGCCATCACAAACAATAATATCGGGAGGACACTGATGACGCATTCCACGCTTTCGGCTCTCTGGAGCCGAGGTCGCATCACCGCTGTCAGCGCACTCTGCGCCGCCTCGCTGATGGCAACCACCCCGGCGCTCGCCGACTACCCCGAGCGCGACATCTCCATGATCATTCCGTTCGGTGTAGGCGGCGGCAGCGACACGCTGGCCCGCACGATCGCCAATGTCATTGGCGAGCTGAAACTGCTGCCGGTTCAAATCCTGCCGGAGAACCGGCCGGGCGGCAGCGGCGCGGTTGGATACAGCAGCGTCGGCAAGGAGAAGGGCAATCCGTATGTGATTGCGACCGTGAGCGTGAGCTTCTTCACGACACCGTTGCAAGGTGGCTCGCCGGTGAGCTATCGCGACTTTACCCCGCTGGGGGCGATCGCCCAGTCGCCCTACGTTCTCGTCGTTCCAGCCTCATCGGAATACAAGACGCTCGACGACCTCAAGAAGGCCAAGCGACTGACGACCGGCACCGTTGGTGTCGTCTCCGATGCGGCGTTGCTGGCCAAGATGACGTCCAACGGCCTCGGTGTGAAAATCGACGCGGTGCCGTTCGATGGCGAGGGAGAGGTCATGGCCGCCATCCTCGGCGGCCATGTGAACGTGGCCTATTTCAATCCAAGCGAGGCCCTGCCCCAGATCAAGGCCGGCACGCTGCGTCCGCTCGCCGTCAGCTCCGCCAAACGGGCCGACGCCTTCCCCGACGTGCCGACCTTCTCGGAGCTCGGCCATAACATCGTCCATACCCAGATTCGCGGCCTCGTCATGCCGAAGGACGTGAAACCCGAGGTCGTAGCCTGTTGGGAAGGCGTGCTGAAGAAGGTCGCCGAAAGCCCGCAATGGCGGACGCAGTACATCGACCGCTTTCACGACGTTCCGAACTTTATGAACAGCGCCGAATTCGCCACCGCGATCGCTGATACCAGCGGCCGTTATGAGCGCCTGATGAAGGAACTCGGCGTCATCAAATGACGACGCGCGTGCCCGGGCGTCGCTGATGCCCGGGCACCTCCTTTCCGGAACCGGCGGGATTCGATCATGACCATTCATCGTCTGGACCAATTCGTTGCGCTGTTCCTTCTGCTGTTCGGTGCCTACCTCGTATGGACGGGGCTGGGCTTCGGATTCATGCAAGGCACGACACCGGGCGCGGGCTATTTTCCGGCGCTTGCAGGCGGTGTCCTCATCGTCCTCAGTGCGATCAATCTTGTCCGCAGCCTGGCCGGGCTGGAAGATCTGAAGTCCCGAATGGCGCGCAGGGACGTGGTCAAGTTCATCGCCATCACCGCGGCGATGCTCGTCTTCGTGGTCATTACCCCGTTTGCGGGCATGACCATCGCGACCATGCTGCTGATGCTGGCTATCGGCCTGATCATCCGACCCTCACTGGAGCGCGCTTATCTCGTGCGCCTCGGCATCACCTCGATCTTCTTTTCCCTCGCCTGCCTCGTCGTGTTCGGCACGCTCCTTCGCGTTCCGGTGCCACGCGGTATTTTCGGTCTCTGACCGCCATCGCTGAATAACAACAACAGGGAGAGCGCGATGGAAATCATGGGTCTTCTCATCGACGGCATCGGCCAGGCGATGCAGCCGAGCATCCTGGCTTCGACCATGCTCGGAGCCATTCTAGGGCTTCTGATCGGTGCCCTGCCCGGCCTTGGGCCATCCGCAGGCGTCGCGATCATGCTGCCTATCGCCGTGACGTTCGGCGGTACCGCGGCCATCGCCTGCATCGCCGGCATCTACTACGGCGCGATGTTTGGCGGCGCGATCACCTCGATCCTGCTCGGCATTCCCGGCGACGCGCCATCGGTCATGACCGTGCTCGACGGCTATCCGATGGCACTAAAGGGGGAGGCCGGCCGCGCGCTCGGGATGAGCGTGTTCGCATCCTTTATCGGCGGCCTGTTCGGCCTTGCCGGAATGGTCGCGCTGTCGGTTCCGATATCGAGATGGGCCCTCGCCTTCGGCCCGACCGAAATGACCGCGATGATGGCATTTTCGCTGTCGCTGGTCAGCGTTCTCGGCGGCCGCAATTCGATCAAGGGCTTCGCCGCGCTCGTGCTCGGCATGTGGGTCGGCATGATCGGCCTCGATCCCATCGCGGGCCCTGCCCGCTACACATTCGGCCAGATGGATCTGTTCGATGGCCTCGATTTCTCGGTCGTCGCGGTCGGCCTGTTCGGCCTCACCGCCATGTTCACCAGCGTCAGCGACAAGATAGATCGCGACGCCGCCAGCTTCAGTCTTCGCTCGCTCCTGCCACGCTTCAGGGATGCGGTTGCCTCGCGCTGGGAACTCCTGAGCGGCTCGATTATCGGCTTCGTCGTCGGTGTGCTGCCGGGCGTTGGCGCCACAGCCGCGACCATGCTGTCATATGCCACCGCCAAGCGCTTCTCGCGTCGGCCGGAGAAGTTCGGCACAGGCATCGTTGAGGGCGTCGCTGCACCGGAGGCGGCGAACAATTCCGCGTCCTACGGCAATATGATTCCGCTCTTTACGCTCGGCATTCCCGGCTCGGCGACGACGGCGGTGATGATGGGCGGCCTCCTGATGATCGGCCTCCAGCCCGGCCCACTGCTGTTCGTCAACAACTCCGAGTTCATCTGGACATTATTCGGCAGTTTCTGGGTCGGCAATCTCGCGCTGGTCTTCCTGACGTTGCTGTTGACCCCGCTGCTCGCCAGTATCCTCTTCATCTCGACGGCGCTGCTCTATCCCGTGATCATAGCCGTCGTGATGTTCGGCGTTTATGCGATCGAATTCTCGATGGCGAACATCGTCATTGCGATCATCGCGGGCGGCATCGGCCTCGTTCTGATGGAGCTGGATTATCCGCCGGTACCGCTGGTTCTCGGCCTGGTGCTTGGCCCGATGCTAGAGCGCAATATCCGTCGCACGATGATCCAGTCGGAGGGCGATCTCAGCGTCTTTGTTCAGCATCCGATCTCGCTGACGCTCTTCATCGCGACCGCCTTCGTCATCGTGCTTCCGCAGATCATGCGCGTCTTGAAATTGCGCAAGATCCCGGCCGACGAGGCCGAGGCGGAAGCCATGCCAGCAGACAGCGAAAGGACCGCATGACGACCTATGACTATTGCATCGTCGGCGGCGGCATCGTCGGTCTCGCCACCGCGCTAGAAATCCTCTCCCGCGACCCGCGGGCGCGTCTTGTCCTGATCGAGAAGGAGCGCGATTTCGGCCAGCACCAGACCGGGCACAACAGCGGAGTCATCCATGCCGGGATCTATTATCAGCCCGGCTCGCTCAAGGCCCGATTGTGCCGGGAGGGCGCGATCGCGACCAAGGAGTTCTGCCGGGATAATCAGATCCCGTTCGAAACCTGCGGCAAGCTGCTCGTAGCGACCAGTCCCCTCGAATTGGAACGGATGACGGCGCTGGAAGAGCGCGCGCGGCAAAACGAGATCGTCTTCGAGCCCATCTCGGCCAAACGCCTGCGCGAGATCGAGCCGAACATCGCCGGTCTCGGTGCCGTGCTCGTTCCCGCTACCGGGATCGTCAACTACCAGCGCATCTGCCACGCAATGGCCGAACGCCTGAAGGACATGGGCGCAACGCTCACGCTCGGCACCCGCGTGACGGCGATCGCGGAAGACGCGACCGGCGTCACCGTCCGAACCGATAGCGACGACACTATCAGGTCAGGGCGTCTGGTCGCCTGCGCCGGGCTTCAGTCCGATCGCATCGCCCGCCTCGCCGGATTGAAAGCCACGCATCAGATCGTGCCGTTTCGCGGCGAGTACTACACGCTGCCGGAAAGCAAATCGAACGTCGTCCGCCACCTCATCTATCCAATCCCCGATCCCAACCTCCCCTTCCTCGGCATCCATCTGACGAGAATGATCGACGGCCGCGTTACCGTCGGCCCGAATGCGGTTCTTGGCTTCTCCCGCGAGGGCTATGACAAGGGGAGCATCCGACTGGGCGACGTCGCGTCGATGATCGGCTTCTCCGGGTTCTGGAAGATGGCGCGGAAGAACCTGCGCTCGGGCGCCATCGAATTCCGCAATTCGATCCTGCGCGCCCGCTATCTCGAGGAATGCCGCAAGTACTGCCCGAGCCTGACCATTGACGATCTCGGCACGCCCGGCGCCGGCATCCGCGCCCAGGCAATCCTCGACGACGGCACGCTCGTCCACGATTTCCTGTTCCTGGACTCGCCGCGCATGCTGCACGTCTGCAACGCGCCCTCGCCCGCAGCGACCTCGGCGATGCCGATCGCACGGATGATCGTCGATAGACTGACGGCCTAAATCGCGGCGCGCGGGTCGCGCCGGGCGAGCCGGCCCAGCAGGTAGTCGACCTCGGCCCGGGCGGCGGCATCGAGCGGCGGGCCGGGCTTGCGCTGCGCGTCCGAGGTGATCACGCCGCGCCGCCACAGCAGATATTTCCGCACCGCCAGACCGATCCCCTGCTGCTGCTCGTAGCGGATCAGCGGCAGATGCGCGTCGAACAGATCATGCGCCGCGTCGCGCTTGCCGACGCGATGGAGCTCGACCAGCTCGACCAGCATGTCGGGGAAGGCATAGCCGGTCATCGCGCCGTCGGCGCCGCGCTCGGGCTCGAAATCGAGGAA
>QDFX01000019.1 GCA_003347645.1 Rhizobiaceae bacterium CPCC 101076 | reverse complement strand
GATCGCGTCAACACACAAACCATTCAGAGGATGCGACCGCATCCCCCGCCCCTCCGAGGGGCGACCTTTCCGACATCGTTGTTTTGGGCAGGCGAGGATGAAGCGCGCCGGTGCCTCTCCTCCCCACCGTCGTCGTCCTCCGACTCGATCGGAGGACCCATAGGGCGCCCGCCGAGTGGCATGGATCGTGCGGCCAAGCCGGAGGATGACGAAAAAGCCAAGGCGGAGCGTGTCGGAGGCGCGCGCAGCCTCTCCCATTCATGGGAGAGGTCGAGTCGGCGAAGCCGAACCGGGTGAGGGCTGTGAGGCACCTCCAGATCGCCCGGTGCTTCGTCACCGCTCCCGTGCCCCTCACCCGTCCTGCATGATTTAGGCATATAATCCTTGACAGGTTTCCCGATCCCGTAATAGGAAAATAAACCGATGACATGGAGATGAGGGGCAGATGGGGCAGTTATCCGAGGTTCACGAAAAGCTCCTGCTGCTCCGCCTTGGGATACGCGCCCTTCTCGCAGACACGCGCCGGAATCCACCGCCTCCGAGCCTGGCCGAGCTTCACGACGCAGGAAGCCGCCAACTCAAGGCCGCGACCCGCGACCTCTGGAACGCGCTCGACGCACTGCACGGCAAGGCGAACTTCGACCCCAACCAGCCGCGCGTGCCGAGAGGCAATGCCGACGGCGGGCAATGGACGGATACGGGCGGTAGGGCAGGTGGAACTGGAGGACCCCTGCAGACAGGTCGGGCGAGCTCGGAAACTCCGCCGAATTCGGGAGATCAGCCGCCGCTACGGGTGACGATTGAGAAGGAGCCGTCTCGTCCTTGGCTAGATCGCTTTTTTGAGGGGGAGGACGAGCTAAGTATCGAAGACGAGAACTTTCTCCTTGCCGCGGTCGGCCATCACTTTTTCCCCGTGGGCAAGTTCAAAAAATTGCCTTTGAGCAAAGCCGCCAAGAAGATTTTTCGATTGGCTACGACGGGAGCGTTCCCGGGGCATGGTTGGAGCCAAGCGCACAAGGAATATAGCGATGCCGTGGAGGAGCTGTTTAAGGACTTTATTCGTCGGAGAGGCATAGTCATGGAACTGATGACGACCGAAGAGGCTGAAGATTTCATCCGGGAGATTCAGCGATCCGAAAATCCAAAGATCCGCGATTTCAATCGTCGAGCCATCATGCGTCGGTTTATGCATATGTTCAGAACGAGGGTTCGCTGATATTATGCGCTTACTTGGCGTAAGCCGTCCTTGATTCCGAGGTGGATAATTGGAATCTGGCGATGAGTGCTTCGGGCGTGAAGATTGCCTTGAATCAACGCGCCTCCATGAATGGCAGCTGCTCTTTGATTCTATCCAGTTATATTTTTCTAATCGGGGCTATGACGAGGATCAAGATTATTGGATCCTTGAGGATGACTATGGATTTCCTTCCCAGCAGATAGTTGTTTCGAATCTGTTCCTCCTGCAGCCGACAATCATGCAAGGGCTAAGGAAACTGCTCGATCTATTTCCCGAATGGCAGATTTTTGTTGGTGTGGACGTTAGTCAGCACGGTGAGCTTTCGGCTCCCGAAATGGGTCTGATCCTTCGACGCCACGAGGTCATAGATGGATTGCAACGTGCTTGGCTGCCTTTGGAGTTCCGCGAGCTAATGTACGAGGACAGCAGACCAGGAACCGTAATGGACTGAAACCTACCCGGTCTGTAATCGCGTATATCGTCCGTGCGTGAACGCATCCCGCCCAATTCACTCCTGCGCAAACCTTCGCCGTGGACAGCGCGACCAACCCTCTGGCTTACGCAAGGTTTCCCGGGCTCCATATCGTCGGCGCCAAGCGCGGAAAGAAACGAGGAGAGGGCAATGGGCTTTGGGGATGCAATCCGCGCCGTGCTATCGAAATACGCCACGTTTTCCGGCCGCGCGCTGCGCTCGGAATATTGGTGGTGGACCTTGTTCTTGATCCTGCTGCAGATCGCGACCTCGGTCGTCGATGCCGTCATTTTCGGCGTCGACGAGGGATCGGTTCAGCTCCTCACGCTGCTCGTCTCGCTCGCGCTGTTTCTGCCCGGCCTCGCCGTCACCGTGCGCCGCCTGCACGATACCGGCTATTCGGGCTGGTGGGTCCTCATCGTCTTCATCCCGCTGATCGGCTGGATCGTGCTGCTCTACTGGATGATCAAGAAAGGCGACGAGGGCACCAACCAATATGGCGGCCCGGCTTCCGCGCGGGTGCCGTGATCACGGCGTCAGACCGCGATCTCACCCTCGTCCATGCCGTCCCAGTAATGGACGCGAGCGGCATGGACCTTGATCATCACGACGCCGGGCGTATCGACCCCCTGCTCGAACCAGCGGTCGAGATCGCTCGTCCAGTGCTCGGCAAAGCGGCCCTTGTCGCGGACGAGCTCCGCCTGACCCTCGATATGCGCCATGAAAGGCCGCTGGCCGAGAATGCCGGACGAACCCTGATAGGACAGGGCGACCTTCGGATCGCGCTCGATCTCGGAGATCATGCGCGCCTTCTCCCAGGTGAAGAAGAAGCTGTCGCCGCCATAGTCGACCTCGCGGTTGTTGCTCATCGGCCGCCCAGCGATCTGCCCGCCATCGCCATGGGTGGCGAGGATGCAGAAATCGATATCGCGCATTTTCTCCGACAGATCGGACATGCTCATCTCAGCCATCGCGGCTCCTCCGGTTTGAACAGGTGAGGAGAACGCAGGTCGCGGGCGGAGGTTGCGGCGGCTTTTGCGGGAAAGGCTCCAGTTTAGAGCACATAAAGACATCTTTATATGCGGTTGCTCCGGGCTTCCGAGCGTGCTAGACAGCCGCCAAATCCACGGAGAGAGCCCGTATGACCGTCAACACCGCCCTCGCGGCCGCCCAGAACGATTACGCCGTCGCCGACATCAAGCTTGCCGATTGGGGGCGCAAGGAACTCACCATCGCCGAAACCGAAATGCCGGGCCTGATGGCCACTCGCGCGGAATACGGTCCGGCGCAGGTGCTGAAGGGCGCGCGCATCGCGGGTTCGCTGCACATGACCATCCAGACCGGCGTCCTGATCGAGACGCTGAAGGCGCTCGGCGCCGATGTCCGCTGGGCCTCGTGCAACATCTATTCGACGCAGGATCATGCCGCCGCGGCGATCGCCGCGACCGGGACCCCTGTCTTCGCCATAAAGGGCGAAAGCCTTGTCGACTATTGGGAATACACCCACAGGATCTTCGAATGGCACGACGGCGGCGTGCCGAACATGATCCTCGACGACGGCGGCGACGCCACGCTCCTCATCCATCTCGGCAAGCGCGCGGAAACCGGCGATGTCGCCTTCCTCGAAGGCGCGACCAATGAGGAAGAGGAAGTCCTGTTCGCCGCCATCAAGGGCCGGCTGAAGTCGAATCCGGGCTTCTACACGAAATGCGCCGAGGCGATCAAAGGCGTCACCGAGGAGACCACGACGGGCGTGCATCGCCTCTACGAGATGCAGAAGCGCGGCGAGCTCCTGTGGCCGGCGATCAACGTCAACGACTCGGTCACCAAGTCGAAGTTCGACAATCTCTACGGCTGCAAGGAATCGCTGGTCGACGGCATCCGTCGCGGCACCGACGTCATGATGGCCGGCAAGGTCGCGATGGTCGCGGGCTTCGGCGATGTCGGCAAGGGTTCGGCCGCCTCGCTCCGCAATGCCGGCTGCCGCGTCCTGGTCTCCGAGATCGATCCGATCTGCGCGCTGCAGGCCGCGATGGAAGGCTATGAGGTCGTGACGATGGAAGACGCCGCACCGCGCGCCGACATCTTCGTCACCGCGACCGGCAATCTCGACGTCATTACCGTCGACCACATGCGGGCGATGAAGGACCGAGCGATCGTCTGCAATATCGGTCACTTCGATTCCGAAATTCAGGTCGCCGGCCTGAAGAACTTCAAGTGGCACAATGTGAAGCCGCAGGTCGACGAGATCGAGTTCGGCGATGGCAAGCGCATCATCCTGCTGTCGGAAGGCCGCCTGGTGAACCTCGGCAACGCGACCGGCCATCCGAGCTTCGTGATGTCGGCCTCGTTCACCAACCAGACGCTGGCCCAGATCGAGATCTACTCGAACCCGGGCAAGTATCCGATCGGCGTCTACGTGCTGCCGAAGCACCTCGACGAGAAGGTCGCGGCACTGCATCTCGACAAGGTCGGCGCCAGGCTGACCAAGCTGTCGGACAAGCAGTCGGCCTACATCAACGTGCCGCAGCAGGGCCCGTTCAAGCCCGAGCACTACCGCTACTGAGCGGAAAGACTCCGCGTCGCGCGAAGAAAACAAGCTATCCACAGGAACGGGCCCGGAAATACCGGGCCCGTTCTTTTTGTTGACTCCGTGACTCCCACACCATTGGGCGCGAGTCACGATGCGGGTAGATTGAGCTGATTCGGGGCGTCACGGCGGGATGCGCTTCCGGTCGATGAGGGGATTTTATGGCAGACCGGTCTCGGGGAGATCGCGCGGTGACGGGCTTGATGCTCGCGCCTGCGCTTCTGTCCTCGACAGCCGCATGGGCTGGGCCGGTCTCGGCGTCGCCGACGTTCGGCTCATATGCCGTCTCGCTCGGTCTTCTGCTCGTCACCCTGTCCTGCGGTTTCCTGCTGGCCCGCGTCCGCAGCCGCGCGGGAGTGGCGGAAGCGACGCTCCGGGGAATGGTCGCCGAGCTCCGCTCGAAGCTCGACCGCGCCGAAGTTCTGGTCTCCTCCAGCAATCAGCTCCTCGTCACGTTTGGCGGGCCTGGCGAGGAGCCCGAAATATCCGGCTTGCTGCCGACCGACGCGCCCGTTCCCGCCGGGCGCCGCGTGTTGGGGTTCGGAAGCTGGATGCCAGCCGGTCAGGCGACGGAACTCGAGGAGCACGTCGCGAGGTTGCGCATTCGGGGCGAGGCTTTCGAGATGACGGTCGAGACCCGGCAGGGCGAGCATGTCGCGATCGACGGTCGCGCCGTTGGCGGTCAGGCGGTGCTTCGCATTCGCTGTCTCGAAGGGCATGCCCTGCAGCTTGCCGAACTTTCCGCCCGCCATGCGGAAATGCAGCGCGAATTCGGCCGCTTCAAATCGCTGCTGGAACGAGCGCCGCAGCCGGTCTGGCTGCGCGACACTCATGGCAAGATTTCCTGGGCGAACGCCGCCTATGGCAAGGCTTTCGATCGCCCGTCCGGCGAAGAGGCCGTGACTGCGGGGGTCGACCTTCTCGACAATCCCACCAAGCGAGATGCCTTCGACGCGCTCGCCTCGGGCAAGCTGTTCCACGCCAATGTTCCGCTGGTCAGCGGCGGCCAGAAGAAGCTTTTTGACGTCGTCGAAGTGCCGCAGACAGCCGGCAGCGCGGGCATCGCCACCGACATGAGCGAACTCGCCGGGCTGCGCGGCGATCTCGTCCGCCGTGTCGAAAGCCACCGCAAGACGCTCGATGAGCTTGCGACCGGAGTCGCGATCTTCCAGGCGGACGGAACGCTTGTTTTCCATAACCAGGCATTCGGCAAGCTCTGGCGGCTCGACCACGCCTTCCTCGACGCGCAGCCGACGGATTCCACGATCCTCGACCGGCTGCGCGCCGAAGAGGCGCTTCCGGTGCCCGCCGACTTCCGAGCCTGGAAGGCGCAGCTTCAGGAAGCCTACCGCGCGACCACGCCGCGCGAGCATTGGTGGCATCTGCCGGACGGCCGCACGATGCGCGTGGTGCAGACGCCCAATCCCGAGGGCGGTGTCACCTATCTCTTCGACGACGTCTCCGAACGCATCGATCTCGAAAGCCGCTTCAATGCCCTGACCAGCGTCCAGCGCGAGACGCTCGACAATCTTCGCGACGCGGTGGCGGTGTTCGGTTCGGATGGGCGGTTGACGCTCCATAACCCCGCCTTCGTCCAGATGTGGAAGCTGCCGCCATCGGAGCTCAACACCAAGCCGCATGCGGATCGGGTGTTCTCGCTGTGCCGCGTTCTGCACGAGCCGCAGGAGCCCTGGGACCTCCTCAAGACGGCGATCACCGCCATTCCCGAGAGCCGCGTTCCGGTTTCGGGCCGCATCGAGCGTGTGGACCAGTCGACGATCGACATGGCGACCGTGCCGCTGCCGGACGGCGCAACGCTCGTCACCTTCTCGGACGTGACCGCCAGCGTTTCGGTCGAGCGCGCGCTGACTGACCGCAACGAGGCGCTGGAAACCGCGTCGCGGCTGAAGTCGGACTTCGTCAAGCACGTCTCCTATGAGCTTCGCGCGCCGCTGACGAACATCATCGGCTTCAGCCAGCTGCTTGCCGATCCGTCGACCGGACCACTGACCGACCGCCAGCGCGAATACACCGGGCATGTGCTCGACAGCTCGACCGCGCTCTATGCGATCATCAACGACATCCTTGATCTCGCGACGATCGATGCCGGCAATATGGAACTCGATCTTGGGATCGTGAACATCCCGGCGGCCATCAATGCGGCAGTCGAGGGCGTGCGCGATCGTGTGACCGAGAGCGGCATCGCACTCAATCTCGAAGTTCCGCCGCAGATCGGTTCTTTCGTCGCCGACGAGAAGCGCATCCGGCAGGTGCTGTTCAATCTGCTGTCGAACGCGATCGGCTTCAGCCCGGAGGGTTCGCCCGTGACGCTCGTCGCCAGGCGCGAGGCGGATGCGATCGTGTTCCAGGTTGTCGACCGCGGCAGCGGCATGTCTCCCGAAATGGTCGAAAAGGTATTCGACCGGTTCGAGAGTCATACCGAAGGCGCGAACCATCGTGGCGTCGGGCTTGGCCTCTCGATCGTGCGTTCCTTCGTGGAACTGCATGGCGGTACGGTTTCGATCGACAGCGCGCTCGGTCGCGGCACGACCGTGACCTGCGTGTTCCCATTGGGTGGCGGTGCGGCGCGCGTCGCTGCGGAATGAGGTGATGGTCGAGGTGGAGGAAGGAGCGCACCGGGTGGTGCTGGCCGATGAGCGGGCGACCGCACGGCTCGCGGCCGCTTTGGCGCCGCTGCTCGCTCCCGGCGACCTCGTCACTTTGTCCGGCGATCTCGGCTCCGGCAAGACGACCTTCGCCCGCGAGGTAATCCGCCTCCTCGCCGCCGATCCGGATCTCGACGTCCCGAGTCCGACCTTCAGCATCATTCAGACCTATGAGGCGGCGCGCGGCCTCGTCGTTCACGCCGACCTTTATCGCGTCGGCGATGTCAGCGAATTGGCCGAGATCGGCTGGGACGAGGCGGGCGCGACCTCGATCCTGCTCGTCGAATGGCCCGAGCGGGCGGGGGGGGAATTGTCCGGCGAGCGCCTGGCGCTGCGCTTCGAACTCAACCCGAGCGATCCCAACCGCAGCCGTTACGTCACTATCGAACCCTATGGTCGTTGGCCGCAGCGTATCCAGCGGGCGCTCGAGATCGCGGGATTCCTCGATGCCGCCGGCTGGTCCGGCGCGCGTCGCATCTACCGGCAGGGCGATGCGTCGTCGCGGCGTTACGAGCAACTGATCGACCATGGCCGTTCAGCCATCCTGATGGACTCGCCGCGCCGTCCCGACGGACCGGCGATCCGCAATGGCCTGCCTTACAGCCGGATCGCCAGGCTTGCCGAGGATGTCGTGCCGTTCGTCGCGATGGCGAACGGGCTGATCAGGCAGGGCTTCTCCGCTCCGAAGATCCTGGCCCAGGACCTCGATCGCGGTCTCCTGCTGGTGGAGGACCTCGGCCATGAGACGATGCTGATCGCCGGTATGCACGTGCCGGAGCGGATGCAGGTCGCAACCGACGTCCTGGTCGAGCTCCACGTCGCCGATCTGCCGCGTGATTTGCCGGTCGAGGACGATTTCTACACGATCCCGGATTACGATCTCGAAGCGCTGCTCGTCGAGACCGAGCTTCTTGTCGACTGGTATCTGCCGCATATAGGCCGAAGCATTTCTGCTTCGACCCGTGCGGGCTTTCTCGATCTCTGGCGGGCCGTCCTTGCGCCGGTGACGGAAGAACCCGCAACCTGGACCCTGCGCGACTACCATTCGCCGAACCTGATGTGGTTGCCCGACCGCGACGGTCTGAGGAAGATCGGCCTTCTCGACTTTCAGGACGCTGTCATCGGCCATCCGGCCTACGATCTCGTCTCGCTCCTTCAGGATGCGCGGGTCGACGTGCCCGAGCAGCTCGAAATGTCGCTGCTCTCGCGGTATATCGGCGATCGTCTGGGCCTCGATCCCGCGTTCGAGCCGACCCAGTTCGCCCGTGCCTATGCCGTACTCGGCGCACAGCGCGCGACGAAGATCCTCGGCATCTTCGTCCGCCTCGCCGCCCGCGACGGCAAGCAGGGCTATCTTCGTCACATTCCGAGAATAATGGCCTATCTCGACCGCGATCTTTCCCATCCCACCATGGCGGATCTGCGCGACTGGTATCTGGCCGCCCTCGGCTCGTTCGATGTGAAGACGTCATGATCCGTAAAGCGATGGTTCTTGCCGCCGGGCTCGGCACACGGATGAGACCGCTGACGCTGACGAAGCCGAAAGCACTGGTTGAAGTCGCCGGAAAGCCGCTTGTCGATCATGTGCTGGACCGGCTTGTGGAAGCTCGAGTCGAGACGGCCGTGGTCAATGTCCACCACCACGCCGACCTGCTGGAAAAGCACCTGAAAGGCCGCAGGAAGCCGAAGATCGTCGTCTCCGACGAGAGGGGCGCTCTGCTGGACTCCGGCGGCGGTCTGAAGAAGGCGCTGCCCCTGCTCGGCAAGGACCCGTTCCTTTCGATCAATGCGGATACGATCTGGATCGAGGGGTTCAAGCCGAATCTCCTGCGGCTCGCCGATTATTTCGATCCCGAGCGCATGGACGGTCTACTGCTTCTCGCTTCGACCGCGACGAGTTGCGGCTATGACGGGCGCGGCGACTTCCTCGTCGATCCCGAAGGCCGCCTGGAAAGGCGCACCGAGCGGCTGGTGACCCCTTTCGTCTATGCCGGCGCGGCTGTGTTCCGGCCCGAACTCTTCGCCAATACGCCGGACGGCCCATTCTCGCTGAACCTGCTTTTCGACAGGGCAATCGAGCAGGGCCGCCTGTTCGGCTTGCGCCTGGACGGCTTGTGGATGCATGTCGGAACGCCCGAGGCCATTGCCGAGGCGGAGACCTGCTATGTCGAAAGCGTCGCCTGACGCGCGCAGCCGGGCGAACGTCCTGACGGTTCCGGCTGGCGTCCCGTTCCTGGAGACGATCGCCGACGATCTTCTGCGGGGCGGGCTGTTGCCGGGCGTCAGGCTCGATGTCGATCCGCTCGGCCTCGCCGATGTCGCAATTTATCTCCCGACCCGCCGTGCTGTCCGTGAACTTGAGGCGATCTTCACCGAGCGGCTTGGCGGCGCGGCGATCCTGCCGCGCGTTGCGGCGCTGGGCGATTTTGGCGAAGAGGACGACCCGTTTGATAGTGACGCGGACGGATTGCCGGGACCGCAGGCCGCCATCAGCGAGACGGAGCGGCGGCTGGCCCTTGCCGACCTGATCCGGGCATGGGCGCGGAGCATTTCTGGTGCGCTCCGGGGCGATGCGAGCGAGGTGGAGCTGATTTCGACCTCGCCGTCGGAGGCGATGTCGCTCGCGATCGAACTCGGCGGGTTGATCGACAGCTTCGAAACCGAGGGCGTGGCTTGGGAGAAGCTGGCCGGCCTCGTGCCGCCGGAGCATGACAGGATCTGGGAACTGACCACGCGGTTCCTGAACATAGCGGCTGAGGTCTGGCCGGCGCGTCTGGCGGAGCGCGGCCTCATCGGTGGCGCGGCCCGGCGGAACAAGCAACTTACCGCGCTTGCCTCGCGGCTGGCGGAGAACCCGCCTTCGACACCGTTCATCATCGCCGGCTCTACCGGCTCCAATCCCGCGACGGCGGAACTGATGAAAGCCGTCGCGCATCTCCCGCTCGGAGCGGTCGTGCTGCAGGGTCTCGATACCGAGGCGAGCGACGACATCTGGAAGGAGATCGGTGGCAAACGGGATGCCGGCCCGGTGCTGCCGCAGACATGGACACACCCGCAATACGGTTTCCATCGCCTGCTCGAAAAACTCGACGTGCAGCGTGGTGAGGTCGGTGTTCTCGGTAAGGAAGACAGAGCCCGCGACGCCCGCCGTGCGCTGGTGTCCCGCGCGCTGCTGCCGGCCGACCGCACCGACGAATGGGCGAATAGTCCGCTGCCTTTGGGACCGGCGCTCGATGCAGTGACGCTGATCGAGGCGGCCAACGAGCGGGAGGAGGCCCTCGCGATCGCGCTGGCTCTGCGCGAGACGTTGGAGGAGCCGGACAGGACGGTCGCGCTCATCACCCCCGATCGGACTTTGGCCCGTCGGGTCGTCGCGGAACTGAAGCGCTGGGATATCCACGCCGAGGACAGCGCCGGCCGGCCGCTCGCCGACAGCCAGGCCGGCATCCTCGCTCGCCTCGTGGTCGAGACGGCCGTCGGCGATCTCGGACCTGCGGAACTGCTGGCGCTGTTGAAGCACCCCGACGCCTGCTTCGGCATGGACGGCAAGGCCCGCCATCGTGCGGCGGGTGTGCTGGAAATCGGCGTTCTGCGCGGACCCGCGCCCCCGCCTGGTGCAAAGGGTTTGCGCGAGGCGATTGCACTCGCGCGGCTGCCGGCCGGCGAAGACCGGCACATGCACCAGAGTCGCCGTGAGCTCGCGGCCGAAAGCTGGACCCTGGCCGAGGATCTGGTGGCGCGCCTGGAACAGGCGCTCGAACCCCTTTGCGCGCTCGGCCGGGGCGGCAGGGAAACGCTGCTGGTCGATTTCCTCTCGGCGCACCGCGAGGCGCTGGCCGCCGTTGCGACAAAAGCGGAGGAGGCGGAGGTCGATCCGGATCGCCTGGCGCTCGGCGCGTTTTTCGACGAGGCTCTCGCGGCGTCCACCCGGATGCGGCTGCGCCTTGTCGATTATCCGGCCGTCTTCAAGACCATGCTGCGCGGGCGGACCTCGCGGCCTCGCCGTCCCGGTCATCCGCGCCTGCGCATTCTCGGTACGCTCGAAGCGCGCCTGCTCGGCTTCGACCGCACCGTGCTCGGCGGACTTATCGAAGGCGTCTGGCCGCCGCAGACGCGCAATGACGCCTTCCTCTCCCGGCCGATGCGAGGCGCGCTCGGCCTGCCGCCGCCGGAATGGCGCGTCGGTCTGTCGGCACACGATTTCGAACAGGCGCTCGGTGGTGGCGATGTCGTGGTGACGCGGGCACTGAAGGCGGGCGGCGCGCCGACCGTCGCCGCACGCTGGTTGCAAAGGTTGGCGGCGGTTTCGGGCGAGGCGTGGAAGCCGGTGAAGGCACGCGGCGAGACGCTGCTTGCCTATGCCTCGGCGCTGGACGAGGCGGAGACGAAACGTATCGGCGCCCCGGCCCCTTGCCCGCCGACTGAGCTTCGGCCGAAGCGGCTTTCGGTGACCGAGATCGAGACCCTGATCCGCGACCCCTATGCGATCTACGCCCGCCACGTACTGAAACTGCGCCCGCTCGACCCCGTCGGCACCGGCCCGGAAGCGTCGGATCGCGGCACGATCGTGCACGGCGCGCTGGCCGAGTACGTCGAGAAGGAAGACCCGTTTGCACCCGACGCGGTCGAGCGCCTCTGTGCCATTGGCCGCGAGGCGTTCGAGCCGATCTGGGACTATCCCGATGTCCGCGCGCTGTGGTGGCCGCGCTTTGAGCGCATCGCCCGCTGGTTCGTCGACTGGGAGCGCGAACGACGGAGGAAGATATCCGGCACGTTCCTTGAACGCAGCGGCAAGATAACGTGGACGACCTCCGCCAAGCGGGAATTCACGCTCAGTGGACGCGCCGACCGCATAGATAGCGTTCACGGCGGCTATGCGGTGCTGGACTACAAGACCGGCCGCGCGCCGACCGACAAGGAGGTCGGCAGCGGGTTCGCGCCGCAACTGCCGCTGGAAGCGGCGATGCTCGCGGCGGGCGCCTTCGATGATACTCCGGCGGGCGGCACGGCTGATCTGATCTATGTCCAGCTTTCGGGGCAGGCTGAGCCAGGCAAGTCCCGGTCAGTCGCGGTCAAGGATAAGACCGCAGCCGAGGTTGCGGACGAAGCTCTGGCGGAACTCAAGACGCTGATCGACCGCTTCGAAGACCCGATGCAGCCCTATCGCTCCGGCACGCATCCGAAATTCAAGCGACGCCCGAATGGCGATTACGACCATCTCGCACGTCTCGCGGAATGGTCGCTCGCGCCCGATGCGGACGAGGGTAGCGAGTGAACGAGCGGCTCCAGCCAACCCAGCTGACGCAGGAGCGGCAGCGACGCGCCTCCGATCCAGGCGCTTCGGCCTGGGTCGCGGCCAATGCCGGCTCTGGCAAGACCCGGGTGCTGTCCAACCGTGTCATCAGGCTCCTGCTCCACGACGTCGAACCATCGAAGATCCTCTGCCTGACCTTCACAAAGGCGGCGGCGGCGAACATGTCGAACCGTGTCTTCGGCGTCCTCTCGGAATGGGCGACGGCTTCCGACGAAGCCTTGGACAAGGCGCTGCGGGATATCGGCGAACCGGCCGGAAGCCCCTCGCTTCGTCGCCGGGCGCGGCGGCTGTTCGCTCGTGCGCTGGAGACCCCCGGTGGGCTGAAGGTGCTGACCATCCACGCCTTTTGTGAAAGCGTGCTGCATCAGTTTCCGTTCGAGGCCGGCGTACCAGCAGCGTTCACGGTGCTCGACGATCGCCAGCAGGCGGAGCTTGTCGCTGTGGCGAGGCACGACATGCTGAGCCGAGCCGCCGACGGGGATGGACCGATCGGCCGGGCATTGTCGCGACTGATTGTCGAAACCAGTGACGGTTCGCTCGCGAAGGCGCTCGATGCGGTGCTGCGTGACGGCGAAGGCCTGACTGAACTGATGCGGCCGAACGGCGAGGATGCTTCGGCGCGCGTCTCGCGGCGGCTGGCTCTGGCGCTAGGGCTCGGCGACAACGAGAACTGCGAGACGATAAACGCACGCGTCCTCGACGAGGCGATCGAGATCGCGTCGTGGTCCGAGATCATCTTCTGGCTGTCAGGCGGCGGCCCGAACGACAACAAATTGGCCGATTGCTTTCGCGCGGCTCAGGCAGCGAGCGATGATGACGCGCGCCGCGCCGTCTATCTCGGTCTCTGCCTGACCAAGGGAAAGACCCTACGTTCGCGAAATGCGCTGGTCACCAAGGCGCTCCGCGCGTCGAGGCCTGATCTGGCGCAACGGATCGACGACGAATTCGAGCGGTTGGCGGGCCTGCTCGAACGCCGCAACGCCGCCACCGTCCGTGAACGCACCGAGGCGCTGCTGACCATCGCCGACGCGATCTGGCACCAATACACGGTCGAGAAAGCGCGACGCGGCGCGCTTGACTTCTCCGATCTCATCACCAAGACCGGCGCGCTGATCCGTAACGCCGGCGCGGCCTGGGTGCATTTCAAGCTCGACCAGGGCATCGACCATGTCCTGATCGACGAGGCGCAGGACACCTCGCCAGAGCAATGGGAGATCGTGCGCGGGCTGACGCAGGAATTCACGGCGGGGCAGGGGGCACGGAATGTCGTCAGGACTGTGTTCGCAGTCGGCGACGAGAAGCAGTCAATCTTCGGCTTCCAGGGCGCGGCTCCGCAGGAATTCGTCGGCACGCGGCGGTTCTATTCGACCGCCTATCAGGCGGCGGGCATGGACTTCCACGCGGTCGAGCTGACTCAGAGCTTCCGTTCGACGGCCGACGTGCTCGGCGCGGTCGATCTCGTCTTCGCTCAGCCGGCAGCCTACCGTGGTCTTTCGTTCGACGAGGTCGAGACTGTCCACGAGACGGCCCGTCCTGATGCGCCGGGGCGGGTCGATCTCTGGCCTTTGGTCCTCGCCGACGAGCGTGTCGACAGCGACCGCGCCTGGGACGCGCCATTCGACGCCGTGTCGGAGCGGAGCCCGGTGGCCCGGTTGGCGGACCGCATCGCGACTTCGGTGCAGGGCTGGATCGCGGGGCGCGATGTTGCCGGGCCGTGCACCCCGGTTCCGCCAGGGGAAATCCTTGTTCTGGTTCGCAGCCGTGGAACCCTGTTCGAAGCGATCCTGCGGGCGTTGAAGAATGCCGGCGTGCCGGTCGCCGGCGCCGACCGCCTGGACGTCGGCAAGCATATTGCGGTACTCGACCTTCTCGCTCTGGCTGATGCGGTGCTACTCGCCGAGGATGATCTGGCGCTGGCCTGTGTGCTGAAGAGCCCGCTGTTCGGCTTCGACGATGACGATCTCATGCGCCTCGCTCCAGGACGCATAGGCAGCTTGCGACAGGCGCTCCGCATATCGGCGGAGGCGAAGTTCGCGATTGCGGGTGAAAGACTGGATCGCTGGACCGCGTCGGCGCGGCATCTCCGACCGTTCGATTTCTACGCCGCGATCCTCGGCGCGGAAAGCGGTCGCCGCGATTTCCGCGCACGGCTCGGCGGTGAGGTCGACGACGTGCTCGACGAGTTCCTGCGTCTTGCGATGACCTATGGCGAGACGGAGACGGCGACGCTCTCGGGCTTCGCCGCCTGGATGCGCGAGGCGCCGGCAGTCATCAAGCGCGATCTCGATACCGGCGGCAGCGAAGTTCGGGTCATGACTGTGCATGGCGCCAAGGGTCTCGAAGCGCGCCTCGTCGTACTGGCCGATCTCGGGAAGCCGCGCGCCGCGAGCCTCGCTCCGGCCGTGTTCCATGTAGATGACCTGCCATTGTGGGCTGGGAAGAAGGCGGACGATCCACCTGCGCTTCAGGCGGCGCGCGAGGCAGAGGATATTCGCGAGCAGGGTGAGCATCGCCGGCTGCTCTATGTGGCCATGACCCGTGCCGCGGATCGGTTGATCGTCACCGGTCATCTCGGCGATCCCAGAAAGAAAGAAGCTCCCGAAGGCTCTTGGTACGCGCTGATCCGATCGGGTCTCGAAGAGGTCAGCGAACCGATCCATGTTCCGGCCTTCGACGGCGATATCCGGATATTCCGCAAGACGCCCGAACGAGCAGTCGCGGCGCGTTCCGCTGTCCCTGAAAAACCGGCGATCGACCTGCCCGGGTGGCTAAAACGGCCATTGGCGGCCGAGCGACCCGTGGCCGAATGGCTGGCGCCGTCGCGTGCGCTGCCGCATCTCTTCGAGGTCGAGGTGGAAGCCGCCGCGAGCCCCGCTCGCAACCGGGGCACCCTGCTGCATCGTCTGCTCGAAGAACTGCCCAGGCTTTCGCCGAACGACCGCACCCCGGCGGCGGAGCGCTATCTTGCCCGGGATGCGGGCGATTGGCCCCAGGCCGACCGGCTGGCGCTGATGAACGAAGCTTTGGAGATCGTCTCCGATCTCACCCTGCTGCCTCTGTTCACTGGTCCGGGCCGCTCGGAAGTGCCGGTCGCGGGCGAGATCGCCCGGTTTGGTCGCCCGCCAGTGCTCGTCTCGGGGCGCATCGACCGACTCGTCATCGAACCCGAGCGCGTGCTGATCCTCGATTTCAAGAGCGACCGTCCCGTGCCCGCCGCTCCGCCGGAATCCTATGTCGCCCAGCTCGCGCTTTATCGCGCTGTGCTGGCAAAGGTTTTCCCCGGCAAGGTCATCGAGGCGGCGCTACTCTGGACCAAGACGCGCCGCCTCGATGTGCTCGGCACAAACCGTTTGGACGCAGCACTGGACGGCGTACTGCGCATGCACCGCATTCCTTGACGCTCGAATGACGGCTTCCTACCTTTCGTTCAACTTCGCCGAGATTCTCGGCCAAATGAGGTTTTCAGATCATGGCAACCGTGAAAGTTACCGATTCCAGCTTCGAGGCTGACGTACTCAAGTCGGACATTCCCGTCGTCGTCGACTTCTGGGCTGAATGGTGCGGTCCCTGCCGCATGATCGGTCCGGCGCTCGAGGAGATCGCGGGCGAAATGGCCGGCAAGGTCAAGGTCGCCAAGGTCAACGTTGATGAGAATCAGGCCATCGCGGCCCAGTTCGGCATCCGTTCGATCCCGGCCCTGATGGTCTTCAAGAACGGCCAGAAGGTTTCCGACCACGTCGGCGCTGCCCCGAAGGCTCGCCTCCAGCAGTGGATCGACAGCGCGGTTTGATCGCCGGGAACGCCAAAAAGAAGAAAAGGCCGGCGTTTCGCCGGCCTTTTTGTCATCAGACCGGTGGCGTTCCGTTCAGGGCGAGGACCTCGCCCGCGAGGTAGAGCGATCCGGTGATGAGGACGCGAGGCGGCAGATGGCCTTCCTCGACTATCACCGACCGGAGCGCGTCCTCAATTGAATCGTGAGGTCGCGCCGGCAGCCCTGCCCAGTCGGCAGCTTCGGCGACTTCGGCGGGGCTGCGGCCGGCATCGCTCGACGTGATCGGCACTGCATGGACGCCCGCGGCAAGCCCCCGGAAGGGTTCGAAAAAGCCCTCGGAATCCTTGGTGTTGAGCATGCCCGCCACCAGGATCAGCGGGCGGCCGACGCGCTCTTCCAGCTCGCCCATGGTCGCCGCGACGGCGCGGCCGCCATCGGGATTATGGCCGCCATCGAGCCAAAGCTCGGTCTCCGGGGGGAGCAGGTCGAGCAGATTACCTTTGGTCAGGCGCTGCAGGCGCGCCGGCCAGTCGACATTCAGCAGGCCCGCCTCGATATGCGCCCCGGTGATGCCGAGCTCTGGCAGGGCGCGGAGGGTCGCGATAGCGGCACCGGCGTTCTCATATTGATGGCGGCCGCGCAGGCGCGGCAACGGCAGGTCGAGCAGACCGCGTTCGTCCTCGAAGACGAGGCGTCCGCGTTCCTCACGCGATTGCCAGTCCTGGCCAGAAATCAGCAACGGTGACCGGGCGACGCCGGCGCAGGCCTCGATCGTGTCGCGGACCGACGGTATCTGCGCGGCGATGATGGCGGGGACGCCACGCTTCAGGACGCCCGCCTTCTCGATGGCGATCGCCTCAACGGTCTCGCCGAGATAGCTCGAATGATCCATCGACACCGGCGTGATGATCGACGCCAATGGTCTATCGACGACGTTGGTGGCGTCGAGTCGGCCGCCAAGGCCGACTTCCAGCAGGAGCACATCGGCGGGGCGCCTCGCGAAAAGAACGAAGGCCGCCGCCGTTGTGATCTCGAACTGGGTGATCGCCTCGCCGTTATTGATCCGCTCGACCTCTTCGAGCGTGGCCACGAGCGCCTCCTCGTCCACCAGCTTGCCATTGAGGCGGATGCGCTCGTGGAAGCGAACGAGATGGGGCGAGGTGTAGACGTGGACGCTCTTGCCCGAGGCTTCCAGCATTGCGCGCAGGAAAGCGACGGTCGATCCCTTGCCGTTGGTGCCGGCGACATGGATGACCGGCGGCAGGCTCCGCTCCGGATTGCCGAGGGCATCCAGGAGGCGGGTCATCCGGCCGAGCGAAAGGTCGATTACACGCGGATGCAGGGTCAGCAACCGCGCGAGAATGGCGTTGCTGTCGTTCATTTCGGGATCAAAGCCTCATCCTGAGCCGGGCCGAAGGCCCGTGTCGAAGGATGGTCAAGAATTTGGAGCCTGTCGCCATCCTTCGGCGCGGACGCGTACCGCGTCCGGCTCAGGATGAGGCTGAACTGGAGATTCACTCGGCGGCGCGCGCCTCGAGTTCAGGCAGCTCTTCCTCGGTCACGACATCGGTATCGCGGATCGGTTCTGCAACCTGAAGCGCCGGTGCCTTGGTCAGGATACGGCAGAGGCGAGCGAGTGTCGGGCGGATTTCGTGGCGATGCACGACCATGTCGACCATGCCGTGATCCTTGAGATATTCCGAGCGCTGGAAGCCCTCGGGAAGCTTTTCGCGGATCGTCTGCTCGATAACACGCGGGCCGGCGAAGCCGATCAACGCGCCCGGCTCGGCGATCTGAACGTCGCCTAGCATTGCGTAGGACGCGGTGACGCCGCCGGTCGTCGGATTGGTCAGAACGACGATGTAGGGCTTCTTCGCCTCGCGCAGCATCTGCACGGCCACGGTCACGCGCGGCATCTGCATGAGGGACAGGATGCCCTCTTGCATACGGGCGCCGCCGGAGGCCGCGAACAGGATGAACGGCGCGCCGCGGCGAGCAGCTTCTTCGAGGCTCGCGATCAGTGCCTCGCCGGCGGCCATGCCGAGCGACCCGCCCATGAATTCGAAGTCCTGGACGGCGATGACGACTTCAAGGCCGTCGAGATCGCCAACGCCCGCGCGCACGGCGTCCTTCATCGAGGTCTTGGTGCGGGCGTCCTTGAGACGGTCGACGTATTTCTTCTCGTCGCGGAACTTCAGCGGGTCCGGGACGACGTCGCGGAACGACAGCTCGTCCCATTCGCCATTGTCGAACATGCTCTTCAGGCGCTGCTCGGCGCCCATTCGCATGTGATAGCCGGAGCCGGGGATGACCCAGAGATTCGCCTCGACATCCTTATGGAAGACGAGCTGTCCCGTATCCGGACATTTGATCCAGAGATTCTCGGGGACTTCGCGTCGCGTAAGCAGGCCCTTGATGCGAGGCCGGACGACGTTGGTGATCCAGTTCATGGCTTCACTCACTCCCTAGCCCTCTTATTCGGCTGCGATGGCCCGGGCCGCCCGCACCCCGGCGGCCAGTGACGAAACGAGTTCCGTGACGGTTGAAACCGTCTTTTCCGTGGCACGGCCGTCCGCATCGAGGGTTGTTCTTACCGCTTCCACAAGCGCCGAGCCAACAACCACGCCATCGGCGCCTTCTGCAACGGCGCGGGCATGTTCGGTCGTTTTCACACCAAAGCCAACCGCGACCGGAAGTTCCGTGTGCCGCTTGATGCGGGCGACCGCCGTCGCAACGGCATCGAAGTCCGGGGTGGCTACGCCGGTGATGCCGGTGACGGAGACATAATAGACGAAGCCGGACGTGTTGCCGAGCACGGTCGGCAGGCGTCTGTCATCGGTCGTCGGCGTCGCGAGGCGGATGAAGTTCAGGCCTGCTCTGAGCGCGGGCAGGCACAACTCGGCGTCCTCTTCCGGCGGCAGGTCCACGACGATCAGGCCGTCGACGCCGGCGTCGAGTGCATCCTTCAGGAAGCGGTCGACGCCGTAGATGTAGATCGGATTGTAATAGCCCATCAGGACGATCGGCGTGTCGCGATCGCCCTGGCGGAAGGCGGCGACGAGGTCGAGCGTTTTCCTAAGTGTCTGGCCACCCTTCAGCGCCCGGAGCCCAGCCGCCTGGATAGGCGGGCCATCGGCCATCGGGTCGGAGAACGGCATTCCGAGTTCGATGACATCGGCACCGGCATCTGGCAGTGCCTTCAGGATGGCGAGCGAGGTCTCGTAACCGGGGTCGCCCGCCATGACGAAAGTGACGAGCGCGGAACGGCCTTCGGCCTTGAGGGCCGCGAAGCGGCTGTCGATGCGGGTCGTCACAGCTTCGTCCCCATGATCTCGGCGACCTGCGGTACATCCTTGTCGCCGCGTCCGGACAGGTTCACCACCATCAGGTGATCCTTCGGCTTCGTTGGGGCGAGGTCGGCCACCTTGGCCAGCGCGTGGGCGCTTTCGAGCGCCGGAATGATGCCTTCGAGGCGTGAGAGAAGGCCAAAGGCCTCAAGCGCCTCGTCATCGGTCGCGGTGAGGTATTTCGCGCGTCCGGTATCCGCCAGCCAAGAATGCTCCGGCCCGATGCCCGGATAATCGAGGCCCGCTGAAATCGAATGGCCTTCCTCGATCTGGCCGTCGCCGTCCATCAGGAGATAAGTGCGATTGCCGTGCAGGACGCCCGGCCGTCCGCCGTTGATCGATGCTGCGTGCAGCTTGTCCAAGCCATGCCCGGCCGCTTCGACGCCATAGATCTCGACGGAAGGGTCGTCGAGGAACGGGTGGAACAGGCCCATCGCGTTCGAGCCGCCGCCGACGCAGGCGATCAGGCTGTCCGGCAGGCGGCCTTCGGCTTCCTGCATCTGCTCGCGGGTCTCGCGGCCGATGATCGACTGAAAGTCGCGGACCATGCCCGGATAGGGATGCGGGCCGGCGACCGTTCCGATGCAGTAGAAGGTGTCGTGGACGTTGGTGACCCAGTCGCGGAGCGCCTCGTTCATGGCGTCCTTCAACGTCTTCGCTCCCGACTGGACCGGCACCACCTCGGCGCCGAGCATCTTCATGCGGAACACGTTCGGCGCCTGACGTGCGACGTCGACCGCGCCCATGTAGACTACGCATTTCAGACCGAAGCGCGCGCAGAGCGTCGCCGTGGCAACGCCGTGCTGACCGGCCCCCGTCTCGGCGATGACGCGCGGCTTGCCCATGCGCCTAGCCAGCAGGATCTGGCCGAGCACATTGTTCACCTTGTGGGAGCCGGTATGGTTCAGCTCCTCGCGCTTCAGGTAGATCTTGGCGCCGCCGAAATGCTCTGTCAGCCGCTCGGCGAAATAGAGCGGGCTCGGTCGACCGACATAATGGGTCAGGTGGCCGTTCATCTCGGCGTAATAGGCCGGGTCCGCCTTCGCGTCGGCATAGGCCTTTTCGAGATCGAGAATAAGCGGCATCAGGGTCTCGGCGACGAACCGTCCGCCATAGATGCCGAAGCGGCCGTTCTCGTCGGGCCCCGTGCGGTAGGAATTCGGCTGCTGAACGTTCACAGGGCTCTCTCCCGCCGCACCGCGCGCGCGGCCGCGATGAAGGCGCGTATCTTATCCGTGTCTTTCACGCCGGGCGCGCTCTCGACCCCCGACGATACATCGACCGCCATCGCATGGGTCATGCGGATCGCATCGGCCACGTTGTCGGGATCGAGACCCCCGGAAAGCATAAAGCCGAGTTCCGGGTCAAGATCGCGCAAGAGACTCCAGTCGAACGACCGTCCGTGTCCGCCCGGCCGGTCGGCGCCTTTCGGTGGCTTCGCGTCGAACAAAATGCGATCCGTCAGCGAGAGATAGAGCGCAAGCTGGCCAAGATCATCCTGCGAGGCGATTGGAAGCGCCTTCCAGATCTCGGTGTCCGGATAGCGCGCGTGGACCTGCCTCAGAAAATCCGGGCTCTCCGAACCATGGAACTGCAGCGCGTCCGGCGCGACCTTGCCCATGATCTCGTCAAGGCGGGGCCAGTCCGGATCGACCACGAGGGCGACGGTCGTGGCGCTACCCTTCGCGTGAGCGACGAGTGTCGTGGCACGATCGATCTCGACGTTGCGCGGGCTCTTCTCGAAGAAGACGAAGCCGACATAGTCCGCCCCCGCGTCGAGGGCGGCGTCGAGCGTTTTGAGCGTGCTCAGTCCGCAGATTTTGACTTCGACTGACATGGCGGAACCTCTCACATGGACGCCGGGCTTTGTCCATGTGCGCCGCGATCGGGAGAGACCCTTAGCGGCCGTTCCCGCGCATATAGGGTGCGGGCAGATTGTCCGCATTGCCCGAGGTGCGGCGAAGTTCGGCGGCTTCCTTTTCCAGCCGACGGACCTCGCTCCTGCCATGCCGCGCCTCCCGACGGTAGCGGCCCTGTCGCACCCAGTCGGCGATACCGCCGACGATCACGCCCAGCATGATCGCCAACAGGATGACGAGAAACAACGGAAGCTGGATCGAATACGCCGAGACGTCCGGCGTGAACGGATCGAGCGAAAGCGTGACCGGCGTGCGGTTGGCGACCGCAAGCAGGATCAGAATGCCCGCGAGCGGGATCACGACGATGGCCGTCAACAGATTACGCACGCGGGTGAGTCCTGGTTTGGCTTAGCTAGCGGACTCGCGATTGAGCCGCTGCCGCATTTCCTTGCCGCTTTTAAAGAAGGGAACGGCCTTTTCCGAGACCGAAACATGCGCGCCGGTACGCGGGTTCCGGCCCATGCGGGCGGGGCGGCTTTTCACAGAAAACGCGCCGAAGCCACGCAGTTCGACCCGGTCCCCATGCGACAGTGCTTCGGAGATCGTGTCCAGAATGGCGTTCACAACATTTTCGATGTCGCGTTGATAGAGATGCGGGTTTGCGGCGGCGACACGGCCGACGAGCTCTGATTTGATCACGTTGCCTGCCCTAAGTTGCGGATATTGTTAATGTTTTTACCGATAAAGCGAAGGGTGCCAGATAGCGACTAGGCCGTCAAGCGCGTGAAGGTCCATCGAGCCACGAAGCTGCTGTGCGAGCACGGGAAAACCGAGCGCGTCGGCCAGTCCGGCGATGGCGCTGCGCGCGAAACCGAGGTCGCTTAGCGTGCCGCCGGAAGGCGCCCAGTCCCGCACTGGAAGCGAGGTCGAGATGCCTCTCGTCTGCTGCAGCCAGGCGCGCGCCTCTGTGTCGCCGCCGATCTGGTCGATCAGCCCAAGCTCCAGCGCCTGCCGGCCGGTGAAGGCACGGCCGTCGGCGACCTTGTCCAGCGCTTCGCCATTCAGGTTCCGGCGCTCAGAGACGATGCCCTTGAACCAGGCGAACGAGTCCATGATCAAAGATTCGAGAGCGGCGCGGGCTTCCGGCGTGGTCGGAGATGTCATGTTCGGCGCAGCCTTGAGAGGCGCACTCTTCACCTCCTCGACCTTGATGCCGAGATTGCCCAGCAGACCGGAGACCTCCGGATACTGGGCGAGCACGCCGATGGAGCCGGTCAGCGAAGTCTGGCGGGCAATGATGCGATCGGCGGCGAGGGCGGCGATATAGCCGCCGGAAGCGGCGACCGAGCCGATGACGGCAACGACCGGCTTCTTGGCCGAGAGCGCGCGGATATCATCGTAGAGCTCTTCGGACGCGGTGACGCCGCCGCCGGGACTGTCGATCTCGATCAGCACGGCGGTCGCGCCGCTCTTGCCGATCTCCTCGAACATCTTCTCGCGCTTGTCCGAGCCGAGGATCATGCCGTTGAGATTGACCCGGGCAACATGGGTCGAGGTCTTGGTCGCGCCGATGCCGGTAACCTGCCAGCCGACAGCAATAACGGCGACCGCAAGCAGGACAAGCGCGGCGATCCGCCAGAAGGAGACCCGGCGGCGAAGGCGCCTGCGTTCGACGATCTGATCAACATCCACCGGCATCACGCACCTCCGAACCAGCGGATTATTCTAACGAAAAAAGGCTCGCCGGGAAAACCCGGCGAGCCTGCATTCTTTTGTCATCCTCTGGTCAAGCCAGGGGCGACCACCTCACTCCTCGTCGGACGACTCGGCGCGCTGCTTGAGGGCGGCGCCGAGAATGTCACCGAGCGAAGCACCGGAGTCGGTCGAGCCGTACTGTGCGATCGCTTCCTTCTCCTGGGCGACTTCCATCGCCTTGATCGAGAGCGAGATCTTGGACGCCTTGCGGTCGAACAGGGTCACGCGGGCATCGACCTTCTGGCCGACCGAGAAGCGCTCGGGGCGCTGATCGGCACGGTCGCGGGCGAGATCGGCGCGACGGATGAAAGCCTGCAGGCCGCCGTCGACGAGCCTGACCTCGATGCCGCCGTCCTGGACCTCGATCACCTCGGCGGTGACGATGGCGCCCTTCTTCACTTCGCCGGTCGAAGCCTCGTCGAACGGATTGCCGCCAAGCTGCTTCACGCCGAGCGAGATGCGCTCCTTCTCGACATCCACGTCGAGGACCACGGCCTTGACCATGTCGCCCTTCTTGTAGTCCTCGATCGCCTGCTCGCCCGGACGGTTCCAGTCGAGGTCCGACAGATGGACCATGCCGTCGACGTCGCCTTCGAGACCCAGGAACAAACCGAACTCGGTCTTGTTCTTGACCTCACCCTCGACCTCGGTGCCGGGCTTGAACTTCTCGGCGAAAGCTTCCCACGGATTCTGCAGGGTCTGCTTGAGGCCGAGCGAGATGCGGCGCTTGGAAGCGTCGACCTCGAGCACCTGCACTTCGACTTCCTGCGACGAGGAGACGATCTTGCCAGGGTGCACGTTCTTCTTGGTCCACGACATTTCGGAGACGTGGATCAGGCCTTCGATGCCCGGCTCCAGTTCCACGAACGCGCCGTAGTCGGTGATGTTGGTCACACGGCCGGTGAGGCGTGCGCCGACCGGATACTTGGCCTCGATGCCCTCCCACGGATCGGCGAGCAGCTGCTTCATGCCGAGCGAGATGCGGTGGGTCTCGTGGTTGATCTTGATGATCTTGACCTTGACCGTCTGGCCGATGTTCAGAACTTCGGTCGGGTGGTTCACGCGGCGCCACGCAATGTCGGTGACGTGCAGCAGGCCGTCGATGCCGCCGAGATCCACGAACGCACCGTAATCGGTGATGTTCTTGACGACACCGTCGATGACCTGACCCTCTTCGAGGTTCTGCACCAACTCCTGACGCTGCTCGGCGCGGGTCTCTTCGAGAACCGTGCGGCGCGAGACGACGATATTGCCGCGGCGGCGGTCCATCTTGAGGATCTGGAACGGCTGCGGAATGCCCATCAGCGGACCGACGTCGCGGACCGGACGGATGTCGACCTGCGAGCGCGGCAGGAACGCCACGGCGCCGTCGAGGTCGACGGTATAGCCGCCCTTGACCTGGTTGAAGATGACGCCTTCGACCTTTTCGTTGGCGTTGAAGGCCACTTCGAGCTTGACCCAGCTCTCTTCGCGGCGGGCCTTGTCGCGGCTGATGACGGCTTCACCGAGCGCATTTTCGATGCGCTCCAGGTAAACTTCGACTTCGTCGCCGACGCTCAGGCCGTGATCGCGGCCGTGGCCGCCGAATTCACGGAGTGCAACACGTCCCTCGGTCTTCAGGCCCACGTCAATGACCGCGACATCCTTCTCGATGGCGGTGACGGTTCCCTTGATGACCGAACCCTCCGACATGTCGTTGTCGGCGAAGCTCGCTTCGAGGAGAGCGGCGAAATCCTCGCGGCTCGGGTTACGGGTGGCGGTAGCAGTTGCGTTCATGTGGTGTGGTTGTCCTTCAGCACCGGCGGTTTGTGTTGCGATACGCCCCGGTCCGCCCAAACATGGACCGCTGCCTTGAAGGCGGGCGGGCCGGCGCTCAGACGGCGGATCGGGACGCGTGGTCAGTTCCGGATGGCGAATGCCGGGCCTTGAGCCCTGGCTATTTGCCCACGGCATCGACAATGGCGATAGCCGCGCGGAACGCGGCGTCTATATCGAGTTCCGTGGTATCGAGCAAGCGCGCGTCCTCTGCGAGACGCAGGGGCGCGACCGCGCGATGCATGTCGCGGTCGTCCCGTTGCCGGATATCGGCCAGAACATCTTCGTATGTGGTGTTGACGCCGCGGCCCGCAAGCTCGGTGTAGCGGCGGCGCGCGCGCTCCTCGGCCGAAGCGGTGACAAACACCTTCACGTCGGCATGCGGGCAGATGACGGTGCCGATGTCGCGGCCGTCGAGAACTGCCCCCTGCGGCCGAGCGGCGAAGTTCCGCTGCAGGTCGATGAGCGCCGCGCGGACCGGCTTCAACACCGCGACGACAGAGGCGGCCTCGCCCATCGCCGCGCCGCGCAACGCTTTTTCGTCGAGTCTGTCGGGATCGAGCGTCCGCGCGGCTTCGACCGCATGGTCTTCGTCGGAAAGCGGCAGGCCGGCATCGAGGAGCGCCTTGGCGACCGCGCGGTAGAGAAGGCCGGTATCCAGATGGGCCATGCCATAATGGGCGGCGAGGCGCTTTCCGAGCGTGCCCTTTCCTGACGCCGCCGGTCCGTCGATCGCGATGATCATGCGCCGATCTTGGCTCCGAGGCCGGTCATCAGGCCGGTGAAGGCCGGGAAACTGGTCGCGATCATATTTGCGTCATCGATCGTGACCGGATCCTCTGTCGCAAGACCCATGACGAGGAAGCTCATCGCGATACGATGATCGAGATGGGTCGCGACCGGACCGCCGCCGGTAACCCTGGTGCGGCCTTCGACGGTGAGATCGTCTCCCGAAATGACCGCGTCCGCCCCGCAGACGAGCAGGCCGTCCGCGATCGCGGCGAGACGGTCGCTTTCCTTCACGCGGAGCTCGGCGAGCCCTTTCATCCGGGTCGTGCCCCGGGCGAAGGAGGCGGCGACCGCGAGCACGGGATATTCGTCGATCATCGACGGTGCGCGTTCCGGCGGAACGTCGACGCCGTGAAGCTCGGAACCGCGAACGCGGAGATCGACCACGTCCTCGCCGCCTTCCGAGCGACGGTCGAGCACTTCGATGTCGGCGCCCATTTCGAGGAGGGTCGTCAGGAGGCCGGTGCGGAGCGGGTTGTCCATCATGCCTTCGATGACGACGTCCGAGCCCGGCACGATCAATGCCGCGACCAGCGGGAACGCCGCCGAAGAGGGGTCCGCCGGAACGACGATGCGGCTTGCGCGGAGTTCCGGGCGGCCGCCGAGGACGATGCGGCGGCCATGCTCGCCTGAAGGCGTGACTTCGATGTCGGCGCCGAAATGAGCCATCATCTTTTCGGTATGATCGCGGGTCGCCTCGCGCTCGATGACCGTGGTGCGGCCCGGCGAGTTGAGGGCCGCAAGCAGGACGGCGGACTTCACCTGTGCGGATGGCACTGGGGTTTCATACGAGATGGGCAGCGGGTCCTGCGTGCCCCTGAGCGTCAGCGGCAGGCGGCCGCCCTCCGCCTGCACCGTGACCTCCGCGCCCATCCGGACAAGCGGGTCGAGGACGCGGCGCATCGGCCGTTTGCGGAGGCTGGCGTCGCCGTCGAAGGTCGCGGAAATGCCGTGGCCGGCGACGACGCCCATCATCAGGCGCGAGCCCGTGCCGGCATTGCCGAAATCGAGAGGTTCACGCGGCTCAAGCAATGAGCCGACGCCGACGCCGGAAACGGTCCATGAACCCTCGCCATGGCGCTGGATCTTTGCGCCGAGTGCGGCGCAGGCACGACCAGTGGCCAGTACGTCCTCGCCTTCCAGAAGGCCCTCGACCTGGGTCTCGCCAACCGAAAGCAGGCCAAAAATCATCGCGCGGTGGGAGATCGACTTGTCCCCAGGCACCCGGACCCTGCCCTTCAGCGGACCCGAGGGGCGGGCGGTGAGGGGGGTGGGCGCAGCGGAATGGGACACGGCGTCGGCCTTGGTTCAGGGGAGGCGGCTGCGTCTATCACAGGCCTGTCATCCCCGCTATGCTTTGGAAGGCGCTTTTGACTCTTGCCCTCGATCCGCAGTCTCTCTACTTGACAGCCCAGACCCGGCGCGTCAGGAAGCGCCCCTTCAATTCACATAGCGGTGTTGCTCGTGGCTAAACCCGAACTCGGAACCAAGCGAGTCTGTCCGACGACAGGCCGCAAGTTCTACGATCTGAACAAGGACCCGATCATCTCGCCGTATACCGGCATGGTGGTCCCGCTGGCGGCAGTGGCCGTATCGCGTGGTCGCGGCGTTGCCGCGGCTGCAACCCCGGCCGATACGCGGCCGGATGCGGGCGAGGAACTGCTCGACGCCGAGGCCGGCGATGTCGAGCTGATCAGCCTGGAAGATGCCGACGAGGACGAGAACGCCTCGGGCAAGAAGCAGGTCGCGGCCGACGAAGACCTCGAGATCGAGGACGAGGAGATCGCCGCCGATGATGACGACGATACCTTCCTCGAGGAAGAGGACGAGAACGTCGGAGTCGAGGATCTTCTGGACGCCGACATCGCCGACGATGAAGAGGCTTGAGGTTCCACGCGATCTGTGGTTCTAGAGCGCTCCGTTCCGGGCCGGTGCTTCGTCGCTGAGTTCGGAACGGATCACGCGCCGGTCTTCCCGACACCGGCGCCCAGTGTGGGGCCATAGCTCAGTTGGGAGAGCGCTTGAATGGCATTCAAGAGGTCGTCGGTTCGATTCCGATTGGCTCCACCAATTCTCTCTGTTGATCGCTGAATAACCGAATCAGCCCGTTGCCGATCAGCGCACGACGCGCAGGCGCCAGACGATGTCCTTGACGACATTCGTCAGTTCGACCTCGTCGAGGACGTCCCAGCCGGCGTCGAAATGATCCCAGAGCTGTCGCGTCATGCCGCCGAGGCCGCCCTCCGGCCTGTGCTTCTGATACATCGACACGATCATCACGCCGTCCGGTTTGAGGTTGGCCCGGAAGCGGTCGACCGTTGCGGCGGGGCTCTCGGCGAAGAACAGGACTTCGTTGAAGACAACCGCGTCGAACTGCTCGTCGGTGCGGTACGATTCGAGGCTGCCTTCCGCGAGTTCGTCGCGCGTCCGGTCTACGGGCGCCTTGGCGAGAGCGCTCGGAGAGATGTCGAAGCCGACATAGCGGCCGACCCGCGATCGATCGAGGAACGGCAGGAGAAGGCCCTCGCCGCAACCAGCGTCAAGCACGCTCCCGTTTTCGAGGAAGTGGTGGACGTAGCCCGAGACGATGCCGAAGCGGGCTACCTCTTTGATCGCCCTCAAATGTTCCCAGCGCCCGGCGCGATATTGCTCGTCCCAAGTATCCATGACGCTCTTGTAACAAAGCGCCGTGCGAGGTCCAGCGCGCGCTATGACGCGCGGGTCAACGAATCGTGCCGCAGAGCTCAGGTCCGGCGACATCGGCGCATTGCGGCCCGCGTTTGAAATCCCGGTAGAAAATCGTCCACGGTACGGACTGGCCCGCGCGATAAGGGCCGAACTTGAAATATTGATGCTCGTCGAGGCCCGGCCCCTGATGGCCGACATGACCTTTCACAGTTGCGATCCACTTTCCGTTCGCCGCGATCTCGATGTGGCCGTCACCCGAAGGGCCCGGCTTCACCATGAAGACGAAGTCGATCCAACCGGCATCCGCGGGCGGCAGTTCGTTGCCGCGCAGCGTCACTTGCAGATCGGCCGTGCAACCATTGTAGCCGCGCACCGGCGGATTGCCGGGGATGGGTCCGGCGACTGCGAGAATTCTGACCTGGTTATAGTCGTCCGGTTCAGATGCGAGCGCTTCGCCGGGCTTGCAGCCATCGGGACGCTCCGGCGTGCCGATCGGCTCATATGACGCCTCGTCGGTATCGACGGTCATCAGGAGGCGACCTTCGAGAAGGCGCAGGCCGAGAAAGGGACTGTAATCACCCTCCGCCCCCGGGATGATCTCCCGCTTCCATTGCGCCATGACATAGCGGTGCCGGACGGTCGGAACAGGACGATCCAGCATCATGGAAAATGCGTACCAAAGCGGTTTGTCGTAGAGCGCCAGGACCGCAGGCTTTTCCCAGACTTCGGCCCGCTCGCTGCACGACTTCTTCTCGGTCACGCATTTGGCTTCCACGGAAAGTTTCAGCGCCTTATGCCCGTCGGCCTCGCTCTGAAAAGTGACCGTGCCGGCGCTTTGCTCCTCGTTCTTCTTGTAGAAGAGCCCACCTTCCGGCGCAAAATCGCTGCCTTGGAGGCTATCGTAGAGCTTGAGCTGAGATGTATCCTCAGCCAGCGCCGTCGCGGAAGAAAAGACAGAAATCAACAGGGCCGCCGCGGACCGGCGCACCGACATCGCGTAAGACATTCACCCCCCCTATGTGCCGTACGGACAGCCGCCGTCCCGCCCGAGTTTGAATAAGCGCGAGCAGAAGACTACTTTTACTACGGCTCGCGCGGCTTGAAAGGCGCAAAGCGGATTGTACGGCAGCTTCTTCCGATATGTCTGGCGCCACAGCCGGCGCGAACAGATCTTCGTGCTGGCCTTCGTGGTCGGCTCGCTGCCGTTCTATTGGTGGTCCCTCGACGTCCCGAAGCGGATCGTCAACGAGGCGATCCAGGGTAGCGCGTTCAACGGCAAGACCGAGGCCGAGATATTCTCGATGTCGTTGGCCCTGCCGGATTATCTCGGCGGATACCACTACACGATCACCGACGGATTTTCCCTGTCGCAGCTGCCCTACCTCTACGCGCTGTGCATGTTGTTTCTGTTCCTGACGCTGGTGAACGGCTGGTTCAAATACGTCATCAACATCAGGAAAGGCATTCTCGGTGAGCGCATGCTCCGGCGGCTCCGTTTCGAGCTGTTTTCTCTCGTGATGCGGTTCCGGCCGGAGGACATTCGGACCACCAAGGCATCCGAAGTCACGGCGATGATCAACGAGGAAGTCGAGCCGATCGGCGGCTTTGCCGGCGACGCGTTCATCACTCCGGCCTTCCTCGGATTGCAGGCTGTGACCGCGATGATCTTCATCATCGCGCAGAATGTCTGGCTGGGTCTCGTCGCCTTCGCCGTGATCGCGGTGCAGGGCTTCGTCATACCGAAGCTTCGTCGCGAGCAGATAAGGCTCGGCCGCATGCGGCAGCTGGAGTCGAGAAGGCTCGCGGGACGGCTCGGCGAGATGGTCGATGCGGCACCGGCGCTGCATGTCTATGGCGTCGTCGGTCACACCGCGGCGGAGATAAGCAAGCGGCTTGGTACCGTCTTCGACATTCGGCTGAAGCTCTATCGCCGCAAGTTCGCGGTGAAGTATCTCAACAACCTGCTCGCGCAGTTGACGCCCTTCGTCTTTTACCTGCTGGGCGGCTATCTGGCGCTGAAGGGCCGGCTCGACATCGGCCAACTCGTCGCCGTCATCGGCGCGTATCGCGACCTGCCGGCCCCGATCAAGGACCTGATAGACTGGGACCAGCAGCGCGCCGACGTCATCGTCAAATACGAGCAGGTCGTCGAGCAGTTCACCAAGGACATCCTGTTGCAGCCGGAGCCGGAGGAGGCGCCGGAAACGATCGCTCCCGATGCGCCGATCACGACCGTCGCGCTGCGGGTCGTCAGCGGTCGCGGGGTGGTCCAGCTCGACAGACTTTCGACCGTGCTCAACCGGCCGAGCCACATCGCCCTCGTCGGCCCGCCGGGCTCGGGCCGCGATATCCTCGCCAAGGTGCTCGGTCGTCAGGTCACCGACTACCAGGGAACGGTTTCCATTGGAGACCGCGACCTCGCGACCATGTCCGACCGGGAGGCGAGCGGCTTCATCGTCTACGCGTCGAGCGATCCCCACGCGATGTCCGGCTCGATCCGCGAGAACCTGCAACTGGCATTGAGGCGCTCCAGGCCGGCGGACGAACTCGACCAGGATGATCCAAAGGCCCAGTATTGGCACGACGAGGCGCTGCAGAGCGGCAATCTTTCGGTCTCCCCGAGCGCGGACTGGATCGATTACGCGGCCGCTGGCATCGAGGGTCCGCAGGATCTTGACGGCGCGCTGATACGAGCCCTGCGCGTCGTCAACGGCTATGACGAAATCTTTCGCGTGGGCATTGCGAGCCAGCTCGGCGACGACATCGGCGACGACCTCAAGCAGCGCATCAAGGGCGTGCGCGAAGCCCTGCTGAAGCGGTTCGACGAGGCGGGTCTCATGGGCGTGATCGAGCGCTTCGAGCCGGACACGTACAACAGCAATGCCACGATCGGCGAAAACCTGCTGTTCGGCGTCGCAATCGGCGAGCGGTTCAAGCAGGAAAACCTCGCCGAGGATCCGTTCGTTCGGCAAATCCTCGCGGCCGAGGCCCTGACCGATCCACTGACCGATATCGGGCTCCGCATTCTGGAGACCGTCGTAGATGTCTTTACCGGCATGTCGTCGGACAACCCGCTGCGCGAAAGCTATGCCTTCGTCGATGAAAACGAGATCGACGATCTCTGGCGTATCGCGCAATCGACATGGCGCCGGGGCCAGAGGCGGAAACTGCCGGCCTGGGTCCGCGACCGCCTCATCAGCTATGCGCTGATGTATATCGAGCCGCGCAATCGCCTGAACCTAATCGACGAGAGGTTGACCCAGCGTCTGCTGCGGGCGCGGGCGAGCTTCCGCGAATATTTGCCGCCGGACGCGGCCGGCGAGATCGAGTTCTACGATCCCAACAATCTCATGCCGGCGGCGTCGATCCGCGACAACCTCCTGTTCGGCCGTATCCGCTCCGGCAAGGCACATGCGCGCTCGAAGCTGCTCGGGGTCATGGCCGAGGTCCTGAAGGAAAAGGATCTGGAAGGCTTTGTCGTGTCGAAGGGCCTCGATCAGGAGGTCGGTCCTGCCGGCCGCCTGATGACGCCGTCGCAGCGCGCCACGATCCAGCTCACCCGGACGATGCTGCGTCTGCCCGATGTCCTGATCCTCGACGGCGCGCTCGCCAGCTTCCCGCCGTCCGAAGTAAGATTGATCCTGAAGAACATTCGCGAGGCGATGAGCGAAAAAACCTTGATTGTCACCATGTCGGACGACGATGATTTCGGAGACTTCGACATCGCCCTGACGTTCGAAGGTGCAAAGCTTATATCTACGCAAGGAGGCGAGGAGGCCGAAGCGCCCCAGCCCAAGAAGGCGGAAGACGTTCCGCAGGAGGCAGCACAATGACGATCGACACCGAAGTCTGTGCCCTACAGAAATTTCGGATGTTTTCGGAAGTTGAACCGGGCAAGCTGAAGCTTCTCGCCATGGTCAGCGACCGTGTGACGTTCCAGCCCAATGAGGTGATCTATCACCAGGGCGACGCGTCCGACGCCGTCTACATCGTCCTGAACGGCGAGTTCAAAGTCTCGCTCGACACCAAGTCCGGAGAGGTCGCGTTCGCCGAGCATATCCGTGGCTCCCTGCTCGGCGAGGCCGGCGTGCTTTGCGGCATGAGCCGTGGCGTGACGATCACCGCCCAGACCGAGCTCACAGCATTGCGCGTCGAGCGCGATACGTTTCTCGGGTTGATCAAAGAGTCGCCCGCGTTCAATCTTGCCGTGATGAAAGAACTTGGCCGTCAGATCATGGACCTCAACGTCATCTGCGCTGATCTCGTCAGACGCATGCCCAAAGACCTCGCTCCGGCCGACGTCGCTTCGATCCGCGCATGGTAGTCGCTGGGCCCGGCAGATCGACTGAGGCCCTATGCCAATGAAACGACTGGTCGGCGATCTGCCGTGGACCCATCTCGCGAGGCTGTGGTCGGGCCTTGTTCTTTTCGCCTTCGTCGTCACCCATTTCCTGAACCATGCCATCGGGATCTTCGGCATTCCGGCGATGGAAGTTGCTCAGGAATTTCGGATAGCCGTCTGGAAATCGCTGCCGGGCTCCTTCCTGCTCTATGGGGCAATGGCGATCCATATCTCGTTCGCGACCGCGCGCGTTGTCGGTCGCCAGACCTGGCGTATTCCGTGGGACGAGCTTTGGCAGATCGTCTCGGGACTTTCGCTGCCCTTCCTTCTCATGGGCCATATCCTCGAAACGAGGGTCGCCGGGTCCTATTTCGGCGTCGACGAGAGCTATGGGCAGATCCTGTTTCGGCTATGGCCGTCCAACGCGGCCTGGCAGTCGGTCGCCCTCGTCGTTGCCTGGACCCATGGCATTACCGGCATTCATCACGCCCTCAGATCGCGGGAATGGTATCAGCGCTGGCGTAACGTCGTCCTCATACTGGCGGTTATTCTGCCGTGCGCGGCCCTGGCCGGCTTCGTCACCGCCGGCCGCGAAGCGCATATGATCGTCGCCGAGAAAGCCCGGAGTCCCGCCCAGGAAGCAGGCATCGCCCAAGCCAGCAGCCTCATCCAGAGCGGCGTCGCCGTATTCGTTATGCTGACCCTCGGCTTCATCGCCTTCTCGCTTCTCAAGCGACGCCGCGCCCATGCACTGACCATCACATATCGCGGCTATGGTCCAGTCAGCGTCCCATTCGGGACCTCGATCCTGGAGGCCAGCCGGATGCACAGCATCCCGCATCCCGCACTCTGCCGTGGCCGTGCGCGCTGTTCGAGCTGTCTCGTGCACATCCTGTCGGATCCCGCGACGCTTCCGGAACCGTTCGTCAGCGAGAAGGCGGCGCTTACCAGGATCGGGCTGCCGGCCAATGTGCGACTGGGCTGCCAGCTTCGGCCCACGCAGGATGTCAGCCTGCGCATTCTGATGCCGATGTTGGAACCCGGATCGAAGACGCTCGACGACTCGGGCGAACGCCAGGACTGGGGCCTTGAAAGGCAGGGCACCGTGGTGGCGCTGGATCTGAGATCGTTCACGGCACTGACCAGATCGCGCCTGCCTTACGAGCTTGCGATCCTCGTCAATCGCTTCTCGTCGGAAATGACGCAGGTCGTCGAGGGTCATCGCGGCCGGGTCGACCAGATGTTCGGCGATGGTCTGGTCGCCGTGTTCGACCAGGACGATGCCGGCCGAAACGCCCGCAATGCCTTGCAGGCAGTGCGGGATATGGCGCGGATCACGGACGTGTTGAACAAGCAACTGACCGGTGCGTTGCCAATTCCGATACGAGCGGGGATCGGGGTTCATTCCGGGCGGATTATCCTGGTGCGGGTCGACGACGGCATCCACGCAACGGCGCCGCTTGCACTCGGCGATACGCTGGCGATCGCCAACGGGCTGCAACTCGCATCCAAGGAATTGCTGGCCGATTGCATCGTCTCTAAGCAGACAGCCGACGCCTCCGGCCTCGAATTCCGCAGCCGTGACATGCAGTCGATCATGATCGACGGCTATGACGAGCCGATGGATGTCTACGCGATTTCCGACCGCGCCGCGCTGCAGAAGCTCGTTCCGAAGGGCAAGGTGCAGAAGGCCGCCGACGCGTTGGGAATAACGACGTGACGAAGACCACGCCGCCAGACGTCTTGCGCATTGAGGATCTGCGGATCGCGTTCCAGACGCATGGCGAACTGAACGAAGTCGTTCGCGGCGTCTCGCTGCGCGTGCCGGCCGGTCGGACCGTGGCGCTTTTCGGCGAGTCCGGCTCGGGCAAGAGCGCGATTTCGCAGGCCGTGATGGGCATTTTGCCGAAGAACGGCGTGGTGACCGGCGGCCGCATTCTGTTCACCGATCCCGCGAAGGAGAACGGGGCGCTCGACATCGTGCCGCTGCCTCGCGACGGCAAAGAGATTCGCCATCTGCGCGGCGGGCGTATCGGCATGACCTTCCAGGAGCCGATGTCCTCGCTCTCGCCAGTCCACACGATCGGCGACCAGATCGAAGAGGCTCTGCAACTTCATCGTCCGCAGAACCGCAAGCAGGCCCGCGCGATGACGGAGAGTATGCTCGAACATGTCGGCTTCCGCGATCCGCATGGTGCCTATGGCCGCTATCCGTTCGAACTGTCCGGTGGCCTTCGTCAGCGAGCCATGCTGGCCATGGCGCTGATATGCCATCCGGCGCTTCTGATCGCGGACGAGCCGACAACGGCCCTCGACGTGACGATCCAGGCCCAGGTCCTGAAGCTGATGAAGGACCTGCAGCGGGAAATCGGCATGGCGCTCCTGCTGATCACCCATGATCTCGGCGTCGTGGCGAACATGGCCGATGAGGTGGCCGCGATCTCGAACGGCCGGATCGTCGAGATGGGACCGGTCCAGGACGTCTTCCGCAATCCGCAGCATCCATATCTGAAGGCGCTGCTGAAGGCCTCGCCCCATTTCGAGATGGAAGAGGGCGAGCGCCTCGTCTCGCTTCGCGACCAGGCCAAACCGACGGCGCCTGTCAGCCGGCTCGTTAAATCCGCGTCAGCGGAAAAACCGCTGCTTCTGACCGTCCGCAATCTGCGCAAGACTTACGGCAATGTGCGCAGGGGCACGGGCACCGTCGCGGTGGATGACGTCTCGTTCGACATCCGCAAGGGCGAATGCCTCGGCATCGTCGGCGAGTCTGGGTCGGGCAAGACGACGATCGGCAACCTGATCACTCGCGCCCGTTCGGCAGATTCCGGCGAAGTGATCTTCAATGACGGCAATGGGGTCGTCGATGTGCTAAAACTGCCGCCGCGCGAACTCGTCGAATTCCGCCCGCATATCCAGATGATCTTCCAGGATCCGGTGAGTTCGCTCTCGCCGCGCATGACGGTCCTCGACATCATCCGCGAGCCGATGCTGATCCAGGAGCGCGGTTCCTCCGCGAACCAGAAGGACCGGGTCATCGAGCTGATGGATCGCGTCGGGCTCGACCCGCGCTTCCTCAACCGTTACCCGCATAGCTTTTCGGGAGGCCAGCGCCAGCGCATCGGCATCGCGCGCGCACTCGCGCTCAACCCGGATCTGGTCATCTGCGACGAACCGGTTTCGGCCCTCGACGTGTCGATGCAGGCGCAGATCCTCAATCTCCTCAAGGATCTGCAGGCCTCGCTCGGCCTGACCTACCTGTTCGTCTCGCACAATCTCGCGGTCGTCCACTACATGGCCGACCGCATCGCCGTCATGGCACGCGGGCGCATCGTCGAGATCGCGCCGCGGAACGCGCTCTTCCGCAATCCCGTGCACCCCTACACCAAGCGCCTGCTTGCCGCCGTTCCGGTGCCGGACCTCGACCGGCCGCTCGACTTCGAGAAGGTAATGGCGGGCGGCAAGGCGTCCGACCCCATGACCTGGTCGGAATACTTCCGCGGCGACGAGCTGACGCATGTGGATCTCGGCAATGGCCATCTGGTGCTTGCCGATCGGTCATGCGGCGTTCGCGAGCTTGTGGCTTAGGAGGCGAGATGCGTTCGCTACGTCTCCTCCTGGTTTTCGCTGCCGCGTTCTTCGCCGGCCCTGCTCACGCGGGGGCGGATCTTTCCCTCGAAGCACCGATCCTCAAGGAGGAAGTCGCCTCCCGCCGCCTGCCGCCGGTCGAGAAGCGACTCCCCTCCGAGCCTCGCGTCATCAATGTCGCCGAGCTCGGCGGTCAGCCGGGCAAGAATGGCGGGACCCTTCGGTTTCTGATGGGCGATGCGCGCGATATTCGCATGGCGTCTCTCTATGGCTACACGCGTCTCGTCGTGTTCGACACCAAGGGAACCCTTGTTCCCGACATCCTGCTGAGCGCCGATGTGCAGGAAGGTCGGATTTTCACCTTCAAGCTTCGCCCCGGTCACCGCTGGTCCGATGGCCAGCCCTTCACCGCCGAGGATTTCCGCTACTGGTGGGAGGATGTCGCGAACAACGAGCGGCTGAACCCCGATGGTCCGCCGGCGCAGATGCTGGTCGCCGGCGAGAAGCCGACGTTCGAAGTCGTGGACGAGACCACGGTCCGGTTCACCTGGAACGCGCCGAACCCGTCATTTCTGCCGTCGCTCGCGGCAGCGCAGCCGGCCCAGATCATGATGCCGGCGCATTACATGAAGCAGTTCCACAAGAAGTACGCCGACCCCAATCGGCTGGCCTCGCTGGTCGCCCAGGAGCATGTGAAGGATTGGGGTGCGTTGCATGACCGCAAAAGCCGCTGGTACCGCCCCGAAAATCCGGAACTCCCCACTCTGAGCCCATGGCGTCCGCGTACGACGCCCCCGGCCGAGCTGTTCGTCTTCGAGCGCAATCCCTATTTTCACCGTGTCGACGAGAACGGCCGGCAATTGCCCTATATCGACACCATGACGATGTCGATCGGCTCGTCGTCACTGGTTCCGGCCAAGGTCGGGTCCGGCGCCGCCGATCTCGCCGCGCGCTATATCCGCTTCGAGGATTACACCTTCCTCAAGGCCGGCGAGCAGCGGAACGATTATTCGGTCCGGCTCTGGGAGCGCGGTGAGGGATCATATGCGAGCCTCGTCCCGAACCTGAACGTTTCCGATCCTGTCTGGCGGGCTCTCTTCCGTGATGTTCGGGTGCGGCGTGCACTTTCCGTCGGGTTTGATCGGCACACAGTCAACCAGGTGATCTTTTTCGGCCTGGCGCACGAGGGTGCGAACACGGTCCTTCCGGACAGCCCGCTTTACGATCCGAAACTGGATCAGGCCTGGGCTAAATACGACCCGGACCTCGCCAACAAGCTTCTCGACGAAGCCGGCCTGAACCGCCGGGACGACGACGGCATAAGGCTTCTGCCCGACGGCCGCCGCGCCGAGATCACCATCGAGACTGCCGGCGACAGCACAGAAGAATCCGATATCCTCGAACTTGTCGGCTATGACTGGCAGAAGATCGGCATCAAGCTGTTCGTCCGTGCCACGCAACGCGACGTGCTTCGCCGGCGCGTGATTGGCGGCAATGTCATGATGTCGGTCTGGCCGGGAATGGACAACGCGACGCCCGCGCCGGACATGGATCCTAGCGCCCTGGCCCCGATGGACTCGATGCAGTTCCAGTGGCCGCTCTGGGGGCAATATCAGAGCACGATGGGTCGCGAGGGTGAGAAGCCCGATATGCCTGCGGTCGTGGAGCTGATCACGCTCAAGAACGACTGGAGCCATTCGACAACGACGGAAGAACGACGCCGGATCTGGAGCCGGATGCTCGAAATCAACGCTGAGGAAGTCTTCTCGATCGGTGTCGTGAACCGGGTGAAGCAGCCGGTCGTCGTCTCGAACCGCCTCAGGAACGTTCCGATCGAGGGCGTCTACGGCTTTGAACCGGGAGCATATTTCGGCATCTATATGCCGGACACATTCTGGTTCGACGATGTCGCGAAGGCCAACTGAACATGCTCCGCTACATCGTTCGTCGCGTCCTGATCATGATCCCCACGCTCTTCATCACGAGCGCGCTGATCTTCACCGTGATGGAACTGCCGCCGAGCGATTATTTCGAGACCTATGTCGCGGAAATGGCCGCGCAGGGCGAGAAGGCGGATATGAGCCGGGTCGAATTCCTGAAGAAGGAATACGGTCTCGATAAGCCTCCGGTCGAACGCTACTTCCGCTGGATCGCCGGCTTCGTGCAGGGCGATTTCGGATATTCGTTCGAGTACGAGATGCCGGTCTCCGACCTAGTCGGCGACCGGCTGCTGATGACGATCCTTGTGTCGTTCCTGACGATCCTCGCGACTTGGCTGATCGCGTTCCCCATCGGCATCTATTCGGCGACGCATCAGTATTCGTGGGGCGATTACGGCCTGACCTTCCTCGGCCTTCTCGGCATCGCGATCCCGCACTTCCTGCTCGCGCTGATCGTCATGTATTTCGCCAATGTCTGGTTCGGCCTGTCGATCGGCGGGTTGATGGACCCGAAGTATTTCAATCAGCCGATGAGCTGGGAGAAGGCGCAGTCGATCCTCGCGCATATCTGGATTCCCGTGCTCATCATCGGTGCCGGAGGTACCGGTACGATGGTGCGCAGCATTCGCGCCAACCTGCTCGATGAATTGCAGAAGCAATACTACGTCACGGCCCGGGCGAAGGGTCTCTCGCCGTTCAAGGCGCTGGTGAAATACCCGCTCCGGATGTCGTTGAATTTCTTTGTCTCGCATATCGGCGACGTGCTGCCGACGATCGTCTCGGGCTCCGAGCTGACGGCTGTCGTCCTTTCACTTCAGACGACGGGCCCGCTTCTGTTGCGAGCGCTCCAGAGTCAGGACATGTATCTCGCGGGTTCGTTCCTGCTCTTCCTGTCCTGCCTCACCGTGATTGGTGTGCTGATTTCCGACATCGCGCTCGGCTTCCTCGATCCGCGCGTCAGGCTCCAGGGTGGCGCCACGAAATGACCGACGCCACGACCAATCTCAAACTTCCACCGTCCGGCGCGCCGCTGCCGCATTCGGTCTGCGTGCTGCCGTTCAGTCCCACGGCGCCGGAGGCCCTGAGCGAGGCGCAGAAGAAGGTCTATCTCGCGCCGCAGCTGACGCTGATGTGGTGGAAATTCAAGCGCCATCGTCTGGCGCTTGCTTCTGGTATTTTCCTGCTCGTCCTCTATGCGTCGATCCTGATCTGCGAGTTCCTGGCGCCGTACGATTACCAGTCGCGCCACGTCGACTTCATCCGCTCGCCGCCGCAGCGCGTGCATCTGTTCCATGAGGGGACATTTGTCGGGCCGTTCGTCTACGGCAGAAAGTACGAACTCGACATGAACGCGCTCCGCCGGACCTATACGGAGGATCGCACGAGGGTCGAGCCGATCCGATTCTTCTGTCGCGGCGATCCCTACATGTTCTGGGGGCTGATCAAGGGCGACAGGCATCTGTTCTGCCCGGCCGAAGGCGGCACGCTGTTCCTGCTCGGCACCGACAGGCTTGGCCGCGACATGCTCTCGCGCATGATCTACGGCGCGCGGATATCGCTGACGATCGGCCTGATCGGCATCACCGTCTCGTTCACGCTGGGCATCATCATCGGCGGCCTCGCGGGCTATTACGGCGGCACGTTCGATCTCGTCGTACAGCGCGTCATCGAGATCATCCAATCGCTGCCGCATATACCGCTCTGGCTCGCCCTGTCCGCGATCATGCCGCCGAGCTGGAGTCCGATCGCGGTCTATTTCACCATCACGCTCATCCTCGGCCTGATGGACTGGACGGGTCTCGCCCGCGCGGTGAGATCGAAACTGCTGTCGCTCCGCGAGAACGACTACGTCGTCGCCGCTCAGCTCATGGGGGCGAGCACCCCGCGCATCGTCTTCCGCCATCTCGTCCCGGGTTTCATGAGCCATCTCATCGCGTCGGCGACGATCACGATCCCCACCATGATCCTCGGTGAGACGGCGCTCAGCTTCCTCGGGCTGGGCCTGCGCCCGCCGATCACGAGCTGGGGCGTGATGCTGAACGAGGCGCAGAACATCAACGTCGTCGTGCTCTATCCCTGGCTCGTATTCCCGGTCGTCCCGGTGATCGTCGTCATCCTCGCCTTCAATTTCCTCGGCGATGGCCTGCGCGACGCGGCCGACCCATACTGATCCTCAATCTCCAAACCGGTTATTCATCAATGGCTCCTCGCTCTCGCCTCGAGAAAACTCTGTTCCGTCTGCAGGCACAGCACGCCTGCCTCGCCTGGGCTTTCCAGGCCATCGAGGGACGACCGGGCGTCGTAGCCGAGCTCGGCCTTGGCCACGGCCGGACCTACGACCATCTCCGCAATCTTCTGCCTGACCGCGAAATCTATGTCTTCGACAGGGCCAACGACGCCTATCCGGACTGCCGGCCTCCGGACCAGTACCTGGTTCTGGGCGATGTGAAGGAGACGGTTCCCGTCTTGTACGACAAGCTGGGCGGCAAGGTCGTGCTCGCGAACACCGATCTCGGCTCGTTCGACAAGGCCTCTAACCGTGCGGTCGCGGCGATGGTGTCGGAAGTCCTGCCGCCGCTGATGGCTCCCGGCGGCATCGTCATGTCCGATCTGGAACTCAACCTGCCGGATTACGAGCGGGTACCGCTGCCGGCAGGCGCCCCCGCCGACGCCTATTGCCTCTACCGCAAGCCGGCCTAGGCGGCGGGCGCGAACAGGCTTCGCGCCGAGACGAAGCGGACTGTGCCCGAGCCGATCAGGCGCGGGACAAGTTCGTCGAGGAAGGCGTCGATCCATGCATCGTGGACGAGGTGATGGGTCAGGATGCCGATCGGCTCCAGCGCGCCCGGATCCGCGGCAAGTTCTTCTTCGATCAGCTCGGCAAGCTGAAGAAGTAACCCCGATTTCTCCTTCAGCCCGCCCCGCGCCTTCCAGGCGATCGGGTCCCAATGCGCGTTGATACGGATCAGTCCGTCAGGCTGGTCGACGGACGAGCGGCGACCGTGGGTCGAGACGCCGCTGAAGCCGAGTGAGGGCAACGCACCGACAAAGGAGCGGTCGACGCGATTCCACGGCGGGACGAAGGCCGGAACGGCCTGCGTCCCGAACATTTCGATGATGCGGGCGAGGCCGTCGCCCGCCTCCGAGGCCAGCTCATTGCCGGATCGATGCGCGCCGAACTCGGCGGCCTTCTCGCCCTTCGGCGCGTGGTTGATGTGAGCCCAGCCATGGACGAGGACATCGGCGGTCGGCGAGGATTTCAGGCGCTCGACAAGTGCGTCCGTGGCGCGGCTCGGAATCGAGGCGAGCGCCATAGGGACATTCCAGCGCTCCGATCGCTCGAGCAAAGCGTCGAGTGCCGGCGTCGGCTCGATGACGTCGTCGTCACGCCACCAGAAGTCGATGACGCGCTCCTGATTGCGGGCGCGGGCCAGAACATCGTCCAGCGCCTTCCATGCCGCCTTCTCCCCGGCGGAACGGCGAATGGCGTCGGATAATAGCGGGATCGTCCGCGCGGCTCCGTCGCGCTTGATGTCCCGCCAATCCGGCCTTGGTTGTGCCAGCGCGCTTTCGACCGCGTCCGCCAGTGCGGTTCCGGTGATCGTGGCCTGGTCGAACGTCTGCGCCAGACCGCGCATGGCCAGTTCTCCGGCGCGGATGCCCTGTTCCTTCTCGCTGCCTTCCGCGAACGGTACGAGGATCGAGCGGGCATTTGCGGCCGCCAGATCAAGAACGGTGTTGTAGCCGGCCTGGCTGACCGAGAGCGCGGACCGGGCGAGAAGACGCGGAAAGTCGGGGCGGGCGCGTTCGACGACCGCATTTTCGGGGGTTGCGGAGCGGAGCGCTTCGAAATCCTTTTCAGGCACGCCGCGTCCGATCAGCACCCGCCAATGCAGTCCGGGCGTGAGCCGGGCGGCTGCGAGAGCGGTGCTGCAGAGCGGCAATCCGGCCGGCGAGCCTCCGCCCGAAACCAGGATCTCGTCTTCGCCATCGGCATTGTCGGACGGCGCCAGGGAGCGCTCACCATCGTGGACATAGCCGGTTTCAAGCAGCCGCCGTTCGAGCGAAGGCGTGACCGGCCATGATGCGGAAAGCGGAACGACCGACGCATCGCCGTGGAACAGGACACCATCGTAGAACCGGGCCAGATGTGCGTGCGCCTCGGCGATCCGGTCCTCGCGGCTCGGCGGATTCAGAACGTCCCTGACCGAGCAGAGGATGACCGGCCTCGGCGATGCGCTTCTAGCATGCTCCAGCAACGCCAGGAATTCGCGGCGCAGCGAGCGGCGGCCGAGCGGAAAGAGTTCGGTGATCAGGACATCGGGGCGCGCGGTATCGAATGCGTCGATCAGCGCGGCGCGGCGGCTGTCGAGATAGGCCTCGTCAGCAGAAACGCCGTCGCCCGCGTAAAGCGTCCGGAAATCGGTGCCGATCGTGTGGACCGGCGGAAGTTGGACCAGCGAACTCCCGCCGATATCGGCAGTGCCGATCGGCCGACCGCCCGAGACCAGCGTTACCGCGTTTCCGGCGGCTGAGAGAGCGCGCGCGAGCGCGGCCATCCGCGCCAGGTGTCCCACCCCGAGAAGATGGGTCACGACGATCATGATGCCGGTCATGCGGCCTCCGGCAGGGGAATGCCGTGCCGGCGAAAATGCCGGGCAACCGTGTCGGCCGCGGCCTGGATCGTCCGCTCTTCGCCGACGAAACGCGCGGCCGCTTTCCCGAGACTCTCCCGCAGTGCCGCATCGTCGATCAGCCGGATGATGGCCCTTCCGAAAGCCTCGACATCACCAGGCGCGGTCAGCAGGCCGGTCTCTCCATCCATCACTACATCGGGCACGCCGCCATAGGCGCCCGCCACCGACGGAACGCCATGTGCGGCGGCTTCGAGAAACACGGCGCCGAACGCTTCGTCGACGGCGGGCCAGACGAACAGGTCGGCCGCGCGATAGACCTGCCCAAGGTCGGCACGATCCGCCAGAGTGCCGTGAAATCGAACGCGCCCGCCAAATTCCGCGAAGCTCCATTCCACGTCCGCCCGGACCGGACCGTCGCCGACGATATCGAGCGTCCAGGCACGGCCGGCGGCGAGACGCAGGGCTTCGGCGAGAATGCGGTAAGAGCTCAGTTTCGCGCGCTCGCGCATCATAGCGACGGTCAGCAGACGGACCGGTCCGGTGGACGCCTCTTTGTGGACGCCGAGCGCCCAGGCGCCCGGGTCGATGAACGGCTTGAGATCGGCGATCTTGTCCTCCCGCACATAACGTTCGAGGACTTCGCGGTCGTTCTCGGTGAGGCAGAGCAGCAGGTCAGCGGCCTGGATCGCCTGCATCGAGAGCGCGTAGCCCTCGGCGAACTCGCCACCGACGCGGCGAGGGGCGATGGACGGCTCGGCGATCACGTACGACGTGCCCAGCGCCTTTGCCAGTTCGGGGCCGACAAGGTCGGGGGCGCGATAGTAATTGTGGTAGGTGAAAACGAAGGCGACATCGCTGCCCGTTGCATGGCTGGCGATGCGTTCAGCCTCGCCCTTTGCTCGATCGCGCAAGGACAGCCAGACGCCCGGTTCGGGCTCGGTCACGACGGTCCTCAGATCGGACACGACATCCACCTCATAGCCAAGATTTTCCAGCAGCCGCACGAACAGCCGGGCCATGGTCCGGTCACCGGAAGGCGACGGATCGTCGGGATGCTTCATCGGCGCGAGGAACAGGCAACGCATGTCACGACAGGCTTTCGCGCAACAGGTCTTCGATCCTGCCGATGCCGGCCTCGAATGAGAAGTGGGCGCGGATCCGATCATAGGCGGCCTCGCCCATTATATGCCGCCGTCCTGGGGTGCCGATCATCTCTTCGATCGCGTCCGCCAGTCCCTTTGGGTCGCCTGGTTTCACCAGGAACCCCGTCTCGCCATTAGTAACGAATTCTGGAACACCCGCGAAGTCGGTGGCGATCGCCGGCAGCTTCTGCGTTGCGGCTTCCATCAGGACATTCGGCAGCCCGTCGCGGTCGCCACCGGTCGCCTGCTTGCTCGGCAGGACAAAGAGATCGGCCTCGCGCATCGCGTCGACCACCGAATCCTGCGCCTTCGAGCCGCGCCAGTCGATCTTCTCCGATAGGCCGAGGCTATCGGCCTGCTCTTTCAGCCGGCCGATCAGTTCGCCCGAGCCGATATGAGCGAGCCGCCAGTTCAGCCCGGGCGGAAGACGCGCGAGGGCTTCGAGAAGATCGTCGAAGCCCTTCTTCTCGACAGCGCGGCCGACCGCGAGGAGCCGCACGGGGTTGGAAGAATCGCTGCCGTCATGAAGCGGGCGCGATGCCGGGGGTTCAGGGAACCGGGCAAGATCCAGCCCATGATAGACAAGGTTGACGCGCTCGCGATCGTCGGGTGCCGCAACCCGCTTCAATTCGTTCTGGCCGTCGGTCGTGCAGGTCGCGCACCAGCTTGCATCGGCGAGCTTTTCGCGCCGCTCCCAATCGGGCGTAGTCCAGATGTCCTTGGCGTGAGCCGAGAAGGAAAAGCTTTTTCCGGTGAGCAGGCCGGCATACCGCCCAACGGAACCGGGTGTGTGCAGGAAATGAATATGGAGATGGCCGATCTTGGGGTCCACCTCTCTCGCCAGCACCATCGCCTGTCCAAGTCGGCGCAGGCGGTTCGGAGTCGGGTCGCGGATCAGGTCGCGCGCGAAAGTGCCGAAAAGACGCAGGATCCCAGGACGGCCGAACGAGTGCAGAAGTCCCCGCAATACACGCAGCGGATCGTTGTGCAGATATTCCGGCAGGTAGAACAGGCGCGCCGAAATCTGGCTGTGCATCGCGTGTGTGAATCGATCGGTCGGCTTACGCAGCGACCAGATGTCGATCTGAAAACCCCGCTTCTCGAGAGCGAGGATTTCCTGGGCGATGAAGGTTTCCGACAGGCGCGGATAGCCCTTGAGCAAAACCGCGACACGAGGGTTCACGCCATCAGGCTCCGGAAATCGCCGGTTCGCGAATACGGACGGACGAGACGAGTGTCGGCGCGAGATGGCGTGCTATGCGTGGCAGGCCGTCGAGAAGGCCCGGGATCGTCGCGGCGGAAGGCGGGCTTTGCCGGCAAAGCGCTGACAGCGCGGACGCCATGATCGCCGGATCCGGCTTGCCGCCCATTTCGAGCGGATCTGGCAGGAAGCGGACAAGGCCAAGTTCCTCCGCACGCTGCGCACGGATCGTCTGTTCGAGGCGCGGCCGCGAGCGGGGCACGATGAGCGCCGGTTTGTCGAAGGATAAAATCTCGCAGAACGTGTTGTAGCCGCCCATGCCGACGACGGCTGAGGCGCGGCTCATCGCCCGCTCCAGTTTGTTGTCGAAATTGACAGCATCGACGTTCGGTAGCTTGTCGATCCGCTCCAGGAATGCCCGACGCTGCGTTGTCGACAGGAAAGGGCCGAATGCAATGACGGCGGGAAGCGGGATGTTCGGAACCGCCTCGTAGGCCGAAAGCACCCAGTCGATCAGTCCATAGCCGTCTGCGCCACCACCCGTCGTGACGAGGATATAGGGTCCCTTGGCGCTCTTAGGATAGCGGATGCTCGGCGGTCCGTGCGGCACGGAACGGCGCAGATAGCCAGTATAGACGATCCGGGAACGAAGCTCGGCGGGCATCGGAATGCTGTCGAGAGGCCGGTAGAAGTCCTCGGGGCCATAGACGAGGATGTCGTCGTAGAATTCGGTCAGCGCGCGCAACGCGCCCGTCTCTGCCCATTCGCTGCGTATGGCCTCGGGATCATCGAGCACGTCGCGGATACCGATGACGCGATGTGTGCCCATCGCCTTGAGGACCTTCAGCGTTGGCAGGAGTTCACCACGAAAGCCGCCTGGCTCCTTGTCGGCGATGAAAACGTCCGGCTGGAAGGACTCGGCGGTCTGGCGTATCAGCGCTTCGCGAAGCGCCGTGACCTGGTTGAGCTCCATGCGGAGATTGGCGCTCGCATAGCCCCCGCCTTCGCCCTTCTCGACACCGGGCACATGCACGAAGTCGATGCCAGGAGCGAGATTGAAGGCGCCCGCGAGCGGTGAGCCGGAGATGATCAGGACCGATAGATCACTATAGGCGGCGACGAGCGCGTTGGCGATCGCGCGCGTGCGGCGGATATGTCCCAACCCATAGGTGTCGTGACTGTAGAGCAGTACCCTAGGCATGCTGTGACTGCCGTCCGTTTTCCGTCACTCGCGCTGCCAACATTGCCGCACTGCCCAGGGAGCCATCCGCCCTGCCATAGAGGCTAATGGAGAGGAGGTCTGTCGTCACCCCGAAATTTGGAGCGTTACAAACTCCAGTATCGCAGATCGGGGCGCACGGTTTCATGGCGGATCGCCGATTTGAGGTCCAGAAGAACGCCTCCATTCCGTAAGCGATCCAAAATCCGCGCAGCGTTCGAGACGAATCCCTCATGTGGTACGGCAAGGACGAGCGCGTCGAGCTCGCCGATCTCGTCCCAGGGCGTTAGCGTAAGGCCGTAGTGGTCGCGTGCCATGTCGGCATCCGCATGAGGGTCGACGATGCTGCAGCCGACACCGAACGACGCGAGTTCGGCCACGATGTCGGGCACCCGGCTGTTGCGGATGTCGGCGACGTTCTCCTTGAAGGTCAGGCCAAGTATCGCGATCCGCAGATCATGCGGGCTGCGCGAGGTCATGCCGAGCATTTGCAGGAGCTTGCGGGCGACGAAACCACCCATTGCATCATTGATCCGGCGGCCGGCCAGAATGACTTCTGGATGATAACCGACCTCCTGCGCCTTGGCGGTCAGGTAGTAGGGGTCGACGCCAATGCAGTGTCCACCGACGAGCCCCGGCGTGAACTTAAGGAAGTTCCACTTGGTGCCGGCGGCGTCCAGCACGTCTTTGGTGCGGATGCCAAGGCGGTCGCAGATCAGCGCAACCTCGTTCATCAGGGCGATGTTCAGATCGCGCTGGGTATTCTCCAGGACCTTCGCGGCTTCCGCGACCTTGATGCTCGGCGCGCGATGGATGCCGGCTTCGACGAAGCTGCCATAGGCCTCGGCGAGCACGGCCGTCGTTTCCTCGTCCTCGCCGGCGACGATCTTGACCGTATTCTCGAGCTTGTGCCGCTGGTCGCCGGGGTTGATGCGCTCGGGCGAATAGCCGAGCTTGAAGTCGCGGCTCTGAACGAGACCCGAAATTTCCGCCAGGATGGGTCCGCAAAAATCCTCGGTCGCTCCCGGATACACGGTCGATTCATAGACGACTATGTCGCCCTTCGAGAGCACCTTACCCACAGTTTTCGACGCTGCAGACAGCGGGCCCAGATCGGGACGGCGGTCGGCATGGATCGGAGTCGGAATGCAGACGACGTAAATGTTGCAGGGTGCGAGATCCGCCGGGTTCGCCGTCATGATCAGCGAACTCGCAAGCAGTTCCTTGCTCGACGTCTCGCCCGACCAGTCATCGCCGGCCTTTAGATTGTCGACCCGGACGGCATCGATGTCGAAACCCACCGTGCCCGGAAAATGCCGTGCGAATGCCAGCGCTACCGGCAGGCCGACATAGCCCAGCCCCACAACCCCGATCCTCAAAGTCATTCTCAGCTCTCTCGTTGCCGCTTCTGTAGGACTTCGGCGAGCTTCGCGGAAGTGCGGTCGATCGGCTGCAACAATGGAACGCCGGGTTTGGCAGCTCGTTGAATCAACGGTTCAAGGAGCACCGAGATGGTGGAACTTTCGCTCGCGGCGGTGTTGGCCCTGGTGGTCGGTGTGCTGTTCTGGAAGTTCTACCGCCCGGCCCGCCCCTCGAATGGCATGCTGGAAGACAATCTGGACGACGATTCTTGAGCATCTCGTCTTCGGTGGGGCCGGTCAGTCGTCCCGACCATACAGTTCCTGGCTCCGCGCAATCGCCTCTGGGCTGGCAAGCGCCTCTATCATGAAGCTGTCGAGATCTCCGCCGGCTGCCGCCACGAGTTCCGCCTCACGAATGCCGATCGCTGCCGCTGCGTCACGAACTCCGAATGCCAGGAGGCCTGCTTCACTGACGCGCTGGTCCGCCGCAACCGCCACAACGTTCTCCGCAACCCAACTTCGCAAAAAATCCACGGCCCGGTTCGTCATACCGGGAATGTTGCGCAGCGGAACGCTGCGACAAGAGCCGCTCTTTTATTTGTTCACTCAGCCACCCAACTGCCAAACGAGAGCGCTCGACCAGACGAACTGGAGAGCGACGCTGACGCCAACGCCGGTCATGGCCGCACGGTCGATCGTCCAGCCGGAAGGGAGCTGCTCGCGGATCGGACGATGATTGTCGTTGTCCGCTATAGGCAGCCGATCGTCGTCAACGTCGTGCATGACCACGTCGTGCAGATAAGGTGAGTGCCAGGGCTTTGAATTCGCCAACATAGCCGACGCTCCTCGCGCGCTGACTAATGCAACACTTACTTTGTGTGAAACTTGCGGCAGTCGTGGAATGCCTCAATCCACGAAAAGTTCCATTCGCTGACGACTTGCTGAGAATAGCATGTAAACCGAACTGATCCCAAGAGGTTGCAAGGGATCAGGTCTGGGTATTTCCACTAGAAAATGAGGCAGCTTTCTGGCTATTGACGCAGCCGGTAGCCGGTGCGGAACATCCACCAGATCACGCCGATGCAGGTCAGCATGAAGATGATCGTCATGCCGAGGCTGACGCCGACATTGACGTCGGCGACCCCATAGAACGCCCAGCGGAATCCATTCACCAGATAGACGATCGGATTGAACAGCGTAACCGTCTGCCAGAACGGCGGCAGCATCGAGATCGAATAGAAGGTGCCGCCGAGGAAGGTCAGTGGCGTGATGATCATCAGCGGCACGATCTGCAGCTTCTCGAAGCCGTCGGCCCAGATGCCGAGCACGAAGCCGAACAGGCAGAACGTCACCGCGATCAGGACGAGGAAGGCGATCATCCAGAACGGATGGACGATCTCAAACGGCACGAAGATGCGCGCTGTCGCCAGAATGATCAGGCCGAGGATCATCGATTTGGTTGCCGCCGCGCCGACATAGCCGCACAGGATCTCGGCGACCGAGATCGGCGCCGACATCACCTCGTAGATCGTCCCGGTGAATCGAGGCAGGTAGATGCCGAAGCTGGCGTTCGAGACGCTTTCGGACAGGACGGTCAGCAGGATCAGGCCCGGCACGATGAACGCGCCGTAGCTGATGCCGTCGATCGTCTCCATGCGCGACCCGATCGCCGAGCCGAAGACGATGAAATAAAGCGAGGTCGAGAGGACCGGCGAGGCGATGCTCTGGAACAGAGTGCGCCAGGTGCGGCTCAGCTCGAACACATAGATCGCGCGGATGGCGTGGATGTTCATGCCCGCTCCCTCACGAGATCGATGAAGATGTCCTCGAGCGAGGACCGACTGGTCTCGACACCCTTGAAGTCGATGTTGGAGGCGACGAGGCGGCGGAGAAGCTCCGCGACGCCTGCCTGATCATGCTCTGGATCGACCGTGTAGACGAGAGCGTGGCCGTCGTCCTCAATGTCGATGGGCCAAGCGACCAGATCGGCCGGAACCTTCGCCAGCGGCTCCTTGAGGTCGACGCGCAGCCGCGATTTGCCGAGCTTCGCCATCAAGGTCGTCTTCTCCTCGACGAGGATGATCTCGCCCTTGCGGATGACGCCGATCCGGTCGGCCATCTCTTCGGCTTCCTCGATGTAATGGGTCGTCAGGATGATGGTGACGCCCTGCTCGCGCAGCCGGCCGATCATCGCCCACATGTCGCGGCGGAGCTCAACGTCGACGCCGGCCGTGGGCTCGTCGAGAAACAGGACCTGCGGCTCGTGCGACAGAGCCTTGGCGATGAGGACGCGCCGCTTCATGCCGCCCGAGAGCGCCATGATTTTGGTGTCTTTCTTGTCCCAGAGCGACAGGTCGCGCAGTACCCGCTCGATATGGCCCGGATTCGCGGGCTTCCCGAACAGGCCGCGGCTGAAGCTGACAGTGTTCCAGACCGTCTCGAACATATCGGTCGACAGCTCCTGCGGGACGAGGCCGATCTTGGCGCGGGCGGCGCGGTAGTCGGTGACGACGTCATGGCCGTCGGCGGTGACGGTGCCGGAACTCGGACGGACCAACCCGCAGATCGTGCCGATGAGTGTCGTCTTGCCGGCGCCGTTCGGGCCGAGAAGGGCGAAGATCTCACCGCGCCGGATGTCGAGATTGACATTCTTCAGCGCATGAAGACCCGACGCATAGACCTTGTTCAGGCCGGATACCGAGATGATGGGGGACAAGGGAAGGACCTGTAAAAGGCGGAACACCGGAAACGGGCGTCATCCTCCGGTCAGGCCGGAGGGTGACGGCCTACCACATGGGCATCACCCGGTCGAACTGCGAGTCCTTTGTACGGCATCTCTCCAGCCGGCCAGCTTCTTCTCCCGGTCGCCGTCCATCTTTCGCGGCTCGAACCGCCGGTCCAGTTTCCAGGCGCGCCCGAATTCCTCCGGTGGTGGACAGACGCCGGCTGCATAGGCGGCGAGATAGGCCGCTCCGAGCGCGGTCGTTTCGGTGATGACGGGCCGGTCGACTGGTGCACCGAGGATGTCGGCGAGGAACTGCATCGCCCAGTTCGAGGCGACCATGCCGCCATCGACGCGCAGCACGGTCTCGCGCGCTTCCGGCCAGTCCGCGCGCATGGCTTCCGTCAGGTCGTTGGTCTGGTAGCCGACGCTTTCGAGCGCGGCGCGGGCGATTTCGGCACGGCCCGTCCCGCGGGTGATGCCGGTCAGTGTGCCGCGCGCGTCGGCATCCCAATAAGGGGCGCCGAGGCCGACGAAGGCGGGGACGAGATAGACCGGCTGGTTGGGGTCGGCGGCCTCGGCGAGCCCCTGAGTCTCGGAGGCGTGCTTGATGATTCCGAGCCCGTCACGCAGCCATTGCACGGCGGCGCCGGCGACGAAAATCGCGCCTTCGAGCGCATAGGTGCGCTTGCCGTTGAGTTGATAGGCGACGGTGGTAAGGAGCCGGTTTTGCGACAGGACCGGACTGTCGCCGATGTTGAGCAGCGCGAAGGCGCCGGTGCCGTAGGTGACCTTCATCATGCCCGGCTCGAAGCAGGCCTGCCCGACGACTGCGGCCTGTTGATCGCCAGCGATGCCACAGATCCGGATCGGCGCGCCGAACAGGTGCGCCTCCGTCGTGCCGAAGTCACCGGACGAGTCCTTGACCTCCGGCAGCACGGCTTCCGGCACGCCGACGATCTTCATCAGTTCGGGATCGAACGCTCCCTTGCCGATGTCATAGATCATCGAGCGCGAGGCGTTGGTCGCGTCTGTCGCGTGGACCTTGCCGTTGGTCAGTCGCCAGAGCAGGAAGCTGTCGACGGTGCCGAAAGCGAGTTCGCCGCGCTCCGCTGCCGCGCGGGCACCGTCGACCTTGTCGAGGATCCAGGCGATCTTTGTGCCGGAGAAGTAGGAATCGACGATCAGTCCCGTCCGCTCGCTGACCAAAGGCTCTATGCCGTCCGCCTTGAGCCGGGCGCATCTTTCGGCTGTGCGCCGATCCTGCCAGACGATAGCGTTGTGGATCGCGCGCCCCGTCTTGCGGTTCCAGACGACGGTGGTTTCACGCTGATTGGTGATGCCGAGCGCGGCAACCTGGGAGGCGCGCGTATTGGCGCGGGCCAGGACCTCGTTGACGGTGGCTACAGTCGTCGCCCAGAGGTCCTCCGGGTCGTGTTCGACCCAGCCCGGCTGCGGGAAGTGCTGCGGGAATTCCTTCTGGGCGATCGCGACGACATCGAGGGCCTCGTTGAAGAGGATGGCGCGGGTCGAGGTCGTGCCCTGATCGATTGCAAGGATGAAGGAGGGCATAGGCGTTTCCTGTTTTATCGAGGGTCGGATTGCCCCGGCCCTCGGGTCTTGTCCTGTGCTTATTGCAGGCCGACGGGATCGACGATCCCCTCCGAGCATTCGGGGAGAACCGGCCGTGCCGCGGCAATCAAATCATTCACGGACGTCCCCGCGGACGGATTTCCGATAAGACCGACCTTGATCTCGCTGATCAGAAGGCGGCCGCCGTCGCGCTTACACTGCATCGTCACGCGCTCGCCCGCGCCTGTCCCGAAGCTCTCGTCGAAAGCGGCACGCAGTTCGGCCGACGTCACCTTCTGGCCGATGCGGGACGCGAACAATTGCTGGGCCTTCGAACCGTTGATCTCCCTCACGATCCGGATGCTGTCGGCGAAATAGGTGTCGGCGTCCGTCCCGTAGCAGGTGCCATGCTTGATCCACTCATGCCGATCGAGCATCGACATCGTGCCGGGCATGACCACGTCCAGCGCCTGCCTCGTGTCGGGAGCGAGTTGAGGCGCGGGCAGTTCATCCCAGCGGCTGGCGTTATCTTCCGAAATCAGATCGGACGGCACGTTGCAGTAGACGCGATTGCGCGGCTGCGGCCAGAGCCCATGCAGGGTGAAGTTGGTTGCGTCCGGCCGGTCCGCGGTCTGGCTGCGACACTCGGTCTTCTGGGAGCGGGTCTCGCAGAAGGAGGGCTGCCAGCTGATCGCGAGCAGGAATTCGCCCGATCCCTCGGCCAGCGGCGCGTTCGGCGTCACAGGACCGTCGTCGTCGCTCGAAACCACGCCGCAACCAGCCTCGACCCAGCGCTCGATCGGCAGGGCGCCGTCAACGCGCAGGCGATAATGAGTGGCGTCTTCGCGGTTCTTGGCGACAAGGGCATAGATCTGCCCGGGCTCGACCCGGATATTGCCGGGATTGGTTGCGCGGCGGAATGATTGAAAAGCAGGGCAGGCGCGTTCGGCGGTGAACTGACCTGACATGGACACGTCGGCGTAAGCGCCCTGAACAGTGGTGGCTGCGATGAGCGCGCCAAATGCCAGGGTCTTCCAGATAAAGCGCATGAGTTGGACCTCCGGGTTTGCTGGGGCGGCAACTCTCGATTGAAGGTCGTTCATGTGTCGCGGCGAGACTGATTTTGCGGCGAGGGGCCAGAATCGCTCCGGCCCCTCGGTACTCTAGCAGGTCTCAGGCGTCAGTTGGCCTTTGCCGGCTCCGGCGTTGTTGCCGAAGCGCGCTTCTCCGGCGGGTTGGCGGGCCACGACTTGATCAGTGTGTCGTAATCGACCGTTTCACCCTTCGGCTTTTCGTTTGCGAGCTTCGCCTGCGGCGCGATGTTGCCATCGGCCTTGGCCTTGTCGATCCAATACTGCGCGGATTGCTTCTCGTTCAGCTTTGGACCGCATTCGCCCTGCACGCCGGCACGTTCGAGGCGGCCGAGCACCTGGTCCTGTGCGTTGGCCAGAGCATCCATGGCTTCCTGAGGCGTCTTGGCGCCGGAGGCTGCATCACCGATGTTCTGCCACCAGAGCTGTGCGAGCTTCGGGTAGTCCGGCACGTTCACGCCGGTCGGAGTCCACTGCACGCGAGCCGGCGAGCGGTAGAACTCGACGAGGCCGCCGAGCTTCGGCGCGCGGTCGGTGAAGCTCTTGTCCCAGATGTCGCTCTCGCGGATGAAGGTGAGGCCGACATGGCTCTTCTTCAGCGAGACCGTCTTCGAGGTGACGAACTGGGCGTAAAGCCAGGCAGCCTTGCGACGCTCCAGCGGAGTCGACTTCAGGAGCGTCCATGAACCGGCGTCCTGATAGCCGAGCTTCATGCCGTCCTTCCAGTACGAGCCGTGCGGCGAGGGGGCCATGCGCCATTTCGGCGTACCGTCCGCGTTCACGACCGGTAGTCCGGCTTTCACCATGTCGGCGGTGAAGGCCGTGTACCAGAAGATCTGCTGGGCGATCTGCCCCTGCGCCGGCACCGGCCCGGACTCCGAGAAGGTCATGCCGTTCGCCTGCGGCGGGGCATATTTCTTCATCCAGTCGATATACTTGGCGATCGAATAGACAGCCGCCGCGCCGTTGGTGTCGCCGCCGCGCTCGATCGTCGAGCCGACCGGACGGCAGCCTTCCATCCGGATACCCCATTCATCGACGGGTTTGCCGTTCGGAATGCCCTTGTCGCCATTTCCGGCCATCGACAGCCAGGCGTCGGTGAAGCGCCAGCCGAGCGACGGGTCCTTCTTCCCGTAATCCATGTGGCCGTAGATCTTCTGGCCGTTGACCTCTTTCACATCGTTCGAGAAGAACTCGGCGATGTCCTCATAGGCCGACCAATTGACCGGCACGCCGAGCTCGTAGCCGTATTTGGCCTTGAACGCTTCCTTGTTCTTGGGATCGGTGAACCAGTCGTACCGGAACCAGTAGAGGTTCGCGAACTGCTGGTCGGGAAGCTGGTATAGATGGCCGTCGGGCGCCGTTCCGAACGATTTGCCAATGAAATCGTCGATATCGATCGTCGGGCTCGTGACGTCCTTGCCCTCTTTGGCCATCCAGTCGGTCAGATCGACCGCCTGCTTGTAGCGATAATGCGTGCCGATCAGGTCGGAATCATTCACCCAGGCGTCGTAGATGTTCTTTCCGGACTGCATCTGAGTCTGGATCTTCTCGACCACGTCGCCCTCCTGGATCAGGTCGTGCGTCAGCTTGATGCCGGTGATCTCGGAGAAGGCCTTCGCCAGGGTCTTCGATTCATATTCGTGCGTCGTGATGGTCTCGGAGACGACGTTGATCTCCATGCCCTTGAAGGGCTCGGCCGCCTTCACGAACCATTCCATCTCCTTCATCTGCTCTTCTTTCGAGAGCGTCGAAGGCTGGAACTCGGAATCGATCCAGCGCTTGGCGGCGTCCATATCCGCAAAGGCCGGGACCGTGCCGAGCACCAGCGCCACAGCCGTTGCCGCGGCCGTCATGTTTCTGCGCATGGTTTCCTCCCACGTTCGTTTCGTTTGTTATCCGTCGGCCCGAACGCCTGCCGTGCGGAATTCCTTCTTGCCGTCTCAGACCCAGCGGAAGACCGCGAGCGCGTAGACGACCGAGATGATCGAGGCCCACCACAGCTCGGCGGTCATGACGCCGAGCCAGGCGAGGTGTATGTACGCGGAGCCGAGGAGCGAGATGAACAGCCGGTCGCCGCGCGTCGTGGTGATGCCGAGCACACCGTGGCGCTCTCCCGACGGCGAGACGCGCTCCCAGATCGTCATGAAGACGAGAAGGGCGACGATGCCGGTGAAGAACGTGGCCGTCTGCCAGGTCCAGGCCATCCAGGCGAAGCTTTGGGTGAGGCTTTCCATCACACCCTCCCGAGGGCAAAGCCCTTGGCGATGTAATTGCGGACGAAATAGATCACGAGCGCGCCGGGGATGATGGTCAGCACGCCCGCTGCGGCGAGCACGCCCCAGTCGATGCCGGAAGCCGAAACCGTGCGCGTCATCGTTGCTGCGATCGGCTTCGCATTGACCGACGTCAGCGTGCGGGCGAGCAGCAGCTCGACCCACGAGAACATGAAGCAGAAGAAGGCCGCGACGCCGATGCCGGATGCGATCAGCGGCATGAAGATCTTCACGAAGAACTTCGGGAACGAATAGCCATCGATATAGGCGGTCTCGTCGATCTCGCGCGGCACGCCGGACATGAAGCCTTCGAGAATCCAGACGGCCAGCGGCACGTTGAACAGACAGTGGGCCAGCGCCACGGCGAGCGGCGTGTCGAACAGGCCGATCGCCGAATAGAGGTTGAAGAACGGCAGCGCGAAGACCGCCGGCGGAGCCATGCGGTTCGTCAGCAGCCAGAAGAACAGGTGCTTGTCGCCGAGGAAGCGGTAGCGCGAGAACGCATAGGCAGCGGGTAGCGCCACCGAGATCGAGATGATCGTGTTCAGCACCACATAGGTGATCGAGTTGATATAGCCCGAATACCAGGCCGGGTCGGTGAAGATGACCATGTAGTTCGCGAGCGTCGGCGACGTCGGGAAGATCGTCATCGTCGTCACGATCTCCTGGTTCGTCTTGAACGACATGTTCACGAGCCAGTAGATCGGCACCAGGAGGAACGCGATGTAGACGGCGAGGATGATGCGCTTCACGGCGTGCCCTCCTTGCGGTTCGCGTCCTCGTCCTGGGTCATCACGGTGTAGAAGACCCAGGACAGCAGCAGGATGATCAGGAAGTAGACGATCGACATCGCGGCCGCCGGACCGAGGTCGAACTGTCCGAGCGCCAGCTTGACGAGGTCGATCGAAAGGAACGTGGTCGAATTGCCGGGGCCGCCGCCGGTAAGCACGAACGGCTCGGTGTAGATCATGAAGCTGTCCATGAAGCGCAGCAGCACCGCGATGATCAGGACGTGCTTCATCTTCGGAAGCTGGATCAGCCGGAAGATCGACCAGCGCGAAGCGCCGTCGATGCGCGCGGCCTGATAATACGCCTCCGGGATCGAACGCAGACCGGCATAGGCAAGCAGCGCGACGAGCGACGTCCAGTGCCAGACATCCATCACCACGATGGTGATCCATGCATCTTCGACATCCTGGACATAATTGTAGGAGAATCCGAGCGAGTTCAGCGCATAGCCAAGAAGGCCGATGTCGCCTCGTCCGAAGACCTGCCAGATCGTGCCGACCACGTTCCACGGGATCAGCAGGGGCAGCGCCATCAACACCAACGTAACAGACACGCCCCAGCCCTTGCGAGGCATGCACAGCGCGATCAGGACCCCGAGCGGAATCTGGATCAGCAGGACGAGGGCGGAGAAAAGCAGTTGCCGCCACAGCGCCTCGTGGAAGCGGTCGGAGGCGAGAAGCTCGGAGAACCAGGTCGTGCCTGCCCAGAAAAACTGGTTGTTCCCGAAAGTATCCTGAACCGAATAGTTCACGACCGTCATCAGCGGCAGGATCGCCGAGAAGGCGACGACGATGAACACCGGCAGGACGAGGAACCAGGCCTTGTTGTTGAACGGTTTATCCATGCTCAGGCCTCCCCCTCGACGAGGTGGCCATCGGCGTAGACGTGAACCCGCTCCGGAATCGGCTGGGCATGGACGCCGTCGCCGGGAATGCGGGCCTCTTCGGGCACGACGATGTTGAGCGCGTGCTCGGCGAGCTGCGCGCGGGCGATGCGGATGCGGCCGATATCGTCGACGCGGTTGATCGTGATCGGCAGTCCGTCGCCGCCTGGCGCGAGGCGGATGTCCTCCGGTCTGATGCCGATCTCGATCTTCTGGCCTTCCGCCAGGCGCGGATAGCCGCGCGAGAGGTTGATGCGGCTGCCGCCGACATAGGCGGTGCGGCCCTCGATCTTGGCCGGCAGCACGTTCATGCCCGGCGAGCCGATGAAATAGCCGACGAATGTGTGGGCCGGCTTGGTGAAGAGCTCGGCCGGCGTGCCGACCTGAACGACTGCGCCGTCATACATCACGACGACCGTGTCGGCGAAGGTCATCGCCTCTGTCTGGTCGTGCGTGACGTAGATCATCGTCCGGCCGACCTGCGCATGAAGCTGCTTCAGCTGGGCGCGGAGCTCCCATTTGAGCTGCGGGTCGATCACGGTCAGCGGCTCGTCGAACAGGATCGCGGCGGTGTCGGCACGTACGAGGCCGCGTCCGAGCGAGATCTTCTGCTTGGCGTCGGCGGTGAGGTGGCTGGCGCGGCGGTCGAGATCGGCATTCAGGTCCAGCATGCCGGCGATCTCGCGGACGCGGCGATCGACCTCGGCCTGGCGGATGCCGCGATTGCGCAGCGGGAAAGCCAGATTGTCGTAGACGCTGACCGTGTCGTAAACGACCGGGAACTGGAAGACCTGGGCGATGTTACGCTGCTCGGTCGGGATATTCGTCACGTCGCGGCCGTCGAACAGCACCTTGCCTTCGCTCGGCGTGACGAGACCCGAGATGATGTTCAGCAGCGTCGTCTTCCCGCAGCCGGACGGGCCGAGCAGGGCGTATGCGCCGCCGTCGCGCCAGGTGATGTCGAGGCGACGGAGCGCGTAGTCGGACGGCGCCTCTGGATGTGCCTTGTAGGAATGGGCGAGGTGGTCGAGAGTGATGGCCGCCATATCCGTCTCCTAAGCCGCTGCCGCGCGGTCGGGCGCGGCGACGAGCCTGCCGTCCGCGTCGAAGACGAAAAGCTTGCGGGGATCGAGATAGACGTCGATCGGCGCGCCGGGCGCGAGTTCGTGGACCCCATGCGCCAGAGCGATCCATTCCGCGCCGTCCTGCCGGACGTGGACGAAGCTTTCCGAGCCGGTGATCTCGACCACGCTGACCATTCCGCGCATGGCGATCGTATCGCCCTCGGCGCGAGCGAGATGCAGGTGGTTCGGTCGGAAGCCCAAGGTCACGGGACCATCGGGAAGATCGGCAAGCGGGCCGCTCGCGGGCAGGGAAACGTCTCCCGCGAGGCGGGCCACGCCGCCTCTGATCTCGGCCGAGACGAAGTTCATCGGCGGATCGGAGAAGACTTCCGCGGTGATACGATCGGCTGGTCGGCGATAGACCTCGATGGTCGGGCCGAACTGGGTGACGCGGCCGCGGTCGAGTGTGGCCGTGTTGCCGCCGAGAAGCAGCGCTTCGGACGGCTCGGTCGTCGCGTAGACGAGGATCGCGCCGGACGCCGCGAAGATCTTCGGCAGTTCCTCGCGCAGTTCCTCGCGAAGCTTGTAGTCGAGATTGGCGAGTGGCTCGTCGAGGAGGACGAGCGGCGCTCGCTTTACCAGAGCACGGGCGAGGGCGGTGCGCTGCTGCTGGCCGCCGGAAAGCTCGAGCGGCGTGCGACCGAGCATGGGTTCGAGCCGCAGGAGATGCGCCGCTTCCTCGACGCGACGATCGATCTCGTCCTTCGGCGCGCCGGAGACGCGGAGCGGCGAGGCGATGTTCTCGTAGACGGTCAAGGTCGGGTAGTTGATGAATTGCTGGTAGACCATCGCGACGTTGCGAGCGCGGACCGGCACGCCGGTGACGTCGATCCCGTCGAACAGGACACGGCCGCGGCTGGGCGGCTCAAGCCCGGCCATGATGCGCATGAGCGTCGTCTTGCCCGAAAGCGTCGGGCCAAGCAGGACGTTGAGCGAGCCCGACTCCAGACGCAGCGAAACGTCGGCGATGTGGGTCGCGCGGCCCGCGATCTTCGAGACGTTTTCGAGGGTCAGCGACATCGCTCCTCCCTCACGCTGCCGAATGGGCGGCGGTGCGCCCGGTTCTCATGAACGCTTCGAGCGCGGCCTTGTCGTCGGCCCCGGTGCGAAGCCCGAGCTTCGAACGCCGCCAGAGGACATCGTCCGGCGTCTGGGCCCACTCATATTGCATAAGATAGGTCACCTCGGCTTCGGTGAGGTCCAGGCCGAACACGCGACCGAGATCTTCGGCGCAGCGGGCGCCGTTCATGATGAGTTCCGCGCGAGTGCCGTAGGCGCGGACGAGGCGTCTGGCGTGGCGCTCGCTGAGGAAAGGAAATTCCTCGCGGAGTTTTGCGGCGAGCATGGCCGCGCCGTCGTAAGGAAAGTCGCCGCCTGGCAGCGCAGCAGTAGAGGTCCACGGCTTCCCGAGGGAGAGATGGTTCGAAAGCCGTTCAAGAACCTCTTCTGCCAGGCGGCGATAGGTTGTGATCTTGCCACCGAACACGGTCAGAAGGGGAGCCTGGCCGTCCGGGGCAACGAGGTCGAGAACATAGTCGCGCGTTGCCTCCTGCGCACTCGACGCGCCGTCGTCATAGAGGGGGCGGACGCCGGAATAGGTCCAGACGATCTGGTCGCGGGTGACCGGAACGCGGAAATAGGCGGAGGCCGAGGCGCAAAGGTAATCGGCTTCTTCCTCGCTTGCCGAGACCCTGGATGGATCGCTATGGAAATCGCGGTCGGTCGTGCCGATCAGCGTGAAATCCTGCTCATAGGGAATGGCGAAGACGATCCGGCCGTCGGCGTTCTGGAAGATGTAGGCGTGGTCGTGGTCGAACAGCTTCCGCACCACGATATGGCTTCCCTTCACCAGCCTGATCGGCGCGGGCGTGGGCATGCGGAGCTGGTCGTTCAGGACTTCGCCTACCCACGGGCCAGCGGCATTGACGAGGGTGCGGGCGACGATCGTATCGCTCTTGCCGTGCGGGCCCTCGACCGCTAGTCGCCAAAGGCCGCCGTCGCGGCGGGCGGCGACGCATTTCGTCCGCGGATTGACCGATGCTCCGCGCGCCGCCGCATCCATCGCATTGAGCACGACGAGACGCGCGTCCTCGACCCAGCAGTCGGAATATTCGAAGCCGGTCCGGAAATCGGGTTTCAGGGCAGCGCCGTAGGGAGATTTCGGCAGGTCCAAAGTCTTCGTGGCCGGCAGGATCTTCCGGCCGCCCAGGCTGTCGTAGAGGAATAGCCCGAGACGAAGCAGCCAGCGCGGGCGAAGTCCCGAATGATGGGGCAGGACGAACCGTAGTGGCCAGATGATGTGCGGCGCGATGCGGAGCAGCCGCTCGCGCTCGATCAGCGCCTCGCGGACGAGACGGAACTCATAGAATTCGAGATAACGCAGGCCACCGTGGATGAGCTTTGTCGAGGCCGAGGAGGTTGCCGAGGCAAAGTCGCTCTGCTCGCAGAGATAGACCGACAGACCGCGTCCGGCGGCGTCGCGGGCGATGCCGCAGCCATTGATGCCGCCACCAATGATCGCGATGTCGTAGGCCGCGTTTGGCACGCTGTCCGTCCCTTCATCGTCGCACGGCTTCTTCGCGACCGCGCTTAAGGAATGACGCTAAACGAACCTTTTAGTGCGCGCAATAGCGAAAAAACGAAAATAAAAACGAAAGTGATGCTTCGCTATTGTTCGGTCTCAGGCGGCGAGCCGACCGTCTCGACGACCTCGACATTGTGCTCGCGGCAGAGGCCGCGGACCTTCTCCGAGGACATCCAGTCGGTGACGAACATATTCACCTGCGAGATGTGCGCGACGCGGATGGGCGCGGAGCGCTCGAACTTGAAGCGGTCGGTCACGAGGATGACCTTGCGGGAGTTTCCGATGATCGCCTGGCTGACGCGAACCTCGCGGAAGTCGTAGTCGAGCAAGGCTCCTTCGTCGTCGATCGCCGAGGTACCGATGACCGCGAAATCGACCTTGAACTGTTTGATGAAGTCGACAGCAGCGCCGCCGATGACACCGCCATCCGAACGTCGGACCGGGCCGCCGGCAACGATCACTTCGATTTTCGGATTGGGGTAAAGAAGCGTCGCAATGTTCAGATTATTGGTGATCACGAGGAGTCCTTCGTGATTCACCAAAGCGCGGGCGACCTCTTCGGTCGTCGTGCCGATATTCAGAAACAGCGAAGAATTGTTCGGAATGAGTTTCGCGGCGGCTTCGCCGATGGCGCGCTTCTCGCGTGCCGCGATCTGTCGCCGGGCTTCATAGCCGAGGTTCTCGACGCCGGACGAGATCATCGCGCCGCCGTGGATTCGCGACAGCAGGCGCATGTCGCAGAGTTCGTTCAGGTCCTTGCGGATGGTCTGCGGCGTGACATCGAAGCGAAGCGCGAGATCGTCCACTCCGACCCGGCCCTGCAAACGGGCCAGCGAGACGATTTCCTTCTGACGAAAACTCAATTCGGCCACTCTCAATCTCCCAGCGAGGTTGGAGACCACAAGCCGCCAGCCGAGATACGCATCCCGGAGCGAATCAAACCCATCACAGGTTCGTGATCACATTCTTGCCTGCGTTGAACGCGCCGGATAGCGAAACCGATGCGGCTCCGCGAAAAATTCTTCGGAAACAGTGCGGTCGGTTAGCGTCTTGCGCCGTGCCGCAAAGCCCACCATTTAACGGTTCGTGAGATGCCAATTCTGGGTCTCGCATCGCAAAGTCGCTTCCAGCGAGGGCTTTGAATGACTCGTCTGTCCCCTTTGTCGAGCCCGCTTCTTCTGGGCTTCGATCAGATCGAGCGAACGCTCGATCGTCTGAGCAAAGGCGGCGACGGTTATCCGCCCTACAATGTGGAAAGGCTCGCCGCGGATGCGGGCGCTCCGGACCGTCTCCGGATCACATTGGCGGTTGCAGGCTTCACGGCCGAGCAATTGTCAGTGACCCTCGAGGAAGGCCAGCTCGTGATTCGCGGGCGGCAGACTGAGGAAGAAGGACGCGTCTTTCTGCATCGCGGCATCGCCGCGCGGCAGTTCCAGCGGGTGTTCGTTTTGGCCGAGGGCATGGACGTTCTCGCTGCGGATCTCGCAAACGGTCTTCTGACGATCGACCTCATCCGGCCGCAGCCGGAACGGCTCGTGCGGAAAATCGACATTGTAGCCCGTTCTCATAGCCGGGCGGAGGATGAGTGACATGAATGCGGACAACACCAATCACACCGAACCGTTCATCACTGCGGCGCAGTTGAAGGGCCTTGGCGGCGGCCGTCTCGCCTATGTGAAGAGCATGCAGTCCGACGAGATCAACCGCCTGTTCCCGCAGGCCCCCGACCTGCAGCCGGGCGTCGAACTCTTCGCGCTTCTGGGCGCGGACGGCACTCCGATCCTCCTTGCCGACAGCAAGGAAGCAGCGGTCGCCAATGCCTGGGAACAGGAACTCGAAACGGTGAGCCTCCACTAAGGCTCACCCCTCTCCCAACAGCTTTCCCACCACTTTCGCAGTGTAGTCGACCATCGGCACGACGCGCGCGTAGTTCAAGCGCGTCGGGCCGATGACGCCGAGCACGCCGATGATGTTCTGGCGCGCATCGCGGAAGGGGGCCGCTACCATCGACGAGCCGGAAAGCGAGAACAGCTTGTTCTCCGAGCCGATGAAGATGCGCACGCCATCGGCATTCTCGGCGCGGCCGAGGAGTTCGCTGACTTCCTTTTTGCTTTCGAGGTCGTCGATCAGGGTGCGAACGCGCTCCAGATCGTCGAGAGCCTTCAGATTCTCCAGAAGATTGGCCTGTCCGCGGACGATGAGCCGTCTTTCGGCGTCCTCGCCAGAAACCCAGCTCGCCAGTCCCTGCTCTATGAGGTCGACCGTCAGGGCGTCGAGTTCCTGCATCGCGGCTTGACGTGCGGCTTCGATCTCGGCGCGCGTCTCGTCGAGCGTGCGGCCCGCTATGCGCGCGTTCAGGAAATTCGTTGCCTCGACCAGTGCCGAGGCTGGCAGCCCCACGGGCAGCGGTAGGATCCGGTTCTCGACCGAACCGTCCTCGCCGACGAGTACCACCAGGCCACGCCGGGGTTCGAGTTGCACGAATTCTATGTGCTTGAGCCGGGCGTTCTGTTTGGACGCCAGCACGACGCCCGCGCCACGCGACAGGCCGGACAGCAGGGCCGAGGCCTGTCCCAGGACATCGTCCATCGACCGGCCGATTCCGGCTCCCGCGACCTTGGCGTCGATCGTCCGGCGCTCCTCCTCCGAGACCTCGCCGATCTCCAGCATCGCATCGACGAAGAAGCGTAGCCCGACTTCCGTCGGCAGCCGCCCCGCGCTTGTATGCGGCGCGTGGATGAGGCCGAGGCTTTCGAGATCCGACATCACGTTGCGGACCGAGGCGGGCGATAGCGGAGTCGACAGGATGCGCGACACATTGCGTGAGCCCACGGGCTCGCCGGTCGCCAGATAGCCGTCGACGATCTGCCGGAAGATTTCGCGGGAGCGTTCGTTGAGTTGCGGCAGGCCGAAACGGCCCTCGGACGAATTCGATCGATCGGTCATTGGGATAACCGGCGACGCCTCTTGTTCCAGATCAATCGGCTCATTGTTTCCGCTTTTTCCTCATGCAATGAGTGCATGACGGAACCTTAGAGAGGAACATGATCAATCTCGCCTGGACCCGCAATGCCGCCCTTGCGCTGATCGTCGCGATTGCGATCGGTGCCGCATTCGACGTCCATGCCCAGGCGATGAAGTTCTTCCGTATCGGCACCGGCGGGACGGCGGGCACCTATTTCCCGATTGGCGGACTGATCGCCAATGCCATTTCCAATCCGCCGGGCAGCCGGCCGTGCCATGACGGCGGCTCCTGCGGCGTGCCGGGTCTGGTCGCCGTCGCGCTGGCGACGAACGGCTCCGTCGCCAACATCGAAGGCATCCAGAAGGGCGAGATCGAGGCCGGACTGACGCAGTCCGATGTCGCGCACTGGGCTCATGAAGGGACGGGCGTCTTCGAGGGCAAGCCGCGCGTCACCGAATTGCGGGCGATCGCTAATCTCTACCCGGAGACCTTCCACGTCGTGGCACGCCGTGGTGCGGGCATTGCCAATGTCCGCGATCTCAAGGGCAAGCGCGTCGCGCTCGATGAGCCCGGGTCTGGCAGTCTGATCGATGCCCGCATCGTTCTGCAGGCCTACGGCGTCACCGAGAAGGATTTCAACATCAGCTACATGAAGCCCGATGTCGCCGGGGCGCAGCTCCGCGCCGGTAGCCTTGACGCCTTCTTCTTCATTGGCGGCTCCCCGGTGACGGCGATCGCCGAACTGTCCTCTTCGGTCGGCATCGACCTCGTGCCGCTCGACGGGCCTGAGGCGGAGAAGGTGTTGCGGGAGCACATATATTTCGCGCGGGACAAGATCGCGGCGGGAACCTATGCGGGGGTCGGATACGAAGCCAAGACGCTGAGCGTCAACGCGTTGCTGGTGACCAGCGAAACGCAGCCGGACGATCTGATTTATGCCGTGACCAGGGCGCTCTGGAACAACAACACCCGCAAGCTGCTCGACAATGGCCACGCAAAGGGAAAGATGATCCGGCCGGAGACGGCGCCGAGCGGGCTCGGCCTCCCACTTCACCCGGGCGCCGAGCGGTTCTACCGCGAGGTGGGGCTTCTACCGAGAGGCTGAGTGGCAGTCATATGGTAGAGATCCGCGCGGCGACCGAGGCCGACCTTCCGACCATCCTCGCGATCTACAATGATGCCATCGAGAACTCGAGCGCGATCTGGGTCGATCACGTATCGACCCTGGAGGATCGGCAGGCCTGGTTCGAGATGCGACGCCGACAGGGATATCCGATCCTTGTTGCGGCCGAAAACGGCGAGGTGCTGGGTTATGGCAGCTTCGGCGATTTCCGGGCGTTCGAAGGCTTTCGCGGAACGGTCGAGCATTCGCTCTATATCGGCCCCAATGCCCGTCGCCGCGGTGTCGGAAAGGCCTTGCTCGTCGCCTTGATGGAGGCGGCGCGCGGTATCGGCAAGGACGTGATGGTCGCAGCGATCGATTCGGAGAACAAGGCCTCGATCGCGCTGCACGAGGCTTTCGGATTCAGGACGACCGGAAAGCTCGACAAGGTCGGCCGGAAGTTCGGCCGCCTTCTCGATCTCGTCTTCATGCAGATCGAGCTGAACTAGCCGTTCGCCGGATCGAAGACGGCCAGCAATTCGCGCCGGATCGTGGCCTGCCTGACCTCGCTCGTGATCTTGTAGCCGGTGAGATCGGTCACATAGAACGTGTCGACCGCCTTCTCGCCGAACGTCACCACATGCGCCGAGGCGATGTTGAGATTGAGCTGGGAGACCGTCGAGGTCAGGTCGTAGAGGAGACCCGGCCGGTCGAGGCCGGAAATCTCGATCACCGTATAGCGGTCCGACCAGTCATTGGTGACGACGATCTGCGGCTCGATATCGAAGGCCTTGGTCCGGCGGCTCCGCTGCTCCGCCTTCTTCTGCATGGCATCGGTCAGCCACAGCTCGCCGCGGAGTGCACGTTCGATCGTGGTGGCCACGCGTTGTGCACGTCGGTTCTCATCCTCGTTCTCGTCATAGGCCCGATCGATGAAGATCGAGTCGAGGGCGAGGCCGTCGGTCGTGGTGTTGATATAGGCGTCGACGATGTTCGCCCCGGTCGCCGCGCAGGCGCCGGCGATGACCGCCAGAAGGCGAGGATGGTCCTGCGCCAGCACCGTGATTTCAGTGACGCCCCGGAAAGCGTCGCTGGTGAACATGGTCGCGACGCTCTTGTCTTCGTTCTCAGCCTGTTGAAGGAAACGGGCATGGGCGACACGGCGTTCCGGATCGACCTTGAGCCAATAAGGTGCGTAATGGCGGCCCAGATAGGAGTCGATCTCGCTCTCTTTCCAATCCGCCGACAGCGCGTCACGCGTCTCCTGTTTGGCCATGCGGACACGATCGTTGCGGTCCGCCGCCGAATGGCCGCCGGTAAGAACGAGCTCGGTCTCCCAGTAGAGCGTCCGGAAGAGCTGGCCCTTCCAACCGTTCCAGACGCCGGGACCGACGGCCTTGACGTCGCTGACTGTGAGCACGAGCAGCATTTTCAGCCGCTCCAGCGTCTGCACCGTCGCGGCAAAGGCCTCGATCGTCTTGCGATCGGAAATGTCGCGCGACTGCGCGGTGTTCGACATCAGGAGGTGATGCTCGATCAACCATGACGCCGTTTCTGTGTCTGCGGCCGAGAGTCCGAGGCGGGGCCCGAGGCGGCGCATGATCTTCGCGCCCGCGATCGAATGATCTTCCGGCCGGCCCTTCGCGACGTCGTGGAGCAAGGTCGCGACATAAAGCGCCGTGCGCTGGGCGATCGTCGGCAATACTTCGGCGGAAAGCGGGTGCTCGTCCTTCAGCGTCCCCGCATCCATTTCCGCTAGGATGCCGACCGAGCGGATCAAGTGCTCGTCCACCGTATAGTGGTGATACATGTTGAACTGCATCATCGCCACGACCTTGCCGAAGTCGGGGATGAAGCGGCCGAGCACGCCGGTCTCGTTCATGCGGCGTAGCACTGTTTCAGGCGCGTTGCGCGAGGTCAGGATCTCGAGGAAGAGGCGGTTGGCCTCGGCGTTATCCCGGAGGTCGCGATCGATCAGTTTCAACGAGCGCGTGATGAGATGCATCGCGTCGGGATGCAGCGCGACGTCCTCGCGATCGGCGACCTGGAAAAACCGGATCAGATTGACCGGATCGCGGACGAAGACGTGATCGTCGACGACGGTCAGCCGCTCGTTCTCGATGCGGAAATCGGGCGTCTTCGGAAGGGCGCGGCGGCGCGAGCGCGACCAGCGGCTGAACAGTCGGTCGAGCTTCGGCGGACGCTTTGCGTGGCGCTGCTCCATGGCAGCACAGACGATGGCGGTGAGATCGCCGACATCCTTCGCGACAAGGAAATAGTGCTTCATGAAGCGCTCGACCGCCTGCTGGCCCGGATGGACTTGGTAGCCGAGCTTGGCGGCGATCTCAGGCTGGTATTCGAAGCTAAGCCGGTCCTCGGCGCGGTTGGTCACGAAGTGCAGGTGGCAGCGGACCGCCCAGAGGAAGTCTTCTGCCTTGATGAAAGTCTTCAACTCTTCCCGGGTGAAGAGGCTGGCCTCGACGAGGTCGGAAACGTCGCGGACGCCGTAGACGTATTTGGCGATCCAGAAGAGCGTGTGGAGGTCGCGGAGGCCACCTTTGCCTTCCTTGACGTTCGGTTCGACGACATAGCGCGACGTATCCGTGCGCTTGTAGCGCTCGTCGCGCTCGGCCAGCTTGGCTGTCACGAATTCGAGCGCGGTGCCGTGGGCGACCTCCTTGTCGAAGCGATGCGCGAGCATATCCGCCAGGCCTTCGTCGCCGCAGATCCGGCGTGCCTCAAGGATGGCCGTGCGGATCGTGATGTCTGCCCGCGCAAGCTTGATACATTCGTCCAGGCCACGCGCGGCATGGCCGATCTTCAGGCCGAGGTCCCAGAGCACATAGAGCATCGCCTCGATGACGGCGTCGCCCCAAGGGGTCGGTTTGTTCGGGAACAGGAAGAGGAGGTCGATGTCCGAGCCTGGTGCCAGCATTCCGCGGCCGTAGCCGCCGACCGCGATGACTTCCAGCCGCTCGCTGGGCGCCGGGTTGGCCACCGGAGGGTGGATGTGGGTCAGGACATAGCGATGCAGCGCCCGGATCACCTCGTCCATCTGGTTCGAGATGTCCTGCGCGCAGATCCGCCCATCATTGTTCTTGTCGAGCCGTTCGCGCGCGGCATTGCGGCCGTGCGCGAGAGCGGCTTTCAGCAGGGTCTTGACCGCCACGTCGCGGCCCTGGAGATCGCCCTTGAATTCCGTCGCCAGACGATCGAGTTCGGCATCGAGCGAAGCGCGGTCGATCGTGACCGGGATGCCTTGCGGTTCGAGCGCGCGAAAAGAGACGTTCATCTGTCCTTCTTAGACGCCCGCGCATCTCGCGGAAACTCCCGCGATGCACTCTTGCGGAGAGCCTTTAGGCGATAGAGCGCCTCCAGCGCCGCGCGCGGGGTGAGATCGTCGGGGTCGATCCCATCCAGGGCGTCCAGAGATGGATCTGACTCTGGCTCCGGTGCGGACGGCGGAGGTGCGGCGGCGGCGATGGAGAACAGCGGCAGATCGCTGACAGGTTTTCCCCGCTTGCCTGTGCGGTCGGCGCTTTCAAGCTCGGCCAGCACGGTCTTGGCCCGCTCGACGACCGAAGCCGGCAGGCCGGCGAGCTTGGCGACCTGGATTCCGTAGGAGCGGTCGGCAACGCCCGGCACGACTTCGTGCAATAGCACGACGTCGCCCTTCCATTCGGCCACGCGCATCGTCGCGTTGAACAGGCGTGGCAGGCGCTTCGACAATTCCGTTAGCTCGTGGAAATGGGTCGCGAAGAGTGCGCGGCAGCCGTTCGAATTGTGCAGGTGCTCCACGGTCGCGGAGGCGATCGACAGGCCGTCGAAGGTCGAGGTGCCGCGACCGATCTCGTCGAGAATGACGAGCGAGCGCTCGCCGGCCTGATTGAGGATCGCGGCCGTCTCGACCATCTCGACCATGAAGGTCGAACGGCCGCGCGCGAGATCGTCGGCCGCACCGACGCGGCTGAACAGGCGGTCGACGACGCCGATCCTGGCGGAACTCGCCGGTACGAAACTGCCAATCTGGGCGAGGATCGCGATCAACGCGTTCTGCCGGAGATAGGTCGACTTACCGCCCATGTTCGGACCGGTGATCATGCAAATCCGGCCATTCTCGGCGCTTGCGGACGGCGTGAGATCGCAGCCATTGGCAATGAAGGGCGCGCCGTTGAGCGCCTGTTCGACCACGGGATGTCGGCCACCCTCGATGGTGAAATCGAGCGAGAGGTCGACTTCGGGCCGGACATAGGAGCGGTCGGCCGCAAGCTCCGCGAGAGCAGAGGCGACATCGAGCGCGGCGAGTGCGTCCGATAGGTCCTTCAGCGGGTCACCGGCCTCGATGACGATTTGGGACAGCCGCTCGAAGATCGCGCTTTCGATCGCCAGCGCGCGATCTCCGGCGGCGGCGATGCGCTGTTCGAGGTCGGAGAGCTCGACCGTCGAGAACCGCATCGCGCCCTGCAGCGTCTGGCGATGGACGAAGGTCGCGTTCCATGGGGGCGTGCGCAGGATTTCACCGGTGGGGGCCGGGACCTCGACGAAGAAGCCGAGGAAATTGGTGTGCTTGACCCGGAGGGTTCTCTGACCGGTCTCGTCGGCATAGCGGGTCTGGAGCTGGGCGATCACCTTGCGAGACTCGTCGCGAAGCTCGCGCGCTGCGTCGAGATCCGGATCATAGCCGGACCGAACAAAGCCGCCATCCGAGGTGCGGAGCGGCAATGTCTCGGCCAATGCGTCGCCGAGTGCGGCGAGGATTTTGGGATCGGGCGCGCCGAGGCTTTCGCGGATCGCACCAAGCTCGGCGGGAAGGTCGCGGCCCGCGAGCACGGTCGACACGTCGCGCCCGGCGATCAATGCATCGCGGACGCAAGCGAGGTCGCGCGGGCCGCCGCGCCGGAAGGCGAGGCGTTGCGCGGCGCGGACGAGGTCGGGCGTCGCCTTGAGGAGCGCGCGGAGATCGCGGCGCAGGCGTGCGTCCTCGACCAGGAGGCTGACGCTGTCGAGGCGTTGGGTGATGGAGCCGGGCCTGGTCAGCGGGCTTGCCAGCCGGTCGGCGAGCAGGCGGCCCCCGGCGGGGGTGACCGTGCGGTCGATGGCATGGAGCAGACTGCCGGCGCGGTCGCCGCCAAGGGTGCGGGTGAGTTCGAGGCTTGCACGGGTCGCGCCATCGATGTGGAGGACGTCGTCGCGACCGGTCTGCTTCGGCGGCGAAAGCGGCGGCCGGGCGCCGCGCTGGGTGCGGACGATATAGCTGACGGCGGTCGCGCCAGCCGCGAGTTCGGCCCGGCTCAACTGGCCGAAGCCAGCCGAGGTCGTGACGCCGAAAGCCTCGGTCAGGCGTCGTTCGGCGGTGGCGCCGTCGGTGATGTCGCGTGCGACCGGCGCGATCGGGACGCGCGCGCCGCGGATGATGGCTTCGAGAAGCTCGTCGTCCAGCATGGCTTCCGGTACGACGATCTCAGCCGGATCGAGACGGGCGATGTCGGTCGCGAGATTGGACGGGCTGGTTTCCTCGACGATGAAGGCGCCGGTCGAGATATCGACGGTGGCGATGCCGATCCGCGCGGTGTCCTCGCCGGTCGGCACGCGGGACAGCGCAATCAGCCGGTTGGAGCGGCGTGGATCGAGGAGTGCGTCTTCGGTCAGCGTACCTGGTGTGACGAGACGGACGACATCGCGCTTCACAACGGATTTGCCGCCGCGCTTCTTCGCCTCGGCGGGATCCTCGATCTGCTCGCAGACGGCGACGCGGAAGCCCTTCGCGATCAGCCGCTGGAGATAATCGTCTGCGCGCTCGACCGGCACGCCGCACATCGGGATGTCCTCGCCCTGATGCTTGCCGCGCTTGGTCAGCATGATGCCGAGCGCGCGGCTTGCCTGCTCCGCGTCCTCGAAGAACAGCTCGTAGAAGTCGCCCATCCGGTAGAACAGCAGGCAGTCCGGATTGGCGGTCTTGATCTCGATGTACTGCTCCATCATCGGCGTGACCTTGTGGTCCTGGCCGGGATGGGATGTGTGAACCGAGGCGTCCATCCCCGTGTGCTAGCAGACCCCGGCGCCGGATACAGCGGCGGAAGGGACTTCCGAACAGATTCGCGCCCTATGCGGCGAGCGGAACACGGTCGACGAGGGTCCGGTACGACAAGGCTTCCGCCAGATGAATGCGTCCGACCCGCTCCTCGCCATCGAGATCGGCGATGGTGCGGGCGACCTTCAGCACCCGGTGATAGCCGCGCGCGGAGAGCTTCATCGCCTCGGCCGCGTCGCGCAGGAGGCGCATGCCCGCCGAATCCGGCGCGGCGGCGGCCTCGATGAGAGTGGCGCTGACGGCCGAGTTGGTACGACCCGTTGCGCCCATGGCCTGATACCGCACCTGTTGGAGCGCGCGGGCGGCGGCGACGCGCGCGGCGACCTCCCGGCTTCCTTCCGATGGCGCGGGTAGAAGCAGATCGGCGGCGGTGACGGCCGGAACGTCGAGATGGAGATCGATGCGGTCGAGGAGAGGGCCCGACAGCCGTGCCTGATAATCCTGCGCGCAGCGGACGCCGCGGGCACAGACATGACCCGGTTCGCCGGCTTTGCCGCACTTGCACGGGTTCATCGCGGCGATCAGCTGGAAGCGGGCCGGATAGGTGATCCGGTGATTGGCGCGGGCGACGACGACATTGCCGGTCTCCATCGGCTGACGGAGCGCATCGAGCACGTTCGGCTGGAATTCCGGCAACTCGTCGAGGAACAGCACGCCGTGATGCGACAGAGCGATCTCGCCCGGACGCGGTCGGATTCCGCCGCCGACCAGCGCGGCCATTGACGCGGAATGATGCGGTGCACGGAAGGGCCGGCGGTCCGACAGGGCGCCTCCCGCGAGATCGCCCGCGACCGAGCGGATCATCGCCAGTTCGAGCAGTTCCTGCGGTTCGAGCGGCGGCAGGATCGAGGGCAGGCGGGCGGCCAGCATGCTTTTGCCCGATCCGGGCGGGCCGACCATGATGAGATTGTGCCCGCCGGCGGCGGCGATCTCCAATGCGCGCTTGGCGCTTTCCTGGCCTTTCACCTCGCGAAGGTCCGGCAGGTCGCTCGTCGGTTCGCGCAGACCCGGGCGCGGGCGCGAAAGGGTCTGCGTGCCCTTGAGGTGGTTCGCGAGCTGGATCAGGGAGACGGGCGCAAGGATGTCGAGGTCGGCGCTGGCCCAGGCTGCTTCCGGTCCGTCTGCCTTGGGGCAGATCAGGCCATGGCCGCGCGCATTGGCGGCGATCGCGGCGGGCAGGACGCCCGCGACGGAGGAAATCGAGCCGTCGAGGGAAAGCTCGCCGAGCACGGTGTACCCGGCGATTCCGTCGGACGGCAGGGCACCGATCGCGGCCATCAGGCCGAGCGCGATCGGCAGGTCGTAGTGCGATCCCTCCTTCGGCAGGTCGGCGGGAGCCAGATTGATGATGATGCGCTTGGGAGGCAGCGACAGGCCGGACGCGACGAGGGCTGCACGGACGCGCTCCTTCGCCTCGTTCACCGCCTTGTCCGGAAGTCCGACGACAAGGAAGGCAGGCATCCCCGAGGATATCTGCACCTGCACATCGACAGGCTTTGCCTCGATGCCCTCAAAGGCGACGGTGGAGACGAATGCGACCACGGAAAGCTTCCCCCAAGGAAGATGGACGCAGGCTGACTCAGATCGATGTCACGGTCAAGAACGTTTAGTGAACATTCATCTCAGCCCGCAGCGCGCTTAGCCTCGATCTTGTCCCAGATCACCGCCGCGATGTTCGGGCCGCCGACACGCTGGATCGCACGCAAACCAGTCGGCGAGGTGACGTTGATCTCGGTGAGGTAGTCGCCGATCACGTCGATGCCGACGAAGAGCAGGCCCATCTTGCGGAGGGACGGTCCGATACGCTCGATGATCTCCCGCTCGCGAGGCGTCAGTTCCGTGGCTTGTGCCTGGCCGCCGCGCACCATGTTCGACCGGAGATCGTCGGCTGCCGGCACGCGGTTCACGGCACCGGCAAACTCGCCGTCGACGATGATGATGCGCTTGTCGCCCTTCGAGACCGCGGGGAGGAATTTCTGGATGACCCAGGGCTCGCGCCAGGTCGTCGAGAACATGTCGATCAGCGAGCCGTAGTTCTGGTCGGTCAGGCCGACCTTGAACACCGCCGCGCCACCATGGCCGTAGAGCGGCTTCATGACGATCTCGCCCTGTTCGGTGCGGAAGCGGGCGATCTCGGCGGGATCGCGGGTGATCAAGGTCGGCGGCATCAGGTCCGGGAACTCGGTGACGAAGACCTTTTCGGGAGCGTTGCGGACGGCGGCCGGGTCATTGACGACGAGCGTCTTCGGCTGTGCGCGTTCGAGGATGTGCGTTGTCGTGATGTAGGCGAGGTCGAAGGGCGGGTCCTGGCGGAGCAGGATCACGTCGAAATCGCTCAGCGCATGGCGCTCGAAATCGCCGAGAGCGAAGTGATTGCCCTTCTCGTCGCGGACCTTGAGCGGCGCGGCGGTCGTGAAACCGTCCTTGCCGACGAGGGCCAGCCGATCGGGCGTGTAATAGTGCAACTCGTGTCCGCGGCTCTGCGCCTCCAGCAGGAGCGCGAAGGTTGAATCGCCCGCGATGTTGATGCGGTCGATCGGGTCCATCTGGACGGCTACGCGGAGCGGCATTGGGTCTTCCGGGTCAGCGGCCGGCGTCGAACGCGGCCGGGAGGTGGCGGGGCAGGCGGCCGGGCGCGATCAGCACGGCGTCGAAGCGAAGGTCATAGCCATTTAAGCGAGGATTGCGCGAGAGGAAGGCCTCGGCGGCGCGAACGATACGCGATTGTTGGTAAAGGCGGATGGATTCCGCTGCCATATCGAGCGTCGGGCGCGCCTTGACCTCGACGAAGGCCACGGTCCTGCCGCGCCGGACGATGAGGTCGATCTCGCCGACCGGAGTCTGGTGCCGGCGGGCGACCACGTGATAACCCTTCATTCGCAGGAATAGAGCGGCGATCGTCTCCGAACGCAGGCCGAGGCCATAGGCCGCCCGGCGTGCCGGGTCAGGAAGATGGCGTGTCGCGGTCAATTCCGCGCTTCCGACAAGGCGAGTGCACGGGCGTAGACCTCGCGCCGGGGAACGCCGCTGGTCTTGGCGACCTCGGCGACCGCGTCCTTGAGCGACGAGGTCGCCATGGCGGCCTTGAGCGCGTCGTCGAGCGTCTCGCCGGCTGGCGCTTCTTCCTCAGGCGGCGGGCCGACAAGAAGGACGATCTCTCCTTTCGGAGGGCGCTCGGCGTCGGAATAGGCTTCGGCCAATTCGGCAAGCGTGCCTCGGCGGACCTCTTCGAAGGTCTTCGTCAGTTCGCGGGCGACGGCGGCCTGTCGCGGGCCGAGGACAGAATTGAGGTCCGCAAGAGTCGCGGCGATGCGCGGACCTGTCTCGAAGAAGACGAGCGTTGACGGCACGTTCGCGATTTCCGCGGCGCGGGTGCGGCGCGCCGCGCTTTTCGGCGGCAGGAAGCCCTCGAAGAAAAAGCGGTCGGTGGGCAGGCCTGCGACGGTCAGGCCGGCGAGGACGGCCGAGGGGCCGGGGATCGGAATGACCGAATAGCCTTCCTCGACGGCCGCGCGGACCAGCTTGAAGCCCGGATCGGAGACGAGCGGCGTCCCGGCGTCGGAGACCAGTGCGAGCGCGGCTCCCTCTTTCAGCCTCGCCAGCACTTTGGGGCGCATCTCGGCGGCGTTGTGCTCGTGATAAGGCAGGATCGGCGCTGTGATGCCGAACCGGGTCAGGAGCTTGCGGGTGACGCGGCTGTCCTCGGCGAGAATCGCATCGGCCCCCGCAAGCGTCGCCAGGGCGCGAAGCGTGATGTCGCCAAGATTGCCGATTGGAGTCGCGACGATGTGAAGTCCGTGCGCGGCGCGGGGCGCTTCCAGCTTCTGGCCATCTATCCAATAGTCGCGTCGGCGCGCCGTCTCGTCAGCCTTGGCCGTGGAACCCGGCCGGGTCAGGCTTGGCATAAGGGAATCCGTCGGTTACCAAGGACACAGACGTTACGATGGGGCTGGTGCATCGGCAATGCACGTGGAAGCCTCGGAGCGCGACAGACGGGCGAAATGCCGCTGCCGCCGAACATGAGCCAGCGAGGCCAGATGCCCGCCGAACACCGATCGCGAACCATCCTGCGCTTCCTGGCGATTGGCTGCGTGTCGCTTATGCTTGCCTCCTGCCTCGGCGGAACCGACCGAGGAACGGCTGGCGGCGGCTTCTCCGCGCCGACCGGAACGGTGACCTCACAGCCTCTCGACGCGATCGACGGCGGCCAGCCGCAGCAGACGCAGGGCGCGCAAGCCAAGGCCGTGCTGATCCTGCCGCTCTCGGCCAGCGGCGGCGCGGGCGCGGCGGCGCGCTCGATGAAGAACGCCGGCGAGATGGCGCTCAGCGAATTCAAGGGAACGAGCCTCCAGCTTGTGGTGAAGGACGATCTCGGCACGCCGCAGGGTGCGGCCCAGGCTGCGCAGGAAGCGGTGAGCGAGGGTGCCCAGATCATCCTCGGGCCATTGTTCGCGCAGGGCGTCGCGGCAGCAGGGCAGGTCGCCAAGCAGTCGAACATTCCGGTGCTGGCCTTCTCGACCGATGCCAGCGCTGCCGCGAGCGGCGTCTATCTGCTGAGCTTTCTGCCGCAGTCGGACGTCGAGCGGATCGTCTCCTATTCGGTGAAGAACGGTAAGCGCTCCTTCGCGGCCATCCTGCCGGAGGATGCTTATGGCAGCGTTGTCGAGGGCGCGTTCCAGGAGGCCGTGGCGCGTAATGGCGGCCGTGTGGTCGGGCTCGAGCGCTACAAGGCCGGCGATCAGGGCGCGATGAAGGCGGCGGTGTCGCGGATCGCGCAGTCGGCTTCGGGCATCGACGCCATCCTCGTGCCGGACCAGGCTCCTGCCATTGCGGGTATGCTGCAGTCTTCCGGTGTCGATCTGAAGCGCATCACCTTGCTCGGTACGGGCGTGTGGGACGATCCGCAGACGCTGAATTCGCCGGCTCTCGCTGGCGGGCTCTATGCCGGTCCGGATTCGGCGGGATGGGCAAACTTCTCGCAGCGCTACCAGGCGCGCTTCGGCGAGGCGCCGGTGCGCACCGCGACGCTCGCCTATGACGCGGTGCTGCTCGCGGCGGCGCTGACGCAGGCGCAGGGCGTCGCGGGCCTGGGCACGCAGGCGCTGACCGCCTCGTCCGGCTTCAAGGGCATCGACGGCATCTTCCGGCTGAAGCCGACCGGCCTGAACGATCGCGGGCTTGCGGTGATGAAGGTCCAGCCGGGCGGCGCTCAGGTCGTCAGCCCGGCCCAGGGCAGCTTCTCGGTCGCGGGGCTCTAGGCGGCGAGGTCGGCGACTACCGCGTCGAGAACAGGGAAGCCTTCCAGCGTCACATTGATCCGGCCGGGGGCCGGGCGGCTGATCAGGCCGTTTTCCTCAAGGTCGCGGATGCGCGCCGGGTCGAGCCTGTAGCCGGCGATCTTCTCGAAACGCTCGATGTCGATGCCTTCGCTGAGGCGCAGGCCCATCAGGAGATATTCGTCGGAAACCTCGACCGGATCGAGCGTCTCGTCGACGATGACGCCGTTGCCGGACTGCTCCACGCGCGCGGCCCAGTGCTCCGGCTGGAGCTCGGTCGAGAAGGCGTGGCGGCCATCCATCATGTCGATGCGCGAGTGCGCGCCGGGGCCGATGCCGGCCCATTCGCCGGAGCGCCAGTAAAGCAGGTTGTGCCGCGACTCCGCGCCCGGGCGGGCGTGGTTGGAGATCTCGTAGGCCGGCATTCCGGCCATGGCGCAGGTTTCCTGCGTGACGTCCCACAGCGCCCGCGCGGTATCCTCGTCGGGCATCTTCAGCTTGCCGGCGTCGTAGAGCGCCTGGTAGGGCGTGCCTTCCTCGATGGTAAGCTGGTAGAGCGACAGATGCTCGCCGGCGCGCGACAAAGCGGCGGTCAGCTCGTCCCGCCACATCTCCGGCGTCTGGCCGGGGCGGGCGTAGATCAGGTCGAAGGACGAGCGGTCGAAGGTCGACTGGGCGATGCGGATCGCCTCGAAGGCTTCCGCCGCGTTGTGCAGGCGGCCGAGGCGCTTCAGCTCGCCGTCGTCGAAGCTCTGCACGCCGAGCGAGACGCGGTTGACGCCGGCGGCGCGATAGCCGGCGAAGCGGCCGGCCTCGACGCTCGACGGATTCGCCTCAAGCGTGATCTCGGCATTCGCCTCCATCGGCCAGGTCCTGGCGATCGCATCGAGGATCGAGGCGACGGTCTCCGGCTTCATCAGCGAGGGCGTGCCGCCGCCGAGGAAGATCGAGCGGACCGTCCGGCGGGGCGTCAGCGCACCGAAATAGTCGATCTCGCGGGCGAAGGCTGAGGCGAAGCGCGCCTCATCGACCGGCTGGTGGCGGACATGGGAGTTGAAGTCGCAATAGGGGCATTTGGCGGCGCAGAAAGGCCAGTGGACGTAGACGCCGAAGCCGGGATCCTCGCTCACCGCGCGTTCGTCCCGAAAACGCGGTCGGCGAGCGCGATGAAGGCACGGGCGCGGTGGGACAGGCCGGTGCGGGCCTGCCAGTCGACGCCATGCTTTTCGTCCGCGTCCATCTCGCCGAAGGTCCGCTCGTGCCCGTCGGGGCGGAAGACCGGATCATAGCCGAAACCCTGCGTGCCGCGCGGCGGCCAGACGAGGTCGCCCACAACTGATCCTTCGATCTCGACCGGCTTGTCGCCCGGACGGGCGAGGCAGAGCGCGGCGATGAAGGCGGCACGGCGTTTCTCGGGCGAGATCGCGCCACGGGTCTGCAGATCGTCCTCGATTCGCTGCATGGCGGCGCCGAAGTCCTTCGACGGACCGGCCCAGCGGGCGGAGAAGATGCCCGGGGCGCCCCAGAGCGCCTGGACCGCGAGCCCGGAATCGTCGGCGAGCGCTGGAAGGCCGCTCGCATCGGCGGCGGCCTGCGCCTTGATCAGCGCGTTCTCGGCATAGGTCGTACCGGTCTCGTCCGGCTCGGGCAGGCCGAGTTCGCCGGCCGAGACGAGATCGAGATCGAACGGCGCGAGGAGTTCGCGGAATTCCCGGAGCTTGCCCGAATTGTGCGTCGCGACGACGAGGCGGCTACCCGGAGGAAGCAGTCTCGTCACGCGACCGCCATCTTCTGCAGGTCGACGAGCTTGGCCACACCCTGCTTGGCGAGCGAGAGCATGCCCATCAGCTCGTCCTCGGAGAACGGCGCGCCTTCGGCCGTGCCCTGCACCTCGACGATGCCGCCGGAGCCGGTCATGACGAAATTGGCGTCGGTCTCGGCCTTGGAATCCTCAGCGTAGTCGAGGTCCAGCACCGGCACGCCGCCGAAGATGCCGCACGAGATCGCGGCGACGTTTTCCTTCATCGGGTTCACCGGGATCATCTGGCGCGACAGCATCCACTGGAAGCAGTCGTGCAGCGCGACCCAGGCGCCGGTGATCGAGGCGGTGCGGGTGCCGCCGTCGGCCTGGATGACGTCGCAGTCGACGGTGACCTGGCGCTCGTTGAGCGCGCGGAGATCGACGACGGAGCGGAGCGAGCGGCCGATCAGGCGCTGGATTTCCTGGGTGCGGCCGGACGGCTTGCCGGAGGTGACCTCGCGGCGGGTGCGCTCATGGGTGGCGCGCGGCAGCATGGAATATTCGGCGGTGACCCAGCCCTTGCCGGAGCCGCGCAGCCAGGCCGGAGCGCGCTCCTCGACCGAGGCGGTGACGATGACGTGCGTCTCGCCGAACTTCACGAGGCAGGAGCCCTCGGCGTAACGGGCGACGCCGCGCTCCAGGGAAACACGGCGCATTTCGTCGGGCGCGCGGTTGGACGGGCGTGCGGACATGGAACTCTTCCTGCTGTTCTTTGGAATGGGCTCCTTCTAGGCGCGGTGGCGATGAGGGGCAAGTCTAGCGGGCGGGTCGGGCCATGAACTCTTCGGGATGCCGGAGCGCATGGCGGCGTCCGCGGGCGAGGCGGTCGCGCAGCAGCTCCAGCTTCTCGATGTGCTTCGAGCCGTCCGGATCGTCGGGCAGCGGCGCGAGGAGGCCGATCTCTCCGGCGACCGACAGCGCGCCGTCGAAGTCGGTCGAGCCGGCGGCGCGGGCGCGGTCATGGCAGGTCGGATGGCGCCATTCGCAGCTTCGCGAGCGCCGGCAGGCGGGGTTCGGGCAGTGAGCGCAGAGGCCGGAGAGGATGGAGAAGATCTGGATCGCGATCTCGGCATCGCGGCGGTTGCCGAAATCGGTGCGGGGGATGGGAGTGCGGGGCATTTTGGGGGGTCCTTTCGTTTGGTTGCCTTCTCCCCGACGAGGGAGAAGGTCGACTCGCTGCAGGACGCAGCGAGCGGGTTGAGGGGGACATGGCGGCGAGGCTGTGCCGTGGGTCGGAACGCCTTACGGCGTCCCCCCTCACTCGGCTCGGCCGGTTCCCGGCCGAGTCCGCTCTCTCCCTCGTCGGGGAGAGAGGGCGCGCCTCAGCCTCGCCTGGCTTCGTCAGCGATCTTCGGAAAGTGCTCCCTCGGAGGGAGCGGGGGATGCGGTCGCATCCTGATTGGTGTTGGTGTGTTGACGCGATCCGCATCCCCACGCACGGCGTTTCTGTCCGGAGGAGGCGGGCGCTTCCACGGCCTGTGGCCGCCGAAGGTTTGAGAGCCTTCGAAGACCACGGCTCGTCCCCAGTGCAAGGCACGGACGGGTCATGGTGCCCGACGGGCCC
>QDFX01000018.1 GCA_003347645.1 Rhizobiaceae bacterium CPCC 101076 | reverse complement strand
CGATATAGCCGGCGCCGCCGGTAACGAGGACCGTCATGAAGTCATCCTTCTGGAGCGTGGCTGCGAGGTGGATTCGCGGATATTGGGAGGCAAATATCCCGTTCAGGTGAATGTCTGGTCAATGATCTTGGTCGAAGTGCCGGCGCCGGCATAGGCGGGGGCGGATCGGCCGACGAGTTCGAGTCCACGCCTAGGACCGCCACAAGACTGATTTGTGACGCCGGCTGAAGCGATTGCTTGCCGACGAGGCATAGTCGGCTATCCTCGGTTCATTCACGCACAAGACGTGATCGGAGGACACGAATGGGCCAGGCGGCTGAAGGTGAGATCAAGATCGATCTCGGCGTCATCGAGACGATCGAATCGGACAATGTGCTGCGCTGGGACGGCCAGACGCTCTATGTCGAGCAGGACATCTACCACAACGGCCAACTCGTGCACCGCAAGTACAAGCGCCGGGTGACACGTCATGTCGCCGAAGCACTCAGGACGATGCTCGGCAGCGATAATTGAAGCCGTGACGGGCGCGCTCAGGTGCCCGTCTTGCGTTTCCGCGCGGCGAGCGTGCGCAGGCGCAGCGCGTTGAGCTTGATGAAGCCCGCTGCATCGCGGTGGTCGTAGGCGACCGCGCCTTCCTCGAAGGTGACGAGCTCCTTGTCGTAGAGCGAATACGGCGAGGAGCGGCCGACGATGTCGACATTGCCTTTGTAGAGCTTCACGCGGACCTGGCCGGTGACTAATTCCTGGCTCTTGTCGACGAGCGCCTGCAGCATTTCGCGCTCGGGCGCGAACCAGAAGCCGTAATAGACGAGTTCGGCATATTTCGGCATCAGGCTCTCCTTGAGGTGGAGCGCCTCCCTGTCGAGCGTGATCGATTCGATGCCGCGATGGGCCTTGTGCAGGATCGTTCCGCCGGGCGTCTCGTAGATGCCGCGCGACTTCATTCCGACGAAACGGTTCTCGACCAGATCGAGACGGCCGATGCCGTTCTCCTTACCGAGCTCGTTCAGGCGGGTGAGGAGGGTTGCCGGCGACAGCGCCTCGCCGTCGATGGCGACCGGATCGCCGGCCTCGAAGTCGATCGTGATAATCGTCGCCTTGTCCGGTGCGTCCTCTGGCGAAATCGTGCGCTGGTAGACGAGCTCGGGCGCCTCATCGGCCGGATCTTCCAGCACTTTGCCCTCGGAGGACGAGTGCAGGAGATTGGCGTCGACCGAGAATGGTGCCTCGCCGCGCTTGTCCTTGGCGATCGGGATCTGGTGCTCCTCGGCGAATTCGAGGAGGCGCGTGCGCGAGGTCAGGTCCCATTCGCGCCAGGGGGCGATGATGGTGATCTCGGGCTCGAGCGCGTAATAGGCCAGCTCGAAACGGACCTGGTCGTTACCCTTGCCGGTCGCGCCGTGCGCCACCGCGTCGGCGCCGGTCTTCCGGGCGATCTCGATCTGCTTCTTCGAGATCAGCGGCCGTGCGATCGAAGTGCCGAGCAGGTACTGGCCCTCATACAGCGCGTTGGCGCGGAACATCGGGAACACGAAATCGCGGACGAACTCCTCGCGCAGGTCCTCGATGAAGATGTTTTCCGGCTTGATGCCGAGGAGTTCCGCCTTCTTGCGCGCGGGTTCCAGCTCCTCGCCCTGGCCGAGATCGGCGGTGAAGGTGACGACCTCCGCGCCGTATTCGGTCTGCAGCCATTTCAGGATGACCGAGGTGTCGAGGCCGCCTGAATAGGCGAGCACCACCTTCTTGGGGGACTTCTTGTCCATGCGTAGGATCCGTGCGAGGGCGGGAGGCAATATCGCTAGTTAGCGATATCGCTAATTGGCGCGCACCTTAGTCAGGCGCGGTCGCGGCGCAAGTTTAGATTCATAGGGAGCGCGGGCATCCGATGCCGCATGTCGACTTCTGGTACGATTTCGCCTCGCCCTATTCCTATCCCGCGGCTGCGCGAATTGCGGACGAAGCCGCACATCGCGGCGTCTCGGTGACGTGGCGACCGTTTCTGCTCGGACCGATCTTCAACAGGAAGGGGCTGCCGACCTCTCCGCTGAAGACTGATCGGGTAAAGGGCGCCTATGCTTGGCGCGATCTCGGCCGGATCTGCGCCAGATACGGTCTTCCATTCGCCGAACCGCCGGGCTTTCCGCAGAACAGTCTTCTGGCGGCTCGGGTCGCGCTCGTACTCGACGAGACGGCGCGTCCGGATTTCACGGTTGCGGTCTATCGGGCGCAATTCGGGGAGGGGAAGACGATCTCCGAGGTCGAGGTCATCGCGGGCGTGCTGGCCGCGCTCGGCCATGACGCGGCGTTGATCGACAGAACGCGGGACGACGCGATCAAGCTCGCATTGCGGCATCAAACCGAGCATGCCGAAGCACTCGAAGTGTTCGGTGCGCCGTTCTTCATCACCGGCGGCGGGGAGCCCTTCTGGGGCCATGACCGGATGGAAGACGCGCTCGACTGGGCGACGAAGAAGGGCTGATGCACCTGTTTCAGGGAGGACGGCGACGGAGAGAGCTCGGTTCTCGATGTCAGATCGATGGCTTGGCAGCGGCCTCCGAACATCCGATATGAGGCGCGAGGCCGCGTTCGCCGGCCGGGAGTAGTCTGGCCGTGCTGTCATCCGAGGAACTGGAGCGTTACGCCCGCCATATCGTGCTGCGTGAGATCGGTGGACCGGGGCAACAGAAGCTGAAAGCAGCACGGGTTCTGGTCATCGGCGCGGGCGGGCTCGGCAGCCCGGCTCTTCTCTATCTCGCGGCGGCAGGCGTGGGCACGCTCGGCATCGTCGACCATGACACCGTTTCGCTGTCGAACCTCCAGCGGCAGGTCGCACATGGGACGCCGGACGCCGGGCGGTTGAAGGTCGAAAGTGCCGCGGATGCACTCAGGCACATCAATCCGAATGTCACGGTCGAGCAGCATGCGTTCCGGATCGCACCGGACAACGCCGAGGCGCTGATCGGCCAATACGATCTCGTTCTCGACGGTTCGGACAATTTCTCGACGCGCTATCTGGTCTCCGACGCCGCCTATAGCGCCAAGCGGACTCTCGTCATCGGCTGGCTCGGCACGATGGATGCTGCGATCACGACCATCCGCGCGCATGAGAACGGTCCGGAGGGGAAGCCGAACCCGACCTATCGCTGCCTGTTCCCCGAACCGCCGCCGGACGGATCGATCCCGGCCTGCGAACAGGCCGGGGTTCTCGGTGCGCTGGCGGGCGTCGCTGGCTCGCTGATGGCGCTGGAGGCAATCCGTGAGATCGCCCCCTTCGGTGAGGGATTGGTCGGCAAACTGTTGATGATCGATGCGCGGTCGATGCGCTTCGAGACGGTGAGCTATGGCTGGGATGCCGATAATCCGCTGAGCGGCTTTACGGGCGGACCTTAGTGCTCTCCCGTTTACGGGAGAGGTCACTCGCGCAGCGAGCGGGTGAGGGCATGATCGAGGTAATGAGCATCGTGCTTGCCCTCCCCCAGTCGTCTGACGACTACTCGACCCTCTCCCGCTTCGCAGGAGAGGGAAACTACCGTGACCAGGTGTACGGCTGGCCAGAGCGCTTCAGCGCCGAGAGCTTTCCGTCGTTCTGCTTGACGACGATGTAGCAGCTCTCGCGTTTTGCGCCACCGACGGTCATGCAGAAACCCTCGTCCGATAGACGCCACGTACCTTCCGATGCCCTGCCGGAGGCATTGGTGAAGGTGACCGCGCCGCCGGGAGCGAAAATCAGTTTCGCGTCACGACCCTTCGCGTCCGTCGACGTGATCGGCTTGGCGTCGAAGAATGACTGGCTGAGGTCGGACGGCGGGATCAGTTCCAAGGCAAGAGCGGGGCCGACGAGCGCGAGCAGGGCCGTGGTGACGTAAGCGGCTTTCAACATGGCTGGACCTCCGGAAAATGCTCGGAGCATGTAGCCACAATCAGAACAGAAAGGGAACAGAAATCTTTGCCGTTCAGAGCATACTCGCCAAAACACGGTCTGGCGGCCGGTGCTTGTCGAGGAAGGTCCGGATGTTGACGATGACCTTCTCGCCCATGTCGACGCGGCTCTCGATCGTCGCCGAACCCATATGCGGCATCAAGAGGACCTTGCCCTTGCGTGCGAGCTCGACCCAGCGGGAATCGATCGTCGGCTCGCCCTCGAAGACGTCGAGCGCGGCGCCGGCGATTGCATCGGTCTGCAAGAGGTCGATCAGGGCGTCCTCGTCGACGATCTCGCCGCGCGCGGTGTTGATGACGTAGGCATCGGGCTTCAGGAGTTTCAGCCGCCGCGATGCCAGCAGGTGATAGGTCGCGGGCGTGCGCGGGCAGTGAATCGAGACGATGTCGACCCGGGCCAGCATCTGGTCGAGGCTCTCCCAATAGGTGGCGTTCAGCGATTGCTCGATCCGGGCCGCGACCGGCTTCCTGTTGTGGTAGTGCACGTCGAGCCCGAAGGCGCGGGCGCGGCGGGCGACGGCCTGGCCGATGCGACCCATGCCGAGAATACCGAGCTGCTTGCCGCCGAGCCGCCGGCCGAGCATCCAGGTCGGCGACCAGCCGGGCCAATCCAGACCGTCGGGGATGATGCGCACGCCCTCGGCGACACGGCGGGGCATTGCCAGGATCATCGCCATGGTCAGGTCGGCGGTGTCTTCGGTCAGCACCCCTGGGGTGTTGGTGACGGTGATGCCCTTGGCGAGGGCCGCCGCGACGTCGATATGGTCGATGCCGTTCCCGAAATTCGCGATCAGCTTGAGGTTTGGACCCGCTCTATCGATAAGTTCCGCGTCGATCTTGTCGGTGACGGTTGGAACCAATATGTCCGCCGTCTTCATCGCGGAGGCGAGTTCGTCTCGCGTCAGCGGCCGGTCGTCGGCGTTCAGCCGTGCGTCGAACAGCTCGCGCATGCGTGCTTCCACGCAGTCGGGCAGTTTGCGGGTGACGAAGACGTTGGCGCTTCGGGTCATAAGCGAAGTGTGGATGGCCGGCGGCCGTCCGCCTGGTTAGGTTTTCGTAAACGGCGAGGATCGTATTGTAGCGGTCCTGGCGCTGGCGCGCCGGAGTTTCCATCAACGGGGCTCCAAAGACAATCCGGGGCGCGGGGCGTAGCGGGGCTGAGTAATGAGTATCGGTCAGCTGTTCAGGATCGGGGCGGTGCTCGCCATCGTGGCAGGCACCGGTATTGCCGTGACCTATTGGGGCGGCGAGTCCAGTGCAGTGATCGCGCAGGCGCAGTCAGCCAAGGCAGTACCCTCGCCGGCGGGAGGCGCCCTGGCGCTCGGCCCTGTCAGTGGCCTGCCCATTCCGCGCTTCGTCAGCCTGAAATCCGATAAGGTGAATGTCCGCCGCGGCCCCGCGAACGACCAGGATGTCGCCTGGGTCTTCAGCCGGGCCGGCCTGCCGGTCGAAATCACCGCCGAATGGGACAATTGGCGACGCATCCGCGATCAGGACGGCGCCGAAGGCTGGGTCTTCCATAGCCTCCTGTCCGGTCGCCGTACCGCCCTGATCGAGCCCTGGTCGAAAGAGGCGACCTTGCCGCTCCGCAGAAACGGTTCCTCCGAGGCGACCGTGGTGGCGATGCTGCAGCCGAAGGTCCTCGCCAGCGTGTCCGCCTGCGACGGCTCGTGGTGCCGGATCTGGGGCGATGGCTTCGACGGCTGGATGCAGCAGGACAAGCTCTGGGGCATCTATCCGGGCGAACAGTTCGACTAGCATCCGGCGGATTGCGCCGGGCGCGCGCACGCCTACATCCTGACCTCACGCACGCTTGGCTAAAGGCAGGACGGAATGGCCCGACTTCTCAGCGTCAATATCGGCCGGCCGGAGCATGTGCCCGGTCATCACGCGCCGACCGGGATCATCAAGCGTCCGGTCGACGGGCCCGTTGAAATCGGCAGGCTCGGACTCCTTGGCGACGCCATCATCGATCGCAAGTACCACGGCGGGCCGGATCAGGCCGTCTACATCTACCTGCAGAGCGATTACGACTTCTGGGCCGGGGAACTGGGCCGAGTACTCGAACCAGGAACGTTCGGCGAAAACCTGACGATATCCGGTGTCGACGGAGGGCGGCTTTCGGTCGGCGACCGCTTCGCGATCGGCTCCGTCCTGCTCGAAGTCACCTCGCATCGCACGCCATGCAATACATTCGCGGCGCGGATGGGCGACAGGACCTGGGCCAAGCGTTTCTTCAAGGCAGGACGGCCCGGCGCCTATGCCCGGGTGCTTCAGGAGGGAGCCCTTCAGGCCGGACAACCGATCGAATACACATCCTTTATGGGTGAGCCGGTCCTGGTCAGTGATCTTCTGGCGCTGGAAGGCAAGCGGGACATCGAGATCGATATGCTGAAGCGCGGATTGGCTTCGCCGATTCATCCGAAGATCCGCGCGGATTTCGAAAAGCGCTTGGCCGCGTTGGCCTGACGCCGCGCCTCGTCGGTTGACGAGCCTGCGAAGCCATTGTAATAACCAGTCAGTTATATAACTGACTGGTGATGGATGCTGGCTTCGGCAAATCTGGACGTGACCTTCGCGGCTCTGGCGGACCCCACCCGCAGGGCGATCCTTGCCCGGCTCGCCTCCGGCGACGCATCGGTGACCGATCTGGTCAAACCGTTTTCGATGAGCCAGCCCGCGATCTCCAAGCATCTCAAGGTGCTCGAACAGGCCGGGCTGATCTCTCGAGGTCGGGACGGTCAACGGCGGCCGTGCCGGATCGAAGCGAAGCCGCTCGAACAGGCCAATGCGTGGCTTGAGAGCTATCGGGCGCTCTGGGAGGCGAATTTCCAGCGCCTCGACGCGTTGCTCGACGACCTGAAGGCCACAAACACCGGGAGCGATTCATGAAGAGGCTGACGATCACGGCGCAAGCCGATAGAGAGCTTGTGATGGAGCGTATCTTCAAAGCTCCGCGCCAGCTGGTCTTCGACGCCTATACCAAGCCCGAATTCATCAGGCGCTGGCTGCTCGGACCGGATGGATGGTCGATGCCGGTCTGCGAGGTCGATCTGCGGCCTGGGGGCAAGTACCGGTATGTCTGGAGGAACGACGAGAGCGGGCAGGAGATGGGCGCCGGTGGCGTCTACCGTGAGATCGATCCGCCGGGACGGCTGGTCAACACCGAGCGTTTCGACGATCCCTGGTATCCGGGCGAGGCTCTGCTGACGACGACGTTCACCGAAAAGGACAGTACGACCGAGTTGCGCGTCACCATCCTCTACGAATCGACAGAGGCGCGCGACACGGTGCTCAACAGCCCGATGGAGAGCGGCGTTTCCGCTAGTTACGAGCGGCTGGACAGCATCCTCGCCGAATTGCCGGCCTGAAACGAAAACAGGAGCCGAAAGGCTCCCGTTTCTTCATCGCGCGAAGCGAATTCGATCAGCTGTTCTTGCCCTTGCGGCGCAGGCGAACGACGACGTCAACGCGGGCGATCTCCATGCCTTCCGGCGCCTCGGGCAGACCGTCGAGGGTGATGTGGTCGCCGTGGATGTCCATCAGCTGGTTTTCGCCCTCGATCAGGAAGTGGTGGTGATCGGAGACGTTCGTGTCGAAATAGGTCTTGGCGCCGTCGACCGCGACTTCGCGCAGGAGGCCAGCCTCGGTGAACTGGTGAAGCGTGTTGTAGACGGTCGCGAGCGAGACGGGGACGCGGGCGCGCATCGCCTCTTCATGCAGGATTTCCGCCGTCACGTGACGGTCGCCTTTGGCGTAGAGCATGCGGCCGAGCGCGATTCGCTGACGTGTCGGGCGCAGGCCGACGCCGCGCAGCAGGCCGCCGACATCGCGCGCAACGCAGGCGCTGGGGCGAAGCCCGCAATCCAGGGTCTTGTTGGATGCCTCGTCGGCCATTCGCTCAATTCCACTCTTCAAACAAGGAAAATCCGCCCGAGGCGGAGATCGATTAAATTCACAGTATCAAAACAGGTGTAAGGCCCGCAAGCATTTCTGGTATGCCACCGCTCCGCGCGGTTAAGCGAGCAGGTCTTTGTGCTCGATAACGCGACCAACCGCGTCGAACTGATAGACCATCGGTCTCCCGGTTTCGAGTTCACGGGCGACGATGCCGTCCGGACTCAGGCCTTCCAGGACCATGATCAGTGCGCGCAGCGAATTGCCGTGCGCCGTGACGATGACGTTCTTGCCCGAGAGGACTTCCGGCAGGATCTCGCGGACATAATAGGGGAGCGTGCGAGCGAGCGTGTCGCGCAGGCTTTCGCCACCGGGTGGCGCCACCGCAAACGAGCGGCGCCAGGTGTGGACCTGTTCCTCGCCCCAATTTTTCGCGGCCTCTTCCTTGTTGAGCCCGCTGAGGTCGCCGTAGTCGCGCTCGTTCAGGGCGATGTCGTACCGGATCGGGATGCCGGTCTGGCCGAGTTCCTCGAGAATTAGATTCAGCGTGTGTTGGGCGCGGACGAGCTCGGAGGTGAAGGCGAGGTCGAAGCGATATCCGTCGTGCTGGAGCCGTGCGCCGGCCTTCTTCGCCTCTTCGATGCCGAGTTCGGTCAGGTCCGGATCTTTCCAGCCCGTGAACAGGTTTTTGAGGTTCCACTCGCTTTGGCCGTGGCGGACAAGGACCAGAGTACGCTCCATCGGTGACCCTTTCAGACGTCCGCGAGGCCGAGCACGTCGGCCATGGAATAGTGACCCGGCTTTTTTCCGCGCCCCCAGAGCGCAGCCCGGACGGCTCCGTTGGCGAAGATCGCGCGGTCCTCAGCCTTGTGGCTGAGTTCGATGCGTTCACCGGGACCGGCGAGAATGACTGAATGTTCGCCGACGACCGACCCGCCGCGCAAGGTGGCAAAACCAATGGCACCCCCGGGCCTTGCGCCGGTATGGCCGTCCCGGCTCCTAACCGAGGAGGACGACAGATCGATGTCGCGGCCCTCGGCCGCGGCCTCCCCGAGAAGCAGTGCGGTGCCAGACGGCGCATCGACCTTGTGGCGGTGATGCATTTCGAGAATTTCGATGTCGAAGTCCGGCAAAGCGGCTGCGGCGCGCTTGACTAGTGCCGCCAGGAGATTGACGCCGAGGCTCATATTGCCGGAGCGGACCAGGACGGCATGACGGGCGGCGGCATCGAGCTTGTCGAGATCGGTCTCGACAAGGCCGGTCGTGCCGATGACATGGACGATGCGCGCCTGGGCTGCCAGACTAGCAAAGGCAGTTGTCGCGGCCGGGGACGTGAAATCGAGCACACCCTCCGCCGCGGCAAAGACCGGCAGCGGATCGTCAGTCACCTTGACGCCACCCGGAGGCAGGCCCGCCAAGATGCCTGCATCCTGGCCGATTTCCGACGAGCCTTGGCGCTCGATTGCGCCCGCCAGTACCGCGCCGGGGGTCTCGGTGATGGCGCGGATCAAGGCGCGGCCCATCCGGCCCGCCGCCCCGACCACCACAAGACGCATGTCACTCATCAAAATTTCCTAGCCGGCCAGCACTTGTTGGGTCGCACAATCTCAGGGCTCATAGCCCGCGACAACCACGAATTCGGCTTCGCAGTTCCCGTCGCGCTTTTTCTTGGCGTCTTGGTAATCGGACGAGTTCCAGGCGGCGAGCGCCGCTTCGTAGCTTTCGAATTCGATGACGACGTTGCGCTCGCGCGCATCGCCCTGGACCGCATCGAACTTGCCGCCGCGAACGAGATATTTGCCGCCATGTCCCTGAACGATGCCGGCGCTGATCGCGGCGTAGTCCTGGAACCCGTCCGGATTGGTGACCGTCAGCCGGCCGATCCAGTAACCCTTTGCCATGGCGTTTCCTTTGTTATGCGGCGCGCGTCAAAGCGCGACCGAGATTTCCTGAACGATCGCTTCGGCCGATGCCTTCGGGTCGGGCGATGCCGTCACCGGACGGCCGACGACGAGGTAGTCGACGCCGGCGGCGATCGCTTCGGCGGGGGTGAGCGTGCGTTTCTGGTCGCCGGTCGCGGCGCCAGCCGGGCGGATGCCGGGCGTGACAATCGCCATGGACGAGCCGGCGACGTCGCGGACGAGAGAGGTTTCCGCCGCCGAGCAGACGACGCCGTCGATGCCGATGGTGCGGGCCTGTTCGGCGCGCAGCCGGACGAGGTCGCGGATGGCCAGCGCATAGCCCGCCTCGGCGGCGTCCTGGTCGTCATAGGAGGTCAGGACGGTCACGGCGAGGAGCTTCACCTGGGCGTCGCCCCGGCCCTCGATGGCCGCGCGCATGGTCTGCGGATAGGCGTGCACGGTAAGGAAGGTCGCGCCGATCTTCGACAGGCTAGCGACGCCGCGGGCGACGGTATTGCCGATGTCGTGCAGTTTGAAATCGAGAAAGATCTGCTTGCCCTCGCCGGCCAGCCGCTCGGCGAGCGGGAGGCCGCCGGCGAAGCCGAGCTCGTAGCCGATCTTGTAGAAGGTGACGCTGTCGCCGAGTTCCGCGACGAGTCGCGAGGCGCGTTCGACGTCCGGAATGTCGAGGGCGACGATCAGCCGGTCGCGGGCGGGTATTTGGCTCACGCGGCGTACCGCTTCGCGTTGGCGACAAGGGCCGAGAGCGTGTTCGCGGCGACCTTCGCCGTCGGGCCGATCAACTCGCCGTTCTCGTCATAGGCCTTCGAGGCGCCCGAGACCGCGACCATCTCCGGCTGGACCATGGCCGCGCAGCCGAGCTCGAGGACGTGGCGGGTGTGGATCAGGCTGCGATAGCCGCCGCGCGGACCGTCGGAGGCGGCGCCGAGTGCGAAGATGCGGTTCTTATAGGCCGAGCCGCGATCGACCCGCGAGACCCAGTCGAGCGTGTTCTTCATCAGCGGCGTGATGCCGGCATTGTATTCCGGCCCGGCGATGAAAATGCCCAGGTGCTGGCTCATCAGGAGCGCGAAAGCCTGGCCGCGCTCCGGAACGCCCTCGCGCGCTTCGAGGTCGCCGTCATAGAGCGGCATCGGATAATCGCGGAGGCTGGCATGCGTTACCTCGGCGCCGAGTTCGGTCAGCTTCCGCGCCACATAGGCCGCGAGCGTCTCGTTGAACGAGCCGGTGCGCAAGCTGCCCGCGAAAACGAGGATTTTCGGGCCAGCCATGTACGCACGCCTCCGAGAATATTCCTCAAGGTTTACGCGGAGGGAAGACGGTAGGTCCAGACCCTTGCCGGGGGAATATTGCGCCAAACGACTGGACTGCCTTCGGCATTGGCGTCGCCGATGGTGAGAAGCGGGATAGGTGGCGCGACCGAATAGGTGAATTGGCTAAACGGCGCGCCCGGCTGAGTCAGCGCCAGACAATGGCGCAGCAGGCGAACGCGGCGCGGCACCGGCTGCGTCAGCAGCGGCAGGCTGGAGACGACGCCCGCAAGCGGTGTGTCGAGCACGCCATGAAGAACACCACGGACGTTGTAGGCATCGCCCTGCAGGATCGTGGCGCGCGGGAAACGGTTTCGCAGCAGTGTCACAAAGCCCGGGTTATACTCGATGAGTAGAAGCCGTTCCTCGGGCACCCCGCGCTCGATGAGGGCTTCAGTGACCGGTCCCGTGCCGGGTCCCAGTTCGAGTATCTGTCCATCTCGGTCCGGATCCATAGGCGCCGCCATCATGCGGGCGAGCGCTTTTCCGGACGGGCTGACAGCGCCTATCGAAAGTGGCTTTTCGAGCCACGAACGAATGAAGCGCGCCTCGTCTTGAAAGACCGGTTTCTTCTGGCGTTCGGCGAGGGGTGCTGGGCGAGGCATGTCTTATCGCGGATGTGAACAGAACTGACGCGCTCCGGGTTCCATCCGCCCGGACGCCGCGTCGCAACTCCGTTGTTCCTCAGCCGCCGAACAGGTCCTTCACCTTGGCGAAGAAGCCAGATGACTCGGGATGGTTGGCTTCAGATGAAGCCTGCCGGAATTCCTCGAGAAGTTCGCGCTGCCGTTTGCTGAGGTTCTTCGGAATCTCGACGTCGACCTGGATATAAAGATCGCCGAATTCGCGCGAACGCAAGACCGGCATCCCCTTTCCTTTAAGGCGAAACTGTTTTCCGGGCTGCGTTCCCTCAGAAATCTTCAGTTTCGAGCGCTCTCCGCCAATAGTCGGTACCTCGATTTCGGTGCCGAGAGCGGCCTCCGACATCGCCACCGGGACCCGGCAATAGAGATCCGCCCCGTCCCTCTGGAAGAAGGGATGTTCCTCGATCGTGAGGAAGATGTAGAGGTCGCCCGACGGACCGCCGCGCAGGCCGGCTTCGCCCTCGCCGCCGAGCCGGATGCGGGTCCCCTCCTCGACGCCTGCCGGGATGTTGACCTGGAGCGTGCGCTCGCGTGTCACACGACCCGCGCCCGCGCAGGCATCGCAAGGATCGTCGATCGTCTCGCCGCGGCCGTGGCAGGTCGGGCAGGTGCGCTCGAGCAGGAAGAAGCCCTGGCTCGCACGGACCTTTCCGGCGCCTCCGCAAGTGTGACAGGTGTGCGGCTTCGAGCCGGCCTTGGCGCCTGAGCCGCTGCATTTCTCGCAGGTGACCGGCGTCGGCAGCTTGATCTGTGCAACCTTGCCATTGAAGGCGTCCTCGAGCGTGATCTCCATGTTGTAGCGGAGATCAGAGCCGCGCTCGCGGCCGGACGAGCGTCCGGCGCGGCGTCCGCCGCCGCTCATCATGTCGCCGAACATGCTCTCGAAGATGTCCGACATCGAGGCGCCGAAATCGTTGCCGAAGCCGCCGGCACCCATGCCGCCGCCGTTCTCGAACGCCGCGTGGCCGAAACGGTCATAGGCCGCACGCTTCTGCGGATCCTTCAGCGCCTCATAGGCGGCATTGATTTCCTTGAATTTCGCCTCGGCGGCAGCATCGCCCGGATTGCGATCCGGATGGCATTCCATCGCGAGCTTGCGGAAGGCCGATTTCAGCTCTCCATCCTTGGCGGTGCGATCGACACCGAGCGTTTCGTAAAAGCAGCGCATGGCCATCGGTCAGTCTTCAGCCCCAAAAACAGAAAACCCCGTCCGGAGACACGCAAGACGCATCTCGCCCGACGGGGCCTGCAAAGGATGTGCCCCGTCCGCAGTCGCGGATTCCACGTGGTGCGGACGGGCGCGCATCGTCAGTTCCGGCGAGCTATTACGCCGACTTCTTGTCGTCGTCGACTTCCTCGAAGTCGGCGTCGACCACATCCTCGTTCGGGCCCTGCGAGGCGCCGGAGGCGCTCTCGCCACCTCCCTGGCCGGCCGCATAGGCGGCTTCGCCGATCTTCATCGAGACCTGCATCAGGGTCGCGGTCTTGGCGCGGATGTCGTCGACGTCCTCGCCCTCGAGCGCGGTGCGGAGTTCCGCGATCGCGCCTTCCGCTGCCGACTTGTCGGCCGCCGGGACCTTGTCGCCGAGATCGGCGATCGATTTTTCGGTTTGATGGACAAGGCTCTCGCCCTGGTTCTTGGCCTCGACGAGCGCGCGGCGCTTCTTGTCCTCTTCGGCGTGTGCCTCGGCTTCCTTGACCATCTTCTCGATGTCGGAATCCGAAAGACCGCCAGAGGCCTGGATGCGGATCGCTTGCTCCTTGCCGGTCGCCTTGTCCTTCGCGGTGACGTTCACGATACCGTTGGCGTCGATGTCGAACGTGACCTCGATCTGCGGCGTACCGCGCGGCGCCGGCGGGATGCCGACGAGATCGAACTGGCCGAGCGCCTTATTGTCGGCCGCCATCTCACGTTCGCCCTGGAAGACGCGGATCGTGACCGCCGTCTGGCCGTCCTCGGCCGTCGAGAAGGTCTGCGACTTCTTGGTCGGGATCGTCGTGTTGCGGTCGATCAGACGAGTGAACACGCCGCCGAGCGTCTCGATGCCGAGCGACAGCGGGGTCACGTCGAGCAGGAGCACGTCCTTGACGTCGCCCTGGAGAACGCCGGCCTGGACGGCGGCACCGATGGCGACGACTTCGTCCGGGTTGACGCCCTTGTGCGGCTCCTTGCCGAAGAACTGCTTCACGATCTCCTGGACCTTCGGCATGCGGGTCTGGCCGCCGACGAGGACCACTTCATCGATGTCGGACGCCGACAGGCCGGCATCCTTCAGCGCCTTGCGGCACGGCTCGACGGTCTTCTGGACGAGATCGTCGACCAGAGCCTCGAACTTGGCGCGGGTCAGCTTCAGCGTCAGATGCTTCGGGCCGGAGGCATCGGCCGTGATGAACGGCAGGTTGACCTCCGTCTGCTGGGCGGACGACAGCTCGATCTTCGCCTTCTCGGCCGCCTCTTTCAGGCGCTGCAGCGCGAGCTTGTCGTTGCGCAGGTCGATGCCCTGCTCCTTCTTGAACTCGTCCGCGAGGTAGCCGACAAGGCGGTTGTCGAAGTCTTCGCCACCGAGGAAGGTGTCGCCGTTGGTCGACTTCACCTCGAACACGCCGTCGCCGATCTCGAGGATCGACACGTCGAAGGTGCCGCCGCCGAGGTCGTAGACCGCGATGACGCCGGAATTCTTCTTGTCGAGGCCGTAGGCAAGCGCCGCCGCCGTCGGCTCGTTGATGATGCGGAGAACCTCAAGACCCGCGATCTTGCCTGCGTCCTTGGTCGCCTGGCGCTGCGCGTCGTTGAAATAGGCGGGAACCGTAATGACGGCCTGCGTCACCGGCTGGCCGAGATGGGCTTCCGCGGTCTCCTTCATCTTCTGCAGGGTGAAGGCGGAGATCTGGGCGGGCGAATATTTCTTGCCCTCGATCTCGACCCAGGCGTCGCCGTTGTCGCCCTTGACGATCTTGAACGGAGAAAGATTGCGGGCCTTCACGACCTCGGCGTCGTCGTAGCGACGGCCGATGAGGCGCTTCACCGCGAAAATGGTGTGTTCCGGGTTGGTGACCGCCTGGCGCTTGGCCGGCTGGCCGACGAGGCGTTCGCCATCATCGGTGAATGCGACGATCGAGGGCGTCGTGCGCGCGCCCTCGGCGTTCTCAATGACTTTGGGCGTCGAGCCGTCCATGACGGCGACGCATGAATTGGTCGTTCCGAGGTCGATGCCAATGACCTTGGCCATGTGTCTGTTCCCTTCTCTTAAGCGAGACCATGATCGGGCCCCGAAGCGGCCCGGGTTCGAAGCCCGGCCCGTTTTCAGCAAACGGGAGGCCGGTCCCCTTGAGCCGCGCCCTCTGCGCAGCGATGGCAGCTATATAAGAAGGGTCAATTTGGCCGCAAGGAGCCTCATCAAGCCTCTGTGATGAATCCCATCACGCTTCCTGCTGGATGCACTCCAGCGCGCGGGTCAGTACGAGCTTCACTTTATCGCGTGTTAGTGCGCGAAGATCCTTCTCGCCGAGCTGCGAGCTGACATGCATCGGGAAGTTCATGTTGATGACCGTCGGTCCCTTGCCACCATCGCAGGAGATGCAAACGGATGCTGTATTGCCGACGAGATCGACCTGCAGGTTCTTCATGACATAGCTGGTCATGCGCGTTTCCTCCGGGCCTCTGACGTGCCCTAACTATAAGAGAAAGCGCAAAAAAGCCGCTCGGCAAGAGGGCAGATCGTAGAATGGTGAGCGGCGAGATATTATTGGCCCCCGGAGCACGCTATGTGCCCGGATTCCTTGACCGATCGGCGCAAGAAAAGCTTGTCGATGACTTGCGAGCCCTGCTGCGCGAAAACCCCTTGTTCCAGCCGCGCATGCCGAAAACCGGCAAACCGTTCTCGGTTCGCATGACGAATCTCGGTGCGCTTGGGTGGGTGTCGGACGAAACCGGCTACCGCTATCAGGCCGAGCATCCAGATACCGGGCGGCCGTGGGCCGCTATGCCGGAGGTCGTGCGGAATACCTGGGACAGACTCGCGGATTATCCTCATCCGCCCGAGGCATGCCTCGTGAACTGGTACGATGAGGGTGCGCGAATGGGTCTGCACCAGGACCGCGACGAAGAGGATTTCCATGCGCCGGTCGTGTCGCTGTCGCTGGGCGATACGGCGGTGTTCCGAATCGGCGGACAGGATCGCAAGCACCCGACGCGCTCGATTCGTCTGGAAAGCGGCGACGCCTTCGTGCTCGGCGGAGCGTCCCGGCTTGCTTTTCACGGTGTGGACCGGGTGATCGCCGGTTCGTCGAGCCTCCTGCCGCAGGGCGGAAGGATCAACCTGACGCTGAGGCGGGTTACGAAGCCCGCTTGAACGGCAGAAGGTCGGTCGGTCCGGCATCCACGAAAGTCAGATCCGACAAATCGTCCTCGATGAAGAAGACCGCATCGTTCTCGTCGACGATGGTGACGTCGGTCCCGAGCCGCAGAGCGAGGGCGGCGGCCACGTGCAGCGCGGTCGAAAGCCGCATGTCGCGGATGTCGAGGTCGGGCCGATAGCTCGCCGGCGGCGTGATCGAAGCCGTGGCGCCCGATCTGCTGATCGTGACGCAAACTTCGCCAGGATCGGAGTGATTCCTGAGATTGAAACGCGGCATGGCCTAACCCTCCGCTGCTGCGACATTTTGTCAATCGCGCAGCGAAGGATTTGATCCCGCCCAATAAATCCAGAGTTAACGAGCCATTAAGGGTCTGATCAGGCCGATTTGTCGATTCCGGCGCCTTCGCCGTTGGCGGCGGCCTTGGGCCCACCCTTCGACACGCCGACCATGGCCGGACGCAACAGGCGACCGGAAATGGCGAAGCCCGGAACGACGACCTGGACGACGCTCCCCGAGGGCTGGTTCGGATCCGGTACCTCGAACATGGCCTGATGCAGGTTCGGATCGAATTTCTCGCCGGGCGCGGGTTCGATCTTGGTGACGCCGTGCTTGGCAAGTGTCGACTGCAATTCGCGGCCGGTCATCGCGACGCCCTCGACGAGCGATTTCAGCGCAGGATCCTCGTCGTCGGGGGGAACGGCGCTCAGCGCGCGATCGAGATTGTCGGCGACGCTGAGGAGGTCGCGCGCGAACGTCGAGACCGCATAGGCCTTGGCGTCGGCAACCTCGCGCTCGGTGCGTTTGCGCAGGTTCTCCATCTCGGCAAGCGTGCGCAGAACGCGGTCGCGCATTTCCGCGTGCTCGGTCTGGAGCCGCGTGAGTTCGTCCGGCTGCTGCTCGGTCGCGGTCTGCTCGTTTTCGGGCATGGCCTCGGTCCGCTCGTCGCGGTCGTCGATATCGCTCTGTGTCATGGTGGTCCGGATATCAGGCGGGTTGTCGTGAAAATCAAGCGCTACTCGCCGGAACCCAAAAGCGAGCCGGCGACGCGGGAGCGTTCCAGGAGATAAAGATAGACCACGACCGCGACCGCGAAGAGCAGAAGATTCAGGACGAACGAGATCAGCATGAGGTCGCCTCTGAATTGATGATCGAGCAGGAGAGCGCGCATGCCCTCGAAGACATAGGTCGGAGGCATGGTCCAGGCCGCCCATTGCAGCCATTCGGGCATGATCGAGACGGGATAGTAGACCGCGCAAAGCGGCATCAGGATGAACATCAGCGTCCACGCGAGCCCTTCGGCGCCGAGGCCGTTCCTGAGGATCAGCCCGGAGACCATCAGGGACAAGGCCCAGCTCGTCAGGATCAGATTGGCGAAGAAGGCGGCGAGCGGCAGACCCATCGACCAGAGATTGAAGCCGAACAGCGGCCAGGCGATCAATGTCACCGGAACGACGCCAATGACGAGCCGGATCACGCTCATGATCGCGAGCGAGGCGATGAACTCCGCCGGACGCAGCGGGCTCATCATCAGATTGCCGACGTTTCTCGCCCACATCTCCTCGAGGAATGAGATCGAGAAGCCAAGGCCGCCGCGGAAGAGAATGTCCCAGAGGAGGACTGCGCCGAGGAACGTGCCAGCGGCGAGGGCGACGCGGCCCGAGGCCTGTCCGACATAGACCTGGAGGAAGCCCCAGGTCAGCATCTGCACGGCTGGCCAGTAGACGAGTTCGAGAAGGCGCGGCCAGGACGAACGGAGCACATACCAATGGCGCATTACCATGGCGCCGATCCGGGCGGGCGAGAAGCTGGGCGAGGTTGCGAGGGTCATAATGTTTCCGCCAGTGCGGCAGCCTTGGCGCGGCCGCGGGCGACATCAAGGAAGACCTCTTCCAGCGTGTCGCGGCCGTAGCGTTCGAGAAGCTGATGAGGCGTGGCGTCGGCGACGATCTTGCCCTTGCGCATGAAGATCACGCGATCGCAGAGTCGCTCGACCTCGTTCATGTTGTGCGAGGCGAGGAGGATCGTTGCGCCTTTCTCCTCGCGGTGGCGTGCGATGCGGGCCCTGACCCAATCGGCGGTATCCGGATCGAGCGAGGCGGTCGGCTCGTCGAGGAGAAGCACTTCCGGATCGTTGATCAGCGCCTTGGCGAGGGAAACGCGGGTCTTCTGACCCGCCGACAGGCGACCGAAGGGCTGGTCGATGAAATCCAGGAGATCGAGTTCGTCGGCGAGCGTCGCGATCCGGGCCACGATGTCCGGCACGCCATAAAGCCGGGCGAAGACCAGCAGGTTCTGCCGCACGGTGAGGCGCCCGGGCAGGTCGACATAGGGGCTTTCGAAATTCATCCGGTGCAGAACGCGATAACGGTCACGCATCATATCGGCGCCCAGCACCCGGACGGAGCCGGAGGTTGGTCGGAGCAGGCCCATGATGCTGGAGATGGTCGTGGTCTTGCCGGCACCGTTGCCGCCGAGCAATCCGACCACGCTGCCGGACGCGATCGACAGATTGATGCCGTCGACGGCGGTGGTGCGGCGGTAGACTTTGACGAGGTTCTCGACCTCGATGGCGGGTGGCGGGGCGTGCATCGGACGCGCTCTGCGGTGAACGGAGCCGTCTATCTAGGCCGGGAGGGGCGAATAATCGAGACTCGACGCTCTTTCCACGACGGAGCGCGGTGAATAGAAGGCGCTCATGATGATCGATCTTCAGGCTCGCGACACCGTCACGCCGACCCATCGCCGGCTGCGCCTCGACACGCTCATCAAGCTCCGCTGGCTCGCCATCGTTGGCCAGACGCTGACGGTGCTCGGCGTCTATTACGGATTCGGCGTCGAGCTGCCGCTCCTGGCCTGTCTCGCGGTCATCGCGGTGTCGGCGATTCTGAACGTGCTCCTGCGCGTGGCCTATCCGGTCACCGAACGTCTCGATGCGATGCGGGCGGCGCTGATGCTCGGTTTCGACATCGTGCAGTTGGCGGCGCTGCTCGCACTGACGGGCGGGCTCGACAATCCCTTCGCGATCCTCTTCCTCGCGCCGGTGCTGATCTCGGCGACCAGCCTTCCGCCGCTGCCGACGACATTGCTTGGGCTGCTCGCCTTTGCGCTGGTCAGCGTACTGACCGTCTCTCACATGCCGCTGCCGTGGCCGGAACAGCGCTTCGACCTGCCGACGCTCTATGTGGTCGGCGTCTGGACGGCGCTGTCGCTCGCGCTCGGATTCATCGGCATCTACGCCTGGCGCGTCGCGGAGGAGGGCCGGCAGTTGTCGGAAGCGCTCGCCGCGACCGAACTCGTTCTTGCCCGCGAGCAGCACATCTCGGCGCTCGATGGCCTTGCCGCCGCTGCCGCGCATGAGCTCGGCACCCCGCTCGCCACGATCCGCCTCGTCGCCCGCGAGCTGGAACGCGCGGTGCCCGACGGACCGATGAAGGACGATGTCGTGCTGCTGCGCGAACAGGTCGACCGCTGCCGGGAGATTCTGCAGAAGCTGACCTCGCTGCACGAGGAAGACGCACCGCACGAGCACATGACGATTCGCCATCTGATCGAGGACGTGGTCTCGCCGCACCGCGAGTTCGGCGTCGCCATCGAGATCGTGGCTGAAGGCGCGGGCAAGGAACCTGCGCTTCGACGCAATCCGGGCGTGCTCTACGGGCTCGGCAATCTGGTCGAGAACGCGGTCGACTTCGCCAATGAGAGGGTCCGGATCGACGCCGGCTGGAGCGGCGATCGGGTGACGATCGCGATTTCGGACGACGGCCCGGGCTTCCCCTACGACGTGTTAGCGCGCCTGGGAGATCCCTATCTCACGACCCGCAGCGCGCGGCGATCGGAGGAAGATCATGAGCGCCCGGGTCTCGGTCTTGGCGTATTCATCGCTAAGACCCTGCTCGAACGCTCCGGGGCCAAAGTCGAATTTGCCAATGGAGAGATCGGCGCGCTGGTTTCGATCAGCTGGCCGAAATCCGCTTTTGCGTTAGCCAAACACTGAAGCAATTACAGCCCGCTCTTGTGTGATGGGCCTTTTGGGCAGTACATGCGCACATCGCGCTGGTCTGCGCTGAGGACCCGAAAATGACTGATGACGCGCCGAACGGCGATCTTTCCTTACTCATTGTCGACGACGACAAGGCCTTCGTTCAGCGCCTCGCGCGCGCCATGGAGAGCCGCGGCTACAAGGTGGCCGTTGCGGAAACCGTGAAGGAAGGCCTGCAGCAGGTCGACGCCCACGCCCCGAATTTCGCCGTGGTCGACATGCGCCTCGGCGATGGCAACGGCCTCGATGTGATTTCGGCTCTGAAGCAGCGCCGTCCCGACGCTCGCGGCATCGTGCTGACCGGCTACGGCAACATTGCCACAGCCGTGACCGCCGTGAAGCTCGGGGCGATCGACTATCTCGCCAAGCCGGCCGACGCGGACGAGATCCACGCCGCGCTGATGGCGCTGCCGGACCACAAGCCGAAGCCGCCGGAAAATCCGATGTCGGCGGATCGCGTCCGGTGGGAGCACATCCAGCGGGTCTATGAGCTCTGCGGCCGCAATGTTTCCGAGACGGCGCGCCGTCTGAACATGCATCGCCGCACGCTGCAGCGCATCCTCGCGAAGCGCGCGCCGCGCTGATGATCGATCGCCCCCGCTACGATCCCCGCAAGGCCGCCGAGGCGGCCTTCAAGTCCGCAACGACGAAGCCGGCCCCCGGGCCGGTTTCGGCTCCGTCCGTGCCCGGCGCCAAGGAAATGGTGTCGCTTCGCATCGACAAGGATGTGCTCGAGCACTTCCAGGCCGACGGAGCGGGTTGGCAGGACCGCATCAATGCTGCTCTAAGAGCGGCAGCGGGCAAGTAAGCCCAAAATTTCAACGCGCGGGAAATGACGACCGGTCTCCAGGGCCGGCGTCTTCGTTATGCCGGCGCTCGTTTTCTCGAATCTGCGCGGCAAATCCCAATGGCCTTTCCATCTACCCATCCTTCTCTCGCCCGCGCCCTCGCGGAGCGGGAATATATCGAGGCGACACCGGTCCAGTCCGCCGTGCTGGCCGACAATGCCGCCGACCGTGATCTCCTGGTCTCGGCGCAGACCGGTTCCGGCAAGACCGTTGCCTATGGCCTCGCGATCGGCGGGACGCTTCTCGGCGAAGCGGAGCGGCTCGATTTCGCGACCCTGCCGGTCGCCCTGATCGTCGCGCCGACGCGCGAACTCGCGCTGCAGGTCCATCGCGAACTCGAATGGCTCTACAAGCCGGCCGGCGGCCGGATCGTCGCCTGCGTCGGCGGCATGGACCCCAAGGTCGAGCGGAGAAAGCTCCAGTCCGGCGCCCACATCGTCGTCGGCACGCCGGGCCGTCTTCGCGACCATATCGAGCGCGGCGGGCTCGACGTCTCGCAACTCCGGGCCGTCGTCCTCGACGAGGCCGACGAGATGCTCGACATGGGCTTCCGCGAGGATCTCGAATTCATCCTCGAGACCACGCCGCGCGAGCGCCGCACCCTGCTGTTCTCGGCCACCATGCCGCGCAGCATCGAGACCATGGCGAAGCGCTACCAGCGCGACGCGATGCGGATCGAGGTCAAGGGCGACAGCGGCGGCCACGCCGACATCGAATATCGCGCGGTCCGCATCGTGCCGAACGAGATCGAGCACGCGGTCGTCAACCTGCTCCGGTTCTTCGAGGCGCCGAGCGCCATCATCTTCTGCAATACGCGTAACGCGGTGAGGCATCTCCAGACGACGCTGCTGGAGCGCGGCTTCTCGGTGGTCGCGCTGTCGGGCGAACTCAGCCAGAACGACCGCAATCACGCGCTCCAGGCGCTGCGCGACGGCCGGGCCCGGGTCTGCGTCGCCACCGATGTGGCCGCGCGCGGCATCGACCTGCCCAATCTCAGCCTCGTCATCCATGCCGAACTGCCCAGCGACCCGGAGGTGCTCCAGCACCGCAGCGGCCGCACCGGCCGCGCCGGCAAGAAGGGGACGAGCGTGCTGCTCGTCCCGCTGTCGCGGCGCCGCAAGGCGGAGGGCCTGATGGCGTCCGCCCGCGTCGTTCCGGTGTGGAGCGGCCCGCCGACGGCCGAGGAAATCCTCGAACTCGACCAGCAGCGCCTGATGCAGGACCCGATGCTTCAGGAAGCACCGGCCGAAGAAGACATCGCGATGGCGCAGACGCTTCTCGTCAGCCGCTCGGCCGAGGAGATCGCCGCCGCGCTTGTGCGGGTGTGGCGCTCGCAGCTTCCGGCGGCGGAAGAAGTGTTCGATCCCGGCGATCGGCGCGACTCCCGCGACCCGAGGCAGGAACGCGCTCCGCAGGAAGCCCGCCCGCAGCGCGAACCGTTCGCGAACGGCGCGTGGTTCCATATGCGCATCGGCCGGCGCGAGAACGCCGATCCGAAATGGCTGCTGCCGATGCTCTGCCGGCGCGGAAACGTGACGCGTCAGGAGATCGGCGCGATCCGCATCTTCGAGCGCGAGACCAAATTCGAGGTCGCGGCCTCCGCGGCCGACCGGTTCGCGCATGCGGTGCGCAAGGCGGACGGCGATATCGAGATCGTGCCGCTGCGGGACGGCGGCGCTGCCGCGCCCACGGAACGGCCCGCGAAGCAGGGGCCGCGCCCGAAGCGCGAGGAGCATGCGAGGACGGATCGCCCCGCGCGGCCGCCGCGCAAGGACTTCAAGCCGGGCGAGCGGAAGGAATTCCAGCCGAAGCCTGCGAAGAAAAAGCGCCGCCCGCCGCCGGCGAGGTGACGCTACCCCGGATCGCCGCGCGCTTCGCGCACTTGTCCGGGGGACGGTTACATCAGCTCGCGATCCATTTCCGGGTCGCACAGCGCGTGGAACCGCATCGCGGTCGTGTGCGCGAGATGCAGCGCCATCATCCTGCGCGTCGCGCCGGCGAGCGGATGTTCTTCCGGCTCGCGCAGGACCTGCGCGCCGTAGCGGTCGGCGAGGATGAGCCCCGCTTCCTCGGGAAGGATGTCGCGCGGAAAGCGTGGATCGACGGCGAAATAGAGGCGGTCGCAATGGGCGCGGTAATCCTCCCATTTGTGGTCGGCCTGGTAGTCGGCGAGGCAGGATTTGATCTCGACGATCCAGATGCGGCCGCGCGGACAGACGGCGACGAGGTCGGCTCGGCGTCCGGAGGCGAGCGGCAATTCCGGCACGCAGGCGAGGCCAAGCGAACGCATCAGCCGCATCGTGCCGCGGGCGATGTCGGAAGCGGCGGGGGACTGCCGCCCGTCCGGGCGGAGACGGTCGCCGGGTGCGAGCCCTGAAAGAATCTCGTTTTGTTCCATTCGGTAACCAAACCCGCTCGGCGACGGGTTGGCAAGTTGTTCCCTTGGGGAAGGAGCCCGCCGGAACGGGCTCCTTGATGATCAGTGGTGCTGGTGTCCGACGTCGGTTTTTGCGTCCGGGCCCTTGGCGCCCATGGAATCGACCTCGAATTCGATATCGACGCGGCCGGCCTTTTCGAAGACGAGGGTCGCGGGAACGCGCTCGCCCTCGGCGAGACCCTCCTTCAACCCGACCATCATCAGATGCAGGCCGCCGGGCTTCAGCGTGACGTCGCCGCCGGCCGGAATCTCTAGAGGGCCGACGGGACGCATCTTGGCGACGCCATTCTCGACCGTGGATTCATGGACCTCGACCTTCTGCGCGGCGGCGGTCTCGATCGATACCAGGCGATCGGCGTCAGTGCCGGAATTGTGGATCGAGAGATAGCCGACGCCGGTCGTGGCGGAGGGGGGTGTCTCGCGTGACCACGGGTGGCTGATTTCGAGCGTGCCGGCCTTGTAGCCGTGCGCGAAAACAGGTGTCGCGAGAAGGAATGCGGACAGGATTAGGCCGCGGCGGCGGCCATTGAGAAACGACATGATTGAACTCTCCGGAAATGAGAATGCGCGGAGGGCCGCGCGTTTGATCGGAGGGTTCAGACTGGCGGAGCGCGGGCCGATTGCGGGCCGAGGCCTGCGTTCCGCAGCGAGGGAGCATCCAACTGGACGCCCCGGGCGATCTCGATGAGAACCGGACGGGAGAGAGCAGAGGCGTGCACCTCAATCGGAACGATGCCACCGCCGAAAGTGCAGCCTGCGAGACAGCAGGTGTCGTGGCCGGGCCGGTTGTTCGCGGGGATCTGGGTCTGCCCGGGCGCTGAGCCCCGGCAGATCTCCATCGCAAACGGGCTGTTGATGGCTTCGGCCGCGCGTGCGCCGAGCGCCATCGGCTGGAGCACGAGGACCCAGCCGAGAATGCAGCGCAGCAGCACCAAATGAAGCGGGGCCATTCTCATGGCCCCGCTTCTACGCCTAATTCTCGCCGTCGCAACCGTGACTAGTCGTCGTCGTGAGCGGCCACGGCCGTCTGGACCGGCGGATGGGACGGACGCAGCTTCTCGCCGAGCATGCGGATCGTCACGTAGAACACCGGGGTCAGGAACAGGCCGAGCACGGTCACTCCGACCATGCCGAAAGCGACCGCCGTGCCGAGTGCCTGGCGGAGTTCCGCGCCCGCGCCCTTGGCGATGGCGAGCGGAATGACGCCGAACGTGAAGGCGAGCGAGGTCATCAGGATCGGGCGAAGGCGCTGGCGGCAGGCTTCGACGACGGCCGGCACAATGGCCTTTCCTTCGTCTTCCTGCTGTCTGGCGAACTCGACGATCAGGATGGCATTCTTTGCGGCTAGGCCGACCAGAACGACAAATCCAATCTGCGTCAGAATGTTATTGTCCTGTCCCCGCAGCATCACGCCGAGCAGCGCGGCAAGCACCGACAGCGGCACGATCAGGATGATCGCGAACGGCAGTGACCAGCTCTCGTATTGCGCGGAGAGAACGAGGAAGACGAACAGCACGCCGATCGCGAAGATGAACACCGGATTGCCGGCGCTTCTCTCCTGGAAGGCGAGCTCGGTCCATTCGAACGAGACTCCGGGCGGTAGCACCCGGGCCGCGATCTGCTCCATCTTATCGAGCGCCGTACCAGACGAGATGCCGGGCACCGCCTGCCCCTGGATGGACACCGAGGTGTAGAGGTTGTGCCGGTTGACGGTGTAGGGGCCGGTATCGTCGCGGAGCTTCACCAGCGTGCCGAGCGGGACCAGCGCGCCGTCCGACGAGCGGACCTTGATCTGGGTGATGTCGGACTTGGCGATGCGGTATGGGCCGTCGGCCTGTGCGTTGACCTGGAACGAACGTCCATAGGCGGTGAAGTCGTTCACATAGGCCGAGCCGATGAAGACCTGCATGGCTTGGAAGATGTTCCCGATCGGAACGTTCAGCTGCTGGGCCTTCTCACGGTCGATGTCGACGTAGACCTGCGGCGCGCGTGTGTTGAACGTCGTGAAGACGCCCATCAGGGTTGGCTCCTGCGCGGCGGCCGCAATTACCTCGCCGGCGGCCGCTTCGAGCGAGCGGATGCCGACATTGCCGCGATCCTGCACCTGCATGTTGAAGCCGCTGCCATTGCCGAGCCCCTGAACCGAGGGCGGTCCGATGACGATGACGAAGGCTTCCTCGATCGCGCCCATCTGCTCCTGCAGCGAGGCGATGATCGAGTTCGCGGTCTGGCCCTTCGGCACGCGCTCTTCGAACGTGTCGAACGGCGTGAAGATCGCCGCCGCGTTCGACGCTGCGGTGAAAGTCGCGCCGGAGAAACCGGCGATGCCGACCGAATGCGCAACGCCCGGAGTTTTCTGCGCGATTTCGGAGATGCGGCGCACCACCTCGTCGGTTCGCTGGAGCGACGCCCCCTCCGGCAACTGCACGGCAATGATCGCGTAGCTCTGGTCGCTCTGTGGGATGAAGCCAACCGGAACCCGGCCGAACACGAAGATCGTCGCCGCGACCAGAACGCCATAGATGCCGAGCATGATGACCTTGTGGCCGACAACGCCGCGGACGCCGTGCGAGTATTTCAGCGACAGCCAGTCGAAACGCCGGTTGAAGGCGTCGGCCGCGCGCCCGAGCAGATTGCGGTGTCCGCCGTGCTTATGCGGCTTCAGCAGAAGCGCCGCGAGGGCAGGCGACAGGGTCAGCGAATTGAAGGCCGAGATGACCGTTGCGCCGGCGATGGTCAGCGCGAACTGCTTGTAGAACTGACCGGAAATGCCGGGGATGAAGGCGGTCGGCACGAACACCGCGGACAGAACGAGCGCGATCGCGATGACCGCGACGCCGACCTCGTCCATGGTGATGTGCGCCGCTTCACGGGGCGATTTTCCCTCGGCGATGTTTCGTTCGACGTTCTCGACCACCACGATGGCGTCGTCGACGACGATACCGATCGCGAGGATCAGGCCGAACAGGGTCAGCATGTTGATGGAATAGCCGAAGGCCGCCATCATCGCGAAGGTGCCGACCAGCGAGACCGGGATCGCGAGGATCGGGATGATCGCCGCGCGCCAGGACTGCAGGAAGATCAGGACCACGAGTACGACGAGCGCAATCGCTTCCCAGATCGTGTGCGTCACCGCCTCGATCGAGTCGGCCACGAATTCGGTCGGGTTATACGCGATGGCGTAGTCGAGGCCCTGCGGGAAGTCCTTCTTGAGACGCTCCATCTCCTGGATCACGGCCTCCGACGCCGCGAGTGCGTTCGAGCCCGGGCGCTGGTTGATGCCGAGACCGATCGAATAGCGGCCGTCGAGATATGAGTTGGTGGCATATTGCTGCGCGCCGAACTCGACACGCGCCACGTCTTTCAGTCTCAAGAGGCGGCCCTGATCGGCCTTGATGATGACCTGCTGGAACTGCTCCGGCGTGCGGAAACGTCCCTGGGTCGTCACCATGACCTGGAAATCGGTGCCCTGTGGTGACGGGGGCTGGCCGAGCGAGCCGCCCGAAACCTGGACGTTCTGCTCCTGCAAAGATGCGACGACCTCGCCTGCGCTCAGGCTGTACGACGCGAGTTTCTGCGGATCGAGCCAGACGCGGAGCGACAATTCGCGGGCGCCGAAGACGAAGATGTCGCCGACACCGTAGAGGCGTGCGAGCCGGTCGCGGATGTTCAGGAAGGTGTAGGTCGAGACATACAGCTCATCGAGGCTGTTGTCCGGCGAGAACATGTTCACGACCATCAAGAAGTCGCTCGACGACTTGTTGACCGTGATGCCGAGGCGGCGCACGTCTTCAGGCAGGCGGGGTTCCGCCTGGTTGACGCGGTTCTGGACCTGAACCTGCGCGATATCGAGGTCGGTGCCGATCTCGAAGGTGACGGTGATCTGCAGCGAGCCGTCCGACGTCGACTGCGAGGACATGTAGATCATGTTCTCGACGCCGTTGATCTGCTGTTCAATCGGCGTTGCCACCGTCTCGGAGATCGTTTCGGCGTTTGCGCCCGGATAGGTCGCGTTGACCACGACCGTCGGCGGTGCGATCTGCGGATATTGGGCGATGGGAAGCTGCACCAGCGCAACGACGCCGATAACCACCATCACGATCGAAACGACCGCCGCGAAGATCGGGCGGTCGACGAAGAAATGACCGAAGCGCATTTGTTCCCCTGTCCGCTCAGTTAGTCGGGGTGACGCTGGGGCGCGTCAGATCGTCGGGAACCTTCAGTTCCGTCGGCTGGGGTGTCACCTTGGCGCCGGGACGGGCACGCATCAGACCATTGATGATAACCGTGTCGTCGGCGGTGAGGCCGCTGGCGATCGCGCGGTACGGGCCGAGCTTCGGACCGACCTGGATCTGCTTCGGAACAACGGTTCCGTCGGCCGCAACCGTCATGACGAGATGGCGAGTCTGGTCGAGCATGATCGCCTCGTCCGGCAGGATCATAGCGTCATAGGCGGGGCGGGTAGCGAGACGCACGCGGCCGAACAGACCGGGTGTGATGAAGTGTTCCGGATTGGGAACCGATGCGCGGACGCGGATCGTGCCAGTCTGCGCGTCGACTCGGTTGCCGAGGAAGTCGAGCGTGCCTTCGCGCGTGAAGTCGGTCTCGTCCGAGAGGGCGACGTACACCTTCTGGTCGCTGTTGCTCGAAATGCCCCTATTCGCGCGGGTATAGGCGAGGAACGAGCCCTCATCGACGTCGAAGTAGAAGTGCACGGGATCGAAGGAGACGATCGTCGTCAGCAGCGTGCCAGACGAGCCAGCCGAGATCAGGTTGCCCTCGGTGACCAGCTTGCGGCCGATACGGCCGGAGATCGGCGCCCGGATCTCTGTATAGCCGAGATTGATGCGCGCGGTCTCCACCTCGGCGGTCGAGGCGTTCAGGTTCGCCTGCGATTCGAGAAAGGTCTGCTGGCGCTGCTGGAATGTCTGTTCCGGAATATTGCCGGTCTGGCGCAGCTCCTGTGCGCGCTTCAGTTCCGACGTCGCGAGGTCGAGGCGGGTCTGGTTACCTACTACCGCTGCCTGCGTCTGGCGCAGCGTGGCAGCGAAAGGCTTGTCATCGATCTTGAACAGGAGATCGCCGGCCTTGACCTCCTGACCGTCAGTGAACGCGACCTGGGCAAGTTCACCCGCGACCTGCGCGCGGACTTCGACAAAGGCGGCCGGTTCGAAACGTCCCGGAAACTCCACCCAGTCGACGACCTTGCGCGACACGGGCTTTGCCACCGAGACCGGAGGCGCTGGCGGTGCCTGCGCGATGACCACGGTTGGAGCGAGAATGGCGAAAGCGGCAACGGCCGAAAGGAGCGGGCGCAACATAAAGATGCCTGTGAAATGGAAACTGCAATTTGCGGGTAGATCAGGGCCACGAATGTGACCCGCAACCCTGATAGTCCGGTTAAATCAGACCTGTGGCTGATTGGCCACGTGCTGCGAGTCCAACGTAAACTTACAGGCGCCGAATGGGAAACCCATTTTCTTAGCTGCGGCTACAAAACACGCGTCACAGCTTCGTCGCCTTCGCGAAACAGTCACGTCATCGGCGGTTTTTAGAAGTCTTCTGGACTCGACGAGACCCGGAGGACGCTTCCATGCCGACCATTTCCCGCCGTCAGATTCTCCTCACCGGCGCAGCCGCGACCGCTTCTTTCGCGCTGCCTGGCGGCCTCGCCCGCCCCTATCTCAGCCGCGCCGCCGATCGCCCGCTGATTACGCACGGCCTGCAGACGGGCGACATCGGCTCGGACGCCGGCATGATCTGGGCACGCGCCGACCGTCCGTCGCAGATGATGGTCGAAATCTCGACGACGGAGAGCTTCAAGAACGCTCGCACGCTGCCGGCCCTCACCGTCGACCCGGAAGGGGATTTCACCGGCAAGCTCCTCGTCGACGACCTGCCGTCCGGGCAGGACATCTTCTACCGCGTCCGCTTCCGCGACATTGCCGACGTCAACGTGATCGGCGAGCCCCTGGTCGGTCGCTTCCGCACCGCGCCGGGCAATCGCCGCGGTGTCAAGTTCACCTGGTCTGGCGACACCGCCGGTCAGGGCTGGGGCATCGATGCCGATCGCGGCGGCATGAAGGCCTATGCCACCATGCTGAAGCACCAGCCGGACTTCTTCATCCATTCCGGCGACACGGTCTATGCCGACGGTCCGCTGAAGTCGGAAGTGAAACTGCCCGACGGTACGATGTGGAAGAACGTCACGACCGAGGAGAAGTCCAAGGTCGCCGAGACGCTCTCGGAATATCGCGGCCAGTACAAATACAATCTGATGGACGAGAACGTCCGCGCCTTCAACGCGGCGGTGCCGATATACGCCCAGTGGGACGACCACGAGGTCACCAACAACTGGTCTTCCTCGAAGATTCTCGGTGATGCTTACAAGGAAAAGAACATCGGCGTGCTGGCCGCCCGCGCGGCGCGCGCCTTCCATGAGATGATGCCGCTTCGCACTTCGATCGTCGAGCCGCGCCGTGTTTATCGTCGGGTCAATTACGGTCCGCTGCTCGACATCTTCTTCCTCGACATGCGCACTTACCGCGGCCCGAACACCGCTAATGGCCAGACCAAGGAGTCGGCGGAAACGGTGTTCCTCGGCGCAGAACAGATCGCTTGGCTGAAGCGCGAATTGCTCAATTCCCGTGCGACTTGGAAGGTCATCGCGGCCGATATGCCGCTCGGACTGATCGTTCCCGACAAGCAGGCCGACGGCTCGATGCGGCAGGAGGGGGTGGCGCAGGGCAATGGCGCGCCGGCCGGCCGCGAACACGAATTCGCGCATATCCTCAGCTTCATGAAGCATGCGGGCATCAAGAACACGGTGTGGCTCACCGCCGACGTCCACTATACCGCCGCGCACTACTACGATCCGGACAAGGCCCAGTTCCAGGATTTCGATCCGTTCTGGGAGTTCGTCTCCGGCCCGATCCATTCCGGCACGTTCGGTCCTAACGAACTCGAGAATACGTTCGGCCCGCAGCTTCGCTACGTGAAGGCACCGGAAAACGGACAGGCGAATCTGTCGCCCGCGGCTGGCCTGCAGTTCTTCGGCCTGGTCGCGATCGACGGCGACACGGAGCAGATGACGGTAACGCTGAAGGACGTCGCCGACGCCGATCTCTGGTCGATCACGCTCGATCCGCAACGGGCCTGAGTCCAAACCGCAATTGGGTTAACACCCCATAAACCCGCCGCATTCAAAGTGAAGGTGCGGCACTGGGCGAGCAGGGCGGCGCCGGCGTGGCGCCGCGGTCTGTGCTGAGCGGGGCTAGCGGTATGTTCGGTTTCGGCGGGAAGCCGCGCAAGAAGCGCGAGCCCCGATTCGATTCCCATCCTGAGGAACTGCTGGATCTCCGTCTGAGCCCGGAGGACCGGGCGGGCGGTCACGGCCGCGCCGGTGCGCGCCGCCGTCCCATAGAAGATTTCTACGAAGACGACGAACCGGCCCCGCCGCCGCGCCGTTCCGCACGCCGGGCGCCGGAGCCTGAACCTGACTATGATGAGGACGAGGATTTCGAGGACGAGATGGAGGACGAACCGCCGCCTCCGCAGCCCAGGAAGAAGCGCTCCTCGTCTCGATCCGGCTCCGCGCGACGTTCGAAGAAGAAACGCCGCTCGCGTCCCGGCATCGGCTTTTTCGCGCTGGGCGGCCTGATCAAATACGGCCTCGTCGCCTCGGTCTGGGGCGGTGTCGTTCTGGCAGGATTCGTCGCGTACGAAGCGACGAACCTTCCGAGCATTAATGATCTGAAGATTCCACCGCGCCCGCCAAGCGTGACGCTTGTCGGCACCGATGGTACCGTCCTCGCCCGCCGCGGCGACGGCGTCGGCTCGACGGTCGAGATTAAGCACCTGCCGGATTATCTGCCGCAGGCCTTCGTCGCGATCGAGGATCAGCGCTTCCGCAGCCATTTCGGCGTCGATCCGATCGGCCTGATGCGCGCGGCCTTTATCAATATGCGCGCCGGGTCGGTGGTGCAGGGCGGTTCGACGCTGACGCAGCAGCTGGCAAAGAACCTGTTCCTGACCCCCGAGCGCTCCTTCGAGCGCAAGGTGCAGGAGGCGATCCTGGCGGTCTGGCTCGAGACCAAGCTGACCAAGGACCAGATCCTCGAACTCTATCTCAACCGCGTCTATTTCGGCTCCGGCGCGTATGGCGTGCAGGCGGCCTCGCAGCGCTATTTCGGCAAACCGGCGAGCTATGTGACCTTGTCGGAGGCGGCGATCCTCGCAGGCCTCGTGAAAGCACCATCCCGGCTCGCGCCGACGCGCGATTTGGATGCCGCCGAGGCGCGCGGCCAGCTGGTCCTGACCGCCATGGCGCAGCAGGGCTTCATATCGGACAAGGAAGCCGCGAAGGCGATGTCGGCCCCGGCGAACCTCGCCAACGTCCGCAGCGAAGGCGCGGTCGGTTATGTGGCCGACTGGGTGGTCGATCAGATCGATGATCTCGCCGGAAAGGTCGACCGCGATGTCATCGTCGATACGACCATCGATCCGATCCTTCAGGCAGAGGCCGAGCAGGCCCTCGTCGCCGGGCTCGGCGCAAATGGAGTCCGGCTTGGCGTCAGCCAAGGCGCGGTGGTCGCGCTCGACCCCCAGGGCGCGATCAAGGCGCTGGTCGGCGGCAAATCCTACGCCCAAAGTCAGTTCAACCGCGCCGTTCTGGCGAAGCGTCAGCCGGGCTCGGCGTTCAAGCCGTTCGTCTACCTCACGGCGCTCGAACAAGGCATGACCCCGAATACGTTGGTCCAGGACGCGCCGATCCGGGTCAAGAACTGGCAGCCCGAGAACTTCGACAAGAAATATCGCGGCACCGTCACGATGACGGAGGCCCTGGCGACCTCACTGAATACGGTGGCGGTCAGGCTCGCCCTCGATGTCGGGCCGCAGAGCGTCGTCTCGACGGCCAATCGCATGGGCATCAATTCGGTGCTGCAGCCGAACGCGTCCATCGCGCTCGGCACGTCCGAGGTGACGCCGCTCGAACTCGCCGGTGCCTATGCTCCGTTCGCCAATGGCGGCCGGGGCGTCATGCCGTATGTGGTGAAGCGCATCCGGGCCAGCGAAAACGGTGACGTGCTTTACGAGCGCCGGGGCTCGGGCCTCGGTCAGGTCGTCGATCCGCATTATCTCGGCATGATGAACCAGATGCTGTCGGAGACGCTTCGCATCGGTACCGCGCGCAAGGCCGAGTTCGACGGCTGGCCGGCGGCGGGCAAGACCGGCACCAGCCAGGATTTCCGCGATGCTTGGTTCGTCGGCTATACGGCGCAGCTCGTAACCACGGTCTGGCTCGGTAATGACGACAATTCGCCGACCAAGAAGGCATCGGGCTCCGGCCTGCCGGTAGAGATTTGGAGCCGGTTCATGACGGTCGCCCATCGCGGCCTGCCGGTCGCGGGTCTGCCGGGTCTCTATGGCCCCGGTCCGGCCTACGCCGACCAGCAGCAGCCGCGCTACGCCCGCGACGATGCCTGGGCGGGCGCCCGGCCGATCGAGGATCTGCCCCAGCCGATCCGCGCGCCGATCAATTTCCTGAAGCGCCTGTTTGGGGGATAATGCCTCTCCCGTTTACGGGAGAGGTCGACTCGCGAAGCGAGCGGGTGAGGGCAGGATTGCAATGAGCGTCGTGCTGGCCCCTCACCCCGGTGCGTTGACACGCACTCGACCCTCTCCCGCTTCGCAGGAGAGGGGAAGATCACTCCGCCGCCCCGTAGCGGTGCAGGTCCACCCCGTTCTTCTTCAGCCAGCGCTCGGCCGCGTCCGTCTCCGGACAGAGCCGATGGACGAGATCCCAGAACGCCTGGCCGTGGTTCATTTCGCGGCGGTGCGCGACCTCGTGGGCGGCGAGGTAATCGAGCACGAAGGGCGGGGCGAGGATCAGCCGCCAGGAAAAGGCGAGGCCACCCTTCGCCGAGCATGAGCCCCAGCGGCTCGTCGTATCCTTCACGCTGATCCGCCCGATCGCGACATTGAGTGCGGCGGCGTGGCGGGCGACGGCCGGTTCGAGATCGTGCTTGGCCTCGCGCTTCAGGAAATCGGTGACGCGGCGGGAGAAGTGCTCGCGCGGGCCCGAAACGGCGATGACCGGCGGCTGGCCACGAAGACCCGGCTCGACGCGGGTGACGCCGCGAAGGCCGCGGTGCACCAGGACATGCGGCTCGCCGCGCAACGGGATCTCGGCGCCCTCCACGAAGGGCTTAGCCGCCGGGCGCTGTTCCAGCCGGGCGGCGATCCAGTCGACCTGCCGTTCGACGAAGGCCTTGCCGGACCGGAAGCTCGCGCGGGCGGGCAGCGTCAGCACCACTTCGCCCGTGGCGCCCTTGACCCGGAGCGTCATCCGCCGCGCCGCAGCAGTCCGTCGAACCGATATCTGGACCGGCCGGCCACGCACCATCACCCCGATCTGCTCGGGCTCAGGCGGTGAAGCGGGAGTGAAGAGACGGCGCAGCACGCGGCGACTTTAGCAGGGATCGAGGCGATTCGAGGGTGGGTTACTTCCCGACCGCCTCGATGGCAGCGATCAACCTGTCCAAGTCTTCCGGCCGCGAGAGACGGTGGTCACCGTCCTTGATCAGGCCGACGACGACATCGTCCTCGGCGAGATGCTCGACAAGGGTCATCGTGTGTTTCCAGGGTACATCCGGGTCCTGCATGCCCTGCAGGATGCGGACCGGGGCGCCGACCTTGAACGGGGCGCCGAGGATCAGGTGATTGCGGCCGTCGAGGATGAGTGCGCGGGTGATCGGCGTCGGCTCGTCGGAATATTCGGAGGGATGGCGGTAGACACCGTGTTTCTCGATCGCCTTCTTCTGCGCCGGCGTGAAGCGCTTCCACATCAGGTCTTCCGTGAAGTCGGCTGCGGGCGCGATCAGCACGAGGCCGGAGAGCGTCCTGCCCTCGGCGGCGAGGATGCGGGCCGCGAGCAGCGAGATCCAGCCGCCCATGGATGAGCCGACGAGGATCGGCGCCTCGCCCGCATGAGCGCGGACGACGGTGAGCGCATCCTCCAGCCAGTGCGAGATCGTGCCGTCCTCGAACCGGCCTTCGGACTCGCCGTGGCCGGAATAATCGAACCGGAGGGTAGCGCGACCGGCATTCTTGCCCCATTCCGTGATGAAGCTTGCTTTGGTCGAGGCCATGTCGGATTTGAACCCGCCGAGCCAGACGACCGTTGGCCCTTCGCCGGGTTGGAATTTCAGGGCGATGCGCCGGCCCGATGCCGTCACTATATGATTGAGGCTTTCCAAGGCTTTCCTCCGCAAGCCGCGACATGCCCGAGAGGGGCGGTTAAGTAAACCACCTGTAGGGCTGGTTGACTTCGCAGGAAAATCACCCATCCTCCGCCGCGCGTGGCGCTTTGCCGCCCCGGCCGTATCAACAATCAGGAGAAGACTGCCATTCGTCGTCCAATGAGATCTATTCAGCCGGTCCAGAAAGAAGGACCGCGCACCAACCGGGAAATCCGGGTTCCAGCCGTCCAGCTCATCGATGCCGAAGGCGAGAACCGGGGTGTCGTGCCAATCCACGACGCGCTGGCTGCCGCCGAAGAGGCCGGGCTTGATCTCGTTGAAATCGCTCCGAATTCCGAGCCGCCGGTCTGCAAGCTGCTGGACTACGGCAAGTACAAGTTCGCCGCACAGAAAAAGGCCGCCGAGGCGCGCAAGAACCAGAAGACCGTCGAGGTCAAAGAGATCAAGATGCGTCCGAACATCGACGATCACGACTACGACACGAAGATGAAGGCGATGCGCCGCTTCTTCGACGAGGGTGACAAGGTCAAGGTGACGCTCCGCTTCCGCGGCCGCGAAATGGCCCACCAGGATCTCGGTCTGAAGCTGTTGTGGCGCGTCCGCGACGAGGTCACGACGCTTGCCAAGGTCGAGAGCGAGCCCTCGCTCGAAGGCCGCCAGATGGTGATGATCCTCTCGCCGAGGTAATTCCGGCGTCATCCCGGACGACCGCAGGTCGATCCGGGGTCGCTATGGGCGGAGAGCAGTTCCAGCTCTCCGCTTCGCCGCGGCAAAGATGGCGGCAACAGCGCTTGCCTTCCCCAATTCTCCACTGTAATAACCCCGCCTCTTCTCCCGACCGGCTGATAAGGGCTGCCGTGGCGGGAGTTTTTGCTCGGCCGGCAGCGTTGGCTTGCCGGCCTTCCTCATTCAGGAGAGCCGAAATGCCCAAGATGAAGACGAAGTCGGGAGCCAAGAAGCGCTTCCGTCTGACGGCGTCTGGCAAGGTGAAAGCCGGCCAGGCCAACAAGCGTCACGGTATGATCAAGCGCACCAACGCGCAGATCCGCAACCAGCGCGGCACCTCGGTGCTCTGCGAGTCGGATGCGAACATCGTGAAGACCTTCCTTCCGTACGGCGCTCGCTGAGCCGCCCCGTAGCAACACAGGAGAACTGATATGTCCCGTGTGAAACGCGGCGTCACCTCGCACGCCAAGCACAAGAAGACGCTGAAGGCCGCCAAGGGCTTCTATGGCCGTCGCAAGAATACGATCCGCGCAGCCAAGGCCGCCGTCGATCGTTCGATGCAGTACGCCTATCGCGACCGGAAGGTGAAGAAGCGGAATTTCCGCGCCCTCTGGATCCAGCGCATCAACGCTGCCGTCCGTGAGGCCGGCCTGACCTATTCGCGCTTCATCGACGGTCTGTCGAAGGCTGGCGTCGAGATCGACCGCAAGGTCCTTTCCGACCTCGCCATCCGTGAGCCGGCTGCCTTCCAGGCGCTGGTTTCGCAGGCGAAGACCGCTCTCGGCTGAAAATTCTCTCCGCCCTTCGGGGCGGAGTTTTCCTCCGGCCACAGCCGTCATGCTCCGGCTTGACCGGAGCATCTATATCGATCTCTCGATGGGCCCTCCGGTCGAGCCGGAGGGCGACGCACCGGAAAATTCGCCATATGAGCGACCTGAACGAGCTCGAATCCAAGATTCTCGCCGAGATCGCCTCGGCTTCCGACGAGACGGCACTCGAAACCGTCCGCGTGTCCGCCCTCGGCAAGAAGGGCGTCATCTCCGAACAGCTCGGCCAGCTCGGCAAGATGTCGCCCGACGAACGCAAGACGTTCGGCCCGGCCATCAACGGCTTGCGTGACCGTGTCCAGTCGGCGCTCGGCGACCGCAAGGAGGCTCTTGCTTCGGCCGCGCTCGATGCGCGCCTCGCCTCCGAGGCCGTCGATGTCACGCTTCCGGTCCGCCCCAACGGCATCGACATCGGCCGCATCCATCCGGTCAGCCAGGTCACCGAGGAAATCGTCGCGATCTTCGCCGATCTCGGCTTCTCGGTCGCCGAAGGCCCGGACGTCGAGGACGACGAGCATAATTTCACGGCGCTGAACTTCCCGGTCGGCCATCCCGCGCGCGAGATGCACGACACCTTCTTCTTCGCGCCCGACGAGAACGGCGAGCGCAAGGTGCTGCGCACCCACACCTCGCCCGTGCAGATCCGCACCATGCGGAGCCAGGAGCCGCCGATCCGGGTCATCTGCCCTGGCCGCACCTATCGCAACGATTCCGATCAGACCCACACCCCGATGTTCCATCAGGTCGAGGGGCTGGTGATCGACAAGCAGGCCCATATGGGCCACCTGAAGTGGATCCTCGAAGAGTTCTGCAAGGCCTTCTTCGAAGTGCCGAAGGTCGAGATGCGGATGCGTCCGAGCTTTTTCCCGTTCACCGAGCCGTCGATGGAGGTCGACATCCGCTGCTCGCGCCAGGGGTCCGAAATCCGCTTCGGCGAGGGCGACGACTGGCTGGAAATCCTCGGCTGCGGAATGGTCCACCCGAACGTACTCAGGAATTGCGGGCTCGATCCCGACGAGTGGCAGGGCTTTGCCTGGGGCATGGGCATCGATCGCGTCGCCATGCTGAAATACGGCATGCCGGACCTGCGCGCCTTCTTCGAGGCCGACCAGCGCTGGCTGCAGCATTACGGTTTCCGTCCGCTCGATCTGCCGGGCCTGATCGGAGGGCTGAGCTCGTGAACGGGGAGATGCCGCGCCTTTCGCCTCCCCCCGCGAGGGGGAGGCCGAGCGCGCGGAGCGCGACCGGGAGGGGGGTGCCAAGCATGCCGACGCATCGTTCTGTCCCCGCCCGCCTGCGCTCCTCGGCGAAGCGCTTACGCCGCGACATGACGGATGCTGAGCGGAAGCTCTGGTTTCGACTGCGCGCGCACCGTCTCGACGGCCTGTCTTTCCGTCGCCAGACTCCAATCGGTGCCTACATCGCCGATTTCGTCTGTCACGAGCATCGCCTCGTCATTGAGCTTGATGGCGGACAGCATGCGGAGGACGCACACGCCGCACGCGATGCAATCCGAGACGCGGAGTTGAGCCGCCTTGGCTATCACGTCCTGCGGATTTGGAACTCGGATATTTTCTCGAACATGGATGGCGTGCTGGAAGCGATCATGGTCGCCGTGCGTGGGGTACCCCCCTCCCGGTTCGCCTTCGGCGACTCGACCTCCCCCTCAGGGGGGGAGGAGTGGTCGCCGCACATTTCCTCCGATTCCGAGCCGGATCATCAGTCATGAAGTTCACCTTGTCCTGGCTCAAGGAGCATCTCGACACCACGGCGACCCTCGATCAGGTTACCGAGACGCTGACCAAGGTCGGCCTCGAGGTCGAGGCGGTCGAGGATCGCGCCAAGGCGCTCGCGCCCTTCGTCACCGCCAAGGTGGTCGAGGCGGCTCAGCATCCGAATGCCGATAAGCTCCGAGTGCTCAAGGTCGATGCCGGCGACGGCAAGCTGATGCAGGTCGTCTGCGGCGCCCCGAACGCACGCGCCGGCATGGTCGGCGTGTTCGCCAGGGAAGGCACCGTACCGCCCGGTACGGGCGTCGCCCTCAAGGCTGGCGAGATCCGTGGACAGGCCTCGCAGGGCATGATGGTGTCCGAGCGCGAGATGGGGCTCTCCAACGAGCACAACGGCATCATCGATCTCGCCGCCGATACACCGATCGGCCAGCCGTTCGCGCCGCTGCTCGGCCTCGACGATCCGGTGATCGAGATCGCGGTGACGCCGAACCGTCCGGATTGCCTCAGCGTATCGGGCATCGCCCGCGACCTCGCCGCGACGGAACTGGGTGTCCTGACCACGCCGAAAATGGTCCAGCCGGTGCGCGGCTCCTATCCGAGTCCGGTCAAGGTCGTACTCGATCTCGACGATCCGAAGCTCTGCCCGATGTTCGGCCTGCGCATGGTGCGCGGCGTCAGGAACGACCCGTCGCCGGACTGGTTGCAGAAGAAGCTCCGCGCGATCGGCCTCCGGCCCATCAACACGCTGGTCGACATCACCAACCTGCTGACGATCGACCGTGGACGCCCGCTGCACGTCTTCGACGCCGCCAAGGTGAAGGGCAACCTCACCGTTCGCCGCGCGAAGGACGGCGAGACGCTGCTAGCGCTCGACGGCAAGACCTACAATCTCGATCCGAACATCGTCGTCATCGCCGACGAGCACGGCCCTGAGAGCATGGCCGGCATCATGGGCGGTGAGGCCACGGGCTGCACCGAAGAGACGGTCGACGTCCTGATCGAGAGCGCGCTCTGGGATCCGCTCAACATCGCCCAGACCGGCCGTCGGCTGTCGATCCATTCTGACGCCCGCCATCGCTTCGAACGCGGCGTCGATCCGGTCTTCACCATTCCCGGCCTCGAACTCGCAACGAAACTGATCCTCGATCTTTGCGGCGGCGAGGCCTCCGAGGTCTTCGTCGTCGGCGAAGTCCCGGACGACCGCCACGCGATCGAATTTCCGTTCCACGAAGTGGAGCGCCTGACTGGCCTCAAGGCGCCGGCCGTCGAACAGAAGCTCGTCCTCCAGGCGCTCGGCTTCTCGCTGGTCGGTTCGGGCGAAGTCGTCCGCGTCGCGGCGCCGAGCTGGCGTCCGGACGTGCACGGCAAGGCCGATCTCGTCGAAGAGGTCGTCCGCATTCTTGGCCTCGACCGTGTGCACTCGGTTCCGCTGCCGAAGATCGAAAGCGTCAGCCGTCCGGTCCTGACACCGCTGCAGAAGCGTGTCCGCACCGCCCGCCGAACGCTTGCTGCGCGTGGTCTCGTCGAGGCCGTCACCTGGTCGTTCGTCTCGAAGGCGCAGGCCGATGCATTCGGTGGCGGCGCGCCGGAGCTTGCGCTCGCCAATCCGATCGCCTCCGACCTTTCCGACATGCGTCCAAGCCTGCTGCCGGGCCTTATCGCCTCCGCCCAGAAGAACGCCGATCGCGGCTTCGCCGATTCCGCATTGTTCGAAGTCGGCCAGATATTCCTGGGTGCCGGTCCGAAAGACCAGCGCATGGCCGCGACCGTGCTCCGCCGTGCCTCGGCAAAGCCCGTGGGCTCCGGCCGTCACTGGTCGGCCAAGCCCGAGACGGTCGACGTGTTCGACGCCAAGGCCGATGCGCTGACCTTGCTCGGTGCGCTCGGTCTTCCGGCCGATCGCGTCCAGATCGCTCAGACGGCACCCGAATGGTTCCATCCGGGGCGTTCGGGCACGCTGCAACTCGGTCCGCAGAACGTGTTCGGCCATTTCGGCGAGCTTCACCCCCGGCTGCTGAAGACACTCGGGGTCGACGGTCCGCTTGTCGCCATCGAGATCGTTCTCGATAATCTGCCCGAGCCGAAGGCCAAGCCGACCAAGGCGAAGCCCGCGCTCGAAAAGGTCGACCTCCAGCCGGTCAGCCGGGACTTCGCCTTCCTTGCCGACCGCTCCGTGAAGGCGGCGGACGTGCTGAAGGCCGCGCTCGGCGTCGACCGCAAGCTCGTGACCGGTGCCGACATCTTCGACATCTACGAAGGCCAGGGCGTTCCCGAGGGCAAGAAGTCCGTCGCGGTCGCGGTCACGCTGCAGCCGCGTGAGAAGACCTTGACCGACGTCGAGATCGAGGCCGTGGCCGAGAAGATCGTCGCCGCGGTGACGAAGGCGACCGGCGCGACGCTTCGGAGCTGACGTTCTCCGGACCGCGCACGGCGCAGCCGTGTCGCGTGATCCGAGGCCCAGCGTATGAGCGCGCCGGGGCGGTGCTCGATAGCCAAAGAGCTTCGCGAGTAGGCGCCGGGTCCCGTATCTGCACTGTGCTGTGCACAGTTTGTCCGGGACACTCTTGATCCCGTCACATATTTCCGCTGTCTGTCGGATATGGGACTCTTCGACCCGCTGCGCCGGGCCATCGGCCGCCGAATCGTCACTTATCTGACGCAGCAGAGCAAAGGCTTCGAGCCCGCCTCGACGTCCGATCCAGAGAAGATGCGTCGTGCGCTGAGACCGGGCGACGTGCTTCTGGTCGAGGGCTCGACGCGCATTGCCGGCATCATCAAATACCTGACGCAATCGACCTGGAGCCATTCCGCGCTCTATGTCGGCAACGCGCTCGGCAAGCCGCATATGCTGATCGAGGTCGATGTCGAGGATGGCTGCATCGCCGTTCCGCTGGAGAAATATGAGGCCGTTCAGACGCGCATCTGCCGGCCGGTCGGCCTCGACGAGGCCGGGGTCGACGCTCTCATCCAGTTCATGGTCGGCAAGATCGGACTTGGCTACGACACCAAGAACGTCCTCGATCTAGCGCGTTTCCTGTTGCCGCGTCCCCCGGTTCCCGTCCGCTTCCGCCGTCGTCTGCTGGCGCTCGGCTCGGGCGATCCGACCCGCGCGATCTGCTCGACCCTGCTGGCGCAGGCCTTCCAGTCGGTGAACTATCCGGTCCTGCCGAAGATCACCCGCGCCTCGGCAAATACCCGGCGCAAGCGCCGCCAGCGGCGCGAGATCCTGCACATCCGGCATTATTCGCTCTACGCGCCGCGCGATTTCGACCTGTCTCCCTATTTCCAGATCGTCAAGCCGACGATCGAATTCGGGTTCGATTACAAGGCACTGGTGTGGCGGCGCGCGCCGAAGGAAGATGAGCTGGCATGATCCAGTCCGCATCTCTCGCCCTTCGCGAAGCCTTCTCTCCCGCTTTCCGCTCGATCCTCTTCAAGTCGGTCGGTCTCGCTCTGTTGCTGCTCGTCCTCCTCGGCGTGCTGGTGCAGACGCTCGCGGTGAAGCTGATCGATCTTGAGAGCACGACCTGGGACTTCGTCGCCGATCTCCTCAGCGGCGCGGGTGTACTGATCGCGCTGTTCTTCCTCGTCGGCCCGGTGGTCTCGCTGGTCGCCGGTTTTTTCCAGGACCAGATCGCCGCCAAGGTCGAGGCGGAGCATTATCCGGGCGACCCGCCGGGCAAGGAATTGCCGACCGGCCGCTCGATCCTGCTCGCCATGCGGTTCGCGCTGCTCGTCCTCGTGGTGAATATCGGCGCGCTGCTCCTGCTGCTGGTGCCGGGCGTGAACCTGATCGCCTGGTGGGCAGCGAACGCCTATCTGCTCGGCCGCGAATATTTCGAGTTCGCGGCCATGCGTTTCCTCGGTGAGGCGCAGGCGCGGAACCTGCGCAGAGAGCGGCAGGGCCGAGTATTCTTTGCCGGTCTCTTCGTCGCGGCGTTCATGGCGATCCCGGTCCTCAATCTCGCGACGCCGCTCGTCGCCTCCGCTTTCATGGTCCACATCTTCAAGGGTATGAACGGATCGCGGCGCACCGCATGACGCCGGTCTTCTACGTCCTCGCTGCGCTCTGCGAGATCGCCGGCTGTTTCGCCTTCTGGGTGTGGCTGAAGCTCGACAAGTCGCCGCTCTGGCTCATCCCCGGCTGCGTATCTCTCGCGGCGTTCGCCTGGCTGTTGACCCTGGTCGATTCGGCGGCTGCCGGCCGTGCCTATGCCGCTTATGGCGGCGTCTACATCGCGGCATCGCTGCTCTGGCTCTGGGCGGTCGAAGGCTCGCGGCCGGACCGCTGGGATGTCATCGGCGCGAGCATCTGCCTCGTCGGCGCGGCGGTCATCATCGCCGGACCGCGCGGCTAGTCGTACTAGACTACGAACATGATCTCCGCCGGCACCGTCCTTCTGCACGACAACGCGCCCAATGCCGGCCGCTCGCTGCTGTTCGAAAATCCCCGCCGGGTGCTGACGACGCGGAATCCGGCGGACGTGCCGGCCCTGTTGGGCGAAGCCGAGGCGGCGATTGGCGACGGCCGGCATCTCGCCGGCTTCCTCTCATACGAACTCGGCTTCTGCTTCGAGGAGCGGCTGGTCCCGCTTCTGGCAAGCGCAAGACAGATGCCACTGGTTTGGCTCGGCGTCTATGACGCTCCGGTCGAACTCGACCGCGAGGCCGCCTGGGCCTGGCTCGCCGGGCATTCTTCGCCCGCCCCGTCCAAAGTGGGCAAAGTATCGCTTTCGATGTCGCGCGAAGAATACGACGCCGCCTTCGCCAATGTCATGGAGTACATCCGCGCGGGCGATGTTTATCAGATCAACCTGACCATGCTCGCCCGCTTCGGCTTTTCGGGCGATCCCGTCTCGTTCTACCGCGAGCTCTGCCGCAGCCAACCTGTCTCGTTCGGCGCGCTGGTCAATACCGGAGAGGACCATGTGCTCTCGCTGTCACCCGAACTGTTCATCGAAAACCGCGCCGGCCGGATCGTTACCCGACCGATGAAGGGCACGGCTCCGCGTGGCACCACGCCGGAGGACGACGAGGCGATCAAGGCGGCGATGCAGGCGGACGAGAAGTCCCGCGCCGAGAACCTGATGATCGTGGATCTCCTGCGGAACGATCTCGGTCGGGTCGCCGAGACGGGCAGCGTCGAGGTTCCGGCGTTGTTCGAAATCGAGACCTATAAAAGCCTGCACCAGATGACCTCGACGGTGGCGGCGCGGCTCAAGCCCGGTGCGGGTCTGGGGGCGGTGCTGCGCGCGCTCTTCCCGTGCGGCTCGGTGACCGGCGCTCCCAAGATCCGGGCGATGCAGATCATCGGCGAGATCGAGAGTAGATCGCGCGGTGTCTATTGCGGCAGCATCGGCCATGTCGCGCCGAACGGCGATTTCTCGTTCAACGTTGCCATCCGCACCGCGGTGATCCATTCGGACGGGCGCGGCGAGATCGGCATCGGTGGCGGCATCGTCGCGGACTCGGTGCTGAACGCCGAATACGAGGAATGTCTGCTGAAGCTCGGCTTCTTCCGGGAGGCGGCGATCGCGCCGGGGCTGATCGAGACGCTGCTCTGGAAGGAGGTGGGCGGGTTCTGGCTGCTGGAGCGCCATCTCGAACGGCTCGAAAAGTCGGCTGGCTATTTTGGCATGACGTTCGATCGAGCAGCGATCATGGTCGCGCTCGATGCGGTGGTCCGGGATCGCGAAGACCTGCTTCGCGTTCGACTGGTTCTCGCGCCCGACGGTGGGGTCGAGACCGTTGCCGTTCCCCTGCCTCCGACGGAGAAACTCAGCTTCCTCATCGCCACACAGGTGATGGATTCGACAGATCCGCTACTCGCGCACAAGACGACGCGCCGGGCCGTCTACGACCAGCCGCGCGCCGAGGCAGCGAAGTTGCATGGCGTCGACGAGGTCGTCTTCGTCAACGAGCGGGGTGAGCTGACCGAAGGCAGCTTCACCAATCTGTTCGTCGAGAAGCACGGCATCTTGCTGACACCCCCGCTGTCGTCCGGGCTCCTGCCCGGCGTGCTGCGCGCGGAGCTGATCGCGACCGGGCAGGCGAGCGAGTCGGTCTTGCGTCCGGCGGACCTCAGAAATGCGGATGCGATTTTTCTCGGGAATTCGGTCCGTGGTCTGGTGACGGCGGTTCTCGTCGGCTGAACTCCTGCCTAAAATCTGGCCTGCTCAAAAAATATCCGATGACTGGTTGCTCCGAGACGTTCGATGTCGGACCATGCTCTCCGGCGTGACCCATCTTCGCTCGTGAACCCCAGCGGTTTCGGGCGCGCTGACCTATGGAAATTCAATCATGGATCTGGGTCTCAAGGGCCTGAAGGCGCTCGTCACCGGCGGCACCAAGGGCATCGGCCTCAAGATTGCCGAAACCCTCGCGGCGGAGGGCGCCGATGTGGCGATCTGCTCACGCAACGCCGAGGAGGCGAAGGATGTCGCCGCGAAACTGTCCGCCTCGGGCGTGACGGCGGTCGGCTCGCAGGTGGATGTGTCCGACGGCGCGGCGCTGACCAGATGGGTCGCGGATTCGGCGGAAGCACTGGGCGGCATCGACATCGTTGTCGCCAATGTCAGCGCGCTGGCGGTCGGGGCCGACGAGGAGAGCTGGAGAAAGGGCTTCGAGACCGACATCATGGGCACGGTCCGGCTGGTCGACGCCACGATGCCCTATCTGGAGAAGAGCGCGGCAGGTTCGATCGTCACGATCTCGTCCGTCTCCGGCCGCGAGATCGACTTCGCCTCCGGTCCCTACGGCGCGTTCAAGGCGGCGCTCATCCACTACACGCAGGGCCTCGCCTACAATCTCGCGCCGAAGAACATCCGCGCCAACACCGTCTCGCCGGGCAACACCTATTTCGCCGGCGGCGTCTGGGAGAACATCGAGAAAAACCTGCCGGACCTCTTCTCCGCCTCGCTGGCGCTCAATCCGACCGGCAGGATGGCGAAGCCGCAGGAGATCGCCAACGCGGTCGCCTTCATCGCCAGCCCGGCGGCGAGCTTCACGACGGGGACGAATTTGGTGGTGGACGGTGCGCTGACGCGCGGCGTGCAGTTCTGAGCTTCTTTGCCTCTCCCGCTTCGCAGGAGGGGGGTTACCGCGGCGGCGCGAGCCCGCCTCCCTTCGCCACCGGCGCCGGCGTCTTGGGCTCATGCCGGCAGATGTCGGCGATGAGGCAGCGCCAGCATTCCGGCACGCGCGCCTTGCAGACGTACCGGCCGTGCAGGATGAGCCAGTGATGCGCATGCAGCATGGCCCAGCCGGGCACGGCCTTCATCAGCGCCAGTTCCACCTTCAGCGGGTTCGCGCCGGGTGCGAGGCCGGTGCGGTTGCCGACTCGGAAGAGGTGGGTGTCGACCGCGATCGTCGGCTGGCCGAAGAAGATGTTCAGCACCACGTTCGCCGTCTTGCGGCCGACGCCGGGCAGGGCCTCCAACTCCTCACGTGTGGTCGGCACCTCGCCGCCGTGGCGCTCGATCAGCAGCTCCGACAGCGCGACGACATTCTTGGCCTTGCCGTTGAAGAGGCCGATCGTCCTGATATAGCGCGAGACGCCCTCTACCCCGAGCGCCGCCATCTTCTCGGGCGTGTCCGCGACGGCGAACAGGTCGCGTGTGGCCTTGTTGACCCCGACGTCCGTCGCCTGCGCCGAGAGCACGACAGCGACGAGGAGCGTGAAGGCGTTGGTGTATTCCAGCTCGCCCTTGGGCTCGGGATTGGCCGCCGAGAAGCGGCGGAAGACCTCCTCGATCTCCTCGCGACTCAGCTTTTTCGGCTTCCTGATCGCGGTTTTGGGATTGTTCGGTGACTGGCGGGCGGGCATCACCGCGCTAATATGCCCTGAAATGGAACCCGGCAACCCATCCGACCCCCTCTATCAAACGGTTCTCAGGCCGCACCGTTCGCTCAGCCCGAGAGGGTTCCGGATTCTGATGATTGCGGTCGGGCTCGGCTCGGCGTTCGCTAGCCTGCCTTTCTTCATCATGGGCGCCTGGCCGGTCGTCGGCTTTTTCGGTCTCGACGTGCTCCTGCTCTACTGGGCCTTCAAGTGGAGTTACAGGACCGCGCGCGCCCGTGAGGAAGTCATCCTGACCTGGTTCGAACTGACGGTCAGGAAGATCTCGCACTGGGGCCAAGCCTCGGAATGGCACTTCAATCCGGCATGGGTACGGCTTCATCGCGAGGTCGACGATGATTACGGATTGATGCGGCTGGCCATTGCGGAACGCCAGCGCCTGCTCGATGTCGGCGGCTTTCTGGCCCCTGTCGAACGCGCCGCTTTCGCCGATGAATTCGGTCGTGCTCTTGGGGAAGCGAAGCGCGGGCCGACCTACAACTAGGCATGGTTGCGGCGTTGCCCGGCAGCAACATGGACTGAGTGTTAACAGTAAAATGAATAAGGAATACACGTTTTACGCGAACAAAACGTGATCCGACAAGGGCTTGCGGATAGACCCGGCCAAGCCCCGTCCGATAATCTCCGGATGCGAGATGTCCCGCCTGCAAGCGCGAACTCGCAGGGCCGTCGCCTTCGTGGCTGAGGCGGCGGCCCGACCACTCAGGCCTGTCCCATCATCGAAAAAAGCCCCGCAGGCGAACCGGCGGGGCAGATGGGAAGAATAGAACCCGTTCGAGGGAACGGAATCTAGACGGAAACGGTCTATAGCATCGGCCGAATTTCCGCCTCTCGACGTTGGTCGAAGGCGAGGCTGTTGATCGGCCGCATTAAATTCGATCCATTCCGCATCGGTCAGGCCTCGGTCGGCGTTAGCAGAGAAACGCTAGCGAGAGGTCTCTGAAATGACCCAACAGATCACGCAGTGCATGGCGCCGGCTCAGGAGGCCGGCGGCTGGTTTATCGCGATCGCTCTCGGACTGGTCGTCCTGGTTCTATTCCTGGAGCACGTCATCCCGCTCTGGACCCATCAGCCGAAACGGGATTGATCGAAGCGCGTGCCGACGTCGACGAGCGTTCAGGCCCGATACCGGTCCGGCACACGTAAAGCATTCAGCGGCTCTTCGCCGACCGCTCGCCGTCCCAGGTGCTCGCAATGCCTGCAGGAACAACCTGCCGTGCGCACGGTTGAACTGCATGACGTTTCCTTGGCTCACGCAAATCGGCACCTTCTTCGCCCGCCCCACGGCGTTCCTGATCGTCATCGTCTACGCCATTCTGTGGCTGGTCTTCGAGCGCGAGACGTTCGACTGGCATGGCGTCGCAACGCTCGCCACGTGGATGATGACCTTGTTCATCCAACGGTCGGAACATCGAGATACGCAAGCATTGCAGGCCAAGATCGACGAGCTGCTGCGTGTTCAGGCGGGCGCAGATACCCGCCTCTCTCGGCTGGATAATGAGGAGCCTGAGGAGGTCGAGCGGTTTCGAGAAGAGGAGCAGCCGTGACACGTCCTGGCCCGGCGCCGGACATGGCGTCGCTTCTGCGCGCGATAGAGCTCGCGGTTCGGCGGCGCTCGCCTTCCTGGCGAAACGCCTCTTTGTCTAGCGCCAGAGCGTCGTCGCTCGGGCGGGAGCCGGCGGTTGAATCGCCGCTAACCGTCGAGGATGGCCAACTGGAAGCCTCACTATGATGCCGCGCTGGCAGTGGCTGTTCGTGCTGCTCTCGCGAAAGCTCTGGCTGCGAGTGTCCATACTGGCATTGATCGGCGTAGGGACCGCCGCGGCCGGCATCGTGCTGGCGCCGTATGTTCCCGACAATTGGACCATCAAGATCGGCGCACAAGCAATCGATGGAATCCTCAATGTTCTTGCATCGAGTATGCTGGCGGTTACGGTGTTTTCGGTCAGTACGATGGTAGCTGCCTATGGCGCGGCGACCAACAATGTCACGCCGCGCGCTACAAAACTGCTGATGGAGGACGATACCTCGCAGAATGTGCTGGGCACGTTCATCGGATCATTCCTTTTCAGCCTTGTCGGCATCATCGCGCTGAGTACCGGTCTTTATGGCTCGCAGGGACGAGCTGTCTTGCTGGTCGCAACCGTTGGCTTGATTGCGTTGATCGCCGTTACCATCCTGCGTTGGATCGACTATCTCTCCCGGTTCGGCCGGCTCGGGGAAACGATTCAGCGGGTCGAGGATGCGACATGGAAAGCCATGGAAGCACACCTGGCTCATCGCTACCTCGGAGGGCGACCTATGGAAGGGCGGGGCGCCCCGGATGCCGCACGGCCGGTCTTCGCTGGGACGATCGGTTATGTCCAGCATGTCGACATGGGAGCGTTGGAAGCTTGCGCGAATGCAACTGATCGCGACGTGTTCGTCATGGCGCTACCCGGAGCATTTGCCGACCCGGCAAGGCCGGTAGCCATGGTGCGCGGCGGCGAAGATGAACAGGTCAGCCGCTTGGTCGCGAAAGCCTTTACCGTCGGCGCGGAGCGGACATTCGATCAAGATCCACGTTTTGGCTTCTGCGTTTTGGCCGAGATCGCGTCGCGAGCGCTCTCGCCCGCCATAAACGATCCCGGGACGGCCATCGATGTTGTCGGTCGGGCAGTACGGTTGCTGGCGGGATGGGAGCGCCTGGACCAGTCTCAACCCGATGCTGTCATCGACTACCCGCATGTATGGGTACCCGCTATCGAGGTTGGAGATATCTTCGACGATGTATTCGCGCCGATCGCCCGCGACGGCGCGGCTATGGTCGAGGTTCAGATTCGGCTTCAAAAGGCCTTCATCGCGCTGTCGCGGACCGACGATGACGAGTTTTTCAACGCCGCTCGAAAGCATTCCCTCATTTCCCTGAAGCGGGCGGAGAACGGGCTCAACCTTGATGAGGATATACGACGCGTCGGCGAAGCTGCAGCGAAGTTTTCCCCACGCGGATCAGCATTCCGTCGCTCTCCTGCCGCCGACCTGCCCATCTGAGCAGGATCAATGATCAAGCTGCCATTCGTATCGTTCCGATGGGCCTGATACCGCGCACACCCAAATCACGATCGGCGCAGCCGGGCACCCGGAACGTCGTATCAGTTTCTTGTCAACGAGTTCGCAGTCCGTGCCGCCCATAGCTGGCGGATTTCAAAGATCGGGCCTGTGCCAGTACAAGAAACCCCAACAATACGAGTTTGCTCGGCATGGCTCGCAGTTTTAAACCGAACTGGCGCACCCGACAGGATTCGAACCTGTGACCTTTGCCTTCGGAGGGCAACGCTCTATCCAGCTGAGCTACGGGTGCATGCGCGAGGAACGCGGGCGGACATTAGCGAAACCGTCTTGTTCGGGCAACGGAAACTCCGCGCCAGGAACAGCCTGCCCGGGAATCAGGCGTGGCATTGTCTTCGGCGGTCTATGCGCCGAGATCCAGCACGAAAGCGGGTGGCGGAGGCGAGGCCAATGCAACGTCGATTCTCTCTTGCGCACCCGTCGTTGCGAAATAGCGTCCGGAGAGAAGGGCGACTTCGGTGCGATTGTGCAGTCCGAATTTGTGGATGATCCGGTGAAGATGCACCTTCACCGTATTCTCCGACATGTTCAGCATGAAGGCGATGGTTTTGTTCTGCGCGCCCTGTCCGACCAAACGCAGGACCTGCTCTTCCCTCTGGGTCAGTTTCTCGAGTTGAGGATCGGATTGGTAGATCGCGGATGCCAGCCGCGGCAGCGAAAAGCCGACCGAACCGGGCGTTGGCAGCGAACTTCCGCCGGCCATGACGAAGCGAAGCGTCGCGGCAGCCAGTTCCAGCGGTGTCGACGTGGTCAGGAAGGCGCTGGCGCCCGCGTCGGAAGCCGTAGCGACCGCATCGCGATCATCCGATTCCGCCAGAACCACGATCGCCACCGCGCCGAGCAGCGCCCGGGCCATGAGGATCACCTCGGCCATCGAATGTGCCGCTTTGGGGGACTGGTCGACGTGAATGACGACGGCGCGGATATCGGACGTCACGTGGCCGGAGAGGTCGGATATGCAGGAGGCGCCGATGACGAGTGTGCCGGACAATGCGTGGCTCAGGGAGCGGATCAGGGCGATCCTCGTCAGTTCGCGATGATCGACTAGGACGACTCTCTCGGAACAGGATTGTTCCACCGAGCTCACAACGCTGCTCATCGGACCACCCGCGTACAGTTCTGCCCCCTGATTGCAAAGGCTACTGCCGAGGATAGGGTAGCCGAGAAGCCCGTTCAGTCAATCGATGGGATGTAAATCGTTGTAATTAGGACCTAAGGCCCAATACCTTTATCCGTCATCTATTCTAACTAAATATAAGTATTATAATTAGTTTATTGCGAATTGCCTAAAAAACGAACTTCATTTGCTTGTGGGGGCGAGCGAGCTCGCGGAGCAAGCAAATGCGCGTTACCAGAGAAATCGTCCTTCTGTGCGCCTGTTCGTCTATCTCATTGCTGATGATGCAAGGTGCATCCGCTCAAACGAGATCGGGCCCAGGCCCTGTGATCGATCCCAATTTTCGGGAATGCTATGACGAGCGAGGAAATCCTCGCATCACCCCGCTGAACTTCGAGCGCTGCTCGCTGCTCCCCACAGCCGCGATTCCGTCGGCCCGCGATCGGAGGGGCGATAACGACCGCGATCCTGGGCCGGGCCCAGGTCCGGGTCCGGGGCCCGGTCCGGGTCCTGACCCAGATCCCGATCCAGATCCAGATCCCGATCCCGGACATGGCCACGGCCACGGCCACGGCCACGGCCATGGTCATGGTCATGGTCATGGTCATGGCGGAGGCCACGGCGGTGGCGGACATCACGGTGGCGGCGGCCATGGTGGTGGCGGCCATGGTGGTGGAGGTCACGGCGGCGGTGGTCATGACGGTGGTCATGGCGGTGGTGGTCATGGCGGTGGCGGCCATGGCGGCGGCGGTCATGGTGGTGGCGGCCATGGTGGTGGAGGTCACGGCGGCGGTGGACATGGCGGTGGCCACGGCGGCGGCCACGGCGGTGGCGGTCACGGGGGTCATGGTGACCACGACGGTCCCGGCAAGGGTGGCTATGGCGGCGGCCGCGGCGATCATGATGGTCCCGGCAAGGGCGGTTATGGCGGTCGCGACAATGACGACGGTCCCGGCAAGGGCGGTCATGGCGGCAAGCATGGCAAGGGTGGCCACGGCAAGGGTGGTGGTCACGGCGACCACGGCAAGGATGGCAAGGGTGGCGGAAAGGGCGGTGGTAAGGGTAACAGGTGATGCCGCTCCCGGACGGCGCGAGGCGGGGAGGAAACTCTCCGCCTTCGCCACGGGCTATCGATAGCCCCCATATTCCCAGCTCGATCGGTCGGATTTCCGCTGGACCTTGAGGTAGGCATATCGGGACGATGCGCGAGTCGAGATGCCGTCTGTCAGATTGTCCAGGACGTATTCGTTGCCGTCATCGGCATCCACCAGGAGCACGACGTGCGAGGGTATGTCACGCGCCATGACCTGGGCGAGACGCAGGCGCTCTGGGGCGACACCGCGGTCGATCAGGACCTTCATTTTCAGAAGCGCATAATCCTCGCAGTCTCCGGAAGTCGTCGGAAGCGCCCACCTCTCCGCCGAACCGTATTGGCCGCGGTCGCTGCGCGGCTTGATCCTGTGATTGACGTCGCTGTTCACCGAGCGAGCTGCGTCAAGGATGGCCGATGGCGAGGAAATGCTGCCGCCAACCCCGTTGGAGCACGCCCATCTATAGTTCTGACAGAGATTCTGTGCCCCCTGCGGAGGTTTGGCGGGCTGGGCGATGGCCGCGGACGTCATCGCGATGAGGACAAAAACGATCCGAACTATCATGCTGCACTCCGCCACCCAGCATGATGCTGAATGGTTAAGCGGCGCTTGCACAATGTCCGATGGGCCACAGTGTGGCGGCAAATGGCGTTGTTCGTGACGTAACGAGCCTCACTGTGCGGAGCCCGGAAGGAAGTGCTTCGCAAATCTATACTTTTGGCACCCGAGGGCACGATGACGCATGAACCCCGGGCGCCTTTAACGAAATTTATTTCGGTTCGTGCGACGTGCTTCGGACCTGACCGGCGACTGCGGCGGGAGCGATCCATGGAGCAACTGCCGTCTTTGCGGTACAAGAGCTGCTCGCTCTATCCCAACGCGGGCCGGTATGAACGACGCGCTCATCAGAAGCCTGCCCAAATGCGAGCTCCACATCCACATCGAGGGCAGCCTCGAACCAGAACTGATGTTCGCGCTCGCGCGCCGCAATGGAATCGCGCTGCCCTATGAGTCGGTCGAGGCCGTGCGTCGGGCCTATCAGTTCCGCAACCTCCAGGACTTCCTCGACATCTATTATCAGGGCATGTCCGTCCTGATCACGGAGCAGGATTTCTACGATCTTGCCTTCGCCTATCTCGAGCGCGCGAAGGCCGACAATGTCCGGCATGTCGAGATGTTCTTCGATCCGCAGGGGCACACGGCCCGCGGGGTCGCGTTCGAGACCGTGACCGACGGCCTTTCGCGCGCGATCGCCGATGCGGAGCGAACGCTCGGCGTATCGGCTTGCCTGGTCATGTGTTTCCTGCGCCATCTCGACGAGGCCAGTGCCGAGAAGACCCTGGATGAGGCTCTGGCGTTCAAGGACCGCATCGTCGGCATCGGGCTCGATTCGTCCGAAGCCGGTCACCCGCCGAGCAAGTTCAAGCGCGTGTTCGGCCGCGCCCGCGATGCGGGGTTCTTCGTCACGGCGCATGCGGGCGAGGAGGGGCCGGCGAGCTATGTCTGGGAAGCCCTCGACGAGCTCGGCGTCGAGCGGATCGACCACGGCAATCGTGCGATGGAGGACGAGACCCTGGTCGGGCGGCTGGTGCGCGAGAAGATGGCGCTGACGGTATGTCCGCTTTCAAATCTGCGGCTGCGCGTCGTCGATGACCTGAGTCATCACCCGCTGCGGCGGATGATGGACAAGGGATTGGTGGTCACGGTCAATTCGGACGATCCCGCTTATTTCGGCGGCTATGTAAACCAGAACTACCGCGAAATATCGGAAGCCCTTGCGCTCAGCCGCGAGGAGATCGCGGCGATCGTCCGCAACGGCTTCCACGCGTCCCTGATGCCGGACGAAGAGAAAAAGAAGGCGCTCGCCGAGGTCGATCGCGTCCTCACCGAGCTTCCTTGAGCCGGTAGACGCACCGCGGTTCGCTCTTCGGCGATGCTAGCGGGCGAGCAGATGGACCGAGAACAGTTTGTCGGCATCGGTGAAGCACACTTCCGGATGCCAGCCGGCGCGCTTGGCGAGTGCCTGGAATTCATCCACAGCGTATTTGCAGGAATTCTCGGTGTGGATCGTCTCGCCGTTGCGGAACGCGAACATGTCGCCGGCAATCCGCACCCGCTGCCGCTTCAGGCTCTCGATGTGCATTTCCACCCGTCCGGCGGCGGCATTGTAGAAGGCCAGATGACGGAAATGGGCGAGATCGATCTCGCCATGCAGTTCGCGGTTGATGCGGGCGAGCAGATTGAGATTGAACGCAGCGGTGACGCCCTGTCGGTCGTTATAGGCCGCGTGCAGAACGGCCGGATCCTTCTTCAGATCGACGCCGACCACGAAGCCAGCGCCCGCGCCGAGCGTGCCGGCGGCCCGGCGCAGGAACGCTTCCGCCTGGTCGGGTGTGAAATTGCCGATGGTCGAGCCGGGGAAGAAGCCGATGCGCCGGCGGCCGGAGATTATGGTCGGTAGCGCGGCGTCCTGTGTGAAGTCCGTCTCGACGGGATGCATCGGCACGTCGGGATAGTCGAGCCGGAGCCGTTCGACGGCCTCGATCATATGTTCGCCCGAAATGTCGATCGGCACATAGGCCGGATGCCTCATTGCACCGAGCAGGAGCCGGACCTTGGTGCTGGAGCCGGAGCCGAATTCGATCAGCGCCGCCTTTTCTCCGGCGAAGGCCGCGATGTCGTCGGCATGGTCGCGCAAAATGCCGATTTCGGTGCGCGTCGGGTAATATTCCGGCAGTTCGCAAATCCGGTCGAACAGCCGCGAACCCTCGGTGTCGTAGAAGTATTTCGCGGGCAGTGTCTTCTGGCGGAGCGTCAGGCCGCGCATCACGTCGTCATAGAAAGCCGAACGGCCCTCGACCGGGGGGAGTGCATCAGGATCGAGCCTGAGCATTGCTGCGAGATCCGGCGACATCACGCATCCTCCGCGAGGCGAAGCCCGGCGAATGGCCAGCGCTGGTGGGGGTAGAAAAAGTTGCGATAGGTCGGACGAATGTGACCGTCAGGTGTCGCGCAGCACCCGCCGCGCAGCACCATCTGGTTCGACATGAACTTGCCGTTGTACTCGCCGATCGCGCCGGGCGCGGGCTTGTAGCCGGGATAGGCGATGTAGGGGCTCGAGGTCCATTCCCAGACATCGCCATACATCTGCGCCGGATGGTCCTGCGACGCAGGCGCGGCAAGCGGACGGAGCGCGCCGGAGCCGACGAAATTACCGGTCTGCGGCAGGTTCCGGGCGGCGATTTCCCATTCGGCTTCGGTCGGGAGGCGCTTCCCCACCCAGCGGGCATAGGCGTCCGCCTCGTAGAACGAGACATGGACGACCGGCGCGTCGGGATCGACGCGGTGCTGGCCGGAGAGCGTCATCGCCTCCCAGCCGTGGCTGGTCTTTTCCCAATAATAGGGCGCCGAGTACTCGCCGTTCTTCACCCGAGCCCAGCCGTCGGCGAGCCAGAGATCCGGGCGCGCATAGCCGCCGTCCTCGATGAAGGCGATCCACTCGGCATTCGTCACCGCGCGCGAGGCGAGGCGGAACGGACGCAGCAGGACTTCGTGGCGCGGGCTCTCGTTGTCGTATGAGAAGCTCTCACCCGTATGGCCGATCTCGAACACCCCGCCCGGATAATCGAACCATTTCAGCGGCTCGGCGGCACGCGCGACCTGCGCCTTCCACGGGCGATAGGCCGGCCTGAGCGGGTTCGCCGCGAACAGGTTCAGGATGTCCATCAGGATCAGTTCCTGGTGCTGCTGCTCATGGTGGATGCCGATCTCGACGATCGGCTCGATCTCCGCCCACAGTCTCTCGTCGGCACCCTGGATCAGATCATCCATGGCGCGTGTGACATGATCGCGATAGTCGGCGACCTCGGCCACGGTCGGACGGGTGATCAGGCCGCGCTCGAAGCGGTTATGCCTAGGGCCGGCGGCCTCGTAATAGGAGTTGAAGAGGAACGGGAACTGCGGATGCACGACCTCATACTTCCTCATGTGCGGCACGAGGAGGAAGGTCTCGAAGAACCAGGAGACATGGGCGAGGTGCCATTTTGTCGGGCTGCAATCCGGCATCGACTGCACGGTCTGGTCTTCCGGCTGCAGACCGCGGGCAAGTTCCTCGCTTTGTGCTCGAACGGTCTGGAAGGCTCGATGGAGTTCGCCCGCCCGCGATCCGCGAGCGGATCGCTGCTCGCCTCGGCTGTCGTTCATACGGATCCCCTTCGTCTGTGCGCGCCTTGAGAGCTTCAACTCTCGGAGGGCCGAGAGGTTCACTTGGGGCCGGAATCGGCAGGCACAAGGCGACCAAGGTCGTTGAGTCTCGATATAAAGAAATCTCTATATCCTTATTGACTAATATCGAGACTCGCGGCATCGTACCGTCACCGTGGTCTGCGGGCGCCTGCCCGTGGCTAAGAGGGAATCCGGTTCAGCGCCGGAGCTGCCCCCGCAACTGTAGGCGGCGAGCTTCTGTCGAATGTGTCACTGCCGCTCGCGGCGGGAAGGCCAGGCAGCAGCCGCGACCCGCGAGCCAGGAGACCTGCCACGGTGAGATAGATGTCCACGGGCGGGGTGTCCCGGCGGGCCCGCTCTGCCCTGCGCGCCGCAAGCTCGCCGGAATGCGTGCCCATGCTCGGCCCCACGCCTCTCAAGTGAGGTTAGCCGCATGTCCATTGTCACCGCGTCGCTCGGATTTCCGCGCATCGGCCCCAGGCGCGAACTGAAATCCGCCCTCGAAAGCTCCTGGTCCGGCAAGACCGACCAGGCCGCGCTCGTCGCCTCCGCGAAAGACATCCGCGCCGCGAACTGGCAGCGGCAGAAGGCGCTGAAGAGCGTCGCGAGCAACGACTTCTCGCTCTACGACCATGTCCTCGACACCTCGGCCATGGTCGGCGCGATCCCGGCGATCTACGGCTGGAAGGGCGGCCCGGTTTCGCTCGACACCTATTTCGCGATGGCGCGCGGTGCGCAGGGCGCGGCGGTCTGCGAGCACGGCCATGTCCACGAGACCGGCAAGGGCGTGCCGGCGATGGAAATGACCAAATGGTTCGATACCAACTACCACTACATCGTTCCCGAATTCGTCCGTGGTCAGGAATTCGCGCTGTCGACCTCCAAGGCGGTCGATGAATTCCGCGAGGCCAAGGCGCTCGGCATCCACACCCGCCCCGTGCTGGTCGGCCCGGTCACCTTCCTGAAGCTCGGCAAGTCGAAGGACGAGACGCTCGTCCCGCTGTCGCTCCTGCCGGGCCTGGTGCCGGTCTATGTCGAGGTGCTGAAGCAGCTCGCGGCCGAAGGCGCGGACTGGGTGCAGATCGACGAGCCGGTCCTCGTGCTCGACCTCGACGATTCCGAGCGCGCGGCGATGTCGCTTGCCTATCAGCACATCGCGGCGGCGCTGCCGTCGTCGCTCAAGGTCCTCGTCGCGACCTATTTCGGCGAACTCGGCGACAATCTCGATCTCGCGCTCGATCTGCCGGTCGCGGGCCTGCATGTCGACCTCAAGCGCGGCGCCGGCCAGATCAACGATGTCCTCGACCGCGCGAGGGGCGACCTCGTTCTGTCGCTCGGTGTCATCGACGGCCGTAATGTCTGGCGCGCCGATCTCGAAGCGGTGCTCGACCAGCTCGAGCCGATCATTGAGGAGCGCGGCGAAGACAAGATCATCGTCTCGGGCTCGTGCTCGTTCCTTCACGTGCCGATCGATCTCGACCAGGAGACGAAGCTCGATTCCGACGTGAAGACCTGGCTCGCCTTCGCGGCGCAGAAGATTGAGGAACTATCGATCCTGGGGCGCGCGCTCGACGGCGGCCGCGCCAGCGTTGTCGAGGAGCTGAAGTCATCGTCCGAGGCCGCGCGTGCCCGCACGAAATCGCCGAAGATCCACGATCCGGCGGTGAAGGCGCGCATGCAGGCGCTGACCCCTGACCACGCGAAGCGCGTCGCCTTCGCCGAGCGCCGCGAGGCCCAGCGCGCGGCGTTCAACCTGCCGGCGTTTCCGACCACGACGATCGGCTCGTTCCCGCAGACCGAAGAGGTTCGCAAGGCGCGCGCCGCCAACGGCAAGGGCGCGCTGTCCGATGCCGACTACGCCGCGTTCCTCCGCAAGGAGACGGAAGCGGCTGTCCGATGGCAGGAGGAGATCGGCCTCGACGTCCTCGTCCACGGTGAGTTCGAACGGAACGACATGGTGCAATATTTCGGCGAGCAGCTCTCCGGCTACGCCTTCACCCAGCATGGCTGGGTGCAGAGCTACGGCTCACGCTATGTCCGCCCGCCGATCATCTTCGGCGACGTCTCGCGTCCCGCGCCGATGTCGGTGGAATGGTCGAGCTACGCCCAGTCGCTGACGAAGCGGCCGATGAAGGGTATGCTCACCGGCCCCGTCACCATGCTGTTCTGGTCGTTCATCCGCGACGACATTCCGCGCTCCGAAACCTGCCGCCAGATCGCACTCGCGATCCGCGACGAAGTGGTCGATCTCGAAAAGGCCGGCATCACCATCATCCAGATCGACGAGCCGGCGTTCCGCGAAGGTCTGCCGCTGCGCGAGAAGGACTGGAAGAACTATCTCGACTGGGCGGTCGAGAGTTTCCGCATCTCGGCCTCGGGCGTGATGCCGTCGACCCAGATCCACACCCATATGTGCTATTCGGAATTCAACGACATCATCGACAGCATCGGCGCGATGGACGCCGACGTGATCTCGATCGAAACCTCGCGTTCGCAGATGGAACTGCTCGACGCGTTCCGTACGTACAAGTACCCGAACGAGATCGGACCGGGCGTCTACGACATCCATTCGCCGCGGGTGCCGCCGGCGAGCGAGATGAGCGATCTCCTCGACAAGGCCCGGCAGCGCCTGTCGCCGGACCAGATCTGGGTCAATCCGGATTGCGGCCTCAAGACCCGCAAATGGGACGAGGTCCGCCCCGCGCTGGAGAACATGGTCGCGGCGGCGAAGAAGCTTCGCGAACCGGCCTGACGAATAAGAAAAGCCCCGCAGCGATGCGGGGCTTTTTTGTTTCAGGCGGCGCGCCGCCGCGCCGGCGTGCGCGTCTGGGTGTTGGCGGCTTTGGGCGGCGCCTCGGTGCGTCCGCCGACCAGCATGGCGCCGAGCAGGAAGCCGACGCCGGCTGCCGCGACGACCGCGAGCATGGCATTGTCCTCAACCTTCTCCTCGACGACCTGATAGGCCTGCTTGCCTTCGCGACCCGCCTTCTTGGCGAATGCTCCGGTTGCGGCGGAGACGATGGAGGTCAGGGCCTCGATCTGGTGCCGCAGGTCGGATGCGACCGGCGCCAGCGCCGTGGTCAGTTCATCGGCCGTTTCGCCGGCCGATTTCCGCGCCGCACGGGCGCCGCGCGTTGCTTCCTCCCCGGCGCGGTCTAATCCGCCGCTGAGCAAATCGCCCAGTGCGGAAAGACCCGCCTGGATGTCCTCGATCCGCGATTGCAGTTCGGTCTGGTTGGAACGGCCCCAGAGCGCCATGGTCGTGTCTCCCGCAACATCAATTCACGGGATCAACGCACCATCGCGAAGGAAGGTTGCGGCCTTAGCCCTTCAGCTTCTCGCTCTCTTTGATCATCAGCTCGCCGAGATGCTTGGCGCCGTCGCCGGGGATGCGGAACGCGATCTCGGTCTCGTGGCCTTGGTCGAACACGATCGCGACCGCGGGACCCGCCGGCGGGGAGAGCGTGCCGACAGCCGCGGTGCGGATATCGAGCGGCACGACCTGTCCCCACTCGCCGGGCTTCGCGTCCTTCGGAACCAGCGACGGACCCGGGTGGAGCATCGAGGCGCGGCGCGTCTCGGCCGCCAGCCGCTTCATCGCGTCGAGTGGCAGTTCGAACTCGATCTCGCGACCGGCGCTGTCCTTGCCGAGGATGCTGAATGTGCCGGCCTTCGCCTGCACGGTGACGCCGACCACGTTCGTCATTTTTGCTTTGGGCATTGTCCCTGTCCGCCGTTCTCGTTGGCGCGTCCATTAATGGGTTTGAGGCGGGTTGGCCACCTCGCGCGTTCGGCAGCGGGAGGTCCGAGCATGTACGAGCTTTATTACTGGCCCGGCATTCAGGGACGCGGGGAATTTGTCCGCCTCGCGCTGGAGGAAGCCGCTGCCGATTACATGGATGTAGGGCGCGAGCCCGACGGCATGGCGGTGATGATCTCGTTGATGGAAGAGGCGTCGATCAAGACGCCGAGCTTCGCACCACCCTTCCTGAAGCATGGCGATCTCGTCATCGGGCAGGTCTCGGCCATCCTGCTGCACCTTGGAGCGCGGCATGCACTCGCGCCTGTCGACGAGGCGGGCAAGCTCTGGGTGCATCAGATCCAGCTCACCATCGCCGATCTCGTCAGCGAGGCGCACGATACCCATCACCCGCTCGGAATGGGCCAATATTACGAGGACCAGAAGCCGGAGGCGAAGAAACGATCGAAGGAGTTCTGCGAGGAGCGCATACCGAAATTCCTCGGCTGGTTCGAGACCATCCTGACGCGCAATCCCGAAGGTTCAGACCATCTCGTCGGCAATGGACTGACCTATGCCGATCTGTCCCTGTTCCAGGTCGTCGAGGGACTGCGCTATGCCTTCCCCAACGCGACCGAGCGAGCGCTTGGGGGCACGCCCAGCGTCGTCGCCCTGCACGACATGGTGGCCGACCGCCCGCGCATCGCCGCCTATCTCGACAGCGATCGCCGTCTGCCCTTCAGCGAGGAGGGCATCTTCCGCCATTACGCCGAGCTGGATGCCTGAAGAGGCCGGCGCTCCATGTCGGGCTGCGAGGCGGCGTCGAATTCCGTTTGCGCCAGCTTGATCGCGCTCTGGTTCTTGATCGCCCAGTCCGTCAGCGCCATCACCGGTTTCAGCAGCGAGCGGCCGAGTTCGGTCAGTTCGTAGTCGACGCGCGGTGGCGTCGAGGGCGTCACTGTCCGGGTAATCAGTCCGTCGCGTTCGAGCCCGCGCAGCGACAGCGTCAGCATGCGCTGCGAGATGCCGTTGATCGAGCGTTTCAGCTCGTTGAAGCGCCTGGGGCCGGGGCCGAGCACGGTGACGATGAGCACGCTCCATTTGTCGCCGACGCGCGCCAGCACGGCGCTGACGGCGCGACAGTTCGTGGAGAGCGGATCGTGGGTCAGTGTCATGTATGTGCCTTCTTGCGGCTGCCGCAACCGACAGTACCTTGAGCGCCCCAAGGCACAAATAGTAACTGGAGATGATGATGGCAAAGCATGTGGTCGGCGTGGTTGTGGGCAGCGCGCATAGGGGTTCGATCAATCAGAAGGTGGCGACGGCACTTGAGAAGCTCGCGGACGGTCAGGTGCGCTTCAAACAAATCCAGATCGACGACCTTCCGATGTTCAGCCAGGACCTCGAAGGCGCGGTGCCGGAAAGCGTCGAACGGCTCCGCCGCGAGGTGAAGGGAGTCGACGGTCTTCTGTTCGTGACGCCGGAATATAACCGCTCTCTGCCGCCGCTCCTGACCAATGCGATCGCCTGGGCGTCGCGGCCCTACGGCCACAATGTATGGGCCGGCAAGCCGGCCGCGATCATGGGCGCCTCGATCGGCCCGATCCGCACCGCCAACGCGCAGGCGCATCTCAAGACCATCCTCGGCTATCTCGACGTCCGCCTGATCGGCCAGCCCGAGGTCTACATCCACTTCCAGCCGGAGCTCGTGGCTGACGACGGCACGATCGCCGATGCCGGTCTGCGCGGCGTGCTCGAGGCGAAGATCGCGGCTCTGGCGGGCTGGGTGGCGAAGTTGGCGTAATGTCTCTCCCGCTTCGCGGGAAAGGGTTAATGCGCCTCGTCCCAATTGTCCGCTGCGCGCGCGTCGACCTGCAGCGGCACGTCGAGCTTCACCGAAGGCAGCGGCGCGTCGATCATGATGCGCCTCACCACCGGGATGGTCGCCTCGACTTCGTCGTCCGGCACCTCGAACACCAGTTCGTCGTGGACCTGCAGCAGCATCTTCGCTGACAGCCGCTCGGCGGCCAAAGCCTCCTCCATCCGGATCATCGCGCGGCGGATGATGTCCGCCGCGGTGCCCTGGATCGGCGCGTTGATCGCCGCGCGTTCCAGGAAGCCGCGTTCGGCCGGCGAGCGGGCCTCGTTCAGCGGGTAATGGCATTTGCGCCCGAACAAGGTCCGCACATAGCCGTGCTGCTTCGCCTCGTCGCGCATCCGGTCCATGTAGTCGCGGATACCGGGGAAGCGCTCGAAGTACTTCTTGATATAGGCGCCCGCCTCGTCGCGCGGGATCGAGAGCTGGTTCGCGAGGCCGAAGGCCGAGATGCCGTAGATGATGCCGAAATTGATCGCCTTGGCGCGGCGGCGGACATCCGCCGGCATGCCCTCGACCGGCACGCCGAACATCTCCGACGCCGTCATCGCATGGATGTCGTGGCCCTTGGCGAAGGCGTCCTTCAGCTGCGGGATGTCGGCCATATGGGCCAGCACGCGCAGTTCGATCTGCGAATAGTCGGCCGAGATCAGCTTGCGGCCCGGTTCGGCAACGAAGGCCTTGCGGATCTTCCGGCCTTCCTCGGTTCGGATCGGGATGTTCTGGATGTTGGGATCCGACGACGATAGCCGTCCGGTCGAGGTCGAGGCCATCGAGAACGAGGTGTGCACCCGTTTGGTCTCGGGATGGACGTAGGTTTGCAGCGAGTCGGTATAGGTCGACTTCAGCTTGGCGAGCTGGCGCCAGTCGAGGATACGGCGGGGTAGCGGATAGCCCTCTTCCGCGAGGTCTTCGAGGATATTGGCGCCGGTCGCCCAGGCGCCGGTCTTCGTCTTCTTGGCGCCGGGATAGCCCATCTTGCCGAACAGGATGTCGCCAAGCTGTTTCGGTGAGCCGAGAGTGAAGCGCTCGCCGGCAAGCTCGAAGATCTCCTCTTCAAGCGCGCCCATGCTTTGGGCGAAATCGCCGGACAGGCGCGACAGCATGTTCCTGTCGATCGCGATGCCGCGCTGTTCCATGCGCATCAGCACCGGAATGAGCGGCTTCTCCAGCGTCTCGTAGACGGTGACCATGCCCTCGGCGACAAGACGTGCCTTGAGCACCCGCCACAGCCTGAGCGTGATGTCGGCGTCCTCGGCCGAATATTCCGCCGCCTTGTCGATCGCGACCTCGGCGAAACCCTTGCGCGCCTTGCCCGTGCCGGTGACGTCGCGATAGGCGATGCAGGTGTGATTGAGCCAGCGCATGGCCAGCTCGTCCATGCCATGCGTGCCGCGCCCGGAATCGAGTGCGTAGGACAACAGCATCGTGTCATCGGTCGGCGCGAGCTTGATGCCGTGCCGCGAGAAAACCAGCGTGTCGTATTTGATGTTTTGGCCGATCTTCAGGACGCTCTGCTCTTCGAGGAGCGGCTTCAGCCCCTTCAGCACGGTGTCGAGCGGCAGCTGGTCGGGCGCGAGGCCGCCGCCGAACATGTCGCTGACGCCGGTCGTGTGGCCGACAGGGATATAGGCGGCGAGGCCCGGCTGGACGGCGAGCGAGATGCCGACGATCTCGGCCTGCATCGCGTCGAGGCTCGTCGTCTCGGTGTCGATCGCCACGCGTCCCGCCTCGCGGATCGCGGCGATCCACCGGTCGAGGCGCTCGACGGTGCGGACGATGTCGTAATGCTCCTTCGAGCAGGGCGTGTTGCGCGCTTCCTCGATGATCTTCTGCACTCGCGCCTGCGGGCTGAAGCCGTCGGTCGTCGCGGCCTTGCCGTTCGTCTTGTTCGGCGCGCCGCGCTCGTAGCGGATCGGCGACGGGATCTCCTCCTCACCGCTCAGATTGGCGGGCGGAGGGGCAGGTTCGCCGGCTTCCGCGGCCTCGATCTGGGATTCTGCATAACGGCCGGGTCCGGCGCGGAGTTCTGCATCACTTTCTATGCCATTCGCATCGATACCGGAGGCCTCGGCGACGCGCTTGGTCAGCGTCGTGAACTCCATCGCCTTGGAGAACGCGATCAGCCGTGCCGGGTCGAAATCCGGCACCTGCAGATCCGGCAGCGAAATGTCCATCGCGACCGCGCAGTCGAGCGTGACGAGCTGCTTCGAAATTCGCGCCTGCTCGGCATACTGGATCAGGCTCTCGCGCCTTTTCGGCTGCTTGATCTCCTCGACGCGCCCAAGAAGCTCTTCGAGAGTCCCGAATTCCGCAAGCAGCGCGGACGCGGTCTTGATGCCGATGCCCGGCACGCCCGGAACGTTGTCGGAGGTGTCGCCGACCAGCGCCTGGACGTCGGTCACGCGCTCCGGCGGCACGCCGAAATAATCGATGACGCCCTGGATATCGATCCGTCGCTCCGGCCGGTAGCCGGGCCGGCCTTTTGCCCCGCTCTCGAAGTCGTAGAAGCTAACCTTCGGCGTCACGACCTGCATGAGGTCCTTGTCCGCCGAGATAATCAGCACCTCCGCACCCGCCGCTTCCGCCTGGCAGGCATAGGTCGCGATGATGTCGTCGGCCTCGAAGCCCGCCTTTTCGACCGGCTTCAGCCCGAACGCCTTCACCGCCTCGCGCATCAGGCGGAACTGCGGGATCAGGTCCGGTGGCGGCTCTTTCCGGTTCGCCTTGTAGTCCGCATAGATTTCCTTGCGGAATGTGTCCTCGGACTTGTCGAAGACGATGGCGAGATGGGTCGGGCGGATGCCGACCGCGCCCTCGCGGATGAATTGGTAGAGCTTGGTCGAGAACAGGCGCACGGCGCCGGTCGGCAGCCCATCCGAACGGTAATTGTACTTCGCGTCCTGATTCATCGACTGGAAATAGGCGCGAAAGACGAAGGACGAGCCGTCGACGAGGAAGACCCGGTCGCCGGGTGCCAGGGGCTGTGCGGTCATGCGCGCGAATATAGAGATCGCCGCCGCGAACGGAAGCGCGGCCTTCAATCGTTAACGGCCGTCAACGAAAACGACCGAAACGTGACGTCTTTAGACTAAAGGCTAAGGTACTTTTGACTATGGTATAAGTACTTAGCATAGCAGAGCCGCGTCAGACGCCTAACTTGGCGATGGACGGTTTCAGCGCTTCACGGACCTCCCAAGCGATGTGATGCACGAACCTGCCAGCACTCATGCGGGGGGCGGCGGGCCCTGTAACAATCAAAAGTCTAGGAGGAAGACGCGAATGTCTTCGACAACGAAAACCGGCCCCGTGGGCGGGCGCTGGCTGCAGCTGGTCATCGGCATCGTCTGCATGGCCATGGTGGCAAACCTTCAGTACGGCTGGACGCTGTTCGTCAAGCCGATCCAGCAGGCTCATCCGGATTGGTCGCTGTCGGCCATCCAGGTCGCCTTCACCATCTTCGTCGTTACCGAGACCTGGCTCGTTCCGATCGAGGGTTGGTTCGTCGACAAGTTCGGCCCGAAGATCGTCACCATCATCGGCGGCCTGCTGTGCGGTCTCGCCTGGTGGATCAACTCGTTCGCTGACTCGCTGTTCCTGCTCTACGCAGGTGCTGCTCTCGGCGGCATCGGCGCCGGTGCAGTCTACGGCACATGCGTCGGCAACGCTCTGAAATGGTTCCCGGACCGTCGTGGTCTGGCCGCCGGCCTCACCGCCGCCGGCTTCGGCGCCGGCTCGGCCATCACCATCATCCCGATCGCGAACATGATCGCGTCGTCGGGCTATGAGTACACCTTCTGGTTCTTCGGCCTTCTCCAGGGCGGCGTCGTGCTCGTGCTCGGCTTCCTCCTCGTCAAGCCGGATGCGGCTCTTCTGCCCGCAGCCACCGGCAAGGTCGTCCAGACCCGTCGCGAATACTCGCCGATGGAAATGATCAAGAGCCCGGTGTTCTGGATCATGTATCTGCTGTTCGTGCTCGTCGCCGCCGGCGGCCTGGTCGTGACCGCGCAGATCGCTCCGATCGCCAAGGACTGGCAGATCGCCGACGTCCCGGTCTCGATGCTCGGCATCACAATGCCGGCGCTGACCTTCGCGCTCGCGATCGACCGCATCCTGAACGGCGTCACCCGTCCGTTCTTCGGCTGGGTGTCGGATCATATCGGCCGCGAGAACACGATGTTCATCTGCTTCGCGCTCGAAGCGGTCGGCATCGTCGCGATGTGGGAGTTCGGGCATGACCCGATCGCCTTCACGCTGCTGACGGGCCTCGTGTTCTTCGCCTGGGGCGAGATCTACAGCCTGTTCCCGTCGACCTGCGCCGACACGTTCGGCTCGAAGTACGCCGCGACGAACGCCGGCCTGCTGTACACCGCCAAGGGTACGGCGAGCTTCGTCGTCCCGGTGGCGAGCCTGATGTACGACGCCTCGGGTTCGTGGGAGTCGGTGTTCTACGCAGCGGCCGCGGTCAACGCGATCGCCGCCGTGGTCTCGCTGTTCGTGCTGAAGCCGATGCGTGCGAAGACGATCGCCGATGCGCGTTCGGTCAGCACCGGCGCTCCGGTCGTCCAGCCGGCCGAGTAATCCTCGCCCTAGATGGGCAACGCAACGAAAAGGCGGCGGACCTCGGTCCGCCGCCTTTTCGTTTGCGCTCGGCCTGTGTCGCCTATTCCGCCGGCTGCAGGGCCGGGGAGCGAGGCTCGAGACGGAAGCGGGCCGGGCGTTCGAACAGGAACAGGCCCCAGCCGGTCTTCTTCACTGCGAGATGGAGGAGAAGCGGCGTGATCACGGCGGACGCGGTCACGATCAGCGACATCCAGCCGACATCGGTGACCACGCCCGTCTTCAGCAGAACGAGGCGGGTGACGACCATCGGCAGGAAGAAGGCCAGATAGACGACGATCGAATTCTGGCCGGCATAGCGCAGCGCCTCCGCCAGCTTGTAGCGAGACAGCAGGACGCCCGTGGTGACGACGGCTCCCGCGCCCATCAGGCCGAGGACGAAGGAGACGCCTGGAAGCATAGCGACGTCGAAATGCACCAGCGTCCCGTTCATCACCGCCCAGGCGACAAGGCCGATCGCGGCGAGACCGATATTCTGGGCGACGCGGTCGGTATAGGCGAAGATCAGCGGCGCGGCGTACCAGCCGATAGCGAAGAAGACGAAGCGCTCGGCGGTCTCGTCGATGACGGTCCAGCCGGTGTGGATGTCCGCGATCTGCAGGGCGGTGCCGAGGGCGAGGACGATAACCGGCGGGACGTTCCGCATCAGCTTCGCGGCGACGAAGAACACCGGCAGAAGGTAGATGAACCAGAGCGTGCCGAACGGCTCGATCAACGCCAGCAGGAACTGCTCGATGACGGCGACAGGGCCGTCAGTCATCGCCAGTTCCGGCCAGCGGAAGGCGCCCTGAATGACGAGCCAGAGGATGTAGAAATAGGCGAAATGGATGACCTTGCGGTCGAGATAGGTTCGCCAGTCGCGGTCGATCACGCGCGAGAGAAACAGGCCCGAGATCAGGAAGAAGTCCGGCATGCGGAATGGCAGCGCGAAGGCGACGACATGGTGCATGAAGCCTTCTCCGCCGGCGGCGTTCCCAACGCCCAGCGTCGAATGCATCATGACGACAAGCACGATGCAGATGCCCTTGGAGTAATCGACCCACGCGATGCGTTCGGTTTCTGGCACGGCGATGCGGGGCATGGCGAAATTCCTGCGAAGGATAAGATTTTAGCGGTTTTCGGCCCCTCCTCCCGGAATTCGCGGAACAAGGTTGATGAAACCAATAAACGCATGAAAGCTATGTGATTTCTCTGCGCTAAACTTTTCTGTTGCGTGTTTTTCACAGATTGCCCATATGCAGGCGCATCGTCGCGCCCGCATCCGGGCCGGCAACAGCTTTGGGAGGTCGCGATGAGCGTCCGTATTGGCGATATCGCTCCGGATTTCGAGCAGGACTCGACCGAGGGCAAAATCCGTTTTCATGATTGGGCCGGCAGCAACTGGGTCGTGCTGTTTTCCCATCCGAAGAACTTCACGCCGGTATGTACCACCGAGCTCGGCGCCGTTTCCAAGCTGAAGCCCGAATTCGAGAAGCGTGGCGTCAAGGTGCTCGGCCTTTCGGTCGACCAGCTCGACAATCACGGCAAATGGGCCGACGACATCGCCGAGACGCAGGGCGCCCGCCTGAACTTCCCGCTGATCGCCGACAGCGACAAGTCGGTCTCCGACAAGTACGGCATGATCCACCCGAACGCCTCCGACACCATGACGGTGCGTTCGGTGTTCATCATCGATCCGAACAAGAAGGTCCGCCTGACGCTGACCTATCCGGCGGCGACCGGCCGCAATTTCGATGAAATCCTCCGCACGATCGACTCGCTGCAGTTGACCGACAAGCACTCCGTCGCCACCCCGGCCGACTGGAAGCAGGGTCAGGACGTCATCATCGTCCCGAGCGTGTCCGACGAGGCCGCCAAGGAGAAGTTCCCGAAGGGCTGGAAGACGCTGAAGCCGTATCTGCGCGTCACCGAGCAGCCCGGCACCTGAGCGAGCATCGCTTACTGAGAACGCCCGCCCGAAACGGCGGGCGTTTTCGTTTTGGGAGCCTTCGGTTCGTCTGCGGAAGGCGGTACCCCGGGAGAGAAGACCCCGAGACCATATTGCTGTGCCGCCCGGTATGCGGCCAGTCGCGGGAAACCCGCCTCGCCTTCGAGCGTTGCCGCCCAGCCGTTTCGCAACAGCCAGAGATCGGACGGCTCGCCGTCCCGGACGCAGCTGGCGATGCCGTCGCTGACGGCGCACTGGACATTCGTCTTGAAATAATTGTTCCAAGCCGCCTGCGATCGCATCCCGCACGCCCAGCGCCTTCCATCGGTGGCGGTACAAACCTCGCTACGATCGAACGGAACCGCGCCGTCGAGCTGAGCCCGGGCGCCGTCAATCTCCAGCGTGCCGTCTGCGATGAACCGGATGCTCTGCCTGGTTTGAGGCTGGGCAGCCGCGCCGACCGATCCGGTCGAATCGGGAACGTCTTGCGCCGCCGCGGCTGTTCCGAACGCGGTGATGATCAGGGTGCACGGAATGAGGAAGCGCATCCGGGAAGTCTAGATCGGGCCCGGCATGTGGAAAACCGGGCATGCCGCCGCAACGGAGGAAATGGGTTCGGGAGGGGCGACGGATCGACTGTTTAGTCAACAGGCCCGCAACCCTTTTTCTCGATCGTACGCCCTCTTCCGTCCCCGGAATTAACAGGCGGCGCACCGTTTACAGGGCCTTAACCTGCGGAGGGTTACACCCTATATATAGTACACCTCAGGCGTGGCCCACCAAAGAGTGGTATCTGCGCCACAGGTTGGGGATTGTGGCGTTGTGGTCCGTTGGAGCTCTGGCGGCTTAGCAGCCGACTCACCTAGGCTCTTGATCTGACAGCACGACGACAGGCCGGAAACGCTGCGCCCCAGCCTGACAACCGGTGCCCATGGACCTATCTTGAGGGGGATGAATTGGCTTCACTATCCGCTGATCTCGAACGCGCCCAGCGCACGGCGCCGGTTATCGCAATGAACGAGCATCCTTCTCCGCAGCAGCACGCCTCGGCGCCGGCATTCCATGTCATCCGCCGCAATGGCTCGGTGACGCCGTTCGACCAGAACAAGATCGCGATCGCGGTCACCAAGGCTTTCCTCGCGGTCGAGGGCCAGGGCGCCGCCGGTTCGCGCCGCGTCCATGAAGGTGTCGAGCAGGTGACCGAACAGGTCGTCTCCGCCCTGACCCGCCGCGTCGATTCCGATCGCGCGCTGCACATCGAGGATATCCAGGACCAGGTCGAGCTCGCGCTGATGCGCGGCGAGCACCACAAGGTCGCCCGCGCTTACGTCCTCTATCGTGAGGAGCGCGCCCGTGCCCGCCGTGAGGAAGTCGCTGCGAAGGCCGAAGGCGAGACCGCTCCGTCCCTCAAGGTCCGCGCTGCCGACGGTTCGCTGCAGCCGCTCGACGAGCGCCGTCTGCAGGCCCTCGTCGACGAGGCCGTCGCCGGCCTCGATGGCGCCTCGGCCGAACCGGTTCTCACCGAAGCCCGCCGCAATCTCTATGACGGCATCACCCAGGACGAGCTGTCACTGGCCTCGATCATGGCCGCCCGCACCCTCGTCGAGCAGGAGCCGAACTATGCGTTCGTCTCCGCCCGCCTGTTGCTCGACCGTCTGCGCCGCGAAGCGCTGACCTTCATCTCGGGCCATGAGGACCAGGCGACGCAGGCCGAAATGGGCTCGCGCTATGCCGAGTATTTCCAGGCCTATGTGAAGCGCGGCATCGAGCTCGACCTGCTCGACCCGGAACTCAGCCGTTTCGACGTCAAGCGCATCGCCGACGCGATCAAGCCGGAGCGCGACCTGAACTTCCAGTTCCTAGGTCTGCAGACGCTCTACGACCGCTACTTCCTGCACTCGGAAGGCACCCGTTTCGAGCTGCCGCAGGCCTTCTTCATGCGCGTCGCGATGGGTCTCGCGCTTCGCGAGATCGACCGCGAGTCGAAGGTCATCGAGTTCTATAATCTCCTGTCGTCGTTCGACTTCATGGCGTCGACGCCGACTCTGTTCAACTCGGGCACGCAGCGCGCCCAGCTGTCGTCGTGCTTCCTGACGACGGTGCCGGACGACCTCGACGGCATCTTCAAGTCGATCAAGGACAACGCCCTGCTCGCCAAGTACTCGGGCGGTCTCGGCAATGACTGGACCCGCGTCCGCGGCCTCGGCGCCCACATCAAGGGCACCAACGGCGAGAGCCAGGGCGTGGTGCCGTTCCTCAAGGTCGCCAACGACACCGCGATCGCGGTGAACCAGGGCGGCAAGCGCAAGGGCGCGGTCTGCGCCTATCTCGAGACCTGGCACATCGACATCGAGGAGTTCCTCGATCTCCGCAAGAACACCGGCGACGACCGCCGCCGCACGCACGACATGAACACGGCGAACTGGGTGCCGGACCTGTTCATGCAGCGCGTCGAGGAAGACGGCGTGTGGACCCTGTTCTCGCCCGACGAGACGCCGGACCTGCACGACCTGACCGGCAAGAAGTTCGCAGAGCGCTACGCCTATTACGAAGACAAGGCCAAGCGCGGCGAGATGACCGTCTACAAGGAGGTCCGCGCGACCGATCTGTGGCGCCGCATGCTCACCATGCTGTTCGAGACCGGCCATCCCTGGGTGACGTTCAAGGACCCCTGCAATCTGCGCTCGCCGCAGCAGCACATCGGCGTGGTTCACTCCTCGAACCTCTGCACCGAGATCACGCTCAATACCTCCGACACCGAAGTCGCGGTCTGCAATCTCGGCTCGGTCAACCTGGCGAACCACATCCACAACGGCGCGCTCGACCACGAGCAGCTGAAGCGGACGGTCACGACCGCCATGCGCATGCTCGATAACGTGATCGACGTGAACTACTACACGATCCCGGAGGCGCGGAATTCCAACATGAAGCATCGTCCGGTCGGTCTCGGCCTGATGGGCTTCCAGGATGCGATCAACATCCTGCGCCTGCCGTATGCCTCTGACGCAGCCGTGCAGTTCGCCGACGAGAGCATGGAGGCGATCTCCTATCATGCGATCTCGGCCTCGGCCGATCTCGCCGCCGAACGCGGCCGCTATCCGAGCTTCGAGGGCTCGCTCTGGTCGAAGGGCATTCTGCCGCTCGACTCGATCCAGATCCTCGACGACGCCCGCGGCCAGACCGTCGAGGTCGACCGCTCGTCCAAGCTCGACTGGGCCAGCCTGCGCACCAAGGTGATGCAGCAGGGCATGCGCAACTCGAACACGATGGCGATCGCGCCGACCGCGACGATCTCCAACATCTGCGGCGTCGCCCAGTCGATCGAGCCCGCCTACCAGAACCTGTTCGTCAAATCGAACATGTCGGGCGACTTCACTGTGGTGAACGAGCACCTCGTCCGCGACCTCAAGGCCCGTGGGCTGTGGGATGCGGTGATGATCTCGGACCTGAAGTACTTCGACGGTTCGGTCGGCTCGATCGACCGCGTGCCGGACGATCTGAAGGCGATCTACGCGACCGCGTTCGAGATCGACAGCTCTTGGCTTATCGAGGCGGCAGCCCGTCGCCAGAAGTGGATCGACCAGGCGCAGTCCTTGAACCTCTACATCGCCAATCCGAACGGCAAGAAGCTCGATCAGCTCTACCGCCTGGCTTGGCAGCGCGGCCTCAAGACCACCTATTACCTGCGCTCGCGCAGCGCCACGCATGTCGAGAAGTCGACGCTGAAGGGCACCGACGGCAAGCTGAATGCCGTCTCGGCCGGTTCTCTCGGAGCGGCGGCTCCCGAGCCGATCCGCATGCCGATGGCCTGCTCGATCGAAGACCCGACTTGCGAAGCCTGCCAGTAATCGGCTCGGAACTTTAGGAGAAAAAAATGCTCGATTGGTCCGATACGACGCCGAACAACGACCCCAAGAAGACCATGCCGGCCGGCTTCCAGAAGGAAGCCGCGCCTGCGGACACCACGGGTCTTGGTGAGATCGACCGCTCCGGCGGCCGCGTCTCGGTCGACGACAAGCGGATGATCAATTGCCGCGCCGACGTGAACCAGCTCCTGCCGCTCAAGTACAAGTGGGCATGGGAGAAGTACCTGTCGGGCTGCAACAATCACTGGATGCCGACGGAAGTCTCGATGCAGGCCGACATCGCGCTATGGAAGTCGCGCGACGGCCTAACCGAGGATGAGCGCCTGGCGATCAAGCGCAATCTCGGTTTCTTCGCGGCCTCGGAATCGCTCGTCGCCAACAACATCGTGCTGGCGATCTATCGCCACCTGACCAACCCCGAATGCCGGCAGTACCTGCTGCGCCAGGCGTTCGAGGAGGCGGTGCATACGCATACCTTCCAGTACATCGTGGAAAGCCTCGGCCTCGACGAGGGCGAGCTGTTCAACATGTACCGCGAAGTGCCCTCGATCACCGATAAGGCGGCCTGGGCGCTGAAACACACGCAGAACCTCGAGAACCCGGACTTCAAGACCGGCACGACGGAGGCCGACCAGAGCTTCCTGCGCGATCTCGTGGCGTTCTACGTCGTGTTCGAAGGCATGTGGTTCTACACCGGCTTCGCGCAGATCCTGTCGCTCGGCCGCCGCAACAAGATGGTCGGTATCGCCGAGCAGTATCAGTACATCCTGCGCGACGAGAGCATCCATCTGAACTTCGGCATCGACGTCATCAACCAGATCAAGATCGAGAACCCGCATCTCTGGACGAAGACGTTCCAGGACGAGCTGCGCGGCATGATCAAGGAAGCGGCCGAGCTGGAAGCGGCCTATGGCCGGGACACGATGCCCCGCGGCTTCCTCGGCCTGAACGCGGCGCTGTGCGAGCAGTACATGCACTTCATCGCCAACCGCCGCTGCGCCCAGATCGGCCTTTCGCCGGTATTCGCGGAGACGGAGAACCCGTTCCCATGGATGTCGGAGGCGATGGACCTCAAGAAGGAGAAGAACTTCTTCGAGACGCGCGTCATCGAATACCAGAACGGCGGCGCGCTGACCTGGGAGTGATTCCGGTCCGCCAAGGCGCGGTACTCGTCACTTCGACAAAAGGCCCCGGTATCGCAATGATGCCGGGGTTTGCTTTCAGGGTTGGGAGTTCCCAGAGCTCGCCGGCACGCTCGTCTATGCTTCGAGCAGAATACGCGCGGCGTCCTTGCAGGCCATTCCTGGCCGCACACCCTTCCGCGTCGCTGGCGCATTCACCTCGGAGATGATTCCGTCATTGTAGGAGCTGAGTTCGTCGCCAATTCGCGCGGATAGCGCCGCGACTGCCGCCGCTGGAATGCCCTCGCGTTCCAGCATAGTGAGGCCGATCACGCCCGAACGGTCTTTGCTGAGCCCCGCATCGTTGGCGATGATGCCTTTCGGCCGAACCGCAAGCGTGTATCGCGCCATGGTTTCACCGCAGTGGGTGGCTGTTACGAAGACGTCATTCGGGCGGCGGTCCTTGATCAGCGCTATGAACCAGGCGGCGTAAATCCCGCCTGCTTTTGTTTCGAGCAAGGTCGTGATCTTGCCGCTCGTATGCGATCCGGCGCCGCTATCGATTTTGCGGACTTGCCCTTCTGGAGCGGCCAACAAGGCGTAGGCCGCGTCCCTTACGGTCATGTTTTCGTGGACGCCCGCAGCTCCCGCCGCCTCGTTCAGATGTCCGATGATGCCGTCGAGAAACAGGGACCGCCCGTCAGACATGCGGGCCGACAGGGTCAGGCAGGCAGCGGCGGCCACACCCAGCTCCTGCGCCATCGGAAGGCCGGCAATGCCGGCATTGTCTTTGCCGACGCCGGCAGCGTGGGCGATCAGCGCGCGTGGACCGAGGGCCAATGGGTCGGAAAACGTCTGCAAGCCAGCGAACGAGCAGCCAACCACGACATCCTTCTGGGATACACGCAGGGACCCCATGAGATCCGGTCGCCGCGTCAGATAGCTGAGCGAATCGACGACAATGATCCGTCCTTGCGGTGTCTCATCGTAAACCGCGACACCATTGAAGTTTCCCGACAGTGAACCCTCAGCAGCGACGTTGCGAAACAGCGTCGTACTCGCGGCGAATGTCGCGCCGGCGAAAAGGAAATGCCTGCGATCCATGAAAAGCTCCTGAGCATCATTTTGCAGGCGTATCGCGACGACAACGAAACCCCGTGTCTCTTGCCGCGAAGCAGCCATCAGCTCGACCCTTGTATGGGCTCTGCGATGGGAAAACGCGCCGGATCCTGATGTGAAGATCGCTGTGCTGACTAAAACGAATCCTCTGCCGCTCTTTGGTAGACTCGGTGAGTTCGGGGACGTCGCTTGGCCGTGCCTCCGGGAGAGGACCTCATCTGCGTGTCGTCGCCCGCATTTGATCGCTATCGCTGTCCCATCAGGAGCGACCTTTGATTAACCGCTCGTCCTTCTCGGTTTTGCGTGGTTTCCTGATTGCCGGAAGCGCCGCCCTCTTCCTCACGGCCGCCTTGCCGGCGTCCGGACAGGAAGCCGCGCCCGATCCTGCGGCATGGCCCTTTTCCTCGATAGGGAGGGTCAATGTCATCACCGGAGCCGGTCGCAGGAGCCAGTGCACCGGCGCCCTGATCGGTCCCCGTCATGTCCTGACGGCCGCCCACTGCCTCTTCAATCCGACGCGAGGGGTCTGGGTGCATCCCTCGTCGGTCCATTTCGTGGCGGGCTATGCGCAGGGCCAGTATAGGGCCCATTCCGTGGCGTCCTCATACGAGAAGCCGGACGGCTTCGTCCGGACCGATCCACCCAAACCCGCCTCGCTCGCGCAGGACTGGGCGGTGATCGAGCTTGCCAAGCCCATGGACCTCAAGCCGATCAGGGTTCGAACCGAGGCGTCGGTCGAGACGACCGGCATCGTCAGGGCGAGCTATCGTGGCGATCGCTCGCACGTGCTGACCGTGCAGCGGGATTGCTCCGTCCGGCCCGTGTCGCAGCCTGTTCCGTTACTGCTGCACAGTTGCAGTTCGGTCCACGGGGAATCGGGCTCCGCCCTCCTGTCCTTCGCCGGCGGAGAGCCGGAGATCGTCGGCGTCCTCGTCGCAAGTTCCAGTCAGGAAACGGTACCCTCGGTTGCCGTTCCGTCGACTACTCTTGCGGCCGCCGTCGAGAAGGCGCTCAAACGCTGAGGTGGGCGGCCCGAGCCATGCAGTTTTGGTTAACAAGAATTTAATTCTGCGCATAGCTAGATCGGCTAGCCATGCGTCATACGCATGGCCGGTGGTATACCAAAACACTCCTCAAACGTGTGCTCATCCCTCATATTGTGCCCAACAGAAATGGGGAATGAAGCCATGAACAACCTGATCAATGTCCTGCAGATGTTTGGTGCTGCTCGTCGCGCTGCTGATGCGGCCCGCAACCACCGCGCTCCGTCCGCTGAGGATCTTGCCATTCTCGGCATCCCGGCTTCGGCTTTCGTCCGCGGCTGATCCAAGCAAACATCTAGTACGCTCGAGAGCGGCCGCGAGGCCGCTCTTTGTGTTTCCGACGCATCTTATGCGTGTAGCGCGCGGCTGCCCTGAGAATTTCGCGGGTCAGTGACCGAAGCGGCGCTTCGCGTCGATGGTCAGGCCGAGGCCGACCGAACCGAAGCTGTCGCCGGTGACCGCTCGGGCATCTGGCAGCGAAGCGGCGATAGCCTCGCGAACATGAGTCAGCTTGGTCGAGCCGCCGGTCAGGAAGACCGCGTCGACTGCCTTTGCGTTGATTCCGGCCTGTGCCAGGCATTTCCCAATCCGCGCCGCGATACGATCCGCCAGATCGGCGGTATCGCCCGCAAGATCGTGCCGTCCGAACGAGACCTCAAGGTCGCGTTCCAGCCAGTCGAGCGGGATTGTCGTCTCCGGCACGTCGCTCAACCCGATCTTGGCCGCTTCCACGGCGCCCGCAAGAGCATGGCCGCGCCGCTCTTCCACGGTCTTCACCAGCCGGTCGATCAGTTCGGGCTTCGCCGCGTCGCGGCGGACCTCGTTGATGCTGCGCAACACCGCCGGATCGTAGAGGCGATTGATCGAGTGCCAGCTCGCGAGGTCGTGGAAGAAGCTCGACGGTACGTCGAGATCCTTCCGCTTCATCGGGCTGCCCATGCCGAGCTGCGGCATGATCCGGCGCAGGCTGATCTGGCGGTCGAAGTCCGTGCCGCCGATACGCACGCCGTCATTCGCCAGGATGTCCTGCGCCCGATCCGCCCGCCTGGCGTGACCTGGGCCGAGCCTGATGATCGAGAAGTCCGACGTGCCGCCGCCGATATCGGCGATCAGCGCGATCTCCTCATGGTCGATCTGCTGCTCATAATCGAGCGCGGCGGCGATCGGCTCGTACTGAAAGATCACATCCTTGAAGCCGATCTCGTGCGCGATCTCGCGCAGCGCCTCCTCGGCCTTCCGGTCGCCCGCCTCGTTGCCGTCGACGAAATGCACCGGGCGCCCGTGCACGACCTGCGTCAACTCATGCCCGCAGGCGGCCTCGGCGCGCTTCTTCACCGCGCCGATATACCCGGCGATGACCTGACGGAACGACAACCGCTCGCGGCCGACCTGTGTGATCTCGTTCAGGAGCGAGGAGCCGAGCACCGATTTCAGGCTTCGCATCAGTCGGCCGTCGAGCCCCTCGACATAGGCGCCGATCGCCGCGCGACCGATCCGCGAGCCGCCGCGCGGTTCGTAGAAGATCGCGCTGGGGATCGTCACCTCGCTGCCTTCGAGCGCCAGAAGGGCCGTGCGGCCCTTCGCGATCGTGCCGAGCGTCGTGTTGGACGTGCCGAAGTCGAGACCGCAGGCGGCCATGCCGAATGGCTCCATTCTGAGAGGCGGCCCGCGAGAACGCGCGGGCGGATGTCTTGGGAGCCGGGGTGGATATCAGAGCGGACGCTCTGGCGCCACCGTTCTCGTCAGCGAATGCGGGCCGACCTTGTGAATGTCGCTCGACCCGGTGAGCGCCATCGAGACGTCGAGCTCGCGGCGGATGATGTCGAGCATCTGTGCGACACCCGCGCGCCCGCCGGCCGCCAGCGACCAGAGGAAGGCCTTGCCGACGAGACAGCCACGCGCGCCGAGCGCCACGGCCTTCAGCACGTCCTGGCCGGAAGTCACGCCGCCGTCGAACAGGACCTCGACACGGCCGTCCACGGCCTCAAGCACGCCGGGCAGCGCGCTGATCGAGGAACGGGCGCCGTCGAGTTGGCGGCCGCCATGGTTGGAGACCACGATCGCATCCGCGCCGCAGGCGGCCGCGAGCTTCGCGTCCTCCTCGTCGAGAATGCCCTTCAGAATGAGCTTGCCCGGCCAGAGGCTCTTCACCCATTCGACGTCCTTCCACGACAGTGACGGGTCGAACTGGCCGGCAATCCATTGCGAGAGGGTCGTCAGGCTGCCGGCTCCGGGGACGCGATCCTGCAGATTGCCGAAGCTGCGGCGCTTGCCGCGCAGCACGCTCGTTGCCCAGCCCGGCTTGGTTGCGATGTCGATGGCGTTTGCCAGGGTCATCCTGGGCGGAACGGTCAGCCCGTTCTTGATGTCGCGGTGCCGCTGGCCCTGAATCTGCAAATCGAGCGTCAGCACCAGGGCCGAGCATTCGGCCGCCTTCGCCCGCTCGATCAGCGATGCGGCGAAGCCGCGGTCACGCATGACGTAGAGCTGGAACCAGAACGGCTTCGAGACGGCCGCGCGGACATCCTCGATCGAGCAGATCGACATCGTTGACAGGCAGAACGGAATGCCGAATTCCTGCGCCGCAAGCGCGCCCTGGATCTCGCCGTCGCGATGGAACAGGCCGGTCAGTCCCGTCGGCGCGATCGCGAGCGGCATCACCGCATCCTCTCCGACGAGCGTCGTTTTCACATTGCGCTCGGAGACGTCGATCAGGACACGCTGGCGCAGGCCGATCGCGTCGAGATCGGCCTTGTTCGCGCGCAAGGTCGTCTCGTTGTAGGAGCCGCAGTCGGCATAGTCGAAGATCGCGCGCGGAATGCGCCGTCTTGCGATCGCCCGAAGATCGGCGACGGTCGTGACTGCGGCCATGTCGTTCAGTCCTGTCCGGGATCGCTGTTGAGGCCTGCAGCCTTGATGCCCGCCATCGCGGCGGCTTCGTCGTTCTCCGAGGTGCAACCCGAAATGCCCACAGCGCCGAGGATTTCGCCGGCGCCATCGCGGATCAGGACGCCGCCCGGAACCGGGACCAGCGAGCCGCCGATCGCCTCGGTGGCGGCGGCGATGAAGAAGGCCTGCTCCTTCGCGCGCTTGAACAGCGAGCGCGAGCCCATGCCGAGCGAGATCGCGCCGTTCGCCTTGCCGGTCGCGATCGAGGCGCGCTTGAGGCTGGTACCGTCCATCGAGATCGCACCTTTCAGCGCGCCGCGCGCGTCGAGCACGACGATCGAGACAGGCTTCATATCGGTCTGCTTGGCGTGGTCGAGCGCGGCCGAGAGGATGGTCTGGGTCTGTTGCAGCGTCAGGGTCACGTCGTCGTCCTCGTTTCGGTGGTCTCCGGCGCGAGCTGCGTCGGACGCGGACCTCCGTACGCCCAGTCGAGAAGTTCGACCAGATGGAGGACCGGAGTTTCGGTGCCGGATGCGAGCTGGGTGATGCAGCCGATATTGCCGGTGACGATGATCGGCGCGCCGGTCTTGGCGATGTTCTTCAGCTTCCGGTCGCGCAGACGGTCGGCGATGTCCGGGTGAAGGATGTTGTAGGTACCGGCCGAGCCGCAGCAGATATGGCCTTCCGGAATCTCGTTCAGCGCAAAGCCAGCCTTCTCCAGCAGCTGGCGAGGCTGGGCGATGACGCGCTGGCCGTGCTGCAGCGAACAGGCCGAATGATAGGCGACCGCGAGGCCGGTCGAGGGCTTCGTCGGGAGGTCGAGCGTCGCCAGGAACTCGGAGATGTCCTTTGCGCGCCGCGCGATCTCCTTCGCTCTGCCGGCATAGGTCAGATCGTCCGCGAACAGATGGCCGTAATCCTTCACCACCGTGCCGCAGCCCGACGTCGTGATCAGGATAGCGTCGAGGCCCTTGCCATCGATCTCGCGGGTCCAGGCGTCGATGTTCCTGCGGGCGAAGGCACGCGCGGAATCGTCCCGGCCCATATGGTGGGTGAGCGCGCCGCAGCAGCCTTCATCCGGGATGGCGACGACCTCGACGCCGAGCCGGGCGAGCAGGCGTTCGGTCGCCTGGTTGATGCCGGGATCGAGCACCGATTGCGCGCAGCCCTGCAGGATCGCGACGCGCGCTTTCGGCACCGCCGGCAGCACGATCGGCTTGCTGGCGAGCGGCGCTCGCTTCGGCCCCGACGACAGCCGCAGCATCGCCGCCAGCCGCCGGAACGGCCCGCCCATCGCGTCGAACAGCGGCGCCAGCGGCCGGGCGATCCTGGCGGCCGCGAGCGCCATGCGGAAGCGGCCGGGATAGGGCAGCACCAATGCCAGCACGTCGCGCACCAGCCGGTCGGCGAAGGGCCGTTTGTACGTGTTTTCGATGTGGACGCGCGCGCGGTCGACGAGGTGCATGTAGTCGACGCCAGACGGGCAGGTCGTCGCGCAGGACAGGCACGACAGGCAGCGGTCGATATGAAGCGTGACCTCGGCGGACGCGGGCTTGTCGTGCTCCAGCATGTCCTTGATCAGGTAGATGCGGCCGCGCGGGCTATCGAGCTCGTTGCCGAGTTCGAGATAGGTCGGGCACGTAGCGAGGCAGAACCCGCAATGCACGCATTTCCGGATGATGCGCTCGGCTTCCTTGACGTCGGGATCGGCGAGCTGGGCCAGGGTGAAATGGGTCTGCATGGTTCAGCCCATCCGGCCGGGATTGAGGATGTTCAGCGGATCGAAGCCTTCCTTGAGGCGCTGAGAAAGTCCCGCGAGAGCGGCAGGCTGCGGCTCGAAGCGGGGCACGTTCTCGGTCACGTTTGCGCTGCGGATCAGCGTCGCGTGACCGCCGCCGCGCGCCTGGATCGCGGCGCGGATCACCGAGGCATGGCCGTGCGACGGCGCGTCGACCGGCTCGAGCCAAATTAGCCCGCCCGACCAGTCGTAGACGTGACGGAACGCGAACTGGCGCGCCAATGCATCCACGATTGCGGGAGCCTCCATCGGCGTGACGCTGAAGCGCCAGAGCGGAGTTGAGAGGCCGGCGAAGGGCTCGACATCGCGGATCGACCGCCAGAGCTTCGCCGAAGCGTCCGCATCGACCCGGACGATCTCGCCCGCCGTGGCGAACATCTCGGCGACGCGACCGGCGCGGTACACGACCGAGGGCTCGAAGCCTTCGAGGCGCATCAGCGTGCAGGAGGCGCCCTGTAATTCGGCGACCGGCAGATTGGCTGCAACGGCGGCCGGGATGTGTGCCGCACCCGAAATCTCCGCCGCCGAGCCCATCGCCGCGCAGAGCGCGGCCACGCCCGCTTTGTCGTCGAGTCCCATGATCGCGATCGTCGCCGAGGTTTCGGCGCGCGGCAGGACCTTCACGGAGATCTCCGTGATGACGGCGAGCGTTCCCCAGGATCCCGCCATGCCCTTGGACAGGTCGTAACCGGTGACGTTCTTGACGACGCGACCGCCCGATTTGAACGCCTCTCCGCGCCCCGACACCGCATGGACGCCGAGCACATGGTCTCGTGCCGCTCCCGCCTTCAAGCGGCGCGGTCCGCTCGCATTCGAGGCGATGACCCCGCCGAGCGTGCCGCGCCCGGCCGGGTGGCCGAACAGCAGGCCGTGATCGATCGGCTCGAAGGCCAATTCCTGTTTTTCCGCCGCGAGCAGACGCTCGATCTCGGCTAGCGACGTGCCGGCCTTGGCGGTCAGGACCAGTTCGTCCGGCTCATAGGAAATCACGCCAGACAGTTCGGACAGATCGAGCACATGCGCGGCATCGACATGATGGCCGACGCCGCGTCGCGAACCCTGGCCTACGACCTCGACCGGCTCCTTGCGTTCGGCGGCCTGCTGGATGAGGTCGAGCACGTCGGACTGGGTCTTGGGACGGGACAGTACTGCAAGGTCAAGCATCAGAATCTGGGCAAATCGGGATGGGGCAACTGACCCTTGTGAACGTGCATGCGGCCGAGCTCGGCGCAACGATGCAGGACAGGGAACATCTTGCCAGGGTTGAGCAAATGCTGCGGGTCGAAGGCGCATTTGACCCGTTGCTGATGGCTGAGGTCGATATCGTCGAACATCTCGCCCATCAAATCGCGCTTCTCGATGCCGACGCCGTGTTCGCCGGTCAGCACACCGCCGACCTTCACGCACAGTTTCAGGATGTCGGCGCCGAACGCCTCGGCCTTGTCGAGCTGACCGGGGATGTTGGCGTCGTAGAGGATCAGAGGATGGAGATTGCCGTCGCCGGCGTGGAACACGTTGGCGACTTCGAGCCCGTAATGCACCGACATCTCGCGCATGGCGGCGAGCACCTGCGGCAGCGTCTTCCTCGGGATCGTGCCGTCCATGCAGAGATAATCCGGCGCGAGGCGTCCGACCGCCGGGAACGCGGCCTTCCGGCCGAGCCAGAACGCGGCGCGCTCGGCTTCTGTCTGTGACACCCGCACATAGACCGAGCCGCAGGCCGACGCGATCTTCTCGACCTCGCCGATCAGATGATCGACCTCGCCCTTCGGGCCGTCGAGCTCGACGATCAGCAGAGCCTCGACGTCGAGCGGATAGCCCGCGCCGACATAGGCTTCTGTTGCGTGGATCGCCGGGCGGTCCATCATCTCCATGCCGCCCGGAATGATGCCGGCCGCGATGATCGCCGCGACCGCCGCCCCGCCGGCCTCGGAGGTGTCGAAGCCGAACAGCACCGCACGCGCGGTCTCCGGCGATTGCAGGATGCGGACCGTCACCTCGGTGACGACGCCGAGCAGGCCTTCCGAGCCGGTCACCAGACCGAGCAGATCGTAGCCTTCGGAATCGAGATGCTTGCCGCCGAGCCGAACCACTTCGCCCGAGATCAGCACGATTTCGACGCCGAGCAGGTTGTTCGCGGTCAGGCCGTATTTCAGGCAGTGCACGCCGCCGGAATTCTCCGCGACATTGCCGCCGATCGAACAGGCGATCTGCGACGACGGGTCGGGCGCGTAGTAGAATCCCTTTTCCGACACCGCCTTCGTCACAGCGAGATTGGTGACGCCGGGCTGCACCGTGACCGCACGGTTCTCGTAGTCGATCTCGAGCACGCGGTTAAACCGTGTCATCGCCAGCAGCACGCCATCCTCGAGCGGAATAGCTCCACCGGACAGGGACGTGCCTGAGCCGCGGGGCACAACCGGGATCTCGTTTTCGTGGCAGTAGCGGAGAACTTTCGAGACCTGTTCGGTGGTCTCGGGGAGCACGACGACGAGCGGCATCTGGCGGTAGGCGGTCAGCCCGTCGGTCTCGAACGGACGCATGCCGTCCTGGGTTGAAACCACGCCTTCTCCGGGCACGATCGCGGAAAGAGCTCGCGCGATTTCCGCCCGACGTGCCAAAACGCCTGAATTCGGAGCAGGCATCTTGAGACCGCTCATCTTTTCCGTCCGCGTCTCATCATAAAGTCTAGCTTCCCGCTACAAGTGCATTCATAATTCACGCAGGTCGCGGAAAGTGACCGTACATAAAGCGCCTCACGGCGCAAAGGGAAGAAACGAACCAGCAAGCGCAAAAAAGCGCTGCAAAACAGAGGGACTCCCATGCGTGAAGAGAACCCCAATAAAGAGGCAGGGAACAAGGGCTCCATCGGTCGCCGCAAATTCCTGACGGGCGCGGCCGTGGCCGGTGCTGCGGTTGCAGCCCCGAACGTTGTGGTCGCGCAGTCTCCCATCGTGATGAAGATGCAGTCGTCCTGGCCGGCTTCTGACATTTGGCAGACGATGGCGGGACAATATGCCGATCGCGTCCAGAAGATGTCCGGCGGCCGCATCAAGATCGATCTTTTGCCTGCCGGCGCGGTTGTTGGCGCCTTCCAGGTGATGGATGCCGTAAATGATGGCGTTCTGGATGCCGCTCACTCCGTCTGCGCGTATTGGTACGGAAAGAACAAGGCGGCGTCGCTATTCGGCACCGGTCCGGTGTTCGGCGGCAATCCAACGACCATGCTGTCCTGGTTTTACCAAGGCGGTGGCCGCGAGCTCTATCGCGAGCTCACGCAGGAGAAAATGGGCCTCAAGGTCGTCGGCCTGCTTGGTTTCCCGATGCCGGCGCAGCCGTTCGGTTGGTTCAAGAAAGAAGTGAACACCGTTGCGGACGTCAAGGGCTTCAAGTACCGGACGGTCGGTCTTGCTGCCGACCTGTTCCAGTCCATGGGGATGAGCGTCGCACAGCTTCCTGGCGGCGAAATTGTGCCTGCCATGGAGCGAGGCGTCATCGACGCCTTCGAGTTCAACAACCCGTCGTCCGACATTCGCTTCGGTTCCCAGGACGTCGCGAAGAACTACTATCTCGGATCCTACCATCAGGCGAGCGAGGCGTTCGAATTCCTGTTCAATCAGGATTTCCTCGAGGATCTTCCGGAAGACTTGCGGGCGATCGTCGAATACGGCGTGGAGGCAGTGTCGACCTACAACACGGCCTTTGCCCTCGATAATTATTCGGCCGACCTGCAGAAGCTCCAGAACGAGAAGGGCGTTAAAATCCACCAGACGTCGTCCGAAATCCTTCAAGCGCAGCTCGATGCCTGGACAGCGATGATCGGCCCGCTCGAGCAGGATCCGTTCATCAAGAAGGTGCTGGACAGCCAGCGCGCCTGGGTCGAGCGGGTGACGTACTACGAAATCCTCAACGCGCCCGATTACAGGCTTGCTTACGAGCACTTCTTCCCCGGCAAGCTGCCAGCCAAGGTCTGAACCTCGCAGAAATGTAGCAATGCCTGGCGGCTCTCGCCGCCGGGCACTTCTGCAAGGAACCGAATTCATGCTCTCTTTCATCCGTTTCGCAGACTCCCTGTCGGCGGCGTTCGGTAAGACCTTCGCTTGGCTCATCGTCCTGATGACGTTCGGGACGAGCTATGAAGTGTTCGTCCGCTACGTTCTGAATAGTCCGACGCCTTGGGCTTTCGATGTCTCCTTCATCATGTATGGCACGCTCTTCATGATGGGCGGGGCCTACACGCTTTCCCGCGGCGGGCATGTGCGCGGCGATTTCGTCTACCGGCTCTGGAAGCCGCGCGTGCAGGCGTCGATCGACCTCGTGCTCTATTGCTTGTTCTTCTTCCCGGGCGTCACGGCGCTCATCGTCGTCGGCGGCGGATACGCCGCCCGCTCCTGGCGTTACGGCGAAGTCAGCGTCAACAGCCCGGCGGGTATCCCAATCTTCCAGTTCAAGACCGTTATGGCGGTCGCAGGCGCGCTCTTGTTCATTCAAGGCATCGCGGAAATCTGCAAGTGCATACAGTGCATTCGGACCGGCGAATGGTACCGGCCCGAGGAAGATGTCCGCGAAACCGAGGACATGCTGCTCAACGAGGCAACGAAAGCAGAAAGCGACGCTCATCCATGACCGATCCGCAAATCGCCCTGACGATGCTGGGGCTGTTCATCGTCTTCGTGTTTCTCGGGTTCCCCATCGCTTTTACGCTCATGGCGATGGGGGTCGGCTTCGGCTACTACGCCTATTTCGAGCCTGCACGGATGTGGCGCGCATACAATCGGCTGCAGGACACCGCGTCCTCGTATGACAGCGTGTCGCTCTGGATCGAGGGGTTCTTCAACAACCGCATCTTCGATCTCTTCATAAACCAGACTTACTCCGTGATGAGCAATGAGGTGCTAACGGCAGTGCCGCTCTTCCTCTTCATGGGCTACATCGTAGAACGCGCCAACATTGTCGACCGTCTTTTCACCACGCTGAACATCGCCTCGAAAAACATTCCCGGCTCGATGGGTGTCGCGGCGCTCGTCACCTGCGCGCTGTTTGCCACGGCGACCGGCATCGTTGGAGCTGTCGTGACATTGATGGGCCTGCTCGCATTGCCCGCAATGTTGAAGGCGCGCTACGACAAGTCGTTTGCAGCCGGCATCATTTGCGCCGGCGGCACGCTTGGCATTCTGATCCCGCCCTCGATCATGCTGATCGTATATGCGGCGGCGTCAGGCGTCTCGATCGTGAAGCTCTACGCGGGGGCGCTGGTGCCCGGCTTCATTCTCGTCGGGCTCTATCTTGTTTACGTGGTGGCGCGGTCGCTCCTCCAGCCGAGCTCGGCGCCGCGACCCACCAAGGATGAGGTCCCCGACGTGCCCTACGGCCGGCTGATCTTTATGGTCGTAACGTCGTTCCTGCCGCTCGCTGTTCTCATCCTGGCCGTTCTTGGCTCGATCCTGTTTGGACTTGCGACACCGACGGAGGCGGCCGCCATAGGCGCACTGGGCGGGCTCATCCTCGCCGTCGCCTACCACGCGCTGACCTTCCAGCGGCTTCGCGAGGCCGTTTATCTCACCGTCCGCACGACAGCCATGGTCTGCTGGCTGTTCGTTGGTTCTTACGTCTTCTCGTCTGTCTTCTCATATCTCGGCGGCGAGCAGATCATTTCGGAATTCGTGCGCGGCCTCAATCTGACGCCTTTGCAGTTCCTGCTGATGGCGCAGCTCATCATCTTCCTGCTCGGCTGGCCACTGGAGTGGTCGGAGATCATCATCATCTTCGTGCCGATCTTCCTGCCGCTCCTGCCGCTCTTCAACATCGATCCGCTGTTCTTCGGCGTTTTGGTTGCGGTCAACCTCCAGACCTCGTTCCTGACGCCGCCAATGGCGATGTCGGCTTATTATCTGAAGGGCATTGCGCCGCCGGATGTGAAACTCACGGAGATTTTCCGAGGCGTGATGCCGTTCCTCGGAATGGTGTTCTTGTGCATGGCGCTGCTCTATCTGTTCCCGCAGACAGTCTTCTACCTGCCGAACAGCTTCTATGGCAGGTAACTGTGGAGCGGGCACGTTAACGCCTATCGAGGAGACTGGAGATGATGCTGCAACACCTGCTGTCGGTCCTCGCATTCGCGCTCTTGTGCGCATTTCTCGGGGTACTGATCAGCTATGTGCCGAGGCTCGACCTCGGCTCTGTCCTGGTCGTCTGCGTCGTGCTGTGCGGCTACGATCTTTTCGTGCACCGCACCCCTGACGGCGCCCGCTAGATCACCCCGGCCTTTACGGGCGGCCATGGCGTTTCTGGCACCGGCGTCAGGGGCGCCTCTCCCTTTGCCCAGGCCAGCAGATTGTCGACGGCGAGCTTCGCCATTGCATCGCGGGTATGGTCGGAGGCCGATGCGACATGCGGCAGCAGAACCGCGTTCGGCAGGGCGATCAGCTCCGCCGGGACATGCGGTTCATTCTCGAAGACATCAAGGCCGGCCGACAGGATCGTGCCGTTCCTCAGCGCGTGGACAAGCGCTGCCTCGTCGACGACCGAGCCGCGGCCAACATTGATGAAAATCCCGTTCGGTCCAAGCGCCTCGAAGACCTCGCGACCGATCATGCGTTGCGTCTCCGCGCCACCTGGCGCGACACAGATCAGGACGTCGACATCCTTCGCGAGCCCGAGAAGCGAGTCGACATAGGGGTAGCTGACGCCGGCCTGCTTGTGTCGACCGTAATAGGACACCGGCACGTCGAACGCCGCAACGCGCTGGGCGATCGCCTTGCCGATGCGGCCGAGGCCGATGATGCCGACCTTGCGGCCGCGCAACGTCGTCGTGAGCGGATACGTGCCCCGCGGCCACTGCCCCGAGCGCAGGTGATGTTCGGCGCGCGGGATCTCGCGGATCGTCGCGAGCAGCAGGCCGAGCGCGAGGTCGGCGACCTCGTCGGTCAGCACGTCCGGGGTGTTGGTGACGACCACGCCGTGCTCGGCGGCGGCCTTCACGTCGATGCCGTCATAGCCGACGCTCGACGTCGAGATGATCTTCAGCTCCGGCAGCCGCTCGATCAACTCGCGCGGGATACGCCCGCCGAAACCGGTGATCGCCATGATACGCGGACCGACCTCGGCAATCAGCGCATTCGGGTCAGGCGCTTCCCACAGACGATGGATTTCGAAGGAGGGAGACAGCGCGCCCTCCACGAAGGGGCGCATGGCGTTCAGCATCAGCACGTCGGGCTTCGACATCGTTCCTCCCAGAGTGAAGCCTGAGTGTAGGCTGCCGGAAGCGCCGAAGTGAATGCAAAATTCACTTCGGCGGGTGTTCAGACCTCGGCTGTGGCGAGATCGACGGCGTTGAGACCGCGCTTCTTCAGCAGCGCTTCCGGCGAGGCGTCGCGGCCGCGGAAGTTGCGATACGCGTCGTGCGGATCCTGCCGGCCGCCTGCGGAGTAGATGTAGTCCCGGAGCTTCGTCGCAGTGGTCGGGTCGAAGATGTTGCCCGTTTCCTTGAAGGCGTCGAACGCGTCGGCATCGAGCACTTCGGACCAGAGATAGCTGTAATAGCCGGCCGAATAACCGCCCGAGAACACGTGCGAGAAATGCGGCGTGCGATGGCGCATCACGATCGCGCGCGGCATGCCGATCTTCTCCAGTACGTCGCGCTCGAAGCGGATCGGGTCGAGGCCGTCGGCGCTCGGCAGGAGATGGAATTCGAGATCGACGAGCGCCGAGGCGGTGTATTCGACGGTCGCGAAGCCCTGGTTGAACCGCCGCGCCGCGAGGAGGCGCGACAGCAGCGCTTCCGGCATCGGCTCGCCGGTCTCGTGGTGGACGGCGAAGCGGCTCAGCACTTCCGGTTCTTCCAGCCAGTGTTCGTAGAGCTGCGACGGCAGTTCGACGAAATCGCGCGAGACATGCGTGCCCGAGACGAGTGGATAGGTGACGTCGGACAGCAGACCGTGCAGGCCGTGGCCGAATTCGTGGAACAAAGTCCGCGCATCGTCCATGCCGATCAGCGCCGGCTTCCCCTCCGGCGGCTTCGAGAAGTTCATCACGTTGAGGATGATCGGGCGGATCTCGCCCGCGAGCCGCTCCTGATTGCGGAAGCTCGTCATCCACGCGCCGGAATGCTTCGACGGCCGGGCGAAATAGTCGCCGAGGAACAGGCCGACATGCTTGCCGTCGGCGGATGTCACTTCCCAGGCGCGGACGTCCGGGTGATAGACCGGCACGTCGTGGCGCTCCTTGAAGGTGACGCCGAACAGTCGTGTCGCGGTGTCGAAGGCGGCCTCGATGATGCGGTCGAGCTGGAGGTACGGCTTGATCTCGGCATCGTCGAGATCGTAGCGCTCGCGGCGCAGCGCTTCCGAATAATAGCGCCAGTCCCAGGCCTCGATCTCGATATTGTCGCCCTGCCGCGCCGCCAGTTCCTGAAGGTCGGCGCGCTCCTTCGCGGCGCGGGTCTTGGCCGGCGCCCAGACCTGTTTCAGCAGGCCGCGCACGGCGTCCGGCGTCTTCGCCATCGTGTCGTCGAGCTTGTAGGCGGCGAAGGTCTCGAAGCCGAGCAGGCGGGCACGTTCGGCCCGGAGTGCGACCATTTCGGCGACGAGCGGCCGGTTGTCGTTCGCGCCCGAATGCTCGCCGCGCGAAATCCAGGCCATGAACGCCTTCTCGCGTAGATCGCGGCGACGGGACGATTGCAGGAACGGCTCGACGCTGGAGCGCGACAGCGTGATCACATGCTTGCCGGCGAGGCCGCGATCCTCGGCCGCCTTCGCCGCGGCGGCGATCTGGGCTTCGGACAGGCCGTCGAGATCGGCTTCGCTGTCGAGTACGAGCGTCCACGAGCGTTCGTCAGCCAGGATGTTCTGGCCGAAGGTGGTGGAAAGCGTCGCGAGGCGCTCGGAGATTTCGGCGAGGCGCTTCTTCACCGCCTCGGGCTTGCCTCCGCCGGACCGGACGAACGCGGTGTGGTAGCGCTCAAGGACGCGGTTCTGCTCAGGCGTCAGCGAAAGCTGGTCGCGGCGCTGGTAGAGCGCGTCGACGCGGCGGAATAGCTCGTCGTTGAGATAGATCTCGCTGTCGTGCCGCGACAGGATCGGCGCCATGTCGCGCTCGATCGCTTCGAGTTCGTCGTTCGTATGTGCGCCCGCCAGATTGAAGAAGGTGGAGCTGACGCGATCGAGCGCGCGGCCGCTGTCCTCCATCGCCTCGATGACGTTCTGGAAGCTCGGCTCCTCGGTCGAGGAGGCAATGGCGGCGACCTCGGCGCGGTGCTTCTCCAGCGCCGCGTCAAAGGCCGGGCGGTAATCCGCTGGTGTGATCTTGTCGAAGGGAGGCGCCTCGAACGGCGTCTTCCAGGCGTCGAGCAGCGGGTTGGCAGACGACATCGGGCACTCCATCAGGCGGGGGATTGGAGAAGTTATAGCGCGCGGCCGGAGCCTCAAGCACCCAGGAGCTGCGCGTCGTGCAGCCGGCGGTAGGTTCCGTGGCGGGCAACGAGGTCGGTGTGGTTGCCCTGTTCGGCGATGCCGGT
>QDFX01000017.1 GCA_003347645.1 Rhizobiaceae bacterium CPCC 101076 | reverse complement strand
CGGCCTCCCGGGAGCGGGGTTCCGGACCCCGCCCGCAGGCGCCGCTCCTCATCCCGCGCCGGCCGGCCGGTACCTGGCAAGCGCCCCTCGCAGGGTGAAGATGACGGGAGGATAAGCACATGATAGGAATATTGTCAAGTCTCTCCGTCATTGCCGGGCTTGACCCGGCAATCCAGCCAGCTGCCCGTTGCTTGGCTCTGGATGCCCGGGTCGGGCCCGGGCATGAGAGCAGAGAGGGTATGGGGTGGTGGGACAAGGCAGCGCTGGCGCCTCTCCCTGCGCGGGACTAGAACCACGCCATGCACGAGATCACGCTTCCCGCCGTCTTCCTTGCCGGCATGCTGAGTTTCCTCACGCCCTGCGTGCTGCCGCTCGTGCCGGCCTATCTGTCCTATCTCGCGGGCACTTCGCTGGAGGAGCTCCAGGCGAAGCGGCCGGGGAGAGCGGTGCTGCTCCGCACTCTGGCGACGGCGCTGCTGTTCGTCCTTGGTTTCGGCACGGTGTTCGTCGCGTTGGGCGCGACGGCCTCGGTGTTCGGCGGCCTCATCCGTCAGCATCTCGCCTGGCTGACGATGGCGGCCGGCATCGGCATCATCGTCATGGGTCTGCACTTCCTCGGTGTGTTCAGGATCGGGTTTCTTTACCGCGAGGCCCGCTTCAACCCGGCCAAGCCGGTCGGGATCTGGGGCGGCTATCCGATGGGCCTGGCCTTCGGCTTCGGCTGGACGCCGTGTATCGGGCCGGTTCTCGCGGCGGTGCTGACGGTCGCGGCAGGCGAGGCGACGGTGACCCGAGGAGCTGGACTGCTTGCGATCTATGCGGCGGGGCTCGGCCTGCCATTTCTGCTGGCGGCCCTGGCGATGGGGCCCTTCTCCCAGTTTCTCGGCCGCTTCCGCCGCCATCTCGGTCGGGTGGAGCAGGTGATCGGCTTTCTGCTGATCCTCGTCGGGATCGCCTTCCTGACGGGTTGGATCACCCGGTTTTCATTCTGGCTGCTGGAGACGTTCCCGGTGCTTGGAAAACTGGGGTGATCTTACCCTCTCCCTCGTTGGGAGAAGGCAACAAAAAGCCCGCCCCGGTTTCCCGGAGCGGGCTCTGTCATTCAGAGGCCGACGATTAGTTCACGTAATCGTACTTGCCATCCTTCCACTCGTAGACGACGTAGCCCGGCAGGGTGACATCGCCCTTGGCGTCGAACTTGACGTCGCCGATGACGGTCTTGAACGAGCCCGAGTCGAGCGCCTTGATCACGGCCGGAGCTTCGGTCGACTTCGCGGTCTTCACGGCCTCGGCCCATGCCTGAACAGCGGCGTAGGTGTAGAGGACGTAGCCTTCCGGCTTCACGCCGGCGGCTTCGAACTTCTTCACGATCTCGGCGTTCGCGGCGTTCTTGGCCGGGTCCGGCGAGAAGGTCATCAGCGTGCCTTCACCGTCCTTGCCGGCGATGGTCCAGAACTCTTCGCTGACGAGCGCGTCGCCGGCCATGACCGGAGCCTTCACGCCCTGCTGGCGAAGCTGCTTCACGAGGTTGCCGGCTTCGGTGTGGTAGGTGCCGGCATAGACGAGATCCGCGCCCGCGGCCTTCAGCTTCGAGACCAGGGCCGAGAAGTCGGTGTCGCCCTTGTTGAACGCGTCGACGAGGACCGGCTTGCCGCCGGCGGCCTCGTAGGCCTTCTGGGCTTCCATCGCGAGACCTTCGCCGTAGGGCGACTTGTCGTTCAGGAAGGCGATCTTCTTGCCCGGGAATTTGGACTGGATGAACTTCGCGGCGGCCGGGCCCTGCTGGTCGTCACGACCACAGACGCGGTAGATGCCGGGGCCGGGGCGCTGGTCGGTGAACTTCGGGTTGGTCGAAGCCGGCGAGATCTGGACGATGCCGGACTCGGCGTAAACCGAGGAGGCCGGAATCGACGCGCCCGAGCAGTACGAACCGACGACGAACGATGCGCCCGAACCGGCGACGCGGTTGGCGACCGAGGTCGATTCCGTGCCGTCGCACTTGTCGTCTTCGATCTGGATGGCGATCTTCTTGCCGAGCAGGCCGCCGGCAGCGTTGATGTCGGCGACAGCGCGCTCGGCGCCGGCCTTCATCTGCGCACCGAAGGTCGCTTCGCTGCCCGTGATCGGGCCCTGAAGAACGATCTTGATATCCTGCGCCTGGGCAGCACCCGCGAAAGCGAGCGATGCGCCGAGCAGAAGGCCCGTCAACAATTTCTTGGTCATCAGCCTCTCCATGTCTTCTCGGAGGTTCTTGGCCCCGAGCGGCAGCAGCCGCATGCAAGTATTGTGCATGGCTTTTCAATAAGGGAAAGCCAGTTCTTCATGCGGCATCCGAGTTGCGCAGCCGCCAGGAGAACGAGCCATCAGGCTCGACAGCCCACGCATAGCGGCGCGTCATCTGCCGGACCCGCGTGAGGCGGTGTCCGAGCAGCGCGGCGGCGCTGAGAATGATGAAGTCGACGAGGTAGAATTGCGCCGACAGAAGCGTGCCGTGGAACAGCGCGAAGTGGATGAAGCGCACGGCGGCGGCGAGGGGGATCATCCACACAACCGCGCGCCAGGCCGGCTCCCAGCCGATCGCTGTTGCACGTCCCGTCATCATCGCTGCCGAGCAACCGAGCACGAGCGTGACGATGATGAAATCCGAAATGCCGACTTCCCAGAGAATGCCCATGCCGGCTCCTTCAGTGTCCGCCTTCGAGGTATGCAGCTCGCACTTCCTCGCGCGAGAGCAATTCCGCGCTCGGCCCCGACAGCGTGATCCGGCCATTGACCATCACGTAGCCGCGATGCGCGAGCTTGAGCGCATGATACGCGTTCTGCTCGACGATGAAGACCGTGAGGCCTTCGGTCTGGTTGAGTTGGCGGATCGCGTCGAAGATCTGCTTCACGATCAGCGGCGCGAGGCCGAGCGACGGCTCATCGAGGAGAAGCAGGCGAGGGCGGCTCATCAATGCGCGGGCGATCGCGAGCATCTGCTGCTCGCCGCCGGACAGCGTGCCGCCGCGCTGGGTAAGGCGCTCCTTGAGACGCGGGAACAGCGTGAAAACGCGCTCCAGATCCTCTTCGAAGTGTTCCGCGCCGGCGACGACCGAGCCCATCTGCAGGTTTTCGAGCACGCTCATGCGGGCGAAGATGCGGCGGCCTTCGGGCGACTGGGCGATGCGCAGCCGCGCAATGTGATGCGCGGCCATCCGGGTAATGTCGCGACCCTCGAAGACGACATGGCCTTCACGGGCGCGCGGGGCGCCGAAGATGGTCATCATCAGGGTCGATTTGCCGGCACCGTTCGAGCCGATCAGCGCGACGATCTCGCCCTGATTGACCTCGAGGTCGACGCCCGCGAGCGCGCGGATATTGCCGTAATAGGTGTGGACGCCCCTGATGGAGAGGAGAGCGCTCATCGCGAGACCTCCTCCTGCACGGCTTCCGTCTCGTCTTCCTCGACGCCGAGATAGGCGGCGATAACCTTCGGGTCCTGACGGACATCGGCCGGGGCCCCGTCGGCGATCTTCTTTCCGTAGTCGAGCACGATCACGCGGTCCGAAATCCCCATCACCACGCTCATGTCGTGTTCGATCAGAAGGAGCGAGGTCTGGTGCTGGTTGCGGATGTAGAGGAGGAGCTCGTTGAGCTCGTGGCTCTCGTTCGCATTGAGGCCGGCGGCCGGTTCGTCGAGGCAGAGCATGACCGGTTCCGAGCACATCGCGCGAGCGATCTCCAGACGCCGCTGGGCGCCGTAGGGCAGGCTCGCGGCCGGGTCGTCGGCACGGTCGATCAGCTTCACGCGCTCCAGCCAATAGCTGGCGCGGTCGATCGCCTCCTTCTCGGCCGCTCCGTAGCCGCCTAGACCGAAAAGACCGAGGAACGAATATCCCGAGGCCACCATCAGCTTGTTGTGCTGGGCGATGAGCAGGTTTTCGAGCAGCGTCATGCCGCCGAACAGGCGGATGTTCTGGAACGTGCGCGCGACGTGGGCCGTCTGTGAGACCTTATGGTTCTGCAGCCGCTCCAGAAGGAACAGCTCGCTGCCGTTCTTCTTGACCGACTTGAGGCCCGAAACCGTAACTTCGTCGATCTGCGACAGAATCGCCTCGTCGCCATGGACGAGCGCGAGACGACCTTCCGACGGCTTGTAGAAACCTGTGATGCAGTTGAACACGGTGGTCTTGCCGGCGCCGTTCGGGCCGATGATTGCCGTGATCTCGCCGCGGCGGGCGTCGAACGACAGGCTGTCGACGGCAACAAGGCCGCCGAAGCGCATCGAGAGATTTTCGACGCGCAGAAGGACTGGATTGGCCGACATCAGCCGCGTCCTTCGCTGACCATGGCCGCACTGACCGTCTTCTTCTTCTTGAGGAAGACCGATGGATCGCGCGACGAGATGATGCCGCGCGGACGCCAGACCATGATGATCACCATGACGAGGCCGAAGATCAGCATGCGGTACTGAACCGGATCGAAGCCCTCGCCGAAGATGGCTCTGATGAAGCCGAGGTTCCGCAGCATCTCGATGCCGCCGATCATGATCAGAGCCGAGAAGACGACGCCGAGATTCGAGCCGAGGCCGCCGAGGACGACGATGGCGAGGATCAGCGCCGACTGCAGGAAGGTGAAGTCAGACGGGCTGATATAGCCCTGACGCGCGGCAAAGACGGTACCGGCGAAGCCGCCGAACATCGCTCCGAGCGCGAACGCCGTCAGCTTGGTGTTGACCACCGAAATGCCGAGCGAGCGGCAGGCGATCTCGTCTTCGCGCAGGGCTTCCCAGGCCCGCCCGATCGGCAGGCGGCGCAGGCGGATCGTCACAAGCAGGACGATGAAGGCGAGTGCCAGGATCACGTAATAGAAGAAGATCAGGCGGTGCACCGGCGAGAACGGGATGCCGAAATACTGGGCGAAGCTGTTCTCTCCCGTCGCCACGAACTGCAGGCCGAAGAAGCTCGGCCGCGGAATCTGGTTGATGCCGGACGCGCCGCCGCTCAATTCGCGCCAGTTGATCAGGACGAGGCGGATGATCTCACCGAAGGCGAGGGTGACGATCGCCAGATAATCGCCGCGCAGGCGCAGCACGGGGAAGCCGAGGACCACGCCGAACAGCGCGGCGATCAGGCCCGCGATCGGCAGGCAGAGCCAGAACGACATGCCGAAATTCATCGACAGGATCGCGAAGGTGTAGGCGCCCACGGCGTAGAAGGCGACGTAGCCGAGGTCGAGCAGGCCGGCGAGACCGACCACGATGTTCAGACCCCATCCGAGCAGGATGTAGGTCATGACCAGGATGCCGAGATCGACCCAGTAGCGGCCGGTGACCAGGCCGCCCGAAATCCAGACCGACAGGAAGGGGTAGGTCAGGGCGATCAACACCATGGCCGGAACGAGGTATTTGCGCAGATTGAGCGCGGTCTTGGTTTCCAGAATGGTGCCCGCGGCGGCCCGCGCCTTCGGGCTCCGAGCCTCACGCCAGATGGTGAGGTTGAGGAAGATGCGGCCGAAGAAGACGATGGCGGCAAGCGCGAGAACCGTGCCCCAGCGTTCGTTGAATTGGTAGCGGCCGCCCTGTGCGACGGTCTGCAGACCGACAATCGGAGCGGTCGTCGCGAGCGTGATGAGGCCCCAAATGGCCGCGTCCTTCAGGAGGGCTGCGGCGGGATGAGGGTCTTTCGCGGGAGAAGTCTCGACGGGTTCGTCGGTCATCTCACACCTTTTCAACTTCGGGCCGGCCGAGGAGACCGGTCGGCAGGAAGATCAGGACGATGGACAGGATCGAGAACGCGGCGACGTCCTTGTAGTCGACGGAGACATAGCCGGCGAAGAAGGTCTCGATCAGTCCGATTGTAATACCGCCGAGCACTGCGCCCGGCAGCGAGCCGATGCCGCCAAGCACCGCCGCCGTGAAGGCTTTGATGCCGACGACGAAGCCCGCGTAGAAATCGGTCGAGCCATAATAGAGCAGGTGCATCAGGCCGGCGACGGCGGCGAGCGCGGCGCCCATGACGAAGGTCAGCGATATCGTCCGGTCGACGTCGATGCCCAGCAGCGAGGCCATTTTCATGTCCTGCTCGCAGGCGCGCTGGGCACGTCCCAGCGGCGTCTTCGTCACGACATAGGTGAAGATGACGAGAACGACGACGGTCATCACCATCACGGCGATCTGCGAGTACTGCAGCCACACCGAGAAGGTCGATTCCTTGAAGAACTCGATGCCGCCCGGGATCAGCGAAGTGAAGGCCTTCTTGTCCGCGCCCTGGGCGTTCTGGGCATAGTTCTGCAGCACGATCGACATTCCGATCGCCGAGATCAGCGGCGCCAGGCGGAACGAGCCGCGGAGAGGGCGGTAGGCCATGCGCTCGACCGTCCAGCCGTAAAGCGAGGTCAAGAGCACCGAAAGGATGAGGATGATCAGCAGAACCAGGATCACGTTCGTGACGCCGAGCGTAAAAAGCCCGACCAGAACGACCAGCGAAATCATCGTCGATATCATGAAGATATCGCCGTGCGCGAAGTTGATCATGCCGATGATGCCGTAAACCATCGTATAGCCGATGGCGATGAGGCCGTAGATGGAGCCGAGGGAGACTCCATTGATCAATTGCTGGAGGAAATACTCCATGCGCCTCTTACTCTCTTTCCGGAAGACTGGCGCGAAGCGGGATTTCGCATCCGTTGACCGGTTGTTGGGCCGAAAGGCCGGTACACGTGCAATGCAGGCAAGAATGATGCCTGCCCCAATGCGGCCACAACATCCGCAAGGCCGTGACGCTTTGCAAGAGAATTGAAAGGCTGTTCGGGTTTTTCTCACCGAATGAGCGACGTGCGTAACATCGGAGCACGCATTTCCACGAATCCGGTCGCAACCGTGCGCCCGATCGAAGGAACATCCTTGTTCCCGCTCGGCCAGCTGGTCGAGGCGAAGGTCGCGGCCGTTCTGGCCGACGGATTGTTCAAGTTCATCAGTTCCGACGGCGGCGAGTTCGAACTGCCACTGCCCGAGAAACTGCCGGAAGGCACGCCGGTTCGGGTCTCCGCGAAGCCGGACGGCAGCGTGACGGTCACGGTTACCGGCGAAGCGCCTGACCAGAGCGAGGCGATGATCGCCGCCGCGCTGAAGGAAGCCGTCCGCGGCGCCGCCGCCAAGCAGGCGACGATGTCGCCATTGTTCGCGACGCTCGAGGAGTTGCCGGATCGCCCGGATCTGCCGCAACCCGTCCGTCAGGCGGTGCAGAGGCTGTTGTCGATGCGGACGCCGTTTGACGCGCCACCCCGGCCTGCGGCGCTGGCGCAGGCCATCTCGCGATCGGGGCTGTTCACGGAGGCGCAGCTTGCAACGAGCCCGGACACGCCGCCGCCGCTCGATCTGAAGGCCGCGCTGTCGTCATTGCGGGCGGTTGTCCAGACGCTGGTCGATGCCATACCGCTTGCAACGACCGCTTCGGCTGCCGGACAATCGGTGCCGGCCCCCGCTGCCACGGCACAGCCGAGCGCGCCGCCATCGCAGACCCCCGGAAATGCGTCGCCGCCGAACCTGGCGCCGTTGACCCAGCCGACATCGGCTCAGGCTTCCCCCATTCCGCCGAACGTGCAGGCGCCGCCGCCTCCGCAGAATTCCGGTCTGTCCGTGGTCCAGGTCCGACCGCAGGTTCCCGTTTCCGCCGCGGTTTCCGTTTCGCCGCCAACAGCCGTGCCGGCGCAATCATCTTTGCGCATGGCGCAGGTTCCTGCCGCGCAACTCGCGGTGCCGGTTGTGGCTGTCATGCTCCAGGGCGACGAGGCGATCCAATCAACCGCACAGCCAAGCTCGGCAACAGGAGCCGCGCCGCAAACGGTGCCGAACGGGCAGGGTGGTCCTGTATCCGCACCGCAGCAGATGCCGGCGGCTCCGGCGCAGGCAATCGTCCAGTCCCAGCTGGCGCTCCCGGCGCCGGACGCGCAGACCCTGTTGCCAGCCCCGACGTCCGGCTCTCCACGGGCGCCTCAAATGCCGATCGTGGAGAATGGTGCGCCGCAGCCGGCGCCCGGAGCCTCCGTCGTCACGGCGCGCGGAACCTTGCTGCAGGTGTCGCCGGCGCCTTTGCCCGCTCAGCCCGCTACCGCGCCCATGCCGTCGGTCGCTGCTCAACCGCAACCGACGCCGCCTCAAACCGCATCCGTACCGTCCGTTCCGCAGGTCGTACCGCCCGCACCTCCTTCTACTATCTCGGTTCCGCCGGGCCTCCCTGGAATGCCGGAAGCCATTCTCCCACAGGGCCAACCCGCACCAGGTCCACTCGTACGCGCTGCGACCTTGGCCTTGGCGCAAGCCGCGGCGCTTCCGATTGGCGAGCCGAACCTGCCGCTCCCTGGCCAACAACCAGCGCCCGCGCCGGGGCACCTTTATCCTTCGGCACAGAAGCCCGACGCGCCGCCGCCGACGCACGGTTCTCCGCCGGTCTCGCATGCTCCCGTCGATGCCCACGACGCGCTCCGTGCCGCCGCGCAGACCCAGCCGCTGGAAGAGATCGCGCCGCGTCTTCTCGCCGACACCGAGGCCGCGATTTCGCGCGTCAGCCTGCATCAGATGGCATCGCTGCCGGACGATCATGCCCCCAGCCGTTTCGATGCGCCCGACGCCCGCTGGTCCTGCGAGATTCCGATCGCGCTCGACGGCCGGACCGCGCTGATGGGCTTCGTCGTCGAACGCGACGGCAAGAAGAACGACGATCCGCGAAAGCAGAAACGCTGGCGGGTTCAAGCCGCGCTAGACCTGCCGGAAACCGGGCCGCTTCAGGCGGACGTACAGATGCGGGGGACAGCGGTCGTGGCCGGCATATGGGTCGAGCGCAGCGACATCGCCCAATTGCTGGAGGAGGCGCTTCCGCTGCTTCGAGACGGTTTGACCGCCGCGGGCTTCGACGTCGAAGAGCTCAACGTCCGACTGGGGCACCTCAGATCGCATCTGCCGCCGCCGGGCGCCTTCCTGGACCAGCGCTCATGAGCGAGACCAAGCCCACGATCGCGGTCGCGCTCGAATACGACTACAAAGCCGCGCCGCGCGTAACCGCGTCGGGGCGAGGCGCGGTCGCGGAAGCGATCCTCGCGGCGGCGAAGGAGCATGGCGTCGCGATCGAGGAGAATCCCGCGCTCGCTGAAGCCCTGTCGCATGTCGAGCTCGATACCGAGATTCCAGAACAGCTCTACCGGGCAGTCGCCGAAGTCCTGACCTTCGTGCTCAGAACGACAGGGCGGTTGCGCTAGAACTTCGCGTCGACGCCGAGGCGACCGTAGGCGCCGGTGTCGTCTCCATCGTCCAGAGCGCCAATGCTCGTCTTGAAGCGAAGTCCCTTGATCGCGACGTTCTGGATGTAGAGTCCGGCGCGGCGCTGGTCCGACCCGGCATTGCCGAAGACCTCGATCTCCGGTCCGACAAAGACGCCGCGCCAGAGGTGCATTCCGCCGGCAACCCGAACCCTATAGAAATCGAATGCCGTGCCATAGGCGATCGAAGCTTCGATACGGCGATTGGCAGAGGGCTCCCACCAAAGCTCGCCGATCAGCCGCGCTCCGACACCGGTTCCTGACACATCGTTCTCCGGGTCCTCTACATCGAGGCGATGGTCCTCGACCTCGACACCGGCGAGAGCCGTGACCGCGAGGCCTGGGCGGAGGCGCCGCCAGCCGGCGACGATTTCGCCGAGAGTGACGTCCCCGTGGATGCGGCCGCTCGCTGCATATTCAGAAGCGTAATCATAACCGCCGACACCGCCGGCAAGACGAAGGACGGGTCCGGAAAGATCGCGCGATTTCAAGGCGATGTCGGCACCCGCCCAACTGAACATGGAGACCGATGAGATATCGACGCCGCTGAAATACAGGAGCCGACGGAGACCTCCCCGGGAGGCCGGCTCGGCGGCCAAATCGAACGGGCAGGCAACCATGAAGGCGCACGCAGCCCAACCGCCGAATCGTAGAAACATCGCCACGCCCGCCTCGTGGTGAAGTCAAGTTCGAGGGCAAGCTAATCACAGCTTCCTGTGGCAGGGAAGGTCGAAAAAAGAAAAAGCCTCCAGCGGGTTACGCTGGAGGCCTGTCATGATGTGGCAGGGCTCAGTTGAGGTTGAGCTTGCCGAGGCGGATGAACTGCGTCTCGCCCGAGGAGCCGTCGACACCGTCGTTGTCGGTGATGATCAGCGCCTCGCCCGACTTGTCGATGGCGAAGCTCTCGACCTTGTCGAGAACGTAGCCGTTCGGCTTCTTGAGGTCGGGCAGGAGGTCGCGGACCGTGGTCTTGGTCAGGACCGGAAGCGTGCCGCCGATCGGAGCCGGCGTGACGCCTTTCAGCGAGACCTTGGTCAGCTTCTTCAGCCTGGCCGCGTCGCCAACGAGGTTGTCGCGCTCTATGACGATCAAGCCCCCGTCGACAGCGGTGATCTCGGACAGCCCAACCCAACCGCCTTCGACCTTGTCGAGCGGGTAGTAGACCGCGCCCCAGCTCTTGTCGGAAGGCTTGTAGGCCAGGAGCTTGGTCATGCCCTTGGCATCGTCCTTCCACTCGCGCTGGACGGCGAGCCAGACGATCTGGTCGGCGCCGGTGCCGGTGACCGCGACACCCTCGAAACCGAAGCGGGTCTGCTGGCTCTTGAGCGCGTCCGGCAGCTCGACGATCTCTTCCACGTCGCCCTTGGCGTTGACGCGGATGAGCTGCGAGTTCGTGGCGTTTTCCTTCTTGTCCGGATTGCCTTCGGACGCGAGCCAAAAGCCGCCTTCCGGACGAACCGCGATACCCTCGAGATCGAGGCCCTTGGCCGGCTCGCCGTCACGGGTGACGGTGATGGCGCCGGTGATCACGGCCGGGGTCTTGGTCGTGTCGATCGTCAGGATGCGGCCCTGCGAGTAGAAGCTGTCGGTGACCTCGAAGATCTGGCCCGGGTTTGCCGGATCGACCGCAGCACCCGAAAGAGCGCCCCAGCCGGACGGCAGGCCGTCCTTATCGGCCGAGACGATGGTCGGATAATTCGCCGTACCTTCGGCGCGCGCATAGACAGTGACCATCGAGCCGGGGCCGCCGTCTTCACGGTTGTCCGCCTCGCTGGCGGTCACGAACAGCTTGCGGTCCGGAATGGCCAGCAGGCCCTCGGGACCGACGCCACCCGGCAGCATCTGGAGGAGGGTCGGGGCCTTGCCGGCGCCGTTGTCCTTGTAGACGCCGACGACAGAGGCACGCTCCGCGCCGACGAAGATCAGGCGGTCGGCGCCGAATGTGCCAACCGCGATGCCCTCGACTTCGACGCCCTTCTTGTTGCGCTTGTCGGGGTAATGGCCGATGCGAACCGCTTCGTATTCGAACGAGGCGCCAGACTCGTAATCGACCTTGCCGTCCTTGTTGAAGATCGTGAAGCCGCGGCTGCCGCCCTTCCAGTCACCTTCATTGGCGGTGACGAAGCGGTCGTCGTCGAGCCATTCGACGGCGTCCGGCTCGCGGACGACGTCTTCCGCCTTGCCCGTGAGCGCGATGACGCCGTCCTTCTTGGTGTCGATCTTGTCGAGAGTGACGGAGCCGGCCGGGAAGTGATCGATGACCTTGCCCGATTTGCCGTCGACGACGACGAGGTGGTTATTCTCCTGCAGCGTGAGCGCGATCTCGCCCTTGCCGTTGACGTCGACGAATTCTGGCTCGGCATCGTCGGGAGCGATCGGGGAGAGATTGCGGACGTCGACGAACCTGGTCGAGGTGCAGTCGGCTTCGCCGCCCTTCAGATTGACGATCGCGAGGCTGCCAGACGGCATCTGCGGGATGGCGCCTTCGCTCAGGTCCTCGTCGCGCTCGTTTTCGATCGCGATGGTGAGGAAGGACTTGTCGGCAGCGGCTGCGACCGAGTCGGGCTGGCCGCCGAGATCGCATTTCGAGACGACCTTCTTCGAGGCGATGTCGATCGTGGCCAGGTGGCCGGTCGGGTTCTGCTTGTTCTCTCCGGTGTTCACCGCAGCGAAGGCGCGGTCGCCGACGACCTTGACCGAGGTCGGCTCGCCCTCGAGCTGGATGAAGCCGGCGGCCTTCGGCTGCGCCGGATCGGTGATGTCGACCATGCCGAGCGCCTTGCGCGGGCTGTCGGTGTAGACGAGCAGCTTGCCGTCTTCAGATACGGAGATGATCTCGGAGACCGTCGGCTTGGATTTGTCGGCGTCCGCTGGCAGGTTGTTGACGACCGGGAAGGTCGCGACACGGTTGAACACCTCGGCCGCCACGGCGGGTGTGAAAGCCGTGCTGGCGAGAAGTGCCACGGCGGTGGCCTTCAGGAAATTCGCGCGCATTGAAACGCCCCCCATTGATTGGAACGCTGAGCGCTTATCGAGCGCAAATGACAGGAACGTGACAGTTGGAAAGAAGGTTCGTACGCCATTGTTTTACCTTGACGGCGTGAAGCTTCTCCGACATTCGCGAGCCGAAATGCGGACGTAATGTTTGTCTGTTATAGGCTGCGGTACACACAGGAGACGTTGCGGGTGGATCATCGCGCGCCGCGAACATCGGAAATCATCGCGGCTCTGCCAGACAGTTTCGTGGGCGACTCGCTGACCATCGGCGAGCTGATCGTCGCCTTGCGCAATCGTGTCTTCGGCGTCGGTATTCTGATCTTCGCCATTCCGAACATCTTTCCCATGCCGCCCGGCGTGCCGGCCGCCATGGGCGCGGTCCTGATGCTGCTCGGCGGCCAGCTTGCGCTCGGATGGAATTCGATCTGGCTGCCGAAGAAGTTGCAGAGCCGTTCCATTCCCCGGGAGACGCTGAAGCGGATCGCCGATCGCTCGGTGCCGTGGATTCAGAAATTCGAGAAAATCAGCAAGCCGCGGTTGGATGCGTTCACGACGCCGATCGCGGTGCGCTGGGTTGGCGCGGCGGTCTTCGTCCTCGGTTTCGTCCTGCTGATGCCGTTTCCCTTCCTCGGCAACATTCCGCCCGGCGCGGCGGCCTGCGTGTTCGGTCTCGGCCTCGTCGAGCGCGATGGCCTCATCGTCGTATTTGGCTATCTCGCCTCATTGGTCGCACTCGGGATCACGGCTCTTGCGACATGGGTGCTCTACGCCGGGGCAAGCTTCCTGTTCTTCTGAGGCTTGCCCGAAATGGGCCCAGCTTGTAGCGAACCGGGCATGACGAATTTTCCCAACATCGCACTCCTCGGCACCGGCCTGATGGGCGCGCCGATGGCGCGTCGGCTGCTCGGCGCAGGCTTCCCCGTCACCGTCTGGAACCGCTCTCCGGAGAAGGCGAAGGCGCTTGAGCCGTTCGGTGCCGTCGTAGCGGCGACCGCTGCCGACGCGGTGAAAGCGGCAGAGATAGTCGTTACCATGCTCGACAACGGCGCGGTGGTGACCGACGTGCTGTTCGGTCTGGGCGTAGCCGAAGCGATGCCCGCGGGAGCGGTGGTCGTCGACATGAGTTCGATCCCGCCCGCCGTCGCCCGAGACCATGCCGCCCGGCTGGAGGCGATGGGCAAGAACCACCTCGACGCGCCCGTCTCGGGCGGCACGGTCGGGGCGGAGGCCGGGAGTCTGGCGATCATGGCTGGCGGCAGGGTCGATGTCTTCGAGCGCGTCCTGCTGGTGTTGGCGCCGATGGGCCGGGCTCTGCGCGTCGGACCCTCGGGAGCTGGGCAGGTCGCCAAGCTCGCCAATCAGGCGATCGTCGGGATCACCATCGGCGCGGTTGCGGAAGCATTGCTGCTCGCCGAGCGCGGTGGCGCCGACCCGGCGGCGGTCCGCGACGCCATCCGCGGCGGTTTTGCGGAGAGTCGAATTCTGGACGTCCATGGTCGCCGGATGATCGAACGGGATTTCACGCCAGGCGGCAAAGTGAACACCCAGATCAAGGACCTGGAGACGATTGTTGCCACGGCGAATGAGGTGGGCCTGGACCTTCCGCTCGCGCGCGACGCGCTGCGCCGCTATATCGAACTACGCGACACGATGGGCGGTGGCGATCTCGACCATGCCGCGCTCTTCCTGCAACTCGAAGCGGCGAGCCCCGCCAAACACTAGAATGTGACACTCCAGCGCGTTGGAACCAAGAGACGCGCCTCGGGTTTTCCCTCAAGGTCAACGAACCGCGAAGATGCTCTGATCGGCGAGGTCGATCCACAGCAGCGTTCCATTGACGATGCAGGAGACGCGAGAGGAAGCGCGATGAACATCGCAGAAGCCGCACGGCGCGCCGGGCTCACGCCCAAGGCCATCCGCTTTTACGAGGCTCAGGGACTGTTGCGGCCGAACCGCGCCGCCAATGGGTACCGGGCCTTCGGGGACGCCGATGTCCACACCCTGCGGTTCCTGAAGCGAGCGCGAGATCTCGGCTTCTCGGTCGAGGAGTGCAGGGCGCTTCTGGCGCTCTATCACGAAACCGACCGTTCCAGTGCCGAGGTAAAGAAGCTTGCCGAGAATCGGGTCGCGGAGATCGACCGCCGGCTCGCCGATCTCGCTTCCATTCGTTCGGCTCTCGCGCATCTGGCCGAAACCTGCAGCGGAGAGGACCGGCCGGAATGCCCGATCCTGGAGGATCTCGCGTCAGATGCCGATCAGGACGAGGAGCGCAAGCGGACCCACAATCCGATGCGCCATTCGAGCGCGGCCTGAAGGCAGTGAGCCCGTCGCACCGGGACTCTTACCCCTGACCTCGCCGCTCGGCGCGCGATCATATTTTCAGCGTGCGACGATCGACTCCAGCGCTTCTGTCACTGTGTCGCTGAATTGTCGTAAACTCCCGATGCGCGGGAGCAAGTCGTGGAAACGGCGTTCAAAAGCGGAGCGAGGCACCGGGGCGCGGACACCATTGAGATCGAACTGAGGCTGTTGGCGTCGCCTGACGTGCTGTCCCAGATTTGCAATGCGCCCGCCGTGCTCGAGCGCGCCCGAAACAAGGGCGTCGTGCGGCGGCTTGTAGCGATCTATTACGACACCCCTGATCGCCTGCTCATGCAGGGCGGTTTGACGTTGCGTGTGCGGCGTAGCGGCAAACGATATGTCCAAACCATCAAGTGTGCCTCCGGCAGCGATCCGATGGTGCGCGCCGAATGGGAAACCCACGTTGCGACGATGGCGCCGGACCTGAGCGGTCTGCCCAGAGAGATTGCTGCTCCGTTCGACCAATTCGGCGATGACAATCTCGTGCCGATCTTTGCCACCCGGGTTCGCCGTCATTCGCAAGCGCTCGAATTGCCCGATGCAAAGATCGAGATCGCCTTTGACGAGGGGGTGATCGAGGCCGGCGAAAGACGCGAGCCGGTCTCCGAGATCGAACTGGAGCTGAAGGAAGGCGGTGCAGGTGCGCTCTATGAGCTCGGCCTGTCGCTGCTCGAGGTCGCGCCGCTGCGCCTGTCGGTGCACAGCAAGGCCGAGCGCGGATATGCGCTCGCCTTCGACATGCCTCCCGCAACGCTCAAAGCCGGGCCCGCCGGCATCAGCACCGAGGACACCGTCGACGAGGCGGCGGCCAAGCTGTTTGCGAACTGCCAGCACCATCTGATGGCGAACCTGGCCGCGGCGCGGAGCGGGCAAAGTCCCAACGGCGTCCACCAAGCGCGTGTGGCGCTGCGGCGGCTGCGGACGGCCATCGCCATCTTGCGACGCGAGCTACCGGCGACCTCTCTTCGGGCGCTTGCGGCTGACGCACGGTCGCTGGCCCGGACATTGGGTTCGGCTCGCAACTGGGATGTGTTCGTCACCGAGACGATTGCCGAGATCGACGAAGCCGATCTGCCGGATGTGGATTCCGGCAGGCTGCGCAGCGTGGCCGAACCGTTTCGTGGACGAAGCCATGCAGGGTTGCAGGAAGAACTCGAGAAACCGCAAACCAATCGCTTTCTATTGTCACTCGGCCGGCTGATCGAGCGCCGGAACTGGCGTGACGACGTCGCCAGCGAAACGCCGGCGATCCTGGCCGAGCAGGCGTCGGTTTTCGCCAGCCGCTGTCTGGCCCGACTTCAGCGGAAGGCGATCAAGCAGGGGCGTCATTTTCGGCACTTGCAGCCCGAGCATCGCCACGCACTTAGACTGACCCTGAAGAAGCTGCGCTACGCGGTGGAATTCTTTCTGCCCCTCTACGCGGAACAGGCGCTGGCCAGGAAATATCTCAAACGCCTGTCGAGATTGCAGGACGCCTTGGGCACGGACAACGATGTGACGACGACGCGCACGCTTCTCCGCGACATCGAGGGAAGCACCGCGCATCCCGATGTTCATCGGGCCATCGGCGTGGTCATCGGATGGCAGGGCCGCTGTCAGATCGATGCAACTAAACGTCTGCGTCGACGGTGGCGCGCCTTCAAGAAGGCGACGCCGTTCTGGGCAAGTTGAATGCAAATTTCGTCTCTTCCGCATGCGGAAGAGACGAAACGTCGAGATCAGATGAGCCCGAGCCCCTTGAGGCTGGCATGGCCTGCGCGGCCGATGATCAGGTGGTCGTGCACGTTGATCCCGAGGGGTTTCGCGGCCTCGACGATCTTCTGCGTCATCAGGATGTCCGCGCGGCTGGGTTCGGGATCGCCTGAGGGGTGGTTGTGGACGAGGATAATCGCGGTCGCGGACAATTCCAGCGCTCGCCGCACGACCTCGCGCGGATAGACCGGCGTATGGTCGACCGTTCCGGTCTGCTGCACCTCGTCGGCAATCAGTGCATTCCTGTTGTCGAGGAAGAGGATGCGGAATTGTTCGCGGTCGGCGAACGCCATCGCGGTACGGCAGTAATCAACAACCTTGGCCCATGAGCCGAGCACCGGCTTCTGGGCGATCTCACCCTTGGCGAAACGGCGGGCGGCGGCCTCGACCAATTTTATCTCGGTGACCGCGGCTTCCTTGATGCCCTTCGTTTCCATGAGCAGGACCGGCGGGGCGGCGACGACCTCGGCGAAGGAGCCGAACCGGCGGATGAGCGTCTTGGCCAGCCCCTTTACATCCTGCCGCGGAATGGCGCGAAACAGGATCAATTCCAGCAGTTCATAGTCCGGCAGGGCATCGGCGCCGCCCTCGCGGAAGCGGCTGCGCAGTCGATCGCGATGACCGAGATAATGCGGGGCCGCGTCCTCGAATCCGGATCGCGGCTCCTCAGTGCTCATGCGCGGGCGAGAAGCGGGTTGTCGTAGCCGGCGGGCGACAGGGTGAAGATCTCGACGCCTGTTTCCGTCACACCAATGGAATGCTCGAACTGCGCCGAGAGCGAGCGATCGCGGGTCACGGCGGTCCAGCCGTCGGCCAGAACCTTCACATGCGGGCGGCCGAGATTGATCATCGGCTCGACGGTAAAGAACATGCCCGGCTTCAGCGCGACGCCTTCACCTGGGCGGCCGTAATGCAGGATGTTCGGCTCGTCGTGGAACAGGCGGCCGAGGCCGTGGCCGCAAAAATCGCGCACCACGCTCATCCGCTCCTCGCCTTCGGCGAAGGCCTGGATGGCCGCGCCGATATCGCCGGTCGTGCCGCCGGGCTTGATGGCGGCGATGCCGCGCATCAGGGATTCATGCGTCACTTCGATCAGCCGCTCGGCCCGGCGCGGAATGTCACCGGCCGCGTACATGCGGCTCGAATCGCCATGCCAGCCGTCGACGATAACGGTTACGTCGACGTTCAGGATGTCGCCATCGCGCAGGGGCTTGTCGTTCGGAATGCCATGGCAGACGACGTGGTTGATCGAGATGCAGGTCGACTTGGTATAGCCGCGATACATCAAGGTTGCCGGGATCGCCCCGTTGTCACGGGCGAACTCGAACACCATCGTGTCTAGCTCGGCGGTCGTGACGCCGGGCTTCACCTTGCCGACGAGAAGATCGAGCGCTTCGGCAGCCATCCGGCCGGCCTTGTGCATGCCCGCGAAATCTTCGGGGCCGTGCAGCCTGATCTGGCCGTTCTTGCGGTTCGTGGCGAGGGAAGCGTCGATATAGGTCATGATCGGCAACAATGTATGCATTCAGCGGCGCGCCGTCACCCTGAACCATAAGGTGTACGAAGTTTGTCAGGCCGGCTGAGCTGCTGCGACCTTCTGCGGAGTCCAGGTGATCGGCACGTGCCCGGACTCTGCTTCGAGGCGCGCGAGCCAGGCCCGGACGGCCGGGAAGGGGGCCAGATCGAAGTCGCCCTCGTGCGCCAGATGCGTGTTCGCATAGAGTGCGATGTCCGCGATGCTCCGCGCGTCGCCAGCGAAATAGGGGTGTGAGGAGAGCTGGGTATCCATCACCCGCAGCGCCTGGTAGCCGCGGTCTTCCCATTCTTCCAGCAGGTTACGCTTCAATTCCCGCCCGCCGCGCACCAGCGACAGCCACCAGCGCGCCTGGCCGATGAACGGGTCGTGCGAGTGCTGTTCGAAGAACATCCAGCGCAGCACCTCGGCGCGGGCGAAACGCTCGGCCGGGAGGAGAGGGGTGCCTTCGGCCAGATAGTGCAGGATGGCACCCGATTCCGGCAGATGGCGGCCATCGGTCAGCACCAGCATCGGCACCTGGCCGGTCGGATTGGCGGCCAGGAATTCCGGCGTGCGGTGGCCGCCGGACAGGACGTCCACTTCGACGAGCTCGAAACGCCGGCCGAGCCAGGACAGCAAAAGCCGCACCTTGTAGCTATTTGCCGAGAGCTGCATGGAGTAAAGAGTCAACATCCGCGTCTCTTGCGTTATATGCGTGAGCGTCGTCAAGCGCGTGCCGTCAGGTTTGTCGAAAGGCTGTTGCAAAACTGTTTCATTTTGCGGCTTGCGCGCTCGGCTTCGGCGCACTAGGTTCCGCGCCGCCTTCCAATCCCTTCAATGTTTCGGAGATGTGACATGGCCTTCCTGGCCGAGAGCCTCAAGCGCGTTAAGCCGTCCGCCACGCTCGCTGTGACGCAGAAAGCCCGCGAGCTTACGGCAGCCGGCCGCAGCGTGATCTCGCTCGGCGCCGGCGAACCCGATTTCGATACGCCGGACAACATCAAGAAGGCCGCCATCGACGCAATCAATCGCGGCGAGACCAAATACACGCCCGTGCCCGGTATCCCGCAGCTGCGCGAGGCCATCGTCAAGAAGTTCAAGCGCGAGAACAATCTCGACTACACGGCGGCGCAGGTCATCGTCGGCACTGGCGGCAAGCAGATCCTCTACAACGCCTTCGTCGCGACGATGAACCCTGGCGACGAGGTCATCATCCCGGCGCCGTTCTGGGTGTCCTATCCGGAAATGGTCGCTCTGAACGGCGGCACTCCGGTCATCGTCGACACGACGCAGGAGAACAGCTTCAAGCTCCAGGCGAAGGACCTCGAAGCCGCGATCACGCCGAAGACCAAGTGGCTGATCTTCAACTCGCCGTCGAACCCGTCCGGCGCGGCCTACAGCTATGACGAGTTGAAGGCGATCACCGACGTCCTGGTGAAGCACGACCATGTCTGGGTTCTGACCGACGACATGTACGAGCACCTGACCTATGGCGACTTCAAGTTCGTCACGCCGGTCGAGATCGAGCCCAAGCTCTACGATCGCACGCTGACGATGAACGGCGTCTCCAAGGCCTATGCGATGACCGGCTGGCGTATCGGCTACGCGGCCGGCCCGCTGAACCTCATCAAGGCGATGGACATGGTGCAGGGTCAGCAGACTTCCGGCGCTTGCTCGATCGCCCAATGGGCGGCGGTGGAAGCGCTCAATGGTCCGCAGGACTTCATCGAGGAGCGCCGCAAGATCTTCGAGCAGCGCCGCGATCTCGTCGTGTCGATGCTGAACCAGGCCAAGGGCATTCAGTGCCCGGTGCCGGAAGGCGCGTTCTACGTCTATCCGTCCTGCGCCGGCACGATCGGCAAGACCGCGCCGTCGGGCAAGGTGATCGAGACCGACGAGGATTTCGTTTCCGAGCTTCTGGAGACCGAAGGCGTCGCGGTGGTGCATGGCTCGGCCTTCGGCCTTGGCCCGAACTTCCGCATTTCTTATGCGACTTCGACAAAGGCGCTCGAAGAGGCCTGCCAGCGTATCCAGCGGTTCTGCGCCAGCCTTCGCTGACGCGGGGCAGGGGTTCCGCGCCTCGCTGCGCTGAATCGACTAAATCGCCTGCACAAAGAAAGGGCGCTCCTCAGGAGTGCCCTTTTTTGCGTCTTGCGTCCGTATCCGTGCGGGTGTCCCATCGATGGACCGGGCGCTTGGCCGCGCGCCTCGGGCCTGAGCGTGGGGTGGGGAGCCCGTCGTAAAGCGGTCACGTCTCTGACGCCCGGGTAGGGAGCTACCACCATGGGCCAAGACGTAAGACCAGTTGCGGGTCCGCGATGCATTGCACTCGTGGGCCCGTTCCAGAGCGGCAAGACAAGCTTGCTTGAAGCCATTCTCGCCTATTCCGGTGCGATTCCGCGTGCGGGCAATGTCGAGGACGGCACGACCATTGGCGACACCAGCGCCGAGGCCCGCGCCCATCGCATGAGCACTGAGATGAATGTCGCCACGGTCGACTTCTTCGGTGACGCCTACACTTTCGTCGACTGCCCCGGCTCGGTGGAATTCCTGGAAGACATGCGGCGCGCTTTGCCCGCGGTCGACGCGGCCGTCGTTGTCTGCGAGGCCGACGAGCGGAAAGTGCCGGCGCTGCAGCAGATCCTTCGGCTCCTCGAAGATCAGGGCATTCCGCGCTTTCTCTTCCTCAACAAGATCGACAAGGCGGAATCGCGCATCCGCGACGCGCTCGAAATGCTGCAGCCGTCCTCACGCACGCCGCTCCTTGTGCGTCAGATTCCGGTCTGGGAGAACGAGATCATTACCGGCTATATCGACCTCGCGCTCGAACGCGCCTTCGTCTACCGCGAGCATGCGGAGTCGAACATCGTCGACATCGCCGAGGGCGAGCGCATCCGCCAGCGCGAGGCGCGCTTCGCCATGCTGGAAAAGCTCGCCGACCACGACGACGAGCTTCTCGAGACCCTGCTGGAAGATCTCGAGCCGCCGAAGGACCGCGTATTCGACGATCTGTCGCGCGAACTGAAACAGGGGCTCGTCGTGCCGGTTCTGCTCGGCTCGGCTTTGCGCGGCAACGGCGTGTTGCGGCTCCTGAAGGCTCTTCGTCATGAGGCGCCCTGCATCACGGCGATGGCGACCCGTGCCGGAATGGCAGGCGAGGGCGATCCCGCGGCATACGTGCTGAAGACCGTCCACACCGCGCATGGCGGCAAGCTGTCGGTCGTCCGGATGATGCGCGGCGCGATCCCCGACGGCGCAACCGTCATGGGCTCGAACGGTGCCAAGGCCCGCATCGCCGCGATCCAGCGCCTGACCGGCGCAGCCTCGGTAAAGGTCGGCTCGGCGGTGCTCGGCGATACGGTCGCACTGGCGCGACTCGACGGCATCCAGACCGGCCAGATGGTGACGGCCGGACCGGTGGCGCTTCCCGAAATCGAAGTTGAAAGCCCTGACGCCGTTGTCAGCGCGACTTTACTGACGAAGGAGCGCAAGGACGATGTGAAGCTCTCGGCCGGCCTTGCCAAGCTCGTCGAGGAAGATCCGTCCTATCATCTGTGCCAGACCGGCGAGGGAGGCGAAATCCGTCTCGACGGGCAGGGCGAGATGCATCTGCGTGTCGCGACCGAGCGGCTTGCCGAGCGTTTCGGCGTTGCCGTGACGTCAAAGGCGCCGCGTGTCGGCTATCGCGAGACCATCCGCGGCAAGACCAGCCTGCGCGGCCGCCACAAGAAGCAAAGCGGCGGGCATGGGCAGTTCGGCGACGTCGTTCTCGAGATCGAAGCCCTGCCGCGTGGCGAGGGCATTCGCTTCGAGGACAAGATCACCGGCGGCGTGGTGCCGCGTCAGTTCATCCCGTCGGTCGAGAAGGGCGTCCGCGACGCGCTGAGACAGGGGCCGCTCGGCTTCCCCGTGACGGACGTGCTGGTGCGTCTCGTCGACGGCTCGTTCCACACGGTCGATTCGTCCGACGCCGCGTTCCAGGCCGCCGGCCGCATCGCCATCAGCGAGGGCCTGCCGCAATGCTCGCCGGCTCTGCTGGAGCCGATGTTCAAGGTCGAGGTCTATGTGCCGAACGACGCCACGGCGAAGATCAACGCGATCCTTTCCGCCCGGCGCGGCCAGATCCTCGGCTTCGATGCGCGCGGCGGCTGGCCGGGTTGGGACGTCGTGCAGGCGATTTTGCCGGAGGCGGAAATCGGCGATCTGATCATCGAGATCAGATCGGCCAGCGCGGGCGTGGGCAGTTTCACCGCCGGCTTCGACCATATGGCGGAGCTTGTGGGACGATCTGCCGATCAGGTGATCGCAAGCAGGCACGCGGCGGAGTGAGTTCCCCTCTCCTGCGAAGCGGGAGAGGGTCGAGAGCGCGGCAGCGCTCCGGGGTGAGGGCAGCACGATGCTCATTGCTGTTATCATGCCCTCACCCGCTCGCTGCGCGAGTCGACCTCTCCCCCTGAACTCGGGTGTTCCCGAGTTCAGATGTAAAGTGGCGAAGTCGGGCACACCCGACTTCGCTCGGGAGAGGGGAACGCTCAGCTCAACGCCTGAACCTTCGACAGCAGGAAGTCGCGGAAGACCTGGATGCGGCGGACGCTGCGGAGCTCTTCCGGATAGGCGAGATAGGCTTCGAGCGTCGGCGATTCCGCGTTCGGCAGCAGCCGGACGAGGTTCGAATCCGGCTCGATGAGGTATTGCGGCAGGATGCCGATGCCGACGCCGCCTTCGACGGCCCGTTTCAGGCCGAGCATGTTGTTGACCGACATGTTCGGCTGCCGCGGCTCACGGTCGTCGCGGCCGACCATGGCAAGCCAGTTCAGCGGCTGCAGGAAGCTCGGCACGAGGCCGGCGAAGCCGACGATGCGATGATTGTCCAGGTCCTGGACGTCGCGCGGGCTGCCGAAGCGAGCGATGTAGTCCGGCGAGGCATAAACCCAGTAATGCACCGGGAACAGCTTGCGCTGGATCAGCTCGGACTGGGTCGGCTGGCGCAGGCGAATGCCGATATCGGCCTCGCGCATGGCCAAGTCGAGCTCGTCGTCGGTCAGCATCAGCGTGACGCAGATTTCGGGATAAAGATCGAGAAATTCCGAGATCAGTGGCGCCAGCCAGCCGCCGCCGAGACCGACCGACGTCGTCACCTTGAGCACGCCATGCGGTCGCTCGCGGCTGTCGGTGAGCAGGAGCTTGGTCGATTCGAGCTTGGCGAACAGTTCCTGCGTTGTGCGGAACAGGAGTTCGCCCTGTTCGGTCAGAAGCAGGCCGCGCGCATGGCGATGGAACAGCGGGACCTTGAGCTCGTGCTCAAGCGCCGAAACCTGGCGGCTGACGGCGGACTGGGAGAGGCCCAGTTTGTCGCCACCATGGGTAAAGCTCTTTGCTTCGGCGGCCGCGTGGAAGATGCGCAGCTTGTCCCAATCGAGCGACATAATGTGACCGGTCTATTCCGCCGCCAATTGGAGAGCATTCAGGCCATGCAAATAGCGCTCGGCGTCTAGAGCGGCCATGCAGCCCATTCCGGCAGCCGTGACCGCCTGCCGGTAGATATGATCTGACACATCGCCCGCCGCGAATACACCCTCCACATTGGTGAAAGGCGTTCCAGGCTGAACCTTGAGATAACCGGCCTCGTCGAGTTCGAGCTGTCCCTTGAACAATTCGGTCGCCGGGGCATGGCCGATCGCGACGAACACGCCCTCGACCATCAGCTGGGTCTCGACCCCGCTCTTGATGTTCTTGAGGCGCACGCCCGAGACGCCGGGAGGCGTGCCGGAACCCAGTACCTCGTCGATCACCGAATCCCAGATCACTTCGACCTTGGGATTGGCGAACAGGCGATCCTGCAGGATACGCTCGGCGCGGAAGTGGTCGCGCCGGTGCACGACGTAGACCTTCGAGGCGAAATTCGTGAGGAAGAGGGCCTCCTCGACGGCCGTGTTGCCGCCGCCGACGACCACGACCTCCTTGCCGCGGAAGAAGAAGCCGTCGCAGGTGGCGCAGGCGGAAACGCCGAAGCCCTTCAGCCGCTCCTCGCTCTCGAGCCCGAGCCAGCGCGCCTGCGCGCCTGTCGCGATGATCAGCGCGTCGCAGGTCCAGATCTTGCCGGACTCGCCCTTGAGCGTGAACGGACGCTTCGACAGGTCGACCGAGGAGATGTGGTCATTCTCCATGATCGTGCCGAACCGCTCCGCCTGCTCGCGCATCTGGTCCATCAGCCAGGGCCCCTGAACGGCCTCGGCGAAGCCGGGATAGTTCTCGACATCCGTCGTGATGGTGAGCTGCCCACCCGGCTGGATGCCCGCGATGATGACAGGCTTCAACATGGCACGCGCCGCATAGACCGCAGCGGTGTAGCCGGCGGGGCCGGAGCCGAGGATGATGAGGCTATGATGTTCGGGGGAGGGCATGAGAAGCTTTCAAAAGCAGCGGAACGCAATCGCGCTCCTGAGTTCGCGCTAATGTAAGGAGGTAGCGGGAGCGCTTTCAAGCCAACGCCCACCATCGCGCCGAGCTTTGTGCACAAGCCTTACCCTGTCGGCCTGTTACATGCTATCCGAGCGGCCCCACGTCATAGGGTCGTAGATGAAAGTCGTCATACTTGCAGGTGGACTCGGAACCAGGATTTCCGAGGAATCGCATCTGCGCCCGAAGCCGCTGATCGAAATCGGAGGGCGTCCCATCCTTTGGCACATCATGAAGCGGTATTCTCATTGCGGATACAATGACTTCATCATCTGCGCGGGATACAAGGGGTACATGATCAAGGAGTTCTTCCTGAACTACTTTGCTCATCGATCCGACATAACCGTCGACCTGACGACCAACAGCGTCGAGTTCCATCAGAGCTTTGCCGAACCGTGGCGGGTAACGATCGTTGATACCGGCGAGGCGACGCTGACGGGTGGGCGCTTGAAGCGCATCCGGCATCACCTCGTCTCGGGCGAGCCGTTCTTCATGACCTACGGCGACGGTGTTGCGGACATCGATCTCACCGAGGAATTGGCTTTCCATAAGCGAAATGGTCGTCAGGCGACGTTGGCCGGGGTCATTCCTCCGGGCCGCTACGGAGCGCTCGACCTCGCCGGCGACGAGGTGATGACGTTCATAGAGAAGCCGCCCGGCGACAATGCCCGCATCAATGGGGGCTTTTTCGTTCTGGAGACCTCCGTGCTGGACCGCATAGAAGGCGATCAGACCTCGTTCGAAGGTGACGTCCTGAACTCCCTTGCCCGGGATCGGCAGCTTTCGGCTTATCCCCACAACGGCTTTTGGCAGCCGATGGATACGCTTCGCGACAAGAACCACCTCGAAGCTCTGTGGTCCGCCGGGCAGGCGCCTTGGAAAGTCTGACGATGCGCTTCTGGCAAGGAAAAAGGGTTCTCCTGACCGGCCATACCGGCTTCAAGGGCGGCTGGGCGGCCGCGATGCTGTCTCGCTTGGGCGCCGACCTGACGGGCCTCGCTTTGGCTCCGGACACCGAACCCAGTCTCTTCGATCAGGCCGGGCTCGACGCCGTGGTTGATCACCATGTCGTCGATCTGCGGGATGCCGGATCTGTCCGCGGTCTGGTGCACCGCGTTCAGCCGGATCTGGTCCTGCACATGGCGGCCCAGCCGCTCGTCCTGAGATCCTACCAGGCGCCGGTCGAGACCTTCGCGTCGAACGTCCTCGGCACGGTTCATCTTCTCGACGCGCTTCGTGATCTGGACGGCCTCGGCGTCGTCCTTGTCGTGACCTCCGACAAGGTATACGCCGACGATGGTACCGGAGCGCCTCGCGACGAAAGCGCGACGCTCGGCGGGCGTGATCCGTACTCCGCATCGAAGGCAATGACGGAGATCGCGGTTGCGAGTTACGCGAAAAGCTTTTTCGACAAGACCGGGACCGTCGTCGCGACGGCACGCGGCGGAAACGTCGTTGGCGGGGGCGACTATTCAGTGGACCGCATATTGCCCGACGCGTGGCGATCGGCGCGGGCTGGAACGCCGCTCGTTCTACGCAACCCGCACGCGGTCAGGCCCTGGCAACACGTCTTGGACTGCCTGACAGGCTATCTGCTGTATGTGGAGAGACTTGCGAAAGACCCGGACGGCCCCAGGAGCCTCAATTTCGGTCCGGACGACGAGGCCGTCAGCGTGGAGACCATGGCGCGAACCTTCCTGGACGGACTGAACCGGCAGACGCAGATCATGGTCGAGCCCCGACCGGACGTCGTGGAAACGCGGCATCTCGCTCTTGACGCGGCGCGCGCGAGATCGCTGCTGGATTGGCGTCCGAAGCTCGACGCGAAGCAGGCCGCCGCCTGGTCCGCCGACTGGTATCGCCGTGTTGGCGATGGCGAACCCGCCATTCGAGTGACCCTGGATCAGATCGATCACTATGCCCAGCTCAACTGATCGCAGATTCTGTTGCAAGTCCTGCGGCTCGGAGCTGCGGGACGTCTTCCTCGATCTCGGCGAGCAGCCCCTCGCGAATGCATTCCTCGTGCATGCGGATGAGGACGAACGCCGCTATCCGCTCACCGTCCGGGTCTGCGAAGAGTGTTTTCTGGTTCAGGCGGATCACGACATTCCGGCCGACGCGATCTTCACCTCGGACTATGTCTACTTCTCGTCCACCTCCAAGAGCTGGGTCGAGCATGCACGGCGCTATGCCGAGGTGATGATCGATCGCTTCGGGCTCACCCCCGGCTCACGCGTGGTGGAGGTCGCCTCCAACGACGGATATCTGCTCCAGCACTTCAAGGCTGCCGGCATCCCTGTTCTCGGCGTGGAACCCACGGCGAATACGGCAGCGGTGGCCCGTGAGCGCGACATCCCGACGGAAAGCGCGTTCTTCTCGGCCGAAGTCGCCGCCGATCTGAGGAAGCGTTATGGCCCAGCCGACCTGATGGCCGCGAACAACGTGCTTGCTCACGTGCCGGATATCGTCGGCTTCGTGCGAGGTTTCGCGGAGCTTCTCGCGCCCGACGGCGTGGCGACGTTCGAGTTCCCCCATCTCATGGAGATGATCGAGAGCGGAAAGTTCGACACTGTCTATCATGAGCATTATTCCTACCTCTCGCTCGTAGCAGCGGAATCGGTGTTCCGGCGGTGCGGACTTCGGGTCTTCGATCTCGAGACGCTACCGACCCAGGGCGGGTCGCTGCGGCTCTATGTCTGCCAGGATGGCAGCTCCTGGAAGGAGACGCCGGCCGTCGAAGCGTTCCGCGCCCGGGAACGGGCGCTCGGCATGCACGAAATGGCCGGCTACCGGGGCTTCGAGCCAAGGGTGCAGAAGATCAGGGACGCATTTCTCGGATTTCTCGCCGATGCCAAATCCGAGGGACGTACGATCGCCGCCTATGGCGCGGCCGCCAAGGGCAACACCTTCCTGAATTTCTGCGGCATCACGGCGAGCGACATCGTGGCGGTTGCCGATGCCTCTTCTGCGAAGCAGGGGAAGTTCCTACCCGGGAGCCGGATTCCGGTCGTGACACCAACGGAACTCGCCGGCCTTGGCCCGGATTATGTGCTGATCCTGCCATGGAACCTCGCGTCGGAGATCGAAGCCCAACTCGCCTATTTGGCAGCTGACGGAACGCGATTCGTGACCGCGATCCCGCGACTCGATATCCATTGACGCCATGAGGTTCGCTGCGACCGACATCGCTGGCGTATTCGAGGTCCATGCCGAGCCGCATGTGGATCCCCGCGGGGCCTTTGCCCGGCTTTACTGCCCCGACGAATTCGCCAGGGCGGGGATCGACTTCACCTCGGTTCAGATCAACCTGTCCACGAACCCCACGGGAGGAACGCTGCGCGGCCTTCATTTCCAGGATCCGCCCTTCGCAGAGGCGAAGCTCGTGCGCGCGGTCCGCGGGAAGGCTTTCGACGTCGCGGTCGACCTGCGCCCGGACAGCCCGACATTCAGGCAATGGACGTCGGTGGTCCTCGACAGCCGGTCGATGAATGCGATTTTCATCCCCGAAGGCTGCGCCCACGGCTTCCTGACACTGGAGGACGACACCGATCTCCTCTATCAGATGGGCCGCGCCTACGAACCGGGGCAGGCCCGGGGTTACCGCTATGATGACCCGGCGTTCGGGATTGGATGGCCGAAAGAGATCAGAGTGATCAGGGACGCGGATCTGGAGTGGCCGGCCGCGTGATCGAGATTCATCCCACTGCTCGAATATCATCGCTTGCGGATATCGAGGATTCCGTCCGCGGAAGCCGGATTGTCGTCGGCGCCAATTCGGTGATCGATTCATTCGTGAAAATCAAACCCGCCGGAGGGCGGGGCGATTTGGTGGTCGGCAGCGACTCCGTGATCAATTCGGGCTGCGTTCTTTACACCGGAAACGGTCTTGAGATCGGAGATCAGGTCGCTATCGCCGCGAACTGCGCCTTCGCGCCAACAAATCATGAATTTTCCAGCCGGAGCATCCCCATCCGCAGCCAAGGATTCCGACCCAGCAAGGGAGGCATCAAGATAGGAAACGATGTGTGGATCGGCGCAAATTGCGTTTTCCTGGACGGATCGGCCGTGGGCCAAGGCTGCGTAATCGGCGCGAGCTCTGTCGTAAGAGGTAGGCTGGACCCTTACGGCATTTATGCCGGGAATCCGCTGGTCAAAATCGGCGAGCGGACATGATCTCGACGGTAATCGGGGGCACCGGCTTCATCGGAAGCCATCTGGTACGTCATTTGAAAAGTCTGGGGCGAGACGTCTTCGTGCCAAAGAAGGGTAGCGAAGAAGTCCTGAGCCGACCGCTGGGACAGGTTTTCTATTGTGCCGGCCTAACCGCCGATTTTAGGTGGCGGCCATTCGAGACGATCGATGCGCATGTTTCCTACCTCGCCAGAATACTGTCAGTAGGAGCCTTCGACAGCCTTCTGTACCTGTCTTCGACACGTATCTACGCAGGACTTCGGTCCGCATCTGAAGACGAAGAGATTCGTGTGAGGCCAAACGCTCCCGATGACCTTTACAATATCTCGAAGGTCGCCGGGGAGGCCCTGTGCCTGGCTCAGGCAAATCCGAGAGTGCGAATAGCGCGACTATCAAACGTCGTCGGCCTCGATCTTGAGTCGAGCAATTTTCTGATGGCTGTAATTCGTGAAGCCGTACGTGGGCGGATAGAGCTGCAATCGAGTCCGGAATCCTCCAAAGACTATATTGCGATCGAGGATGTCGTTTCCCTGCTCACGCTCATCGCCGACAACGGGGAACATCGGGTCTACAACGTGGCTTCGGGAAAGAGCATTCGTCATGCCGAAATATTGGAGAGGCTGCAGCAACTTACGGGGTGCGACATCGTGCAGGCCAAAAGCGCCCCGGGAATGGATTTCCCGGACATTTCGGTTTCACGTCTCAAAGGCGAATTTCCGTTCGAGGCTCAGTCTATCCTCGATTATATCCCCCTCATAATAGACGCGAGCCGTCAGGCGGCGAGAGAGTAGAGTTATGGATCCGGTCTCTCAGTTCAAACATGAAAAGAGTGCTCGCATTGCCTCCTATGGTTCCGACGAGTCGTTCAATAGGCTGTCGCAAGACTGGCTCCGAGAGTCGATGGCGCGGCAGTACGTATACAATTTTGAATGGCTGGGCCGACCGATCATTCAATATCCGAGCGACATCATCGCTGTTCAGGAACTCATTTGGTCAGTCCGACCTGATTTGATCATAGAGACCGGAATCGCTCACGGCGGATCGCTGATCCTGAGCGCCTCGCTTCTGGCGCTTCTCGATCTGTGTGATGCGGCCGAGACGGGTGAGCTTCTGGATCCACAAGCTCCGAAGCGAATGGTCATCGGGGTCGATATCGACATCCGATCGCACAATCGTGCGGCCCTCGAAGCCCATCCGTTGGCAAATAGGTTCAACCTCATCCTGGGTTCTTCCATCGACCCCCAAATAGTATCGTCCGTGCGTGAGATTGCTCAAAAATACAACAGGATCATGGTGTTTCTCGACAGCATGCACACGCAAGATCATGTTCTTGCGGAACTGGAAGCCTACGCGGGCCTCGTTTCGAGCGGCAGTTACTGTGTTGTCTTCGACACCTTTGTCGAGGACATGCCGAAGGGTTTTTTCCTATCTCGACCTTGGGACGTTGGAAACAACCCCAAAACGGCCGTCCATAAGTTTCTGGCAAAACACGATGAATTTGAGTTGGACCTTGAGCTTCAGAGGAAGCTGCAAGTGACGGTCGCACCAGATGGTTTTCTCCGCCGGCGGTGACGCCGGCGAGGATCGCTGGATGGGGTCAGAGTTTGCCTAGCAGGCGATAGCCGGTCTTACGACGAGCATCACGCCAAAACATCCGGAACAGCTTATAACGGGTGCGCACCGAAAGAGGCGGGAGGAAATCGCGAACTCGGAAACACCCCATCGTATAGAGCCAGCGTTGGGAAAGGCGTTCTTTCCAAGCTTTGGCCTTGTATAAATTTTCCGAGTCTGAACCCCGGAAGAAGAGATACTTTTCTTCGGGGACGTAGGTGACCAAATCCCGGACGACGAATTCCGCTATCGTATATGACGCCGCACACTAGGCGCGACCGAGTTCGGGCCAGCGACGCAACATGATCTCCGCGCCGCCGGCGGAGCGGACCACGCCGTAGAACCATTCCGAGGGAAAGATCAGACCTCGTGGAAGGTCACCCGCGGCGAGCTTGCTCCCGAAGTCGAAGATATCGGATTTCGGGGTCAGGTGTTTGATACCGTCCGGCTCATAACGGTCGACCGAGCCGACGGCCAGCATTTTGCTTGGATCGGCTTCGAGCGCCGCAAGGAGGGACTTGAGAAAGCCAGGGGTGGAGAGATCGTCGCAGGCACGCAGGCAGAAATATTCGCCACGAGCGCTCGCCAGTTCGATCGTGTGGGAAAATTTGCGATGGCGTCTCGATGAAACTCGTTTTCGATCAGTTCAAAACGGGAGTCTTTTTCGCAGAATTTTCGAGCAATGAGTAGCGTGTCATCAGTCGACTTATTCTCGACAATTATCGCCCGGAAATCTCGATAGTCTGATCTGCGATGCATTGGAGACTCTGTTCCATGGTCTTCGCGCCGTTGTAAATTGGAAAGGCGACGATCAGCTTTGTCTTTGTCACACGGAATCCCTAACTTGGATTTTGCTTCTGCTGCGCCGATCAAGATCTGATCAGTGCAAGAGAATCTCCCTCCGTTCGGAGTTGCTGGAAGCCGAGCGCAGCAAGTCTACGAACCACTCGCGCCGGCTGCTCCGGATCAACAATATGTGGATGAGTTTCGATCAGTATTTTCCGTACACCGGGGAATTCGGTGGCACCAATTAATTCCTCCTCCGCTCCTTCGACATCCATGGATACGAGCGTTGGCCTCTCTTTTTCGAGGACGGCGGCGATTGGCTCGCTCGGTATGCTCTCGGTATCGGTCTGGTGTTGGCGGTCAATGAGGCTCGATGAAAATAGGTTGCCGGTAATGTGAAGGGTGACGGCCCTGCCATCGGCCGTGATGGCTTTCATGTGCAAATGCGGGGAGACTCCGTTGAGTGCGAAATTGCACAGTATGAGTTTCTGAAGCCTCGGATTGGCTTCGTAGGCTACGACGTTTTCACTACCGACCGTCATTGCTGAAAGCGATGCGATGAGGCCGGTGCACGCGCCTATGTCCAGGACGCGGTCTTCGGGGGTGAGCAACATTTTCAGCAGCGCACGTTCGGGCGCCTCATACACTCCCTTGAAGATTTTTGCCCGGATAGGCCTCAGAAGAGGGTCATTCGGGTCGGTGCTGACGAGAACGCCGTCGATCGTCGCGGTCCTCGCCCGTAGAGCTCGAAGCGTCAGGGCGCGGAGATTGGTCAGGATGCCGGTCATCGGGCTCGCTTAGCATAAAATGCGGTCACCGGAGCCGTTCGTGCCAAGAATGGCCACACGCTTATTCCACCGAGAAGAAACCCATCCGAGCGAGTTTCCTCGCGCCCGTATAGGTAATCGATGTTGCCGTTTCCAGTACTATCTGAGCGGGTTGTTGAATTTTCTCAAGTATATCCTGGTATATCTGTCCGCCGCCAAAATGTTGGCCGTTGCGGACGACTTCGGCAAAATCATCCGAGAAGCCTGAGAAGAATTTGAAATGCAGAAGTGCTCCTGCCGGAGCGGAGAAGTTTCTCCAGTAGGGGTTTGGGAAATGTATGCTCTTGTCCAGTCTGGTGAGAGAATCCCAATGCATTAGAGGATATTTCATTAGTTCGGCTTTGCTTTGGAAAAAGCGTTGCCGAACCCCGCCCTTCAAGCTCCAGGCGCGAGCGCCCGCCCTCAGGTCATATCCGTCCTCATCTACCAGGCTGGCGATAGTCCAAGGCATACCATCGCGCGGGAAGGCATAATCGGCCGCTTCGACATATCCCGGAGGATACATGTCCAGCATGGGAGCCGGCATATGCCTTATACCCCGTTTTTCGAGCCACGATATTAGCTGAGGCAAGCTCGGCGCGGCTGCGAATACGAGAAATTCGTCGGAATCGACATTCAAGTACCAGCGACCTCGGCCGTATCGATTGACCAGGATCTGGCGCCAGGCGCGACCACGATAGGCATCGCTGTATCGGCAATTCGATTCATAGAGATCGACATCAGGTTCCTGCGAGAGGAATTCTTTCGTTCCGTCAGTCGATCGATCGTCAACGATGAGAAACCGAGTGACGCCGAGTTGGCGATAGTGAGTCAGAAACGGCTGGAGCAGGCGCTTGTCGTTGTGGGTCAACGTAATCAGCGCAACGTCGTCCTCATTCAGTGCGCGAAACGCTTTCCCGACCTGCTGGATTCTGATCTTTTTATATCGCATCCCGGGAAACAAATCCCCGAATGCCCTGAATGCAGCCCGGATTCGATGAATGGTCGGCACGCGAGGGCGGCCACCAGGAAATGGATACGCGCTCTCCGTCCGGCGAACCATCATTCACTCTCAGATACTGCAGCAAGGCCGATCATGGTCGATCGACTGGTACCAATTGGTCCTTCGCCCAGCAAATACAGAATGGCTTGATCGAAGTTGAACCGCTTCATAGAGGCCGCGGCGCATCGACTGGGAGGCCGAGAGCCTGTCAACGCAATTCAGCCAGCCTTCGATAAAGTCTCTAAATTCGCTGCGCTCGCCTGCGATGAAACTTGGTTGCGTCAAATCGTATGTTTTGCCATGGAGTGCGCCCGAAAGATCCATTCTTTCTCTCTTTACTGAACCGGGGGCGCATGGCCACGCCGACACGACTCCCTCTCTCGGCTTTCATCATCTGCAAGAACGAAGCGCACTACATCGAGCCCTGCATCCGCAGCCTCGATCTGTGCGCCGAAATTATCGTCGTGGATTCGGGGTCGACGGACGGCACGCTCGACCTACTGGAGCGGCTGCGCGAAGAGGGATTTCCGATCAAGGTGTTCCAGCGCGGCTGGCCGGGCTATGCCGCGCAGAAGCAGTTCGCGCTGGAGCAGTGCACGCAGCCTTGGTGCCTGAACATCGACGCCGACGAGCGGTTGGATCTGCAATTGAGAGAACATCTGCCCCGTTTGCTGGCCGAAGATGAAGCCGTTGCCTGGCGTATCCGCCGTCGGCCCTTTCTCGTCGGGTTCGGCTATACGCCAACCTATGTCTTCGAGCGGCCCAATCTCCGTCTCGTTCGCCGCGGTGCCGGCGCCTACGATCTGTCCAAACGGGTGCATGAAGGCATTTCGGTGGAGGGCCGCGTGAAGAGTGCGCGACCCGGCAGCCTTCTTCACTTCCGTCCCTTGCCCCTGGATGAGCAGATCCTGAAGGAGAACGCCTATTCGACCCTCAAGGCGGACCAACTGTTCGATCAGGGCGAAAAGCCTCGCTGGGCGAAGCTGGTGTTCAACCCGCCCTATTATTTCCTTCGTCTCTATTTCGGCCGATGGCTCTTCCTTTGCGGGTGGGCCGGCTTTATCCAGGCGATGACGGGGGCGGTTTATTCGTTCATGACGGAGGCCAAGATCTGGCAGCGGCATGCGCTGATCGCGCATCCATCCAAGGAGCCTCCGCTAGACGGGATCTAGTTTTGAAGGTCATCCATATCCATTTCGGCAAGGACGGCGGGTCCGAGCGGTTTTTCGTCAATCTGGTCAACGGTCTGGCGAGCAAGGGCGTCGAGCAGTGGGCGTTCATCCGCCCGAACCGCGTCTGGAAGAAGGACATCGAGAACGCGGCCCATATCAATGAGGGTACGTTCAACCGGATTTCGCTCTACCGGTTCTGGCTCGCGGCCAAGCTGAAGCGGAAGATCGGCAATTTCCAGCCTGATGCGATCATGGCCTGGGCGCCGCGCGCGAGCCGCTTCCTTCCGTCCTACCAGGGTTGCATCAAGATCTCGCGGCTCGGCGATTTTCCGCTGCGCCTCGAATATTTCACCAACACCGACACGATCGTCTGCAACACGCCGGACATAGCCCAGCGGGTGCGCGAGCTCGGTTGGCAAAAGCCGGTCGAGGTGATTTCCAATTTTACCCGAGCGCATGCTGCGGCGCCGGTCGCACGTTCGACACTTCAAACGCCGGACGACGCGTTCCTTATTGTCGGCGCCGGGCGCTTCGTCCGCCGGAAGGGGTTTCACACGCTGCTCGATGCGGCGGCCCGGCTGCCGCGGGCCTGGGTCTGGATCGTTGGTGACGGCGAGGAGCGGCAGGCGCTGGAGCAGCAGGCCGTCGCGCTCGGCATCGCCGATCGTGTCCGTTTCGCCGGCTGGCAGGCCGATACCTCACCCTTCGTCGCGGCGGCCGATGCGTTCGTCGTGCCGTCACTGCATGAACCCCTGGGCAATGTCATCCTGGAAGCATGGTCGATCGGTCGGCCGGTCGTCTCCTCGCGTGCCGAAGGCCCGCGCTGGATGATGACGGACGGCGAGGACGGTCTGATGTTCGACGTCGAGGATGCCGACGGGCTCGCCCAAGCTCTCGCCAGACTGGAGGCCGATCCGGCTTTGCGCGCATCGCTCGTCGCGGGCGGCACGCAAACGCTCGCGGCCCGCTTCTCGCTCGATGCGATCACGGACGCCTATATCGAGCTGTTCCGCTCCCAGAGCCCGCGATAAACGGCGTTGATGGCCTCAGCCTCGCCGGCGAGGCTGAACGCGGCGACATGTGTCCGTGCCTGCCGCGACATCGCAGCGGAACGGTCCATATCGTCGAGCAGCGTTGCGATAGCGCTCGTCATCGCCGGGACGTCGCCGGGCGGCACCAGGAAACCGCTCTCTCCATCGACGAGGAGTTCCGGGAACGCTCCGACGGTCGTCGCCACCACGGGCATGCCGGTCGCCATCGCTTCGAGCGGCGTGACGCCGAAGCCTTCCCAGCGCTGCGGCGCTACATAGACGTCGAGCGCCTGATACCAGCGCGGTGTTTGCTCTGGCGGTACTTCGTCGGCGAACAGCAGCCGGTCGCTCAGTCCGGCATCAGCCACGCGGGTCTTCAATGCGTCGAGAAACGACGCATGCGGTCCGGTCGCGCGGCCGAGCACGACCGCGCCGGCATCCGGGCGGGCAGGGAGCAGAGCGAGCATCGCCTCGACGAAGACGTCGGTGCCTTTTTGCGCCCGGATGCGGCCAAAGCAGCCGACGAGCCGCAGGTCGGGAAGGCCGAGCATCCGGCGAGTTTCAGTCCGATCCGGCGGTGGCTTGAACTGCGTGAGATCGATGCCGTGGCGGATCACCGTCGATGGCCGCTCGAGATAAGACGCGGTCGCGGAGGAGGTTGCGATCACCGCATCCATCCGGCCGATCAGAAAGCGGGTCCAGCCGGTATGCCTGCGCTGCGACGCCGAGGTGAAGACCAGCCGGAGCGGCATGCGCAACAAGTCGCGCAGGAGAATGCCGGCGAGCATTTCGATGTTGCGTCGGGCGTGCCAGATCCGGAACGGCCGGTCGGCCGGAGCGCGCCATAATCCCGCAAGCTGATGACATCGAAGCTTCGGCAGGGATGCCGACAGTCCCGGGCCGAGTGCGGCGATGGCGACTGAGCGGGCCTGTTCCGGTACGACACGCTCCAGCGTCGAGGTCACACCCGACAGGCGGCGCTTGAAATTAGGCGCGATCACCTCGACGCGCCGCACGTCCACCTCTGTCGACGGCGGCGTCATCCGGCGCGTCCGGAACGAGAAAATTGGAGGCCCGGCTCTGGACTTGAACCAGAGTTGTAAAGACACTGCCGCGTCTCGGAGTAGCCGCTCCCCCACCGGGCCAAGGCGCGAACGCTAGGCCCGGAGAGGTTGAGAGAATCTAAACGGCTCACGCGAAGCGGATGTCGAGGACCTCGTAGCTCTTGGCGCCGCCAGGGGCGGTCACTTCGACCTGGTCGCCGACTTTCTTGCCGACAAGGGCGCGGGCGATCGGGGAGGTGATCGAGACGCGGCCGAGCTTCACGTCGGCCTCGAACTCGCCGACGATCTGATACGTGCGCTCTTCCTCTGTGTCCTCGTCAACGAGCTTGACCGTCGCGCCGAAGGTGATCGTGTCACCCTTCAGCTTGGTGGGATCGATGATTTCGGCGCGCGCGAGGATGCTCTCGATCTCGGCGATCCGACCCTCGTTCAGGCTCTGCTGCTCTTTCGCCGCGTGATATTCGGCGTTCTCGGAGAGGTCGCCGTGGCTGCGGGCCTCGGCAATGGCAGCAATAATCCGCGGGCGCTCCTCGGCCGAACGGCGTTTCAGCTCCACTTCCAGCTGAGTGTGGCCGCCCGCGGTCATCGGAACCTTTTCCATCGTCGTCTTCTCTTCCGCGCAAAATCCGCCCAGCGGCAGGGGTTGCTGTCCTCTGTCGCTGGTGTCTGGAGATTATGGGTCCCCGGTCAGGCCGGGATATTTTCCGTCCCTGCGAAATAGGACTGCAGCGCCCGAACCTCCAGCTCCCCGTCAAGGTAAGCCCGGATGCCCTGCGCCGCAGCAATCGCGCCTGCTAGGGTGGTGTAGTAGGGCACTTTGTGCAAGAGGGCCGCGCGGCGGAGCGACCGGCTGTCGTGCAGCGCCTGCGCCCCTTCCGTGGTGTTGAACACCAACTGGACCTCGCCGTTCTTGATGGCGTCGACGATGTGTGGCCGCCCTTCGAGAACCTTGTGAATCTTGGTCGCGGCGACGCCCTCGCTTTCGAGGAAGCGCTGGGTCCCCGAGGTCGCGATGATCTTGAAGCCTAGGCTCGACAGCAGCTTGACCGCAGGCAGGATGCGAGCCTTGTCGTCGTCCTTCAGCGAGACGAAGACCGTGCCGGACTTCGGCACGCGCGTGCCGCCGCCGAGCTGGCTCTTCGCGAATGCAATGCCGAAATCGCGGTCGAGGCCGATGACCTCGCCGGTCGAACGCATCTCCGGCCCGAGAATCGTGTCGACGCCCGGGAAGCGGGCGAACGGGAATACCGCTTCCTTGACCGCGATATGGTCGAGCTTCTGCGGCGTCAGCCCGAAGCTCGGGAGTGCCTCGCCGGCCATGATGCGCGCGGCGATCTTGGCGATCGGCCGGCCGATCGTCTTGGCGACGAAGGGCACCGTGCGCGAGGCGCGTGGATTGACCTCGAGGACGTAGATGTCACCGTCCTTGATCGCGTACTGGACGTTCATCAGTCCGCCGACATTCAGAGCCAGCGCGAGCTGTTTCGTCTGTTTCTCGATCTCGGCGATCACATCGGGCTTGAGCGAGTAGGGTGGCAGCGAGCAGGCCGAATCGCCCGAATGTACGCCCGCTTCCTCGATGTGCTCCATGATGCCGGCAACGAAGGCATGTTTGCCGTCGCACAGGCAATCGACGTCGACCTCGATCGCATTCGAGAGATAGCGGTCGATCAGGACCGGGCTATCGCCCGAGACGACCACGGCCTCGCGCATATAGCGATCGAGCTGATGGTGATCGTGGACGATCTCCATCCCCCGTCCGCCGAGCACGTAGGACGGACGGATGACGACCGGGAAGCCGATGCGCTCGACGATTGAGATGGCCTGCTCGGTCGAGGTGGCGATGCCGTTTTCCGGTTGGCGGAGCTGAAGTTTGTCGAGGAGCTGCTTGAAGCGGTCGCGGTCCTCGGCGAGGTCGATCGCGTCCGGCGAGGTACCGAGGATCGGGATGCCCGCGTCCTCAAGCGCCTGCGCCAGCTTCAGCGGCGTCTGGCCGCCGAACTGGACGATGACGCCGTGCAGAGTGCCGCGCGACTGCTCGATGCGCAGGATTTCCAGCACGTCCTCGGCCGTCAGCGGCTCGAAATAGAGGCGATCCGAGGTGTCGTAGTCGGTCGACACCGTCTCCGGATTGCAATTGATCATGATGGTTTCGTAGCCGACGTCGCGCAGCGCGAAGCAGGCGTGGCAGCAGCAATAATCGAACTCGATGCCCTGGCCGATCCGGTTCGGGCCGCCGCCGAGGATCACGACCTTCTTGCGGTCGGAGGGCTGAGCCTCGTCCGCGGCCTGGCCGGCGAAGAGCGGAGCATAGGTCGAGTACATATAGGCGGTCGGCGAAGCGAACTCAGCGGCGCAGGTGTCGATGCGCTTATAGACCGGGTGGACGTCGAGCGAGGTCCGGAGCGCCGTGACCTCCTTCTCGGTCGTGCCGGCGAGCTTGGCCAGGCGTGCGTCGGAGAAGCCGAGCGATTTCAGCGAGCGGAGCGCGCCGGCCGTCTTCGGCAGGCCGAGGCGGCGGACCTTCTCCTCGGTGTGGACGATGGTCTCGACCTGCTTCAGGAACCATGGATCGATCTTGCAGATATCGTGAATCTGCTCGACCGAAAGGCCGAGGCGCATTGCGTGCGCGCAGGTGACGATGCGGTTCGGCTTGGGAGCGGCAAGGGCGGCCTTGATGGCGTTCTTGTCGTCGCCCTGGCCCATGCCCTCGATCTCGACCTCGTCGAAGCCGGTCAGGCCGATTTCCAGCGAGCGGAGCGCCTTTTGCATCGCCTCGCCGAAGGTGCGGCCGATCGACATCGCTTCGCCGACCGACTTCATCGAGGTCGTCAGGTTGTCCTCGGCGCCCGGGAACTTCTCGAAGGCGAAACGCGGAGCCTTCACGACCACGTAGTCGATGGTCGGCTCGAAGCTCGCCGGCGTCGCGCCGCCGGTGATGTCGTTCTCGATCTCGTCCATCGTGTAGCCGACGGCGAGCTTCGCCGCGACCTTGGCGATCGGGAAGCCGGTCGCTTTCGACGCCAGAGCGGACGAACGCGAGACACGCGGATTCATCTCGATGACGATCATCCGGCCGGTCTCCGGATCGATCGCGAACTGCACGTTCGAACCACCGGTCTCGACGCCGATCTCGCGGAGGACCGCGAGCGAGGCGTCGCGCATGCGCTGATATTCCTTGTCGGTCAGCGTCAGGGCAGGGGCGACGGTGATCGAATCGCCGGTATGGATGCCCATCGGGTCGATGTTCTCGATCGAGCACACGATGATGCAGTTGTCCGCCTTGTCGCGGACGACCTCCATCTCGAACTCCTTCCAGCCGATGACGCTTTCCTCGATGAGGACCTCGGTCGTCGGCGAGGCGTCGAGGCCGCGCTCGACGATCTCGATGAATTCGGCCTTGTTGTAGGCGATGCCGCCGCCGGTGCCGCCCATGGTGAAGCTCGGGCGGATGATGGCCGGCAGGCCGATCTCGTCGAGCGCTTCCAGCGCCTCGATCAGGCCCTTCTCGACATAGCGCTTCTTGCGCTCGCTCTCGCCGCCATCCCATTGACGGCTATAGGCCTCGGTGACGCGCGCGGCCTCGCCCGCAGGCAGGTTGCGGGCGGCGATCTCGGCCAGAGCTGCCTTGTGGTGGTCGCGGTCGGCGTGTTTCAGGTCGGTCGCGGTGGCGAGCGCCGATTTCGGCGTGTCGAGGCCGATCTTTGTCATCGCCTGACGGAAGAGCTCGCGATCCTCGGCCTTGTCGATCGCCTCGGCGGTCGCGCCGATCATCTCGACGCCGAACTTCTCAAGCACGCCCATTTTGCGCAGCGACAGCGCGCAGTTGAGCGCGGTCTGGCCGCCCATGGTCGGGAGGAGTGCGTCGGGACGCTCCTTTTCGATGATCTTGGCCACGATCTCGGGCGTGATCGGTTCGACATAGGTCGCATCCGCCAGCTCCGGATCGGTCATGATCGTCGCCGGGTTCGAATTGACCAGGATGATGCGATAGCCTTCCTCGCGCAGCGCCTTGCAGGCCTGGGTCCCGGAATAATCGAATTCGCAAGCCTGCCCGATGACGATGGGGCCAGCTCCGATGATCAGGATCGACTTGATATCTTGGCGTTTGGGCATGGTTCTGCGATGCGCGCTTTCGTCGGTCGCGGGTTGATACCCGCGCGCGGAGTGGCGGCGGTGAATCGTTCCGGTCTGTAATGGCTAGAGGCGTCGTTTACACGGCGAGGTCGGTTTGCGAAAGTCCCGCGTATGGGCATGGGCGGGATAGTTGATGGTAGACAGACGCTGGACGATCATTACCGGCGCCTCGTCGGGTATAGGTGTGGAACTCGCGCGACTCTTCGCTGCGGAGGGCGACGGTCTAGTTCTGGTGGCGCGGCGCAGGGGCCGACTCGATTCGCTGGCTGCTGAACTCAAAGCCGCGCATTCGGTGCCGATTCTCGTCATGGATCTCGATCTTTTCGATGAATCCTCGCCGCAGGCGCTGTTCGACTTCGTCACAGGCCAGGAAATCGAAATCCATACACTGGTCAATAACGCGGGGTTCGGCCTCGCCGGACGCTTTGACGTTCTGCCAGCGGACCGTTTGACCGAGATGGTGCGGTTGAACGTGGAGGCGGTGACCACGCTGTCGCGTCTGTTTCTTCCGGGCATGATCGAGAGGCGGCAGGGCGGCATCCTCAACGTTGCGTCCATGGCGTCGTTCCAGGGCGGACCGTATACGGCGGTCTATTCCGCCACCAAGGCCTTCGTGCTGTCTCTGTCGGAGGCCCTGCACGAGGAGGCGCTGCCTCACGGCGTCGCAGTTTCGGCACTCTGCCCGGGGCCGGTGGCGACTGAATTCGGGAAGGTCGCGCATCTTGAGGATACGATGTTGTTCAAGCGGGCGGCCAATGCCGCGTGGGTGGCACGCGTCGGGTTCGCCGGATATCGCGCCAACAAGGCCATCGTCATTCCGGGTTTCTTCAACACGCTCGGAATCTTACTTGGCCGGCTTTTTCCGCGGGCCCTCCCGCGAAAGGTCGCCGGTCGCCTCCACAAGCTCGACCACTAGTCCGGTCAGGCTTCCCACAGGGCTTCATGGAGAACCTGGCGCGCATGCCACCAGAGCTGCGCGAAATTCGCCCCATGCCGCTCCTCGATGGTGGCATAAATCTCTGCATCGGGAGCCTGGCCGCTCGACGTCGAGCATCTGACAGAAGCCTTGGAGCGTGTCGTACAGTTTGCGTGTGGTCGAGTGATCGATCCTGAGATGCCCGTTGAACCGATCGCGCCCGAGACCGTTTGGCACCAAGCGGCGAGAAACCGCCACATACCTTGGCCAGAACGGAGAATCCGACATGGGATTCGCCTTCCCCCACTGGATGTTGAACCTGCCGCCGTGGGTCCTCTGCATCACCGCTGTTGGCATCTCCGCCGTGGTCTGGGCGATCGCGAATGCGAGCCTCGCCTTCTTCATCAATCGGCTCGCATCGTTCGGCTGGACCACTAAGCTTCGCCTGTTCCTGCGCCGCGTCCGGCCCTCGCTCGCGATCATTATCGGCACGCTGTCCTTCCTGCCGATGATCCCCGCGACGGGCTTTTCCAGCGAGGTCCAGGTCGGGCTCGTCCGTGCCTGTCTCGTTGTCATCACCCTGGCGCTCGGCATCGCGTCGTGGCGGATGAGCCAGCTCGCCTTCGACATCTACACGCGCAAGCATGGTGGGCTCGACTTCTCCGAGGACGTCCAGATCAGGCGCCGCCAGACGCGGCTCAACCTGCTGCGCCAGCTCACGACTGTCTGCATCGCGCTGACCACTGTCGCCGTCGTCTTCATGTCGCTTCCGGCTCTGCGGACGGTCGGCGTCAGCCTGTTCGCCTCGGCTGGTGTCGCAGGTATCGCCATCGGTCTCGCCGCGAGACCGGCTATCTCCAGTCTTCTGGCAGGCATCCAGATCGCTTTCACCGAGCCGATCAGGATCGGCGACCAAGTCGTGCTGGAAGGGGAGTGGGGCACGGTCGAGGACATCACCGCGACCTATGTGGTGGTCAACATCTGGGATCTTCGCCGGATGATCGTTCCGCTCAGCTACTTCCTGGAGAAGCCGTTCCAGAACTGGACCCGCGAGAACCCCCAGATACTCGGCACGGCGATGCTGTTCGTCGACTATTCGGTGCCAGTCGAGGAGATGCGCGAGCAGCTCAGGCTTATCCTGAAAGGCTGCAAGCTCTGGGACGGGCGCGCCATGGCGCTTCAGGTCACCGATCTCCGCGAGAACACGGTCGAGGTCCGCGCCCTGATGAGCGCGAAGAACGCGCCCAATGCTTTCGACCTGCGCTGTCACGTCCGCGAGAAGATGATCGAGTGGCTGCGCGCCGAATATCCGCACGCGCTGCCGAGAACGAGGTTCGCCATCGATTCAACGCTTCTGGAGGTGCCGGGCATTGGCGTCCATAACGGCGGTGCGTTCGCCCAAGTCCGGGCGCAGTGATCTCAAAACGGATGCCAGCCGGCCTGTAAGCCGGGTTCTGTAGGGCCGCAGCGGTTGCCCACTGCGACGTGACGGCCATTCCTCTGGGACGTCCGTTGCCGGACGCCTCGAGCAACCAACCCGAGCGGCTGTCTGGAGGCGGGACCTGGGCGGACCCGCGCCACTCCTATTCGGTTTTGCTCCCGGTGGGGTTTGCCGTGCCGCTCCTGTTGCCAGGCGCGCGGTGCGCTCTTACCGCACCCTTTCACCCTTACCTCCGGCGAACCGGCGGCGGTTTGCTTTCTGTGGCACTTTCCCTGGGGTCGCCCCCGCCGGACGTTATCCGGCACCGTGCCTCCATGGAGCCCGGACTTTCCTCTCCTCGCGGAGCGGCCGTCCAGCCGGCTGGCGAGCATGACTTACGGGTGGATGACGCTCCGCGCAAGGTTGCCGAACGGTCGGCCGGGTCCAGGAGACCACGCAAACTGATCGATCCCGTCACTTTGTTTCACTTGTTTCCGTCGGGAGGCAGGTCTAGCCAGCCGCGATGGCCGATATCGCTTCCGGATCTGCATCCTCGGGTCTCTTCACCCGCCTTGCTCCAGCTCTCTTCGTGGTCCTTTGGTCGTCGGGCTTCATCGTCGCGCGCCTCGTCGCGCCGCATTCCGATCCACTGACCTTCCTTGTCGTTCGCTATGCGCTGGTCATCGCGATACTCGCCCCATTCGCACTACTGATCGGTGCTCCGTGGCCGAAGGGCAGGGATTTCACCAATAACGCCGTATCCGGCTTCCTGCTGCACGGCGTTTATCTCGGCGGCATCTTCTGGGCGGTGAAGCATGGTCTGCCGGCCGGATTCGCGGGCCTGTTCGCGGGCCTTCAGCCGCTCGTGACCGCCACGCTCGCGGGGCCGCTCCTCGGCGAGGCGGTCAGTGGGCGACGTTGGGCGGGTATCGGGCTCGGTTTCGTCGGGGCGGCACTGGTTCTGCTGCCGAAGATCGGCGGCCACGACGCCATCCCAGCGCAGGCGCTGATCGTCGGCGTGCTCGCGGTGGGCGCGTTTACCGCGGGTACGATCTGGCAGAAGCGCACCGGCAATTCGATGGACATGCGGACCGGCAACGTCGTCCAGTTCACCGCCGCTCTGCTCCCCACGGCGCTGGTCGCGGCGCTGACCGAGAGCGGCCGGTTCGACATGACGCCGGAACTTATCGCCGGTCTGTTCTGGGCCGTCATTGGCCTCTCGATCGGTGCCATCACCATGCTGCTCGTCATGATCAAGCGCGGTGCAGTGGTGCAGACGACTTCGCTGCTTTACCTCGTTCCGGCAGTGACAGCGCTGATGGCCTGGATCGGCTTCGGCGAGACGATGAATGTGCTGCAGATCGGTGGCATGGTATTGGCTGCCGCCGGGGTCTTCCTTGCCAACCAGAAATGAAAAAGCCCGGACCGTTGGTCCGGGCTCTCGTCGTCAGGATTTCGCCTGGCTGGCGTCGGCGACCTGGGTGCCGCCCTTCGGCACGCCGCGGGCGATGAAGTTCTTCACCTTGCCGCAATAGGCCGATCCGGCCCGCGTCACGCCACGCACGCCGTGGCCGCCCTGATATTTCGAGACTGCACCGCACATGCTCCCGCCGGCCTTGCGATAGGCCTCGCCGAGATAGCGCATGCCGTAGCGAAGATTGGTCTCCGGATCGTAGAGCGCGGCGCGCGAGCCGGAATAGCCCATGCCCTGCGCGGTGCGGTAGCTGAGCTGCATCAGGCCGATATAGCCGCCACGGCCGGTCGCCTTCGCATTGTAGCGGCTCTCGACCATCACGACGCCATGCGCGAGGTCGTAGGGTACGCCGTTCTCCTGGGCGTAGCGCTGCACGAGAGAGTGCAGATTGCCGCGTCCGCCCGGCGCCGCGGCAGGTTCCGTGGAGGTTGATGCACGACCTTCGATGAGTTTGCGGGCGGGCTTCCTGCTGTCCTTGCCATCGCGATCGTTCTCGTCGAACGATCGCTTGGCCTGCGTTTTCGACGCAGCGGAAGCCTCGAGTTTTTCTCTCTGCTGCTGAATGAAATCGAACCGGTCGTCCGCGGCCGCGCTGTGGGCCAAGAAGAGCGAGCAAGTGAGTGCCGCACCGGTGAGAAGACGATTGATCATGCGGAACTGTCCCCATTCCGTTAGCAATGGTGGGGGACTTCGCGTGGAATCGGGGCTCAGATTAGAAGCAGTCGGGACTCCAAGCCGGCGAGACCGTGACCATTCTGGGGCGTATTGTTAATCTGAATTAACCTTTGGAAGCGCTTTCAATAGTCTTCGAAGCGTCGCGATCGTCGAAGGGTCGATGATCCCATCGACTTTCTCTTGTCTGAAATGGCGCTGGAAAGCTGTAACTACAGCCTTGGTCTGCTCGTCGAACCGGCCGGAGATTTCGATCCCGTAGCCGTAGATGGCGAAGAGTGACTGTACTTCCTCGACCGGCTCGCCTTCGTCGCCGGGAAGGAAGGTGTCTCCTTGGGTCGTAAGCGGAGCGGGCTTCTGCCAATGTCCGAGCTTGGCGGCGGCGAGCCGGTCCCATGGAAACTTCTCGCCGGGATCCTCCTTGCGGCGCGGCGCCACGTCGGAGTGGGCGAGCACGCGGTGACGTACGATGCCATGCCGCTCGCAGATGTCGAGACCGAGAGCGATCACGGCATCGATCTGGGCATCGGGAAAATCGACATAGCCGAACTCATGGCCCGGATTGGCGATTTCGATCCCGATCGAGCGGGAATTGGTGTCCGGCTCGTCCTCCCAGACAGACAACCCGGCATGCCAGGCGCGACGAGCCTCGGGTACCATCTGCACGATCCGCCCGTCCTCGTGGACGAGGTAATGACAAGACACTTTCGACGCCGGGTCGCACAGCCGGGCGACAGCTTCGTCAGCGGAGACCATGCCGGTGTAGTGCAGGAGCAGCATGTCAGGTTCGATGTCGTCGGCCCGCCCATCGTGGCTGGGCGAGGGGACGACGGTGGCGGGCAGGGGGGTGTCGGGCTGGAAGCTCATGCCCCAGCCCTGCCACGGCCTCATCCTTTCGGCAATCGCCGGAACGCTGCCTCCCGCCATGCGTTTGTCGACAGAGTCCATTGGTCCGCGAGGTATCGCACCATGAACAAGGCAATTTCCTTTGCCGCAGCGCTGCTTCTCGCCGGAAGTTCCATCGCGTTCGCGCAGTCTAGCGGCGGCTCCGCTGGCGGGGGCTCCGCTGGCGGTTCGGTCGGCGGCGGTTCGTCCATAGGCGGCGGTTCGTCGGTTGGCGGCGGGGCGGCCATGCCGCGCGCAGGCGCCGCCTCCTCACGAGCGGCGACCTCGGGGCGGGCATCGACTTCGACCGCGCCCGTCGATCCCATGGCCAGCCAGAACAATCTCGTGTCGCCGCAAAGCCAGACCGGAGGCGTCAGCACCCAGACAGCGCCGGGCAGTTCGATCGGCGAGCAGGTTCCCGTCTATGGAACCAACCAGCTTTCGGGCCAAGGGCTGGCGAACTCGATCGATCAGTCCTCGGCGCGTTCGCGTGGAACGGCATGCGGTGGCACCGGCGAGCGGAGCACGACCGTCGGCGGCACCAGTACGTCGACCCAGAGCGGCGATTGCGCCAGCCAGGAAATTCTGGGAGCGCCGTCGATCATCAGCGGCTCGGGCGGAGGCGCGGTCGACGTGTCCCGTCCCTGATGAACAGTAACATGCCGGCGAGGTTGACGGCCGCCCGCCGGCGCGATGTGAACGGACCGCCGAGGTTCGCATCATGAGAGTTGTTGCGTTCAGGCCGCTTGTTGTGGCGGCCTTTTTCGTCGGTGGCGCCAGCGCCGCCTTTGCTCATGGCGGCGGTGGTGGATTGGCCGTGCATTCCCTCGCCGCCGCGCCTGGCCATGCCGCGGTCAGCCACCAGGTCATCAGTCCGCCGCCGAGCGGCTCCCTGGTCGGCCTGTCGGGAATATCGTCCTCCATCCCGGCCGCCGGCTTGGCATCCGAGCAGGCGGCGACCGCCAGGCTGACCCAGGCGCCGGAATTCGGCACGGTCGACCCGTCGGGTGAGGCCAACGACGCCATCACCACGTTCAATGGCAGCGATGTCAGCGGCGCGACCACGCAATCCCTGCCCGGCAGTTCTGCCGGCCAACAGGTTCCAATCTACAATACGAGCCAGCTCTCGACGCCCGGCCTCAGCCAGTCGATCAACCAGGCCTCGCAGGATTCCGGGGCGACTTCGTGTAATGGGCTCGGTCAGCGCAATGCCACTATCGGCAATGGCAGTTCTTCCCAGATCGACAGTTGTTTGACCACCGGCGGAAGCATTTCCACCATGTCGATCATGAGCACGTCGTCGAGCCTCGGCCGCCCGATCAACGTCGGCGGTACGCCCTGATCATTCGTCCATGGGATCGTGAAGGAAGCCGTCCGGCACGCTGCCGGTCGGCAGATGATCGTGGTCCGCATAGGACATCGGCACGTCAGGTGAGTAATACGGCTCGAGAGCCGGCTGTTGAGGCGGATAACCACGCGGGTAGGCGTCGTAGGACGGCTGCTGCGGTATCATCTGCGGCGCCGCCGGCACGTTCGTCGGCCGCGGCCGGCAATATGATGTCCATCGGCTGTTGTGGCGCGCCAGATCCAGATGAATATGGTCGTCGTGGTAGGCGACGCCGGGTCCGAGCACGGTTCGGAATGGCCCGCAGGCGGAGCCGATCACCTGCCGGAGGAAGGCGCGCTCGTCCGGCGCGCCGTTCCAGCCCCGCGTCACGCTGATCTCGCGGCCGTTCGCCAGGACGAAAGCCCGGATGTCGAGTGCGTTGCCGAAGGAATGTTCGGAGAGCTTCTCGCCGCGCTTGTTGTTGCGCGTCCGGCAGCCATAGGAGGCCGCATTCTTGATGCCGACGATAGGCTGCCCGAAATTGGCATAGGCCGCGGGCTGGACCGACTCCGTCATCCAGCGATTGAGGGCCGCGGCAACCGGGCATCCGAGCCTTGCGGCCGGTTCGACCGCCACCGATCCGTCCGCGAGCGCCGAGACCTTGAACGGGTGTTCCAGTCCGCAGGTGCCGGGCCCGTCGATCGTTCCGATCATTTCCGCAGAGGCTGAGCGGGTGAAACCACCTGCTCGCAGGCATTGCAGTTCGGCCGCGTCGCGCCAGGGCTCCCGCTGCTCGAAATCAAACGCGCCACACGAAGCGACGAGCCCCGCCAATGCAATGGCGGCAATTCGGGAGGCGATACGCAAACTCATGGATACAGAGAATGCGACGCTGCCTGTTAAGGACGGGTCAACGATAGGCCGGTCAGGCCGCGCGCATCTCGCTGAGGAAGTGCGTCACCGCCTCCGACATCTCCCGGGCCTGCTCGGTCAGTTCCTCGGCGGCCGTTGTGACGTCGCGAGATGCCGTATCCGCGTCCTCGGCAGCCTCACGCACGGTTTCCATACTCGAACGGGCACTGCCGGTCTGGTGCGCCGCCTCGCCGATGGCTCCGGCGATTTCGCGGGTCACCGCGCTCTGCTCCTCGATTGCCGAGGCAATGGCGGATGCGATCGTATCCATCTCGCCGATCGTCCGCGACACGCTTTCGATCGCCCCGACGGCGTTACGGCTGACCTGGTTCATATTCTCGATCTGCCGGGCGATCTCTTCCGTCGCACGGGCGGTCTGGTCGGCGAGCGACTTCACCTCGGCAGCAACGACGGCAAAGCCCTTGCCGGACTCGCCGGCCCGTGCGGCCTCGATCGTGGCATTGAGCGCGAGAAGATTGGTTTGCGCCGCGATGTCGCCGATCAAGGTCAACACCTTGCCGATTTCCTCGGTTGCCGAGGACAGGCTCTGGATCTGCTCGGTCGAATGGCTCGCTTCCGAAACGGCGCGCGAGACGATTGCCGAGGACTGGCTGACCTGACGGCTGATCTCGTTGACCGAGCCCGACATTTCCTCGGCCGAGCTCGTCACGGCGGTCGAATGCTGGCTCGCTTCGTCCGAAGCCGCCATCGCATGAGCGACGCGGGTCTTCGTGGTGTCGGACACGGCGGTCAGGCCGGATGCGGTCGAGTGCAGGCGTCCGGCCGCATTGCTGACCGCCTGCAGGATGCGTCCGACGGTCTGTTCGAAACGGCCAGCGGCCTGCGCCATGGTCTCGCCACGCATGCGCTGGCGGTCGGTGTCGCCGCGCGCCGCATCTTCGAGATCGCGCTGCCGGAGCGCATTGGTCTGGAACGTCTCGAGTGCGCGGGCGATGTCGCCCACCTCGTCGGCGTTGGCGGTGTAGGGGATCGCGACATCGAGCTTGCCGTCGGCGAGTTCGCCGACGGTCGCGGTGACATGGGCCAGGGGCTTGAGGCCGCGGCCGATCACGACGCTCGCGAGCAGGATCAGCAGAAGGCCGGCCACAGCCGCCGAGCCGAAGATCGTCAGCGCCGTCTGCCAGAGCATGGCGTCGAAGCCGCTTTTGTTGAGGCCGACATAAAGAATGCCGGTCACGTCGCCGGAAGCGGATTTGATCGGCACATATTTCGTGAAGAACGGCTTGCCGAGGATGTTGGCCTCGCCCTGGTAGGTCTTGCCAGCTTTCATCGCCTGCCAGACTTCGCCGCCCTTGCCGAGTGGCGTGCCGATGGCGCGCGAGCCGTCCGGCTTCTTCACGCTCGTGCTCTTGCGGATGAAATCGTCATGGCCGGGATCGTAGGCGAAGAGGGTCGAGGTCTGGCCGGTGATGCCGCTGATTTTGTCGATCAGGTCGTGTTCTGCGAATTCCGGAACGGCAGACATCGTCACTGACTGGACGTCACCGCCGGTGGCCGAGACCGTCGCGTCGGCAAAGGCGTCCTTAACCGCCGAGGCGGCGATGCGCATGTTCTGCTGCTGGCTGGCGATGGCCTGCTTGGTCAATTCCCCCCGCAGGCTGTGAAGCGTGATCGCGCCGATGGCCGCCGTATTCACGGCGAGCAGGCAGGCAATGAACAGATAGGATTTGCCGCGCAGGCGCAGTTTGGGAAGACGCATCGATTGAGCCCCGCACGCGCCATCACCCCGCTGATAGCGCATCTCTATCGGATGATTGTCGAAAACTGTTAGCGGCGGGTTACGGTCGAAGACCTGCTGGCGCCTCAGCCGGACGCCACGCGAGCATGGTCATGCATTCGTGCCGCCGTCGACCGTGAGGAGCGCGCCGGTGATCTGGCGCCCGCCGTTGCCCGCAAGGAACGCCACCATCGCGGCGATGTCCTGCGGCTCGCCGAAGCCACCGAGCGCCGTCAGCGCGGCCTGCGCCGATGCATGCTCGCCATCGGCCGGATTCATGTCGGTATCGGTGGAGCCCGGCTGGACCAGATTGACGGTGATGCCGCGCGGTCCGTAATCGCGGGCAAGTCCTTTGGTCATTCCGATCAGCGCGGCTTTCGTCATCGAATAGACGGTCAGGCCGGGAAAAGGCACGCGCTCGGCCAGGTTCGATCCGATCGAGATGATGCGAGAGCCCGGCTGCATGTGGCGGGCGGCGGCTTGCGAGGCGACGAGGACGGATCGCGTATTCACGGCCAGAGAATGGTCAATCTCCGCCGCCGACACCTCGTCGATCGGCGTCGTCATGAAGATGCCCGCATTGTTGACGAGCACGTCCAGCCGGCCGAAGGTTTTGATGGTCTTCTCAATAGCTTGCACGAGAGAATCCGTGTCGCTGCTATCGGCCTGGATGGCGACCACGTCCCGGCCCCCGGCCTTGAGGCCGTCCGCGATCGCGTTCGCCGCCGTCTCGTTGCGGACATAGGTGAAGGCCACCGAGAATCCGTCTTCCGCCAGCGCCCGGACGATCGCGGCGCCGATGCCGCGGCTGCCGCCGGTCACGAACGCAACCCTTCTAGTGCTGAGAGCCATGGGATAATCCTTTATATATACCGAGCGGTATATATATTGGTATGCCGACCGATGCGGCGGGTCAACAATATTATACCGATGAGTACAAATTAAATGGCACGCGGACGCCCACCGGAATTCGATCGCCAGAAGGCCCTTGAGGCAGCGATGCGTCTGTTCTGGACGCGCGGCTATGCCGGGACCTCGCTCACCGACCTGACCGAAGCGATGGGTATCGGCCGGCCAAGCCTCTATGCCTCGTTCGGCTGCAAGGAAGAGCTCTTCCGGGAAGCGGCCAATCTCTACAATTCACTGGAAGGGGTGCTGGCCTGGAAGGCGCTCGATGGCGGCAAGACCGCCCGCGAGGCGGTCGAAGAGATGCTGCTGACCCATGCCGCGGCCTATACCAATCCGGACCTACCGCCCGGATGCATGATCGTCCTCTCGGCTTTGGTCGGGACGCCGGAGGACGAGGAGGTGAGGGACTTCCTTGCAGATTGCCGCAAGCAGGGCATCGCGCAGTTTGCGGCCAGGCTCGATCGGGCGGTCGAGGAAGGAGATCTGCCTCGCGGCACCGATACCAATTCGGTCGCGCTTTATCTGACGACCGTTCTTCAGGGATTGTCCGTGCAGGCACGCGACGGAGCGACACGCGCCGACCTGGAACGCATCGTCCGTCAGATCATGGCTGGCTGGGACGGTGTGATCGCGGGCAGCGGGGCCTGATCAGCTCAGAAGGTCCTTCACCACGCCATTGGCGCGGCCGAAATCCATCTGGCCGGCATATTTCTCCTTCAGCGCGCCCATGACCTTGCCCATGTCCTTGACACTCGAGGCGCCAGTCTCGGCGATCACGCCCTGGATAGCGGCGCGGGTCTCGGCCTCGTCCATCTGCTTCGGCAGGTAATTCTGGATCACCGCGATCTCAGCGCGCTCCTGGGCTGCCAGTTCTGCACGGCCATTGGCTTCGTAGATCTTCGCTGACTCGTCGCGCTGCTTGATCATCTTCTGGAGAAGAGCGAGGAGCTCGTCGTCCGTCGCCTTTTCCTTGCCCGCGCCGCGCGCCTCGATATCGCGATCCTTGAAGGCGGCATTGATGAGACGCAGCGCGCCGACACGAACTTTGTCGCCGGACTTCATTGCGTCTTTCATTGCGGCGGTGATCGCCTCGCGCATCTGGATAGCTCCGAATAAAAGGGCTTGTGGTGTTGACCGGCGGGCATACGAGTTCTAGCTACTGGCCAGTCCGCCGGCCGCGACCGGACACCTAAGGCAGCCATGACGACCGAACAAGCCCTAGGGGTCCATATCCATAATCAATGGCCTTCTGATGAGGCCAAAACCGTCCGCCGGCACGGAGGATCGCGCAGGGCAATGCTGTCGCATCGCACAAGCGGTCCGACACCGCCGCCGGGCGGTTTTCGCCTCACCCCGCAGGGGCGCGGTCCCTGCGGCCGGCTGGTGCGTCGCGGTCCGTCGCAAACCGTCATGGTTTGCTGCCGGCTCGCTCCTGCCAGCCAACCACATGTCCTCGCGTCAGAAGGCCATTGATTATGAATATGGACCCCTCCGCAGGCGGTGACGCCTGGACCGATCCCAAACCCACGGCCGTACTCGTTCTGGCCGACGGCACCGTTTTGGAAGGGCAGGGGATAGGCGCCATAGGCCAAGCCAGCGGCGAGGTCTGCTTCAACACGGCGATGACTGGTTATCAGGAGATCCTGACCGATCCGTCCTATTCCGGGCAGATCATCACCTTCACCTTTCCGCATATCGGCAATGTCGGCACCAACGAGGACGACATCGAGACCATCAACATGGCCTCGGCATCCGGCATCCGCGGCGCCGTTCTCGCGGCTCCGATCACAGATCCGTCCAACTGGCGCGCCAGCCGCGATCTGGACGCCTGGTTGAAAGCTCGCAACATCGTCGGCCTTACTGGCATCGACACTCGGGCGCTGACGGCGCTGATCCGCGAGCGGGGAATGCCGAACGCGATGATCGCGCACAATCCGGACGGCGTGTTCGACATAGAGGCGCTGAAGCGCGAGGCGGCCGGCATCCCGAGCATGGAAGGCGTCGACCTCGTTCCCGGCGTCACCACCGCCCAGAGGTTCGAATGGGACGAGGCCGGCTGGACCTTCGAGAACGGCTATCGCCGGATCGGCGAGGGAAAGCGTCGCGTCGTCGCGATCGATTACGGGCTGAAGCGCAACATCCTGCGCATGCTGGCCGAGCAGGATTGCCATGTCATCGTGGTGCCGGCGACGGCGACGAGCGAAGAGATCATGGCGCTAAAGCCGGACGGCGTGTTCCTGTCGAACGGCCCGGGCGATCCGGCCGCGACCGGCGAATACGCCGTGCCGGTGATCCGCGAAGTGCTCGACAGGAAGGTGCCAACCTTCGGCATCTGCCTCGGCCACCAGCTTCTCGGCCTCGCCATCGGCGCGACGACCAAGAAGATGCATCAGGGCCATCACGGTGCGAACCATCCGGTGAAGGACTTCACCACCGGAAAGGTCGAGATCACCTCGATGAACCATGGCTTCGCCGTCGACCGCGAAACCCTGCCGGGGAACGCCGAGGAGACGCACATCTCCCTGTTCGACGGCTCGAACTGCGGTATCCGCCTGACCGACCGGCCGGCCTTCTCGGTGCAGTATCACCCCGAGGCCAGCCCCGGTCCGCAGGACAGCCACTATTTGTTCAAGCGCTTCGCCGATCTGATCGACGCGTCCAAGGCCTGAGCGGCCGTTACGGCCGCTCTTCCGTACCGTCAGACACGGTCTCGTATGTCATCGGCAGCGAGACGTCATGCGTCTCCTGACAGTGATGGCAGGGAAAGGCACGATAGGCCATGCGCGGGGTGTCGCGCGAGGCGAGTAGCAGGGTCTTGCCCGTGTTTGGGCAGCGTGTGGCCCAATATTTCTCGCCCCGTTTCGCCGGGACTTCGGCGGCAAAGATGATCATGGTCCCTCCAGGGTCTGGAGCCGCATCCCTCGGACGCGACAGTACTCCTAGAACGCATCAGCGCGGGTAGGGTTCGGCAAATTCTTGGGGCCGATGGTCGAGGGGAGGGCGGCAAGTGTGACTTGACCCGTAACCAGTCCAAAAGGCCTCGCCACGGTTCCCGGGAAGGCTCACTTCAGATCCAGACGGCCGCGCGGGGCCTCTTTTGTGTTCGTCAATCGGTCGCGAGATGTCACGACTATCCAGTTCGGATCAGTTCGGAAGAGTTTCCTTGTAGATCATCCCGTCCTTCATGATGACCAGGAAACGCCTGTCGGGCTCCTTCACTAGACCGATGTCCTTCAGGGGATCGCCGTCGACCAGCAGCAGGTCGGCGAGCGCCCCCTTCTCCACGACCCCGAGCTTGCCTGGATAAGGATTGCGAAGACCGGACAGGGCGAGCAGTTCGCCGTTTGTCGAGGTCGCCATGATCAGCGCTTCGGCCGGCGAATACCAGCGTGTCAAATCAGCCAGCGCGTGCCCCTGGCGTTCCGCCAGTTCCTTCGAGAACAGGACATCCGTGCCGAAAGCCGTCTTGATCCCGTACTTCTTTGCGAGTGCGTAGACCTTGTCGGTGCCGGCAATGACCTGCCGCATCCGCGCCTGCTGCTGCGGCGCCAGCACGGCAGCGCCGCCAAGGTCGATAAAGGGCTGCGTGCTCAGCCAGATTCCCTTCTCCACCATCAGCTTGGCCGTTGCTTCGTCCATCAGATGGCCATGTTCGATGCATTTCACGCCGGCTGCGATGGACCTCTGAATCGAAACGACCGTGTAGGCGTGAGTACAGACATAGGTGCCCCAGTTTTCGGCGGCTTCGACCGCAGCCTGAAGCTCGGGCTGGGTGAATGTGGAAACCTCGAGCGGGCTGAACGGCGATGCCACGCCGCCGCCTGCCGTGAGCTTGATCTGCGAAGCGCCGTGCATGAGCTGCTCGCGCACGCGAACACGCACCTCGTCCGGACTGTCGGCGATTGCGCTGGCGCCGAGCTGTTCGATGCGGCTCGGCGCGCCGCCTATGGCCCTCGGCAGCTCCGTGAGTTGACGGAAGTCGCCGTGACCGCTGGTGACGGTGATCATCGCCCCGGACGGATAGATCCGCGGACCTGGCAGGATGCCTTCGTCGATGGCGCGCTTCAGCGCGAAGGACGGACCGCCCATGTCGCGCACCGTCGTGAAGCCGCGCATGAGTGTGGCCGTGGCCTCGGCGCCTGCCAGAAGGGTCGTGTAGCCGACATCGCTGGTAAGCATGGTCGCGGGTGTCGGCCGCGCGAACATTGCGTGCCAATGCACGTCAATCAGACCGGGCATCAGCGTCCGCCCATCGCCGTCGATGATGCGGGTGGATGCGGAGCGATCGACCGTGATCGGCGTCGTCGAAATCTCTTCGATCAGGTTTTCGCGGATGAGAACATTGGCCGGCTCCGACAGCGAGGGGCTCTTTCCGTCGAAGACCCTGACGTTGTTGAACAGGACAACAGTGGGTTGCTGGGAATGTGCCTCGTCCGCGTGGCACGCCAGTAGCACCACTATCGTGAGCAGGCCGCGCAGGGATAAGATCATCTCGACTGCTCCCTTCGCATGGAGCTTAGCATGGTATCGGGCCAAGCCCTCGTGGCGAAGGCGAAGCCTGGTGCGCTTGTTACCTCGCCAGCTGCTACGTTGGGCCGTTCGACACGCAACCAGAGGTCATCCTCCTCCCGGCGTTTTTATTGGCAATGAATAAGAGACCGGTTCAGGGTAGGCCGCTCGCTTCCCCGACCTTAAAGCCGACACCACTGGGTGAAGTCAGAGTCCCTCAGGAGGAAGGCGTCATGGCAGCTCCAGCAGGTGAATACGGCGCTCTCGCACTCAAAAAGCTCCTGGCGATCCTGCTGCTTTTTGCGGGTCTCGCCTTTACGGCGGTCGGCTTCAACGGCGGATCGGTCGGTACGACCCTGCTGGGTCTGGCCCTGATCGCTGCAAGCGTGTTGTTGCTGATACTCAAGATCGTTCGGCGCAGTTCACTGCCCTAGGCCTCTGTGAAGTGGCCCGAATGAGCCATCGCGGATCCGGGAATCTGAGTACTCGATCGGTCCGAACGACATGATGCTTCGGAGAATTCGTCGGACGCGCCATCCTGATAGCCGTCTCGGCTCTCGTATTCTTCCTGAGCTTCCGCCTGAAACTGGACCACGGGCGTCCCGACGTCCGGATCGTCGGCGTCGTCCTGGCGCGGCGTCGCGGACTTCGCGTCTGCGTCGCCTCCTGCAGTCTGCTTGCGATGTCGCTCGTGCCTCCGTGTAGGCCTGCCGGCCGTGGCAGCAAAGGCCCAATTATTCGGTCAAGTGACACAAGCCCGTTCGACCTGAATCCCTTGAGCTTTTCACGGCAACTGCCCGTTAACCTTAACAGCCCAGATTCAACAGCGACTTAGCGCGGAAATTCGCGGCCAGTGACAAGGCTGTGAATGGTTAATTGTGGCGAAATATCGTTGACGCCCATGTGGTCCCATGATATCCCAAATCATCCCTAGCGGAGCGTTCGCCGAGAGGCTTCGCCCGGCGGCCGAGGGAGGCCGTTTGGCGTCGAAGGCGGAGCCTTGTCCGGGGGAAGAGGGGCCCCATGGACCGCTTTGTGTCCAACTTCACGAGCCGGCTGGACGCCAAGGGACGGGTTTCGATCCCGGCCTCGTTCCGTGCCGTGCTGGCGAGGGATGGACACGAGGGCCTCTGCGTTCTTCCGTCGCTGGATACCCAGGCGCTGGACGCGGGCGGGAACGCGCTTCTTCAGGAAATCGACCGTCTTCTCGAGGGCTTCGCGCCGTATTCGGAGGAGCGGGACGCGATCTCGACCTCTCTTCTCGGCACCAGCGAAATACTGAAAACGGATCCGGAAGGACGCGTCGTTCTCACCGAGAGCCTGAAGTCCTATGCTGGCATCACGGATTCGGTGACCTTTGTCGGTCACGGACACAAATTTCAGATCTGGGAGCCGGAGACATTTCGCGCCCATCTCGACGACGCCCGCGCAAAGGCGCGCGATCTGCGGCGCCGCATCGGCGCGGGCCGGATCGGCAACACGACGGAGACGCCGCAATGACGGCGCTTCACGTCGAAGGCGGAGCGCCTGTCCGCCACATCTCGGTTCTTCGCGACGAGGCGGTCGATGCGCTCGCACCGGTCGATGGAGCGCTCTATATCGACGGCACGTTCGGTGCCGGCGGCTATTCGCGCGCTCTGCTCGAAATGGCCGACTGCAGGATCGTCGGCATCGACCGCGACCGCGAGGCAATCGCCGGTGGCGCATCGCTCGTCGAGGCGTCGCAGGGACGGCTGATGCTGGTCAACGGCCGCTTCGGCGATCTCAAGGAAATCACGGCAAATCTCGGCGTCGAGCGGGTCGATGGCATCGTTTTGGATGTTGGGGTTTCGTCTATGCAGATCGACGACGCCCACAGGGGCTTCTCGTTCCGCTTCGACGGGCCGCTCGACATGCGCATGGGCGGCGAGGGGCCGAGCGCCGCGGATCTCGTGAACGATTTGTCCGAGAAGGACTTGGCAGCGCTTATTCGGACCTTGGGTGAGGAACGCCGGGCCAATGCGATCGCGAAGGCGATCGTTTCGGAGCGGAATAATTCGCGCATCGAAACCACGCTTCATCTCGCGAAAATATGCGAAACGGTCCTCGGCCGGGCGTTCGACCAGATCAATCCGGCGACCCGCACCTTCCAGGCGCTGCGCATCGCGGTGAACGACGAACTGGGCGAGCTTCTCCGCGCGCTGTTCGCGGCGGAAGAGGTTCTGGCGCCGGGCGGACGCCTCGCGGTCGTCAGCTTCCACTCGCTGGAAGATCGGATCGTGAAGACCTTCCTCGCCGAGCGCTCGCGCACCACGCCGAACGTCTCGCGTCACGCCCCCGCGACCTTCGCCGCGGCGCCGACCTTCATTCCCGTGGTTCGTTCAGCGACGCCGGGGGACGACGAAATCGCTCGCAATCCGCGCTCGCGTTCGGCGCGTCTGCGCGCCGCCGAGCGCACGGATGCTCCGGCGCGCGGCCCGAGTGACTCCCTGGCCTATGGGGTGCCGCATCTTCCGGCCCTGACGACGATCATGGGTGGCCAGTGAAGATTGCGCGTTTCTTCAACGTCATCGCCGTCATCGCGCTGATCGCGGCGGCGGTCGTCGTCTATCAGATCAAGTACCGCGCGACCTGGCAGGCCGAGGAGGTCGCCAAGCTCGAACGGCAGATCAACCGCGAGAAAGCGGCCATCGCCGTACTCGAAGCCGAATGGGCGCATCTCGTACGTCCCGATCGCATCCAGCTCCTTGCGTCGAAGAACCTCGATCTCAAGGCGGCCGATCCTCGTCAGCGGATCGAGATCGCGGCGCTACCCCTGCGGCCGGCGCGGGTCGACTCAATCGCCGCCACGATTGAATCGCTCGGTCTCGAACAACAGCCGCTCCTGCCCGAACCGAAGGCGCCGGGCGAGGATCCGATCGCCCGCACCATCGAGGCAATGGGCCTCGCTCTGCCGAGCGGCCAAGACCGCGTCGACCGCGTCATGAATTCGCTCGGCATCGGCCAGTCTCCCCCGCCACGTCACGGAGTTCCGCAATGAGGTCTGCGAGCAATGCCGGCAGGGTGAGGCTCGCAATGGCGGGCTTTATTGCCGTTTATCTCGCAATTGCCGGCAAGCTCGTTCTGCTCGGCACTAAGCCCGACGAGCAGGCCAAGGCACGCATCGACGCGGAAGCCGGTCTCGCGACCCGGCGTCCGGTCATCGCCGACCGCTACGGCCGCCAGCTCGCAACCGATATCGAGACCTCGTCGATCTTCGCCGAACCCCGCAAGATGATCGATGCCGACGAGGCCGCGGAAGCGCTCGGCCGGGTCATGCCGGACCTCAACCTCGACGAATTGCACAAGAAGTTCTCGACCGATCTCGGCTTCGTCTGGGTGAAGCGTGAAATCTCGCCGCGCGAGCAGGCCGAAGTGCATCGCCTGGGCATTCCGGGCGTCGGCTTCCTGTCCGAACAGCGCCGCGTCTATCCCAACGGTCCGATCGTCTCGCACGAACTCGGCGCCGTGAATGTCGACAACCAGGGCATTTCGGGTCTCGAAGCCTATATCGACAAGAGCAATCGCGTCGTGAAAGACGGCTCCAGCCAGCCGCCTGAACTCAACGTGGCGCTCGACCTGATGGTCCAACACGCGGTGCGTGACGAGCTCGAAGTCGCGATGAAGGAGTTCGATCCGATCGCGGCCTCGGGCGTCGTCATGGATGTCGAGACGGGCGAGATCGTCGCCTATGTCTCGCTTCCCGATTTCGACCCGAACAAGCCGGCCGATGCCCTGAAGCCCGAAGCGATCAACCGCGTCAGCGTCGGCGTGTTCGAGATGGGCTCGACCTTCAAGGCGCTGACGCTCGCGATGGCGCTCGATTCCGGCAAGGTGAAGCTTAGCGACCGCTTCGATGCCCGCGCGCCGATGCGCTACGGCAAGTTCTCGATCGACGACTTCCATCCGACCCGACGCATCCTGTCGGTGCCGGAAGTGTTCATCCACTCGTCGAATATCGGCACGGCCAAGATTGCGCTGGCCGTCGGCGTCGACGGTCACAAAGCGTTCCTGAAGAAGATGGGCCAGCTGGATCGGCTGCGTACCGAACTACCGGAAAGCGCGATGCCGATCGTCCCGAGGAACTGGGGAGAGTTGAACACCGTCACGATCTCGTTCGGCCACGGCCTGTCGGTCTCGCCGCTGCAGACGCTGATGGCGACCGGCGCGCTGATGAATGGCGGCTATCTCATTCCGCCGACCTTCCTGAAGCGCAGCAAGGAAGAGGCGATGACTTTGGCCAAGCGCGTCATCAAGCCAGAAACCAGCGATATGATGCGCTACCTGATGCGCCTCAACGCGACGTCTCCGGCGGGCTCGGCAAAGAAGGCCGACATCCCCGGCTATCGCGTCGGCGGCAAGACCGGCACGGCCGAGAAGGTTGTGAACGGTCGGTATTCCGACGATAAGGTGATGTGCGCGTTCACGGCGGTTTTCCCGGCCGACGCGCCGCGCTACGCTTTGCTGGTCATGCTCGACGAACCGAAACCGACCAAGGAAACGCACGGCTTCCGCACCTCCGGCTGGAATGCGGCCCCGGTGACCGGCCGGATCGTCGCCCGTATCGCGCCGCTGCTCGGCGTCAAGCCGGACTTCGATATTCCGCCAATGCTGCCTCCGGCCACACAGGCCGCCGCGCTCGGCTCGATTCAGTGAACGAAACACAGGAGGCGCGGGCGGTCTCGCTCGGGGAGCTTTTCCCCGATGCGGAGTTTTCTCCCAATCTCAGGGCGCTGATGATCGCCGGGATCACCGCCGACAGCCGGGCGGTGAAGCCCGGTTTCCTGTTCGCGGCGCTGCCGGGCGTCAGAGCTGACGGACTTAGCTTCGCTCCGGCCGCGATTGCCGCCGGAGCGGTCGCTGTCCTGACCGACAAGCCCGACATGGTCGAAGGAGCGGTCACGGTCCATGTCCCTAACGCCCGTTCGGCCTTGGCAAAGGCCGCTGCAAGATTTTATCCGCGCCAGCCGGGCGTCATCGTCGCCGTCACCGGCACCAACGGAAAGACGTCGGTCGCGAGCTTCGTCCGCCAGATCTGGACTGCGCTCGGTCATCAGGCCGCGAGCCTCGGCACGGTCGGTCTCGTCAGCCCGAAAGGTGAGGAATATTCGACCCACACCACGCCCGACCCGATCGTGCTGCACAAGCTGGTCGACCGGCTGGCGGGCGAGGGGGTCGATCATCTCGCGATCGAAGCGAGCTCGCACGGCCTTGACCAGTACCGACTCGACGGCCTGCATCTGAAAGCCGGCGGCTTCACCAATCTCACCCGCGATCACCTCGATTACCACACGAGCTTCGAGGCCTATCGCGATGCCAAGCTGACCCTGTTCACCCGCGTCCTGCCGAAGAAGGCGGCGGCGGTCATCGCGGCCGACGGCGAGGGCGCCCGGGTCTTCATCAAGGCCGCGCGGGATCGCGGCCTGCGCACGCTGACCGTAGGCGAGCACGGTCTCGATCTGCATCTCCTCAAGGTCGAGCCCGACGGCTTCGCTCAGATACTGACGATACGGCATTGCGAAGAGGACTATCGTATTCGCCTGCCGCTCGCGGGCAGCTTCCAGGCGGAGAATGCGCTCGTCGCCGCTGGCCTCGCCATCGCAACGGGAGGCCGACCGGACAAAGTCTTCGGAGCGCTCGAGAGCCTGAAAGGCGCGACGGGGCGGCTGGAGCGGGTGGCCGAGGTCAATGGCGCTATCGCGGTCGTAGACTACGCTCATACCCCCGACGCGCTCGCCAATGCGCTCGACGCGCTTCGTCCCTATGCCACCGGACGCCTGATCGTCGTGTTTGGCGCGGGCGGCGACCGCGATCCCGGCAAGCGACCGCTGATGGGCGAGGCGGCAATCAAACGCGCCGATATCGCCATCGTCACCGATGACAATCCCCGTTCCGAAGAGCCGGCCGTGATCCGCGCGGCGATCCTGGCTGCCGCCCCCGGCGCGCGGGAAATAGGAGACCGCGCGCAAGCCATAGCCGCAGGCGTGGCCGAGTTGAAACCAGGGGATGTTCTCCTCGTTGCGGGCAAGGGTCATGAAACGGGCCAGATCGTAGGCGACCGAACGCTTCCATTCTCCGATCACGCGGCGATCCTGGCCGCGATAGGTGGGCCACATGAGTGAAGCGTTGTGGACGGGAAAGGACTTCGCCGCGGCTCTCGGCGGCCAGGTCACGGGCAAGCTGCCGCGTGCCATCACCGGCATCTCGATCGACAGCCGGACGATCGACAAGGGCGAGGCCTATTTCGCCATCAAGGGCGACCGCCACGATGGCCATGCCTTTGTCCGTTCAGCGCTCGACAACGGCGCCGGCGTCGCGGTCATCGCCCAGAGCAAGCAGGACGAAGTCGGGACGACGTCGCCGCTTCTCGTCGTTCCGGATGTGCTCGATGGCTTGATGGCGCTGGGCAAGGCATCGCGCGACCGGTCCAAGGCATGGGTGATCGCGGTCACCGGCAGTGTCGGCAAGACCGGCACCAAGGAAATGCTGCGCCTGATGCTCTCAGCCGATGCGGATACGCATGCCTCCGTCGCGAGCTTCAACAATCACTGGGGCGTGCCGCTGACGCTCGCCCGCATGCCTCAGTCGACGCATTACGGCATCTTTGAAATCGGCATGAACCATTCCGGCGAGATCACGCCGCTGACCAAGATGGTTCGCCCGCACATTGCGATTGTCACCACGGTCGAGCCCGTCCACGTCGAGCATTTTCCCTCGATCGAGGCGATCGCCGACGCCAAGGCGGAGATATTCTCCGGCCTCGAACCGGGCGGTGCGGCGATCATCAACGCCGACAATCCCTACGCCGACCGCCTCGTCACGGCCGCGAAGGCGGTTCAGGCCGAGGTGCGGACCTTCGGTCAGGCTGCGAATGCCGATGCGCGGCTCCTGACGGTCGCAAGCTTGCCGGCGCATTCGATCGTCACCGCCTCGATCCTCGGCCAGGAGATCGCCTATCGCCTCGGGGCGCCGGGCCGGCATCTCGTCATGAACAGTCTCGCGGCGTTGATGGCGGCGAAGCTTGCCGGTGCCGATCTGCATTCGGCCGCCTCCAAGCTGATGGAGTTTCAACCGTCCGCGGGTCGAGGTCTGCGCCACGAACTCGTCACGCCGACCGGCCCCGCCGTTCTCCTCGACGAGAGCTACAACGCCAATCCGGCCTCGATGCGCGCCGCGATCAGCCTGCTCGGCCTTTCACCCGCCGCCGGACGTCGTATCGCGGTGCTCGGCGATATGCTGGAACTCGGCGACCAGGCCGACGAACTGCACCGCCAGCTCGCGCCTGCATTGGCCGAAGCCCGTATCGATCTTCTGTTCGCAGCCGGTCCCGCGATGCGGGCGCTCTACGAACAGGTGCCGGCGACCCGCCGCGGCGGCTGGGCTGAATCGTCGTCCGAACTTCAGCCGCTCGTTCTCGACGAGGTGAAGGGCGGCGATGCCGTGATGATCAAGGGCTCGAACGGCAGCAGAATGAGCCCTATCGTCAGTGCGCTGATCCGCCGATTCGCCCCGGCGGACGCTTCCGTTTAAAGACGATCATATGCTCGCTTTCCTCGCCGAATTCTCCGGTAGCCTGCCGTTCCTCAACGTCTTCCGCTACATCACCTTCCGGACTGGCGGGGCGGTCATCACCGCGCTTCTGTTCGTCTTCATGTTCGGCCCGTCGATCATCGACTGGCTGCGTTCGATGCAGGGCAAGGGCCAACCGATCCGCGAGGACGGTCCCCAAACCCATCTGCTCTCAAAGAAGGGCACGCCCACGATGGGCGGGCTGATGATCCTGCTCGGCCTCGTCGTCGCGACGCTTCTCTGGGGCAATCTCCGCAACGTCTATGTCTGGGTCGTGCTTGCGGTGACTTTGGGCTTCGGTCTCGTGGGCTTCTACGACGACGTGCTGAAGGTGACGAAGCAGAGCCACAACGGCTTTTCGGGCCGTTCGCGTCTCGCCATCGAGTTCGTGCTGGCGACCTTCGCCGTCATCATCATGAGCGCGGTCAGTCCGGTGCACCTGCAGCATGGCCTTGCGCTGCCATTCTTGAAGGAAGTGCTGATCAATCTCGGCTGGTTCTTCCCGATCTTCGGCGCCTTCGTCATCGTCGGCGCGGGCAATGCGGTGAATCTGACCGACGGCCTCGACGGCCTCGCTATCGTTCCGGTGATGGTCGCGACGATGAGCTTCGCGCTGATCGCCTATCTCGCCGGCAATGCGGTCTTCGCCGACTATCTGCAGATCAATTTCACGCCCGGCACCGGCGAGCTCGCGGTGATGTGCGGCGCGATCCTTGGCGCGGGTCTCGGCTTCCTCTGGTTCAACGCGCCGCCGGCGCAGATCTTCATGGGCGATACCGGTTCTCTGGCGCTGGGTGGCCTGCTCGGTTCGATCGCGGTCGCGACCAAGCACGAAATCGTGCTCGCGATCATCGGCGGCCTGTTCGTGCTCGAGGCGGCCTCGGTCATCATCCAGGTCGTTTCGTTCAAGCTCACCGGCAAGCGCGTCTTCAAGATGGCGCCTATTCACCATCACTTCGAACAGCTTGGCTGGACCGAACCGCAGGTCGTGATCCGGTTCTGGATCATCGCCGTTGTGCTGGCGCTTGTCGGATTGTCGACGCTGAAGCTGCGATGACCGCTGTCGTTCATACCTCTCCCCGCAAGCGGGGCGAGGGAGCCCGGCCGCTCGTGGCTGAGAAGATCGCAGAATGACTCCTGTTACATGTTTCAGAGGCAGGACCGTCGCGCTGTTCGGCCTCGGCGGTTCAGGGCTGTCCACGGCCAGGGCGCTGATCGCTGGCGGGGCCGAGGTTATCGCATGGGACGACGGTGCGGCCGGTCTGGAAAAGGCGAAGGCGGCGGGCATCCCGACCGAAAACCTGCGCGAGATTGATTTCGGCCGCCTCGACGCCCTCATCCTGTCGCCGGGCGTGCCGCTGACCCATCCCGTTCCGCACTGGACGGTCGACAAGGCGAAGGCCGCCGGTGTCGAGATCATCGGCGACATCGAACTCTTCTGCCGCGAACGACGGGCAATCGACCCGGAAGCGCCGTTCATCGCAATCACCGGCACCAATGGGAAATCGACCACGACGGCGCTGATCGGCCATATCCTGCGCTCGGCGGGCCTCGACGCCCAGATCGGCGGCAATATCGGTACGCCGATCCTCGATCTCGCGCCGCCGTCCAGTGGTCGCGTCCACGTCATCGAGTGCTCGTCCTATCAGATCGACCTCGCGCCGACGCTCGATCCGACGGTTGGCGTTATGCTGAACCTGTCGGAAGATCATCTGGAGCGTCACGGTACGATGGAGAACTACGCGGCGATCAAGGAGCGGCTGGTGGCCGGCGCCGGCACCGCGGTCATCGGGATCGACGATGCGATGAGCTCCGCGATTGCCGATCGCCTCGAACGGAAGGGCGGGGCGGTGATGCGCATCTCTCAGCACCTGCCGGTCGCGGACGGCGTCTACGCCGAAGGCCAATCGCTGATCTATGCCCAGAACGGAGCAACGCGTCAGGTCGCGAGCCTGAAGGACATCGGTTCGCTGCGAGGCGCCCACAACGCCCAGAACGCCGCTGCCGCGACCGCCGCCTGCCTTGCGCTGGGCCTATCTCCGGAAACCATCGCGAGGGGGCTACAGACTTTCCCGGGCCTCGCCCATCGTATGGAGCAGGTCGGCAATCTCGGCCGTGTCCTGTTCGTCAACGATTCCAAGGCGACGAACGCCGACAGCACTTATCAGGCGCTGGCGAGCTTCCCGTCGGATGTGTACTGGATTCTTGGCGGCAAGCCGAAGACCGGCGGAATTCTCAGTCTCGCGCAGTTTTTCCCGCGCGTAACGAAGGCGTTCCTCATCGGCGAGGCGGCGGAGGCTTTCGCGGGCCAGCTGGGCTCGGTTCCGCACGAGATCGTCGGGACGATGGACCGCGCCGTCGAGCGGTCGGCCGAGGAGGCCGGGAAGTCCGGAGGGCGAGAGCCTGTCGTGCTGCTGTCTCCCGCCTGCGCGAGCTTTGATCAGTATCCGAATTTCGAAGTCCGCGGAGATCATTTCCGCCGTCTCGTGCAAGAGCTGATTAACGCTAATCGCGCAGAATCACCTTTATGATTTCTCGCGCAGAACGAACCCCATTCAGCGAATGGTGGTGGACGATCGACAAGCCGCTGCTGTTTTCGCTCGCCGCCCTGATGGTCGGCGGGATCGTGCTGTCGCTCGCGGCGAGCCCGGCGGTCGCCGACCGGCTCAACCTCGACCTGTTCCACTTCGTCAACCGCCAGGTGATGTTCCTCATCCCGACGGTGCTGCTGACGCTGGGCATCTCCTTCCTCGACCCGCGCAAGGTGAGGCGGCTCGCGCTCGGCGCCTATCTGATCTTCTTTCCGCTGATGATTTTTGCGCTGTTCTTCGGTCCGGAGATCAAGGGCGCGCATCGCTGGATTCAGATCGGACCGCTCGGGGTGCAGCCGTCCGAATTCGTCAAGCCGAGCTTCATCGTGCTCGCGGCCTGGCTGTTCGCGGAAGGAACCAGACGCGACGACGTGCCGGGCCATCTGCTGGCGATGACGTTGTTCGGCGCCACCATCGGCGTCCTGATCCTGCAGCCGGACTTCGGGCAGACCATGCTGATTGGCGTCGTCTGGGGCTGCCTGTTCTTCCTCGCCGGCCTGCGCTGGATCTGGATGATCGGCCTCGGTGGGCTCGGCGTCGGCGGTGTCTTCCTCGCCTATGAGGCGCTGCCGCATGTCCGCGCGCGCTTCGGCAAGTTCCTCAATCCGGAGACCGGCGAGAACTTCCAGACCGAGCGCGCCTTCGAGAGCTTCGTTTCCGGCGGCTGGTTCGGAAAAGGACCGGGCGAAGGGACCGTGAAGCGCATCCTGCCGGACGCCCATACCGACTTCATATTCGCCGTAACCGGCGAGGAATTCGGCATAATCTTCTGTTTGATCCTGCTTTCGCTGTTTGCGTTCGTGGTGCTGCGCGGGTTATGGCACGCCCTGAACGAGGACGAGCCATTCGTGCGGCTCGCGATTGCTGGCCTCACAATGTTGTTTGGCCTGCAATCTGCCATCAATATGGCAGTGAATGTGCAACTCATGCCTGCAAAGGGCATGACTTTGCCGTTCATCTCGTATGGCGGCTCCTCGCTGATCTCGCTTGCTTTGGGTATGGGAATGTTGCTCGCACTGACTCGCCGCCGGCCACGCGCCCGGCTCGTCGAAGGTTTCCCGGGCGCGGTACCAGCCGGGCAGTTCTCGTAATGGCAGTGGTAAGGCCTGTGCTGCTCGCTGCGGGCGGCACGGGAGGTCATCTGTTTCCGGCCGAAGCGCTGGCGACTGAACTCGGCAAGCGCGGTATTCCGGTCGAACTCGTAACCGATCCGCGTGCCCGCGATTATGCGATCACGTTCCCGGCGCGGGCGATCCACGCTGTCTCCTCCGCGACGTTCGGCAGTCGCAATCCGATCGACATCTTCAAATCGGCCAGCAAGCTCGGCCTCGGTTTCGGCGAGTCCGCGCGACTTCTGCGCGCCATCAGGCCGTCTGTCGTCGTCGGCTTCGGCGGCTATCCGAGCCTGCCGCCGCTCGCCGCCGCGCAATTGCTGAAAATGCCCACGGTCGTCCACGAACAGAACGCCGTGCTTGGCCGCGCCAACCGTCTCCTTGCCAAGCGTGCGACGCGCATCGCGACCGGCTTTCCGACCCTCGCCAAGGCATCGGACCAAGTCCTCGCCAAGGGCGCTCATGTCGGCAATCCCGTCCGCGAGGCGGTATTGAAGGCAGCCGACTCGACCTATTACCCGCCGCGTCCCGACGGCTTCCTTCGCCTTCTCGTCTTCGGCGGCAGCCAGGGCGCGCGGGTGATGTCGGAGATCGTGCCGGCCGCTATGAAATGGCTGGAACCTGAATTCCATCCGCATCTCGTCATCGTACAGCAGGCCCGCGCCGAGGATATCGAGGCGGTGTCCGGCATCTATGCCAGCGCCAAGATCCAGGCCGAGGTCGCACCGTTCTTTCGCGACCTGCCGGCGCGCATGGCCGACTCGCATCTCGTGATCGCCCGTTCCGGCGCCTCGACGGTCGCCGAGCTCGCTGTTGTCGGCCGCCCATCGATCCTGGTTCCGCTGCCGCATTCACTCGACAACGATCAGCTCGAAAACGCCCGTTCGCTGGCTTCGGTCGGAGGTACCACGGTCGTGCCGCAATCGGAGTTCACGCCTCAGGCCCTCGCTCGCCTGTTGACGGACCTCATGGCAAAGCCGCAAACACTCGCGACACAAGCTGCCGCGGCCCGGTCGTATGGAAAGCCGGATGCGGCGGCGCGGCTCGCCGATCTCGTTCTCGAGGTCGCCCGCGTCCATTCCTGATTTCGACGGGACCTCCTGAATGAAGCTGCCCCGCCATACTGGCCCAATCCATTTCGTCGGCATCGGCGGCATCGGCATGTCCGGCATCGCCGAAGTGCTGGCCAATCAGGGTTATACGGTTCAGGGCTCCGACGTTGCCGAGAACGCCAACGTCAAGCGGCTGCGCGAGAAGGGCATCGCCGTCACGGTCGGCCATCGCGCCGAGAATCTGGGCGATGCAGCGGTTCTCGTCGTCTCGTCCGCCATCAAACGGGATAATCCGGAACTCATCGCGGCGCGCTCCAAACGCCTGCCGGTCGTCCGCCGGGCTGAGATGCTGGCCGAGCTGATGCGGCTCAAGACCTGCGTCGCCATCGCCGGCACCCACGGCAAGACCACGACGACTTCGCTGGTCGCGACATTGCTCGATGCCGGTAATTTCGATCCGACCGTCATCAATGGCGGCATCATCAATGCCTACGGCACCAATGCGCGCATGGGCGCGTCCGACTGGATGGTCGTCGAGGCAGACGAGTCGGACGGCACGTTCCTGAAGCTTCCCGCCGACATCGCGATCGTCACCAATATCGACGCGGAGCACCTCGACCACTTCAAGACCTACGACGCGATCAAGGCCGCGTTTCACTCCTTTGTCGAGAACGTGCCGTTCTACGGCTTTGCCGTGATGTGCCTCGATCATCCGGTCGTGCAGGATCTCGTCGGCCAGATAGAGGACCGCCGCATCGTCACCTATGGCGAGAACCCGCAGGCCGATGTCCGCCTCGTCGACATCGATCTCAAGGGCGGCCGCTGCCGTTTCCGCGTGATCATCCGAAGCGCGGACGGCGGCAAGGACATTGTGATCGACGGTCTCGAACTGCCTATGCCGGGTCATCACAACGCGCTCAACGCCACGGCCGCGATCGCCGTTGCGCACAATCTCGGTATTCCGCCGGACAAGATTCGCGAGGGTCTGTCGCGCTTCGGCGGCGTGAAGCGTCGGTTCACCAAGACCGGCGAGTGGAGGGGGGTCTCGATTTTCGACGATTACGGCCATCACCCGGTCGAGATCGCCGCGGTCCTTCGAGCGGCCCGCGCCTCGACCGACGGCCGTGTCATCGCCGTTGTCCAGCCGCATCGCTACACACGCCTGCATGCGCTGTTCGACGGCTTCTCGACCTGTTTCAATGACGCCGACACGGTGATCGTCGCCGACGTCTATGCCGCCGGCGAGCAGCCGATCGAGGGCGCGGACCGCGACCATCTCGTCGCGGGATTGCGGGCGAGGGGGCATCGCAGCGTCATCCCGCTCCAGGCGCCGGAACAGCTCGCCAATCACATTGCGGGATTTGCCCGCGCGGGCGATTACGTCGTCTGCCTTGGTGCCGGCTCGATCACACAATGGGCCTACGCACTGCCGGGAGAGCTCGAGGCACAAGGAGGGAAGGCGTGAGCTTTCCCGAACTGAAGCTCGGCGACTGGACCCAGAAGGTCCGGGGCAATCTTGTTCCGAACCAGCTCCTGTCCGAGATCACCTGGTTTCGCGTCGGCGGTCCCGCGCAGCTGTTCTTCCAACCGGCGGACGAGGAAGACCTCGCGTTCTTCCTGAAGAACCTGCCGGAAGACATTCGCGTCACGACGATCGGACTGGGCTCCAATCTCCTCATCCGCGACGGTGGTCTCGACGGCGTCGTCATCCGCCTGTCGGCGCGCGGCTTCGGCAATGTCGAGGTGCTGGACCGCCATCGTCTCCGCGTCGGTACGGCGCTTCCGGATGCCCGCGTTGCAACCGCTGCTGCGAATGCCGGCATCGACGGCTTGACCTTCTACAGCGGCATTCCAGGCGGCATCGGCGGCGCGCTCTACATGAATGCCGGCTGCTACGGCACCGAGACGCGCGATCGCGTGGTCGAGCTTCGGGCGGTCACCCGCCAGGGTGAGATCGTCAATCTGACGAACGGCGACATGGGCTATCTCTATCGGAAGTCGAACGGCCCACGCGGCGCGGTGTTCACCTCGGCGGTCTACCAGGGCGTGCCCGGCGAGCCGGAGGCCATCAAGGCCGCGATGAAGGAAATCACCGAGCGGCGCGAGGCGACACAGCCGATCCGTTCCAAGACCGGCGGCTCGACCTTCAAGAATCCGGACGGTCATTCGAGCTGGAGGCTGATCGACGACGCCGGTCTGCGCGGCTTCAAGGTCGGTGACGCGCAGATGTCCGAACTGCACTGCAATTTCATGCTGAACACGGACGCAGCCAGCGCCCACGATCTGGAGACGCTTGGCGAGACCGTGCGCAACAAGGTGCGTGCGAAGTCGGGGATCGAACTGCGCTGGGAAATCCGCCGCATGGGTCACTTCCCGCCGGGGAGGGAAGTGCGCGAGTTCCTGGATGGGGATGTGTTTACGGGGGCGGTGTGAGCCCTCTCCTGCGGAGCGGGAGAGGGTCGAGTGCGTGTCAACGCACCGGGGTGAGGGCAAGCACGATGCTCGTTGCTGCAATCATGCCCTCACCCGCTCGCCTGTCGGCGAGTCGACCTCTCCCGTAAACGGGAGAGGCAAGGGGAAGGTGCTGAAATGCCGAAACATGTCGCCGTCCTGATGGGCGGCTGGTCCGCGGAACGCGAAGTGTCCCTGAATTCAGGCGCACCCTGCGCCGATGCGCTGGAGCGCGCCGGCTACCGCGTCACCTGCGTCGATGTCGACCGCAACATCGCGAAGACTCTCATGGACCTGCGGCCCGACGTCGCCTTCAACGCGCTACACGGCCGTTTCGGCGAGGATGGCACGATCCAGGGGCTGCTCGAAATACTCGCGATTCCGTACACCCATTCCGGCGTCCTAGCGTCGTCGCTGGCGATGAACAAGCACCGCGCGAAAATCGCCATGGCCGCCGCCGGAGTACCCGTCGCGGACGGCAGAATGGTTAATATTCGCGAGGCGGCGGCATCACATGTGTTAACGCCTCCTTACGTCCTGAAGCCGGTGGCCGAAGGCTCGAGCGTCGGCGTCTTCATCGTCCCCGCAGGGCATGAACATCCGCCTCAGGAACTCACCCGAAGCGACTGGCCGCACGGCGAATTTCTCTTAGCTGAGAGGTTCATAGACGGTCGTGAACTGACCTGCGCGGTCATTGATGACAAGCCCACGGCGGTGATCGATATCGTCGCTGCGGAGGGGTGGTACGACTACCACGCGAAGTACGCGAAAGGGGGGTCAAAGCACATTTTGCCGGCCGAACTTTCAGACTCTGTTTACCAATTTGTTCAACACTCCACGCTTAAGGCCCATCAAGCACTGGGTTGCCGTGGGGTGAGCCGTGCGGACTTCCGATACGACGACCGGCCGGGTGGAACCGGCGAACTCGTCTGTCTCGAAGTCAACACGCAGCCCGGAATGACGCAGACCAGTCTTGTGCCGGAATTGGCGGCGCACGCCGGGTATGCGTTTGAAGAGCTCGTGGCATGGATGGTGGAGGACGCAAGCTTAGATCGTTAGATGGCCCCCTAAAGGCTGTCGGCGATGTCGGCCGTCCGCTCACAGCCGAACGCCGCACGGTCGTCTACCGCACCGAGCCGCGCCTCGGTAAAGCTCCGAATCAGGTTCGCCCGGCACTTCCGCAGCGCCCCGCCCGCCGTCCCGAGAGGACCTGGCTCGATCGCCTGACGCGGCCCGGCATGGGCTGGCTCGCCGCATTCCTCTTCCTCGCCGCGACCGGCTCCTATGGGGCGACGCTCGGCAATCACTGGCAGGGCATGGCCGAGGCGGCCGTGGTGATGCCGGATGCCTTCGCGCGCGGTTCCGGTTTCACCATCGAACGAATCGATGTCGATGGCCGGAAGATCCTGACTGACGACGAGATCCTGACTGCGATCGGTGCGCAGGTCAGCCAGTCTCTGCTGTTCGTCGATGCCGACGCGGCTCGCGAACGTCTCCTGCAGAACCCGCTGGTCATGACGGCGTCGGTTCGCAAGCTCTATCCGCACACGCTGTCGGTCTCAGTGACCGAGCGTCAGCCCTATGCGCTGTGGCAGCGCGGCGAGAAGCTGGCGGTCATCGCCAGCGACGGCACGGTCATCGACGGAGTCGAGCAGGGGCGTTTCGCCGATCTGCCGCTCGTCGTCGGCCGAGGCGCGGAGAGCCAGGTGAAGGCGATCCTGGCCGCGCTTGAGCCCTATCCGGAGCTGCGTTCCAAGGTCTATGCGGCCGTCTTCGTCGGCGGTCGCCGCTGGAACCTGCGCCTCACCAATGGCATGGATGTCAAGCTGCCGGTCGAGGGCTTCGAGCAGGCGCTCGCCAATTTCGTGGAGCTCGATCGCACGTCGAAGCTCAGCGAGCGCGACATCACCGAAGTCGATTTCCGTCTACCCGATCACGTCACCGTCCGCCTTTCCGACGCCGCAGCGGCAGCCGATGCCGAGGCGAAGAAGGAAAAATCGAAGAGGGCGGGCACATGAAGAAGATGCCCCATGGCGTGACGCCACGCCTCAAGCCGCTTCCGCCCAAACGCGCGATCGACATTTCGATTCTCGATGTCGGCACGACCAAGATCGGCTGCCTGATCGGTCGCCTGCGTCCGATCGAGACCGGTCCGTTCCTGCCGGGCCGTACCCATCGCATCGAGGTGCTCGGCATCGGCCATCAGCGGTCGCGCGGCATCAAGGCCGGCGCGGTCGTCGACATGGAGGCCGCCGAGCAGTCGATCCGCCTCGCGGTCGACGCCGCCGAGCGCATGGCCGACGCCCGGATCGAGAGCCTGATCGTCACCGTTTCCGCCGGCCGCCTGTCGAGTGAGCATTATCACGCGACCGTTCCCGTGCACGGCCGTCCGGTTTCGGAGTCAGACATCCAGCGCGTCCTCGGCGCGGGTTCCAGCCATGTCGTGAAGCCGGGCCGCAGCGTCCTGCACTCGATCCCTGTCGGCTACGCGCTCGAAGGTGCCCGTGGTATCCGCGACCCGCGCGGCATGGTCGGCATGGAGCTCGGCCTCGATATGCATGTCGTCACGGCGGACGCCGCGCCGGTGCGCAATCTGATGCTTTGCATCGAGCGCTGCCATCTCAGCGTCCAGACCCTTGTCGCAGCGCCGTACGCATCGGGTCTCTCCGTCCTCGCCGACGACGAAGCCGAGATCGGCGTCACGCTCGTCGATATGGGCGGCGGCACCACGACGGTGGCGTCGTTCTCGCGCGGCCAGTTCGTCCACGCCGACGCGATCGCGCTCGGCGGTCACCATGTCACGCTGGATATCGCCCGCGGCCTGTCGACAACGATCGACCATGCCGAGCGACTCAAGACGCTTCACGCTAATGTCTTCCCGGGCATGTCGAGCGAGAATGAGATGATCGACATCACGCCGGTCGGCGAACCGGATGGCGAGATCGCGCACCACGTGCCGAAATCGCAGCTTATCCGCATCGTCAAACCGCGCGTCGAGGAGACGCTGGAACTGGTCCGCGACCGCCTTCGGGCGTCGGGCCATGCCAACGAGGCCGGCAAACGTGTCGTCCTGACGGGCGGCGCCTGCCAACTGACCGGTTTGGGCGAACTCGCCGCGAAGATTCTGGGCCGCCAGGTTCGGGTCGGACGGCCGCTCGGCATCAAGGGCCTTCCGGAAGCCGCCAAGGGGCCAAGTTTCGCGGCGGCGGTAGGCCTGCTCGTTTACCCGCAGCGTGCGGCTGAAGAACATTTTGACCCGGTGCGCAGAACCATGCGCTCCACTGGAACGAACGGCTACTTCTCCCGCGTGGGGCAGTGGCTGAAAGAGAGCTTCTAGTGGGCGGCCGCAAGCCATCCACTGCTCACACAACTAGGAACCCGGCGCGCGCGCGTGCGAAAACTGAGAGGCGATCGATGTCTATCAATCTGAGAATGCCCGATATCCGGGAGCTTCGGCCCCGTATTACGGTCTTCGGCGTCGGAGGCGCCGGCGGCAATGCGGTCAATAACATGATCGAAGCCGGTCTCCAGGGCGTGGAATTCGTCGTCGCCAACACCGACGCGCAGGCGCTGACGCTTTCCCGCGCCGAACGCATCGTGCAGATGGGCCTGCAGGTCACCGAAGGACTGGGTGCCGGTTCCCAGCCCGAGGTCGGCTGCGCCGCCGCCGAGGAAGTCCTCGACGAAATCCGGGATCACCTCCAGGGTTCGCACATGGCCTTCATCACCGCCGGCATGGGCGGTGGCACGGGCACGGGAGCCGCCCCCGTCGTCGCCCGCGCAGCACGCGAAATGGGTATCCTGACCGTCGGTGTCGTCACGAAGCCGTTCCACTTCGAAGGCCACCGGCGCATGCGCATCGCCGACGCCGGGATAGAGAGCCTCCAGGCGGTCGTCGACACGCTGCTCGTCATTCCGAACCAGAACCTGTTCCGGGTCGCCAACGAGCGCACGACCTTCGCCGACGCCTTCGCAATGGCCGATCAGGTGCTCTATTCGGGTGTCGCCTGCATCACCGACCTGATGGTCAAGGAAGGCCTGATCAATCTCGATTTCGCCGACGTCCGCGCGATCATGCGCGAGATGGGCAAGGCTATGATGGGCACCGGTGAGGCGCAGGGCGAGAAGCGCGCCATCGCCGCCGCCGAGGCCGCGATCGCCAATCCGCTGCTCGACGACGTCTCGATGAAGGGCGCTCGCGGTCTGCTGATCTCGATCACCGGCGGCAACGACCTCACTCTCTATGAAGTCGACGAAGCCGCGACCCGCATTCGCGAGGAAGTCGATCCGGAAGCCAATATCATCCTCGGCGCGACCTTCGACGAGAAGCTCGAAGGCACGATCCGCGTCTCGGTTGTCGCCACCGGTATCGATATGGTCGCGGGTCAGGCCGCTCCGGTCTACAGCGAAGCCCGCCTTGCCGAGATCGCCCAGCGGCTGAAGCCCGCTCCGCGTCCGGCCACGCAGGCCGCCCTCGCGATGGAAGAGCAGGCCCGTCCGTCAATCATCCGTCCGGTCGCGGAAGAGGAACCGGTGTATGAGGATCACTTCGAGATCCACGAGCCGGCTCCGGTCGAGCAGCTTGCCGACGAGATGACGATCCGCCCCTTGGCGCCGCCGCCGGTGTTTCAGGAGCCGGTCGTCCAGGAAGCTCCGGTCGACATCCACGAGGAACTGCCGTCGCCGTTCATCCCGCCGGCGCCCGAGCGCATGGTTCGCCAGCCGCGCATGCCGCGCGTCGACGAGCTGCCGATCCCAGCGCAGAACCAGATCGCCGCCCAGCAGCGAATCGAGCCGGCGGAGGATCACGCTCCGGCTGCGAAGCGTGCCTCGCTCCTGCAGCGTCTCGCCGCCGTCGGCCTCGGCCGCCGCGAGGAGGAAGATCATGGTTCGCACCACGAGCCGACGATGGAAGCTCCGTCGAACTCCGCTCAGGAATATGCCCGGCGTCTCCAGCAGCAGCCGCAGCAGAGCTATCGCCCCGCCAAGGGCGCTCTCGACCCACACGGCCGTCCGCAGTCGCGCGGCCTTGAGGACGATCTCGAGATTCCGGCGTTCCTGCGCCGTCAGTCCAACTGACGAACGCGGACCGGCAACAAAACTGTGGCTTCGGAAACACAGCAGGGCGGCGTCGTGAGGCGCCGCCTTCGCCTTTGACGGGTTCGCTCGTGAGGGAGAGGCCTCACATTGTTAATGAGGTGTAACAGTCCGAAACCAAGCGTGATTTGTTCGGATTCTGACCGACTCCTATCTTTCTCAAGGAAAGCACGAGTCGTTTTTGCGGCGCGGCTTTCGGGGATCGCAGCGCCAAGTTCGGGTCACGGCGCCGCAGTGTAAGGGGTAAGCGGGGGCATGGCTAACCAGCAGACGACTCTTGGCGGATCGATTTCGATCGCCGGCATCGGTGTCCACAGCGGCGCTCCTGCGCGCATCACTCTTTTCCCGGCACCGGCTGGCACGGGCATCCAGTTCCGCCGCACCAATCTTCCGGGCGGCCAAGCTCGCGCTCTCCGCGCTCATGTCGATCTGGTTACCCAGACCGATCTCTGCACCGTCATCGGCAATCGCGACGAAGCCTCGGTCTCGACGATCGAGCATCTGATGGCTGCACTGCGCGGCCTCGGTGTCGACAACGCAGTTGTCTCGATCGACGGCCCTGAAATGCCGATCATGGACGGAAGCTCGCAGGCATTCGTCGAGGCGATCGACGCCATCGGCGTCACCTCGCTTGCGACGCCGCGCAGCTACATCAGGATTTTGAAGCCGGTCCGTGTCGAGCACGGCCGCGCCTGGGCCGAGCTGTCGCCGTATCGCAAGGGCTTCCGTCTCGAAGTTGAGATCGATTTCGACGACGCGCTGATCGGCCGTCAGTCGATCGAGCTCGACCTCACGCCGAAGGTTTTCCGTCGCGAACTCGCTTACGCCCGGACCTTCGGTTTCATGAAGGATTTCGAGAAGCTTTCGGCGATCGGTCTCGCCAAGGGTTCCTCACTCGATAACACCGTCGTCATCGGTGACGGCGAAGTTCTGAACGCCGATGGTCTTCGTGGCGCCGACGAATTCGTCCGCCACAAGGCGCTCGATGCGGTCGGCGACCTCGCGCTATCCGGCATCGCATTGCAGGGCTGCTACCGGTCCTATTGTGGCGGTCACAAGCTGAACGTCGCGATGCTCCGCGCACTGTTCGCCGATTCGTCGGCATGGACTGTGGTGGAGGATACGGTTCCGGCTCGCGCGGGTCTTGGCGATCTCATTCCGGCGCTCAAGCCCGCATTTTCCCCGGACAAGAACTGAGGTTCCTCGGCGCGGACACGACTTCGCCACGGTGGCAGTTCAGTCGTGTTTGCGCTAGAAGGCGGCGGGGCAGTTCTCAGCCTTCGACCTTATGTGTTTCGAGGCCTTTATGATGTCGAGCATCTCCTCTGTGTTCGCCGCGGGCTCGCGCGGCATCTGTATCGTCGCCGTCGCCCTGGTGTGCGTGACGAGCCTGACGGCTTGCTCAACCATGGCGAAAGACGATGAGGAGATCACCGTCAATGACGAGCCGGCGGACAAGCTCTACAACGAAGGCCTCTACAATCTGAACAACGGCGATACGAAGGCCGCGCTGGAGCGGTTCAAGACGCTCGACCAGCAGCATCCGTATACCGAGTGGGCCCGCAAGGCTCACATGATGGAGGTCTACGCGAATTATCGCGCGGGAAATTACGACGAATCTTCCATCGCCGCGAAGCGCTATCTGACGCTTCATCCGGGCAGCAAGGATGCCGCCTATGCGCAGTTCCTGCTCGGCATGTCCTACTACAACCAGATCCCGGACGTGACGCGCGACCAGCAGCGCACGCAGCAGGCGTTGCAGGCGCTCGACGAAGTCGTCCGCAAATACCCGGATAGCGAATACGCCGATGGCGCGCAGAAGCGCGTCCAGATTGCCCGTGACCAGCTCGCCGGCAAGGAGATGGAGATCGGCCGCTTCTATCTCCAGCAGCGCAACTGGATCGGCGCGGTCAACCGCTTCAAGACCGTCGTCGTGCAGTATCAGACGACCCGCCACGTCGAGGAAGCGCTGGCACGTCTCGCGGAGGCCTATATGAGCCTCGGCATCGTCGGCGAAGCGCAGACTGCGGCGGCCGTCCTGGGCCACAACTTCCCGCAAAGCGATTGGTACAAGGACACCTACAAGCTCGTTCAGTCGAAGGGTGTCGAGCCGCGCGAGGACAAGGGCTCCTGGATTTCCAAGGCGTTCAAAGGCATCGTCGGCTGATCTTTCAGACCGGTTGGGACATACTGGGGCGCAATGCTCGTCCAGCTCTCGATTCGTGACATCGTTCTCATCGAGCGGCTGGACATCGCAGCCGGCAGCGGTCTGACCGTGCTTACCGGTGAGACCGGCGCCGGCAAGTCCATCCTTCTTGATTCGCTCACGCTCGCGCTCGGCGGACGTGGCGATTCAGGACTGGTGCGTACCGGTGCCCCGCAGGGGCAGGTCACCGCGATGTTCGATGTCGGCCCGGGACATCCCGCGCGCGCCGTGCTCCAGGCCAACGACCTTCCCGACGACGGCGATCTCATTCTCCGTCGCGTCCAGCTTTCTGACGGCCGCACCCGCGCCTTCGTCAACGACCAGCCCGTGGGCGTGCAGGTGTTGAAGGCGATCGGCACTACGCTCGTCGAGATCCACGGCCAGCACGACGATCGTGCTCTGGTCGATTCCGCCCAACATCGTGCATTGCTCGATGCGTTCGGAGGCCTGGAGGACGAAGTCGGCAGGCTTCGTGGCTTTTGGTCCGCTTGGCGCAAGGCCGAATCCGCGCGCGAGGCGCAGCGCCAATTGGTCGAGAAGGCACAGGCGGAGGCGGACTATCTTCGTCATTCCCATGCCGAGCTGTCCAAGCTCGCGCCGGAGACAGGCGAGGAGGATAAGCTTGCCGAACTGCGCACGACGATGATGCAGTCGGAGAAGATCGCGGGCGATCTCGACGAGGTCTATCAGGCGGTCGCCGGCACGAATTCTCCGATTCCGCAGCTCGCCGCCGCTATCCGCCGTCTGGAGCGCCGGGCAGGGGCCCTGCCGTCATTCGTCGAGCCGGCCGTGAAGGCCATAGACGCCGCGCTTGTCTCGCTCGACGAGGCTCGGGCGCATCTCGAAAGCGCCATCGAGACCGCCGCTTTCGATCCGAAGGATTTGGAGCGCGCCGAGGAGCGTCTGTTCGCGCTCCGCTCTGCGGCACGTAAATTCGGCACCGGTGTCGAAGAGCTTCCCGCGGTCGCCGCGCGGTTTGCGGCGGAGCTCGCCGCGCTGGAGAACGGCGAGGGCGATCTGAAGCGTCTTGGTGCGGAGGCTGAGAGTGCCGAGGCCAACTATCGCAAGGCTGCCGAAGAGCTGGCGCAAAAGCGCGCCAGGACGGCCGACGCGCTTGCCAAGGCAGTGATGGCCGAACTGCCCGACCTCAAGCTCGAGCGCGCCCGCTTCACCGCGAACATCACGACCGACGCGGCGGCTCCCGGTCCGGAAGGCATCGACCGCGTCGAATTCTGGGTCCAGACCAATCCAGGCACGCGTGCCGGGCCGATGCTGAAGGTCGCTTCGGGCGGTGAACTCGCGCGTTTCCTGCTGGCATTGAAGGTCGCTCTTGCCGATCGGGGTTCCGCGCCGACGCTCGTCTTCGACGAGATTGACACCGGCGTCGGCGGCGCGGTCGCCGAAGCCATCGGAACCCGGCTCGCGCGGCTCGGCCAGCGAGTACAGGTTTTCGCCGTGACCCACGCTCCGCAGGTCGCGGCGCGTGCGGCGAGCCATCTCTTGATCGCCAAGGACGACGTGAAGGGCGAGGACCGCGTCTCGACGCGGGTCACTCCGCTTGAGGATGGCCACCGCCGCGAGGAGATCGCGCGCATGCTCGCAGGCGCGCGGATCACCGACGAGGCCCGTGCCGCCGCTGACCGATTGATGAAAGGCGCGGCTTAGATCTGCCTCATCCTGAGCCGCGAGTTTAGCTCGCGTGTCGAAGGATGGGCGCGAACTCCGAGCTTGCCGCGATCCTTCGACACGGACCTACGGTCCGGCTCAGGATGAGGTGGTGTAAGATTTTCTGCATGTCCGATTCACCCACTTCTCTCCCCACCGATCCCCAAGACGCACAGGCCGAGCACAAGCGCCTCGCCGAGGAAATCCGCGCTCACGACAAGCGCTATTACGAGAACGACGCCCCCACGGTCTCCGACGCCGAATATGACGCACTCCGCAAGCGCCTGATCGCGATCGAGGCCGAATATCCGGAGCTCATCACCCCGGACAGCCCGACGCAGAAGGTCTCCGGTGCGCCATCCGAGAAGTTCGCTAAGTCGAAGCATGGTGTGCCCATGCTGTCGCTCGACAACGCCTTCGATGCTGAGGACGTCGAGGATTTCGTCGGCCGCGTCCGTCGCTTTCTCAATCTCAAACCGGACGATTCGATCGCCTTTACCGCCGAACCGAAGATCGATGGCCTGTCCGCCAATCTTCGCTACGAGAAAGGCCGTTTCGTCCTCGGCCTGACGCGCGGCGATGGTGAGATCGGCGAGAACGTCACGGCCAATCTCAGGACCATCGTCGACATTCCGCACGTGCTGAAAGGCGAGGGCATCCCGGACCTCATCGAGATCCGTGGCGAGGTCTATATGGGCCACGAGGAGTTCCGCGCCTTCAATGCGGGCCAGGAGGCGGCGGGCAAGCCGATCGCGCCGAACCCGCGCAATCTCGCCGGCGGCTCGTTGCGTCAGCTGGACGCCGAGATCACGCGCTCACGACACCTGCATTTCTTCGCCTACGCCTGGGGCGAGAACACCTCTCTGCCGGCCGATACCCAGATGGGCATGGTCGAGGCGATGAGGGCCTGGGGCTTTGTCACCAATCCGCGGATGAAGCGGGTCAATTCGCCCGAGGAGATGGTCGCCTATCATACCGCGCTGGAGACGGAGCGGGCACTTCTCGGCTACGATATCGACGGCGTCGTCTACAAGGTCGACCGTATCGATCTGCAGCGCCGGCTTGGCTACGTCTCACGCGCGCCGCGCTGGGCCATAGCCCATAAATTCCCGGCCGAGCAGGCGACGACGCTGCTGAACGGCATCGACATCCAGGTCGGCCGCACCGGCAAGCTGACCCCGGTCGCCAAGCTGGAACCCGTCACCGTCGGCGGGGTCGTCGTCTCGAACGCGACCCTGCACAACGAGGATTTCATCCACGGTGTTGATTCCGCCGGCAATTCCGTTCGTGACGGCAACGATATCCGTATCGGCGACACGGTCGTCGTGCAGCGCGCGGGCGACGTCATTCCGCAGATCGTGCGTGTGGTCGTCGAGAAGCGGTCGGCGGATTCCAAGCCGTTCGAATTCCCGGAGACATGCCCCGTCTGCGGCAGCCATGCCGTCCGGGAAGAGGGCGAATCCGATCGCCGCTGCACCGGCGGCCTGATCTGCGCCGCCCAGCAGGTCGAGCGCCTTCGCCATTTCGTCTCGCGCAATGCGATGGACATCGAAGGGCTGGGCGAGAAGCAGATCCAGGCCTTCTTCGAGCTCAACGAAATGCGGGAACCGGCAGACATCTTCCGCCTGCAGCGCAAGGAAGAAGGGCAGCTCCAGCGGCTGAAGAACCGTGAAGGCTGGGGCGAGACGTCGGCGCGCAATCTGTTCGCCGCGATCGACGATGCGCGTACGCGCTCGGTCAACCGCGTGCTGTTTGCGCTCGGCATCCGTCATATCGGCGAAATCAACGCCAAGAGGCTGATGCGCCATTACGGCTCCATCGAGAACCTGCGCGCCGCCGCCCGTACCGCGGTGATGCCGGACGCTTCCGTCAAAGGCGACAAGGGCAACGAGGCCTGGCAGGAAATGGTCGACGTGCCGGGCATCGGCTCGATCGTAGCCGAGGCCGTGGTCGATTTCTTCCAGGAGCCGAAGAACGATCCGGCGCTCGATTCTCTCCTTGCGGAGCTCAAGCCCGAGCCGATGGAAGAAGTCGCCCGCGACACCCCCGTCGCCGGCAAGACGGTGGTCTTCACCGGCACACTGGAAAAGATGACCCGCGACGAGGCCAAGGCGCAGGCGGAACGTCTGGGAGCGAAGGTCTCGGGCTCGGTGTCGAAGAAGACCGATGTCGTTGTCGCTGGACCCGGCGCAGGCTCGAAGCTGACGCAGGCGACTGCCCTCGGCATCCAGGTCCTGACCGAAGACGAATGGCTTGCTCTGGTGGGCTGAAAACTAACGGAGCCGACCCGCGAAAAGCGGATCGGCTCCGTTGGTTGCCTCGAGTTCGATAACTATCTCTCGAGTGTCAAAGTCGGCCGGTGAGGGCCAGAACGATCACGATAATCAGAAGGACGCCAACGATACCGCCGGGTCCGTAGCCCCAGCCGCGGCTGTATCCCCAGTTCGGCAGGGCGCCGACAAGGATCAGAATGAGGATGATGATAAGAATAGTCGACATGACCCGGTTCTCCGTGGCTCTTTCGCTGCCCGGGGAGTGAACGCGGCAACGAAAACAGAGTTCCCCCAAGCTAGAAGGCTCCTTCCAAATGTCGGTGAGTAACGGCGTTTCGGCTCCCGCGGCCGAATGGCGAGCGGGGATCATGGCCATCATGCCGGCGGCGATCGCGGTCGTGCCGTTCGGGCTTCTGCTCGGCGCGGCGGCCGCATCAAAGGGACTTTCGCCGCTTGAAGTCGGGCTGATGGGCGGGCTCGTTTTCGCCGGCTCGTCCCAGTTCGTGGCCGTCGATCTCTGGACGCACCCGGCACCGTGGCTCGCGCTCGGCTTCGCCGCGCTGCTCATCAATCTCCGCCATGTCCTGATGAGCGCGTCGATCTCCTCGAAGTTCGGCTCATTCGCACCCTGGCAGAAGACGCTCGCGGTGTTCGTCCTCGCCGACGAGATCTGGGCGGTCGCCGAGCGGCGCGCTTTGTCCCAGCCGCTGACGCCCGCCTTCTATTTCGCGACGGGCGTTTTCCTGTACGTCAACTGGCTGGTCTGGACGGTGCTGGGCACGGTGCTCGGCGCGGCAATGGGCGATCCGAAGGCGATGGGCTTCGACTTCGCGTTCACCGCCATCTTCATCGGCCTCGTCGTCGGCTTCTGGCAGGGCAGGCGCACCGGCTTCGTCATCGCCGCGAGTGCAATCGTTGCCGCGATCGTCGAGAAGGCGGTCGAAGGGCCGTGGTACGTGCTTGCCGGTGCGCTGGCTGGCATCGCCGTCGCCGCGATCATGGCACCGGCCGAGAAGGCGGCATGACCGTCACCCTCGCCAACCTCCTCGCGATCCTCGCCATGGCCGCCGCGACCTATGCGACGCGCGTCTCAGGCCTGTTCATCGCCGACCGCATCCCGAAAAGCGGCCGCGCTCGTGCCGCGCTCGATGCCTTGCCGGCCGCCGTTCTGACCGCCGTCATCGCGCCGACCGCGGTTGCGACCGGGCCGGCCGAGACCATCGCGGCGGGCATAACCGTGCTCGCCGCGTTCCGTCTGCCATTGCTCGCGACCGTCGTGGTGGGCGTGGTCGCGGTGGTCGTTCTGAGGTTGCTTCTGGGAAGCTAAAGCGCCCGTCGCCCGGTCATCGTGTGGTAGAGCCACAGCACGATGATCGAGCCGATGACGGCGACGATCAGGCTCCAGATGTTGAAGCCGGTGACGCCGGCCGCGCCGAAGAAGCTGAACACTAGGCCGCCGACAATAGCGCCGACGATGCCGAGCACTATATCCATCAGCATGCCCTGACCGCTTTCGTTGACGATCTTACTGGCGATAAACCCGGCAATGAGACCGAGCACGATCCAACCAATCACCGACATGGCGTTTCCTCCTTAGGGGAACTGCGGGACGCAGTGTGCTCCTTTCCAGCGCAGCCGCCAAATGGCCATCGGTCTCGCTTGCCAAAAGGGTCCGCTGGCGCGAAGGTCACGTCCGGGGGGCGCCGGACCATAATTTGGGAGGCTCCCATGGGTCTGTTCGACGACGCTGTTCCTGGCGGTAATATCTCGAAGCCCATTCTGATTGCGCTCGGCGCGCTGCTCGTCAGCCGCATGTTCGCGAACAAGGATGCACAAGTTCCCGAGGGCGCGGGCGCGCCAATGCCCGACGCTGGCGCCGCCCCAGCCGACGGCGGGCTGCTCGGCGGCCTTGGCGGCCTTCTCGACAAGCTCAAGAATGCAGGGCAGGGCGAGGCGGCGGACAGCTGGGTGCGCCCCGGTCCCAATCAGTCGATCGAACCCGGCCAGCTCGGCTCGGCCATAGGCCAGCAGACGATTGGAGATCTCGCCCGGCAGGCCGGCGTGAGCGAGCAGGAACTGCTGCAGCAGCTGTCGAAGATCCTGCCCGGAATGGTCGACAAGCTGACGCCGGACGGCCGTTTGCCGAACCAGCAGCAGGTCGCGGCGCTTTTCGCCCGCCAGGTTTGAGAACAGAGGCGCGGGAGCTCGGCTCCCGCGCTCTCATTTCAGCGGAGCGCAGGCCTTCTCGAGCCAGCCTTGCGTCTCGGCATCGACCAGCGGACCGATCTCCTTCAGCACCCGCGCATGATAGGCGTCGAGCCAGGCGCGCTCCTCCGCCGTCAGCAGTGAAAGCTCGATCGGCCGTGTGTCGATCGGTGCGAGGGTGAGCGTCTCGAAATCCATCATCGGCCGCTCGGCACCAGCAATCTCAGCCGTCTGGACGAGAACGAGGTTCTCGATCCGGATGCCGAAGGCTCCCTCGCGATAATAGCCGGGTTCGTTGGAGAGGATCATCCCCGGTTCGAGCGTCACATGGCCAAGCTTCGAGATGCGCTGCGGTCCCTCATGCACCGACAGATAACTGCCGACACCATGGCCCGTGCCGTGGTCGAAATCGGTGCCGATGTCCCAAAGTGCGCGCCGCGCCAACGGGTCGAGCTGCGCCCCGCTTGTACCCTTGGGGAAACGCACGGTGGCGATGGCGATATGGCCCTTCAGCACGCGCGTATAGCGATCGCGCATTTCGGCCGTCGTTTCGCCGACCGAAATCGTGCGGGTGATATCGGTGGTGCCGTCCTCGTACTGGCCGCCCGAGTCGATCAGGAAAAGGCCCGGCTCGACGACGCGATTGCTCGCCCGCATCACCCGGTAATGCGGAAGGGCGGCGTTCGGCCCGGCGGCCGAGATCGTCGTGAAGGAGATGTCCTTCAGGGCACCGGTCTCGCGGCGGAAGCTCTCCAGCGCCTCGGCGGCGCCGATCTCGTCGACCTTTCCGGTCGGCGCCTCGCGGTCGAACCAGGCGAGGAAGCGCGCCATCGCCGCGCCGTCGCGCACATGAGCCGAGCGCGTGCCGCCGATCTCGACGGAGTTCTTGACCGCCTTCAGCTTGGCGATCGGTCCCGGAGCCTTGATGACGGTCGCCTCGGCGCTTTCAAAAAGCGCCTTGACCTGTTCCGGGGCCATGCCCGGATCGAGCAGGACATGGGGCCGCGCATCGGCGAAGTCCTTCAGCGCATCCTCAAGCTCGGCCTCGTCACGGAGCTCGGCGAGGTCCGCCAGACGGTCGCGAATGCTGTTCGAAAGCTTCCGGTTGTCGATCAGCAAGATCGGCTTGCCCTCGGCACGGACGACCGCCCAGGCGAGGGGCAGGGGAGTGTGTGAGACGTCGCCGCCGCGGATGTTGAACAGCCATGCAATGTCGTGCGCATCGCTGAGCACGACGGCGTCCGCCTTTACCTTCTTGATCTCGGCCCGCACCTTGTCGAGCTTCGTCGCGCTGCTGTCGCCAGCGAAACGTTCGGGATGGTCGACCACGGCGGACAGCGGCGGGGCAGGGCGGTTGATCCAGATAGCGTCGATCAAATTGGTCTCGACCGGGACGAGATGCGCGTTAATGGCATCGCAGGCCTTTTTCAGCCTCTCGACATTTTCGATCGTATGCAGCCAGGGATCGAAGCCGAGCCGCCCGCCGGGTGGGAAGTTCTCCTTGATCCAGTCGGTCGTCGAGACGTCGCCGATATTGATCGGGGTCACGAGACCGGCATCGACCTGCTCGCGTGCCTGGACCGTGTAACGGCCGTCGATGAAAATGATCGCGCGGTCCTTGAGGATCAGCGCCATGCCGGCCGAACCAGTGAAGCCGGTCAGCCAAGCGAGCCGCTCTTCGCTCTTCGGCACATATTCGTTCTGATGCGCGTCCGAGCGCGGCACGAGGAAGCCGTCGAGCGTCAGCCGCTCCATCTCCGCGCGCAGTTTCGCGATGCGGCCTGCGCTGGCGGCCTTCTGCGACGGTTCGTCGAAGCTCTGGAACACACTCTCAAACATCGCTTCCCCTCTTGGCCGTCGGCTTTTTCACATGTGAAGGATTCGTTACCCCGGCCTCATAAACAAGCAAGATCAGTCATGCGATAATTGCATCACTGTGGCATCTCAAAAGGCGTAATGTGCATACCGTTGGTATACCAGATACCACATGCCAAGGAGCCAAGAACAATGCCGACAGCAGTTTACACCTCTGCCAACTTCCCCGCCCGCGAGACCATCGTCGAGCGTTTCCTGGGCTGGCTGACCCAGTTGTCGACCGTTCCGGAAGGCGGCACGGATTCCGGCCGCGACCTCGCGATCTATCACTCGATGTATCGCGGTTTTTGATCGTCTCATCTAGAGTTTGGATGCTCGCGGTGATTACGCCGCGAGCGTCAATGTTACCCAGTTGTCGATGACGAGCCTGCGTTTCACGACGAGGCCCTGAATCCGGTAGGCGGCCCGCACCTGCCGCTCCTGCTGGGTCAAAAGACCCGATAGGATGACGTGGCTGCCCGGCATAACGTGCCTGGTAACGGTCGGCGCCAGCTTCACCAGCGGCCCCGCCAGAATATTCGCGAAAATCAGGTCGTAGGGCGCGTTCGCCGCGATCATCGGATGGTTCATCCCGTTCGCATGGACGACACGCACGCGATCCGCGACGCGGTTCAGCTTCGCGTTTTCGCGCGCGATTACGACTGAGGTCGGGTCGATATCGCTCGCGGCGATGCCATGCCCCGTCGCCTTCGCCGCCGCGATGGCCAGCACGCCGGTGCCGGTGCCGAGATCGAGGATGCGGCGCGGCCGTCCTTCCTTCAGCAATTGATCGAATGCGAGCAGGCAGCCCTTCGTCGTGCCGTGATGGCCGGTACCGAAGGCGAGCGCGGCCTCGACCTGGATTCCGTGCGAGTTGCCGGGCACACGTTCCGCGTCGTGCGCGCCATGCACGAAGAACTGGCCGGCGACGACGGGATCGAGACCCGCAAGCGACTGCGCTACCCAGTCGGCATCCTCGATGACTTCCGAGACGATTTTCAGCCCTTCGAGGTCATCGCCCATCGCCGCGCGGACCTCGGCCTCGACGTTCGCCGGCTCCGTGTTCGGACCGGCGAAGACGTCGACGCGCCAGAGCGGGTGGTCAGGCTCGGTCTCGGAGACGGCGATGGAGAGATCATCGAGCGTCAGACGCTCCTCGGCCAGAAGGGCGAGGCGTTCGGCTGCGCGTTGATCGGCGAAAATTCGGACGACTGCGGTGGGCATGCGCGCTTGTTAGACGCGCTTCACGAAACTGTCGATCACGCGTTTCTGGCCGGCCTTGTCGAACTGCACGGTCAGCTTGTTGCCCTCGACCTCGGTGATGTCGCCGTAGCCGAACTTGTCGTGGAAGACGCGCTCGCCGAGTTCGTAGCTCGCGGCGTTCGCGGTCGACTTCGCGACGAGTTCGCCCTCGATCACCGTCGGCCCGCCGCGACGGCCGCTATAGCCATTGCCGAACGAGTTCGCGGTGAAGGTCTCGCGGCGCTGCTGGGCGCGCTGCCAGCCGGGCGTGTTGTAGGTCGAGCCGAACGGTTCGATGCGGTCGAACCGGCTTTCACCGAAGCCGCGGTTCGAAAACGCCGCCGGCGCCTCGACGACCTCGACATGGGTGTCGGGCAATTCGTCGAGGAAGCGCGATGGGATCGACGACTGCCACATTCCGTGGATGCGGCGGTTGGAGGCGAAATAGATCTTCGCCCGCTTCTTGGCGCGGGTGATGCCGACATAAGCGAGGCGGCGCTCTTCCTCGAGGCCGGCGCGGCCGTTCTCGTCGAGCGAGCGCTGATGCGGGAACAGGCCTTCCTCCCAGCCGGGCAGGAACACGACGTCGTATTCGAGGCCCTTGGCCGCGTGGAGGGTCATCAAAGTGACCTTCTCGTCGGCGTCGCCGGTGTCGGTGTCCATCACCAGCGAGACATGTTCGAGGAAGCCCTGCAGGTTCTCGAACCCGTCCATGGAGCGGACCAGCTCCTTCAGGTTTTCGAGCCGGCCGGCGGCGTCCGGCGAACGGTCCTGCCGCCACATCTCGGTGTAACCGGACTCGTCGAGCACCATTTCGGCGAGATCGGTGTGTTTCATCGTCTCGGCGGCGTGCGACCAGCGCTGGAAGCATTGCGTGAGGTCGCGGAGCGTCTGGCGCGGCTTCGGCTTCAGCTCCTCGGTGTCGGCGGCCATGCGCGCGGCTTCCATCAGCGGAATGCGGGCCGAGCGGGCGATGCCGTTCAGCGTCTGCACGGTAGCGTCGCCAAGGCCGCGCTTCGGCGTGTTGACGATGCGCTCGAAGGCGAGGTCGTCCGACGCCGAATTCACGCAGCGGAGATAGGCCAAAGCATCGCGGATCTCCTGGCGCTCGTAGAAGCGCGGGCCACCGATGACGCGATAGGGCACGCCGAGCGTCATGAAGCGATCTTCGAACTCGCGCATCTGGAACGAGGCGCGGACGAGGATCGCGACCTCGTCGAGGCTGACGTCCTGGCGCTGGAACTGCTCGATCTCCTCGCCGATCGCGCGGGCTTCCTCGCCGGAATCCCAGGAGCCGGCGACGGTGACCATCTCGCCGTCCTCGCCCTGCGGGCGGAGCGTCTTGCCGAGGCGGCCCTGATTGTGGGCGATAAGGTGCGAGGCCGCGCCGAGGATATGGGCGTCGGAGCGGTAGTTGCGCTCCAGCCGGATAACCTTGGCGCCCGGAAAATCCTTCTCGAAGCGCAGGATGTTGTCGACCTCGGCGCCGCGCCAGCCATAGATCGACTGGTCGTCGTCGCCGACGCAGCAGAGATTGCGCGGCCCCTGCGCCAAGAGGCGGAGCCAGAGATATTGCGCGACGTTGGTGTCCTGGTACTCGTCGACCAGCATGAACTTGAAGCGGCGGTGATATTGCGCCAGCACGTCCGGGCTTTCCCGGAAGATGCGGATCGGCTCCAGCAGGAGATCGCCGAAGTCGGTCGCGTTCAGCGTCTTCAGCCGTTCCTGATAGGCCTCGTAGAGCTGCTTTCCCTTGCCGTTGGCGAACGACGCGCCTTCGCCGGCCGGGACTTCCTTCGGCGACAGGCCGCGGTTCTTCCAGCCGTCGATCGTCCAGGCGAGGCTGCGCGCCGGCCAGCGCTTCTCGTCGATGTTCTCGGCCGAGAGGATCTGCTTGATCAGGCGGATCTGGTCGTCGGTGTCGAGGATGGTGAAGCTCGACTTGAGATCGGCCAGCTCGGCGTGGCGGCGCAGGATCTTCGTGCCGATCGAATGAAACGTGCCGAGCCACGGCATGCCCTCGGCGACGTCGCCGACCAGTGAGGCGACGCGGTGCTTCATCTCCCGCGACGCCTTGTTGGTGAAGGTCACCGCGAGGATTTCGGAGGGGCGGGCGCGGCCGGTCGCGAGGATATGGGCGATGCGGGTCGTCAGCACCCGCGTCTTGCCGGTGCCTGCGCCGGCGAGCACGAGCAGCGGCCCGTCGAGCGTCTGCACCGCCTCGCACTGTTCGGGGTTCAGGCCGGCGAGATAGTCCTTCGCGCCACGCCCCGATGCCGCCAGAGCGCGAGCGGCGATGCCGCCCGGTTTGGGGGCAGGGAGGTCGTCGTCGAAAAACGGAACGGGGTTCGTCTCGGCCAAAAACTATCCTCGAAACAGGCAGGTGCGGCGATGCCGTGTGCGATTCGCCTACGTGAACAAAATGGCACCTCGATGGGCGGATTGCGAGAGGTGGGGGTGGTTGCCTCTCCCGCCTGCGGGAGAGGTCGACTCGCGAAGCGAGCGGGTGAGGGCATTGGGACGGTGATGCAGGCGATCCGGAGATGCCTCGCAGCCCTCACCCGGTTCGGCTTCGCCGACTCGACCTCTCCCATGAATGGGAGAGGCATGGGCGCACCCTCTCCTCGCCTGCCAAAACAACGATGTCGGAAAGATGCTCCCTCGGAGGGAGCGGGGAACGCCTCGGCGTCCTCTGACTGGTTTGGTTTGCGTGGATGCCTGAGGCGTTCCC